>CAWFCH010000001.1:0-354587 GCA_963814295.1 uncultured Chloroflexia bacterium
AACGCTATGAAAAAGAATAAGATACCTCACTATTTTCCAGGCCTGTTTTTTTTCACTCGTCAAAATAGTTTTTTATTTGTTTGCATTTTTTCCCTTTTGCCCCTATATTTATAGCGCCTCACGATTAAAAAACGGTCGAAAAACAAGAAAAATAACAAGATAAACCAGAACCAGGAAAGGGAAAATTCAGTATGCAGCTTCCTAAATCTCGGCGTCGTCAGAAGCTTCGGGAGAAAAAGTGCCTGTATCCGGGCTGCGGAAAGATTTTCTTTGGTATCCATATTTCCAAGTATTGTCCCGAGCACCGTCAGGACCGGTATCGCATCAGGAAACGGACCAAGCCTGAAGACGTCAACATCAAGAACCAGACCTTCAAGCACAGTTATACCGAAGTGGTGACCATGGTCATGAACTGTGCTCTCGAAGGGTGCAACCATCAGTTTGAGGTGAAAATCTACCCGCGGCAGTATATTTATCCGAAAGTACTGCCCCGAGCATCGCAACGAGTACCGCAGAATCAGGCATCTGCAGCTTATCGGTCGCGAAGATCTTATCGAGCAGATGAAGCGGGAAGGTGAAAATTTCGAGATCGAGCATGGCGGAATTGGACGATGAGGTTGCAGACGAGGAGATGATCGACGACGTGGCGTGATTGCATTGCGGAATGTAGAATACGGATTGCGGAATGAAAAACGACATTGGTGGTCCTGTAAGGGGGCCGCCATTGTCGTATATACGCCCATGTTTCTGATAATTTAAGAAATATTGATTCATATTCTGCAACATTTCAGGGAATTGGTGATGGATATTCAATGTTAATTGGGTCTTCTTTGTTTGGAGAAGATGTTTTAAAGCATTGGGGTTTGAATATTTTACAAACAACAGCAGCTGTAGAAAGTACAGTAAAATCCTTTATTTTTGAAATTTGGAATGGTTCTTCTTGGGTAGAAATTAATGTTATGGCATTAGATATTTTTAATTATTATAGATATTCTAATGAAGTTTTTCTTAGGGCAGATTCTGGAGAAGGTATATTTTATGGATTGAATAGCAATTCAACTTGGGCAAAGAAAACAATTTCTGGTCAAAATTTATATTGGTCTAGAATTAGAATTAAAATATGATTTAACTACAGCTGCCAGAATTTAATCAAATTAGATTAATGTCATCTGGGGCATATTTTGGAGAAAATGGATATTTTATGTTCTCTGGAACATCAAGGTTTAAGAGAAATTTTTGTAATTTGGCAAATTATTTTGGTGATGAGGGTGGAATAGCAACAGCAAATATTAATGTTGGTTCTGGTGGAGTTCCTACTGGATGGTCACATATATTCCAAGAGCATTAATGAATGGAAATGGAGATGCTAGTACAATATCAATTTACATTACCAAGAGGAATTGATACAAGTATGCCATTATCAATTAGGATGAATTATTCTGTAGTTAATACTGGAAGTGGAAATGCAACATTTATAGCATCTATTTTACCAATAGAGGTTCAGGGGGTTCTAGAAGCCGATCCTAGTGGTGGTATTTTTCCTGTGGCCAGGACATTAGCAAATACAGAAACTATTGTTTCAAAGCAAGCCCAGACCGTTACAAATGCATCTGTACCAACGGCAGTAAATAATAAGTTACAGAGTATAACTTTTGAAGGATTTTCTGTAGCCAATTATTATGAAGGAGATATGATTGCTGTTCGTTTGGAGATGGATAATAGATCTGGATCACAAATAGCAATTTGGGATTTGGATGTTTTAGGAACACTTTGCGCGTTAGGGGAGAATCAATAATGCTTTTATTATTTCAACAGGAATTTGTTAGTACTGATACAATTGTTGTCCAACATGATTTAAATCAAGATGTTGAAGTTAGGGTTGTAGATGATACAAATACAATTAATAATAATCTTGTAGAGAGATTGGAATATGATGGTGTTGATCCATATAATAAAGTTACAGTTTATTTAAAAACAACTGCAAGTGGAAGAGTGCAGATTTTAGACAAAGAATTTGTTATAGTTACTGCGGTAGATAAAGTTAAATTAGATACGGTAAGTGAAGGTGCTCAGGATAACACTGCATCAAATTATGGTGTTGGTGGAATAGGATTATATGATAGTAAAGATGGGTATGATTTAAGGTTTAGGAATCTAAATATTGGGTCTAATAAAATAAGTATTATTTTAGATGAAGTTAAATCATGAGGTTAATTTTGATGTTATTGAAGGGTATTTAGTTCACCAAAGTTTAAGTGGTTCAGGTACAAATTCTCATAGTGCAATAGATTCACATATAGGAAGTACATTAAATCCACATAGTGTTACTGCCAGTCAAGTAGGTAATAGTATTGCTCAATGGAATGCAAATGAGTTAGAGGGTTATGGTATTTCAAACATACAGCCAACAGATGGTTATAGGTTGATATGGAATTCTGCAACTTCATTGTGGACCCCACAGATACAATCTCCTCTTCCACATGCAAGTACACATATTTCTACTGGTAGTGATCCAATTAATAATGTTGTTTCTGGTGGTGCATCTGGATTAATGAGTGGGACAGATAAGTTTTTATTTGATGCATATATGCCATCTTTTGATGAAAAAAATGCATTAATTGGATCTTATGGGACACCATCTTTAAGTAATAAATATGTTACAAGTACAGATCCAAGATTAAAACATGGACATGTTATTGTTGTTGCAACATCTGGTGGTGATTTTACATCTGTTAAATCTGCTGTTGATTCTATTACAGATGCGAGTATTATGAATCCGTATGTTATAAAAATAGAACCGGGTGTTTATTATGAAGATCCTTTTTCTTTAAAGCCTTTTGTTTCTATTATTGGACAAGGAGATGCGGTTTGGAGTGTTTCTTTAATTACTACTAGTAATGGTGCACATTTTATAACTGGAGCATATGCATCAAGTTTAATAAATGTATCTGTAACTGGACCATCTGGTTCAGGATATGCGGCAATTAATTATTCTGAAACATCACCTTTCCCTTTTATGGTATATGGAATTTTAATAAGAAAAGGTTATTATGGTATATATTGTCATCCAAGTGGATTTGGTCTTATAAATATTTATGAAGCTGTTCCAACATATATTGGGACAAATATGAATAAATTTATTTATGTTACTGATTATGGTAGAACTTCTTGTTTTACTTGTGGGTGTGCTGGTATGCCACCATATACTTTAGCATATGGTTATTATGTTGATGGACCTAATGCAGATTTGAGTTTAGATTTATGTAGTTTTAGTGTTGTTGGTGGTGTTGGCGCATATGTTGATAATGGGGCAAAACTAAGAGCAACGGCATGTTCTTTTTTAAGTGGATTAACTGCTTTTGAGGGTGGTTCTGGCGGAAGTAATTCTAGAATATATATTTCTGGATCAACCATTGGTGATGGATTTACTTATGATGTGAAATTAAATACTTCAACTGGAACAACAAGTTTTAATGGAGTTGGACATAGACATAAATTGGTTGTTCCGGAGGGTTCTGATTTTTCTGCTTCTTTTACTGACCCAACAGATGGATATCAGGGGCAAGTTGTTTTGGGAGAACTATGGTTTGGAACGGTAGATCATTCTTTTGCTTTGGGAAGTTATTCTAAAAATGTAGCTAGTTCTGGGTTATTAAGTGGTGGTAGTTTAAGTATTTTTAGTGGGTTAGATATAGTTATCGGTGAGGGTTATGGATATATAAATGATGGAACTATAGTACACGATGTAGAGTGGGCAGATAGTTATTTAACTCTCCCCGCAAGTTCTGAACAGTTTTGGGTTACAGTAGATAGTGATGGTTATGTTTCAACTACAATTTATGAACCAGATGATACACAATTAATTGTTTTGGGTGTTTCTTCTACTGGACCAGATTCAATTTATTTACTTACAGAAAGGTCTGTTTTTTTAACACAAAACTTACCAAGCACGCATGTTTATTATAGGGATGTTATTGGGCCAATTTCAGTTTCTGGGTGTGTAGTTACAAAACATGAAACAACATCGTTACAATTAGATGTTGATTCAGGAACTTATTATATTTATGATAATAGAAAAGAAGTTGGTGCAACTTCTCCAATTACATTTACATATTGGTATAGAAATGGTAGTGGTGGTTGGTTAAAAGTAATAGATCAAACATCAATTAATCCTGATGGATATGATGATGGAAGTGGCGTATTGGCCAGTGTTCCTGATGGAAAGTACAAGGGAGATTTACTGTATGTTGTTAAGGATGGCGGTTCTCAAACATATCATTGTATTTATTCTCAGGGAGCAGAGGATGAGGCTGGTGATGTTATTGTTAATCCTATTGCTCCAGAAATATTAAATAAAAACGCTTTGCGTTTGGCAAGGATTGTTGTTCAAAAGGGTAGTTCTGATATTACCTCAATTTCAGACCAAAGGCCAAAATTAGGTCAATTGTCTTCTGGAAGCACATCTGTTACAAAACATGGTGATTTAACTGGTCTTGAATCAAATGATCATATACAATATCAATTAAGAACTGAGAAAAATGTGGCAAGTGGATATTGTGGATTAGAATCAAATTCTAAAATTTTATATTCTAGATTGCCATTTACTGGTACAGCACCAACACAAATAACTGTTACTTCTGCTAGTATTGGAACATCCAATCAAATTTGTTTTTCTGATCATGTACATTCTGTTTCTACAGCAATAGCGAGTGATTTGGTTGTTGGCGGATCAAGTTCGGCTGGTGTTGCAACCTCATTAATAAGGTCTGATCATAATCATGCACTTCCTGCGTTTGGAACTACATTGGGAACATTTTGTCAAGGTAATGATGTAAGATTAAGTGATGATAGAACTGCTTCTGGATTAAGAAGTGCAACAACAATAGTTTTAGTTTCTTCTGCTGCTGCTCCGAGTGCTGGGCAATTTTTAAAAGCTACTTCTAGTACCGCAGCAACTTGGCAAACAGTAACTGTTCCAGTTGTAAGTGATACAAATCCTGTAGATATTTTGGTTAGAACTGCCTCTCCTGGTACTTCTGCTGATGTAAGTAGGGTAGATCATGCTCATAATATTTCTATTGGAACTCCAGTTTCTGTTGGTACTTCTAATTCTGATGGTACAGCAACTAGTTTGAGTCGTAGCGATCATAGTCATTCTGGATTAACTCGCGGTGCAAATGATTTTAATACTTTTACTTTAAAGTCAACACTAGCATCTTCTGATGTAATTTTACTTGAAGATTCTGCTGCATCTGGAGTAAAAAAATACACAACTTTTTCTTCTTTCCATGGAGATTTTAGTAATGGTGGTGATGTTTCTGCTGCATCTAGAAGTTTGGGAAATAATAGTGCTTATGATTTGTATTTAAGAACAAATAGCTCAAATGTTTTGCAGGTCGCATCTACAGGAGAAGTAAGAATTCTTGGAGTTAATGGTTATATTTATTCTGAAAGATATGTTATGGGTGGTCAGGCTGGAATTGGTGGCCCAGATTTATCATGCATTCCTGTTGTTGGTGGACAATCTGTAATTACTACTTGGTGGGGTATGCAGTTGGTTGGCAATAAACAATCAACAGTAGAATATACACCATCGAATTATGGTGGTGCAGGTGATTTTAGTGTTATTATTCCAAATCAACAGGCTGCGGCAATTGGATTGGTTATTCAAGGTCAAACTGGGCAAACTGGAGATTTAGTTAGATGGAGAAATTCATCTTCGGTAGTATTGTCGAAAGTTACATCGGATGGACTTATTGTTGCCCCAAATATTAATAATTGTAGAAGAGTTAGGGTAGCAACAACTGGCGCAATTACTTTAACTGCTCCACAAACAATTGATGGGATTTCGGTGGTCGCTGGCGACCTTGTTTTAGTTAAAAATCAAGGAACTGGTAGTCAAAATGGAATTTATGTTGTTAATTCTGGTGCATGGACATATGCTAATGATTGGCAGACAGGATTTGTTTTTGCGGAAACATATGTTACTGTATCTGAGGGTACTTTAAATGGTCATACTGCATGGAGAGTTAATAATACTGGTACAATTACAGTAGGAACAACAGCAATAGTATTTACAAGAATGTTTTTGAGTAGAGATGCTGGTGATTTTAATTCTTTTACAGAAAAAACGTCATTATCCGCTGCAGATATTTTCTTAATTGAAGATTCCGCAGACACATATAATAAGAAAAAAATATCATTAAGTAATTTTCCAAAAAAATGGCCATTTAGTAAAGTGTTGACGGTTGATGCAACAGATGTTGATGCTGATTATTCAACAATTCAAGCTGCAATTAATGCGGCAAGTGCTGGGATGACAATTTTAATAAATCCTGGTGTTTATGCTGAGACAATATCATTAAAAGATGGGGTAGATTTAATTGGTGTTGGTGGGTCTGGAATAGGATATCCAACAACTACAACGAATGGTGTTTGGATTGTTAGAACAGTAAGTTCAAATACAGATTTGGTAACATTAAGTAGTGGAAGTTGTTCTTTAACAAATATTGGAATAAAATTAATAAGAAGCACAGGAACTGGTATATATTTAAGAGCACTTGTTTTTAATGGTACAAAATTACAATTAAAAAATTGTTATGTTGGTATTGATGGAGGAACCACTCCAACTACGTGTGATTTTATTTCAATACATGTTGTTGCTGGAGATTTAACTTTAACTGATTGTGAAGTTGTTGCTGCAACAGAGTATATACTTGCAAATTCAAATTATGGATTATATATTGGTGGTGCAGGAACAACACAATTATATAATTCTAGATTTACACCAGATGTATCTACTACTATACAATCTTGCATTGGAATTGGTAATGCTAGCGCAATTGTTAATATGAATGGTTGTTATGTTCAAGGAGATTGCGTTCGAACATCAGGGACATTAAATTTATATGGTGGTAATCAATTAGATTATGGAGTAAGTGGAGATCCAATAGATGGTACCGGAGCATCATTTAAACAATGGGATGCGGTTAGAATTGATGGAAGTAATGATCAATATAAATTGAATTTAAAAACAATAACTGGTGATATTAGTTCTCCATCTAATGGTGATGTTTGGTATAATAATACAACTGGTAAGTTCAGAGGGCGTGAAAATGGTACATCTTATGATTTGATTAGCAGTACAAGTGTTTTTGGTGCAGGATATACTTTTCAAGAATCTACTGCAAGAAGCACAACAACATCTACAACCTATCAAACAAAGGTAACATTAACAACACCAAGTGCAGCAGGAACGTATATGGTTATGTTTAGTTGTGTTATTGACAATTTGCAAATGCACAAATAGGTTGGGTAAGATTGTATAATAATTCTGATGGTGTTACATTATATGAGGCAAGTCATAGACCAAGTAATGCTGCAGTTGATGATAGTATTTCAGGATTTGCACAAGTTACAATTTCTGGTTCAGCAAAAACAATTTATGTACAATATAGATCTGATGTAGCTGGAAATACAACAGCATTATCTTATGCTCGCGTTCAGATATGGAGAGTTGCATAATGTTTTCAAAGGGAGAAAAAAATGGTTGATATAAAATATTCATATAGTATAAGTAATGATTTTCCAAATTCAATTGTTTCTACTGGTAATTTGACAAAAGAAATTCAAGAATCAACTATTACAATTGCTTTATCTTGTATAAATACTTCTGGTGATAATTGTGATATTTATTTTAAAACAAATTATCAATAGAAGAGAAGAGTATATTAGATAGTGTTGTTTCTATCTCATAGTGGAATAGAAGTTTTAGAAGTTGAAAATCCAAAAACAGAAGATGGAAAGGTTTTTGTTGCTCCTAATATTTTTCCATTGGGAGTTTTAACCAATTATAGTGGTGTTTCAGACGATATTGAAAATGGAATTCGTGGTGGTGGTGAGTTACTTCTTATATCTTCTGCTTCAGTAGGAGACACTAGTAAATATTTTAGATATTTGGATTGGAATTTTTTGGCAGGAGGTAATGTAATATATACAGGTGCAGATTTTGGTGATTGGTGTTCTTTTTTAATTTCCGCACCAAAAACAGAAGGTATAAGTAATCCAGGACATGGAATGTTTAATAAATATCCTGTTAGAGAAGGTCTTAATAAGGCCAGCAGCACCGCGAACTCGTCGCCGCCCAGCGGGCCACCACGTCGCCCTCGCGCACCCCGTGCCGCAGCCGCGAGGCGGTGACCACGAGCAGCTGGTCCCCGACCAGGTGCCCGTAGGTGTCGTTGATCGAGCTTGAAGTAGTCCAGGTCGATGTAGAGCACGCAGACCCGGCCCCTGGCCGTCCGGGTCGTCGGGGTCGGCGTCGGCGGGCTCGCCCTCGTCCTCGCCCTCGTCCTCGGCGGCGTGCTCGCCCTCGGACTCCAGGGCGCGCTCCAGGGCGGCCATGAAGGTGGCCCGGTTGGCCAGCCCGGTCAGGGCGTCGTGCGAGGCGCGGTGCTGGGCGTCGTTCAGGGCGGCGTGCAGGGCGTCCACGGTCTCGGCGTCCTGGATGGCCAGCCCGGCGTGCTCGGCCAGCGTGGTGGCCAGTGACTCCTCCAGCGCGGTGAACCGGTAGCCCGGCGTGCGTGAGGCCAGCATCAGGTGGCCGACCGTGGTGGCGCCCTGCTGAAGCACCGGCACGGCGACGGCCGCCTGCACCAGGGGCAGGCCGTAGCGGGCCGCCTCCGTGCGCGCGGCGAAGGCGTTGTCCACGACAGGGCTGCCCGACTGCTCGGCCTGTGCGCCGAGGGTGTTCGCGTCCCCGGCGGGCGCGGACGTCGGCGGAGGCGGCGTCGTCCAGCCCGAAGGTCGATGTCGTCGTCCTCGCCGACCTGCAGCACGGCCACGTCGCACTCGACCAGTTCGCAGGCGGCGGCGGTGATCTCGTCCAGCACCTCGGTCAGGGTGCAGTCCCGGTCGGCGATGGAGCGCTGGATCCGGGAGAACCGGTCGAGGGTGAGCTGGCGCTGCTCGCGGACCAGCGTCTCCTTCTTATGCCTGCCTTCGTTCATTTACACGTATTGCTAGTCTGAAAGAGCAGCGATGCACCTGTCATAGGCATGGGAATCAAGGAGAAGTTTTCCCTGCAGAAGATAGAATTCCGTATAGAATCCGCATGAAATCGTCGCGATTTTACCGTCGAGGGCAGCAAGCGCTTCTTCCCCATCTCCCTGCATCGAATATGTTGCAGCTTCGTAAAATGCCGCCTCGGCCTTTTCTTCCGGATCGGAGGCCTCCTCTCCTGCTTCTTTAAAGATGCGTATGGCATCACTGTAACGGCCTTGTACGGACAATTTTTTCCCAGAGGCGATAAGATCAGCAATGCTGCTTTCGGACCACTCTAAAGGAGAACTCTCGATCTTTTCCGCTCTCACGCCGGCGGCAGCCCCTTGAGGTCGGAGCTTTGACCCGTGAAGCGCTGTGGTGATTTTCTGTGCCACGATATCGTTTAATCCGGATTGTTTTCTTCCGGATTCTTCATTCGCTAAACCGGCGAGCCAGTAGGTCCCTGCACGAAGAAGCCGGATTCGGGTTTCGGAGCGTACTAAATCCACTATCGCACCCTGGGCAACTTGAAATTCGGGCCTCGATAACGACTTCGTCCCCTTCCTGTACAGTCTTCCATCCTGCTCCAAAATCTGCCTGAATAGTTCCGGTCACATAGACAATTTTGAAGTTTTCAGCAAATAGGAGGTGAGGAATTGGAGAATGATTAAAAGACTTATTCGGTTCATACGGCTTATCCAAGCCGAGTATAACACGCAGAACATATAATTGCATACGAAATGATTCTGTCTTGACAAAAAGTCTATTCTATGTAATCAATTAGTTTGATATTTGGCGAATAAATCCAGCAGGCCAAATGTATCTACGGAGGAAAGGGAAGATGAATATTTACGTGGGAAATCTGTCCTACAAGATGACGGATGAGGATCTGAGCAATTTGTTCAAGGATTTCGGTGATGTGACTGAAGGAAAAATCGTCATCGACAGAGAGACCGGCCGCTCGAAGGGATTCGGATTCGTCGAAATGACGAACCAGGCCGAAGGCGAGGAAGCTATCAAACAGCTTGACGGAAAAGAGGTCGATGGAAGAAATATCAAGGTAAACGTTGCACGGCCGAAGGAAGATCGGTCACACAGAAGCCCAAGATTCTAATCCATTGAAGTAGAAACCAATAAAGCTTTTCCGGGAAGATAATAATCTTCCCGGAGAGGTTTTTATTTTTTAGAAATCCTAACGATTAAGGAAGGGAAATTGGCAAGACCGAATTATCAATTTGAAAAACGACAAAGAGATTTAAAGAAGAAAAAAAAGAAAGAAGAGAAAAAGCTGAAAAAATTAAACAAATCAGCAAATCCCGATGAAGAGAATACTGATACTGCGGAAGACGGAGTCGAGGTCGAGGATAGCGTTGAAGTAGAAAACGTTCTGATCGCTCTGTTAATTTGCCTTATCCCAACAACTATTGGCGGCTTACTTTCAGCAATTGGCATCGCAGGGATGGATCGTCTTATTCAGCGTAATGGATCATCGCAATGTCAGGCCGAGCTGTTGAAGCAGCCGGGAGATGTAGATGTCCTGATGCTGGATAAAACCCGGCACTATCACGCTGGGAAATCGTCAGGCAGTAGCTTTTATACCGGTCGGCGGAACGACGATGCGAGATCTCGCGGAAGCAGCTCAATTAGCATCATTGGTAGATGAAACCCCTGAAGGCCGTTCCATCGTTGTACTGGCCAAGGAATTATTGGGTTTCGTGGCCAGACAATGGGTTCAAGTGAAAAAGCGCCTGGAGGAATGCATTTCATACCATTTACTGCCCAGACACGTATTTCAGGCGTAGATTTTAATGGCACCAGGATACGGAAAGGTGCTCCAGACACGATGATTACACTGATCAAGGAAAACGGGAAAAGCGTACCCGTAGACCTTCTCCCTGCTGTAGAAAATATCGCAAATAGTGGTGGCACTCCGCTGGTCGTTGCTCAAAACGGAGACGCCCTGGGAGTTATTCACCTCAAGGACATTGTCAAAGGGGGAATCAAAGAACGCTTCATGCAATTACGCAAGATGGGCATCAAAACCGTAATGATCACCGGCGATAACCCCCTCACTGCGGCAGCAATTGCTGCAGAGGCCGGAGTCGATGATTTTCCTGGCTCAAGCAACACCCGAAACCAAGTTAAATCTGATCCGTGAATACCAGCTGGAGGGCGTTTGGTCGCCATGACTGGTGATGGTACCGATGATGCACCTGCCTCGCCCAGGCGGATGTGGCAGTAGCGATGAATTCCGGTACACAACCCGCGCGTGAAGCTGCAAACATGGTGGACCTTGACAGCAACCCAACCAAACTTATTGAAATCGTCGAGATTGGTAAACAGCTGTTAATGACACGCGGTTCACTTACAACATTTAGTATTGCCAATGATGTGAGCAAATATTTCGTCATCATCCCGGCAGCATTTTCCAGCACCTACCCAATTCTTGGCTCACTGAATTTCATGCACCTGGCTACTCCTGAGAGCGCGATTCTCTCCGCGGTGATCTTTAATGCCGTTATTATCATCGCGCTCATCCCCCTGGCTCTCAAAGGTGTTCCTTATAAACCAAAACCGGCAGCCCAATTACTGCGTGACAACCTCATTATCTATGGCGGTGGCGGTTTGATTGCGGCCTTTTGCCGGTATTAAGGTTATCGACATGATGCTTACATTATTAAGATAAGTAAAGGAGAAATTGTGAAGAAAAATCTAGATCTTGATAACTGGGTGGGGGTACTGATAACACTTGCATTTTTTATTGTCGCAATAACTCCAAACTCATTTCATATTCCGATCGTAGCACAACCCTGGATATTTATTGGGTCCATGGCGTGGGTCATTACTTTTACATCCGGTGTATTCAGCTCATGAAAAATCAGATTCGTCCGATTTTCACACTTTTCATTTTACTTGCCATAGTAACTGGTGTCATTTCTCCCCTTATTGTGACCGGGCTTTCACAGGCTTTTTTCCAGAATCAATCAAACGGAAGCCTTATTATACAGAATGAAACTTACGTAGGGTCAAAACTCATTGGACAGAATTTTGTCAGTGATCAGTATTTCTGGGGGAGACACCTTCATCCACCTATGGTACACCTTATAATGCCTTTGATCAGGAATCCTTAACTGGATCTTTGGGCTCAAATCTCGGTCCTCTTTCTCAATCATTAATCGATTCTGTTCAAGACCGTGTAAGCCTCTTGCAAAATGCTGACCCTTCAAACACAAAACTCATTCCAGTTAACTTAGTCACTGCATCAGCATCAGGCCTGGATCCGCACATCAGTGTTTCAGCTGCGTATTTCCAGGTTCCGCGTATAGGTGCCCTCTCCCGCGGAATGAGCGAAACTCAACTTGTTGCACTTGTTGATAAATATACTGAGCGCCCTCAATTTGGTCTATTGGGTGAATTCCGGGTCAACGTCTTGTTGTTAAATCGTGCCTTGGATAGGTTAAAATAACCACAAATGAATTCACGGCCTGATCCCGACGAGTTGTTGAAAAACGTACAAGCAGACGATCCTTCCCGCGGCAAATTAAAAATATTCCTGGGCTACGCTGCTGGAGTCGGGAAAACATACGCCATGCTTGAAGCAGCACACCAACGGAAGATACAAGGCGTGGATGTAGTAATCGGTTATGTTGAAACCCATGGTCGAGCAGACACAGATGCGATGGTTCACGGTTTAGAAGTTTTACCTCGGCGGCAAATTGACTACCATGACATAAAACTACAGGAACTTTATACCGACGAAATTATCGAACGCAAACCTGATCTTGTATTAATTGATGAGTTTGCCCATACCAATGCGCCAGGTTCACGACACCCCAAGCGATATCTTGATGTTGAAGATATCCTTTCAGCTGGAATCGATGTGTATACAACTCTCAACATCCAACACCTTGAGAGTCTAAATGATGTGGTCGCCCGGGTAACTGGCGTAGTGGTACGGGAGACTGTCCCGGACAGTGTCATAGATGATGCTTCTGAAATTGAGGTTATCGATTTGCCTCCTGATGAACTGCTCACACGGCTTCAAGAGGGAAAAGTCTATGTCCCTGAACAAGCAAAAAGGGCAATTGAAAAATTTTTCCGCAAGGGTAATCTCTCCGCATTACGTGAATTGTCATTAAGGCGGGCAGCAGAGAGAGTGGACAATCAGATGCGCACTTATATGCGCACGCGGGCCATTCCCGGTCCCTGGCCTGCATCTGAGCGTTTATTGGTCTGCATCAGCCAAAGTCCCCTATCCGAAAAACTTGTGCGTACAACACGTCGCCTGTCAGATGAGTTGAATGCTGAATGGTTTGCTGTCCATGTGAACATATCCTCTAAACCAGAACTTAACCAGGCCGACCTCGAACGCATCGACAGAACGCTGCAGCTTGCAGAGGAATTAGGAGCAAAGATCCGGACCTTAACAGGACGATCCATTCCGGAAGCTGTGTTAGCGTATGCTAAAAAACATAATATAACCAAAATAGTGGTTGGTAAACCCGTACAGCCACGCTGGAAAGAGTTCATCAATGGATCGGTTGTAAACCAATTAATTTATGCGAGTGGCGACATTGATGTATACGTGATTAACGCTCAACCAGAAACCAAATCGACAAGACTTTCTCAGGATCTGAGACCTCATCAACCCTACTGGCGATATTTTTTAGGATTGGGGCTGGTGATACTCACAACGCTAATTGGACATTTCATCAAAGGAAATATTGAACCTGCCAACCTGGTAATGTTGTATCTGGTGAGTACTGTGGTCGCTGCAATATTCTTAGGCCGTGGACCTGCCCTGGTAACCTCAATTCTTGGTGTTCTTGCATTTGATTTTTTTCTCGTGCCGCCTTATTTAACTTTTGCAGTAACCGATACACAATACATTCTTACATTTATTGGATTGTTCCTTGTCAGTTTGGTCGTAAGTACTCTTACAGCGCGGACACGTGAACAAGCTGAGGCTGCCATTCAACGCGAGGCACATACGTCCGCCTTGTACACACTTGGGCGTGATCTGACCTCTGCCTCTGACCTACCCCAGGTGGCCGAAATCATTATTTCGCACATCAGCCAGGTTTTTGGACGAGACGTTGCCGTTTTTATTCCAGAACGCGGGCAATTAAAGGTTTACGCAACCAGTCCTGGTTATTATCCAGATGAAAACGAAATGGCGGTTGCTACTTGGTCTTTTGATCATGATCAGCCTGCTGGTCTCGGAACTGAAACGCTGCCGGCTGCTACTGTGAGATGTCAGCCTTTGAGAACAGCACTTGGTAAAATTGGTGTGCTCAGTATCCATCCACAAGAGAGCGGAAAACTACTCACCCCCGAACAGAGACAGACCTTAATTGCGTTTTCTCATCAGGCAGCCTTGGCAGTAGAGCGGGCAAGTCTCGCTGAACAAGCCCGTCAGGCAGACCTCCTTCAAGCCACCGAAAAACTACAAACAGCCTTGCTGAATTCAATTTCGCACGATCTGCGCACACCGCTGGTTAGTATTACCGGCGCTCTAAGTAGTTTGCGTGAAGATTCTCTTTCAATAAGCCATGAGGATCGCACAAGTCTTCTTGAGACTGCTTATGGAGAAGCAGTGAGACTAAACCGTCTTGTTGGCAACTTATTAAATATGACCCGTTTGGAGGCAGGTGCAATTCACCTCAGGTGTGAGCCTTGTGATATCCAGGACGCAATCGGAGCTGCTCTAGATCAGCTTGAAGAACGAATCGGAAAAACACCAATAAGGGTGAAAATTCCTGAAAACCTTCCACTCATATCTTTGGATTTTTCTCTATTCGGGCAGGTTTTAGTCAATGTAATAGATAATGCTGTAAAGTATTCACCCAAAGATACCCCAATTGAAATCATCGTAAGCCAAACTGATTACGATGTAAGTATTAAAATTTCTGATCGGGGTATTGGTATTCCTGTTAATGACTTAGAGCGAGTATTTGATAAGTTTTACCGAGTCTCCCACCCTGAGAATATTAATGGAACTGGACTTGGGCTATCGATATGCAAAGGAATCGTTGAAGTACATGGTGGATCTATAACAGCAAGTAATCGTCCAGGTGGAGGAACAACAATTACCGTAAATCTCCCAAAGGGATCAGTAAAATGAGCATTGTTGGTCTGAAAGTTCTGGTGGTGGATGATGAAATCGCGATCCAACGGTTCTTACGCGTAGCATTAAATGGCCAGGGATTGATCGTTAGTGTCGCAACTACCGGTCAAGGAGCATTGCAGGCACTTGTATTTGAACGACCAGACTTGATGATCTTGGATTTAGGCTTACCCGACATGGATGGGGTAGAAGTCACTCGTCGATTGCGGGAGTGGTCGAAAGTGCCGGTCATCATTTTGTCAGTTCGTGAACAGGAGGAGGATAAAATTGCTGCTCTTGATGCAGGAGCAGACGATTATTTAACCAAACCATTCGGGATGGGTGAACTGCTAGCCAGGATAAGAACCGTCATGCGCCGCCAGCCCACCGAATCTTCAATGCCGATTGTTTCAATCGGAGATCTAACCGTTGACCTCGCCAACCGTTTAGTTACCGCGAATGACAAAGAAATACAGCTGACACCAACTGAATATGATATTCTACGGGAGCTAATCATATCAGCGGGGAAAGTGCTTACCAACCGGCAGCTGCTGCATAAAGTTTGGGGAGTAGGGTATGATGATCTACACATATTAAGAGTAAATATCAGCAATCTTCGCCACAAAATTGAGCCTGATCCATCAAGACCTACCTACATCCACACCGAACCTGGTGTAGGTTACCGTTTAAGAATGTAAGTTATGTTGCGATTTCGGTTATTCTTGAAAAATAAAATGCTGATTCCTTAATTGCATCGATTTTTACTGACCACACCTGGTTAACCTTTTTGTTTTTAGAATATTTAATAAATTTCAATAGTTCGACGCTCACACCCAGTCACCTTACGCTGGGCGCTTCAGTTTCACGCGTTTCGGATTTCGGCTCAATCCCCGTTTTCAATCGAATCGATTAATTTACCTCCCGGCGCATCATTAAGATACTAAGGATAAGAAATACAAGGGTGAAACCGAGCAGTATCAATAAATACGGCCAGATCTCTGCCAAACCCCAACCCTTAATCATTACATCGCGTAGCGCTGAATTGGCATAATAAAGTGGCATGGTATAAGCAATTGGTCTCAAGTACGCCGGCATGTCGGAGACCGGCCAGATGGTGCCAGAAAGCAGCGCCTGCGGGAGTATGATCAGCGGTATGAATTGCAGCACCTGGAATTCGGTACGCGCGAATGCTGAGGCTAAAATCCCCAAATTAACCCCCATAACCGCCAGCAGAGCAATCACGAGGAACAACAAAGCCAGGCTGCCGCGGTAATGAATGTTCAGTACCCAGACTGTGAAGAATAAAATGACCGCTACCTGGATGAGGGCAAAAATTCCCAGACCGAACATGTACCCTTGTACGATTTCTGCCCGGGTGGCCGGTGAGGCTGCCAGGCGTTCCATTGTTCCCTGAGAACGTTCACGAAGAAAAGCTACGCAGGCGAGGAGGAATACAAAGAACATCGCCAATAGTGCTATATACACTGGCGCTATGTAATCCATCATATCGAACTCCTCACCGCCAAACAGGTAGCTGGTCTCGATGGTTATCGGCTGTGGGATACTCCCGTCATCGGTAGCTACAGCGCCCAGACTTGAGCCTGCCAGAGTAGCCAGAGCTTTTGTGGTGGCCTGGGCTACCTGACCGGTGATGGCGGCATTGCGGGTTGGGTTCGAACCCTCGAGATGAAGATCCAAAACCACACTTCGCTCTTTTACGAAACCAGCAGTAAAATCCTCGGGAAAAACGATAACCGCCTGGACTGTCCCGTCACTCAAACGGTCGATGATTTCAATTCCTGAAATTTCTATGATTTCCAGTGTGTCACCCATCGATAGTTCTTGCTGGATATGGCTGCCAAGGCTGATCGATCCAGCAGTTGGCAAGGTTATCCCCTGGTCTTCATTAACAATCCCCAGGGGAATTTTAACCGGGTCCGCACGGAACAATATCGCGCCTAAAGTTAACACTAACATTGGACCGAGTAAAAGGAGGGCAACAGTACGCCGGTCCCGCAGCACCTGCCTAATGACACGAATGGCGATCGTGAAAATGCGCCTGGAGTTCATGAAACACCTCCTTGCGAGTCGTTGGAGGCAAACTTCAGAAAAGCCTCTTCCAGTGTGGCGGTGCCCTTCGTTTGGCGAAGTTCCTCAGCTGAACCCTCAGCCAGCAGCCTCCCCTGCCGCAGGAATCCCAAACGGTCACAACGCTCGGCTTCGTCCATCACATGACTGGAGATGATTAGGGTAATCCCGCTTTCTGCCAAATTATGGAAATAAGACCAGAAAGTAACACGAAGCTGTGGATCCACACCCACCGTCGGTTCATCCAGGAGCAGCAGTTGAGGCCGATGTGCCATGGCACAAGCAAGCGAGGTGCGTTGCCGCATACCCCCTGACAGCGTGCGCACAGGGCTCCTGGCGCGGTCTCCCAGGTCCACAAGGTCGATGATTTCATTGATCCATCTCGTGTCACAATGACCATAAATCTCCGCGAAGAAGTTGATATTTTCACGGATGGTCAATTCTTCATACAAAGCGCTTGCCTGTGTCATATAACCCACCTGGCTAAGCACTTTTTTATCGGGCATCTCTACGTCCAATAGCCGGATGCTTCCAGAGGTAGGGCGCAATAGACCAAGGATGAGCCGGATAAGGGTTGTTTTACCGGAACCATTCGGTCCAAGCAGACCATAGATTTCACCCCGCTGGATTGCGATACTCACGTTATCAACGGCATGGATCTGTCCAAAATGCCTGGATACGTTCCGGGTATCCACCACAATTTTTTGTGACATACGCGCTCCTTGAAAAGAAGGAAGGAACTCTACACGCGAAAGATGAATTGGAAATAATCTGTCTTCTTTATTCTACTGGTGATTGCTCAAACCGTACCATTAAGCTTGGATATAATCTGCCTAACATAACTATATGGCAGCTCTCAATAATTGTAGCCATAGCGACAATAGTCATAATAATCTGGCGATTGTTACAAGTTTATTCGGGAATTTAATTTCTGCAATAAAGCCTGGATATTTGCGTTTCAGTTATTTAAAGTTCATCGTTCATCAACTATTGTTGAGTTTCCCCCAAAATATTTACATTGCGGTCAGGTATTCAAGAAATTATGTATAATCTATGTATGTCACAACCTCCTGAGCACGGTGTAAACCTAAAAAATAACCCGATCATAAATTTTACGGAAAAGTATCTCTATCCGATCGATTCATTGTCGGAAACCTTTTTTAGCATTCTGATTGTTCTGATGTTTACCCTGGCTTACCGGATATTTTCGATTTCATCAGCAACAACCTCAATAGAACCCATAAATTCATCCTCCAGAATTCTTATCGCCATATTAGGCGCTGTAATAGCCTGGGGAATTATCGACGGGGTTATTTACGCTGTTTTGTCGATTTTTGAAAGGGAAGAACAAGGCCGTTTTCTACGAGACGTCAGTGCGGCACAATCAGAACAGGAAAGAATTGATAGCATAGAAGAAGAGTTTGAAGATATCTTTGAGCCGATCACTGACGCTGATAAAAGAGATCTTCTTTATCACGCGATTTCTCAAGCCTTAAAACCAACGCATGACGATAAAGTTGGGCTGAAAAAGGAAGATGTTCTGGCAGGCGTGGCACACATATTTGTCGCGGTATCCGCTGTCCTCCCCTCGCTTATTCCTTTTGTGCTGTTCAATAATAATGCTTTACTGGCGATTCGAGTGTCAAATATGGTCTCATTTGTGATGCTGTTCATCACCGGATATCGGTGGGGTAAATATACCCAGGTCAACCCGTTGAGAACCGGCCTGATCATAATGTCTGTCGCAATTGTATTAGCCTTATTCGCCATTCCGTTGGGTGGGTAGTTTCTACTATACTCAACGGCAAAAGTTGCGAAACCTCAGAATACCAACTCTCGCCAAGCCAAAAGGGAAATGATATCGAGTTATGGGGTCAGTTTTCCATAACTTCAGATACTTAGTTTTTACAAGTGTGTTGTGATTTTCTCACAATTGTTGTTTTTTATAATGAGCTCTTCCATCTATAACGCCAAATCAACATCGTTATGAATGCCCATAGTAATGCCGCACCCCAGATCAATAAGTAATGAATTGGATGTTGTAGCGGCAGCACGCGCAAGTACCTTTGGAATAGCGGGACAAACGTTAAAAGATTAAAGGCAACAAAAAGGACAATGACAACCCAGGTGAGACGCCAATCATTATGGGGTTCTTTATCGACAGAAAAGAGACCCGTTGGGGGTTGAACAAGAATAACCAGTAGCAAACCAATGAACAACAGCAAATGAGTGATCAACTGGTGTATATAATCCAATTCCACCCCTCGCCCTCGTGCTACATAAAAGGTCGCCAGGATAAACATGGAAATCGTCATGGATGCGGGAATAATGAATTCATTCAGTTGTCTTTTAATGCTCATCCTGGCGAGCTTGATAGATGTTGACCACAAGCTGATAAAAAAGGACGGAATCACGATCGTGATTATCCCTATTACACCGCCATGTATTGGCTGGTAAATGAAAATTGCGATTTCCTGTGATGAACATCAGGATCAATAAAATGAGCAGATAGCCGATTTCTGTCAGGTTAAGTTTCATCATGTCGATGACACTCTGAACAATATTCTGGCCTTTTCGAAGTAAAGAGGGAAGTGCATCCGGTGAGTTGCCCATCAGGATAATGTCAGCCTTGGATAACACTTTGGGACTATTCCCTCGTCTTGCTATGTTCAAATCTGCCTGTAACATGACCGGAAGGTCAGATATTGAGTTACCCCGGACTGCAACAAATTCTCCCTGGTCTTGCAATCCGCGTATTACTTCCAGCATCTGGTCAGAGCTTAGTTGCGCGAAAATCGTGTTCGTCTTCAGAATTTCCAAACCACGCTCAGCCAATACCTGAGAAAAATCCGCTCCGCTAATATGATCAACACCATGGGATTCGTCATCGATCAAGCCCAGTTCGTTGGCTAAAGAAACCGCGACTTCAGGTTCCTCGGTAGTCAATACTTTAATGGATGCGCCCGCGGCCAACAACTGGTCAACTGCGTTTTGCATCTCCGGGCGCGCTTCTTTCACAAGTACCAGGCTGCAAATTGGAGTCAATTCTTTCGGGCAAACTGGTGTTAGGTCTTGGCTAAATAACTTTTGTTTTTTGGGTGAATAGGCAAATAATAAGCGTAAGACCTCGCCTGTGTTTTCTGAGGCATCTGGGATTTCGCTAATCAGCTCTTCAGCCTTGTTTTTCTTGAACAGACCAGATATTCGCTTTATGAGTGAGCGGTCATTTGGTTTGTCTTCTGACTCTATTGCAGGGGTAATCTCTAAATCCCGAGGCTCAGATGGTCTCTGCATTTTTTCATCAATGGTGATATTCTCTTGTAACTGCTCCTTGTCATTTTGCTTTCTTTTCTTAAACAGGTTGGAAACCCGTGTGAAGAATTTCGTATCAGTTTTATCCTTCTGCGCTGAAAGGGGGGCGTCCGGTGTTTCGACTTCCTGCTTTACCAGGTAAGGCTCCAGGAACTGAGGTTCGCCTATTACATAAGTTCCAAGCATGTCCTCCGATAAGAATGTTACTGCCTCCCAGCCTAAAAGAGAAATGTAACGCGCTTGTTGGTCAACTGGACGGTCTTCCCCATCAAGAGACTCTCTAAAGATAGAAAGCGGGTATTGTACGTCCCGGGCGCTATGAGCATAATTTCCCAGCAGTTGTCTGGTCCGACTCTCAGTAAATACCTGCTCTCCATCAGAGGTTAACAACATTTCAATTTTAAAACTTATTGCATCCGTGCTGTCACGCCGTATAATGCACATGCTTGTGACTTGAGCCAATGATTCAATCGCCAGGCTATTTCTAACTAAAGCGCCAGATTTGGCGATGTTCGCGCTGCCAACAGCATAATTGACCACGATCATGAAGATTAACCCTGCTGGGGCAATCGAAAAAATGATCGACATGACCTGGCGATACATGGTTAATAATTCGGGTGAAAAGACATCCAGGCGTAACAGGTCCAACAGAATAATGCCATAGAAAATCCCGGCAATCACCAATAATCCCACCAACAACGAACGGATGGTTTTCTGTAATGGTGTTTGAATGTCAGATATTGGCGTAGCCGCTACACTAATTTCATCTCTGCCAATGTCCTCGGGATAATAATCAACACGATAGGCTGACCACCCCCCTTCACAAAACGTACCGGGGTAAACCGGGTCATCGACACCTTTCGTGACATGGCCGCCATCAGGAACAATGTGTGATTCATCAACTTTTAAATTTGAGGACTCAAGTATGACCCCTTGGGCGAAAAACTCATCCCCTTTACCTACAACCAGCACATCACCCAGCACGATGTCATCCTGATCAATTGTTTTCAACACACTATTGCGAATAACTGTAGCCCGTGGGCGTGTCATAGAGAGCAGTTTTCCAACCTCGCGTGCTGATCGCGCCTGTTGGATTATACTAATTGAAATATTCAATAGTAACGCGCCTAACGTTCCCAAAGCCCCCCATATATCTTTCATGATCAACTGTGAGACAGCTAAAATAAGCATTGTCACGTTGAAGATGGAAAAGATTCTTCGTCTTCCCTGAAGGATCTGTTCCTGCTGTTCTGCCAACAAACGTGCTTTAACGCGGGTATCAGATCGGCGCTCGGCAACTTCTGCGTCACTCAGTCCGGTTACCGAATATTTGAATGGTTTAATAATCGCTTGTTTTTTATTCTGTTGTTGTTTAACGCGCGCTTTTATCCAAAGGAATAAAGAGGTAATGACACCAATACCAAAAAGAATTAATAATAACTTGCCAATCCAATTATTTTCTTTGGGTTTTCGCATTTGTCTCTTGGCCAATTGTTCTTCTCAATTATATTTGATTATTCAACAAGACCGATCCAAGATTTGGAGCAAATTATTAATCTATCAAAAGCAATCCATCATGTCATAAAAGTATAAGCCATTTAAGCACGCCTATGCCAGTAACGTTTACCTTGACGTTAGATTTTCTGAGGATTCATCCACTATCCTCATCCGCGATGACGGTATGGGATTTTATGCCGGGAATATCAGGCTCACTTCAGGGATGGGGATGAAGTCGATTTCCGAACGGGTCAAACGCCTCGACGTCAGCTTCACAATGGATACAAAACGTGGTGGAGGAACACTTTTGAAATTTGTCGTTGGAAATTCATAAATCCTGATTTCTCCCAATTGATGGAAAAACCACGAAGACAATAATTTCATCCACGTTAATGAATACACTATATGTAGGTTACAACGTTATGAAGGCTTGCTTCAGGATATGGGTGAAGTCATGATCACGATGACGCCGCCCAAGAAAGTCAGAGCTGCAAAAACCAGCAATACTATTTGTATTTTTACGGATTCAAATTTCGAGATGATGCCGGCAAAGAAAAGAACGGATGCAAATATTACTGTAAACAACGCATAGTTATCAGAATTTTCAGAAGCTTTGCTTGCCTCGACCAATTTTTCTTCCGATATCAATAATAACTCCTCTGATTCAATCTGAAGCGGAGAGCGATATTCCGGCATCATGAATGGGGAGGAAGGTGCGTTCTCATTACTTAGTGGTTTTAACGCCACCCACGCATCAACCGCGGTTTTCAATTGGGGTGTGAAACGTTGATAAAGGAAATCAGTTAAAAGATCATTACCCAGGCTGTAAGCATGGGCGTATTCCAAAAACATACTCACATCAATGACCGTGTATTGCATGGCTGTAGTGGATTTTCGGATGGACTCAGTCCTTGTGTTTGTTGCTTGTCTGGCTAAACTCCGTTCGACACTATTCCAGCTGGCGGATTGGTAAGCAGACCAGGCGGATGCCACCGTCGCTAAAGAGAAAATAATTGCGGAAATTATTTCTAATAGTTGATTGATCGATTTTCCGGCAATAAAACTGGAAAATCGACCTGGTATTCGATTATCGTTTGTTGGGGGCAGTTTTGTATTCTCCATTTTATGGCTCAAATTGATTTTTTTATTAATAATGGAATGACGTTTTATTTTCACAATTGCAAGACTCGCTAAGATTTTCTTATATTACACTTAAAATGGCTATTAAATTTCGTTTAATTGTCTTGCTTTTTTCCCAACGGCTTAAAAGCTTTTGAGAGTTTTTGCGTTGTTTCATCTTCCACTATCAGGTTGACATTGTCTGCAAAATGAGGTGAGTCAATCCCTGCCTCATCCAGCGCATGCTGGATTGCGGTGTGTACTCTGTCCAATATGACACGTGCATCCATATAGGATTCAATCCACCAGCGTACACGGAACCTCATAGCGGGACCCGTCATATCAAAATACAATGCGTCAACTGGTTTATCTTCCAGGATACCATCAACATGGCTTACAGTATCAACCAGTAGCGCACGAACCATTTCCACATCTGTTCCATACCCAATATCCACATGCGTTTGCACGCGGTAGCGAGGATCCGGATAGCTGTAGTTAACGATTTGGTTGTTTCCGATGGAAGAGTTCGGGATGATTACCATGCGATTATCGCGCGTGCGAATTTTCGTTGTGCGTAAACCGATGTCTTCCACATCTCCCCAGGTACCCAGAAATTGGATCTCAATCCTGTCACCGACACGAAATGGTTGATCTACCAGAATAATGATGCCCGCGATCGCGTCAGCGATCGTATCTTTCGCGGCCAGCGAAATGGCGAAACCGCCAATGCCAAGCGTGGCGGTTAACACGGCAACATTTATACCAAAATTCGACAATAGGAGTGTGATACCAACAGTAATGATCACAATCCGGCTGAACCGGTTGATGAGGACAACGAGGGGGTCAAACTGCTCGCGTCTATCTTCGTTGACCCAGTTTTCCTGCACCCACTCTATTCCAACCTCAACGAGATTGATGATGACGACTATGGCAAAATACCAGGCAAAAATAAAAACCACATCATCGAAAACTGTCTTGACACCAACACCTATAAATTGGAGCCTGTTGATCGCAAAACGGATGACCGGTAAAATGATCAACCATCTGAGATTCGCACCAATTTTATTTACTGATTCATTTTTAAATTGGCTTGAAGTTCGCTTTCTGATGAAGGATAACAAATATTTGCTGGCCCAAAATGCCAGGAAGTATGCAAACAAAATGAATAACGCGGAAATACCCAGATTGATCCAATCAGCAATGAACAAACCCAGGAAGCGTAAATTTTCAATCCCCATGTTTTCTGAAGCAGTTGTCACCGCGCGATTAATTGCCCCGGGTGTCGCGGTTGGATCCGGGATCCTTTCCTCGACCAGTTCTTCAGGCAGGATTGATGTTGGACTGGGTTTTGGGGTTTCAGTGGGTGGCACGGGTGTTGCTGAGTGTGACAGGCGGGTTTGGGTAGCCTGACTTACCGGCGGCTGAGACACAGTTGTACAAGCAGAAATTAATAACATTAAAGATACAAACACAAATGACAACCAGTAAGAGGATTTTTCGCGAATTGGTCGATGCTTTCCAGCGATTAATTTCTGCGCTAACCTGCGATGCCCGGTTTTTGTCGATGCGTTATTCCACATAAACCTTTTCCATGGTGCGATAGTCCGCGACAATAACCCTATCAATCTAATGAGAATTGTATGCCCGGCTCGTGATCCATCTATGTCGCAAGAGACACCATCTCGATTCGGATGACGTGTTTGACGATGAGTGAGACTGGAAAGCCTGAAAGTACTTCGTTTAGTAGCCATACATCCCTTACCTTTTTATTAGCACAGAAATCACAGCCTCATCGAGGTAATGTTGACACACTCATAGATCGGATGAGTAAATTCCATAGAAAAGATAAAGATGCTTTATGAGTTCCTCATCCTTTCTTTTTTCCCTTTTTACTCAAAATGATACCAACCATGGCCATTGCGACAGGAATCTCAATCGATTGGCAAATCGGCCATTCTTTAATATCCTCAAGATCGGGTAATTGAATCCCCGGCCTATCCGGTGATTCTGCTGGTAAATCAGGTTCAGATGGCGCTTGTGCGGGTGGTTGTTCAACAGGTGGCGCTTGAGTTACCTCTTGCGGTACATCCGAAATTTGAGGCACATCATCCTGCAATACCGTAAAATATATAACAACACCCGCAATCACCAAAATCAATAAAGTGATGAGCGCAATTGCCCATCCGTTACTCTTCGTTTTTACTGGCGCTGCAACCACAGGCACTGTTTGTGCTGCGTTTGGATCAGTGACTGATGAAACACGAAACGCTGCTTCTAAAGCTGATTGAAAAGTCTCTACGGATTGAAAACGATCTTCCGGTTTTTCTGACAACGCTTTCAGAACCACTTTTTCAACGTCTGCGGGCAGATCCGGCCTTAAGGTGCGCAAGGAGACGATACGATGCAAATCCGGGGGAGATCCCGTTAATAATTCGTATACGAGAACACCCAGAGAGTATATGTCCGAACGGGGATCAATTGGTTGGTTGCTTCTTACTTCAGGACTGTTATACGCATTCGCCGTCGTAACGTCAGTTGATTTAACTATACCAAAATCACCAAGTAAGGATTTGTTTCTCTCATCCAGGTAAATATTCCCTGGTGAAACATTTAGGTGGACATAACCGAATTGATGGATGTAGGCAACAGCCGAACCCAAGTCCGAGACCAGACCAAGAATGGCTTCGGTGTTATTGAACCACTGCTTGTTCTCCTGCAGTCTTCCATTAACCCCAAACAAATATACCCGGTAGTAAATACCATTTTCCTGACCGTAATCATAAAATGGCGCCAGGTGAGGATGATGAATTTTTGCCGCGATATCATTCTGGTCTAAGAATCTTTTTAATACCGCATCGTTAGCCACAAATTCTGCTTTTAAAACATTGACAACAACATAACGGTTTATCGCAGGATTAAAACCCTTATATACCTCTGTTCCTACTGTTTGGTCGATTACTTCAATGACGCGATATTTTCCCAAAGTTTTACCGACTAAGTCATACATTTCGCAATCCTCCTAATTTTATTTCGACCGATTTATAATTTAAGTCTGTAGCGCTCTTTCATAACACTCGATGGTTATGTAGGTTATTAACTAATGATGGTCTTCTTTCCGGTGTTGCCAGGGCCATCTTTCTTCAATTTCCAATACCAGTGACCAGTTTAGAAACGTGCGCACAACAACAAGAAGGCCGAGGATCAGGATATTATTTAGGTTTAAATCGATTGTGACGGTTATGATGATATCCGCAGCAATCAATACCTCGAGCCCTAGCATCAAGCCTTTGGCTAATTTATGGCGGTATTGCCGGAACGACTCGTCTCTTGACGGCTCATTTTTTGATAGTGTTTGGATTAGAAACTGAGCCGTTCCAGAAATAATAGAAGTGACGATGATTATTATTGCCAGGGCTTCAATAAGTATGATAACAATTTCGACCCAATGCTTAAATTCCATAGAAAAAGAACTTTGTAGATTGACAAGGTTAAGGAACATCAATCACCTCCTGGCGACATGAACTGGGATAATTATAAATCAGCAACCCAATCTAATGTGCAATGTTTTCAACTTCAGAAAATCGTAACAATCATGGTGAATTGATGAAGCTATTCTTTTTTGGTTAATTCTTCTGATAACGCTTATTCCCATGTATTAATACATTTTTTTCTATACTTAATGAGAAGGATTCAATAAGACAAAGGCATTGACTTATGACTCATTGATTTTTCGCTTGCGAGCTAGTAATTAAGGTATTAAAAACAATTATTATGATAAAGTTAATCCATTATTGGTTCCTGTCAAATCTGATTATAATTTAATCGAATATTTCAAAAATGCCCAAAAATAATCTAATAACAATGAACTCTTTAGCGGTACCCCGATTTCATCTCCTGGCAAAACCCACCGGTGCAACCTGCAACCTGGCATGTTCCTATTGTTTCTTTCTCGATAAAGAACTTCTTTATCCTGACAGTCACTTCAGGATGACAGATGAGACGCTGGAGACTTACATCCGGCAGATCATCGAATCACATCAAAGTTCTGAGGTCACGATCGCCTGGCAGGGCGGTGAACCAACATTAATGGGGGTGGATTTCTATCGAAAAGCCATCCAATTTCAAGAAAAGTATCGCAAGCCGGGAATGACGTTTGAAAACACCATGCAAACCAACGGCACATTAATCGACGAAGCCTGGTGCGAATTTTTCAAAGAAAACAATTTCCTTATAGGAATCAGCATGGATGGACCCGCCCACCTTCACGATATTCACCGGGTTGATAAAGGCGGTGGAGCAACATATGATCGAGTCTTACGGGGTTTGCGGCTATTACAAAAATACGGGGTGGAATACAACGTGTTGGTGGCAGTAAACAGCATTAACGCGGATCATCCACGGGAAGTTTATGAATTTCTGCGAGACGAGGTCGGTGCAAGCTGGATCCAGTTCATACCAGTTGTCGAAAGGGTCAGCTCAACCGGATTGAATCTCATCCAGGAGGGTGACCATGTATCTCCCCGCTCGGTCCGACCCGCCCAACTCGGCCGCTTCCTAATCCAAATATTCGACCTGTGGATTCAAAACGATGTGGGCAAGGTGTTTGTTCAGACATTTGAGGCTGCTTTACGCAACTGGCTGGGAATCTCCCCGGGCATGTGTGTTTTTGACAGGACATGCGGATACGGATTGGCGTTGGAACATAATGGTGACCTGTATTCCTGTGATCACTTCGTCGAACCGGATTATCTGCTGGGAAATATCAATAATACCCATATGCTGGAAATGATAGGTTCTCCAAAACAATTTGGGTTTGGTCAGGCAAAGAACGATGCGCTGCCAAGATACTGCCGCGATTGCCCAGTGTTGTTTGCCTGCAGGGGTGAATGCCCGAAGAACCGGTTCCTGATGACACCGGATGGAGAACCGGGTCTCAATTACCTGTGCACGGGCTATAAAGCCTTCTTTCATCGCATTGACGCAAGTATGCGCTTGATGGCAACCATTATGCGCAGAGGGCATGACGCATCAGAGATCATGCCGATCGCAGTACAAGAATTGACCACCATCAGAGCAGCTTGTGAAGACTGCAAACCAGAAAAACCCTGCCCTTGTGGGAGCGGACTGCAGTTTCAAGAGTGTCATGGCTGGAAAATGCCGTCCAAAAATCGCAATAGAAAAAAACCATCATCCAAACCACGCCCATCGGTACACGCGGTGACCGGATTGCATATATCATAACAACCTACCCGAGAACGGAAACAGGGGAGTTTCTAATTTTACCAATTCTGCAAGACGTGTCACAAATATGTATCTGTTTTTCAAAATATCAAAAGGTGTAACAACAGATGATTGTGATCAAAGGAGGTGAAACAAGGAAATACAGAATTAAAGATTCGGTAATCGGAAAAAGAAAAAAATACAACACTTAATCAAGGAGAATACCATGCCTAAAGGAAAACCAAACATTTTAATCATGTGGGGTGATGATATTGGGATCAGTAACCTGAGCTGCTACACCGACGGGTTAATGGGTTACCGGACCCCAAACATCGACCGAATCGCAAATGAAGGTATGCGGTTTACTGATGCCTACGGCCAACAAAGCTGCACGGCAGGCCGCTCAACCTTTATCACCGGCCAAAATCCCTATCGCGTTGGATTGACCAAGGTGGGGATGCCTGGGGCTGATATTGGTTTGCAGGCTGAAGACGCCACGATCCCGGAATTATTAAAGCCTCTCGGTTACGTAACCGGCCAATTTGGCAAGAATCATCTTGGTGACAAGAACAAATTCCTGCCAACTGCCCATGGTTTTGATGAATTCTTTGGGAATTTATACCACCTCAATGCTGAAGAAGAACCTGAAAATGTGGATTATCCAGCCGATGAAGAAATCCCAAATTTCAAAGCTATTTTTGGACCCCGTGGTGTGATCCACTCGTACGCCACTGAGGTGGATGATCCCACTGAACATCCTCGCTGGGGCCGTGTCGGCAAACAGAAAATTGAGGACACAGGGCCATTAACCAAGAAGCGCATGGAAACCTGCGACCTGGAATTCGTTGCAGCCGCCAAGGATTTCATCAAACGCGCCCATGATGATGACAAGCCCTTCTTCGTCTGGCTGAATACCACCTGGATGCATTTCAGGGTTCATCCGCCGAAAGAAATCCTGGGACAGGCCGGCCGCTGGCAATCCCCTTACCATGATGCGATGGTGGAACATGACAAGCACATCGGTGAAATGTTAGACATGTTGGATGAAATGGGTATCGCCGAAGATACCATTGTCATGTACAGCACCGATAATGGACCCCATATGAACACCTGGCCTGATGGCGCGATGACACCGTTCCGGAACGAGAAAAATTCCAACTGGGAAGGTGCTTTCCGCATCCCTATGATGGTACGCTGGCCAGGTAAGATCAAGGCGGGCACAGTCTCAAACGAGATCATCAGCCACACCGACTGGCTACCCACCATGCTGGCTGCTGCTGGTGAGCCGGAGATCGCTGAGAAGTTAAAGAAAGGTCACCAGGCCGGTGACAAGCACTTCAAGGTTCATATTGACGGCTATAACTTCCTGCCTCATTTCCTGGGAAAAGAGGAAAAAGGTCCGCGACCCGGTTTGATCTACTTCTCAGATGACGGTGACCTGGTTGGGTTGCGCTACGACAATTGGAAGTTCGTCTTCGCTGAACAGCGTGTCCAGGGAACTGTAATGCTTTGGGCAGAACCATTCGTCTTTTTACGCATCCCCAAGATCTTCAACTTGCGCACTGACCCTTACGAACGCGCTGACATCACCTCCAACACCTATTGGGATTGGATGATCGACCGCGCTTACCTGACCTACGCGGCTCAATTCATCGTTAGGAACTTCCTTGAAACCTTCAAAGAATTCCCGCCAAGAATGAAAGCCGCCAGCTTTGGCATTGACCAAGCGCTTGAGAAAATGGAAAAGGCTCTAGGCGCCGACTAAGACCAGATTATCCGGCATGAGCAACCGGGTCCTCCGGTTGCTCATGCCAACCCGTTATTCAGTAATGACACATAATGTTTATGAATGAGCAAACACAGAGCATGCAACTTCGTGTAATTAATGGGTGAAATGAATAATCGTTCTCGTTTAACTAATATTTCGACTAATACTGACGCTAATATTCAAGCGTTCTATGATCAGTATCCCTATCCCCCCCCTATCGAAGACCTGGATAAATATACGCGCGAACGGGATGATGAAAACAACAAAAGGGCTGATTTTCACCTGCATTGGCCGGGGAAGAGCTACACCGAGAAAATTAAGGTTCTGGTTGCAGGATGTGGTACATCACAGGCAGCCAGGTATGCCATCCGCCATCCATTAAGTGAAGTCGTAGGCATCGATTTCAGCGGGACAAGCGTGCGCCATACACAGGCGCTGAAAACCAGGCACCAGCTGGCAAATCTTGAAGTGCATCAACTTCCCATTCAAAAGGTATCCCAACTGAAGCAACGATTCGATAAAATCATCTGCACGGGGGTTTTACATCATTTACCAGACCCCGAAGCAGGTTTATTGGCATTAAGAGAAGTTCTTGCGGATGATGGGGTGCTGAACCTGATGCTATATGCCCCTTACGGCCGCTTCGGGATCTATCTGATCCAGGAATACTGCCGGAATTTGGGGATTAAGCATACAGACAAAGAAATAGTTGACCTGGCACAAACATTGACTGCGTTACCCCCCCGCCATCCATTAGCACAACTGCTAGCGGAGGCACCCGATTTCCGGCGAAAGGATGCCCTTGCTGATGCGCTGCTAAATCCGCAGGATCGGGCCTATAAGGTTCCGGATTTATTTGATTTGCTCGAACGTTGCGGCTTATCCTTTGGTCGCTGGCTGCACCAGGCACCCTACATGCCAACATGCAGCGCGATCGCCCAAACCCCGCATGCGCAACGATTTCTACAGCTGCCTGTGCAAAAGCAGTATGATATGATGGAACTGTTTCGAGGCACCATGCTGCGTCATTCTTTCACAGCATTCATCAAAGGGATGGATGACACCAATTCTCCAAACTTTAACAGCCAGAATTTCTTTTCCTACGTCCCCATCCGAATACCCGAAACAAGGATCATTGAAGAACGACTGCCGCCTGGTGCAGCTGCAGTATTGATCAACCAGGCGCATACCGATAGGGATATTTTTCTGCCGATAAATTCTGATGAAAAACAAGTCCTCGATGCTATCGATGGCTCACGGAGTATCAAACAGGTCATTGACCAGGTCAAATCCATTCATCCTGCCAATCGCCTTCTTGAAAAAAAACAAGTGCATAATTTCTTTAACCACCTCTGGAATTATGATCAGGTGGTTTTTGACACCTCGGCGGTAGTGTGACATTTTTTTTATGAGGAGCAGTTTTAATGACATCCACCCTGGTTGAATTAATCCCAATGATCCTTGGAATCGCGATTGTTCCTATTCAGTTAATTATCCTATTGATGTTTCTCAAAGATGCAAAAACTGGTTTGAAAAAAGGCATTCTCTTTCTGACAGGAATAATTGTCACCCTGCTTCTGCAGGGCGTGCTATTTGGTTTGATACTTGATCCTGGAGCATCAAAGGATGCTGCGGGCGGAAAAGGGTTCATTGTATCAACGTTATTATTGGTACTGGGAATATTGATGTTAATTTCAGCGTATAAGAAAATAATGAAGGTGCCAGATCTTGAAGACGAACCGCCAAAATGGATTGAATCATTGAATGCTGCCACAAATTTCAAGGCGCTTAAATTAGGTGTGAAAATTACCTTGATTACGCCTAAGAACTGGGTGTTCATACTCGGCGCGATCGGTATCATCTCATTGGCACAATTAGGGCAGCCGATGAGCATTTACACTTATCTTGTTTATATTCTGCTGACTCAAATTCTTTTGTTAATTACCATCGGAATTCGCCTGCTGTTACCTAAACACTCGATAACCATGATTGCCACAGCCTCGTCATGGCTGGAAAAGAATAATCGCGCCGTTTTGATCGTGGTCTACTTAATCTTTGGCGCATTCTTTTTCTACCAGGGGTCGACTGGTTTATTCTTATTATCACATTAGCTATCCGGATTATCTAATTACCGAATAAATAAGGAACTTTTCAAATGGTCACTAACCTGGTTGAATTGTTACCCTTCATCATTGGCATGGCGATTGTGCCAGTTCAAATCATCATCCTGTTGTTATTTCTTAAGAATCCAAAAAATGGCCTGCAAAAAGGTGTCCTATTCCTGACAGGTATAACCTTAACCCGGCTCTTGCAAGGCATCCTATTTGGTCTGGTATTAGACCTGGGAGCTTCAGCGGATAGTACAAGTGGCAAAGGACCGGTTGTGTCAACCCTTTTATTGGTGCTGGGTATTCTGCTGCTAATTTCAGCCTATAAGAAAATTAAGAAAGAAAAGGATCCTGAGGACGAAACCCCCAAATGGATGGAAACAGTAAATACAGCTACGAATGCTAAGGCGTTTTTTGTAGGCATCCAACTCACCTTAATTTCGCCTAAGATGTGGGTATTCATATTAAGCGCGATTGGTACAATCTCACTTGCTCAATTAGGACAACCACAGAGCATCTATACGTACATCGTCTTTATTCTGCTTGCGCAATCACTGATGTTATTAACGATCGGGATTCGCGTGCTCTTTGCCAAACGCTCTGTGACATTGCTTACTGCGACCTCATCCTGGCTGGAGAAAAATAACCGCGTCATCATGATCGTGATCTCGTTGCTCTTTGGAGCACTATTCTTCTACCAGGGATTGACTGGATTGTTCTTTTAATTTTTGGCACTGTCCGGAAAATCAATAGCCGGATAAATAAGGAGACCTGAAAATGGAAGAGATTGAAATAGAGTACCGTAAATTGACCACTCCCAAAGCGGCATCCATTGCCGGAATCCTGTTTGCCCTCCTATTCGCCTTGAGTCTGATCTTAATTCGATTAGCGATTCCGGAAGATCTAACCGCTAACACAAATTGGGTCGAGACTGGGCAATCAAAAATCAAAGCGGCTTTAATGATCTCACCTTTTGCCGGTGTGGCCTTTTTATGGTTTGTGGGTGTCGCTCGTGATCGCCTTGGAGAATACGAAGATAAGTTTTTTTCGACCCTGTTTTTCGGTAGCAGCATGCTCTTTCTCGCCATGGTCTTTGTCGCGATGGGAATTATTGGCGGTTTAATGGCAGTTGCGAGCATTTCAGACGGTGCCTTTCTTGACGAAAACATGATCTATTTCGCCCGCTCTATCGTCTATCAGCTCAGTAACATCTATGGGCTGCGCATGGCTGGCGTTTTTATGTTTTCCCTGGGGAGCAGCTGGATGGGGACCAGAATTTATCCGCGCTGGTTGGTAATCATCACATACATAATCGCTACCGCGCTAATGCTGATCATTAACTACAGTTTATGGATCACCCTTCTATTTCCAGGCTGGGTATTCTTCATAAGTGTTTATAAATTGCTCGTTAATAGGAAGGCAGCTAAATAGATCCCGATCAAAGGGATGTTTTCCCTCTCTTGGGACAGGTAAGGAAAATGCAGAGAAATACTAACTTTTTCTGAAGAAACAGGAGATTTATCAATGGACCAATCGCTGAACTTATGGAAAGATAATCCCACCCGCCGGACCATTGAGGATTTTGTTGTTGCTGTTACCACTCCTGGCAGCCCGGATTTTGTGCCAATCGCAGACCGGATCGCCACATTTGATAATGATGGCACCCTATGGTGTGAAAAACCCGCCTACATCCAACTTTTTTTCGCGATCCAACGGTTGAAGGATATCGCTAATGAGAATTCCGCCTTTCTGAATCAACCGAATTTCCTCGCAGCCATGAATGATGATCTTGCCTACTTCGCCAGTTTATATCCAGACGATACCCGAGAACTGATGCAGATCGTCTTTGATACGCACGCGGGGATGTCACAAGTAGAATTTGAACGATTGGCGAATGATTTTTTTACAAAGGCTAAACACCCCAGGTTTCAAAAATTGTTCAAACACCTTACCTATCAACCGATGGTTGAGTTGATACGATTCTTGGAAGCCCACGACTTCAAGGTTTTCATTGCTTCTGCTGGCGGTATGAGTTTTGTGCGAAATATCAGTGAAGAAATCTATGGCATCCCGAGGGAACGCGTTATCGGCACCAACGTTATTTATGAAACACATATCACCGCAGCCGGACCTGTGTTGCACCGGAAAGCCGGTCTGACCGATCCACTGGATGACGGACCTGGGAAACCTGTAAACATTGAATTACAAATCGGACGCACACCCATTTTGGCAGCAGGTAATGCTGACGGCGATCTTCACATGCTATGGTACAGTCAGACCCAACCTCACAAGAATTTACAATTGCTGCTTATCCACGATGATGAAAAACGCGAATATGCTTATACCCACGGCGCTGAAAAGGTGCAACAGATGGTTGACGACCATCATTGGATAAAAGTAAGCATGAAAAATGATTTCTTGAATATATTCGAATGAGAAGGAATTTACGATGATCGATTTTCTATTAACCCTAACGAACCTGGCAACGATTATCTTTGTCCTGACCAGCATGTTATCCATGGGCTTGAGTTTAACGATCAAAGACATCATCACCCCATTAAAGAACCTCAAACTGGTGATACTTGCGTTGGTCGCAAATTTTATCCTGGTACCCATCCTGGCCTACCTGATCCAGTTGATCATACCCCTCAGCGAAGGCCTAAAAATAGGGTTGATCCTGGTCGCCCTAGCGGCTGGTGCTCCTTTCCTGCCAAAATTAGCTCAATCTGCAAAGAGTGATATAGCCCTGTCCGTGGGCTTGATGGTGATGTTAATGGTTGTTACGATCATCTTTATGCCTGTTGTATTGCCAATCGTACTGGAAGGGGTCACTGTCAACCCCTGGGACATTGCCCGTCCGTTGATCTTCTTGATGTTGATTCCGTTAGCAGTTGGCCTGTTTGTCAAGTGGCGTTACGAAAATATCGCGTCCACGTTGCAGCCTTACATGGCGCAAAGTTCATCATTTGCGATGATATTGTTGGTCGTCGCCGGGTTGGCAGCGAACTTTAAGGATCTTCTTGCCATCATTGGCAGCGGGGGCATAATCGCTGCCCTGTTATTCTTAGGGACTGCATTCGTTGCCGGTTACTTCGCAGGTGGAAAGAATCCAAAAACGCGTTCTGTATTAGCCCTTGGTACAGCGCAACGAAATTTATCGGCGGCATTGGTGATTGGAACTTCGAGTTTTTCAAGCAACCCTGAAGTGCTGATTATGATCCTGGTGGTTGGCTTGATCGGACTGATCTTATTGATGGTCACAGCTGGAGAAATTGGTCGCCGCAGTGTTGCACTAGAAGATCAATCCTGATATTCGAAAATGAAGTAATCGGTTAGGCTAATTGCTTTTATTACAATTCCCGTTATAATACATTCATGAATATGAATGTAATAATAAATGTCGATCCCGTAAATCAGCTATCTGACCTGCTTTCGCAAATCCGCCAGCCTGCGCGCCTGCAGATCCTGCTGATCATCGGCGCGGACGAAACCTGTGTTTGTCACATCGAGGCCATCCTTGGCCTGCGCCAGGCCGCGATATCGCAGCACCTGATGGCGCTACGCAAAGCCGGGCTGCTCGTTACCCGGCGCGAAGGCCGCCATATCTATTACCGCCTGGCCAACCCCGAGGTGATCGACCTGCTGCACCACACCGGCGCACTGGCGGGGATCACCGCTGAAGCGCTTGACCGTTATTCGATAAAGCCCTACCCCGGTTGCACCTGCCCGCAGTGCAACCCGGAACCTGGAAAAGACCCGATCTGCTAAGAAAAACTCTATCTTTGTCTGAGGAGATGAACAACGATGGAAAATAAAAGTGTCACCAAACGCCTTTCTTTTCTCGACCGCTTCCTGACGCTATGGATCTTTATTGCCATGGCGGTCGGGGTGGGATTGGGCTACCTCTTTCCTAAAGCGGTTGAATCTCTTAACAAAGCCGTGTCCGTTGGTACCACCAATATTCCCATCGCCATCGGCCTCATCCTGATGATGTATCCACCGCTGGCCAAGGTGCATTACGACGAACTGGGTAAGGTATTCAGGAATTGGAAGGTGCTGGGGTTATCGCTCATCCAAAACTGGATCATCGGCCCGATCCTGATGTTCGCGCTGGCGATCATCTTCCTGCGCGGCTACCCCGCATACATGGCAGGGCTGATCATGATCGGCCTGGCGCGCTGCATCGCCATGGTCATCGTGTGGAACGAGCTGGCCAAAGGTGATACCGATTACGCCGCCGGGCTGGTGGCGTTCAACAGCATCTTCCAGGTGCTGTTCTACAGCGTTTACGCTTATGTGTTCATCACCGTGCTTCCCACCTGGTTCGGGCTGGAGGGGATGACCGTGCACATCACCATCGGTGAAATTGCCAAATCGGTGTTCATTTACCTGGGCATCCCCTTCATCGCCGGTTTCATCACCAACAAAGTGCTCACGCGCATCAAGGGTAAGGATTGGTTCTATAAGGTATTCATCCCTAAGATCAGCCCCATCACGCTCATCGCGCTGCTTTTCACCATCCTGGTGATGTTCAGCCTCAAAGGCAACCTCATCGTCACCATCCCGTTGGATGTGGTGCGCATCGCTATCCCGCTGCTCATCTACTTCGTCGTTATGTTCCTGATCAGCTTCCTGATGGGTAAAGCCGTCGGCGCGGATTATAAACAGACCACCACCCTCTCCTTCACCGCTGCCTCAAATAATTTTGAACTGGCTATCGCGGTGGCGGTGGCGGTGTTTGGCCTGAACTCCGGTGAAGCCTTTGCGGCAGTCATCGGTCCGCTGGTGGAGGTGCCAGTGATGATCGGTCTGGTCAACGTGGCGTTCTGGTTACAAAAGCGGCTTTACAAGGACCAATTGACCGAGGGTTCCCAGGTGCCTGATATTTGTTAGCACAATCAATGCCGTGCAAGAGACTCATAAAACCACATTCATTTCTCTTGACAATTCATCTGAATAATTTATAATCATATTCATGGTATTGAATGTTATGAATGAGCAATCGACTCCCACATTTGACCTTCAAGCGCAGCAATTTAAGGTCTTACCCATCCAGCGAGACTGGCAATACTGGAGATCCTGCGCGACGGCGAACACTGTGTCTGTCACATGGAAGCCCACCTGGGCTACCGGCAGGCTTACATCTCTCAACAGCTCTCAGTGCTGAGAGAAAACGGCATCATCCAGGATCGCAGGGATGGTTGGAACATATTCTACCGGGTCACGGACAGACGCATATACGACGTGCTGGACGCGATGTACAAACTGACAGGTGCTGTTAAACCGGATATTAACCATCCCAAATCGCCGTGCTGCTGCCCGCATTGTGCAGCGGAATCAAAATAAACGTTTTATCACGTTACAAAAGGATAGAGGAGAAAATCATGCTAAATATCAAAATACTGGGATCGGGATGCGCCAACTGCAAGCGCCTTGAGCAAATGGCGCGAAAATCAGTGGAAACACTGGCGCTGGAAGCGGAAATTGAAAAAGTTACTGACTTCAACGAAATTCTGAAGTATCCAATTCTCTCAACACCAGGTCTCGTCATTAACGAAAAGCTGGTATCATCGGGGCGCATTCCAAGCGAGACCGAGATTACTGACTGGCTTACACAGGCATAATCTACACAGGGCGGTGACTATTCTACCGCCCATCTTTTTCAGCACAGTATATGCAATAACCTGAATATGATCGTGGAGGTTTGGCAAATCAACATGGAATCCATTCTCGCTTACATCGGCACACTACTCTGGTCAGGCTGGACCGGGCTGCTGGATTACCTGGCCGCCCACGTGCTGCTCTGCCTGGTGCCGGCATTCGTCATCGCCGGTTTCATGAGTTCAATGATCCCTAAAGAAACCATCACTCGTTTCCTGGGTCCCAAAGCATCCAAGTGGGTCAGCTACCCGGCCGCATCACTTGGTGGCTTCATCCTGGCGGTCTGCTCCTGCACCATCCTACCGCTGTTCGCCGGCATCTGGAAACGCGGCGCAGGGCTGGGACCAGCGATTACTTTCCTCTTCGTAGGACCAGCCATCAACATCCTGGCTATCACCTACACCGGCGCAGCCATCGGGTTTGATATCGCACTGGCACGCCTGATCCTGTCCATCGTCTTTGGTATCGTTATAGGTTTGCTCATGGCCTGGTTCTTCCGCAAGGAAGAAAAAGCGCGTTCGACTGAGATGGAAGCGAACGGCGCATTTGACCAGACCGCTAAAGTAAAACCGGCAGTTTGGGTTGTCTTCCTGCTGCTGATCGCGTTATTGATCGTCGGGACGCTGCAGGTGGGGCTTTTCACCGGTGTTTTCGCCTCGATCAATCTGCCAATAAGTCCAACCAGTGGGTTGGGCAACGTCCTTTCCTCTCTCAACCTCACCTTCCAGGGCGCGCTTCTTATCTTAATGCTGGTGGTTATCGGCATTACCGCCTGGAAAGGCTTTGAAAATATCCTCGACGGTTTTTCAAAATGGACTTACGCTGCCTTTGCCATGATCGCCCTTACCATCCTCATCGCCTCTCCCAAGGAGGATGTAGGATCCATGGTAATCGGTTTGAACGGCCGCCTGATAGCAGGGATCATCCTGCTCATCGCCATTGGTATTGTCGCCAGCCGTTCATTCACCAAAGATGAACTCGGCGGTTGGGTGTGGGAGACCTGGAAATTCGTCAAACAGATCTTCCCGTTGCTCATCATCGGTGTTTTTGCCGCGGGTATCATTAAGGTCATCATCCCAGAAGCCTGGGTGCGCACCGTCGCCGGACAGAACACCATATGGGCAAACGCCGTGGGCGTGGTATTCGGCGTGTTCATGTACTTCCCCACATTGGTCGAAGTGCCCATCGCCAGAATGTTCCTCGACCTGGGGATGGCGCGCGGTCCGCTGCTGGCCTACCTGCTTTCGGATCCTGAACTATCACTCCAATCCATCCTTGTTCTCAATGGGATCATGGGGAAGAAGAAGACAGTTATTTATGTTTCCCTAGTGGCGGTATTAAGCACGTTAGCCGGATATCTATTTGGACTGGTGATCGCCAGTAGTTAACTTCCGAATGATTTATGAGATGGAAATATGTCACTTTTCTTGACTTTTCGCATCCATATAAGGTGAATAGGAAAAAACTATGACGATTCATAATGAACAGAATACGGTCACGGACAATTCCAGCCATGATGTACTCATCATCGGCGGAGGTCCCGCGGGAGCAACCGCGGCGATCTATACCTCCCGTGCCGGTCTGAAGACCCTGGTCATTGATAAGGGATTGACAGCAGGCGCCTTGGGAATCACCGGAAAAATTGCCAACTATCCGGGGGTTGACGCTGAAGTGAGCGGCGCGCAATTGCTGGAAAACATGCGCCGCCAGGCACGCTCGTTCGGCGCTGAATTCATCACGGATAAAGTGATCGGCGTTGACCTGCTGTCTGAGCAGAAGACTGTTTTCGGTAACGGAGGTACTTACAGCGGGCGCGCGGTGATCATCGCTACTGGCTCAATGGGGCGCGGCACCCGCGTGAAGGGTGAAGACGAACTCCTCGGACACGGCGTCTCTTATTGCGCCACCTGCGACGCGGCTTTCTTCCGCGGAAAGGATGTGGTGGTGGCCGGCAACAGCGACGAGGCAATTGAAGAGGCCTTGTACCTGACAAAATTCGTCAACCGCGTTCACTTCCTCTGCCCCACCCCTGAACTTAAAGCACCGCAGCATCTCATAGATGAGGTGGCTGAAAATCCGAAGGTGATCTTATTAAAAGGTGCGAGCCTGAAAGAGGTCATCGGGGAGGGCAAGGTAGAGGCCGTCAGGTTCGCTGAACGCGGTCAGCCGGAGCATGTACTGCCTGTGACTGGGGCATTCATCTACCTGCAGGGCGGCAAGCCTATCACCGATTTCCTGGTCGGGCAGCTCGATATCAGCGAAACCGGCTGCCTGCTGGTGAACGATGAGTATCAAACAACTATACCCGGCGTCTTTGCTGTGGGTGATATCCTGTGCAACCACATCAAGCAGGCTGTGGTCGCTGCGGCAGACGGCGCAATCGCTGGTATGGCGGTTGAGAAAACCCTGCGCGGACGTAAACAACTCACTGTTGATTGGTCAAAATAACAATAATCCAAATAAATTTAGGAGAAAAGAAAATGAACGAACCTGTACACGTAACTGATGCTGCATTTGAAAAAACCGTTTTGCAGTCCACCCTGCCGGTGATTGTGGATTTCTGGGCACCATGGTGCGGTCCCTGCCGCATGGTCGCCCCGATTCTTGATAAGATTGCCAAAGAATTTGATGGCAAACTGGTTATAGCCAAGGTTAATACCGATGAGAACCCCGAGTGGGCGATGAAATACGGCGTCCAGGGCATCCCCACCATGCTCTTCATAGCAAACGGCAATGTTGTGCACCAGCAGGTCGGCGCGTTGCCGGAACCGATGCTGAGAGACGTGTTGGGTCAATTCCTCGAGATCGTGGCTGAGGCTGAAAAAGCAGGATAAGCCAAAAAATCAAATGTCAGTAAAAGAAGTAACTAATTATCAAGGGCAGCCAGTCTAAAAAAAGAGTTGGCTGCCCTTGTATTATTGCTGCCCGGGATACGGCTTGTGCTAAACTACCGCTGCCCGGTCGGTGTTGCGATGGACAGGAGTGTAACCTGGCCCAGAGCATTGACCAGGTACACCTGTCTCACATTTAGTATTAACCGCCCCTTATAGCGTATTTACACTGAGCGGTTACGCGGCTCTAACCCGGTATTCGATGCGCCAGGGTCAGTTAGTTCGCCGTTTGCGAAACGCCAAGAAAATCTCAGCGATACCACCGATGATGGCGAATACTGCCAATACCCAGATCAAGGTGAGCATGAACGATGGGTTGGTCCAGTTCGCAATCAGGATAACGCCAAAAATCGCGCTCAAGGCTCCCCAAATACCCATGCCCCAGCCGCCGCCTTTGAAGGCAAGCACCAGTTCGATGAGACCCGAAATGAGACCCTGGATACCAAGTAAAAGGATCAAGGTAGCCGTTAACGTGACCGCTCCGATTACAGGATTTTCCAGGAGGAAAAGACCGGCGGCGATGCTGATAATGCCCGAGAAGAGTTTCCATCCCCAGGCGGAGTGATCAACAAACATGTTGATCAGTACAAAAATTCCCTGGACAAACCAGAACAAACCGATCACCCATGCAATCGCTGTGGTCTTTAGGATCGGGCTGCTGATGAGGAGAACGCCAACGATGAGGCTTGTGATACCTGACATCAATAGCAACCACCAGGGGGAATCCTTCGTTTCTAATACTACTGCTTTTTCCATTTCTACTCTCCTTTTTTAATTTTGATTATTTTATCAAATATTCATATTTCGCGCACCAGCCCGCTCTTCCGGCTTTGAGGCGATCAGAATAATATTGAACATATTTGCTGGACAAGTTACTATCATTTGTCCAATCTCATGGCTGCGATGGGCGCACCCATTCCAAGTCTCCCAGAAAGAGCGAGCCGCTCGGTGTCTGATCAAAAATCAGCGTCACATTGCTGATGTCTGTCAGGTCGACCCCTGCGAAATCACTCAGCATCCAGCGGATGTTCGTCATGGGGAGGGGGCTTGTGAACAGGCTACCGAAGAAATCGTCTTCCTCCACCAATCCAGCCGGAAACACCAGGGCTGGTTCATCAACCCGTGTTGGCACCGTGGCGGTATTGCCTGCACGGTCAGTCAACCTCAGGGAAAAGGACTGCGGGATGCCCGCGGGGTTTAACGGTGACAACGGGTCCACCGCCGCGCGTAACGTGAATGTTGTGTAATCACTCAGGTTGCCTTCTCCCGCTGGGAGCGTAAATTGCCACTCACCACCCGGTTCGGACCAGGATACCACCACCAGCGCTGGCTGACCCGGTATTGTCACGGTGACCCGTCTGCACGGTTCGCTTCCGGGTAACATCTCAGGGGTGTAATAGCCCTCAGGGCAAAAGTGGGTCATGACACCCTTCTCCGTCACAGTTCCTCCTGCCAGGTTGGTCGACAATTCTTCTGCCGTTGCAGGTATCAGCAATGTTTGCCGATCGTCCGCGGCTGCCATGAATCCGACCCGCGCCGGAAGGCCGTACAATTCGTTCAACACAGGGGACTGGACATCAAGGTCCATACGGTTTGAAGCCTTGCCCACCATTTCCTTATCCTGACTCCAGATTTTGGTCAGGAAATCAATTGTAAAGTCCACCAGGAATCCGCTCTGCACCTCCGGGTCCAGGATCTGCTCACATTCAGGCCTGTTCGCCTGACTGAAAGGGTCCTCGGGCAGAAGCAGGTTAAAGAAATTATGGTTAGCGCGCTCCAGCCAGACCGCCGATATCCAGTTCGTTTGCTGTGAGGTCAGCCGTGCCGCTTCAAAGAAATGCTGCCCGTCCTGACTGATAATATCACCGTCGCAGGCGGGTAGAATGACCGCCATCGGCACCGGAGCGCCGCCGGCGGGTTCAAGGGATGTCGCGCTCGAGGCGAGTAGAATGACCCCGTCCACAGGTCCATATGGGAGTTCAGCAGCGGTGACGCCATCCTCCTGCAACTGTCGTGTCAGGCGTAGGCTCTCTTCTCCGCCGCGCGAGTGCCCGATCAAAACCAGGCGTTGGAGGTCTGCAAGACCTGCCAATTCCACGCCAAAGCCATTATCGCCACCGGCCGCGGCAGTTGCGAGAGCTCGCATATGAAGGTCAAACACCTGCTGCAGACGCTCACCCGACACCGGTTCGCCAAAGCCGAGTGTGTTTTCGGCATTAATGTTGAGCGAAATGGCCACATAGCCCTGCGCGGCAAGCTCCCGTACCAGGTATTCATAACCGCGGTAGTTGGGCTGCTCCACATCGGGTGCACAAGGCCAGCGGTCCACGCCCATTTCATCAACCGGGCAGCCGTGATGGTTGCCGTGCAGGATCACTACAACGGGCAAAGGACCACCCTCACTAACTGGTACTCCAATGAGTCCGTTCAACCGTACCGGCATGTTTCGGAAGCGGCTGTCTTCAGGAAAACGTTCCTGCAGGATGACCGCCTCCCCCAGGTCGTATTCGACCACACCCGATAAATCACCTGGCCGTTCGGTCACCATTGGTGTGGAGGTAGGTGAAGTCGATGGCGTCGCCATAACCCCCTCGGTGGATTGTGGCACGGAGCCGGTCGGAACAGTAGATGCCAAACACGCCGATAACACCAGTGTGCTTATGACCAGTATCAGAACGATGCGATATTTCTTATTGTGCAAACCCATTTTCCCTAAAATGCATTTCGCCCACATTAACATACTCAACCTAATATATACTTCTTTTTGGATCAAAGTCGTTATATATAACCCTGATGATCACTGCTGGTTACCCACCCATTCTTCATTATCCAGACCATTTTGATCCTCCAGTTTATGACCTTAACATCCTGGCGGGTGTTATTCTACCTGCTAATAAGAAAAGTCGGCTCTTCGCTGTGCCCAAAATCAGGCATAGACATAGCGAAGAGCCACAGGCTAGCCTCGCACAGGAAAAATACCCACCCTGTGTATGGCTCGCGTTTTTTAAAATCCAAGAATTTACCGCCTTTATGGTTGGCGCTGTTTACCAGGTCTGTTATGCTACCCGTTAAGCAGCTTGGCCTTGGCAGCCTCAAACTCCGCATCGCTCAGGATGCCGGCTGTGCGCAGATCGGCGAGTTGCTGCAATTGAGCAACCAGGTCACCTGCGGGTGGCACGGCCATCGGGGGCGGCTGTGCGGGTGCCTGCTGAGCAAGGGCATCCTGCACCGCTGCGTCCACTTGCGCCTGCTTCGCTGCAGCCTGCTGCTGCGCAGCCTGTTGCTGGTTTCTGGAAACATTCCCCGACACAGCCGTGGCGGTACCGGCGATGACCGCAGTACGCGCTGCGGTTCCGATTAAACTTGGCCTTCTTCTTGCTCTTCGCATTTTTAATCTCCTATTCTATAAGTCGCCATCCAACAGGCGGCGATCACAATAAATCACTTGCTTCAATGAGTGTCCGGCGCATTTCCTCAACCACATCGTTCGGAATGCGCGTGTTCAGCAGCATCTGTCCATCAGCCTTGAGAATGGCTTGAGAAAATCTTCCCGCCCACACATTTTCGAAGAGCATCGATGCGGCTGTGTAATTGAGTGGAAGCGCTTCAGCCTCCTCCAGCAGGTCCTGCTCTGTCAGCAGACCCATCAACGAACAATCTAATTTGGCGAGTGCCTGGCTTACATCATCACTCAATTCGTTGGCTTCAAAGATCAAGACGTTTCCATCCTTGTCTTTACTGATAACCGCAAGATCCAGAATGCGGATAAGACCCTTGTCAAGCAGGTCTGTTAGCGCGGGAACAATCTCACCTTTAAACTGATTCCCCTCGAACCCAACAATCAAATGTTCAACTGGTCCTAATTTACTTTCCATTTTTTCTCCTTTTTCTTGTTCCGACCGTCTAATATTGGCGGGAACGGTTTTTGATTTCAGGGTTTGCACTACCCTGCCGAATTTCCGATTTTAAGTCATGAACCCACTTTCATGGGCTTTGAGGCAAAAAGGTTCAGCCCGAGCTGTTCTGATAGGAACCTGGTCGCGAGCTGACCCCGGATACTGTTTCCGGCTGCATCCAGTGGAGTGCTGAATGTGCATAATCCACCCTTACCTGGCGCCGCTGTAATGATACCACCACCCACACCGCTCTTACCCGGTAATCCGATGTCTACCAGCCAGTCGCCTGACGTCTCGTAAAGACCCGCGGTTGCCATAACGGCAAGTGCGTAACGGCAGGACGCGGCATCGAGAACACGCTCATGGGTCACGGGGTTAACCCCGCCGTCAGCCAGCGTTGCTGCCATGACGGCCAGATCCTTTGCCGTCACGTTGAGCGAAGACTGACGGGTGTAAACATCCAGTGTTTCAAGCGGATCAAAGTACAACCGGTCGTATTCAAACATCAGGTTGACAATTGCCCGGTTACGATAGTTGCTGTCCATCGCAGATGCAAACATTTCCTCGTTCAGCGTGAGAGTCCGGCCGGCAAACTGCGACAACTTCTCAAGGATGAACTGCCACTTGTCCCCGGCGGTCTCGCCAGGAACCAGGCTGACCGCGGCGATCGCACCTGGATTCACCATTGGATTGTTCAGGCGATGCGGCTGCAATTCGATAGCCATCATCGAATTGAACGGCAGCCCGGTAGCATTCAAACCCAACTTTGCGCGCGCTGCCTGGATACCAATCGCCTGGACCACCAACGCAAACGTGAACGGTTTTGCCACGCTCATGATGGTGAACGCATAATCGGTATCGCCGGCGGCATAGACTGAACCGCTAACGCCTACCACGCATACACCAAAGAGCGTACGCGGTACCCGGGCCAAAGCCGGGTAGTAAGCAGCGTTCTCGCCCTCGTCGTTGGTCATAAAACGCGCGTGCGCTTCGTTGACCAGCGCCTCAATTGTTTCTGGCGGAGGTAGTTGACCACTTGAGACGTATTGGATGTCAGTCATATCCTCCAGCCGTCCGGATTCGGCATTATTCATAAACCTTCTTCGCTCATTAGATCATTTCTCGCTGTGACCACTCAAAAAAATCTATCATTATCAATTCTGCCGATGGTAGATCCAGCCGCACTCATTCATAGCGCATAGCATGTGACGCTTTGAGGGTTGGCTTCCCGGTCAGTAGCGTCGTAACTATCTCACACTAACCAGGAAGCCGCCCGATGGTCCTTCAAGCCCGAATGATTTGGACTCGTCGAACTCCTATACTGTTAATATTTCCAACCAACCTTCATAATATCTTGTGGTTCTAAAATGGTTGGTTTTCTTCACCTGTTATTGACCAGCAGAAGCGGGTACAAACATCACCGCGATTTGGTCGGCAGCTGTGCGAAACTCAAGCGAGTCGCCATTATTGGTGTACGTAGCTGCGCTCTCAAGCGCAGCCAAATAAGCTGCCTCTTGTTCCATCACACCGGCTGGTGCTTCACAGAACATCATGGTCGCGCCGGGCATATCGATCGTAATCGAACCACCCTCCACTGCAAAACCGGCGAAGTAGCGGTTGCACCCGGCACTGCCAGATACCTGGACGTCGTCAAAGGTCGCGGTTATCTCGGTGCCCTCGATAAGACCCACCACAGCTTCTTGACCATTGTTATACGAAACTACCTTCCATGAGGTGCCGGTCAAATCCTGCGACAGAACCACGAAGGTTGCCAGGATCATCCCTTCCGCATCCTTCAGGATCAGGCTGGCGTCGTCAGCGATGACGCTCTTGACGCTTGCCAGTGCTGTTGAAAATTTTGTAGCCTGGCTCATGATTCCCTCTTCACAGGCCATCATGGTGGACGCCCCGGGTTGTACGAAGGTCAGGCTATCGTTCTTCTGGGTAAAGGTTGTGTTGAAGCGGTTACAACCATCTGAACCGGAAACAGTGCCATCAGCACCGAACTTCATCGTTACCGAGGTGCCAGCCGCAGGCATGGAACCACCCAGCGAACTCAACACCCAGTTCGTGTCAGCAAGTGCAACGGCGGTATTCCCGCCAGGGACCTGCTGACAAGCCGTTAATACCAACGCAGTTATCACTACTAAAACAATTAAAGTCTTTTTCATTTTCAACTCTCCTATAAGTTTGATTTATTATCGCGTAACCGGTTACGGACAAAGCCGACTAAGCGGTAATCTTAACAATTAGCCCGGGTTTACATTGCGGTTTCGGGCGATATCAGAACCGCACTCCATAACCTGGTCCAAGCGGGATTCCCAACAGGAACCACACGATGAGCAGCACCAGCCACACGACTAAAATGATGGCCGCGTAGGGCAGCATGAGCGCCACGATCGAACCGACACCGGATTTCTTAACATACTTCTGAGCGAACGTAACGATCACCGGGAAGTACACCATCAACGGTGTGAGTGTGTTGATGGGCGAGTCGCCTATGCGGTAAGCCGAAAACACGGTTTGCGCGGGCACACCCAGCCGGATAAAGAGCGGCACAAAGATGGGGGCGAAGATCGCCCACTTGGGTAGTGTGCCGGGGATGATAAAGTCGAGCAGCACGATGACCAGGGTGAACCCGATCAACAGCGGGACAGCAGAAATACCAGCGTCGCCTAACAAACCGGCCAGCGCCGTAGCGAGAACGCCGGGTATATTAGAGTAGTTGAAGTAAGCAATGAACTGACTGATCATCATGAGCATGAAGATCAGACCACCCAGGCCGGCAAACGTCTTCACGACCGCGGCAATCACGTCGTTGGCTCCCTTGTACTTTCCGGTCGCTGTACCATAAGCCACACCCGGGATGAAGAAGAACAGCATCACGATGAACAGGAGGCTGCTCATGAAGGGTGTTTGCCCGATGATGGCGTTCGTTTCAGGATCGCGCAGCGGGGCGCCATTTGGTATGGTAGCAATGAGGACAACAGCCAGCAAGACGAGGGCAGCGATACCAGCCCGGCGCAGACCCTTGGCCTCAAGCACTGGGTCAATTACATCAGCGGCATGGGCGGCTTCAGGGTCCCCTGCTTCAGAGGGGTCGTACTTGCCCAGGCGGGGTGCGACGATGCGCTCCGTGATAAACCCGACGACAAAGGTCATGAGCAAGGCTGAGACGACCTGGAAGTAGAAGTCGGCCGTGATGGAAATAGGCGCGCCTCCAGTCAACGCGATCGCTTCATTGGTGATCTCGATGAGCATGGCATCTGTCGGTGTGGGGATGATATTCGCCATGAATACACCGGCGACGCCTCCAAAGCCGGCTGCCAGTCCGGCGAGTGGATGCTTTCCCACAGCCAGGAAGGCCGCTGCTCCCAGTGGAATCAGGATCAGGTAACCCGCGTCAGAAGCGACACTTGAGATCACGCCTATGAACACGATGATGTACGCGATCAATCCTGCGGGTGCGACCTTGACCAGCTTACGGATCAAAGCGCCGATGAGCCCGGCAACATCAGCCGTTCCCGCGCCCATCATCGCGATGAGCGTGACGGCCAGCGCGCCGAAGGCCTGGAAATTCGAGACGAAAGACGAGAAGAGGAACCGGATTCCGTCTATGGTCAGCAGGCTCTTGATCGCGGTGGTTTGTTCCACGATCTCGAATTCAACATCCTCGTCTCCAATTCCCGACAGGCCGTATTCTGATACGTCTTCATAAAAGTCGGGGGTCGTCTCCTGTGGCAGGGGTACAGCTACTTCCTCGGTAACGCTGACACCCAGCAACCCCAGGATGGCCGACAGGACGATGACACCGATGATGAGATACGCAAACATCAACACGGGATGAGGCACCTTGTTGCCCACCCGCTCAACGCCGTCCAGTAACTTATCCATGAACGAGCGTTTCGTCACAACTGCAGCTTCTTGTTCGGTCATTTTGAACTCCCTTTTGCTTCATAATCTCTCAGGAATTGGGTGACAACACGTACACCGGAGCCTGTAGCGCCGAAGGTTTCATATGGCTTGGAGGGTCTATCCACCCAGGCGGTACCGGCGATATCAAGGTGGGCAAAGGGATAATCACCCACAAAGGCGGAGAGGAACGCCCCGGCCGTGATCGAGCCAGCTGCCCGCCCGGCCAGGTTCTTGAGGTCGGCGATTTCGCTCTTGACCATCTGATGATATTCATCCCACATGGGGAACGGCCACACGCGTTCGAGGCTGGATTCACCGGCGTGGACGAGCCTGTCATTCAGCGCCTGGTCAGTGCCAAACAAACCGATGGCATGCGGTCCAAGCGCGATGATGATCGCGCCCGTGAGTGTGGAAAGCTCGATGATCGCTTCAGGGTTGTAGCGTTGAGCGTAGAATAACGCGTCAGACAGGATGATGCGGCCTTCAGCATCCGTATTGAGCACTTCGATCGTCTTGCCGCTCAGCGATTTGACAATATCGCCGGGACGGTAAGCGTTACTGCTCGGCATATTCTCTGCGGCTGAAACCAGCCCCACAACGTGCAAAGGCAGCTTGAGCTCGGCAGCAACCTGCATGGCACCGTAAACGGCAGCCGCGCCGCCCATATCCGACTTCATGGTCTCCATGGCTTCAGGTGGTTTAATATTGAGACCGCCCGAATCAAAGGTCAAACCCTTGCCGACCAGGCAGATAGTGGGCGTGCCTTTCTTGGCCTCGCCGTACTCCATCACAATGAAGCGCGGTTCGTGCTCCGATGCTTTCCCGACGGCCAGAATCCCGCCGAAACCCTCTTTGGTCAGCTGGTCCATGTCCCATATCTTCACTTTAAGGCCGAGGCGTTTGCCAAGGGTCACAGCTTCTTCGGCAAGTGTAACCGGGTTCATGGCGTAACCGGGTCCGTTAACCAATTCGCGGGCGAATGAAACACCGCGGCCGATGATCTGACCGGTGGTAACGCCGGCGCTTGTTTTTGCATCGGTTTTGGTGAAAACCACGGCCTTTTCAACTTCGAAGGTCTGTGCATCTGACAGCCCTGTGCGGTAATGCCAGAAACGATAACCGCCCATTTCAATACCCTCGGCAAAGGCCTCAGCAGCCAGCTCCGGCTGCAACGGCAGATCACCGTAAACAGCGATCGTCACGGCGGCCACCTGCAGTTTTTGCGCTTCCTTTACAGCGGTCGCGCTCGCCCGGCGAATTGTTTCGGTGGTCGCTTTTTCCTGCTTGCCCAGTCCGACCAATAACAAGCGTTTTGGAGCCACCGCGCCGCGCGGGTAAAGCAGCAGCGTTTGATTTGCCTTGCCCGCAAAATCTTTGGGCTCAAGCAGGCCGGCTACGTCGGCCGGCAGCGCTGAACCTTCGAACGTGGCGAGTATCGCCAGTTCGGATGGTTCGCGCAGCAGGTCACCTGATTTAACAATAATCTCCATCTTTTCCTCCTTAAGGATTTGGTTATGGTAAACAGTCTTCTAAACAATTTGCCACAGCCGGGCAGGTGTTCGACATGCCTGCTGTATTTGCCCTATTCAGTAGAACGGATGCGGGGGAAGTCACTCCTTATTCGTCCTCCTCTGTTGTATCTACATTTTGCTCGCCCGGGATTTCTTCTTCCACATAGTTCGGCAGCCCACCAGCGGGTATGATGGCGAGTAAGGACAGGCCAGCCAGTAATAAGAAGGAAATCTTGAGCGATTGCACGCGTGCGTCTGTGTTGATCCTCATAAAAACATTTTGCTGCGCCACACTGAGGTCAGTATTCTCTAGAAAATCATTAAGTTCATCATCACTGACAAAATCGATATTATCCAGGTATAGCTGCTCGGTAATGATCTTTTCGGTGATCAGCGGGTTGGCTGTAAGGCCTTGGAAAACGAACATGCTCAACAAGGCAACCGATAACACACTGGCAAGCGCTGTGCCCAATCCGGTGGCGAGGTTATTGGTCGTGCCGCGCAGGGCACCAACATCACCGGCCAACTCTTTTGGTGAGGCAGAAACGAGCACGTTGAATACCAGTGTTAAAAGGCCACCTTCCGCAACACCGATCACCAACAGGCTGAGGATTACAAGCGGAGTGCCCCAATCGCTGCGAATCGTCAATGCCAGCAGCACCAACCCGACGGTGACAAGAATGAAACCGTAGCGGCCAATCTGGCGCGGTGACATCCGTTTGAAAAGTCTGACCACCATGGTGGTGCCGGTGAAGATGGCGAGCGAATAAGGCACAACCGCGATGGTTGTCTCGAGACTGGAAAGTCCTTGAACGATTTGGATGTAGAGCGGGATGAGGAAGCTGATGGCCGGACCGAGCGCCGCCATGATAAACAGGCTGTAGGTCGCCGCCCGTTCCTCAGACGAGTCAAGCACCTCAAGAGCGAGGAGAGGCGATTTTTCTTGAGCTATCCGTTTTTTAGTCCAGTTGAAGAATGCCTGACCCAGGAAAAAACCACCGATGATGAATATTGGCGATAAAGACAACCCTAAAACATTAAATGGCGCGTCTGGATTTGATTTGAGCATACCCCAGGCCGTGATGTTATTAAAACCAAGACTGATCAACATAATTGCCAAAGCAGCCAGGAGCGCTCCGACCAGATCAATTTTTGGTCTATAGGTTGATTTAACGGATTGGAACTTGAAGCTGAGGACGAAAACCGCGACAGAAATGGCAACAATAAGTACGAATCCCCATCGCCAGGAGACCAGGTAACCCAACACGCCAATGACCATGAAGGCAATCACCCCGGCGATGGCTTGCGAGGCTCCCAGAAATCCCAGGGATTGGGCTTGTTGCGCACCTTTATAGTGATTGGCAATCAGGACGACCAGTGAGGGCACCAATAATGCAGCAGCCAACCCGGCAAGCGCTTGCATTTGTAACATCATCGTCACACCGCTGCTCAACGCCATTCCCAGCATCGCCAGGCCGTGCACGATCACCCCTATTTGAAACGCGAGTCGGGAGCCAATCAACTGGCCAAGCTTGGCGCCTAACATAACAAACCCGGCAACTGCCAGCGAGTAGACGACCAGCGCGGTTCCGATGGAGGAAGGGGAAGTTTGAAAATCTTCGACAATACCGCCAATCGATACCGGCAGCGCGCTGACGTTAAAGCTCATCTGGATTTGAGCCAGGGCGATGATGGCCATAAACAACCAGGATGTCTTACCCATATTTTCGGTAGAGCTAGGTTTTGTGCCCATACTTTGGTTCTCCTGTAACTGGTATTCTTTTGGTTTATTGTTGATCGTTCAAGCCTTCTGTGGCCGTCTGTTGCGCGGCGCCCAGATACTTGATATACAGAAGTGGAAAGCGGTTATTGTACAGTGTGGTGATCACGCCACATAGAGAAGCCTGGTCAGACAGCCAACCAGTCAGTACTGAAACCGGCCCTTCCTGATCTCCTTCGGCTTCAGACACAGTAATGGCAAGGCCTCCCAATCGCTCGGATTGGTTGGCGTCCAGCGCACCGGAAACGCAGATCACGTAATTTCCCGGCTGATTATACACTAAATGTGACATTTATCCTCTAATTTTACGTAATACATCACATATCACCAGATTGCCTGCACCTCAATACTATAAAGCCCGGGGCAACGTAAACGGTTCTACACTTAATAAAATACTACAACTTCTCAACAGGAATTGAAATCATCTGGTTGAGTAGATTTGTTGGGTATTTTTTGAGTAGATTTTCTACAATGAAGTAAATGCCTGGATGGAAAGTGCTACCGATTAGAAATGATACTTGGAATCTTGACGGGTTAAATTAAACCCAACTCTCGGGCGCGCTGAAGCGCTTCATAGCGGTTGTGTGACGTCGAGCTTGGTGTAAATATTCCTGATGTGCGTACGCATGGTACTTGTGGACGTGTAGAGCTTTCCAGCCATCTCCTCCGGGTACAACTCCGTAGCCAGAAGCTTGAGAACCTGTAACTCTCGCCTGGTCAATGTTTTCACCAAGAGAGGCCGGTGTGATGTAAATTCACCCCTCTCAACAAGGAGCAGGCTTGAATCCTGAGCTGGTAGGTCTGGACGCTTTCCGTTCTGCGCCGGCGAAGTAAAAGCAGCCAGGACTTTCTCAATGAATGGCAGCTTTGGAGAGTTAGATCCCTTTTCCTGTTTGTACAAGCGCGACATCAAGTCGGTCATTGGTGCGTCCAGGTCTACAAATGGACGTATGGCGTGCCCTGATACTGCCAGGTCCAGCGCCGTGCCTAGCTTCTCGAGAGCCTCTGACTCCTGGCCAAGCCTGGCATGCACAAGCGCCAACAATGCCAACGCGTCAATGCGCAAGTGAAGATAGTTTTCTTGACTCAATCTTTCAAGCCAGGCTTCAAGCCGTGTGCGGACTGCCAACAAACTTTCGGGAGTCTCGTCAGCCAGCAGTAATTTATATACAACAGGCGCTGGTGCATATAAATATTGAATTGATTGATGCTCCTCAAAATTAGATCGCTTGAAAAATTTGAGCGCTTTTTCCATCTCTCCGTTGCGAAAAGCGTGCTCCGCCCTGAGCAGAGAGGAAAGCGTGAAGGCACGCGTGTGTTTCATATCCCAAAGGCTTCCGCTCACCAATTCAACCACCTGGGCAGCTTCAGCCTGGCGCTCGCTGGCATGATAAATCAACATCAGGACCATTGAACCAAAAACCATGCACATCGGTGCCGAGTAGGCGCGGTCTATGAGTAAAGCTGACAAATACGGTTCAGCAAGGGTCAGTTCATTGCGTAAATAATGAGTAATCCCCAATCCATACCGTCCCCAACTCATCATTTCTGTTGATTGCGCTTCCTCAGCCAGCCGCAAGCACGAGCCTGCCCATTCCTGTGCGCCGTCAAGATTCGCCTGCCATAAATTGACCAAGAATGCGACTACAGCCAGCTTAGCACGTGTAAGCGCAGACCACGGCAGACCCATCATTGAATCACGAAGCAATGCGGTAATTGCCTCCATATCGCCAACATGGTGCAAAGCAAAAGCCGCGAAAGAAATCGCCAGAACCCGGATGTGCAGCGCGTGAGCAGGCAAATCTAAAAGGCACTGCTGCGCTTGCTCTACAACCAAGGTGAACTTTCCAAGGGAAAGGTCTGCGGCTAACTGCATCACCGCCGCCTCAGCCATGGCAACCGCGTACTCCTCCGTTTCAGAAGAAGTCATTTCCAACAGGCGGCGAACCTGCTGCACGATGGTTATTACCTCATTTTCTTCACCCCGCTGCAACGCAAGGAATCCCCTGGTGTTTAGCAGTAGTGGGGTATTTATTACTTCTTCATGCGGAAGCTGATTCAGCCAACGGTTCAAGAGCTGCCACTGATCTGTATTCATCAGTGTATAGCGGTGTTTCACCACCAATTTAACTGCAGCGGAGCTGTCTTTGGCCGCCAGGGCGTAATGAATGGCGTATTCCAGCTGGTCGTTTTCTGTGCACCATTCACTTGCGCGCTGGTACAGGCTGGCTACCTGAGCCTCTGACAATTGCTCATGCAACAAGTTCTGAAGCAAGTCCCGAAAAAGATGGTGGAAACGGAACCACTGGCCTTGGTTGTCGAGCGGGAAAAGGAAAAGGTTTTCTTCACGAAGCCAGCGGATGAAATCTTTTCCGGTGAGTCCGGTCTCGTTGAGTGCGCTGTCTTTGCAACATACCGCCTCGCATAACGAAGCGTTGAAGAATTCCAGCAGCGAGGTTTTGAGCAGCCACTCTTTCCTGGCTGGAGCAAGGCGCGCAAGCACATCTGCTAATAGATACTCCTGGATATAATGAGAATCTCCGGTTACATCGATCCCGAGATCATCCATGGAATCACTATTGCGCAACGCGAGAGCCGCGAGCCACAGGGCGGTCACCCAACCCTCAGTCTTTTTTGTCCATTCTAAAGCGGTCTTGTCATCGATTTCACGATGCAGCACCTCGCTCATCAGCTGGGAAGTCTCTGAGGGAGAAAATTCAAGGTCCCGCGCCCGAATCTCGGTCACCTGAACACGGGCACGTAAAGAGGCGATCGGTAAGGCAGGGTCCTGGCGGCCGATCAGTAACAGATGCATGCCGGGTGACGGGTGCCGCAGCAGCTCGGTGAGCAGATCAAAGATGGACTGCTCTCTGATTAGATGGATATCATCAAATGCCAGAATGAAAGGTTGTGGAACCTGCTCCATATCGCTCAGCAGCTGGCGTGCCAGAACCGATGCCGGGGGCAAAGTGGGTGTAATCAGTAAATGCCGGGTTTTCAGTTCAACGGAGGGGAAAATGGAATGCAACGCAGCCAGCAGGTAGGCAGTGAAACCATGCAGGTCGTTATCCCCATCATCAAGGGAAACCCATGCGCTTGGGCAACCGCAAGTTTCCAGCCACATGCTGGCCAGCATGGTCTTTCCGTAACCGGGTGGTGCTGAGATTAGCGTTAAAGGACGGTGGCGATTGCGCATCAGTAAATCCAGCAACCCGGAGCGCTGCACAAGACCCGGATCGAATTTGGGTCTTAATAGCTTGGTGGGTAAGAATGGCAGCGAAGAACCGTACCCAAGCCAATGGGCAGGAGATGATTCTATCTCTTGGGTCATCCTGATATTTTTATTGTCGCCTCCAAGGATTTACTTCTCGTTAACAAAAGTTCTGGGGAAAACCCTTTATCGCTTAATCCTTGACAACAATAAAAGCTGTTTCTCACCGATTACCTTTGTTACTTCATAAGTATTAATAAATACACCAAGTACTTCCTTGCTGATATTTCTAACCTCAATTACCTGATTGCGCTCTCGGTTTTTTTGATCATTCTAAGACACATCATATTTCGATCATACCAATTATTTTTTCGCAGCAGTCCGCCAGGAAACATCCATACTAATTATAGCATTACCAGCATTAACAAACTTTGAACCGTTATATCTTGGCGTGTGACTCACTCATGCTTCATATTGACTATATCTATGCTAAGATGTGGGATTACCTATTAAAAGGGATCGCGAGGCATGGCAAAACTCCCTGGATAATACGTGTCTTGACTTGACTCGATAACCCAATATAATCAGGGGTACGAAAGAGGAGCCACGTCATGCCGATACTGACCCCCGGCCGCAGATGGCAGCCGATTTTTTATCCGTTCAAAAAAGACAAGTTTGGTAACCGCCTGCTGATCCAGCTGGAGATGCTGTACAAGGGTCCCTTGTGGGGATGCCGCCAGTGCGGTAACTGCGTGCTGCAGGAAACGGCTTTCATCTGTCCCATGGAATGCCCCAAGGGGTTGCGCAACGGACCTTGCGGTGGTTCCACCCCCGAGCATTGCTACGTTGACGAAACCCGCCCCTGCATCTGGTATAAGATCTACGAACGAGCGTTCGATATGGGCAGGGAGGAAATGCTGATGGAAGTGCTGCCCCCGCTGGATTGGGACCTGGTGGGAAGTGAACAGCTTGGCGGGCTGGCAAACCAGGTGAAGAAGAATGGCGTGATTACACGTCATCTCTGGACTGGTTTCCACTGACAAGGAGAAAAGGCACAGCACTTGGGATGGCGTCTTCCGCCCGGTACGCCAGCCCGAATGGTGGAAAGGCGATTCTGTTTACCACGCTCCGCGATATGAGGGAGATGCGTCAGACCTGGAACGCCGGCTTAAAGCGGGTGAGTTCGTTGTCACCGCCGAGGTCCAGCCGCCGCAAACAGCCTCCACCAACAAACTTAAACAGAATATCGAACTCGTTAAGAACCACGTTGCAGCTGTGAACTTTACCGACGGCGCATCCGCGACGCCGCGTATGTCCTCGTGGGCTTGCTCCGCCATCGCGGTTCAGATGGGCGCGGAGCCTGTGCTGCAGATCGCCGCACGGGATATCACGCGCGTCAGCCTGCAGGGTGAAGCGCTCGGCGCGGCCGCACTGGGAATCAGGAACATCCTCTGCGTGACCGGTGACAGCAACCGCCTGGCGCCCAAACCCAGGGGTAGGATGGATATATATGACCTGGATGCCATCCAGATGCTGTGGATCCTGCGTGAAATGCGCGATGAGGGTAAATACCTGGACGAACGCAATATCAAGTTCCCTCCCAAATACTTCCTTGGCGCAGCTGCCTCACCTTCCGCCTCCGAGGTGAAATTCCAGGCGCTGCGTGAACATAAAAAAGTTAACGCGGGAGCGCAGTTCTTCCAGACCAACATCCTCTTTGACCTGGAGCGATTTGAAGAATGGTTGAACGCTCTCGCCGCCAGGAACATCCTCGACAAGGTGTACATCCTGGCAGGCATCTCCCCGCTGCGCTCACTGAGAAGCGCCCACTTCATGGACCAGGAAGTGCCCGGTGTGCGCGTGCCTGCATCCATCCTCAAGCGAATGGAGAAAGCGGATGAAGGCGGGAACGCCCAGGAAGAGGGCATCCAAATCGCGCTGGAGATGATCGAAAGAATTCGCAAGCTCGAAGGCGTCAACGGACTGCATATTATGACCGTGGGCTGGGAGGAGATCGTCCCCAGGCTGATTTCCGACGCCGGGCTTTCACCTCACCTTCCTTCATAAGACAACCCAACAAATGGCAGGAAAAACATGACAGACCTGATGCCAGTTCGAGAAGCCCAGTTAAGCATCCTTTCAGTGATCAAAGAAATCAAAACGGAATCCTGTGTCCCGGAAGAAGCTTATGGCAGGGTGCTGGCAGAAGAAATACGCTCCCCGCTGCGGTTGCCCCAGTTCGCCAATTCTTCGATGGACGGTTTCGCGGTGCACAGCACTGAATTGTCAGGCGCTTCACCAACCAGCGCGGTGAGATTGCCGGTGGTAATGGACATCCCGGCAGGGTTTTCGCAGGAATACACCCTGCCAGCGGGAAATGCCGCGCGCATTCTCACCGGCGCGCCCCTCCCCCACGGAGCGGACGCGGTGATCCCGGTGGAAGACACTGACCAGTACAGCTCGCTGCGAGAGGAAGCCTTACCTGAGGCAGTCTCTTGTTTTGCTTCTGTCAAACCGGGTGCCAACTGCCGCCCTGCCGGCGAGGACGTGGAATTAGGCCAGGTGGTTCTCAGCAAAGGGAGATCGCTGCAGCCCCAGGATATCGGCCTGCTGGTTTCGCTCGGCATCCGCCAGGTACAGGTAGCGAAAAAAGCACGTATCGCACTTTTCTCATCAGGTGATGAATTACTGACCCCCGACCAGCCGCTGACGCCGGGGAAGATCTACGATGCCAATCATTATGTTCTTAAAGGATTGCTCGAATCCGAGGGAGCGGAAGTAGTGCACCTGGGTATTGCCAGGGATAACCCGCAAAGCGTAATCGAAACCCTCGATAAAGCACTGGAGAACCCGCCGGACCTCATCATCAGTTCAGCCGGCGTCAGTGTCGGCGTTTTCGACTACGTTCAGCAGGTCATCGCGCAGCAGGGCAATCTCTCCTTCTGGCGGGTAAACATGCGTCCCGGTAAACCGGTCGCGTTTGGCGATTACAAGGGAATCCCCTTCCTGGGCGTGCCGGGCAACCCGGTATCCGCCTACATCGGCTGCCTCATATTCGCGCTGCCCTTCATCCGCCAGTTACACGGACAACCACCCTTCGCCCAAAAATCCATCAAGGCCGTTCTCACCGAACCATTGAAATCCCCGGATGGCCGGGAGAGCTTCTACCGCGGCATCCTGGAAAATGAGAACGGCGTCATCAAGGCCTCGCTGGCCGGGCACCAGGGATCGGGCAACCTGTTCTCGCTGGTACAGGCGAACGCGCTGCTGATCGTACCGGCAGGTGTGAAACTGATCCCCGCAGGCGATGTAGTGACCGCCTGGCCGCTTGAGACCGGTCTTGATATTTAACATTCATAACAGGGAAATCACATGACAGAAAATCGTACGCATTTACATTCCGGCAAAATCGACCATCACAAGAAAGCGGCTGAATTACCCCCCGCGCGTATCGCCGTGGTGACAGTCAGTGACTCGCGCACCTCAGAGACGGATGTGAACGGGCAATACCTGAAAGAACAGATTAATAGCTGTGGCTATGTACTCGCTGCTTACCACATTGTTCGCGACGAACCGGAGGAAATCGAACAGCTGCTTGAGGATTTGACCGGACTGGATGTGCACGTTATTCTCTTCAACGGCGGCACAGGGATCTCTAAGCGGGATTCCACTTACGATGTGCTGGTTGGGAAGTTGGAGAAGGTCATGCCGGGTTTCGGCGAGCTGTTCCGCATGCTGAGTTACGAACAGGTGGGAGCCGCTGCCATGTTCTCACGCGCCACTGCCGGGGTCTACCGGGGGAAAGTGATCCTGTCCACACCAGGGTCGCCGGCTGCTGTTCAACTGGCATGGGAAAAACTGGTCGCCCCGGAACTTCAGCACCTGGTGTGGGAAATGAACAAATAATTCGCCCTCTTGCTTGCGTTACAGCGTTAGGGTAATATTCCGAGGATTCAGAATATTTAATCGATAAAATCGAATAGAATAGTAGTGAAAAGACGTCATCGAGGATTATCATCAAAGTCAAAGTCTTTGTTCCCGCATTCGTTAAACACGAAGCAGTAGATAACCATGGCATGGTATCCCTTGAAGAGGGTGCCACGCTGGCTGATCTATACCGCAAGATAAGGATGCCGCTTCCCCTTCGGTTGTCCTTCCTATACGCCATAAATTACGAGCAGGCAAAATGGAATTCGATGTTGAACGATGGGGACATCATCACCTTTTTCTTTCCAATTTCCGGTGGTTGATCGAACACACAAGGATGAATCATGAAAGGTTACACTGGCAAGGTTTTATTCGTTGATCTATCATCAGGCGAAATCCGGGCGGAATCGTTATCCGATGAAGTATATGAGCAATACCTCTCCGGCGTCGGGTTGGGGGTATATATGTTGTACCAACACGTACCCGCTGGCGCAGATCCACTCGGTCCTGAAAATATGCTGGGGTTCGTCAGCGGGCTGCTGACCGGTACACCCAGCGTGGTGACCGGCCGCTGGATGGTGGTATGCAAATCGCCCATCACCGGCGGATGGGGAGACGCGAACTGCGGCGGAACTTTTTCACCCGCGATCAAACAGTGCGGATACGACGGCATTTTCATCAAGGGCGTTTCACCATCACCGGTTTACCTTTATGTAGACAACAAGATTGCCGAGTTGAGGTCCGCTGAACACGTATGGGGATTGGACGCCATCGAAGCAGAGAAGATATTGCAGGCGGAGAACTGGAAGGTCAAGAAACCTGAAGTAGCTGTCATTGGTACAGCCGGTGAAAGGGTGTCTCTCATCTCCGGGATCGTCAATGATGGCGGGCGCATCGCTGCCCGCTCCGGCGGAGGGGCGGTGATGGGCTCGAAAAAATTGAAGGCAGTTGTGCTCGCGGGTGTAAAGACCATCGGCTGCGCACACCCCGGGGAAATGAAAACGCTTAGCAAGGATCTATCAGGCAAGATGCGTAAATTCAATATGCCCGGGTTCGTGCGCGGCGAACACTTCCCCTGGTTGGGAAAGTTAATGGGCGCAATGAAAACAGCCATGCCAATGGATGGTGCTCTGCTGGGAATCCTGATGAAGCGGTGGGGAACAGTGAGCAATAATACCCTCGGTATCACCTCCGGCGATACCCCGTTAAAGAACTGGAAGGGTTCTGTGGTGGATTACAACCGTTCCTACTACAAGAACCTCAACCCCGAACATATCATGAGGATAGAAAAAGAAAAGTATCACTGCTATTCCTGTGTCATTGGTTGTGGCGGTATCGTTGAAATCGCGAAGGCGACCAACGGGGAATTTTCCCACACCCATAAACCAGAGTACGAAACCTGCGCAACCTTTGGCGGGCTGGTGATGAACAAAGACCTTGATTCAATCCTGTACATCAATGAATTATTGAACCGCGCCGGGATGGACAGTATTTCCGCCGGCAGTACCGTGGCGTTCGCCATGGAATGTTACGAGAACGGCGTCATCACAAAGGAAATGGCAGACGGGCTTGAGTTGACCTGGGGGAACAGCGAGGCAATCGTGGCGCTGGTGAAGAAAATGATCGCGCGCGAGGGCATCGGTGACCTGCTGGCTGACGGTGTGAAGGTAGCGGCCGAAAAACTTGGTGTGACCGGTAAACCCTACGTGGTAACCGCGGGCGGTCAGGAACCTGGCATGCATGACTCGCGTTTTGATCCGTTACTGGCGATCGCCTTCAGCGCGGACCCCACCCCGGGGCGGCACACGATCGGTTCAGCGCAATATTATGACATGATCCACCTTTGGGAAAAAGTATCCTGGGCTCCCAGGACAGGCGCGTATCTCAAGGCAGACGAATATCTCCCGACCGAGAAACTTGCTCTAAAATCTGTAGCCCTTTCCTGTTACAAGGAGCTGGTTGATGGTTCCGGCGGCTGCCTGTTCGCCATGGTGCTGGGCGTGAATCACTGGAAATTATTCGAATGGCTTAACGCCGCCACCGGCTGGCAAAAAACACCTGATGAGTACATGGAAATCGGCAAGCGAATTCAAACCCTGAGGCAGATGTTCACGATTAAACATGGCATTGATCCGATGAGCTATAAGATGAGTCCACGAATGGCCGGAGAACCACCGCTGCAGGAAGGACCGAACAAAGGGAGGACAGTCCCGATAAAAGAGATGATGCAGATGCACTGGAAATATTTTGGTTGGGATGACCAAACCGGTATCCCAACCTTTACGACCCTGGCGCAATTGGGTATGGAATCCCTCTGTCGGGATGAAATTGCTGCTTTCCCAACAATCTCCATCACTGAACTGGATACAGAAACCGTTTTCACGGAATGAAGGAAAAATGTCAACAATAATCCCCGTTATCGACTATCCAGCTTGTATCGCGTGTGGGGTATGCGTGCAAGCCTGTCCATTCTCCTGCTTCGAGCTCTCTAAAACCGGTATCGATACACTGAACAAGGTTTATCCTGTCCTCTCAGCACCCAACAGATGCACCGGGTGCGCCATTTGCCAGAAAGCCTGCCCGGTCGACGTCATCATGATGCAGGAGTTGACAACAACTGCTGTTTCAAATGTATAAACGCTAGTTTTCTATTGGTTAGTGGATTGGTTGATTAACCCCTTCACACTCCGACGGGAAAAAATATAACTCCAGCGCATACAACGATACCGGGATCATCTCGAACCAGATGCGGAATTCGTTGATGACCCCAAAAACCAGGATCCCCAGGGTGAACACCAGCGCGGTCACTTTCAACATTACGATCGTCCTGTTCTTGAAAGGCAGGATGAAAAGCGAGAGCAAAAGACCCGCGTTTACGAGAAGCGGAGTAACCAACTGCCAGGTGAAAATTTGCCGCAGGTTTTCAGCCAGCAGGCTGGTTTGAAAGGTGAACCCGGTGGTAACAGGTTGACGCAAGTAGGCGGCAATAATGGAAAAATCGCTGCTGCGATAGGTCATCGTAAAAAGCGGTGAAGGATTCCTGGTTATGAGGTCGACCGTGGTCTTCACCATAAGCGCGGCAGCAAGGGTGGCACCTGTGAAAATAAGCTTCCGCCGCCGGGTGACCCCTTCCCAAAAAAGGAGTGCGACGAGCATCACGATGGCAGTCTCTTTAAAGAACATGGCAAGGGGTATGAATAGTGCCAACCAGGCTTCCTTCTTCGCCTTGATGATCACGATAAAACAGCAGAAGACAAACAGCGCGGGCATGTCCCAGGGATACACGCGCATGACACCCATCCCGGGCGTATAAGCAAAAGAAATGCCCGCGTAAATCCCCAATATATAAAACAGTGATCGTTCCTTGAAGAAAATGGTTATGAGAATACCGGTCAGCAAAAACCACCCAACCACCCAGTAAGCAACGACTGACTTAGTAAATTCGGTTCTTGAACCAGCGCTCTCGCTATCACTGAAAAGGTTCACAAACCTCCCGGCCAGGAAATTTGAAAAGATTCTCGGACGCCATTCCTGCCTGAGATGTTTATAACGCTCGAAACCAGTAGAATATGAATAGAAAGCGGTGGTGTTATCAGGGTGTGACAGGGCGACTTGCCTCACTTGCTGCGTGAGAATGGCACAAATCCCCAGTGTCACGATCAACGGGATGGCATAGATGAGAAAAGACCGATATTTGAATTTCATAATAGCCCCAGAGCAGCTTTTAGGATCACCTGTATCAATTTTATAGCGCATGACCGGAAATGCAAAGGAGTACGAACTCTCAGTCAATTTTAAAATTGGATGAGATGAACGAGGAAATCACGACAATTGTGGTGGAAAGTTGAGGTATTACACTGCGTTGAAAATATCGATATAAAGTGACTATTGATTTCAAAAAAGCAGGTTTAGCCGCCTGCCGACCGTCAAGAGACAGGCGTATTTAGTTTTCGGTAATTCCGGCTATTATTGCTGTCATGAAACTTTGTATCACGATAAAATCATGCGTTTCGTGGATTTAGCGCGTCATTCAGTCCGTCACCCAGCAGGTTCCAGCCAATACCAAACAGGATTAAAGCCACTGTGGCCGGAACAAATGCCCACCAGTAGGTGAGAATGCCTCCCGGGCTGATGATCCAGCTCCTTCCATCGGCCAACAGCATCCCCCATAGTGAACTGTCCCCCATTCCGATGAATGTGAATGTAGCCTGCAGTAAAACCATACCCCCCACATCCCGCGCAGCAAGCACAAAAATTGGCGAGATGGAATTGGGAATGAGGTGTCTGAAGATCAACCTGAAAGACCCTGCACCCATGGCGCGCGACGCCTCGATGTATTCGGTTTTCATGTTATTGTGCACAAGGGCGTTCATCATGCGCGCATAGGGCATCCACGAGAAGAGTATGAAGGCGATGAGGATGGGGTCTAGTTGTTGTAACCGCTGCAAGAAATCCGGTACCACTTGAGGTACATCCATACTCCCCTCCGGCGAAACCATTATAACGGATGTGTTCCCCGAACCCATTAAAAAGATTCTCATCCCCGCGTTATAAAGCAGATTTGTGATGAGCTGATGGATCAGCACGACACCGGCGATCACCGGAAAGGACAGGAAGGCATCGGTTACCCTCATTAATAAGTTATTAAGAAAACCGCCGGAATAAGCGCTTACTGCCCCGATAACTATTCCGATGAGGGCAGCAAAAACCGAGACCGATAATCCAAAAATGAGGGCGGAGCGGGTGCCCCAGATAAGAGAATGATACACGCTCACCTGATGGGACAGTGTACCCAACGGAGCCACTTCGCTAGGCGGATGCGGCGCTAGGTCCGTTTTCAGGCCGACAAACTTGACAGGACCCGGGTTCTCGGGATCTTCGGGGGAGAGGACAGGTGCCAAAATCGCAATTATCACAAAAAACAGCACCAGGCACAAGCCCAGGATATTCCCCCAGTGGGTGAAAAAACGACGCGGTGATCTCATCTCAAGCCTATTGGCGCATCCGCGGATTCAACCAGGTCTGGAGAATATCCATGATGACCATCAGGAACCAGACAACGATGACGTTGAAGATAGCAAACCCCAACGCAGCCGCGGAATCCGGCACAAACGCCATGCTCAGCACCGCGATCTCTGAAATGCCGTGAAAGGTGAACATGATCTCGACAACAAAAACGCTCGTAAGCAGAACCGCTGCTGCCAGCAGGCTGCTGGTTACGGCAGGAGTGACGGCGTTACGCAGGGTGTGGCGCCAGACAATGCGGCGTTCCGGAATGCCGCGCGCCTGGGCGGCGACGACGTAATCCTGTTTCAGTTCATCGATCATTGAAACCCTGGTAACCCTGCCCAGCGTTGCCCAATGGGCGATTGCCAGGGTGAAGACCGGCATCGCCAGATGCCGCAGCGCGTCCAGGCTGATATCAGGTCTGCCGTTGATCAAACCATCGATGGTTAAAAAACCGGTATAGAGCTGAAATTCGCCGGAATTCAGCAAGGAGTTGGTGCTCGAACTGATCCGCCCGGGCATGAACCAGTACAGGTCCACATAAAAAACTACCATTAATAAAAGGGCAAGGATGAACGGCGGTAGGGAGGTAGCGATGAACGCTAAAAAGCGGAAGCTGTGGTCCGCAGCCTTTTTTTGTTTTGCACCGGCGATCACCCCGCTGATCAAACCAAGCGGGATGAAAACAAGGATCGAAAAAAACATTAATTCCGCTGTAATGGGTGTGCGCTTGATGATTGCACTCAACACATTCCCCTGCAGCGTCGGGCTGTAACCCCAATTACCCTGCGCCAGGTTGGTAACCCAGTAATAATACTGCACCGGGTACGGGTCATTAAGACGATACTTTTCGATAATGTTATCGATAAGCTTCTGGTACTGTTTCTCGGTCATGCGTGAGGGAAGGTTCTTGGGCAGGAACAGGGTCGCCCGGGTTTCTGCCGGGGTGAACAACATTGTGGCGTAAAGAACCGCTGTGATGATGAACAGTGTGAGTATCAGGGAAATGATGCGTTTAAAGATATTGCTGATGAGCGTGGACATATTTTAAGAAATAAGATTAGGGGTACAGAACACAACTAACTTCGGTAACGAAGATTGTATCACAACAACGCTGTAACAGATCCTTCTGAAATCGACTGACAATAAATAGGGTGGGTCCCCAGAGTATGGCCAGGCGAACCTGATACTTATTTATCATGCGGTCATAGAGGGGTCAAGCGGAGGGTGTTTTTGGATGGCCACCCCGCCAGAAGAACCCCCAGTAGAGCGTGATCGATAGTAACGTACAGGATAATGGTCAGGATAAAAGCCGGACCGAAACCGTGATTCACCTGGATGTAACCGCTGATGGTGGGGCTGAACGCCCAGCCGAAAGAGTTGGCCATGCTCACCAGGCTGGCGACCGTGGCGCGCGCCGAGGGTTCCACCTTTTCCATCACGAATGTCTGGTACACCGGCAGGCTCATGTTCATCAACGCCACGCGGATGTAATACGCGGAGGCAGCGATCCAGAACATTGGTGAAAATCCCAACAGGGCGAGGAAGGGGATGGAAAGCGCCTGGGTGATGACCACCAGTTGGATCTTGCCGTACTTCTCCGCCAGCGGTGGGGCAATCAATAATCCCACACCCATGGCAAGCGAACCGAACGCGAAAAGGGTGCCGATCGAACTGTCTGACTGGCCATGCACCTGGCGGAAAAAGACATTCATGAACGGCATGATCAACCCTGCTCCGATGGATGTCACCAGCATCGGAAGCACCAGCTTACCCAAAAGCGAGGAATGATTCTTGAAATAAGTGAAGGGAGCGAACAGGGATCGTTCAGTGGTTTTAACTTTATTCATTTTCATCATCATGAGCGGTATCACCGATACGCTGGCGATCACAGCCACCACAGCCAGCGAAAGCCGGTAGGCAGCGGGGCTGGTGGCACCTCCACCCGTGTAGACCGCCAGCCAGGTCGGCAGCAAACCGCCGATCCAGTTGCCCACAGAGGAGGCTGCCATGGAAATACCGGAACTGAAGCTGAAAAGGTAGGTGCGTTCCTTCTCACCGCTGTTCTCCATCAGGAACGGTCCCATGGTCACACCGGATATGCTCTGCCCCAACCCCAACAGCACATTCATCAGGATAAACATTGTGGGTGATGGAAAAAGCAGCATCCCGCTAATGGCGATGATGGTGATCAACCCCCCACCAATCAACGAGATCTTGCGGCCCAACAGGTCAGCCAGGTAACCCATGGGAATGGCAGCGATGAGCGCGGTCATACTGCTTGTGGCCACCAGGTTACCAACCAGCGCTTCGTCGTATCCCAGGCTGAGCACGTAAAAATTGAAGAGCAGCCTGAACACGCCAAAAGCCGATGAACTGATGATAATGCTCGCCAGGTATAGCGAAGCATTGCGCGAGAAAGCGCGCACGTTCCCGCCGTAATCACGCAGACCGGTTAAAATGCGGGGAAAGAGGTGAGGTTTCGTTGGCATTTTATTGTTCTCTGTTCCGTGTTGAGCCGGAAAATTATAGTACAAATTCTCGATGTCATTCTTCCCCCGGAAATATTCATTCGCTAAATTCTTTTTTTATCTTATGCTATTATTATCCCCAAGGAGAAAAACGATGCGGCCTGAATGGGATTCCTATTTCATGAAAATTGCTTACGCGGTCTCAGAACGCAGCACCTGTGACCGCGCCTTCGTGGGGTGTGTGCTGGTGCTCGATAAACGCATCCTGACAACCGGTTTCAACGGCTCACCCATGGGTCAACCCCACTGCGATGAGAATGGTCACCTACTCGTGGAAGGTCATTGCGTACGCACCATCCACGCGGAGACAAATGCCATCATCCAGGCAGCGCTGCACGGTGTCTCAACCCGCGGCTGCACCTGCTATGTCACCCACTTCCCTTGCATCAATTGCACCAAGGCGCTCATCAACGCTGGCATCACGCGCCTGGTCTACGATGTTGCCTACCGCATCGATGAGAACGCGCTGGATTTCCTGCGCTGTGCCGACGTTGAAGTGATGCAGCATCATTTTGACCCCGAAACAAATACCTGAACGGGGAACACAATCTGTGTTTTTCCAGGTCGGTACCTGATCAATAAGGAAATACGCTTCTGATTAGGAGCATGGGCTGTACGATCTTAAACCTGGCGGTTATCCATCATCCAACATCGAGATAAAGATCACCTCACCGCCATCAACTGTGCTGATGGTTAATTCCTGCCCTTCAAGACCAAAACGGATGGCTGCCACCAGGTAACCTTTAAAGGAATTTTCCTGCTTCATGACCCCGGGATTCAGGCAGTTATCCGTCGTCGCCTCACGAATGGTGATGGTTAGGGTATCTCCCTCGACCTCGTAACGGCCTTTGAAACGGTTGCAGCCCGACGAACCGCTTACCTTGCGGTCATGAAAACGGATGGTCAGGGTGGTTTCTTCAATTAGAGGTTCGCCGTTGAGATCGAGCACCCTCCAGATGGTGTCATCCAACACATCACGCTGAGGAGGTTCCCAGTAGGTAAAGAAGATCAACACCAGGAAGATCGCTCCAATTACGATAACAATAGGCAGGTATTTTTTCATTCACCATCTCCAACATCATAATTTTAACTGAAAACCCCAATCTTCACGGTAAACCGGTATTCACATCTCAGCGGGAAAAGCCTTGAACATTTGCCCTGGCAATATGTGGTAGCTTAAGTATACGCATGGCACATCGGTTGTTCTTTAAAAACACCTGCATAAAGCCGTATAATAAGCCTGAATAATTTTTAGCCATCCGTATTTAACAACATCAGTGGAAGGATCTGAAATGGAAGAGCAAAAAACGTATATTGATTGGGAACCTCTTAAGGCAGTACCCGGGTTGAGATTCCGCTACCATGCAGGCGAAGAAGATTACCAGGTTCGCCTGGGGATTTTCGATAAATGCCGAGAGATCGAGGGCATTGAATGGGTAATGACCCTGGATGACTTCAAGAACGACGAAAAATGGAATAAAAATTACGACATTCGCCGCAATTTGGTCTATGTTGAAGTGGATGATAAACCCGTCGCTTACTTTGGTTATCACTGGGATAGTGAATTGGATGGCAAAATCATCTACTTTCCATTCGGCATGCTCACACCAGCTTACCGGGGGCGCGGCATCGCTTCCCTGATGCTTCAATACGCCGAGGACAGGTGCCGGGAGATCGCGGCTGAGAAGCACAACGGGATGGACAGGCGCTTCCGCGTTTGGAAAAAGAAGAAAGCCGTGGAGACAGTGAAATTCCTGCGTGGTAAAGGGTACGAGATCGAACGCTATTTCTTCTCCATGATGCGACCCATCGACCTGCCGCTTGATGAAAACACTCTGCCCACTGGGATTGAGATCAGACCGGTGGAACCTTCGCACTACCGCGCGATATGGAATTCGAGTGACGAAGCCTTCCGCGACCACTGGGGATACACCGAACCGACCGAGGAAATGTTCGAAGCATGGCAAAAAGACCGCATGTTCCAGCCGCATCTCTGGAAGGTAGCCTGGGAAGGTGACCAGGTGGTAGGCATCGTGCAGAACATGCTGGACGAGGAGGAGAACAGAATCAACAACCGCAAGCGCGGCTACACGGAAAACATCTCCGTGTGCCGTCCCTGGCGCGGCAAGGGAGTCGCCGGCGCTTTGATCACGGAGAGTATCCGCATGTTCCGCGACATGGGCATGGACCACACCTACCTCTCGGTGGATTCCGAGAACTACAGCGGCGCGCTGAAACTTTACCAGAATCTCGGTTACGTTGTGGTCGAGGATCAGACCAGTTACAACCTCTACAAACCGTTCTAATTCCTTATAGGAGCACCTGATGCAAGACCTGAAAACCCGTCACCTTGATCTGCCGGACCTGAAGGTTGCCTATTGTGAAGCCGGCAACGGTCCCAACCTGCTGCTGCTGCACGGGAATTCGGAGAGCAAGAAGATCTTCAAACGCTACCAGTCGGAGTTTTTCACTGACTACCACACCTACGCGCTCGACAGCCGCGGTCACGGCGAGAGCCGGTCAAAAGACACGGCGTACACCATTCCGCAGTACTGCCAGGACGTAATCCATTTTTGCCAGGAAAATGGTATCAGTAAGACCCACCTGGTAGGCTACAGTGACGGCGGGAACATCGCGCTGCTGCTGGCAAAGAATGCCCCGCAGCTGTTCGACCGGATCGTAGCCATTTCACCGAACTACCTGGCGAGCGGCAGCGAAGACGGATTTCTCCGAGCGATCACGCGCGAGTATCACAGGATGAGGCTTCTGAATAAATGGGGTTTGCCAAACCGGAAAAAGATGATGCGCTATGAGCTGATGCTCAACGATATCGGTATTACCGCAGAAGAACTAAAGGAAATACGAATCAGTATGAAGATCTTGTACGCTGAAGAGGAAATGATCAAGGAAGACCACATCAAGGAGATAGCGGATTTGATCCCGAACACCAGCCTGGAAAGAATCGACGGCTGCACGCACATGAACATCCTCGACCAACCGGCAACCGTCGCCGCCATCAAAGACTACCTGGAGACACGCAAATAGGGAATTGGATTCCTGCACAGAACCGTTTACCCAAAGGATTTCGCGCGGATGGTGTCACCAGCCCGGTCATTATTAACATGAAGTACAATGCAAATTTTTTCCTCCTATATACGTTCTGGATACACCTGATTATAGAAAACTCAAAACTGCCACTATTTGCCTCATTGTAATTCACAGTATAATGAACCAGTATCCACAGTGACATTGAGATTGAAAGGACCACCTGGTGAGAGTATTCGATCGTAAACCTCTCAACATCGATAATATCAACATACCCCGCGGCCAGGTCTATCTCATCCCGGACCGCTGCAAGGGATGCGAGCTGTGCATTCACTTCTGCCCGCAAGGGGTCCTCGAAAACTCCAGCGGGATGAACACCAAAGGCTACCACTACCCCTCGATCGTCGCTGGAAAAGAAAACGACTGCATTCACTGCGAATTCTGCACGCTGATCTGCTCGGAGTTCGCCATCTTTACATTACCCGTTCACGAGGATGTCATTGATGGGTGAAACCGTGCTGACCGGCCGGCATTTCATGAATGGCGATGAAGCCTGCGCTGAAGGCGCTCTGGCTGCCGGTTGCCGCTTCTTCGCCGGCTACCCCATCACCCCCTCCACCGAGGTCGCGGAACACCTGGCGCGCCGCCTGCCTGAAGTGAACGGTGTGTTCATCCAGATGGAGGATGAATTGGGCAGCATGGCAGCCATCCTGGGTGCTTCTGCTGCCGGGGCGCGCGCGATGACCGCCACCTCAGGCCCGGGATTGAGCCTGATGATGGAAAATATCGGGCTGGGTATCATGATGGAGATTCCCTGCGTGATCATCGATGTGATGCGCGGCGCGCCTTCCACCGGGTTGCCCACCATGCCCGGTCAATCAGACGTCATGCAAGCACGCTGGGGAAGCCATGGTGATTACGAAGCGGTCGCCTACGCGCCCTGGTCACCCCAGGAGATGTTTGACCTAACCATTCACTGTTTCAACGTGGCTGACCGCTACCGCGTGCCGGTGTTCCTGCTGGCTGACGAGGTCGTCGGGCACATGGTCGAGCGCGTCGTGATCCCGCCGCAGGAGGAGATCCACCTGTGGCAGCGGAAGCGCCCTTCAGTTCCGCCCGGCGAACCTTTCAAACCCTTCCAGGTTGAGGACGATGACCTGGTTCCCCCTATGGCGCACGCAGGTGACGGCTACAGGATCCACTATACCGGTCTGACGCACGACGAGCGCGGCTACCCCGACATGACCGCCGATACCCATCACGAACTCGTCACGCGCCTGGTGAACAAGGTGCGCGTCAACCGCGAACAACTGTACCTCACGCAGGGATTTAACCTCGATGATGCCGAAATCCTTGTCATCTCCTACGGTTGCACCTCGCGTTCCGCACGGCGCGCCGTGCGTGAAGCCCGCGAGCAGGGCATCCGCGCTGGATTACTGCGATTAATTTCATTGTGGCCCTTCCCCGAAGAAGTGGTGAAAAGCGCTGCTGCTAATGCCCGGTCTGTCATCGTAGCCGAAATGAACCTCGGGCAGATCAGCCGCGAGGTCGAGCGCTGTACTCGCCAACCGGTGAGAGGGGTCTTTCACGCCGGGGGAGCCATGATCCCGCCCGAACCGATCCTGCAAGCCATCCGGGAGGCTGCCCAATGACCCTCCCGCAGTTCGTGGAACACCACCCGCTGGATAAACTGATCCGCGCAGACCGCATGCCGCACATCTGGTGCCCGGGCTGCGGCATTGGTATTGCCATGCGCTGCTACGCGCAGGCCATACTGGATTCCGGCGTGCCGGAAGAAAAGCATGTGGTCGTCTCGGGTATCGGTTGTTCGGGCAGAGTTGCCGGATACATGAACCTTGATTCCTACCACACCACGCATGGCAGGGCCATCCCCTTTGCCACCGGTGTGAAACTGGCCAGACCAGAGTTGTTGGTGACCGTTTTCAGCGGTGATGGTGACCTGGTCGCCATCGGCGGCAATCACCTCATCCACGCGGCCAGGCGGAATATCGACCTCAAGGTCATCTGCATCAATAATTTCAACTTCGGCATGACGGGCGGCCAGTTCGGCCCCACCACCCCCATGGGGGCGATGGCGACGACCGCACCTTATGGCAACCCTGAACAACCGTTCAACCTCCCCTACCTGCTGGGCGCGGCTGGTGCCAACTATATTTGCCGCTGGACCACCCTGCACGCGCGCCAGTTGAGAGCTGCAATACTCGAAGCCTTTACAAAACCGGGGTTCGCCTTCATCGAAGTGCTGGCACCCTGCCCCATCGGATTTGGAAAATCCAATAATATCAATGACGGCCTGGAGGAAATGGAAGTTTACCGCAGCCGCTGCGTGCTGGCGCAGGACGGCGATGTGCGCGCTGATGACCTGGTGATCGACTTGCGCGAAGACCGGCCGATCGTGATTGGAAAATTCGTCGACCGTGACCGCCCGGCATACAGGCCGGCGCAGGTCGTCTCAGTATGAACGGATCAACTAATAGAAAACAAGGCTTGAGACAATGAGGAAAGAGATACGCATTTCAGGGTTTGGCGGGCAGGGTGTGGCCCTGGCGGGTTACATCCTGGGGAAAGCCCTGAGCATTTACAGTGATTACGAAGCCGTGATGACCCAATCCTACGGGCCCGAGGCACGCGGCGGGGCTTCGAGCGTCAACCTGGTGGTCTCTGACGAGCCCATCGATTATCCGTTTGTGCAACACCCGGATATCCTGGTCGCGCTTTCAGAGGAAGGGTACACGCAGTTCCGGCACACCGCCAGGGACAATGCGCTCATCATCGTCGAAAGCGACCTGGTCATCCCCAAGAATGGCGACACCCCCTACTGCATCCCCGCCACAAGGATGGCAGAGGAATTGGGACGGCGCGTGGTTACCAATGTGGTGATGGTCGGGTACTTCACGGCTGTCACCGGTCTGGTCACCCGTGAAGCGGTGGAAAAGGCGATCGCCGGCTCGGTCAAACCGAAAACCCTACCGCTTAACCTTAAGGCGTTTGAGGCAGGTTTCAATCACCCGTTGGAAAAATTTGATCCGGGGAGCGGCAAATGAGCGATGCCGTGATGATCATCGGCGGGGGGATTGCCGGTATCCAGGCTTCACTTGACCTGGCCAGGGGTGGGGCGAAGGTCGTCATGGTTGAACGCGCCCCGACCATCGGCGGGGTGATGGCCGTGCTGGACAAGAACTTCCCGACCCTCGACTGCTCCATCTGCATTGAAGCGCCGAAAATGTCTGAAGTAGGTTTACATCCGAACATCGAAATCCTGTCGCTGGCTGAGGTCATGCAGGTGGAAGGTGAACCCGGTAACTTCACCGTGCAGATTCGCCAGAAAGCCCGCTTTGTCACCGACGCCTGCACCCGCTGCGGTGATTGCACCGTCGTCTGTCCGGTAGTGCTGCCCAATGAGTATGACTCCGGCATGGCTGCCCGCAAGGCGATTTATACGCCCATCCCCCAGTCCGTCCCCGGCGCTTACCTCCTCGATATGACGCACTGCCTCAACGAACCGCCAAACTATATCCCCTGCAACCATTGCCAGCAGGTCTGCCCGCCGGGAGCCATTGATTTCATGCTGCCGCATGAGACAATCCTTGAGCGCAAGGTTGGCGCGATCATCCTCGCCACCGGTTATGATATGCTCGACCCGCGAGCCCTGCAGGAATACGGTTACGGTACCCATCCTGACATCCTGACCGCGCTGGAATTTGAACGCCTCGTCAACTCAGCCGGACCGACCGGTGGGGAGATCGTCCGCCCATCTGACGGCAAACACCCGCAGAATATCCTCTTTGTTTTATGCGTCGGCTCACGCGACCAACGCCACGCCCACCACTGTTCACGCTTCTGTTGCATGTACTCCATCAAGCACGCCTACCAGGCACTTGACCACGGCATGACCGATGTGACCGTGCTCTATATGGATATTCGCGCCTACGGCAAGGGATTCGACGGCTTCTGGCAGCGCACGCAAGGACAGGGAGCAAAGTTCATACACGGCCGCCCGGCACGCATCGCGGATAACAATGACGGCCGCATCAGGGTGGTTTACGAAGACATTGAGGACGCCACAAGGCATGACGCGCATTACGACATGGTGGTACTGGCCAACGCGGTCATCCCGCCGCCCGGACTGGATGAGCTGGCGGCTCGCCTGGGCATCGAGATGAACCCGGACGGCTTTATTCGCTCCAATGAGACCGCTGGAGGGTTGGTGATGACAACTCGCCAGGGAATTTACGCCGCGGGTTGTGTTTCGGGTCCGAAGGATATCCCGGATAGCGTCGCTGAGGGCAGCGGCGCGGCCGCCCTCTCAATGCGCCACCTCACAGCGCGCAGCTGGCCCGAAGCGCTGGAAGTCGAACCCATTCCCGATATTGAAACTCCACGGATTGGCGTCTTCGTTTGTCACTGCGGCAGCAACATCGCCGGCGTGGTGGATGTTGACCGTGTGACGGAATACGCCCGCACGCTCCCGGACGTCATCTATGCCAACAACCAGATGTTCTCCTGCGCCGGAAACACACAGCAGGAGATCGAAGAAACCATCCGCCGCGAGGGCATCACCCGCGTGGTGATCGCTGCCTGTTCGCCCAAAACGCATGAATCCATCTTTCGTGACGTGCTCACGCGCGCCGGGTTGAACCCCTACCTGCTGGAAATGTCCAATATCCGCAACATGGACTCGTGGGTGCACAAGAAGGAAAAAGAGAACGCCACCATCAAAGCCATGGAAATGGTCTCGATGGCGGTGGCGAAAGCGCGGTTGTTGACCCCGCTCTCCGTTTCTCACCTGGAGGTCAAACAAAACGCGCTCGTAATTGGAGGTGGCATCGCCGGCATGACAGCCGCGGCAGCACTGGCGCAGCAGGGATTCACCACGCACCTCGTGGAAAAGAGTACCCGCCTGGGCGGGCTGCTTAATCACCTGGATACCATCGCGCCCGTCCGGCATTCCGCGCGTCTGATATGATCGCCGCCAAGGAACGTGAACTCAAGAAAAGCCATGTTCATATTCATTTAAACACCGCCATCGAAATGATCGGCGGGCTGGTGGGTGACTTCTCCGCCCGCCTGAGCAGTGGCATCACGCTGCGCGTGGGCGCGGTGGTGGTTGCCACAGGTTCTGAAACATACCATCCGCAGGAATTTGACTGCGGAAACGACCCGCGGGTGATCACCAACCTCGAACTTGAAAAAATGATGCGGACCGGCGTTCCGTCTGCGAAGAAGGTCACGTTTATTTCCTGCGTGGGTTCGCGCCAGGGTAGCGCCGGTTGTTCGCGCTACTGCTGCACCTCGATGATCCACCAGGCACTGCAATTGCGGGAAACGGGGGCTCAGGTAAGAGTCATCAGCAAGGACATCCGCACGTACAGCCGCAATGCCGAGGAGCTTTATTACGCGGCGATGAAAGCTGGTGTGCAGTTCTTCCGCTACGCGGATGTGCCCCCGCAGGAAGCCATCACCTGGCAGGATGGGCAGGTAATGCTCCACGATAAACTGCTCAACCAGCGCATCCGCATCGAAACCGACCTGCTGGTACTGGTGACTGGTCTGACCCCGGTCAAGGATAACCTGTCAGACCAATTGAAACTGTCGCGCAGTGAAGACGGTTTCTATATGGAACTGCACCCCAAGCTAGGACCGGCAGAGACCGCCATACAGGGTGTGTATCTCGCGGGCACCAGCCAGGGCGCCAAGGACATCCGCGAGTCCATGGCCCAGGCACTGGCGACCGCCGGCAAGGCTGGCGCGCTGCTGGCACGCGGCGTGATCGAAAAAGAACCGCTGACGGCGCATCTCATCCCCGAACTGTGTGTCGGTTGTATGCGCTGCGTGAAGGTTTGCCCCTTCAACGCCATTGAACAGATCGGCCTCCCCGGCAAAGGGGGAACGGTGAAAATACTGGAAGCTGCCTGCATGGGCTGCGGCACCTGCGCTGCTGAGTGCAGTGTGCAGGCGATCGAGATGCCCTACTTCACGCGCAAGCAGATCCTGGCGCAGGTTGACGCCGCGCTGGCGGATAATGCGGAGCAAAAATGCCTGGTCTTCACCTGCAACTGGTGCTCTTACGCCGGGGCTGACCTGGCAGGTATTGAAAAACGCCAGTACCCGGCCTCAGCGCGCGTTATCCGCACCATGTGTTCCGCCCGGTTCGAGGAAGGCTTTGTCGCGCGCGCTTTCGAACAGGGTGCCGGCGCGGTACTCGTCACCGGCTGCCGCTTGACGGAAACCGGATCCGACTGTCATTACAACTACGCCAACCGTCTGACCGACAAACGCTTCCAGAACTGGCAGCGCAAGTTCCAGAACAAGGGTATTGAACCAGAGCGGTTGCAGCTGCGCTGGATTTCGGCCGCGGAAGGCAAGGAATTCGCTGAAAAGATCACCGAGATGGACGAGGTGGTGAGGAGACACGGCAAGCATGACGAATGATAACGCCCTGCCGCTCGATGATGCCCTCTGGCAGCGGCTGCTCGAGCTGACCAACGGGGACGCGGCGCTGTGTTACCAGTGCGGCGAATGCACCGCGGCCTGCCCCTGGGGGTTGGTGCGCGAGGACGGGTTCCCCGTGCGCACGCTGCTGCGTAAGGCGCAGCTCGGCATTGACCAGATCGACCAGGAACTGTGGTTGTGCACCACCTGCGGTCAGTGCCAGGTGACCTGCCCGCGCGGGGTGGATATCCCCGGGGTGTTCCGCGCGCTGCGCCAGATCGCCTGGGAGGAACGCCATGTTGAAAAAGGGCTACCCTCCATGCTGTGGTCGATGTACTGGAACAACAACCCCTGGTCACAGCCACCCTCACAACGCTCCGCATGGGCAGGAACCCTCAACCTGCCGGTTTTTGATCCGGCGAAACACGAGATCCTATTTTATGTTGGGTGTACCTCCTCGTATAACCGGCGCGCTCAGAAGATCGCGCGCGCGCTGGTGGTGTTATTGGAGAAGGCCGGGGTGCCGTTCGGCTACCTTGGGAATGAAGAACCCTGCTGCGGCGAAGCAGCTTTGAGTACCGGTCAGCGCCCGTATTTTGAAGAGGTAGCCGCCAACACCGCGAAGGTCTTCAAGGAAAAAGGCGTCAGCCGTGTTGTGACCATTTCACCGCATTGCTACGACGTTTTTAAAAACCAATACAACGAAGCCATACCAGGATTCCAACCTCTCCACTACACGCAATACCTGGCGGAGCTGGTGGAACAGGGACGGTTGGTCTTCGATAAACCGCTCAACCTCAAGCTTACCGTGCAGGATCCCTGCTACCTGGGACGGTTGAACGGTGAATACGAAGCACCCCGCCGCGTCCTCTCGGCCATCCCTGGAATTGAGATCGCGGAAATGAGAGACTCCCGCCAGGACGGGCTTTGCTGCGGCGGTGGGGGCGGCCGCATGTGGCTGGAGACCCCGGTTGGCGAACGGTTCGCGGATATACGTGTGCAGCAAGCTTCACAAACCGGTGCCAGCCACCTGGTCACCGCCTGCCCCTACTGCCTCTCCTGCCTGGAGGACAGCGCCGCGAGCCAGCCCGATGCTGGATTAAGTGTTCTTGATGTGGCTGAATTGGCGGCTGCGGCGATCAAGGGAGCACATGAATGACCGCGTCATTGTACAGTCCCGCTGAAGAAAAAAAGGAAATCTGGGTCTACCTCGAGCACGATGACGGTGCCCTGCTGCACGTCTCGCTTGAGCTGCTGAGCAAGGGGCGCGAGCTGGCGGACGCCATCGGCTGGCAGCTGACCGGCCTGCTGCTGGGAGAACACGCAGCCCAACTGACCGGGCAGGCATTTGACCACGGCGCGGATGCCGTGCGCCTGGGTGAACACCCCTTGCTGGCGCAATTCACCATCGACGCCTACGCGCACGCTGCCTTCCAGGCCGTGACGCAAGGAAAACCCAGCGTCTTCCTGCTGGGTGCCACCCACAACGGGCGCGACCTGGCAGCTCGGCTGGCGGTGCGCTTGCGCACCGGGCTGAACGCCGACTGCACCGACCTGCGCCTGGAAGGCTCGGACGGCCTGCTCATCAGCGAGGTATCCGGTTTTGGCGGCGGCGTGCTGGCACTCATTGGTATGCGAAGTCACCGTCCGCAGATGGCTACCGTGCGTCCGGGGGTTTTCCAGGTTAGAGAGAACAAGACTGGTAAACCAGGCGAGGTCATCCATATTCCAATCGACCTGGATGAAAGCATGATCCGGACGCGCATCATTGAACGCGTCACCGGAACCGGGGTGGACATTTCCCATACACCGGTGCTTGTTGCCGCCGGGCGCGGCATGGGTACTGATTTATCCGAGCTGCATTACCTCGCATCATTGCTTGGCGGAGACATTGGGGCGACCCGCCCCCTGGTGGATGCGGGATTGATCGAACGCGAACGGCAGGTGGGGCAAACCGGCGTGGTGTGCAGCCCCAGGCTCGCGCTGTGCTGCGGCATCAGCGGCGCCTTCCATTTCGTGGTGGGGATCGAAAAAGCAGACACCGTCATCGCCATCAACACGGACCCTGAAGCTGCCATTTTCGACAGTGCGGATTACTGCGTTGTTAGCGACGCCCGCATGATCCTCCCAGCGCTCAGGCGCGCGCTTGATACATCGGAGGAGGACCTCCATGCGTGAACCGCGCATCGTGGTGTGTATGAAGGTCGTCCCCAAGCCGGAGGAGATCCGCGTTAATCCGGAGACCCACCTGCTGGAACGGGCGAACGTGCGCACGGAGATCAACCCGCCGGATATGAACGCCATTGAGATGGCTTTGAGTTTAAAGAATAAATACGGCGGCACAGTCGATATTCTCTCCATGGGACCGCCTTCTTTTGAAACTGATCTGCGGGTCGGCTTGGCGATGGGCGCTGACCACTTATACCTGTTGAGCGACCGCGCCTTCGGCGGTGCAGATACCCTTGCGACCACCTACACCCTGGCGCAGGGCATCCGCAAGATGGGTGGAGTGGATGTGATCGTGCTTGGGGAGGAATCCTCGGACGGCGCAACCGGACAGGTGCCGCAGGGACTCGCTGAGTGGCTAGACCTGCCTCAATTGACCCTGCTCACCGAACTCAGCCTGGATATGGAAGCAGGGATAGCGCGCGGCAAGCGCTCCATCAAAGGCGGCTACGAGCTCCTCGAGGTGCCACTGCCCTGCGTGGTATCGGTTAAAACTGCATGCAACGAACCGCGCTTCATGGATTTCCGACTCAAAGCACGGGCAGCAGACGCTGACAGGCTCACAGTGTGGAACGCGCAGGATTTGAACACCGACCCCGACTGCACCGGGTTGGTAGGCTCACCAACCGAGGTCACCGGGCTGGCGTCCGCCTCAATGCGCGAACGCAATAAGATCCACCTCGACGGCAGCACGGATGAGATTGCGCGCAAACTGGCAGAATTGATCAGGCAGCTTACTGTGATTAGTGAGGAGTAATTAGTAATTAGGATTACAAATTCCCCGGTAAATAACCGCCGGGGAATATTCTTTTCAATGACCAGTAAAAATCAGAGAGTGTGGTCGTCCAACGCCAACGCCATCGCCATGGCGATAGCCCCTAACACGCCCGAATATTTCCCAAGCAACGGCGGGACAATGTAACGGTCAATGTCCTTCAGGATTTCCTCCGCCCTCACGTAACCGTTCAACAGCTCCCGCACCCTGCGACGGATGAGCGGGTAGAGAAATTCACGCTGCATGATCCCGCCTCCCAGCATAATGATGCGCGGCGACAGCATGAGCACATAATTAGCGAGTGCGCTGGCGATGTATTCCGCCTCGAGCTGCCAGAACGGGTCATTGTCTGCCAGGGTTTCACCGCGCGTGCCAAAACGGGCAGTGAGCGATGGCCCCGCGGCCAGCCCTTCGAAACAATCCTTATGGTAAGGGCAGCTGCCCTCAAACGGGTCCTTTTGCATGTCGTGCGGGATGCGGATATGCCCCATCTCAACCGCCGTTAAACCCGCGAGTGGCTTACCATCAATGAGGTATCCTCCACCAATGCCGGTTCCGACAGTGATGTAGAGTGATGGGTCTATACCTTTTGAGGCACCCCAGGTGTGTTCCCCGATGGCCGACCCGCTGACATCCACATGGAAAGCGAAGGGCACACCCAGCTCCCTCCGCAGCATGCCTAGGAGGTTGGTGTTACCCCAACCCGGTTTGGGGGTAGCGGTGATGTAACCGTAGGTGGGTGAGGTGGGGTCGACATCGACCGGTCCGAAGGCGGCGATGCCGATGCTCCTCACACTTCCTTCTTTCACGTAGGGAGCAAAGAAATCGCATACCTGCTCGAGCGTCTCGCCAGGATCCGTGGTGCGGAAGGTGGCCTCATGCGCGAGGCTCGGTGGTTCTGCGGCTAGCGCGCAGATGAACTTGGTTCCCCCCGCTTCAATTCCACCAAAATATTCCTGTTGCGGCATTACACTCCGCTCCTAAACTTCTGACTGCCTGACTCTTGCGTTATGATGAGGAACCTCAGGTAGAGCTCAGGTAAGTATTGGTCAATCAATCGTCCGCGTATCCGCAGAGACCCAGCGCACCGGGACCCGTGTGCAGCCCCACAACCGGACTGGTGGAATTAACCAGCAACTCCAGCGGATCGAAATCAGAGCGGATGCGTTCCGCAAGTTCTTCAGCGTGCGCGAGCGCGCTGCCGTGAAGCACGGCGATATGCAGATTCTTTATCCCATTTACGCGCTCGAAAAATTTCCGGTAAAGGGTTCCAATCATCGCGGTGTAGGTCCTCACCAGCCCGATTGGCTCCACCAGATTGGTGAGCACGTTGAACGCGACCAGTGGTTTTACTTTCAACAGGGTCCCCGCCCACTTGGCAGCCGCACCGATACGCCCGCCTTTGTTCAGGTATTCCAGTGTATCCAGTCCCACTATCTGCGTGATCTTGCGGCGCACTCGGTCGACCTTATCCAGAATCCCGTTCAAGTCCGTACCTGCATCAGCGGCGCGTGCTGCCGCCAACACCTGCCAACCCATTCCCATCGAGGTCCCGGTGGAATCCAGGACGGTTACTGGCAGGGTGAAGGACTCCGCGGCTATCCTGGCGTTCTCGTATGTTCCGCTTAACGTACTGCTCACTGTGACCACCACCAATTCATCCGCTCCGCGGCTGGCAGCGTGTTTATAGGCCAACTGAAAATCGGCTACACTGGCTAGAGAGGAACGGGGTTTTTCATGTTCAATTGTCAGCCGCTGGTAGAATTCGCCGGGATGGATATCAATCCGGTCACGGTACTGCTGCTCCCCCCAAATCAACACCTGCGGCACCACAACGATGCCCAGCTGCTCGACCAGGTGTTCAGGAATGTCACAGGTGCTGTCTGTAATGACCCGAATCATTGGATAATTCTACTACCTTGTGGCTTTAAGCAAGTTGAAAAAACGAAGCCAATATTCTCGAACCTTTACAGCGCGTCAGGACTGACATTACCCGGCACGATCCACCCTGGTCTTCGGCATCCAAAAAAGCATCAGCAACGCCGCGATCAAAGCCAGCGACCCGCCAAAGAAGAAGGGGGCTGAGGGTCCAAGCCCTGACCAGCCGCCAATCCCCTGCCACAGGATGCCCGCGATGAACGAGGATGGAAACGCCAGCAAGCCAATCACCGCGTTATAAGTTCCGTAAGCTGTTCCACGCAAATTTTCAGGAACAAGGTCCGCCACCAGCGCGTTGGCCGAGCCGTACGCCATCCCGTAATACACCCCGTAGACAGCGTAAAGCACCCACACGTGCCAGCTGTCGTGTGCCAGTGCGAAACCTAAATAGATGACCGCGTACACCAGCCAGCCGCCAACAATCAACCGGCGCCGCCCGATGCGGTCTGAGAGGGAGCCGGCTGGCGTGGAAATGAGGCTGTAGATGAGGTTGAAGATAGCCAGCATGATGAGAATACCGAGCACCGAAACGCCCAGGTTTTGCGCGCGCAGGATGAGGAAGGCATCAGCTGAATTGCCCAGGGTGAAAATGCTGACGATGACCAGGAAAATGGAAAAAGGCTTGCCCATACTGCGCAGCGAGAACTTCGGTGCTGCGCGCTGCCCTTTCACCGCCACGTCCCTGGCACCGATGACGAGGGAAAGCACCGCCAGGACGGCCGGGATCAGGCTGACGAGGACAATGGTCTGGAAAGTGGAACGCGAGAGCGCCAGGTCGCTCTTCTGCGTCAACCACACCACCAGCGCGGCGATGAGAATGCCGATAAGCGCGCCGGCAGTGTCCATGGCGCGGTGAAAGCCGAAAGCCAGCCCGCGCGCCTCGGGGGTGACCGAATCCGCCACCAGCGCGTCGCGCGGGGCGGTGCGGATACCCTTACCCACCCGGTCAGCCCAGCGCACCCCCGCCACCAGCCCCCAGCTGTTGGCGATGTAAAAGAACGGCTTGACGATGGCAGAAAGCCCGTAACCTGTGACCGCCAGCCACTTGCGCCCGCCAAGGCGGTCGGAAAGCCAGCCGGAGAACAACTTGAGCAGGCTGGCGGTGGCTTCGGCGATGCCGTCGATGAGCCCGATGATGCTGGTCTGCACCCCCAGCACGTTGGAAAGGAAGAGCGGCAGGATGTTCAGCACCATCTCGCTCGAGATATCCATGAACATGCTGGTGAAACCCACCGCCCAGATGTTACGCGGCAGTTTCTTAATCGATGCGATGGTGGTGGTACCTTTTACCTCACCTGTCATGCCGGGTCTCTTTTCCATGTTGAAGGTGAATAGAGAACGAATTTGAAATTAGATGATGGACTCGTGCGGGTGCTTCTCGTCAACTTTAGCGAGCGCATATGAAGCAGCAAATCCGAGGAGGAACAACACGGCGCACACCGCGACGGTCCAGCCGTTCACGCCCGCCGGGATTATCGCCACTGTGGAGCCGATGACAATGCCCAGGATCAGGTGGTACATGAAGGTGTATGCTTTATTGAATAGCCAGGAGACCAGTTTGGCAAAAAGCAGGATGCAGACGATGAGCCCGAGCGCCAGGGGTATGATGACACCCAGGTCCAGTGTCTTGATGCCGTTGGCCATCGGCTGGTAAAGTCCGAGGTAAATGAGGAAATTAGAGGGGCTCATCCCCGGAATGACCACACCCAGCCCGATGAGCGCGCCGCTCATCAGCCAGTTGCCAAAACTCGGGGTCAGGGTGACTTCCTTGATGGTTTCCATCCAGTTCATCAATAGAAGCATACCGGCCGCCACAACAACCAGCAGGATCCAGTGGTAGGTTTTTCTACCCTGCTTGCCCGCGGTCTTGAAAAGGGAGGGAAAGGTACCGGCGATAAAACCGATGAAGAGCCAGATAAATTGGGCGGCGTAGTGGGTGAAAGCCCAATCCACCACCGCGGAGAACGCCACCACCCCGATCACCCCGCCGATGCCGATGGGGATGAAGAAAAGCAGGTTCCGAACGAATTTTTCCTTCAGGTTGGCGAGAAAGCGCATCAACGGTTCGTAGATGCCGAACACCACCGCCAGCACGCCGCCGGATAGCCCCGGCGTGATAAAGCCGATGCCAATGATGACACCTTTTACCATGCGCAGCAGCCAATCGCTCAATAAACCTGTTTTCTTGATCGCGGCAGTATCAGATGACATAAAAAAAGCGTCTCCTAAAATTGGTGATGGATATGAACCCGTATTATAAGACGCTTTAAGAAAACCGGTGAGATTAGATCACACCGTTCAATACAGGCGGCTCACCCATAATGACTTCAGGGGGACTTCTTCGTCAATCTTTGATCTTTATCGGACCCTCAACGAACAACTGGTCACCGATGGAACAGACAATATACACCTGGCTTCCATCAAAGGACGCGTTGGCGGAAAAGTCCAGTTGCCTGGGAGTTTTCTGTCCACCTTCCCCGGCAGTATCCCATGAAAGTATAGTCGCCCAGGAGGGATGCTCGGTGGATCGCGCCAGCCAGGTTTCCAAATCGGATTTTGTTTTTCCCGCATCCAGTGTTAACAGAAGGTACACATATTCCTGCGTTGTGTCATCTTCAATATTCCAATTGATGGTCAGTATCGGGTCCAGCTCTCTCGCCGCTTCATAACTGCAGCCTTGCGGAGTATATGTGAGCGTTAGCACATCACCCGCTCGACCGGCACATGACGAGAGGAACACTGTAGAGAAGAATGCCAAGGCCAGCCTGAACAGTAGAGTAGGTTTTCTCATAATCCTCCCACCTATAATTAACCGGAACCTAGCGGAGCCCCGGGACAGGTGCGTGGGTTGAAAGCGGAAGCTAGTCCTTTACCTTAATGGGACCGACCTGCCCGACTTTGATAGTATCACCACCGTCTTCGATGAAGCAGACAAAAATCACCTCGTCAACCTGATAGGCGGCGTTGGCGTTAAGAAGGAAATTCTTTTCTGAAGTTGAGTTGCCAACATTATCAGGCGAACCCAGGTGCCCGTACCATGAGGGAGCGTCCGCGGATTTCCAATCAGTCATATCTTTTATAGTCTTACCATCATCTAGTATGCCCACCACGTAACCATATTTGTCGTGAGAATCGTCCTTGACTGACAGGGTAATGGTCACCGCAGCAGGGATCGACTGCCGACCGCTGTATTCACACCCATCTTTTGTAAACGTGATCGTGGGTGGTGTATTGGACGCGGAAGAGCAGGATACTAGCAGTAATGATGACAGGACAATACAAACAACAAGGATATTTATCATTTTTTTTCATCTTCTTCACCTTTCATTTTATCTCAACCGACCTGGTTGTGTACCCGTTTTAATGATCAAAACTTCTATTAAGGTTCCAACAAATTGAATGCACGTAACGACGGCGAGTGAAAACATTCGAGGTATGCAAAATAACATACAATAGGCTCATGTTCACCCCGTACTTGTATTTTTCCGTCGTCATTGTTTTTTGCGGTGGTGATTATCTTGATTAAACTACTGTTATAGTGTATTATAACAGTAGAACAAGCAAAAGACAATAGGTCTTAATATGTCAATCCTTGAATCGCTCAACGTATACCCGCGGCAGGACGCGTCGCTGGTACAGCAGATCAAGCAGCAAATCACTTGGCTGGTGGCCAATGGGCAGCTACGCGCCGGCGACCCTCTGCCCTCCGTGCGACAGCTGGCATCCCACCTTGGAATAAATGTAAACACCGTGCGCAGCGCTTACCAAAAACTGGAAGCGGAAGGTCTGGTCGAGACTCGCCAAGGACGAGGTACGCAGGTGCTGCCTTTCGACCTCTCCAGGTTCGCCCAGGCGCAGGGTGAGCTGCGTAGTCATACCATAGGCGTCATCATCCCCAACTGGTCTCACCCGTTCTACCATGCCTTCCTGCAGGGCGTGGAAGAGGTCGCCGAGAAGGACCAGACTCTGCTCTTCCTGTGCAACACGCACGACGATCCCGGTAATGCCTGGCGGGATTTCGCGCGTCTATCCGCCAAGGGTGTGGATGGCATCCTCGTGGCTTCGCACGATATCTCCCAATTCCGAACGACTAGCTTCCCAACTATGCTGCATCAACGAGTCACACCTTATGTGACGGTCGACTGGCCCGGATCCACCGGTTACGCCGTGCAGCTCGACCTGGAATCCGCCGGGTACCAGGCCACACGCCACCTTGTCACACATGGTCACCAGCGGATTGGGTTGATCACCTTCACCCACGACATAGAGAATATCACACCGGTGAACAGTGGCTACCAGCGTGCGCTTCGTGAAGCGGGTTTGACACAAGATTCAGACTTGATAGCGAGAGTCCCGAGCTTTAATCCATCTGCCGGCGCGGATGGCGCGCACCGATTATTGCGTCTGGAAAATCCACCAACCGCCGTTTTCGCCATCTCCGATTCACTTGCCCTGGGGGTTATGCAGGTCATCAAGGAAGCCGGTCTGCACATACCCAGAGATATCGCGCTGGCAGCTTTCAATGATATTCCCGCTGCAGCGTTGGTGGACCCACAACTGACAACCGTATCGGCACCAAGCTATCAATTAGGCCTGGAGGCTATGAAAATGCTCAGATTGTTGATTGAGGGCAAGAAGCCGCCCCACCGCCGTATCATCCTCCCCACATCACTGGTCATCCGAAAAAGCTGCGGCTGTTAGTATGTTCGTGCAACGGGTGGCACTCAACCACCCGGAAGAGCTATCTATTTCGGGAGGAAACCATGAAGATAATGAGGCAAGTCAATAATTTCGTAACCATGCTGGTCATCGCCATGCTTGTGGCGGCTTGCGGCGGTCAGAAAAGCATGCCCACCGGCGCGAACGCTGAATGGACACTGGTGGTCATCGGCGATTCGAGCATGTGGGAGCTGGGAAACGCCCTCGCCAGCCAGATCGAAAAGGACATGGGCGTGAAAGTCGTACTGGAGGACTTTTCACTTGGTGCTTTAAGCGCGGGTCAAGTACTCGGAGCGCTGAAAACCGGTAAATCCGAACGCGCGCGCCTGGAAGCGCTGCCCGCTGCGTTGAAAGAAGCCGAGATGGTGGTGATGTTCGTAAATCCTTTGGACTCTATTAACCCGGAGCAACCATTGGACCTCAATGGCTGCTTTATGGGCATGGCACCGCTTGCCTGCGAGGAAGAAACCTTTAACCGGTATGTCGCGGACCTGGAAGCAATCTGGGGAGAGATAATCGCACTGCGCAAAGGCAAAGCCACCATCTTGCGCGCTACCGACATTTACAACCCACTAATTAAAAACTGGAAGCAATTTAAAATTTTCGATGCTTGCAACAAATGCTGGAAGAACATGTCCGCTGCCAACCGTCAAGCCGCCGAGAAATACGGAATCCCCTTCTTCAGCCGCTACGATGCCTTTAACGGAGTGACTCACGATGAAGACCCGACACAAAAAGGCTACATCCTCATGGATGGGGAGCATCCTTCTTGGGAAGGTGCGTTGTTCACCGCTGAACTATTGTCAAAGATGGGATACGACCCTACGAAAACCAAATAAATCAATAACCTGCAATAGCAGGTTATTGAAGACCGACTTTGTATATCGGACGAGAAGGGTATCCAGTCAAATTTCTCTGAGCCACTCCAGCACCTTGCATTCGATCTGGTCGCGCACCTGGCGGAACTTGTTCAGTTTTTCATCATAGGAACCCGTGAAAGCGGCCGGATCTTCAAATGACCAGTGTAGCCGCTGATTGACCCCCGGCCACACCGCCGGGCAGTTCTTCTCGGCGTTGTCACACACGGTGATCAGGTAGTTGAAGTGTAACTTGCCCAGGTAGACCTCGACCCCTTTGCTGGTTTGCCCGGACATTGAGACACCGGCCTCCTCCATCACCTGCAGCGTGAGCGGTCTGATCACCCCCGGCTCCAGACCGGCGCTGTGTACTTCGAAGCGCTCGCCGGCGTGATGGCGTAAAAGAGCCTCGGCCATCTGGCTGCGGGCGGTATTGCCGGTGCATAAAAACAGTACCCTTTCCTTTTCTCCCATGCTGATCTCCTATGGTTTAATCTCAATGATAGGGTTATGGAAACCCATAGTAATGTTAAACCATCAAGATTAATGGTCGGTTAATCGAGTGTTAAACCTCTGTTAACATCTATATTAGTAGTGAATCAGTGAGGCTGATTACGAATTAAGGTTCACCCATCTGGAAATAAAAGAAATCGGGGAATGAGCCGTAAATCACCTGGTTGTTGTCTTTTATCGTCATCGAGCCAGTACTGAACCTTCTTTCTTCCGTGTTACCGAACGCACCGCATCCTGTATACGACTTCCAGGCTGGTGGTTCCCGAAAACTCGATTGGCGAAAAATAACTCGGCGTGTTTGTTGTGGTGATTTGACCTGTGAATGTGCCAGTGGTTCGCGTATCGAATGTCTCATCGCAATCGTTGATATATAAAAAGGTCCTGCTGAGGAGATTGCACTGTTCCTGAGATCGATCCATCCTCAGCGACGGTGATCATCACCTCGTCGCTGGTGGATTCAGTCAAGAGATACTGCAGCATATTGGTAACCTTTCGCCCTGTATTGCCCTGCCGGGTATAGCAATTGAGAGTTGTCAGCTGAAGGAGTCACCATCGGGCTTTCTTCAGTTGGCTCACCTTCCGCTGTGGTCTCCTTTTCCTCAATTAACTTTGCAAGAACCGGCACACCACTCTGATTGTCGTAGCATACCAGGTAAGCCACGCGCTCTGGGTCACGCGCCTGCTGCGGTGTCTGCCCCAGCTGCTGCGCCGCCACCTCGTACGCCCCCTTCCCCACCGCAATACAGTAGGTCGTGCCCACCCCGCTGCGCGCTACGATGCTCTGAATCCTGTTGATGCGCCCCGCCAGCATCGCGTCCCGTATCCTGTCCCGCATTTCCCCGCGCGTCGCTCCGCCCAGGTTACCGCCGAGCGCCGCCCCGCCAGCGAACGCGCTCGCCACCACGTCCGCCACCGGGTTCTTACGGTCCACCGTGAACACTTCCTTGATCATGCCGGCGTCTTCCACCAGCGACACCGGCCGTCGTTCACGGTTGTCGTGAACCGCCACCTCGGCGTCCATCTCGTCCAGCAGGCCGATGCCCTCCCCCACCCCCGCCTGCAGATTCCCGATCATGCCTTCCACTCTGGTTGCTACACCCCCCAGCGCGCGGTCGATCTTGCGCCCCACCATCGACCCCAATCCCCGCGCCAGTTCCTGCACCGCCACCACATCACCCACTTTCTTCGACAGCGCTTCGCCAAGAGCCTCAATCGGCTTACCCCCCTCCAGCGCTGCCTGCACCGCCACCGCCGCCTCCCGCGCCCCTCTGATCGCCTGGCGAATATCACCAATGATTTTTTGGGGTCCCGGCGCAGCTACCATGACGTTCACAATCGTCTTGCTCACCGTGCGGTCAAAATCCTTGCGCGCCTTGTTTTTCTCCGCTTCGATCATACGGATCGCTGCCTTCTTCTCCGCCCTCAGCATCGCTTCCACCCTGATGTACGAACGCGCCAGGATCAACCTTTCCCCCGCGGATGCCCGCGCGTATATCTCCTTCCGCGCGTCCGCTGCTTCTTCTATTAACCGGTCATAGTAGGCGTTGACCTCCGCCGCCGTCCTGCCAGCTTCACGGTACACCGCCCTCCTCGTGCCAAACGCCCCAAAAATGCGAATAAAACCCACCACAGCGTTCAACACCGGCACCCCTGCCTCAGCCTCCTGTATCCGGCTCCACGGGACAGCTGCTGTCACCTCGCCTAAAAGCAGCCCCAGCACCAGTATGACTGAAACGCTCAAACTTACCATCCGCCGCGCCATCACTCACCTCCCGCGGGTACCATCGCAATCGTTTCCACGTACACCAGGCGGCCGTTCTCCAGACCAAGCAGAATCTGGTCTCCCACCAGTATCAACCCACCCGCCAGGTCTTCGCCACCCTGTGAAATATCGATGAACACCGGCACCATGCCCGCTGGTGAGGCCCGGGCTGCCAGCGCAGAGGCTTCCTCCACCGTCATGCCTGCCTCAAACGCCAGCGGGTCGTACCACGCCGCGAAGATGGTGCCTTCCGGCACGGGGTCGATTTCCATCGTCCACACGGCTTCGCCATCCACAAAGTCCACCCGCGTGCCATATTGGAAGTAGCGCCATGATTCCATGCGCACTTCCCCGTCTTCTATCTGCACGATCGAGATATCAAAAGCGTCCGGCCTGCCCAATTCCTCCATCACCCCCGGGCGGTCATCCACTACCTCGGATGCCAGCGCTAAAGCCAGGATCATCAGCGCCTACCTTGTCACCGCCACCCAGGAACCTGTCGGTCAGGTTGCAGGAGAGCATGACCAGTCCAATCAGGAACAAAATGAAACAAGCGAATGTAATTCGGAAAAACCCTGCGTTTCATGTCGCATATCTCCTTAAACGATCCAGCCTACTCGAGCAATTGATGAACCGGCTGATAAACCGTCCGTCTGGTAACCCTGAGCTGGGTTCTAGGCGCGAGGCAAGTGTATGCATGATGTGAATTAAAAGTACAAATGACGCACGTGATTCAATTGTTATTTCAAACATTACTTAAGGAAATTTCTGCTTCAAACCTTTTTTATCATACATTAAATAACAAGTATTTGTCTACACAATTGACCGGATAAAGTCGTGTCACAAGACTGGTTCTACAAGTCAGGGGAAAGTTTGACATTCCCCATATTCAGCACTACAATAATTCTAGTGCCATAAAAATGAAGTGAGGGCTACAGAACGGTGAAACTCCCGTAGTCCACATCATTCTTTTAATGGCAACCACAATCAGCGCATAAAGGAGGAAATATGCCAAAATTCGAAAGAGAAATCGATATTGACGCCCCCATTGAAAAGGTCTGGGAGACATTGATCAACCCGACGTACTGGCCGCAGTGGTTCCCGGGGATTGACAGCATCGGTAGCGCCGCCCAGGGTCCAGACGGACCGACCTTTGAGTACACGAATGAATCCGGTACTGGAAAGGGCACCATCGTCAAGTCTGAGCCGATGAAAGAGCTGGAGATCCTGACCCAAATGGGTAACGACAAGGACCGGCATACATTCGAACTGAAGGCAACCGGCGGCTTTATGGGCTTGAAGGCTGACGAAACTGAAGTGGAGTATGAACTGGATACCCTCATGGGGGGCGGCATCCTGGGCAACTTCGTTGCCGGCGGCAATCCCAAAGATGCCATGCGGGTCAAGAAAGCGATGATGTTGTTCAGGAAACTGGTGGAGAGCCTGTAACCCGGGTTTTCGACGCGTTTTCTAAATTCAAACATAAATTAACAAGGAGAGTAAATCATGGGTTTCTTAGGAACTCTTATCGTAGGTCTGATCGCAGGTTTACTGGCATCCTGGATCATGAAAGCCAAAACAGGCGTTTTTGTTGACCTGATCCTGGGTGTGGTCGGCGCTTTTGTCGGGCGGATTGATCGCCTCGTTGATCACCGGTGTTGGTCTATCCGGCGGTATCAACCTCTACAACATCATTATCGCGCTCATTGGTTCGATCATCGTTATATTTGTTTATCGACTGATCAAGCGCAAATAACAAACATCGAAAAAAATCGAGTAGGTTTGTCCGCTCGATACGATATTCTGAATCACCCTAAAAAGGAGAAAGAAATCCTCTTTTTAGGGTGATTTTTTTCTGGACTCACCCAGCTGTGCCCCTTTGTCAGGTCAAGGTTGCAAATATAATAGAAAGACTTATAATTAAAATGTCTGGAAATGCCACAGGGAGGTTATTCCAGTAATTTTTTACCCAAATCCAAAAAGGAGAGAATATGAGTCACAAAAGAATCACCCTTATCATCGCGCTCGTGGTCATCAGCAGCCTGCTGTTAGCCGCCTGCGCCACCCCAACAGAAGCACCCGCTCCTGTCGAACCGGAAGCGCCTGTCGCTACCGAAGCACCCGTTGCAACTGAAGCACCTGTCGCCACTGAAGCCCCTGCTGCTGAAGCTCAACAGCTTGAGGTCTTCTCTTGGTGGACGGGTGGTGGCGAAGCCGCCGGCCTGGATGCCATGATCGCCATCTGGAAAGAAAAATATCCTGATATCGAGTTCGTCAACGCGGCTGTCGCCGGTGGCGCTGGCTCTAACGCCAAAGCCGTCCTCGCCACCCGCCTGGCTGCCGGTGATCCCCCCGATTCCTGGCAGGGACACGCTGGTCAGGAACTGATCGGTGCCTACGTGGAAGCCGGTCAGCTTGAACCCCTGGATGAGCTCTACGCAGCCAATGGCTGGTACGACATCTTCCCCGAAACCCTCATCCCCCTGCTTTCACAGGATGGACATCCCTACTCCGTCCCCGTGAACATCCATCGCGCCAACGTGCTTTGGTATAACCCCAAAGTTTTGACGGAAATGGGTGTCACAGCTCCGACCGACTTCGCCAGCTTCATCGTCGCGCTTGATGCACTGAAGGCCGCTGGGATGGAAGCCCCGTTCGCACTGGGTGAGGCATGGACAGAAGTGCACATGTTCGAGACCATTCTGCTCTCCACCGTCGGACCTGAAATGTACACCGCGCTCTGGCTCGGTGAAGCCGATTGGGCTGACGCGAAAGTGACCGAAGCCCTCAACAACACCAAGAAATTGATGGAATATGCCAACACCGACTACGCCACCCTTTCCTGGCAGGACGCCTCGAAACTGGTTGCTGATGGCGATGCCGCCTTCAACATCATGGGTGACTGGGCAGATGGCTACTTCTATGGTGACGTCGCAGGTGGAAACCTCGGACTCGAACCGCTGGTCGATTACGCCTGGATGCCGGTTCCCGGAACCCAGGGTGTGTACCAGTTCCTTTCCGATTCCTTCGTGCTGCCGGTTGGCGCCAAGAACCGCGAAGCAACCCTCAAATGGCTAGAGCTCTGCGGCTCCCTCGAAGGGCAAGACGCTTTCAACCCTGTGAAAGGCTCCATCGCTGCCCGCAAAGACTCCGACAAGACACTCTACAACGTATACCTGCAGTCCGCCATGGATGACTGGTCGAAAGACATTGTGGTTGGTTCGCTTGCTCATGGTGTCGTTGCCAATCCGTCATGGGCCACCCAGATCTCCACTGACTGGGGTGCCTTCGTTATCGACTTCAATGTCGAGACCTTCCAGGCTGCCCTCGTGGCATCCTGCGCCGAATTTGGTCCCTGCGGCGAGTAATACCTGATCGAAACGCTTGTAGTCATCGGGGAGGCAACCTCCCCGATGACTCTTGTCTTAAATGGATGAATCTGCAATAATTACATATCTTTGTCATCCTGAGGGAAATCCATGCAAAATCGAAAAGAAAAATGGTTAGCGTTTCTGATGATTCTGCCATCGATTATTGCCATAGCGATATTCGTGTACATTTTTATCGGCTGGACGACCAGGGTTTCTTTCAGCGCATGGCAGGGTATGACTCCGGATTATACATTCGTCGGCTTTAAAAATTACATCAATCTTTTTGTCGACAACCTGCGTTTCCAAATTAACATCAAAAATACGCTCATTTTCACCAGCATATTTGTCTCTGGTTGCCTGCTGATCGGTTTACTCTCCGCTCTGCTCCTCGACCAGGGTTTAAGAGGTGAAGGCTTTTTCCGCAGCTTATTCATTTTCCCAATGGCAATTTCCTATATTGTCACGGGTGTGGTTTGGCGCTGGTTGATGAACCCTGCCCAGGGATCACGCATGAGCGGTCTTAACCTGCTCTTCAGTAAACTAAATTTGGATTTCCTGATAAATAACTGGACATCGACGCCTCAATGGGGTATTGCTTTCCTGGCCCTCCCGGCCATCTGGCAACTCTCGGGATACACCATGGCCATGTACCTCGCGGGCTTACGCGCCATCCCTGACGAACTGCGCGAAGCAGCCAGGGTGGATGGCGCTTCGGAATTTAATATTTTTCGTTACATCATCCTGCCCCTGTTACGCCCGGTAACATTCGCCGCGATGATAATTTTGGGTCATATGTCCCTTAAAACTTTCGACCTGGTTATCGCCACAGTGGGCAAGCAATTGGTGCTGGATATGCCCTCGGTGCACATGTGGCAGATCACCTTTGATGGCTTGCAATATGGAATGGGCGCAGCCATCAGCATCCTGCTGTTGATCAGTACGGCGGTGCTGATCATTCCTTACCTTGTCGTCTCACTTCGCAAAGAGGTGAAGCAATGAACCGCAGCCGTGCCCGTTACTGGAGTTACATCCCGCTCATCCTGCTGGCCATCTTCTACCTGATTCCCATCTATATCATGGTCATTACCGGCTTCAAGACCGGGGATGAAATCAGCCTGAAAACGATGTGGAACCTGCCGCGGACGCTCGGACTGGAAAATTACATAAAGGCTTTTGGGCAGCTTTCACCCAACCTGCTCAACAGTTTCAAGCTGGTCATTCTTTCATCAATCCTGTCATCCATTCTCGGGTCCTTGAACGGCTATGTGCTGGCAAAATGGAAGTTCAAGGGTGCCGACCTGATCTTCACGCTCATCCTCTTTGGTATGTTTATCCCCTACCAATCCATTCTCATCCCGCTCGTCCAATTCATGGATGCCATTGGGTTATACGGCGGCATTCCTGGTTTGATCCTGGTGCATATCATCTACGGAATCCCCATCACCACGCTGACCTTCCGCAACTATTACGCCAGCATCCCCAATGAATTGCTTGAAGCTGCCAAGATCGACGGCGCTGGCATGCTGGGCATCTACTGGAGGATCCTGCTGCCCATCTCAATACCAAGTTTTGTGGTGGTACTCATCTGGCAATTCACCCAGGCCTGGAATGACTTCCTGTTCTCAGTTGTGCTAACCAAACCGCAGAATTGGACTGTGACCGTGGCACTTAACAATATCTCCGGCGGGCAGATCATCCCGTGGAACCTGCAAATGGCGGCTTCGCTGCTGGCAGCCCTGCCCACGCTGCTTGTCTACATCTTCCTCGGGCGTTACTTTCTGCGTGGCATGATGGCCGGGTCATTAAAAGGGTAAACCAGATCATTCAATAAAACGAACAGTCCTTACTGAAAAAATCAGTAAGGACTGTTCGTTTTTCAACTCTCAAGCTTTGTCTATTACTGATTTTCCCAACCGTGATCCACACAATCCACCCGCGAGGAAGCGACCGGGAAATCAAAGAGCGACATCACCTTTTGTTGTGACAGGAGATGGTTGCGCCCTGGTTATATTTTATCGTTTTGTGCAGTTTTTTTCACCTAAACATGATACGGGACGGCAATAATACCGTCTCGTTTCCAACTAAGGCTTCGGCGATAAGTAATCCGAATAACAGTGAGTCTTCCATTCCGCGACACTAGATTGAATCCAAAAATCCACTTTCGCCACTCCCATTAGCAATCCCGATCCGTTAACCGATCCTCCAGCCAATTGTTTTATCGTATTGAAAGTGCACGATCCATCCACAGACGAATATGGTCCGGTTACCAGCCAAGTATTCTCGGAATTAGTGGAACACCCGTCTGGTCCCGAAAACATTTGCTGGTAAAAAAACTTCGCTTCACAAGTATCTCCCTCAACAGTTAAGGTTACTTTTGCTTCTGAGTGGCATAAATCTTCAGCACCACCCGAAGACCAAGGGTATTCAACAACCGTACCGGTTCCTTCAAAAACCATCTTTGAGGTGGTTGCATCGGCTTCACCCGGTACCTCTGCATTCGTTGACCCGCTTTCAGATTCCACAGGAGCGTCACCTGGAGGATCAGGTTCGTCAGGGTTTCCCTGGGTTTGCGCATTTTCCGCCGCAGCAGCCTCCCGAGCCATTTGGTCTAACTTGTAGTTGTATTCTTGTTCTTGTCGGTCTGCTTCGCAGCCTGGAATGTTGCATGAGATTAAGACGATCATTACGAAGCCTAACAAGTGCATACCTGATAATCTTTTTCATTTCCGCCTCCCTTGAAACGAATAGCCGTGTATTTCATTATACGAAGATTTCCAAAATTTATTTATCTAGTTAGGCATCAAATAAATGAAGACCTGGAGTCTTCATTTATTTTATCGACAAATCTCAATAATCGATGATCAACCAGGAGAGACACCTTTCTCGATAATGATCCACGCCGTCCACCCCTCCACTTCAACCCGCGAAGACGCGCCTGCGAAATCAAAGAGCGAGATCACCTTCTGTGGTGACAGGAAATGGCTGCGCATCAGCGCGAGTTTCTCAGCCAGCGCTAAAACCTTGACGCTGAAACGGCGGATATCCGGTTCTTCGATGATGACCCGGCCGCCCGGCTTGACCAAGCGCCACAACTCACGGATGGTAGCCGCCTGGTCGGCCACGTGATGCAGCGCGTCTACCATGACGATGCAGCAGAAATGCCCGTCTGCGAACGGCATCTCTTCTGTCAGCGAACACACCGCCTCCAGTCCATCCTTTTTCCTGACCTCCTGCAGCATCTCGAAGGTCTGGTCAGCCACGACCACGCGCGCTGCCTTGCCGACAAAGTATTGAGCCACGCGGCCGGTTCCCCCGCCCGCGTCCAGCACGGTGCCGCCGGGCTGCGGCAAGCCCAGGTGGGAGAGGATGTTTTCCGGCTCTTGTGGTTTGATAAATCTCTCATAGAACGGAGCCAGCAATTTAAAGTGACCGGGTTCCTTTTTCATTTCAAATCCTGGCTCCAATTCTCAAGAATACAGATCACTTTTTGGCCGCGATTTCTTCCTTTGCCAGCGCGATGAAATCCGCCACCAGCATCGGTCCGGGGTTCTCGCCGTTGCGCAACCGCAGCGCGACCTGCCCGCTCTCCTCTTCCTTGTCACCGATGACCAGCATGTACGGGATCTTCTGGTTCTGGGCGTCGCGGATCTTGGCGTTCATACGCTCCGGGCGGTCATCGACCGTCACCCGGATGCCGGCCTTGCGCAGTTCGGTCTCCACCTGGCGCATATAATCCAGATGGCGATCAGCGATGGGGATCAGCGCCGCCTGCACAGGCGACAGCCAAACCGGGAAAGCGCCGGCGTAGTGCTCGATGAGCACGCCGAAGAAACGTTCCAGGCTGCCCAACAGCGCGCGGTGGATCATGTACGGGCGGTGCGGCTGGCCGTCCTCACCGATGTAGGTCAAGTCAAAGCGTTCGGGCTCGTTGAAGTCAAACTGGATGGTCGAGAGCTGCCACTCGCGCCCGATGGCGTCCTCCACTTTGAGGTCGATCTTCGGACCGTAGAATGCACCGCCGCCTTTATCAACCTTGTAATCGATGCCGGAGCGGTTGAGCGACTCTTCCAGTGCAACTTCAGCCGCCTCCCACATCGCCGGGTCACCGACCGATTTCTCAGGCCGGGTGCTCAGGTAGGCGTGGATATCCGAGAAGCCAAAGCTGCGCAGGATATGCAGGCTGAAACCGAGCACAAAATCGATCTCGGCCGGCATCTGGTCAGGACGGCAAAAGTGATGCGCGTCATCCTGGGTAAAACCGCGCACGCGCATAAGCCCGTGCAGCACGCCGCTGCGCTCGTAACGGTAAACGGTGCCCTCTTCCGCGTAGCGCATGGGCAGGTCACGGTAGGAGCGGAGCGAGTTCTTGTAAATGTGAAGGTGGAACGGGCAGTTCATCGGTTTAAGGTAATACTGCTGTCCCTCGATGTCGACCGGCGAATACATGTTGTCCTTGTAGAAGCCGAGGTGTCCGCTGGTCTCCCAAAGCTGCGCCTTGCCAATATGCGGAGTGTACACGAAATCGTAACCGTTGGCTTCGTGCTCTTCGGACCAGAAATTCTCGATCAGCTTGCGGATGCGCCCGCCCTTTGGATGCCACAGAATCAATCCTGCGCCAATCTCTTCATTGATACTGTAGAGGTCAAGCTCCTGGCCAATTTTGCGGTGGTCGCGTTTCTTCGCCTCTTCCAGCCGCCACAGGTAATCCTTTAGTTCATCCGGTTTGTTCCACGCGGTACCGTAGATGCGCTGCAGCATGGGGCGCTTCTCGTCTCCGCGCCAGTAGGCACCGGCGACGTTGAGCAGCTTCACCGCGGACGGGTTGATCTCACGTGAATTTCCCACGTGAGGACCGCGGCACAGGTCGGTGAACCCGCCTTGCGAATAGATGGAAATCTCAGGCTTCTCGCTCACCGGGTTGCCGTCATCGTCCATCTCGCCTGATTCAAGGCCTTCGATCAACTCGATCTTGAAAGGTTGGTCGTGAAAGAGCGCTTTCGCCTCATCCGCGCTGACAACCTTGCGTTCAAAATTCACGCCCGATTGGATGATGCCGCGCATGCGCTTCTCAATGCCCTCGAGGTCCTCGGGGGTCAGGGGTCTTGGCAGGTCAAAATCGTAGTAAAAACCATCCTCGATAGCGGGACCGATCGCCACTTTGCCCTCGGGGAATTTTTCCAGCACGGCTTGCGCCATGATGTGCGCGGTCGAGTGCCGTATCCTGAACAATTGTGATTCTTCGTAAAGTTCTTTTTCGTTTGCCATTTTCTCCTCCGATTCTTCTCTACATAAACAAAAACTCCCGTCCCTGCTGGGGCGAGAGAATTAATCATCGCGGTTCCACCCAGATTGATCCAGATATTTCCGGACCATCTCTTTAGACCGGTAACGGGGTCAATCGTTCGCCTTACTTGATTTTCATGGTTCAGGCTCAAGCTCGCGGGTGGTTTTCTCTGTTGTTTTTCCTGAAGGGACTTTCAGTCAGTGATCCCTTCTCTCTGGTGGAACGCTCAACAGTTACTCGTCCCGGTCAACGCTTTATTCATTTTGAATATTATACATCAATATCCCTGCTTAAATCGTATGAATATTATCAGAATTCAAAAACGAACTGGAGGCTGCGGGATAACCCTCAACCTCCAGGTGAAATACGCCGGGTGTGAACAAATAAGTGTTAGAACGCCTGGTCAGGCTTCCAAACCGTCCAGACCTTACCAGCCAGGTCAGGGCCTGGGGTTAATGTGGCTTTTCCAGGCTGCCAGCCCGCGGGCGTGACCTCTCCTGTTGCTACCACATGCTGGAAAGCTTTGACCTGGCGAATCAATTCCATAACGTTGCGACCCACTTCCGGGGTCATCACTTCCATGGCACGGATATTGAAGTCAGGATCGATCAGAAATCTCCCCCGGATATCAACCCCCGCACTTTCGTCATACACACCATAAATTGTACCGACCCGACCGCCCGCATCAGAAAGCAGCGGGAATGGAACTCCACCTTCCACCATCTTTGAAAGTTCCGTTTCCTGCCAGATCTTGTGTGAGAAGCGGCTGTCAGTGCTGATCGCCAGCACTTCCACACCCAGCTCTAAGAATTCACCATATTTAACGGCAACTGCCGATAATTCTGTCGGTCAGACAAAGGTGAAGTCACCGGGATAGAAGCAGATAACGATCCATTTACCCTTGTAATCCGAAAGGGTTACATTCTTGAATCCGCCCTTATGAAATGCTGTTAATTCAAAATCAGGAGCGGGTTTTCCAACTTTGGCTTGAACCATTGACACCTCCTTTTGGAATACTGGTGTGGCTGAGGGGGTTTCTGCTGCAGCGGAAATCGGACCTTTTACGGGTTTTACACAACCATCTTTATTTTCTGCCATTAAACCTCCTTTTTTCTACTTGCCGGCGTAGTTTCTACGATATATTAAATCATACTCAGAAACCTGAAATTATCAAATGTTATTCGAAACCATTAATCCAAGGACAATGTTCATACCCGCTTTAAGATAGTCAACCCTGCCCGGAAATGCCTGCTGAAACGCGCTCACCGCGTTGCTCCCTGTGCAGTGATTCAGGTGGAAAGTCAATCCAAACTAAAGCACCCCAAATTACGCGATGGCTTTTTTGACCCTTTCCTTGGTGTAAGGCAGGTCGCGCAGCCACACACCCGTGGCGTTGTGGATGGCGCTGGCCATGGCCGGCGCAACCCCGTCAATGGAAATTTCGGCGACAGATTTCACACCGTAGGGTCCGCTGGGTTCGTCGGTTTGCACAAAGATCACGTCCATCACCGGCATCTCAACAGCGCGCGGAATGTGGTAAGTCTTGAGGTTGGGATTCAGCGGCTGGCCTTCAGGCGAGTAAAGCATGTCCTCCATCAGCGCGAAACCGAGCGCTTGTGCCAAACCGCCCTCGACCTGGCCGGATGCCGTCACCGGGTTGATCACCCTGCCGCAATCGACAACCATCACCAGTCGGTCGGTCTTAACCTTACCGGTCTCGGTATCGACTTCGATCTCAACGAACTGCGCTGCGGTTGGCGGTGGGCTCACCGTGCTCACGTGCGATTCGGTTGCCATGATCTGATGCTGCGCCTGCTGGTGCAGGCTGCTCAGACCAATCTCTTCGAAGCTCACCGCCCTGCCGTCAGCCGCAACCACTTTCTTGTAATCAAGTTTTAAAGTGCCGGTATCCTTCACACCCAACATCAAACCCGCGTGTTCCAACAATTGATCTTTGATTGCCAAAGCCGTCTTGCGCACCGCCTCACCGCTGAGGTAGGTGGTGCTGCTGGCATACGCTCCCTTATCAAAGGGGGTGAAGTCTGTATCAGACGAATAGACAATTAAATCCTCCACGTCCGTGTTGAGCACTTCCGCGGCGATTTGCGCCAGCACGGTATCTGACCCGGTTCCCAGGTCGGTCGCGCCGATGAGCAGGTTGAACGAGCCGTCGTCGTTCATTTTAAGAGTCGCAGCGGCCATGTCCAGGTTGGCCACGCTGCTGCCGTGCATCACCACTGCCATGCCCACCCCACGGCGGTAGCGTCCGCTCTGGTTGCGGTAGGCGGCGCGCTTGGCATCGAAATCGGTGACCTTCCTCCCAATCTCCACGCATTGCTCCATGGCGCTGGTAGCCAGCGCTTGCTTCACGCCCGTCCTGCCTTCGCCAAGCTGCTGTGAGAGGTACATTTCCTCGCCAACTTTGATCCAGTTCTTTTTCTTGAAGTCCACCACGTCCAAACCGAGCTTGTCAGCGATCTCGCTCATGAGCACTTCAATACCGTACTGGCACTGCATACTGCCGTAACCGCGGTAAGCGCCCGCCACGGCGGTGTTGGTGTAGACCACATCGCAAATAAAGCGCGAGTTGGGAGAATTGTAAAGCGTGAGACCCTTGAATCCGCCCACCATGTTGACAGTCAACCCGTGGGTGGCATAAGCACCGGTATCTCCGATGAGGTAAAGGCTGGCGGCGGTGACCTTATCACCCTTGACGCCAATCTTATAACGGATGGTGGTGGCGTGCCTCGTGCGGGAACTGGTGAACTCCTGTTCACGAGTGTATTCCATGCGCACCGGTTGCCTGGTGATCATGGTCAGGTGCGCGCACAGGTCCTCGATCAGCACTTCCTGTTTGTTACCGAACCCACCGCCGATGCGCGGCTTGATCACCCTTATCTTCTTCAACGGTAAACCAATGAGCGGCGCGACGATGCGGCGCGTGTGGAAGGGCACCTGGGTGCTGGTACGGATCACCATGCGGTCATCCTCGTCAAAATAACTGATGGCCACATGGGGTTCAAGGTGCACATGCTGCTGCTTCTGAGTGTGGTATTCACCTTCGAACACATGGTCTGATTCCACGAAGGCCTTCTCCACGTCACCAACCTCAGCTTCGATGTGGTAAACGATGTTCCGTTCGCGGTCAAATATTCCCTCGGTGTCCGATTCATCGTGGATAACCGGGGCACCCGGCTTCATTGCTGCTTCCATGTCCACCACTGCCGTCAGGACTTCGTAATCAACCTCGATCAACTTCAAAGCCTCGTTGGCAATTTCCAAAGACTCCGCTGCCACCACGGCAACACGGTCACCCACAAAACGCACTTTGTCATCCAGGCAGACCTGGTCATACGGCAGGGGCTGCGGGTAACTCTGACCACCACTGGCGTACTTCACACGCGGGATATCCTGGTGTGTGAGCACAACCTGCACCCCTGGCAAGGCACGCGCTTGGCTGGCATCGATACGTTTGATGCGCGCGTGGGCGTGCGGGCTGGTGAGCATCGCGGCATAGAGCATGCCAGGCATATGAATATCATCCGTGAACACGGGTTTTCCGAGAGCCAGCTTGCGCGCGTCAACCTTCACTTCCGATTTGCCGATGACCCTGGTTTTCGACATCTCACCAGGCGTGTAAACCAATGGAGGCAGAGGATTCCGGCTGCCGTCTTTACGAAAATATTCGTCCGGGATATCTATCTTGGTAAGGTCCACAGGAAGAGAGCGGTCTATATGGGTAAAAGCTGCCACTTTTTCGCCGCGCCTTACCGCCGCGGCACGCTGCACCGCGTTAACGCCACGTACATAGCCCGTGCAGCGGCACAGAACGGGGTTCAATGCTTTTCGAATCTCACCTTCGGAGGGATCAGGGTTATTATCCAGCAGCGACTTAGCTGAAAGTATCAACGCCGGGGAACAATAACCGCATTGGATCGCCCCGGTATCCATGAAAGCCTGCTGGATCGGATCCGGTTCACCGTTCACGCTCAAACCTTCCAGAGTGATGATCTGACAACCCTCGGCTTCGACTGCTTTGATCGTGCAACTGCGCACAACTTTACCGTCCATGATTACCGTACAGGCACCGCATTCCCCGCTGCCGCAACCGAACTTGACACTGAAGTAAGCAGCAGCGCGCAGGGCGTCAAGCAACGATTCTCCAGGAGCGACAAGAAGTGTTCTGGGTTCATTATTTATGGTCAGGTTGACTTTTTGCTGTAACGTTGCCATCTCTCCTCCAAATGTTATTACTAAAGGTATAAATCAAGCGGGGTCTTCAGTCGCTTGAGCTAACTATATTATACATATTTGCTTGAGAACCATTTACGTTTTACTTCGATGCTGGATCCAGCGAGTTCTGGAGGTTTTGGATGACCCCGATTGGGGTCATGGGGATCACGCCCTTATCAGGCATCTTTCACCATCGTCACAACCTGCACCCCCCGCACCTGGGGAAAGCCAGCGCCTTGCTGGATGGTAAGCCTGGCGGCGGCCTCATCAATGACACGTGACCCCGAGAGGTAGGTGATACCGCGGTCAAACAATAACGGCACCAGTGGGGTGGAAGGTCCAAGGATCATCACGAGCGCGTCAGGGCGGCATAATGAGAGCAATCCCTCCATCGTGTGGTTTATAAAAGCAGTTCCGGTGATGGCGACAATATCCGCTCGTGGCACGTATTCCTGCGCGGCTTCCTCCGGGAAGTCGTCCCCGTATGGTTTTTTTTCAATGATCCACAGATTCTTTGCTATTCCCCTCATTTTGTCTGCAAAGGGAAAATGTCCAACGATCAACAGGTTCTTATCAGGGCATTCGCGCCGGATGACCTCGGATGCGTTCACTTCTTTGAGTTTTTCAGGGTCGACATCAACGAGCGAATTGAAAGCGGCAATACCCACGCTGGCTTCCAATAGGTTTTCTGATTCGATCCAACCAGCGAGTTCCTGCACGCTTTTATCCAGCAGATTACCGACATCACGCATGTGGGAGTGTCCATGAGGTCCACAGTTCACCAGGGTGGAACCCAGGCCACAATGCCGGCTGCAAACGAGCGTCCAGTGCACCCCTACGAGCACACTGCGCACCGGCACAGGATCCTTCGGAAGAGACGCCAGTAGATCAGATAATAGAGTCATATGATACCTTTCAAAAGTGGATTAAACCCCAAATATACCGGATAACAGGAAGACAAAAATGGAACCTAGGATGATGCCAACCGCTACGTAGTGCTCATGACCGTATTCACGGGCGGTTGGGATCAACTCATCCAGGGTGATGAACACCATCACCCCGCCGGCAAAAGCCAGCGCACCCGGCACCAGACCCTGGAAATTCACCAAAAAGAGAGCTGCCAGCAGCGCACCAACCGGTTCGGCTAATCCAGATAAAAATGCAACCTTGAAAGCGTCCCAGCGGCAAAAACCACCCTTGCATAACGGCAACGCTGTAGCAAGACCCTCTGGTATATTGTGCAAAAGGATGGCAACGGCAATGAACACGCCAAATTTCGGGTTATGCAGGTATCCTGCGCCGATCGAGATACCTTCCGGCAGGTTGTGAAGGGTGATGCCTACTGCCAGAAGCAATCCGGTGTTGATGAGTTTATGGTCGTACACCCTGTCATGTTGGTAGAAACGCCCGAAACCGTGGCCGCGCGACCGCGTTCCCAAATGGTGGCGGGGTTCAATTCGGGGTGGTTCTCCTCGTACTTCCCTTTCACCGAAGCGCATATGCGGCGCAAAATGATCCAGAATGAACATGAATGTCGCGCCTAAACCAAAACCGATGGTCGCCGTTATATAACCAGCCTGAGCCCATGCTTCTGCAACAAGTTCCAGGAACGCCAGGCTGATCATCACGCCTGCGGTGATGCCCATCAACAGACCGTAAGATCTTTTCCCAGGGCGGCGGAGGACAGCGATCAAACCACCCAGACCGGTGCCCAGGCTGGCCATCAGGCTAAGCAGTAAAATATTCAACAATGGGGATATTTGTTCGATCATTAATATTCCTGACTTGATTTCAATTTTTTATTCTTATTGCGGGTTATGAAATAATTTTCGTCGCGATAAGTGACGCAGATTAATTCGCTGGAATTGACAAGAGATTCTACTACATTCCAATTTCCGTTGGCATTCCCAACCATACTTCGTAAGGCATCCTCCCGCATGGGGTGCACCGCGGTAATGGCGAGGATATCGCGGATAAGATTACCGGTTGAGGAAAAATCCCCTTCCTCCATATCGAAAAGCAGGTCAATGAAAGGGCACTTTTTTGATATTTTCTCCAGGTACGTTAATAGTACTTCCGGATCGGGCGGCATTACCCACATTTCTGCCGGTGGGCGAATGGGGATGGCGAGGTATGATTTGAACGGCTGTAAAGCCAACAGAAAATTGGATAAAGACTCAATAGATGAATCAGCGTCATTGACCCCGGAAATCAGCATCGTTTCGGTTACGAGTTCACCATGGTACTTTCCGCGGAATTCCAGCATCCCGTTTATGATGGCAGTCAGTGACAATTTCGCGTGCGGCCGGTTGACCTTGCGCCAGGATGCCTCATCGACCGAATCGACCTTAAAGGATACCCAATCCACCGGTAGTAAAGCCTGCTGCACATCCTGCTGAAAGATAAGCGAGGAGTTCGTAATCACGGCAAGCGGGATGTCAAACTGCTTCAATCCCAGCACAAGGTCACCGAGGTGTATATCCAGTGTAGGTTCTCCATCAGGAACCAGGGTGAGAAAATCAACCTGTTTTTCATGCCGCCTGGCGTTTTCGAGCGCTTCGCCCACCTCCATAATGACCTGCTGTGGTGGGTAGAATTCACGGCGGGTAATCTCGAGCGAGGTTGTTCTACCAACCTGGCAGTAAACGCAGCAATAGGTGCAGTGCTTGGGAGGAATGTGGTTGATCCCAAGGCTGTAACCCAGCCGTCGCGAGGGTACCGGACCGAATGCGATCATTTCAAGTTCCTTAGTTGTACGCCAGTCGTACGGCTTCATCCGCCATAACAGCTGAAAGCCGGGCATTCCAGGCTTCATCTTTCCAGGTACCCAACCGCGTGTGAATCTCAAGGTACTTCTGGGGGACGGGATGTGTTCCGAGGATAACCCTGACGCTATAACGCGCTTCAAGGAATTGCTTGAAGGTATCAAGGTACGGGCAGGGCGGATACCCGACCAGGAGACCGGTCGCCAGGTGGATGACCTCCGCACCATTATTGATCATTTCATCGCCGGCGTATTCAATATTTCCGCCCGGGCAGCCGTTGCAGGTTGTATACCCCACGAGTTCAACCTCCTGACCCTGGTAGATACTGAACGCACCTTCCCGGTTGCGCAACGCGCGCAGGCACTTGCCTCCAGCACAGGTGCGGTAACGATCACAAATAATGATGCCGATTCTGTTGATTTCACTCATGTTCTTTTACTCCCTAACCTATCCCTCTTCCATGATTGTTATAAGGATCTCGTTAAGTTGATCCGCCTGGACATAATCAGTTACAGTCACACGCTGGGCGGTAACACCTGGCACGTCCTTGACAGCCTGGATGATCGCCAATGCCAATGGGACGGCTATCGGGCAAAGCGGCGAAGATGGTCTAAAAACATACGTGACTTTCCCTTCATCATCAAGGGTCAGATCCTTTACCAGCTGCATACGTATCACATCCACACCGGTCTCAGGGTCGAGTACGGTGGTTAGTTTTTCAAGAATCGCGTTGTGGAGTTCTGATTTTTCCATATCATCAGCCTGATGTACCATTAAGTACGGCAGCGGTTCGCTCCCAAATTTGAGCAATCGCTCTGGATGCGTCTGACCCGGGAAACGCGTGCGTTACAGGCCAGCCCATCATCATGGCTTGCGGAATGTTTTCGTCATAAGGGATCTCACCCAGGATCTGGATTCCCTGCTCTTGTGCAAATTCCTGAATCTGCTTCGCCCCCTCCGGGAATATATCCGCTTTGTTGATACAGATCACCCTGGGAACACGGAAATGCTGCAGGGTCGCCTGGATGCGCTCGAGGTCGTGTAAGCCCGCCACGCCGGGTTCGGTTACGATCAACCCTAGGTCAGCCCCGGCACAAGCTGAAATAACCGGGCAACCGATGCCAGGAGGGCCATCGATGATCACCAGCGGTGTTGAGGTGTCTTCAGCCCGTAAACGCGCATACTGTTTTACCAGCGTCACCAGCTTTCCGGAATTCTCTCTGCCAGGGAACAACTCGGCATGAAAAAGGGTGCCATAAGCGGTATCGGACCTGAACCAGTGCCCCTCCTGCTGCACAACCATCTTAATTGCGCTTTCAGGGCAGGCATACACACAGGCAGCGCAACCATCACAGGCAACCGGGTCGATCCAGCATTTGCCCGCGTCATGTGGATCTGGAAGCACAGCGTCGTAGCGGCACACGGCTTTGCAGCTCTCGCAACCGGTGCACAGAGTGACATCAATTTCCGCCAGAGAACCGCCCCAGAAATCGTTGTGTTCTGATTGATCTGGTTTCAATACCAGGCTGAGATTGGCGGCATCCACATCCGCGTCCACCAGCACAGCACGCGGCTTATTTTCCGCAGTCGATTGAAGGTAGGCAAAAGCAGCGCTGATGCTGGTTTTGCCGGTACCGCCTTTGCCGCTGAGTATTACAAGTTGTTTCATCAGCAATCCACCTCTAATTCAGGGTCAAATTTGGTCTTTTCTACAAGAAAGTTATCAAACATCGCCTGAAAGGTCAATCGATACTCCGGATAAATATCCACCAAAGTTTTTCCCTGGGCAATCCCCTCAGCGATGTGGCGGTCAAACGGGATACGCAACAAAACAGGGAGATTCTTTTCGGTACAATAGTTATCCAGTTCAGCGTAATCTCCGTTTGCCCGGTTGATGATGACGCCTGCTGGAATTTTCATTTCCTCCACGATCCCCTGCATCTGTTTAAGATCGTGCAGGCCAAAGGGAGTAGGTTCGGTTACCAGGAGCACGTAATCGGACCCGCGCAAGGTTTCAACCACTGAACAGGATGCCCCTGGAGGGGCATCCAAAATGACAACAGAAATATCAGCGGGCTTTTCAAGCCGCTTCAATTGGCGGATGATGGGGGTAGGCATCGGTTCGCTGATGGTCAAAAGACCCTGTGAAAAATAGATGCCATCCAGTGTTGATCCGGTTTCCAACACACCAATAGGATTGGGAACCTCTACGATGGCATATTCCGGGCAATTCCATGTGCAGCTGCCGCAACCGTGGCACAGCTGCGCAAACACCATGATGGTTTTCCCTACTTTCGCCAGCGCGTGGAACTGGCAAACTTCAACGCACTTGCCGCACAACGTGCAACGGTCAGTCTGGATCTGCGGAATCCTGATCACCGCGTCAGTCTGGCGGGTAAGTTCCGGTTTTAAGAACAGGTGCCCGTTTGGAGCTTCCACATCACAATCCACGTACGCCACCCCGCCGTTCACGACAAGGCTGAGCGCAAGGCTGGTGGCGATGGTTGTTTTTCCTGTGCCGCCTTTCCCGCTGGCAACCGCTATCTGCATTTTTTCCTCTTTGTGATCAATCAAACTGCGGCAGACTGCCCTGCTTGAAAAGGTCAAGCGCCGACCTGACCGTGGACAAATCAGCAGTGAAGGTATGCATTTTGACACCAGCAGCCCCTAGTGCCTGGCTTGCGTTCGGTCCAAAATCACCACTGATGGCGATTCCTGCTTTCCTGTCGATCACGAATTGTGCTGCTGCCACACCCGCCCCGCCGGATTGACTGACAGCCGGATTGTCGCAGGCTTCCCATTTATCATTTTCTGAATCGACAATTATGTAATAAGGCGCACGTCCAAAACGCACGTCAACGGGACCATCCAGTTCAGGTTTTTGTGCAGAAATTACGATAATCATTTTTTCTCCATTTCAACTTGCTTTATACATCTCTAAATCACATTAGTCTTTGAATTCGATCGCGCCTGCCACAATTGGATTGAAGCCCTCAGGCCATTTTGTTGTTTTATCAAATACTGCCCCATCCAGGATCGCACTGTCAAGGTCAGCGCCGGTCAGATCAGTGCCGCGTAAATCTGCTCCCGTCAAGTTCACACCTTTCAGCCCGGTACCTCGCATATTGGCATTTCTGAGGTTTGTCCCTTGCAGGATGGCATGCTTGAAAGCCGCGTTTTCCAAATCTGCTCCCTCCAGGTTGGCATCCCAGAGAATCGAACGTTTTAGATTTGTTCCCCTGAGATTAGCGCCTTTCAAGTTCGCGTTTGCCATATCCCTGCCGTACAGATCTACTCCCTCGAGGTCAGCCTTCTGTCCCCCGGGTTCGCCTTGGAGATATTTTAGGTGAGCGCTGATGACCACTTGAAGGTCTTCATAGATAATTTTCATTTGTATTCATTCCCTCCAGGAAGGAATTTTTGCCGGGATACAGTGACCTGAAAAATGACCGGGTAAAGAACCAGCAATTTCCCTTGATTAATAAGTCTTTTCAGATATGTGGAAATGATCAGTGAAGCCGTTCGGTATGATCGCTCAACTTGCCATCTATGTATGCCTGGACAGCCGTGTCGATATCGACCAGGTCAGTAACAATCGGCTTAATGTTCAATGATCGCATACTCTCATATGCTCCCATTCCCATCCCTCCGCACAGGAGCGCTGCACAATCGGAGATCACTTCCGCCATACTCAAGTGCTTGTTATGGGAGGCGGTGTCCATACCATGACCAGTCCCTTGTGATTCCTCAACATGCGCCTGCGAGGCAAAATGACTGTGCCCGATCTTATCACGCATCTCCCTGTTCACCACTTTTCCTTCTTCGATTGTCAGCACCAGGTAATAGGCCGCACGGCCGAAATGCTGACTGATCGTCTTGCCGTCATCCGTTATCATTGCAATTTTCATTGTCATCTCCTTTTTAATATTGTCGAGCGATACATGCCTGCTGCCCGCGTCTTCTTTCTCGTCAGCCGGAAAGAGCACCATAAGTATCCGGGAGGTATCCTGCCCGGTGTTTTCCCAGCGGTGGGGGAGATGTGCCTCAAATATAAGACTGTCTCCCTCATTCATGAGATAATCCACTTCTTCAATAGTGAATCGAATTTCTCCCTCCAGACAGTACACAAATTCATGACCAGTATGAACGATCATCCGGTCTCCACTGCCCATACCCGGTTTGAGGGTCACCATGAAAGGCTGGACCGCATTCCCGGCCAAATTCCTGGCGAGGTTCTCCATTTGAGTAGATCCAAACTCAGCAAGGGGTCTGCTGTGAGCCGGGGTGTAAACCACCTGCTTTTCAACGGTTTCTTCTTCAAAAAATGAGGAAAGCGGAACTGCAAGCGCCTTGGCTAACTGTTGCAGCGTGCTCACAGAAGGAGATGTTTTTCCGTTTTCGATGAGCGAGAGGGTGTTTACGTTCAAATCACTGCGGTCCGCCAGAACGCGTAGCGAGAGACCGCGGTTGGCGCGTAATTCTCTTAACTTTCGTCCAACCAGCACTTCAGCTGGTATCTGATCAGTAACCTTGGCAGTATTGGTAGTTTTCATAATTATTAGTTATTCAAATCCATTTTCAGCAATGTCCATCTTAATTCTGTTTGTCTGTACCAATATTATAGTAGCGTTTTGCATATTTTATAACTTTTATACTAAAATTATTATACATTACTATTATTTTCATGACTATCATCCTGTAATTCATCATATTTTTCACTTCTCTTTACAATAATAGAATAGTGTGCTATTCTATTATTGCACTTAGTTTATGGAGGGTCTAATAATGCCACGTCACAGGAGAGGGTGGGCAATAGCAGAACGAGAGGAAGAAAGGTTGACGCCTCTTATGGGGGCTTTAATCGAACCCACTTTACTGGTTCTGCTTAAGCAACAACCCCAGCACGGTTACACCCTGCTGGCCAGCCTGGAGAAAATGGGGATGAACCCCCCTCACCCCAGTGTGATTTACCGGGCTTTGCGCGAGATGGAGGCACTGGAATGGATCACCTCAGACTGGGACGCAGACGAGTCACTCGGACCTCCCAGGCGCACATATTCTCTGACCGAATCGGGGAAAGGCGCACTTATAAACTGGCGGGAAGAAATTAAACGAACGAGTGAACTAATGAGCAGGTTGATCGAGAAGATCGACCATTAGGGATAGAAGGAGGAAGAAAATGCCTGGAAGAGATGGAACAGGACCAACTGGAAAAGGCTCTCGCACCGGAAGAAGTGCGGGAAACTGCACCTCAACAGGTTCGAACCCGAACCCGGTGACGAATGCGACTCGATCTTACGGTCAGCGTTTGGGTCTGTGGGACGCCACTTTCGGCCGCTTGTTCGGCCGCGGACGCGGCAATCGCAGAAACCGCGATAATCAACAATAAGAACATCGATAACGAAAAAGGAGAACAATATGCCTGGAATGGATAAAACAGGTCCTACTGGAACAGGACCAACTGGTAGAGGGTTGGGACCTTGCGGCGGCGGAACTACGGGACGCGGCCGCGGCCAACGTGGTTATGGACGCGGGAATGGTATCGGGTGGGGGAACCGCGCAGCGAACCTCTCCCCGGAAGATGAAAAAGCCATTCTGGAAAAAGAAAAGACCTGGCTCGAATCACAATTGGATGCCGCAAAACGCCGCCTGGAAGAACTGGGGAAATAGAAGACAATCCGATTGCTGGAATAAACAGAAAGCTGATTAATCGTACCAAACTGCAGGTCATTCGATCCAATAGGATCGAATGACCTGTCTCTAATAAAATCATCGGTTTTTTTTAGGGTACAATAAATATGAGGATTTTCGTCAAGCAGTTCATTGATCGGATGCCGTACACTAGTTAAACAACAATCATTTACCTTTTACCAATCCTCAAATCTCTGAAAAAAAGCATCTGGTTGTAAATGACTTACCAAAGAACGCTTGATGTTCTTGGTGTAAATGGTTGCGTGTTGAAAAGGAGAAAGTCATGACAGCCATTGCTGGCATCCAATACCCGGGATCAAGTGAAGTCGTTCAATCCATGCTGAACAAAATGACACACAGAGGAAATTCCTGGCGACACATTGTTGAACATAATAATGTGATGCTCGGTGTTTCAGGTACGAAAGCTCAAATTCGGGGTGCTGATAGATTATTACACGATAATGTGGCACAGGAAATGATCAGTTCCAGCCATTTTGCCCGTGCCAGGGTAACTAATGGCACCCTTGAACTCACCAGAGACCCGCTGGGGGTCTCTCCGCTCTACTATGGCCGGACCAGTACAGGAAGCCTTTGTTTCGCATCTGAAGTAAAAGGCCTGCTTGCGGTCACAACAGACGTGCATGAATTACCACCTGGATATAAATTGACAGATTCCAAAATTATCCAAAATTCCAGTCAAGCAAAAAAAACCATAAGGAAAGGTTCACTAGACCAGGTTTCACAAGAATTACGCCAGCGACTGGAAACGTCCATCATAGATCGTATTGGTGACGGTAATGTCGGAGCGTGGTTATCCGGCGGGATTGACTCAACCGCTATTTCAGCCATGGTTAGACCTCACGTGCACGAACTTCACACATTTGTTGCCGGTTTTCCTGAATCTCCGGACATACATTACGCAGAAATAGCTGCCAGGCATATAGGCTCTACGCACCACAAGTTGGAGGTAACGCCAGAAGAAATCTTCAAGACGCTACCGGAAGTCATTTACCACCTTGAAAGTTTTGACGCACTATTAATCAGGTCAACCGTCCTGAATTTTAAGGTGGCGCAAATGGCCTCTGACTACGTCCCGGCGGTTTTCTCAGGAGAAGGTGGGGATGAATTGTTCGCTGGTTACGAATATCTGCACACAATACCAGAGGAAAAACTTCAGCAGGAGCTGAATAGAATCTTGGGCAAGCTGCACAACACTGCCTTGCAGCGTGTTGACCGCTCAGCCTCTGCCCATGGGCTTATCGCATATGTCAGTTTCCTTGACCAGCACGTTGTCGATTTCGCACTACAAATCCCCGCAGAATTCAAGATCACGTGATGGAATCGAGAAATGGGTCTTGCGCAAATCAGTGGAGGATCTACTTCCTGAAGAATTACTGCTAAGAAAGAAAGCCAAGTTCTGGCAGGGAGCTGGTGTGCAGGATTACATTGCGAACCACGCCGATGGAACGATTAGCGACCGGGATTTTGTTACCGAGCGTAACCTGTCAGACGGTCAACAATTACAATCAAAAGAGGAATTGCTCTATTACCGAATCTTCAAAGACCTATTTGGTGAATTCGAAGACCTCTCGTGGATGGGCAGGACGAGGAAAACAAAGTTCGACCGCTGAACACCAGGCAATTAGCCTGTCCTAATTACTTCAAGTGAATGGTTATCAGCAGCTTGCCGTAAAAAACTCATGGATAAGTCGTTGATAACCATTTCTCAATTTGCGGGTAGAATTGAGAGATGGAGTACCATTTGATTTCATGAGTGTGCTATCTTCATTCCACAAGATCGTAAAACCGCTTACCTCTGAAGGGCGGCGCGAGATTCTCATCGAGATCAGGCAGGGGTCCTCACCGGGTTTCGATTTCTTCCTGCTGGTAATCCTTTCTTGCGCCATTGCCACTTCAGGACTGGTGACCAATTCTGCTGCGGTCATCATCGGCGCTATGCTGGTAGCTCCCTTAATGTCACCCCTCATCGGTATCGGCCTTGCCTCGGTCATTGGTGATGAAAAACTGTTACGCACAGCTCTAATCACTCTTTCTCTTGGTGCCCTGCTGGCTGTGCTGCTATCCTTCTTGATGACGTTGATAAACCGTTTTCTTCCGTTTATTTCACTGCAGGAATTACCCGCCGAAGTGCTCGCTCGTACCCGCCCAACCCCGATTGACCTGATCATCGCCCTCTCTGGCGGAGTGGCAGCCGCTTATGCAATGACCCGTGAAAACCTTTCCGCCGCGCTGCCGGGTGTTGCTATCGCAACCGCGTTGATGCCGCCTTTATGCACCGTTGGCATCGGTCTGGCGCTCGGACGCTGGGATGTGGCAGGAGGAGCCTCACTTCTTTTCATCACCAATGCCATCACCATAGCATTTGCCGCAGCCGCGGTTCTGTTCGCGCGCGGGTTTTCCCCGGGTAGGCGCAAAAAAGACCAGTCGATACCCCACAGCCTTTGGGTTTCCGCCGCCCTGGTCGTGATCCTGCTCATCCCGCTAACCTACTATAGTTATCGTTTCTTCCGCGATGCATCGAATAACCGCCGCATTCACGAAGTGGTTACAGCTGAAGCCAGGAACCTGTACAACGCAGAACTGGTTGAAATGGATGTCACCCACCTGGATAGCGGATTGGACATGATGTTGACGATTCGTACAAACAAAATGCTGAATTACGAGGAAACGATCGAGCTCCAGAAGGCCATCGTGGATGGGTTGAACCAACCGGTAACCCTAAAAGTGAACCAGATCTTTGTCGAACAGCTTGATCCGATGATCCCACCCACTCCCACCATCACCCCCTCACCGACCGCAACTGCCACGCCGGGTCCTACTCCTACCAATACACCGATGCCAACCGCCACGGCAACCGCCACCGCAACCGCCACCAGCACTCCATCGGGTGCTGAGGTCTGGTTGCGCGAACCACCTGGTTTGGAAATGTTCCAGAATCCCGGCGGTCCTGTAATCGGTTTGATGGAAGAAGGTCAGGCAATCACTGTATTGTACGGGAAGGAGCTGTTTGACGGTCTTGTTTGGCTTGAGGTGATGGATGAGGATGGACGGATTGGCTGGATCCCCGAGATTTACCTGGTGCGCGAGACACCAACCCCAACGGCCACACCCTGAACGGCACACCTACTGCTGCTAGTTTTTTTTAGTCGGTCGAAAAGTTCGATCAGTCTGAGTTTCTACCTTTATACATCAGCAATGCGCGTTGGCGCGCTTCCGCGTGGTCAACAATGGGAGCAGGATAATCCGCACCAATGATCACCCCTATGCTGCGCTGTTCTTCGGCAGGCATCTCCCAGGGGGTATGAATATGTCTATCCGGTACTTTCGCAAGTTCAGGCACCCAGCGCCGCACATAAGCCCCAATAGGATCAAATTTCTTACCCTGCAGGATTGGATTGAAGATTCGGAAATAGGGAGCGGCGTCGGTGCCTGTTCCCGCCGTCCACTGCCAGCCGCCGTTATTGGCAGCGGGGTCGCCATCCACCAGGGCGCGCATGAACCAGCGTTCACCCTCCTGCCAGTTGATGAGCAGGTCTTTAACCAGGAAGGAAGCTGTGATCATGCGCGCGCGGTTGTGCATCCAGCCGGTCTCGGCGAGCTGCCGCATAGCCGCGTCCACCACCGGGTAACCGGTTCTTCCCTCCTGCCAGGCCAGCAGGTTCTGTTCATTCTGGCTCCATCGAATGTCACGCAGCGCCGGGTTAAAGGCGGTGGTCAAAACATGCGGGAAATGATACAATGATGGATTGGTAGAACTCGCGCCAGATCAACTCATTGAGCCACACCTCGCCCCCTTTACGGAAGTCCGCATTATCCTCGTTGATCACGCGCATCGCTGCTGCAGCAGCGCTGCGCGCTGAAAGCAGGCCGAAGCGAAAATACGGAGAAAGGGCCGAGGTTCCTTCCAGGTCCATGCGGTTACGGTCATCCGGGTAATCCCGTACTGGCTCCAGGAGGAAGGCATCAAGTCTGCGCCAGGCTTCCTGCTCGGTAGCCGGAAAGCCCACGGGGGTCAGCGTTTCCGGTAATGCAACAGAAGTCAGCGCGGGTAATGGCGGCAGGCTGGCTGGCGCGGGTAGGAGCTGCCCATTGATGGGTAAAGCTTTCCAGGTGCGGCTGAATGGGGTAAAGACCGTGTAAGGTCTGCCATCCGCACGTGTGACCGCGGCCGGCGGGTGCACCCCCAGGCCGTGAACCAGCTGCAGATTCACCCTGCGTCCAACCTCCTGTATCCCGTTTCACCGCGTAGGGGGTGTAATCCTCCTCGGCAAACACGGCGGTAGCGCCAACTTCTGAGGCTATCTTTGGGATCTCGCTAACAGGGTCACCACGGCGCACAACCAGACCCGAACCAATTTCCTTCAGCTCTTCATCCAGCGACCTGAGCGCGGCAAAAAGGAAAGCCTGGCGCATTTGGGCAGGTTTTTCAAGGAGGTGTTCATCCAATACGAACACAGGTACAACGCGACTACCATCGGCCAGTGCCGCACTGAGCGCTGGGTTATCGCGTAAACGCAGGTCGCGCCGTATCCACCACAAGTTCATTAATATACCCGTCCCCTGTTCGCTAACACTTTTCTAATGCCGCCCGCCGGTGGCAAGTTCTATGATTTCATTTCTGCCGCTGTAAATTTGCACCAGTTTGCCGTCGCGCATCATGAGCACACGATCGACATATTCAACCATGCGCAAGTCATGTGTCACCATAATACCCGCGCGCTTCTGCTCATGGATCAACCCGGCGAAGGTCTCGACCACCTGGTAAGCTCGTTCCGTATCCAGGCTGGCGGTGGGCTCATCAGCCAGTACCAGGCTGGGGTTGTGGATGAGCGCGCGGGCGATAGCCACCCGCTGCTGCTGCCCGCCGGACATCTGTCCGGGCAGGTTGTGCAGACGCTCGCCCAGGCCAAGCCGCGCCAGCAGTTCACGCGCGCGCAGCCTGCCAGCCTTGTCCAGCCGGTTGTTCAAACGCAGCATCAATTCCACATTTTCCACCGCGCTCAGGTATGGCACAAGGTTGTTCGCCTGGAAGGTGAACCCAATTTTCTCGCGCCGCATGGCCACCCGCTCCTTATCACCCATCGTTGCCAGGTCTACACCATCCAGCAGGATCTGACCTTCGCTTGGCTGCAGTAGAGCAGCCAGTATGGAGAGCATCGTTGTTTTACCGGAACCGCTCGGACCTACCAGGGCGACAAATTCTCCCGCCGCCACGGTTAATGAAACGTTATCCACTGCCTGGATGGTCCCGAAATCGGTCTGGTAGGTCTTGGTAACCGCTTTTGTTTCCAACGCGTAGGAATTATTGGCTTCAGTTGTCATGATGATAATCCCAGTGCTTTCAGGGGTTCGATGCGCACAGCGTAACGGATCGATACCAACCCGCCGAGCGGTCCAATCAACAACAGGGCAACCAGAGCGAGCGCTGACGTGGTGCCGTTGAACACGATCGGAACCGTTGGTGGAAACGTTAGCGAGAATAGCAGAGCCAGCAGCCCACCAATCGCCACACCAATAACAGTGACAACAGTGATCTGGATAATCGACGCCCAGGCCACGACCGGGTTTGCAGCGCCGATAGCTTTGAGCACACCAATTTGGGCTACTTTCTGCAGGATCTGTATCTGGAAAAAGCCGCCAATGACCAGTATCCCGATGAAAAGCGTGAATCCACCCTGGGTGTTAAGCGTGCTCTGCTGCGCCGAGTAACCGGGAAGCGCCTGGATGGCCTCCTTGAGTGTTGCGGTTTCAACACTGTTGACCTGGTTATTGATTCGCTGCTGCACCGTCTCGACAGTCTCCGGGTCGTCCAATTTCACCAGTATGACATTAGCAATCGGGTTGGAAAGGTTGACCTCTGCCTCTGATTTCGGGCGTATCCGATCCCAGGTAAAGAATGGTATGAAGACGGACGGTTGCAATGAAAATTGCTGACCATCGCTGATCCCCACAACGCGCAAGGTGAAGAACTCATCTCTCGTCCCCTGGGTAACACGAACCGTTACGTCATCGCCAACCATGAGACCTGTGCGAATTGCTGTGTTGCTGTCGATGATGACCTCGTTTGCCAGGTCAGTGCTCAACTGCTGTCCCTCCTCCACGACCGGCTCACCGATATGACCTGGTTCGACGCCGAGCAGCGCCACCTTCAACGGCGCATCGTCACCCGTCAGGATGAGGTTCCCGCTGGCGTTTCCCAGCATGCCGGCGTCAGCCACACCTTCAACCCGGCGGATAGAGGTAAGGCGGTCCCTGCCAAGTCTGCTGGCAGCGATGAGGAAATCAGATTTCGCCTGGTACACAATGAGTTCACCATCCAACTTGGAAAGGTATTCCCGATTACCGTTTCCCAACCCCTCTCCGAGCGCTGCGATGAATAACACAAGCAGGGTAATGAGAGCAATGACAAGGCTCACCAGCAGGAAACGACCGCGATTGCGCCAGACCTCTTTGATTGCCAGGTAGGAAGAAATTGAAAAAACCTTTTGCATTATGATTTACCGCGCCTTTCAGGGCATGAAATATACAGCCGAGGTCATGCCCCAGCGCATGCGCGGGTCAGCCTCGTTAACCTGGATCGTCACAGTATAGGTGGTATCACCACGCTTTTCTTCATAACGCGCGTTGATATGGGTAACCTCACCACTTAGTTTGAGATCAGGCAGGGCATCCAGGGCAACCTCGACCTGGTCGCCGACCTTAACCATCGCAATCTGTGTTTCACCCAGGTTATCAGTTTGCACGACCCAGGCTGAAAGGTCAGCCACCGCCATCACCGGCACGCCAGCGCCAACCAACTGACCAGACTGTATTGAAAGGCCAACAACAGTCCCGTCAAGGCTGGCAATCAGCTCTTGAGCCGCCAACAGCGCCCGGGCGCTTTCAAGCCCGGCTTCAGCAGATTTCAGTCGGCCCTCAGCCGCAGCGAGAAAGCCAGGGTCAATTCCTTCCCCACCTTCGATGCTGCTGAAAGAATCTTGTGCCAGCGTAAGCGCAGCGCTCGCCAGGTCGCGCTCTGCCTTGTTTTCGTCCGAAGTATTGGCATCAAAGACTGCCTGGGCGGTGTCATAAGCCTGCTGGGCGTTGATCAAGGCCAGTTCAGCCTGCGCCAGGTTAAGGACAGCTGATGCTTTTAAGGTGTCCAGCGCCAATTGAGCGGCAAGTACTTCCTCTTGCGCCCGCGCCAGCGCCAGCGCGGCATCCGGAGAGGCTTCCAGGCGTGCGAGCACATCACCCTTTATTACCGCATCCCCATCTGTTACATTCACTTCAGCTACTTTTCCGGTAAGGGTGAAGGATTGTTCAAGCCAGTTCACCGGCAGCAATCGGCCCTCAGCAATCACCCCGGATTCCGCGACCGGTTCGGGCGTGCTGGTTACTGCTGCGTTATCAGCGGCACAAGCTGTGAGCGTAAATAAGGCGAAAACAGCTATCGACACAATTAAAAAGCTCTTTTTCATCAATAATTCTCCGTTAGTTAGATTTGATGGATTACACACCAGGACCCACTGGTCCATCGAATGGTTGATCCCAACCGGTAGTTAAGCACACCACTAAGCAACAACGACAGTGGTGGATGGTCAGCAATGTGATCATAGTAATAAGGCAGGACAATGCGCCCGTTCATCGAGATGATAAAAGTCCCGGACATCTGCATCGCGTCCTGACCGGCAGGCGCGTTTTCAACGCGGTACCCTTTCTTGCGCGCGCGTGAAACTGCCGACCAGACACGGGGATTCAGAAAGGTTTGAAAAAGGGTACCCTTCTCAAGCCCGTAAGCCTCGTAGGCTTTACGTTCAGGGTCGGCCAGGCAGTAGAGCCCGGGCGCGTGCTGAGCCGCGAAAACCGCAGTGGCTTCAGATGATCCCTGTGTAACGACCGCCAGGTTCAACCCCGCGGTTTCGATCTGCTCTTTGCCAGCCACCAGTTCATCCAGCATCTGTTTGCACTGCGTGCAACCAAAGTGGCGGGTGAACGCCAACAGGAGCGGTCGCTCCTGCCACAAGCTTGACAGCGTTACCGGGTTGCCTTCAACATCATGCAGTACCAGGTCTGGCGCGTCGTGATAAAAATTCAACTGCTTGTCTTTTTCCATGCTTACTCCTTGAAATCACTGCGTGATAGAGGTGTGATCAGAAATGTATGAATCCAGTATTGCCGTGATCGGCAGCCCCTCTTTACCAAGATTGGTGTCAACAGCGTGTCGATAGGCAGTCAAGTACGGGAACAACCTGTCTGACGGTATTTGCCTTCCAGCCAGCATGTTTCTTATCCACTCCAGGTCAGCTCTTACAACCGCCGGATCACCCAGCTTTAATGCCGCGATAAGGGCATTGCCGAAATAGGTGTTGGCCTCATTGAGTAAATCGAACGGCAATCCTGCTTCCTTTGCTTGATTTATGAGATCAAGTTCGATCCCTGTTCGTTTTTGGTTAAAGCGTTCGATCAGATCGAGGTAATCTCCGCCAGGGGAAAACTCAGCCGGTTTGTATCCGGAACCCTGCAACAGCTTTTCGATCGAATCAATACCTGCAACAAGGTCTTCACCAAGGAAATAAGCCGGGATTCGTTCCCGCAGCGCAGGGACACGATTAAACACCAACCCGCCATACGCCAGGGGTTTTCCGGATGCTCGCAGTGCAAAAAATGCTTGCTGCAAGCCTGCCGCGCTGACAATTGTTTGCGCTGCCATAATGATCAGGTCCGGATTGATACTCAAGGTGGAGGTCACGATTTGGTCGACCGGGATATCCGCGCCCAGATTGATGACCCGCCACCCGCGGCGGCGCAGGAAGAGGTCAAGCAACAGCACCGGGAAGGTGTGCCATTCCCCCGGAGGGCAGCCAATAAGGATGGACTGGGAGCGGCTTGGTAGTGGAGTCATGCTGACGAGTGTATCCAGGCGCCTGATGGCCAGCGAGGAAGCAAAATGCTCCTGCTGCACCGAGACCTTATCCGTGTACCAACCGGTCCCAATCTCGTTGAGTCCCCGTTGCAGGATCCCGGTGCACACGGCCTCGACCGGGTAAAGGGCAAAAGCCTGGTTCAGTACATCATCTGCGCGCACGCTGTTGAATTGCATGCAGGCTTCCAACCAGTGTAACCGCAGGGTATCCATTTTGTTGCCGTTCTCATCAATCGCCTGGGTCAAACCAGTTGTTAGAATTGGCGAACCAGCCAACGGATCACGACCCTGCGCGATTAACGACCGCCAAAGTTCAACCGCGCTGCTAATGGAAAGCCCTTCAACCTGCCTGGCCTTTAGCCACTTCAGTGTCTCGATGTCGTAAGTAGAATACTGCCGGTGACCACCACCACTGCGCTGCGGAGTCGGTAGATTGATAACGGCGCTCCCAGGCGCGGACGAGGTCTGCTTTCAGACCGGTTTCACGCAGCACCGCGCTCAAGTTATATACTGCTACTCGACTTGGGTTTTCCATATCACTCCGTTTTTCACACTAACCAGTAGATTTTCCAAAACAGCAACCAGTAATTTTCTTTTCTTGCAGTGATTGTACAACCTTGTACATTATTTGTCAAGTTATTTCTGTACAATATATTGACAATCCAATATAGATTTGATACTATTGGACTATTGAAAAACGTTCAGTTTTCATTTATAGTGAAATTTGGGAGGGAATATGAAAGTCATCATCGCGGGTGGGACCGGTTTGATCGGGAAGGCACTGACAGAGAGCCTGATAAAGGACGGTCATGAGGTAATCGTGCTCAGCCGCAGCGCTGCACCCCCTGCGGGTTTTCCGCCCGAAGCACGTTTCGTCAAATGGGACGGCAAATCCCCGGATGGTTGGGCACACCTGGTAAATGAAACCGACGCGCTGGTCAACCTGGCGGGAGCGAATCTTTCCGCAGGCCGTTGGACAGCGAAACAAAAGGAAACGATCCTCTCCAGCCGTGTCAACGCCGGCAAAGCATTTGTCCAGGCGATCAAGCAGGCAAATAATCGACCCGCTGTGCTGATACAGGCATCCGGTGTGGGGTATTACGGGGTAGAAAACCCCGCCCTTTTAGACGAAAATGCCCCTCTCGGGTAGAGACTTCCTGGCAGGCATCAGCAAAGAATGGGAAGACCAGCACTCAGGCTGTCGAAACCCTGGGGATGCGGCGCGTGATGCTGCGCTCCGGCGTGGTGTTGAGCAAGAAAGGCGGCGCGCTTGGGCTTATGCTGCTGCCATTCAGGTTGTTCGTCGGCGGTCCGCTGGGTAAAGGTGACCAATGGTTATCATGGGTACACATCGAAGACGAAGTGCGGGCTATCCGTTTCCTCATTGAAAATCAAGCCGCGCATGGCCCGTTCAATATTTCAGCGCAACCCCTCACCAACAAGGAGTTCGCGCGCTACAGTTGGCAAGGTGATGCGCCGCCCAACGCTTTTCCGTGTTCCAGCTTTCATGCTGCGCCTCGTGCTGGGTGAGATGAGCACCATGGTGCTGGACGGGCAGCGCGCGTCTGCCAAAAAATTAACCGACCTCGGTTTTCACTTCCAATATGAGGACATTGAATCAGCCCTCAAGGACCTGTTGTAAAACAGCATCCGAATTATCATCAAACGGGGATATCCCCGAAAAAAGGAGAAAAGAAATGAAAGATAAATTACGCCAGATCGCCGTCATCCTATCCATTGTGCTCACCATCGTCGTGAACACACTCGCCAACGCCCTGCCACTCAATGGGCTTAACACCGGGCAGATCTCAGACCGCTTCGAGGTTTACTTCACACCGGCTGGTTATGTCTTTTCCATCTGGGGGATCATTTACCTCGGTCTCATCGTTTTCGCCATCTTCCAGGCACTGCCTTCTCAGCGGAAGAACCCACGCTTGCGGTCTACCGGCTGGTGGATCGTGTTGGGTGGACTGGCCAACAGTGTCTGGATCTTTTTGTGGCACTACGAGCAATTCCCCCTCACCATCATCGCCATGCTCCTGCTCTTGGTCACATTCATCATCACCTACCTGCGCCTGGGCGTTAACCGGGTAAAGGTATCCCGCGCCGAGAAGCTGGCGGTGCACCTGCCCTTCAGCATCTACCTGGGCTGGATCACCGTTGCCACGGTCGCCAACCTGACCTCATTGCTGGATTACCTGAATTGGGACGGTTTCGGTATCTCGCCGGTCACCTGGATGTGGATCATACTGGCAGCCGTGCTGGTAATCGCAGTCATAATGAACTTCACCCGCCGTGATGTGGGCTACGCGCTGGTCATCCTGTGGGCGGTCGCGGGTATCGCGATCAAACATGCTGCAACCGGGGCGGTGGCGACCCCTGCCTGGATCGTGTTCGCGCTGGTAGCGGTCACACTGATCGCCGCATTCTTCGTTAAAAAGCAAGCCCTCAAAGACGCTTGGTAATTATTCTATACTGGATTTTTAAATTTCGAATACAATTAATGATGAATTATCTTAAGGAGAATCTATGCCTCGCGTTGACCTCGACAAACCCGCACCAGATTTTTCTCTTGAGGATTATTCAGGTACCCCGGTTAAGCTTTCGGATTTCAAGGGTGTATCCAACATCCTGCTGGTCTTCAACCGTGGATTCACCTGACCATTCTGCCAAAAGCATATGGCGCAGTTGCGCCAGGATCATGGTGAATTTGTAAAACGAGAAACAAAAGTAATTGTGGTAGGACCTGAAAATGCAGCAGCGTTTACAAAGTACTGGCATGAAAATAAACTGCCGTTCATCGGGCTGCCTGACCCCTCGGCCAGCGTGCTCAAACTCTACGGGCAGGAAGTGAACCTGTTCAAGCTTGGCAGGATGCCGGCACAGGTGATTATGGACATAGACCGGTGTCGCCCAGATACGTTCACTATGGACATTCCATGGACGATATCCCGGAGAACAGCGAGTTGTTCGAATTACTAGACAATATTAATGGCAATCAAGGAGGAAAAATGACATTCTTAATGGTTTTAAAGATCATCGCCGCGGTGGGTACCGCCGCCACAGGCCTGCTGGCTTTGGTCAAACCGGACGCGGTTTATGGTTTTACCGGGTTGCTCGCCAACGGCGCGCGTGGTATTTCAGAGATCCGGTCGATCTTCGGCGGTCTGTTCATCGGTCTCGGCATCGCACCGTTGATCTTAAAGGGTAATACCTACCGCATGCTCGGAATCGGTTACCTGGCAATCGCGGCGGCACGCTTGTTTTCAATGATCTTCGATAAGTCTTTCGATAGTTCCAATATCATCAGCCTGGCGATCGAGATCGTCTTCGGCGTGATCCTGGTCATATAGGAGGAAATAATGACCATCAAAGTCGTTACTGACAGCACCTGCGATCTACCCGCAGAGACGATCGCACAATACGGGATAAAAGTTCTACCGCTTTATATCAACATTGGAGAAAGTGAATACCTGGACGGGATCGATATTACTCGCGAAGAATTTTACACACAACTGCCGGATTTCCCCGCCCACCCCACTACTGCGGTGCCCTCTCCGCTCAAGTTCAAAGCCATTTACGATGCGCTGGCTGAGGAAGGAGCGACGGATATTCTTTCCATTCACATCTCTGAGTCGCTCAGCGCCATGGTAAACGTGGCTCGCGCGGCCGCGCAGGAAACGATTTCGGCTGCCATCCACGTGATTGACGGTCACCAGTTGAGCATGGGGACAGGTTTTCTGGTGGAAACCGCTGCCAAAATGGCCTCACTTGGGCATTCTCTGACTGAGATCCTGGCGACGATCAATGACCAGATCAAGCGTACTCACGTGTTTGCTGTGCTTGATACGTTAGAGTTCCTACGGCGCAGCGGCCGCATGAACCGCTGGATGAGCAGCCTGGGTTCGCTGCTGCAGATCAAACCCATCCTGACCATGTATGACGGCAAGCCCGGCAATGAACGCGTACGCACGCGCGAAAAAGCCATGCACCGCGTGATAGAAATGCTTGAGGCGGTCAGCCCAATTGAACGGGTTGCGCTTGTGCACACCAACGCTGCCGCCCGCGTCCAGGAACTCAAGAAAGCCGCCGCTCACCTGCTGCCAGCAGGTGAGCTGATGGTGCAAAATATTACCCCTGTAATCGGCGCGCATATTGGTCCCGGGGCTTACGGGTTCACTGTCATCAGCGCGAAGTCGTAGCTAACGATGTGACCACGTAGAGGTCATATCGGGGTTTGAAATCCTGCTGTTATTGAGGGTTTCCGGTGCCTCGCTGCCGGAAAAGACACTGGAGAATCGGCCTGTTTACAAGGAATACGCTGAACAGATAAGCCAAATCATACACTGATTTCCCCGCAAGAATATAACCCCAGGTTCAATCGTAATACTCGAGACACCATCACACGGCGTCTCGTTTTTTATTGAAACTTCCATCGAAAAAAAGAACGCCTATGATGAGTTCTTATCCCGTCTTGTTCGGCTCCCCATATACCAAATTTATACCCCGTTCCATGCGCTGCTACGTAAAATCCGGTTATAAATAAATCATAACTGGAGTGAAAATGAAAAGATTCCTTACTGTAATCCTTGTGATCATCCTGGGCATTTCGCTTGGCGCATGTTCAACACAAAACGTAGCGACCACAATACCACAGACCATTGAAAGCGTTAAAACCGCTACCGCTGGTGAAGCAACCGAGCTGGTTCCATCCACACAAACAGCGGAAGCAAGTGAAGAAAATGAAACCATCAACAGGCAGACACATGAAACCGACGATGACTACTCATGGGACAACAACTCGATTGTAACCATTACCCTGAGTGGGCAATCCGCCGCGTCAAGAGGGGATGGTGTAACAATCACCGGCAACCAGGTGACCATAACCGCAGCGGGAACGTACAGCCTGAGCGGAACTCTAAGTGACGGACAGGTTATTGTGGATACAAAGGACGAGGAGACAGTCAAACTCATCCTGGACGGCGTTGACATCACCAGTATGAACAGCGCACCGCTATACATCGCGGATGCCGAAAAGGTTGTGCTCATCCTGGCAGAAAACAGTGAGAACACCTTAACTGATGGCTCGGATTATGCGTATGAGAACGAGGAAGAAGATGAACCAAACTCAGCCCTGTTCAGCGACGCCGACCTGACGCTTTTTGGAAGCGGCTCTCTCACCGTGAACGGAAATTATAATGACGGGATCACCAGCAAGGATGGGCTTATCATCGCTGGTGGAAATATCACCGTCAACGCTGTCGACGATGGCATCAGGGGAAAAGATTACGTTGTGGTCAAAGACGGCACGCTCACCATAACAGCGACCGGAGATGGCTTGAAAGCGGACAATGAGGAGGATGCCGCGCTGGGTTATATCACCGTGTCGGATGGCAGCGTGACGGTCACAGCCGGCGGCGATGCCATCTCCGCACAGACGGATGTTCTCATTAGCGGAGGAACATTCAACCTCGCCGCCGGTGGCGGCAGCGGTACCTGGCTCGATGAATCAACCTCCGCAAAGGGTATCAAGGGTCTCGCCAGTGTGATTGTCGACGGCGGTATGTTCAACATCAACACTGCCGATGACGGCGTCCATTCCAACGGAGATATCACGGTCGATGGCGGAACCTTCCAAATCGCCAGCGGGGACGATGGGATGCACGCGGACGCCGCGCTGACGATCAACAATGGAGAAATCGTGGTCAGCGAGAGTTACGAGGGCATCGAGAGCGCGGTCATTACCATTAATGACGGTTCATTGCACATCAACGCCAGCGATGACGGAATCAATGTAGCCTCTGGTGTGGATGGATCAACGGCACAGGAACGGGGATGAACCCTGGTGGAAACCAACTGCCGAGTGGTCAACCTGGCTTCAATCCCTGGCGGCGGTCCCGGGCAGGACGCTTTCTCCGAAACGGGTGATTATTACCTCTATATCAACGGTGGCTACGTTTACGTGGATGCCAATGGTGACGGAATCGACGTGAACGGAACCATCGAAATGACCGACGGGCTGGTGATTGTCAACGGACCTACCGAGAATATGAACGCGGCCCTCGATTACCAGGGTACCTTTACAATTTCAGGCGGTACACTTGTGGCGGCGGGCAGCGCCGGTATGGCGCAGGGATTCAGCGAAACCTCTACGCAGAATTCTGTGCTGGTAAATTTCGACACCACCCTCGCAGCGGGAACAGTCATCAACATCCAGAACGCGAACGGTGTTAACATGCTCACCTTTGTCCCCACGAAAAGTTACCAGTCCGTTGTATTCTCCTCACCCGAAATGAAAACAGGCGAAGAATACATCATCTACACGGCCGGTAGTGTCAGTGGCGATGCGCCTGACGGTCTCGCGACCTCAGGCAGCTATTCTCCAGGGATACAGCACACCAGTTTCACGATCTCAAGCGTCGTAACCCGGCTGGGTAACACTACTGGCATGGGTGGTGGTCACAGGCGATAAATTCATCCTTAACCAGGAGGATGGTTCGTATACCTCCTCCTGGTCTGAGAAATAAAAAACAATCCGGGATATACAAAATATTTACCAACCCAATGGTGTTAGCGTTTATCCTAAAGTTACAAATTAGAGCAACCAACAGGAGAAATCCAAATGAACACCAACTCATGGACATCACCCACGCTTCAATCACGCGCCAGACTGCAGCCCTGGGTACTACCGGCAGACAATGCCAACCGCGCCAGCACCTTAGGAAAACTTGACGGGTTGCTGGAAGGGATTCGAACCCATTACCCTTGAGGAAATGGATTCCGTCTCCCTGCTGAACCGGGTCGATACCAAGTACGTCATCCCGGTCGGCAAGCTCCCCTCGATTTTTAGCTTATTGCTGAACGATTACCGGATCCTTGTCATTAAGGGGCTTCGATTCAACCATTACCGCACGCTGTATTTTGACACCCCCCAGTTTGACCTGTTCAACATGCACGTGAACGGCCGGGCTGACCGCTACAAAGTGCGCAGCCGCGAGTATGTAGATACTCATCTCTCGTTTTTGGAAGTAAAGCACAAGACGCGCAAAGAACGCACCATCAAGCAACGGCTTTCCACCGATCACACGATGCTGCGCATGGATCAGGAAGCTGAAAAGTGGCTTGAGCATGTTTATCCTTATGAAAGCGGCGATTTGGAACCAAAATTATGGAATACCTTTACACGCATCACCATGGTTAGGCTGGAACATAACGAACGGGTCACACTGGATTTGGATATTTCTTTTTTCAATGCCACACGCGTTGCACAACTCGAAGGGATAGCAATCGCCGAGGTCAAGCTGGACGCGCAGGACAGAACCTCACCTTTTATGGCGCAAATGCGGGAAAAACACCTCCAACCGCAGGGCTTTAGTAAGTACTGCATGGGGACTTCAATGCTCTTCGAACAAGTAAAAAGCAACGCGTTGAAACCACGAATTTTGTGGATAGAAAAAATTATCAAAGGAGCAATAAATGAGTGATTTTACGAATTTTTTAATCAGTTTTATATTCAACCTTCTCGTCGCGATTATCCTGGTGCGTTTCATCTATTATCCATCCACCCACAACAAGCGCTACGTACTAACCTTCCTGGCATTCAACACCGTGATCTACTTCGTGCTGCGTTTTATGACCAGCATCGAGATCGGCATCGGGGTTGGATTCGGGCTGTTTGCCATCTTCACCATCCTGCGCTATCGAACAGATCCGATCCCAGTCCGTGAGATGACTTACATGTTCCTCATCGCCGCGATACCAGTAATGAACTCCGCCAGTGCGGATGCGAGCCTGTGGCCGCATCTCGTGAGCGCAAACCTGCTCATCCTACTCATCATGTACCTGCTTGAAAAGGGTTGGGGATTCCACTACGAGTCGACCAAGCGCATCGTCTATGAAAAGATAGAACTTGTTCGCCCCGACCACCGCGCGGAACTGCTGGCTGACCTGGAAGAACGCACCGGCTTGAAGATCAAACGTATCTCCATTGGCAAGATCAACTTCCTTAAAGATACCGCGGACATCACAATACATTACGACTCCCCGCGTCACGATGGCTGGGATAATCATGAAGAACCGGTTGTAGCTGTGTTCAGCAGCGCTGACCTTGATGATTGATCTTTTGAGACTGTGCTTTCATCTCTTCTCCTCCTTTGTAACGAAGCAGGATGGGCTGGACACCCATCCTCTTCGTGAAATAATCCTAATAATCAAACCGGAATGGATATAATTGACACATGGCACGCAAGATATTGGTGGTGGATGACACCCGCAACGTACAACTGCTGATCAGCGATTTTTTATCCGCGCAGGATTATGAAGTGCTGACCGCCTCTGATGGCAGTGAAGCTCTTGAGGTTGTGCACGAATCAGCGCCTGACCTGGTACTGCTGGACATAATGATGCCCAACATGGATGGCTACCAGTTCATCAGCCAGTTACGCCGTGAATCATCAACACCGGTCATCATGATCACAGCCAAACAACAGGAAGCTGACATCATCAAGGGGTTCGACCTGGGTGCGGATGATTACATCACCAAACCTTTTCGCCTGCGCGAACTGCTGGTACGCATGCGCGCGGTCATGCGCCGTGCCGCCCCGTTGAATGGTGACAGCGCCATCCTGGAGATTGGTGACATCACGTTGGACACAGGCAGGCACGAACTACGAAGGCAGGGTCAACTGATCGACTTGACCCCGCTTGAGTTCCACCTTCTTGAAAGGCTAATGCAGTCGGCCGGTAAAGTATTGAAGCGGGCTGACTTGAGCATTGATTTAATGGAGAACGGCTACACGGGTTCGGAATCCACCATCAAGATCCATATACGTAACCTGAGGGTGAAACTTGACGACGAGCCTGATCAACCACGCTACATCGAGACGGTTTTTGGTATCGGTTACCGCTTTATCATTGAGGCAGCATGAAACGTTCTCTAAAAGGCAAACTGATCTTTTCATACCTGGCGGTCGCCCTGCTTACCGTGTTCGTAGTATCCGTGCTCATCCGCCTGACTTCTGGTCAATCACTGATGAATCTCGTGGTGCAGCAGCAAACGGCCATGTTGAAGGAATCAGTTCAGGAATATTACAGCAGCATAGGCACATTGAATGGCTTTTTTGAATATTACCTGACCTCAAACTTTCAACCCCCTCCAGGTGAAATGACTGCTCCGGACAAGCCCCCCGACTCAAGGAATATCCGCGGTCTCAATGGGCTTGTGGACGCCGAGCTGCTGGCCGTGATTCCCTTCCCGGGGTATGAAGTCGGTGACAGCGTCCCGAAAGATCAAATGAAGCACGCGGTCGCGGTGGAGGTTGAGGGCGTGACCATCGCCTGGATCCTGCCGGATACCAAGTACGAGTTCGCCCTGAATGCTGAAGAAGAACTTTTTCTGAAACGGACAAACCTGGCCATAGGGTTGGCTGCGCTGGCCGGCGTGCTGGCGGCGGTCGTTATTGGTTACCTTTTAGCCGGCAGGTTGATCAGACCGATACGCCGGCTCACCAGCGCCTCACAGGAACTGGCGCGTGGAGAGCTGCAACAGCAATTGCCGGTCACCTCTCAGGATGAATTGGGATTGCTGACAGACACCTTCAACAAAATGAGCACCGACCTATTCGAAGCGGACCAGAAGCGTAAACGCCTGACCGCTGATATCACTCACGACCTGAGCACCCCCTTGCAGATCATTTCCGGTTACATCGAGATGATCGAGGAGGGTCAGGTGTCCCTCTCCCCGCAGCGCGTTGATGTCATCAAGACTGAAATCGAACACCTGCGCCGCCTGGTTGGAGATATGACTACGCTCACCCAGGCAGAATCCGGCGGGCTGGAGATGCAGCTTCAACCGGTCAACCCGGTCAGTCTGCTGGAGCACATCCATCATACCTATGAACCAATCACCAGTCAAAAGGGCGTGTCGCTTGAATTGGACCTGGAGGAAGGTCTGCCTGAGATCAACGTGGATGAAGGGCGCATGGTGCAGGTCTTGAAGAACCTGGTGGAAAACGCGTTTAGATACACTCCGCCAGGAGGGACGATCAGGCTGAGCGCGGATAAAACCGACAAAATCAACCTGCGGGTAACCGATAGCGGTGAAGGAATTGAACCTGAGGACATTCCTTACGTTTTCGACCGCTTCTACCGCGCGGATAAGAACCGCGGCGGGAGCAGTGGCAAGCTGGGTTTGGGTCTTTCCATCTGCAAAGCGCTGGTGGAAGCACAGGGTGGAACGATCGCAGCGGAATCCGGTGGCAGGGGAACTGGAACGAGCGTGATCATCAGTTTTAAGGCGGAAGCTTGATCTAGCTGACATCCAAGAAAAAGCGAAGGTGTTTTTATTAACACCTTCGCATCATTTTAATACTACGGTTCGTTTTTTATAAACTTAAGCCCAGAACATCTCACCAGCTGATTCCACGGTCACGACCTCCCTCAACGCCGCCAGACCTTTGCTCACGCCTTCGTCAAAGGACATCATTCCATCCTCGTGTTCCAGCGAAATCACGTGATCGTAACCGACCATGCGCAGCGCGGAAACAATATCCTTCCACACCTTGAGGTCATGTCCGTAGCCGATGGTGCGGAAGGTCCAGGAGCGGTGCGGTATATCCGTATAGGGCTTATGGTCGTTGCAGCCATTTACCGCCACGTTAAAAGGATCAACGTAGCAGTCCTTCCCGTGCACATGATGAATGGCGTCACCCAATTTGCGGATGGCGGCAACCGGGTCAACGCCGTTCCAGAAGAGGTGGCTCGGGTCAAAATTCGCACCCATTGCCGGTCCGCAGGCATCGCGCATGCGCAGCATCGTTTCCACGTTGTAGATCAGCATCCCCGGGTGCATCTCGATACCGATCTTCACATTATGCTGCTCAGCGAACTTCGAAGCCTCACGCCAGTATGGAATGGCCACCTGGTTCCACTGGTAATCAAGGATCTCAAGGAAATGCGGCGGCCACGGACAGGTCACCCAATTGGGCATGCGGTCTCCGGGAGCGCCCGCCGGCAGACCGGACATACAGTTGACCGTGGGGACACCACATTGTTCCGCCAGCAATACACTTTTTCTGAAGAGCTCATCTGCTGAGGCAGCAATCTTCTTATCCGGTCCAATTGGGTCCCAATGGCAGCTAAAAGCGCTGATGATCATGCCGCGGTCTTCAACAGCTTTCTTGTATGCTCCCAGTTTTTCGTTGCTCGCCAGCAGCTCATCGATCGGGCAATGATGGGCACCAGGCAGACCGCCTGTACCGATCTCCACCGCGGTCGCGCCGTACGACAGAATCTTATCCAATGCCTTCTCAAAAGGCAGGTCTTGAAAAATGACGGAAAAGACGCCAACTCTCATGAATCCCTCCAATACTCTTTGTGTTTATTGATCACAACAACCCAGGTGAATCTGACTACTCTGGTATCTCGCTGACCTCAACCCAACGTTTCTGCATGGCTGAAAGTTTGATCGCCTCACATAATAACATCTCGTGGTGACCGTCAGCGAAGGTGGCGAATTCGCCACTCTGCGGCATCTTTCCTGTTTCAATAGCAGTGTAGAACTGCCTGAACACCTGCAGGAACGTATCAGGGTAACCCTCGGCGTGGCCGCCCGGAAACCCGGTGAGAGAGCGCGCGCCATCATGGAAAAGGGAGGGATCCTTGAGCAGCACCTGGTTGGGTTGGTCGCGGTACCCGATCCACATTTCGTTGGGGTTTTCCTGCTCCCAGTGGTAGGCGGATTTCGCGCCGCAGATTTCGAACCACAGGAAGTTCTTGCGCCCGGCTGATACCTGCGACAATGTAACGCTGCCCAGCGCACCGTTATCGAACCTGAAGAGGATCACCGCCACGTCCTCGGTCTTGATGGGTACCTCGTTGGTGGAAAGGTTCTTCTCGATCTTGCCAGCGAAGGTCTCAACTTCGCCGCGCGGCTGCAGGCGGGTTTTGTGAATGATCGAGAAATCCGCCATCACAGCCGTTATCTTCAGTCCGGTGATGTAAGTGACCAGGTCCATCCAGTGGGTGCCAATATCGGCTACCACCCGCAGGTCCCCGCCCTGCTCGGGTTCCAGGCGCCAGTTCCAATCCGTCTTCAGGTAAAGCCAATCCTGCAGGTAACCGCCGGTAACCAGATAAGGCGCTGCCAAGTTCACCACCTTGCACGCGGGCGCGGGCTTCCTGGCAAATCGGGTAAAAACGGAGGTTGTAATTGACCGCTGTCATCAAGCCTTTCTTTTTAGCTAGAGCCGCCAGTTCGCGCGATTCAGCAGATGTCATTGCCAGTGGTTTTTCACAAAAAACATGCTTCCCGGCTTCCAGTGCGGCTTTCGCCTGTTCGTAATGCAGATTGTTTGGGGTGCAAAGATGTACCACCTCCACTGCGGGATCCGCGAGGGCTTCAGGAAAGTTGCTGTACCATTTGCCAATGGATAACTCTGCCGCTACCTTACTGGCCTCCTCCTCGTTGATACCAGCTACCCCATAAACCCCAAGACCGAGCCGGCGCAGGGACTGGATATGAGTGCGGCCCATGAAACCCAGACCGATCACAGCGACGTTTGGATGACGCATATAACCTCCGCTTAACTAACTTTAATAATTTATATATCAATAATGCCAACTGCCATGTTCACCCTCCCGTACAGGAGATCATCATGTGTAGCGGGAGGATACCTGCCCGGTTAATCGCAGAACTAGATCAACTTGCTCAGATGGTCAAAACTGCGGATCGCATCCGGGACATTACCCACTTCAACGCTGAAAACGATGTCATTGGGGCATTTCCTGACAATATCGATCACGCGCTTCCAATCCACCACACCGTCGCCGCAGGCGCAGCCCACCGGGGTGCCGGTTACCTTGCCGCGCTCTTCACCAGATTGAGAGAAGCTGATATCTTTGGCGTGAAGGTGAACCAGGCGGTCATTGACATGTGTCAACCACTCGTATGTATCCGTCGTGCCAGCAAGGTAGCTGTTGCCAGTATCGTAATTGATGCCTATGGCCGGAGATAATACCAGGTCATAGATGCTGTCCAGCCCTTCCATTGATTTGCTGTACTGCTGGTGCGGTTCAAGCCCGATCTTGATGCCATAACGTTCAGCCACCATGGCGGCTTCCATCAGGGTGTAGGTCATCAGCGCGTAATCCAGGTCCCGCGTGGTCCAATCAGGTTTCGGTCCTTCGTCAGTATTCACGACCGGAGCCCCGGCATCGGATGCCCAGCGGATCGCCAACTTGAGATACTCCACACTGATTTCGGGTTTGCATAACGGGGTGTGGGAGCTCAAGCCCGACATCTTGATGTTGTATTTATCACACAGGTCCCGCGCCCAACGGGGATCATCGTACATCGAGACGCTGTGGAAATATCGCGCTTCACTTAATAATTCGCGCCCCCAGTGCACCATCGGTTCCACGTACTGGTAACCGATCTCTGCCGCCTTGGCAACACCCCAATCGAACGGTTTGTCGTGATGCCGCACAAACTCCATGTTCACGCCCAAAAAGATCCTGCCCATGTTTTCCTCCTCCAGGTCGAATAATTACCTTATCCAGTTGCGATGCGTTTGTTGGCATCCTCAACCAGCCCGCGCACAAAAGCCAGGCTTTTCTCGATCATCGGACCTCCGTCGCCCTCGCATTCCAGGCTGACCACACCATCATATTTGATGTCCACCAGGACATCGATGCACTTCTTAATATTTTCCACGTTAACCCCATCACCGATCGCGCACTGACTGACCGCGATGCCGGTCAATTCGCCGCGAAGCGAGGCGGATAACGATTCACTGACGTCCTTGATATGCAGGTGACTGACCTTGTCTTTGAATTTCTGCAGGAAAGCCACCGGGTCCTGCCCGGCGATGAAGGTGTTGCCGGTATCCATATTCATGCGCAGGTACGGGCTGTCAACAAATGCCAGCATTTTTTCCATGAACTCGGGTTTTGTTGTGTAAAAACCATGGGGTTCGATATCAATGATCATTTTGTAGCGCTCGGCAATTTCCATAACCTGCTCATATGAGCGTTTCATCATGTCGAGCGCCTGATCATGGGTTAGCCCTTTTGGCGCGAAGCGGTCATCTGTCGTGTCAATATGGTCACAGCCTGCCAGGTATGCCCAGCGGATGGTGCGCAGGATGTACTCAACACCAAGCGATGCACCCTGGGGCAGCGACATGGGGAAGGCGGCATCGATCTGTGAAAAGCGCACACCGTATTTTTCGGCTTTCTCGCGCCAGACGAGCGGGTCCTCCCACATGGCTACATGCGGCTGATACCCAAGACCGTGGATCCAGCTGACGCCATCGATCATGCCGCATTCGATCCAATGCACATCATTTTTTTGCGCCCACGCGAGCGCCTGCTCAAAGCTCCAGTAGGAGCTGTTAAACGCGTCTGTGTGAAAACCGATTTCGATCATGGATATTGAACTCCTTTCATGGTTGTGCTGTTATTGAGATTGAGCCCGCCCGAAACTCGAGCGGGCTCAAATCAATACTACTCCGAGCTAGATTTACTCTAGTACATCTTTATACTTGTTGATATCAGGTGTCGCCCATGAATCTGGGTAGTTGACCATATCCGCGCAGCCGCACATCGCATAATGCAGTGGAGGCATGACCGGGTTGAGGTACGTGTCCAGGTTCTCTGCGGTGATATCAGGCTGGGGTAAATACCAGCGGTGCTGAACGGTCTCACCTTGCAGGAACATGACCGCAGCCAGTACTGCTGAGCGCCACTGGAAGGTCGCGAAGACCGGGGCGATGGCAGTGAGGTCGTTATCTTTCCAGTACTGCAGATAATCCTGCTGATCTTCACCAACCATCACTTTCGGGTAATCCGCGCCATTGTCCTTGAAAGCTTCGAGAATGGTCACAGCGGTGCCGCCAGCATCCATCCATACCGCGTCGATGGTACCGAACTTGGCAAGATAGTCACTCACAACGGTGCTTGCCTTGAATGAATCGTAGGCAACGAATTCAACACCGATGATATTGAACTGGGGATTCTCTTCAAAGATCTTGCGAGCTGCACCCCAACGCTGTTCCAGCACATCCACACCCGGGAGGATACGGAAGGCGAGAACATTGCCACCTTCAGGCAGATTGTCAACGATGAACTGGGCGCCGGAAATACCGAAGGCATAACCACCGATACTGCGCAGTGAAACAACCGGGCAGTCAGTTTGAGCATAGCGGTCAAACTGAACGACGGGCATAACTGCACAGGCTTGTTCAACAATCGGGGTCAAGGCTTCTGAGGTATTGGATGCAACAATCAGAATGTCGCATTTATCAGGGGTGTTAATGATGTCCTGGATATCAGCGATCTGCTTGGCATCATCACCCGCTGCATCAAGGTGATAGAAGTTCTTTACCAAACCCTCAGTGCGGAGTTCTTCAACCTGCTCGCGCATGTTGATGTAACCGACTACACGCCAGGGATTGTTAACACCCGCGTTGGAGAAGCAGATGTTGTAGGGGGGGGCTTTCGTGGCGAAATCAGCATATTGCGGATACTTGGTGATATCGGTCGAGTTGTCCTCAAGATATTGCAGATAGATGGGGGCATCCGGATTCAATGGCTCGGCAGACATCAAGGCTTTCTCTTTAGCGAACTCATCGTCCGACCAGAATTGCATAGCCACTGTTGCCTGCTCCATCTGCAGACCGGGATTCATGGCAACAGGCTCTTCAACAGCAGGGGCCTCGGTCGCTACAGGTTCTTCTACAACCGGTACTTCAGCCATGGGGGCTTCAGTCGCTACCGGGGTCTTGGCGCATGCTGTGAGCACCATGGTCAGCACGACGATCAACGAAACAACAAACAGCAATCTCTTTTTCATTTGGTTAACTCCTCCTAAATTTTTACACTCGTCAGTTTATACATCTACGCACTTATCAAACTCTCAGATTTATTGACGCACCACCTCCTTTACAATTCTCGTCTGGATTTTATGATCAAAATTCCAAACAAGTTAGAATGATTACCGCTTTCTCTGTGAGGTTAATCCCGCATAAGCAACTACAGCGATAATGATCAACCCTTGTACTGCGTCAGTGTACGGTTTTGGCAAACCCAATAAGTTTAGCAAGTTGACAATTGCCTGAAGGGTAAATGCTCCAAATATCACATTCAGAACCGAGCCTTTACCTCCCCCAAGCATCGTCCCTCCGATGACACAGGCAGCGATTGCCTGCATTTCCATTCCTTCACCGATGGAAACATTAACGCCGCCATATCCTCCGATCATGATTCCGCCAATGATGGCAAGGACCGAACATAAAACGAAGGATATTATCCGGATTAGCTTTACCCTCACACCCGAAAGTTGAGCCGCGCGCATATTATCACCGATGGCCAGAACCTGCTTACCATAATTCGTTCGGTGAAAAATGATGTACATGATAATTCCAAGAACAATCAGAATGATCAACGCGTATGGGATTTTTACAAAGAACGGAACATCCTGGATATAGTTACGCCCGAACATGCGCCAGTTATCAGTGAGGTAACCCTGTGGGGCACCCCCTACAATATATTTAGCTGAGCCTCTCACTAAAAGCATCATGCCCAGCGTAGTAATGAATGAGGGCACCTTTAAATAGCTCACTACCAGACCATTGGTTAAACCGATCAGGACTCCGATCCCAATCATTAGCATGATAGCTGGAAAAGCGTTTACAGGATCATTTGCCAGCACCTTGGAACTTACCAGGACTACAAAAGTGACGATCGCTCCTATGGAAAGGTCAAAACCGCCCATCGCCAATACCAACATTTGACCTACAGCTAGAATTGCTAATGGCGAAGCAGGACGCAGAAACGTCATGATGCCGTTCATCGTCTGGTATCCCTTGGGATTGAGAAAACCCAGAATAATAAATACCACAAAGAAAATCGGATATACAGGTGGAATTCTTTTTGCACCAGCCCATATTTTTCCTAGAATTTTATTAAAACTGGTAGAAGCAGTTCCTGTAGCTGTCGTCATTCGATCCACTCCTTATGCCGCTTCTTTATTTGAACGGAAGGTGTAACTCGCCACAGCGAGAATGATTATGGCACCTTGTAGAACTGTTTTTAAATATGGGTTCACGCCTAACTGGTTAAAGGTCGTGTCGAGAATCCCAAAAATCAAAACACCAGCCATTGTCCCCCAGACTCCTCCCTTACCACCTGAAAGCGCAGTACCGCCGATAACAGTTGTAGCAATCGAATTAAGATCATAGATACCGTTTGGACCCACCCACGGTGCACCTGATCGCATTTGACTGACTAAAAACAATCCGGAAAGGATGGCAGTCATACTACAAATAATATGGGCTCCAATGAGGACACGGTCTGTTCGAACGCCTGATAGGCGGGCAACCTCCGTATTTCCTCCCACGCCATACAAATGTGCTCCAAATCTTGTTCTGGTGAGAAGCAACCATCCGGCAATAACGACTGTGAAGAGGATCAGAATGGATACCGGGATCGGTCCGATTTTTCCATAACCAAAATACTCAAAACTCTTTGGAACGCTTCCTGTGTAGTTTGAGAAAGTAGCGTTAATAATACCCTTTACGATGAGCGTCGTTCCGAGGGTAGCAATAAAAGGATTAACCTTCAGTTTTGTAATGATTAACCCGTTTGCCAGACCGATCACTGCCCCGATCGTAAAAACGACGAGAATCGCTAGAGGTACATTTTCTGGTTTACCTTGCATCACATAAGATGACATGACCGCGGTGATGCTGATGACATATGCCACTGACAGGTCAATTGACGCGCCGATAATGACCAATGTCTGACCAACAGCAATAATCCCAAGTGCGACTGAGCGCACAATAATATTGAGTAAAATTTTTGGATTGGTAAAAATCTGCCCATCCGAAAAGATTTGATCCAGAATTCCGCTTACCAGAAAAACAACGATTAGGAAAATAAAAACAGGAGGGATACGAATGGACCGTACACCTTTTTTCAATCTGCCAAAATAATCTGTGTTAGTCGCCATCTCAATCCTCTCCTGCCAATGACTTGTGACTTTGGTGCAGTTCGCCTTTATGGCCAGTTGCTACCAGCATAATTTCCTGCTCTGTTGATTTTGCCGGGAGTTCTCCAGCTATTTGGTGATCAGCCATCACCAAGATTCGGTCACTCATGCCGATGATTTCAGGTAATTCAGAAGAGATCATCAACACGGCTGTCCCTTTTTTTGTTAGTCCGCGGATAATGTCATGAATACTGGCTTTGGATTCAACATCTATACCCCGAGTGGGTTCATCAAAAATGAACAACTCCGCATCGGACGCCAGCCACTTGGTAAGTACTACTTTCTGCTGATTACCGCCGCTAAGGAATTGAACCTCACGGTCAAATGAACTCGTCCGGATATCAACCTGTTTACCCAATGAGGGAACCATCTTCCGAGAGTTTAGTGTCCCGTCCTTGTGAACAAAGCCAAATATCATGCGGATCGCGCGAACAGTCAATAACATGTTATCCCGGATCGGTTGTCGCGGGAGTAAACCTTCAGCTTTTCTATCCTCGGTGACAAAACCCATCCTGTTCTTGATTGCAAAATACGGCTGTTTCACCACAATCGCCTTACCTCTCAATTCAACCCGACCGGTTTTAAACGGGGTTACACCAAATAACGCTTGTGCCAATTCAGTCCTTCCTGAACCTTGTAAACCAGCTACTCCCAACACCTCGCCTTTTCGTAAAACAAAATTTATATCTTTCAGAATAGAATTCGATCCGTCCTTGACTGATAAAACGACATCTCCAAAATCGTCTTCGGTTCCTAAGGGAGGGAAGTAATGGTCCAGGTCGCGACCAACCATCATGTGTACGATCTTTCCTGGTGTTGCTTCCTTTGTTTGCAAAGTGCCAACTAACTGGCCGTCTTTTAAGACAGTGATCACATCGGAGATCTCGAAAACTTCATTGAGACGATGAGAAATAAAGATGATCGCCATTCCCCGTGCTTTAAGTTTAAGAATCAGCTCATCCAGAATCTTCACTTCCGTCGAGCTGAGAGCCGCGGTTGGTTCATCCATGATGAGCACCTTGGAATCAAAGGAGATTGCCTTGGTGATCTCAACAATTTGCTGTTCAGCAACGGAGAGAGTGTTGCACAGAGCTGTTGGTTTGATGATGTCTTCCATTCCCACCTGTTTGAGAACATTCGTTGAATGCCTGTTTAATGCCTTCAAATCCACTACGCCAAATTTAGCAGGTTCGCGACCAAGGAAAATGTTTTGCGCTACTGTCCGATCAGGCAGAAGGTTGAATTCCTGGTAAATGATGCTGACGCCTTTCTCTTGAGCTTGTTGAGGGTGTGTGAACGTTACCTTTGACCCATTGAGTATGATTTCACCTGAATCGGTGTTGTAAGCACCAGCCAGGATCTTCATCAAGGTTGACTTACCCGCGCCGTTTTCGCCTACAACCGCGTGAACTTCTCCGGCGTAAAATTTAAGCGATACATCATCCAAAGCTTGCACCCCGGGGAAGTGCTTGGAGATATTGCGCACCTCAAGTAGTGGTTGTTTGGTATCTTGTTCAATGATCCTATCAGTATCTTCTGCCATAACTACCTCTTTTTCAGGATCTTTCATGCCAACAGACTTTTCAGGAATTTCAATCCATCCGCCGCGATCGCGTCCTGGCTGGGGGCGATCTCACGCCAGATGCACACCGCCCGGGCAATTTCTTTCACCTGGGATGTGAAGGATTCGATGACCACGGGACCGTCATAGCCGACCTCTTTTAACGCGCGCGCAATCACATTCCAATGTACCTGGCCGGTGCCAGGCACGCCGCGGTCGTTTTCACAAGCGTGAAAATGGAATATCTTTTTACCGGCTGCCCGAATGGCATCGCCGCTATTCTTTTCCTCGAGGTGCATGTGGAAGGTATCAAGGTGGAAGCCCACATTTTCCATACCCGTCTGGCTGATAAACTCGAGTCCCTGGGAGACAACATTGAGCATATCCGTTTCAAAACGGTTCAATGTTTCCAGTGCCAACTTCACGCCCTTTGGCTCTGCGTACTCCGCCATCTCGCGCACGCCAGCTACAGCCATTTTCCATTCATTTTTCCTGGCGTTTTCATCCTCAAAGTGGTCCTTGCCCACCGCAGAATACATCGGTCCGCAAACCACCGGCGAACCCAGCTCAGCCGCCGCGTCGATAAGCCATCGGATGTAGGTTTTGGCGTTTTCCACGTATTCCGGGTTCGTACTGCACAGGTTGCGCTCCAGACCAAACGCGCCGCAAACGATCGGCTGCAGGCCATTCTCAAGGATGGCTTGTTTTACCCGCCTGACATCAATTAAAGCCGGGTTTTCAATCGAAAGTTCCAATATGTCAAAACCAAGTTCCTTCACGTGTGGAGCAAGCTCAATAGCCGCCTGCGTGGTGCAGGGAGAAACCCAAACAAATGTATTGACACCGAACTTCATGACTTTCTCCTCATGCGAGTTCCATTGCTCCGTTCGCGGGTACGACAGTAAACAGGTAATCAAGGGCCAGGTTCACCGCGCCAATAACGCCCGCGTCTGGGCCGATCCCTGAAAAAACGATATCCAGGTTGCGGGTGGCGAGAGGAAGAGAACGATAAAGAACCGCCTGGCGGATGGAGGACAGGAGCAGGTTCCCCAGGTTACTCACACCGCCGCCAATGACGATCATTTCAGGATTATAGAAGTTCACCAGGCTGGCCAGCACATCACCAACCATCTGCCCACCCTCGCGGATGATCTCAATCGAAAGTTGATCCCCTTCGCGAGCTGCATGACCGATATCTTCAGCCGTTAGCTGGTTATCATTCGCTACATATCGCTTCATCAGAATGGGGCTTTTTCCAGCCTGTGCAGCAATGAGCGCACGCTCCGATATCGCTGGTCCGCTTGCCAACGATTCAAGGCAGCCTTTATTGCCACAGTGACACATCGGTCCGGTTTTACTGACGCTGATGTGGCCAATATCACCAGCACAGCCGCTGGCGCCTCGGTAGATCTCTCCATTACAGATGATACCCGCGCCAATGCCGGTGCCGATCTTAACAAAGATCAGGTTCTCAATTCCTTTGCCATTGCCCTCGTGGATCTCACCGAGCGCCATTACATTTACATCATTATCCACGACGATATTGGCGGTGGGGAACCACTGTGAGATCGTCTGAATGATGGGATACCTGTCCCAGCCGGGCATGATCGGGGGAGAAATGACCGTGCCGTGTGTGAAATCCACCGGACCCGGAATGCCAATCCCGATACCCAGCACATTTTCCACCGAATAGCCGTTCTCCTGGATGAGTTTTTCAAGCAGACCGCAAACCCGTCCCAGTACTTTGATGGGACCTTCCCTAACCAGCGCGGGCTCACTATATCGCATGAATATTCTGCAGGACAGGTCGGCAATTGCCAGATCGATGCTGGTCGCGCCGATATCCACCCCGGCGACCAGGCCAAGACTGCCATTGATACTGTAGCTCTTGGAACGTCTCCCGCCTGAATACTCGGTCGCGGAGTTTTCCATGATGTATCGCTTCTGGAGCAATGAATCGATCTCACAGGAGATCTTGGTCCGGGAGTAATCTGTGTACGCCACAAGATCACCTTTGGTCAGGTCATTATGAGCGCGGATCAGATCCAGTAATTCTTTTTCACTGCGGGAAATGTTCAGGTAATGATGTACAGGTTCCTCAGGATACATCGATCCCGGGATGGATGATGATTCAAAATGGTTGTTCTTCCTAAAAATCAGCTCTCGGTTGATACCCATTACCTTTTCCGAAGCACCAGTTTGAAATACTCAGATTTCTTCGCCAAGTGTCCAGCAGTAGAACCATGAGGTTGCGCAAAGAGCCATTTGTTAAATTATCTTGCAGGTCAAACACATTTCAAGACGACACAAGTTGTAATTACAGGTGATGAAATCATTATAGCAACTTGCATTGAAAAGTCAATAGTTAATTCTTTTTTTGAGTTACTTTTGACATTATTGGTCATAACTTGCTCAGAAAATTAATATCTGAAAGTCTCCTCCCGCTTTCGGTTCATTCAATCGTGAAGCATTCAAGATCAAAGACCTTTGAGACCATTTCAAGCGCGTTGAGGTTATGCCCGGTGGTGACGATGTAATGATGAGAAACCAGGTCATCAATCATCTTCGGTCCGTTTTTGACCTCAATGACAGCACCGTTGAGACAATGGGAATCTTCAAACTGAGCGTACTTGGGAAGATTTCCCTCGATTACGCTCCAGGCTTTGAAAGGCGGTGTTAATTTCACCAGGGTCACCGGTCCCAGAGGCAAGCGCGCATCGATGGCATGAGCATTTTCGTCCACGATCGTGAGCACTTTTTCACGCAGTGTCCATTCAGTCGAGAAGGACTGCGGTACCACACCCAGGTAGCCGCAATGAGCCGCCAGGATATGATTCTCGGGTTTTCCATCAACCTCGGGGAAATGCGGAATGTGTTCATGCTTGAGCGCCGCCTGCCCCATCAGGAAGGGGTAGAGGTTGGTCATCATCACCGGTGTTTCCAGCGTGCGTTCGATGAGCAGCTTGGTGAGCATGGAAACCGTATCGCCCTCGCAACCCCAGATCATCCTGCGTTCTTCGTACAGGAAATTCCAGGCCAGGCAGGGAGTGGTCTCGCAATACATCGACTCGTTCAGGCAGTTCATACCTACAGCCACGATATCCGGGTCGGCGTCCAGGTCCATTTTCACCTGGAGATAAATCTTAACAGCCGAAAGGAGCGCGCGGTTTGTCAGTTTGGCTACCGGCGTTTTACTTACCTTCTCTGCCCACACACGCTGCGCGGTTTCATCGGGGATGGCGCGCGCATCAGCCGCCAGCTGCTTGAAGCTTTTTTTCACGATCCGCAAGCCGTAACGGCTTTCTATCGCCTCGACGCATTCCGGTTCCCACCAGTAGAAGCGCTTGAAGATGTCATCCTGGTTGCCGCCGCCGCTCGCCGGATGGTCCTGGTACACCAGGAACTTGGAGCGCTTGAGCTGTTTTTTCAGGGCAAAGGCACGGCAGGCTTGCTTGGCTTTTTCCAGCGTGTTTGGAGCCACGACCTTCACACCCTTTGCCGTGAGGTAAGAGTTGATCTCCCAATCCCACATAGACACGGTACCAAATTCGGAGGTGACCACCATGATGGGTTGGGGGAGTTTTTCGATCTCCGCCAGCCGGCGGTAGGCGTCTCCCAGCATTTGTGGAAAGACAACACCGTCAGTTTCAGGGATTGTGCTTCCCAAAGCCGCTGGCTCAAGAAAGTCAGCTACATCCACCAGGAGTTCCTTCAAGTTATCCAACTGATTTATAAAATCAGGGTCATCCGCGGTCTTAAAGTAAACAGGAACCAGGGTGGCTTTCATGATTTTCTCCAGAGTGACATATTGTCGGGATGAGGAGATGATCTCCTCATCCCTGTATAAAGTTATTGGACTTCAGATACAGCAACTTTTCTGCCGGTGTTGGCCGAAATGATGGCTGCTTCCAGCACCTGCATGTCCTTCATCCCGTCGTAAAGATTAGGCGTGATGCTGGTGCCCTTTTCGAGCGCGTTGAGGAAGTCCACCACCGCGTGGGTGAACTCGTGCTCGTAGCCGATGATATGACCAGGGGGCCACCAGGCGGCCACGTAAGGATGCGTGGCGTTGGTCACCAGGATCGTCCTGAAACCCTGCTCATCAACAGGATCGTCGAGATTGAGGTACTGCAGCTCGTTCATGCGCTCCAGGTTAAAGATGAGGCTGCCCTTGCTGCCGTAGATCTCGAAGTAGTTGAAGTTCTTGCGGCCGCTGGCAAAACGGCTGGATTCGAAAGCGCCTAAGGCACCGTTGGCGAATTCCACCACCATGAAAGCCGCGTCGTCCACGGTTACTTTGCCCATTTCCGCCGCGGTGGAACCGGACTTGAATGTGCCGGCATCTTTGCCGGGTAGCGGGCGTTCAGTAACAAAGGTTTTCATCATGGCAGCCACAGAGTCGACATCACCGATGAGGTAGCGCGCCAGGTCAACGCTGTGTGAGTTCAGATCGTAGTGCGGGCCAGCGCCAGCGTATTTTTTCTGCAGGTGCCAGGTGAGCGGGAAGTTCGGGTCTGTGATCCAATCCTGCAGGTAGGTGCCGCGCCAGTGGAAAATTTGCCCGAGCTTGCCGCTATCGATTAATGATTTGGCAAAGGCGATGGCCGGGGTGCGGCGGTAGTTGTGGTTAAGGTAATGCAGCACACCCGCCTTCTCAGCCGCTTCATACATTTCCTTGGCTTCGGCGTAATTCAGCGCGATGGGTTTTTCGCAGAAGATTTGTTTACCGTTCTTGGCGGCAGCTATAACGATGTCTTTATGCAGGTAGGTGGGCGTGCACACATCGATGATGTCTATATCAGACCGTTCAACAACCTTTTTCCAGTCAGTCTCGACCTCCTGCCAGCCCCAATTGGCAGCGAAATCCGCTGTCCCCTGCGGATCCTGTCCGCAGGCCACCTTGAGGATTGGTTTTAGTCCAACACTAAAAAAGCGCGGAGCAGACAGCCAGGCGTTGCTGTGCGCTTTACCCATAAACTTGGTGCCAATTATGGCAACATTCACATCTTTCACGAGAGGATCTCCTTTCGATTATTGGTTAGGAAAGTGTCGGCCGAATACAACAGCTAAACCAAAGCAGCTGTGATCCTTTTTAACTCCTTGATGCTGAGCGCAACGGCTTCATCTTCCCGTTCCGTCCAATCGGTGTGCGGGTGATCGATCTCCACCGCCAAAAAGCCCTTGAAACCGGCTTTATGCAGCAATCTGGCGAGCGCTTCGTTATCGATCAACCCCTGTCCAACGGGAACCCCGGCAAAGAAGAACCAGTCAGTCGGGCGGGCATTCTTATCAGGCATCAGATCTTTCACGTGGGTCGCCAGCACATAAGGTGCCAGCTTTTCCATGCCGGCAATGGGGTCATCCAGCAGGCGCAGGAAATTGCCGGTATCAAAGTTCAAACCAAAGTTGGGGGAATTGACCGCAGTGAGCAGTTGCAGGATCTCATCGGAGGTGAAGTCAATGTGGTTTTCAACCGCCAGCTTGACGCCATTGTCTTCCGCGACTTTGACAGCTTCCTTGAACATCTTCACCAGCGCGTCGATCTGTGGGCCATGCGGTTCGTGGCGGAACATCAGGCTGCTGCCGACCACGCGCATCACATCCGCGCCGATGGCTTTGGCGTAGGGGATCATGGTGACCATCTCGTTATAGGCGGTCCAGTTCTGACCGCGCTCCAGGCCATCGGGATGACCCCAGGCGTACACGCGGTCAAATTTATATTCATCCAACTGGGCTTTCAGTTCCTTGAACCAGCCCATGTCATACGAGGGGAAGAAGCAGGATTCGAGCGAAACCCCGTCAACATCCAGTTCGTGTGCCCGGTTGAGAAAATCCTCCATGGTCATGTTCTTCGCGGGAGGTTTCTGATCAGGGTACACCTCACCAAAAAACCTGTGGTAACAATAACTGTCAATACCGACTTTCATTTCATCTCCTCCTGTTAGAATGGGTTGGATTATTTTGGTTGTATTGATGGCGCAACAGCGGTCAAATTGAAACGGATACAAATCCTGAGGGACAACCGCGCCACATCCAGCGCGCGTCATTCACCTGTCATTACAGGATAACATTATTATATATATCCTCGCTCAAAAATTCAATAGAAACAATGTTAAAAATCCCGGATTTGTTGTTAAATCCCCAGTTTTGCCGCTATCCGGCATATCTTATTTCAAGTCACGGCATCGGCAAAGGCGCAAAAATGACTATTGACAGTCCTCCTTAAGTTTTCTATAATAAGCTTGTAATAACAGGATTACAAGAAATCAGGTTATTCACGGAGTCCCATGGAGCCCAGTCAACAGATCAATTTTGAAAGTCACATCCCCTACTATATCCAGTTAATGGACATACTCAAAGAACAGATCCAGGAGAAAAGATGGCTCCCTGGTGAACAGATTCCTGGCGAGCAGGAACTGTGTGTCATCTACAACATCAGCCGCACGGTCGTGCGCCAGGCGTTGCTGGAACTGGAACTTGACGGGGTGATCAACCGGCGTAAAGGAAAAGGCACCTTTATCGCCGAACCCAAGATCATCGAGGGATTGGTCCAAAACCTGACCGGTTTTTACCAGGACATGGTCGAAAAAGGACTTAAACCGGTGACCCGGGTGATGCACCAGTTGGTCGTACCGGCCAAGCGAGAAAGTTGCGGGTTACCTCAATATTGCGCCGGGTTCTGAAGTTATCGATATCCAGCGCCTGCGCTTCATCAACGACGAACCCATTCAACTGGTCACCACTTATGTTCCGTACCACATCTTCCCGCCGCTGGCTACCGTGGACCTGACCGACCGCTCGCTTTACGCCTTTCTTGAAAAAGAGGGGGGCATTTTCATCGCCCGCGGACGCAGGTACATCGAGGCGGTGCTGGCCAACGAAACCGAGGCTTACCTGCTGGACATTGAACGCGGCGCGCCGCTGCTGATGCTTGATAGCGTCAGTTTTGACGAGAGCGGCCAACCGGTTGAGTATTATCACGCTGTGCACCGCGGCGATCGTTCGCGCTTCGAGGTCGAACTTGTGCGGACGCACGACCAGAGCAAATTAACACCGGAACACGGTGCTTCCTTTACCAGCGCTCCTGACGAGGTGGTGCGGGAAAACCACCGATCGGATGCATCCTGATGCGAACCGCAGCCTGGGGAAGCAAATGAAGAGACGTTACCTGGTGGGGGTGGACCTGGGCACGAGCGGCACCAAAGCCGCTCTATATGAAATTGACGGACGAAAGGTCGCGGAAGCCAACGCCGAGGTTCCGATCCATTACCCTAAACCAGGTACTGTCGAGCAGGATGATCACGATTTTTACACAACCGCTGCGCGAACTGTGAACGCGGTCATAAGCAACAGCGCCATCGACGCGCGTGAGATCGCCGCGATCGCTTTTGATTCACAGATGGCCGGTGTGGGTATGATCGATGAGGATTTCCAGCCGGCGGCGAATTTCGACTCGTGGCTGGATATGCGCTGCCAGCCGTACATTGAGTTAATGGACAGCAAAGCTGGTGACCTCGTCACCCGTCTGACCGGTTGCCCACCCACCTGCGACCATGGACCAAAAATGCTGTGGTGGAAGCACGAAAAGCCTGATATTTATCAGCGGGTCGCGAAATTCATAATGCCTTCTACTTATGTCGCCGGTCAAATGGCCGGATTAAGACCCGACCAGGCTTTCATCGATTACACATTCATCCACTTCTCGGGTTTCGCTGATTCAGAAAAAACGAGCTGGTCTAAAGAACTTTGTTCACTCTTTGACCTGGACATGAACAAACTGCCAGAGATCGTCGAACCCTGGCGTGTGGTAGGTGAAGTAAGCGAACAGGCCGCCAGGGTTTTTGGACTTGCACCTGGTACGCCCATCGCAGCTGGCGCAGGAGACACAGCCGCCAACGCTCTCGGCGCGGGCATTGTTGAAGCCGGTATGCTCTTCGACGTCGCCGGCACAGCCTCGGTTCTGGCAGGGTGCACCGACAGTTTCATCGCGGATACAAAACATCGTGCCCTATTAACAATGAAATCTGTGATCCCGGGTTTATGGAATCCACTGGCGTACATCGGCGGCGGCGGTATCGCGCTACGTTGGTTCCGCGACCAGTTCTACAACGCGCTACACGGCGAAACCCAGCCAAATGAAGAAGCCCTCTACACGGAAATGATCGAAAAAGCCTGTGCCGTCAACCCCGGTTCTGATGGTCTCTTTTTCTCACCGCACCTCGGCGGCAGGATCTGTCCCTCAAGCCCGCAAATGCGCGGCGCATGGATCGGCGCTTCGTGGTCTCACAGCCAGGCGCATTTCTTCCGCGCAATCCTGGAGAGCGTCGCCTATGAATACGCCTATTACCTCGGCATCCTGCGAGACCTGCTGCCTGACCTCAAACTTGTCGAAACCCGGGTGGTGGGTGGCGGAGCGCACAGCTCCGCCTGGAACCAAATCAAGGCTGATGTACTGGGAGTACCCTACCAGCGCCTGGCGGGCAACGAATTCGGAACCTGGGGCGCCGCGATGATCGCGGGTAAAGCCGCCGGTGTGATCGATAACCTGGCGGAACACGCCGCACGGACCGCCCTGGCGGAAGGAAAGCCAGCTCTGCCTGACGCGCAACAGCACAGTTTTTATCAACCCCTGGTGGCAAAATACATCCGGATGCAAAACATGCTGGATGCTTTTTTCAAATCATAATCACAACCTGAAGATTGCAAGGAGAAAAGCGTGAAAAATCAAGTGCGTATTTGTATGGTCGGCGCGGGCCGCGTTGGCAAGAACCATTCGAGGGCAATCAGCCGTCACATCCCCGCTGGAGAGATCGTCGCTTTAGTTGACCCGGCGGAAGCCATCCGCCAGGAAACCGCACTCGAGTTTAATATTGAAAAACAATTCACCACGCTTGAACAGGCTTTGGAGAGCTGCGAGTTTGAAGCCGTGGTCATCACCACCCCCACCCCCACCCACCTGCCCCTGGCCAGCCTGGCTGCCGCGAACAAGAAACACGTCTTCCTTGAAAAACCGATGGCGCTTAATCTCGACGAGTGTGACGCGATCATCTCATCCGCTGAAAAGTACCGCGTCCTGCTGCAGATCGGGTTCATGCGCCGTTTTGACCCGGAATTCGTGGAAGCCGCCCAGCGCATCGAGGCGGGAGAGATCGGGCAACCAATGATGATCAAATCCAACACCCACGGCCCAGGCCTGCCGCCGCCCTGGGCACGCGACCTGCGCACTTCCAACGGTATGCTCGCTGAGGTTAACAGCCACGACTGGGATACCGTGCGCTGGTTGATGGGCTCCGACCTGGAACGGGTCTACACCGAAGTGGCGAACTTCAAAGGACCCGCCAATAATGTTGACACACCAAATTTTTACGATAACGTGTTGGTGAATATCAAGTTCCAAAGCGGCGGGTTGGGGCTGATCTCAGGTGTGTGCCCCTGCGGTTATGGTTACGACGCCCGCGCCGAGATCATCGGTGAGAAGGGCATCATGCAGATCGGCACGCTGGAAGGCCAGGCGGTGGTGGTGTGTACTGACCGTGACCACGGTCTGGTGAGACCTATCGTGCGCACCTGGCCGCAGCGTTTCGCCTGGGCGTACATATATGAACTGGAGCATTTTATTCAATGCGTCCAGACCGAAACCCCTCCGCGCGCCGGCGGCCTGGATGGTCGCTGGGCAGTAGCGGGGGTTCTGGCCGGGACAAAATCGTTCCTTGAGCAAAGACCTGTTTATTTGAAGGAAATTACCGGCTAATTTGCCGGCTGGAGGTGATGATGTTAGCACTGGTCTATCATGGTCCGCAGGACCTGCGGGTTGAGGAAGTTACCATCCCGGTCATCAAGCCGGGTGAATTACTGGTCAAGGTGCTGGCCGCCAGCATCTGCGGTACTGATCTTCGGATCTTTCACGGCAACCACCGCATGTTCCCGCCTGGCACCGTGCGCATCCCCGGTCACGAGGTTGTGGGTACTATCGCCGAGGTGGGTGAAGGGATCAGCGGCTTTTCGGTTGGCGAACGCGTGTTCATCGCCCCCAACATGGGTTGCGGTCACTGCGCGCAGTGTGTGAGCGGCAACAATAACCTTTGCGCCGCTTATGACGCGGTCGGGGTGACCATTGACGGAGGTTTCGCTGAGTATATGCGCGTGCCTGCCAACGCGGTTCAGCAGGGAAATGTGATCAAAGTAAGCGAAAATGTGGATCCCGCTGTGGCCGCGCTGATGGAACCTTTCGCCTGTGTGCTGCGTGGTCAAAACGCGCTGCGCATTAAACCCGGTGAGGTTGTGCTGGTGATCGGCGCGGGACCGATAGGCGTGATGCATACCAAGCTTGCCAGGGCGCGGGGTGCCGGGCGCGTGATCGTGAGCGAACCCATGCCTGACCGCGCTGCCCAGGCAAAACTCATGGGCGCGCACCGCGTGGTCAACCCCGTGGAAGAGAACCTGCAGGAAGTCTTGAACGAAGAAAGCCAGGGGCGGGGCGCGGATGTCATCATCGTGGCAGCCCCGGTTCACGCGGCACAGGAAAGCGCGTTGACCCTGGCCGCCATCGGCGGGCGCATTAACTTCTTTGGCGGCCTACCCAAGGACCGCCCGACCATCAATTTCGATTCCAACCTCGTCCATTACAAGGAACTGGTCATCACGGGCACTACAGCCTGCAGCACGGATGACTGCTGGCAGGCTACCCGCATTGTCAATTCCGGCCTGGTCGACCTGACCGACCTGGTCAGCCAGCGATTCCCGCTGCGCGATGCCGTCAGGGCATTCGCCGCAGCCGAGGACCGGAAATCATTGAAAATCGTACTGGAACCATAAAAACTGTGACTAAAAAACCGTTAATCATCGATCCAAATCAACCCCGACCGGTGCAAACCGTTCTCGGTGTGGTTGATCACAAATTACTTGGCGTGACTGACGCGCACAACCATGTTTGGATCGAATCCATCCCGGGCGCCGACCCTGCCGCCCCGGTGCTGGATGAGGAGGAAAAGATCCTTGAGGAACTGCGTACCTACCTCGCTGCCGGCGGTGAGAGCCTGCTGGACTGCCAGCCCGGTGGTTGCGGCAGGAACGGCACTATCCTGGCAAAACTCGCCGAGGAATCCGGGGTCAACATTATCGCCTGCACAGGCTTTCACCGACGCAAATACTACCCGCTGGATTACTGGCTCTTTTCCGCAAGTGAGACCAGGATCGTGGATTTTTTTATCGCAGAATGTACGGAATCATTAATAGAATGCCGTGATATGAAAAATCCGGCACGGGCAGGTTTCATCAAGATTGCGCTGGAAGCAGAATGGAAAGATACACCCCAGGCTGCGCTTGAGTCTACCGCGGCCGCCGCGCTTGAAACCGGTGCTCTGATTGAGATTCACACTGAAAAGGGTCTGCTGGCAGAGAAGGCGATCATTTATTTCGATGACAGGCACATCCTGCCGCACCAGCTTGTGTTATGCCACATGGATAAGCGACCTGACTTCGGGCTGCACAGCGAAATCGCCAAACACGGCGCCCTGCTGGAATACGATACCTTCTACAGGCCAAAATACAACCCCGAAACAAGGTTGTGGCCGCTGCTCACGGGCATGATCGCGGCCGGTTTGGGGGACAGCATCGCCCTGGCGACCGACATGGCAGAAAAGGATATGTACACTTCCATCGGCAACGGTCCCGGCCTTTCTGCCCTCCCCGGAGAGATCAGATATCGCCTGGATGGCCAGAAAATAAATGATGAAATGATCCGGCAGTTGATTGGCGGCAATATCGCCAGGCGGCTCGCCGGTCTACCATGATCAAAGGAGCAATTCATGACAGATTTACCTTTCAGTTTCACCCTGCCCTCCCCGCAAGTGATCCCTTCGCAATATGACAATCACCTACAAAGGCGGCTTTCCGCGTTAAAAGGGCAGTGCCTGGATAATGAAGCATACGAGAAGATGCTGGCCGGGGAAGACCAACTGGTGTACGAGGTGTACGAGATCAAACGCCCTGAGGTCGCGGGAGAGTTGCTGATGGGAATTTCCATCGTACACCCGGGAAAGATCGGGCGCGAGTATTTCATGACCAAAGGGCATTTCCACACCGTTATCGATACCGCCGAGGTCTACTACTGCCTGCGCGGTGAGGGTTATATGGTCATGGAGACTCCGGATGGAGAGACCGCGGTTGAAGCGCTTTCGCCGGGCAGGGTGCTGTATGTGCCGCCGCGTTGGGCGCACCGCTCGGTGTGCACCGGACGCCAGGAAGACCTGGTGACCTTCTTCGCTTACCCTGCAAACGCCGGGCATGATTACGGAACGATCGAACAACTGGGGTTCCGGAAGCTGGTGGTTGAAGGCGCGAACGGACCGGAAATTATCGACAATCCGCGTTACCAGGAATGAGGTAAAGAATGGAATTAAAAGACGCTCATATTCTGGTAACCGCAACTTCTTATGGAAAGAACGACCCGAGGCTGAAAAGCGAGCTTGAAGCCCAGGTCGGCAAGGTCACATACAATACTACAGGAAAACCTCTTAGCTCCGCTCAACTCGCAGAGCTGCTGCCCGGCGTGGATGGCTACATCGCTGGACTGGATCAGATCAATGGCGCTGCGCTGGAAAAAGCGGATAGGCTAAAAGTCATCACTCGCTACGGTGTTGGGGTGGATAACATCGACCACAATGTTACCAGAGCGAAAGGCATTGTCGTGACCAACACACCCGGCGCGAATTCCGTTTCAGTAGCAGAACTTAGCGCTGGCGCTAATGCTTGCCCTTGCCCGCCAGATTCCTGAAGCTGACAAGGCGGTGCACCAGGGAGAATGGCCGCGCCTGAACGGCATTTCATTGGAAGGCAAGACCATAGGCATCCTTGGCCTGGGAGCCATTGGCAAACAGCTGGCGCTGCGCCTGCGCGGCTTTAATTGCCGCATGCTGGCGTACGACCCTTTTTACGAAGGCAGTTTTGCCGAGGAAAACGGGGTTGAAATGGTGCCGCTGAAGGATGTCATCAGCCAATCTGATTTCCTGAGTTTACACCTACCCTTGCTCGCCGAGACACGGTTAATGGTCGGCGACGCTTTCCTGGCGACGATGAAAAAGGGTTCCTTCCTCATTAACACCGCGCGTGGAGAGCTGATTGATGAAAACGCTTTATTCGCCGCGCTCGAAATCGGGCATCTGCGCGGCGCGGGACTGGACGCCTTCGTTACCGAACCGCCGGACCCGGATAACCCGCTATTGCGACTGCCGCAGGTCATCACCACACCGCACCTTGGCGCGCAGACCGACGGCGCGACCAGCAACATGGGTTGGCTGGCACTACGCGACTGCCTGGCAGTGCTGCGGGGAGAAGAACCTGAATTCCGTCACTTCCTATCCGTTTGAGAGGTCACATTATGAATAAAACCGAGATACTGGAAAAAGTAAAAGAACTTGGCCTGCTGGCTGTCATCCGCGGACCCTCACAGGAATTGACCGTGAAGATGGTCGAAGCGCTTGGTGGAGGGCGGGGTGTTGGGTATCGAGATCACCTACAGCACGCCCAACGCCGAGGAGGTGGTAAAGACGCTTTCAAAGAAATTTGGTGATGCAATCGTGCTGGGTATGGGCACACTTACCAAACCGGAGCAGGCTGTGAGCGCCAGGGATGCCGGAGCCACTTTCCTGGTTAGTCCGATCTGCGAGGAGAACCTGGTGAAAGCCATGGTGGCGAGCGGTTTGCTCACAATGGCAGGCGCGCTCACCCCGACCGAAGTGTACCAGGCGTACAGCCTGGGTGTGGATGTGATCAAGATTTTCCCGGGTTCACTTGGCGGACCGGCGTACGTGAAAGCATTAAAGGGACCCTTCCCTTATATTCCAATGATGCCCACCGGCGGGGTGAACGCTTCAAATGCCGCGGATTGGTTCGCGGCGGGAGTGGTGGCGGTAGGCGCGGGCTCTGAGCTATGCCCGCCGCAGTTGGCCAAAGATGGTAAATTCGACGAGATCAGCCGCAAAGCCGCGGATTTCGTCAGGACAATTCAAAATTCCCGGTAAACCCACCCACATTCGTTCGAAGGAGAAAAGAATGAGCAATAATGATTACCCGGTTGTGACCAAAACAGTACCCACTTTCTACTTTATCGGAGTCACCACCTCAAAATCCTCCATTATGAAAGTTTTTCCATTGTGGATGCAGGTATTAGGACGCGAGGATGTGGTGATCGAGGGTTGGGATTGCCTGATCCACGACACAGCTGAAGCCTACCGTAAGGCTGTCGCGCAGATCAAATACGACCCCCAATCGCTGGGCGCGCTGGTGACCACCCACAAGATCGACCTGCTGAACGCGGCCCGCGACATGTTCGAATATCTTGACCCCTACGCCCAAATCACAGGCGAGATATCCAGCATCAGCAAGCTTGAAGGCCGGTTGGAAGGCCACGCCAAGGACCCCATCACCTCCGGTCTGAGCCTTGACGCGATCATCGGCAAGGATTACTTTGCACACACCGGTGGACATGTACTCAGTTTCGGTGCAGGCGGTTCCGCCATTGCCACACTGCTGCACCTTGCAAATAAGAAGGACAAGGGAGACCGCCCCGAACGCTTTACCTTTGTTAACCGCTCGCAAGGGCGGCTTGACCACGCGAAGGAAATGGTCAGCAACCTGCAAACTGATATCGAAATCGAGTACATCCAGAATTCCGACCCCGCGGTGAATGACGGGATCATGGAGAAATTCCCTGCCCTACAGCATCGTCATCAACGCTACCGGCATGGGTAAGGATACTCCCGGCTCGCCCATCACCTGGGAAGGTAAATTCCCGCTGAACAGCATCGCCTGGGAATTCAATTACCGTGGTGAACTGGACTTCATGCACCAGGCGCTGGCGCAGGTGGAAAGCCGCAACGTAATAGGTTGAAGATGGCTGGCTGTATTTCGTTCACGGTTGGACGCAGGTGGTCGCTCAGGTGCTGCACTTTGACCTGACCCCCGAGCTATTCGATCAACTCAACGAAGCCGCCAGCTCAGTGAGAAAGTAAAAGGGTCAAAGTGATGGATAAAAAGGAACTCGCGGCTCAGTACCACGAACGCGGTTATGGTTGCGCACAATCGGTTTTGGCTCCATACGCCCCGGATTACGGTCTGAGCGAGGAAATCGCCCTCAGGCTTGGCACTGGTTTCGGTTCCGGTATGGGGCGCATGTGTGAAGTGTGCGGCGCGTTGACCGGCGCGTTCATGGTTCTCGGCTTGCAGTACGGCAAGGTGTACACGGACGGCAACCGTTACGGTAATGAAACCGAAACCACCTACAAGCTGGTGGCAGCGTTGGCGCAGAAATTCGCAGCCCGCAACGGCACCATTTACTGCCGCGAGCTCATCGGTCACGACCTCAGCGACCCAGCCGAAAGGGCTAAGGTCGTTGAGGCTGGTTTATTCAAAACCACCTGCGGGAAATGCATCCGCGATGCCATGGAGTTGCTGGAAGAAGTGATGCAACGGGAAATTAAAACTCAAGCTTGATCATTCAAGGATAAGAAATGCGAATTACCGCTTCAGAGATCGCAAAAATGATCGACCTTTCCTGTGTTCGCACCTGGTCTACCCGGGCGGACATTGAAGAAATGGTTAATGCGGCCATCAATTACGGTTTCGGGCAGGTATCAGTATTGCAGTGTTTTATTCCCTATACCCGGCAGTTGCTGGTCGGGCATGAAGGGATCCGCGTGGTGGGCAATGTCAGTTTTCCCTCAGGTTCTGACAGCACCACCATCAAGATAGCCCAGGCGCGGGAAATGCTGGCTGCCGGCTGCGACGAGATCGACATGGTAATGAACATCGGCAGGTTGAAATCCGGCGAGATTCATGAGGTTGAAGAGGATGTGAAGGCAGTGGTGCGGGTGGTCACTCCACTGCCGCTGAAAGTCATCATCGAAATCATGTATCTGACCCCCTATGAGGTGGAGCAGGCGTGCCGTATTTGCGTTGATAGCGGTGCGGACTTTCGTGAAGACCGGCACCGGCTGGGCGGACCGCGGTACCACGCTTGAAGACGTCAGATTGGTCAAATCATTTGTCGGTGACCGAATAAAGATCAAAGCTTCTGGCGGAATCCGCGATCTGGAGACTCTGTATGGAGATGTATAGAGCAGGCGCGCGGCGTTTCGGCGTCAACCTGAAGAGCGGTATTGAGATCGTGCGCCAGGCTATGGACGCTGGTGAAAGCATCGAAGTTTGAAAAATAAGACAGGTGAACGATGGATGAGAAGATAATCTCCTTTGACCTGGGAACCGGCGGTAACAAAGCCTCCCTTTACAGCAAGGACGGCACCTGCCTGGCGAGCGTATTCGAGCCTTATGGAACCTCGTATCCAAGGGTTGGCTGGCACGAGCAATCCCCGGCTGACTGGTGGCGTGCGGTAGTGACCAGTACACGCAAGCTGCTGGCAGAAAGCCGGGTGGAGAGCGAAAGTATTGTAGGACTGGGAATTTCAGGGCACAGCCTGGGCGCGGTGCCGGTTGACCGCGCCGGGAACCTGCTGCGCGCCGCCACCCCCATCTGGTCGGATATCCGTGCGCAGGAGGAAGTGGCTCAATTCTTCGAACATGTGAACGCGGACGAATGGTACTTGGCGACCGGTAACGGTTTCCCGGCCGCCTGCTACACCGTGTTCAAGGTGATGTGGTACCTCAACCACGAACCCGAAATGTTCAAACAAATTCACAAGATTCTCGGTACCAAGGACTACATTAATTACCGGCTGACCGGTGTAATGAAGACCGATCACTCTTACGCCTCGGGAAGCGGAATCTATGACTTGATCGGTCAGGCGTACTCACCCGCGTTCATTGAAGCCAGCAATTTACCACGAGAAATCTGGCCGGATATCGTTCCATCTACAGATATATTGGGAACGCTCACGCCTGAAGCAGCGGCAGAACTTGGATTGGATGCCAGGGTGAAGGTTGTGTGCGGCGGCGTGGATAACTCATGCATGGCGCTGGGTGCCAAAAACACCCGCGATGGCCGGGTTTACACCTCGCTTGGCTCTTCCGCGTGGATCGCTGTCTCTTCCAACAAGCCGGTGCTTGATAAGCGCTATAAACCTTACGTCTTCGCGCATGTCATCCCGAACATGTACACCTCTGCGGTCAGTATATTTTCCGCGGGTACCACCTACAACTGGGTGAAGGATATCCTGTGCGCTGACATGGTAAAACAGGCAGCCAGCACGGGAGAAGATGTGTATCATGTTGATGAATCGCGAAGCTGAAAAAGCACCGGTCGGATCGAACGGCTTGCTCTTCAATCCCAGCCTGGCGGGCGGTACCTCGCAGGATGCCAGTGTTCACATTCGCGGAGGCTACATCGGGCTCGACCTTAAACACGGCAGACCTGAGCTCATCCGGTCAGTGATGGAGGGGATTGCCCTCAACCTGCGCTTGCGCCTGGACCTGTTGCGCAATACACCACGCTCGAAGAGGAGATCCTATTCGTGGGCGGCGGCGCTAAAAGCCGTTTTTACCTGGGTATCTTCGCGGATGCGTTCAATACCCGCGTCATTAAGAGCAACATCGACCAGGATGCCGCCGCGCTCGGCGCTGCCGCCCTGGCTGCTGTCGGCTGCGGGCTGTGGCTGGATTTCTCGCGTATCGATGAGATCCATCAAACCCTCGAATTGGTGGAACCTGTCCCGGACAACAACAAGATCTACGAGAGCCTGCTGCCAGTATTTGAAATGAGCGCAAACGCGCTTTCGCAAATCGGCGAAACATTGAATCATATCGACATTTGAGTGCCGCGTGATGATCGCCACATCAGGATCATCACTTTAGAAAGAAACATAACAGGAGGTGAAGCGAATAGAAATCGAAAATCGGCGTTCTACCTGGGATAAGGAAAGAGCGCCACAAATATAAACTCAAATAATCTGCTGAAAGAGAGGAAGAAAGATGAAAATCGGATTGTTTACTGCCACATTTCTGGATATGCAGTTGGAGGATGTTTTCAAACTGGCCACCGGGTTGGGTTACGAAGCTGTGGAACTGCCTGCCTTCACCGGCAATCCGCACCTTGACATCGAGGAGATCGTTAAAGGCAACAAGGCCGCTGAGATGAAAGCGCTGATAAAAAATTACGGCCTCATCGCCTCCGCCCTCGCCAACCACCCCGAAGGCCAGATCGTTCTCGGACCTTATGGTAAGGACACGGATGCCATCTGCCCGGGAACCAAAGAGGAAAAGATCAAGTTCGGCACCGAGCGCATGATAAAGACCGCCCAGGCTGCCAACGCTCTCGAGATCCCGGTGGTCACCGGCTTTATCGGTTGTGAGAATTTCGGCCGTTTCTTCCCATGGCCTTATTCCAAAGGCTGGGCAGAAATGGAAGTAGGAATTTGTTGAGCGCTGGAGTAAGATCCTGGATAAATTCGCTGAATACGGGGTCAAGTTCGCTCATGAACCGCATCCCAATGAGCTGGTCTACAACGTGGAAACCGCTGTACGAGCGGTGGAACTGATGGGTGGACGCAAGGAGTTTGGTTTCAACTTTGACCCTGCCAACCTCATTTACCTCGGCATCGACGTTGAAAACTTCATCGACACGCTGGCCGGCAAGATCTACCACGTGCACGCCAAGGATGGCGAGATCGTGACGCACAATGTAAAGCGTTCCGGCGTCATCCCGCAGGGTGATTGGCAACGGCTGGGACGCGGTTTCCGCTTCAGGATCCCCGGCTGGGGGTCTGTGCCCTGGAAGAAGGTCATCACCGAGCTATCGCTCATCGGTTACGATTACGTCATGAGCTACGAGCACGAGGATGTGACCATGAGCCGCCACGACGGCATCACCAAGACCATCGCCTACCTGAAACCATTGATGATCGAAAAGCCTTACGAAGGCCGCAACGACGTGCTGTTCAATTGACGCTTCAACCATTTACCAATAGGAGTTGAGACTATGGCAAACACAATGAAAGCTGCTGTTTTCGAAAAGATCGGCTTATCAAGGTGCAGGAAGTTCCCATCCCCGAGATCAACGATGATGAAGTGCTGATCAAGGTGAAAAACACCGGTATTTGCGGGACGGATTGGAGCATTTACAACGGCTGGTACTCCGCCGACAAGCTGCCGATGATCCCGGGACATGAGTTTTCCGGCGTTATCGCCAAGGTCGGCGCGCACAACCGCGGGCTTAAGGAAGGCGACCGCGTGACCGCGGACATCAACATGAGCTGCGGCACCTGCTATTACTGCATGCACGGCGACAAGCTGCTGTGCGACAGTTTCACCCAGCTGGGCATTCACACCAACGGCACATTTGCCGAGTACGTAAAAGCCCCGGCAAAACAGGTGCACATCCTGCCTGATAACATGAGCTTCATGGAAGGCGCATTCATCGAACCTGTGTCCTGCGTCATCCACGCCGCCAAGGCGCTGGACGCGCGCCTGGGTAGCAGTTTCGCCGTCATCGGTGATGGACTGGGTGTTCTGCACGCCCGCATGGCCGTGCTGCGCGCTTGCGCACCGGTTATCGTATTTGGTATCAACCGCAAACGCCTGCAAATCGCCAAGGAAATGGGTGCGGATTACGTGTTCCACATGAGCGACATCGCCGACCCGGTAGCGGAAGTGATGAAGATCACCGGCGGGCGCGGCGTCGATTACGCAATCGAAGCAGTCGGCAACGTGAAAACCTATGAACAGGCCTTCGCCATGCTGCGCAGGGGGGGCAAGCTTTCCGCCTTCGGTATCGCCGGTGAAAACGACGAAATGAAGATCCGCCCGTTTGAGTTCGTGCTGGGCGAAAAGAAGATCACCGGCTCCTGCGCCGGCGTCGGGCAGGACTGGCCGGACGCGATCACCCTCATCTCGAGCGGCAGGATCGATCCAAAACCGCTCTTCTCGTTACGGGTCCCATTGGAAGACCTGGATTGGGCGCTGCATGAATTACGTACAGACCCAAGTTTGTTCAAAATATTTGTCTCACCCGAGATCAGCGAACGCGAAGTTTTGTAAAACGGGAGCAATCACTTTGGATATCCAGAGAGTTGAACACATCTCAATCAACGCCGTGGATTTTAACCGCTCGGTGGATTTCTATGGACGCGTCCTCGGCTTCAAGCAGTTGCAAACAGTGGATTGCGGGGAGTTCGATATTACATACTTTGAACTGCCCGGCGGAACCCGGCTGGAACTGTTCGACTATCACGGGACGAACCCGGTCGTGACTCGCACCGAGAACGAATCCGGCTTGCGCCACCTGGCGTTTGCCGTGAACGATGTGGCAGCGCACGAAAAGCTGCTCCGTGAAGCCGGGGTTGAGATAACACTCTCCACCTGCGACCTGCCAGATCTCGAAGCCCGCGTGCTGCTCTTCCTCGATCCCAACGGCGTGACGCTCGAATTCTGCGAAAAACTGTAAGACTCAACCGATCACCAGGAGGTAGATTTTAATGGACAAAAGACAGATACTGCTTTCACCAATCAAATTCGGAACCCGTACCAGTGAGAACCGCTTTTTCATCCAGCCCATGGAATGCACCGATGCCGATGAGGAGGGCAACCCCACTGAGCTCACTTACACGCGTTACGAGAACCTGTTCAAGGGCGAAGCCGGCGTGGTCACACTCGAGGCCATCACCATCACCGACAAGAACCGCGGTCGCCTGAACCAGCTCTTTATCATGCCCCGCAACCAGCCAGCGCTGACCAAGTTCGTCAGTCATCTCAAAGAAATTAACCCCAAGGCCATCTTCCTCTTCCAGTTGACGCATTCGGGCGAGTTGAGCAATCCCGAGTTCTCAAAACGCCTGGCTGTCAAGTTGCTGCCCGGGTTTGAAGGCGACGTGTTCACGGAGGATGAATTCGACAAGATCATGGACGATTACGTCCTGGCGGCGAAGATCGCCTACGATTCAGGCGCAGACGGCATCGACATGAAGTTCTGCCATGGCTACCTCGGCTCGCAAATCCTGCGCCCGTACAATACGCGCAAGTGGAAGTACGGCGGTCCGTGGGAGAACCGGCGCCAGTTTGCCTTTGACCTCTACGAACGCATCCAGAAGGCTGTGCCCGACAAGAACTTCCTCATCGGTTCCAAAATATCGGTATGGGAAGGTTTCCCCGGCGGCATGGGCACCGCGGGACCGGATACCCCGGTAATGGACCTGACAGAGGTCATTGACCTGGTAAAAGGCTTGGAGGAACGCGGCGCGCAGTACTTCGTGCAGTCAGCTGGCAGCCCCTCCATCACCATCAGCCTTACCCAGGCGGACAAGGAACGGCCGTATTTCGCTTACCTGCACCAGTACTTCGCCAAAGTGCTGCGCGATAACCTCAAGAAGGAAACCGTCGTTGTTGGCTCAAATTACTCGGTGTTCGGTAGAGGCAAGAACAAGCTGCACGCGGTCACCGAGGAAGACAGCTCGCTGCTCACCTTCGGGGCGCAGAACATCGAGAAGGGTTACGTGGATATGATCGCCCTCGGCCGTCAATCCTTCGCCGACCCCCTGCTGCCGCTCAAGTTCCGCGAAGGGCGCGAGAATGAGATCAACTGGTGCACCGCCTGCGACAACTGCCTGGAACTGCTCATCCAACAGAGCCCCATCGGCTGCTGCACCTACAACAAGTTCTACACCAACGTGCTGGTGCAAACGCGCAAGGAAAAAGGTCGATTGACGGTAGACCATACGTAAACCCATTCCACGCAACAGTAGGCAACTTAATAAAAAGAGCATTCCGCCACAAGTCAAACAGTGGGGTGCCTCTTTTTTCGCAGTGCAATCGAATTATCGTTATAATGTCAAGAAACTTTTGAAGGCGGCAACATGAAAATCGAAATGATAAATTACCACGGCTGGGATGACTGCGTCCAGCTCACCCACCAGGAGGTGCAGCTCATCATCACCACGGCTGTTGGTCCGCGCATCATCTCCTGCGGCTTTCAGGACGGTGAGAATTTATTCTTCGAGCACCCGCAGCAGGCTGGCACGACAGGCGGTGATGAGTGGAAGACTTACGGCGGTCATCGATTTTGGTGCGCCCCCGAAGACCTCGATTTTACTTACGCGCCAGACAACTTCCCGGTGGAGGTTGAGTTGTTATCAGATAGTGTACGCCTGACAGCTCCGGTGGAGAATTCTGGTGTACAGAAAACGATCACCATCACCCCTGTTAACGGTCGTAACGGATTCCGCGTTGACCACCTGGTGAGCAACCGCAGTGCAAAACCTCTGCGGCTGGCCCCCTGGGCGCTGACCGTAATGCGCGTCGGCGGGACCGCCATTATCCCGCTCAATCTCGACCATCCCCGCCAGCTGCTGCCCACCCATGCCATCAGCCTGTGGGGTTACACAAACATGTCTGACCCGCGCTGGCGTTGGGGGGAGCGTTACGTCTTCCTCAGGCAGGACCCGTCAGCTGCGACGGCGCAGAAGTTCGGCCTGCAGAACCCCTACGGCTGGGCCGGGTACGCGGTGAACGGGCAGTTCTTCCTCAAGCGCTTCACCTGGCAGCCGGGCGCGGAATACCCCGACTTCAATGTCAATTTCGAAGCCTACACGGATAAAGACATCCTGGAACTGGAATCACTCGCCCCGCTGGTGACACTCAAGCCCGGTGAAAGTGTAACCCACAGCGAGGAATGGACCATTTACCGGGATATCCCGCTGCCGCGAACAGAAGCGGATGTGGACAGGCTTATTCTCCCCCTCATTTCATGATCACCCTGTAACGCCAAAACCGCCAGGACATGACCTGGCGGTTTCAATAAACGCGTTTACGTTTCCTTGGCGCAATTCCGCCGTGACCAGGCATACATATAAACCACTCGCTCATAAAATATTGCCTGCACCAACGTTTTTACAAACCAGGTTTAATAGTCGATTTCGAGTGTCTTCTTCACCTGCACATCCAGCGCACCGGTTTTGATTTGTACAAGGTTTGGCGCTGAGTAGAACCAGCCGCTTTCCATCTGCTGCAGGTCAGTTTCTGAAGCCGCCTCGATAAGCGGGGATCCATTCACCAGAACGCTCACCGGTTTGCTTCCAAATCCCGCCACCAGTTCCAGCTGCGTATCACGCTCAGCTTTCGCGCCTTCAAACATGCCTTCAGATGCGTGCACCACCACGGTCACGCGCCTGTCTACCTGCTGCTGGCTGATCTCCGTCGTTCTTACCTGCCCATCCTGGTAGGCAATACTAACACCGTCGTCCTCGTACAACACGAAGCTGGAAGCCTCTTCACTGGTAACCACGCGCAGGATCAACTCATCGCGCACGCTGCCATCCAGGCGCTGTCCGTTGATATTCATCGTCTGGTCGTCCACGTACATCAGCGGCACGATCGCCTCCGCCCTCATGAAGAGCGGCAAGCGGTAAATCCCATCACTGACCAGTGGGTACTTTTCCAGCCACTGCCCTTTGCTTATGAACCACTCACCCGTGTAAAAATCCACCCAGTCCCCGGCAGGCAGGTACACATCCATGAACTCCTGGTAGAGGGTGGCGGAGTGTACCGCGAGCAGGTCGCGCCCGATCATCTTATGGCTGCCCAACTCGCGTACTTCTTCGTCCTGCTGGTAGTAATAGGCCAGCGGCGGGAATACCGGTTCACCGTAGAGATAGGCGCGGTGCGCCAGCGAGTACAGGTAGGGGCTTAACGTGTAGCGCAGGCGCACGCTCGCCAGGTTGCTCTCCATGTCACCGACACGGTCGGGCGCGGTTTCGTTGCAGTTGCACAGGTTCTGGGTGTGGGTGCGGAGGGGCACGTCGAGCAGCGCGCCGGAAGCCAGCCAGGGGGTATAGACGTTATCGATCCCGCCCACTGCGCCGGAGCGGTAAAACCCGCCGATGTCCGAGCCAAAGTAATCCATGCCCGAGAGTGACATCTGCCCCTGCACCTGCAGGTGCGCCGCCAGGCTGTCGAGGTTGGAGCCGATGTCTCCAGACCACATGCCCACCCCGTAACGCTGACTGCCTGGCGCCCCGGAGCGCGACATGATAAATGGTCGCTGGGTTACATTATTGCGCGCGTACCCATCGAAAACACTCTTACTCCACAGCAGGTTGTACAGGTTATGGATGTCGTACTGGTTATGCAGATCCACGTACCCGTCCTCCACCCCGTGATACCACGAGACGGGGTCGAAGAGTTCCGGCTCACCCAGGTCGGTCCAGTGCGCGATGACACCGATGTCAATGAGCGGCTGGCGCTTTTCATCATGCCAGTAGGCCGCGCCTTCCGGGTTGGTCCAATCCACCATCCCGCCAATACCCCACCAGGGATTGGATGTCAATTGCACCGGTTCGCAGCCCTCGCACTGCTTAACCAGGTAGCCCTGCTCAGCCAGGGACTGATGTTCCGGCAGGCCGGCGCTGATGTACGGTTCCTCGATGGTCATGATGCCGACCCCCTGTTCAGCGTAAGCAGCGATGCGCTCAGCGGGGTCCGGGAAGTTTACCGTATCCCAGTTCAGTCCACCCATCGGGCTGTCAATCGAATCAGACTGGATGCCGCCAAACCACTGCAGGTCAAGCACAAAGCCATCCACTGGGAAGTGATTGGCGCGCAGCGTGGCGAGCTTGTCCTCCAGTTCCGCCCAGTTATCGTAGCCATACTCAGAAACCCACAATCCCAGCATCTTTTTTGGCGGAACGGGTGGTGTGCCCGTCAACGCCATGTAATCACCTCTCAGATCAGGCAGGTCTGACCCGGTGATGACGTAGAACCGCACCGCGTTCCCGGCCACATTGATATCCCACGGGGTTTTACTCAAATTCCATGTCTGAGCCGGCGGGTTGTCGATGAACAGGGCGTAATTTTTTTCCGCCGCGCCTAAAAAGTACGCGATGGAAAACTGGGCGTTGCCCACCATGCCCTGGCTGAAGCCCACCATGGCATTGCCGTGGTCAACTCCGGGAAAGCGTATTTTACCAAACCAGTTGCCGTTTATTTCACCGGGTGTGAGAAATTGTTCCCCCAGTCCATAAACATCCGTGATATCTGGCGAGTCAATGGAGAGGTGTTTGCGGTAACCCTCCATATCCGCCGGGCAGATACGCGTGAACTGCCACTTGGGCTGCCTGGCCAGGTCGGTGACCGTGATGCATAGGTCCCTGATTCACTTCCACACGAAGAGAAGCCGTTTGAAAGCCTGAGTTGGAGGTCGCCTTGAAGACAGATGGTCCCGGCTGCTCAATACGCTGCACCATTGGCGAGGTCCAAACCGGCTGACTGAGATCATGCTCGGCGCCTTCCGCCGCGTATTCCACATGCAGCAGGTCATCCTCGAGGAATTCAAGGATCAGGCAGGTATCCTTCCCGCAGTAGCGGGCGCGCGCGCCTGCTTCGTACACATCAGGGGTGATCTCCGTCTGATCATTGACCCTGCCGCAGGCGGTTGTCATGATCGCAAAAAATACAGCCAACAGGGAAAAGCGGATAACCTTTTTCATCTCAACCTCGATCCTTAGACACCCCTTATCAAAAAACGCTCCCTGCTGCAGGCTGCGGGAAATTACTCTTTTTCTATTATATTTCTAAATAGTTGTGGATAACCAGCTGACCGGGAGAATTATCCCTCCTGCCCGCCGCCAGGATGCATGTAAGGAGTGTTCACTTCCTCTGCCACAGCTCTTGCGGGTTTCGCCGCCAGCAGGTCATCAAATAACGGTAGTTCCCCATTCTTCACCGCGTTCCAGGCGTAAAGGTACATGGCGGCCGACCATGCCTGGTGGGCATACCCCATGGGGTGACCCGTCCTGCCGTGCATCCATTCGGTGAACTCCCAGGGCGCGCTTAAGCCCTGGCGATTGGCCTCCGCGAGCTTTACCAGCAATTTTTCGGCCTCCGCATGCCAACCGCGCCTTACCAGCGCCGCGATGTGAAAACCGCCCACCATCGGCCAGATGCCGCCGTTATGGTACTGGTCTGGCAGGTTGAGGTTGCGGCTGCGGTAGTACTCACGCCAGGAGGCTTCCCCCGGATAAATAGGCGGGTGAATCGCCTTGGTGGGATAGGGTTCCGCCATGCCAACCTGCTGCATGTAGCGCAGGATGTGTTCCGAGCGGTGCCCGTCGGCAACACCCGTGAGGACCGCGAGCAGGTTTCCCAGGCTGTCACACCAATCTCCATATTCGCGGAAAGCCACCCACGGGAGGTAGAACGGGCGGCTGGAAATGGTGCCAATATTGTAGTAAAGCATGAACCACTCCAGGCGGATGGCTTTGAGTTTTTCGAGGTGCTCGGCAAAATGAGAGGCGACCCAGCAGCGGTCGATCCAGAAGAGCAGGTTCAGTCGCTCGTGGATCGAATCCGCGCTGATGTGGCATGGGATACTCTCCAACTCTCCCGGTAGTTCACGACTCATCTCCTCGTAGGCCAGGGTAGCCGCGTAGAAGAGCGCGTTGTCGTAGAGCGTGTTGTAACGAACCGCGATCAGGTCCATCCAGTTGCCAGCTTCGGGGATTTCGAGCAGGCCGCATTCGTTCATGTCCTGGTACTGCAGCCAGGTGAGTGCTTGCGTGATGCGCGGCCAAATCTCGATTAACGCTTTTTTATCACCGCTGGCCCGGTAAAGCGCGAACTGGCCCAGGATGTACCAAAGGTTGGCATCACAGGATCCGGCGTTCTCGGTGCTGACAACACCGTTTTCAGGGTTGAGATTGAGAGGGATCAACCCCCAACAGGATTGTGCCCCGCTGATGGTATCCAGTGAGGCTCTTCCCGCACTGATCAATGTGGCATCACCGCTGGCGAGCGCTCCAAGAAGGGTTACGGAACTATCGCGGCACCAGATCTGCGGGTAACCAGCAGGGTCTGCCGAGGCACGGAAGCCGTAAGGTGAAACGCAATGATGCAATATCTCCAACGCGTGCTTCGCCGCTTCGTTGACCAGGTGCGCTTCATTTTGTTTCATATAGACCTCCAGCAGGAAGAGAGATCAACCTTTGACAGCCCCGCCCAACATGCCGCGGATGAAATAGCGCTGGAATACAATGTACACCAGCAGAATGGGTCCGGCGACGATCAGGGCACCAGCAGCCATCAACGGGATATCAGCGGAGTAACGCCCCTGGAAGAAAGCCAGGCCAACCGGCAGGGTGCGCATGGTTTCCTTCTGAATCATCACCAGCGCCAGCAGGAATTCATTCCATGTCCACATGAAGATGAGCACAACTAGCGTGAGCACGGCTGGCCGCGCCAGCGGCCACAGTATCCTCCAAAGGGTCTGCCAGCGGTTACAACCATCGATCGCGGCGGCATCCACCAGCTCCGAGGGCGCGGTACTAAAGAAACTGGTCATCCACAAGGTTCCAAAAGAAACGCTCAACCCGATCTGAGGCAGAATCAGCGCCCAGTAGGTATCTGTCAGGCCCATTTTATCCATCATATGATACAGCGGGATGATGACCGCTTCAAACGGCACCATGTAACCCACAAGCAGCAGCGGATATAGGAACTTCCTGCCTGGCACTGGCAACAAAGCGAAGGCGTACCCGGTAAGGGTGGAGAGTAGCACGCTAACCACCACCACAACAATGGTGACGATGACGCTGTTGCGGAAAAAGTAGTTGAAGCGACCGGTGGTCCAGGCGTCTTTAAAAGCGTCCAGCCGCAGCTGGGATGGCAGAGAAAGTGGTCCCTTGATCACCTCGGTATCCGTCTTGAAAGCGCTGAATACCAGGCCAATGATGGGTACCAGGATGAGCAGCAGGAAGATGCTGAGGATCAGGTAATTGGGCATCAGACGCTGCCATGACAGTCGCCTCATGACGTTCTCCTCCGCCCTGGATTGGAAGCGCAGAATGGCAAGCGCGATCACGAAAATGATCAACGTCATCACCGTGGCAACCGCCGAAGCATACCCCAACTGGTTCTGCTGAAACGCCGCGCGGTAGACAAGGAACCCTGTCACCAGCGTGGAATCTCCCGGTCCGCCCCGGGTGGTGACGTAGACAAGATCAAAAACGCGCAACGCAGCGATGACGGTTGTGATCAGCGCCACCCCCATTTCAGCACGCAGGCTGGGCAGCGTGATGTGCAGCAGCTGCTGAAAGCCGTTGGCGCCATCAAGTTGCGCCGCCTCGTACTGGTCTTCGGGGATGCGCTGCATGCCGGCGAGGAAGAGGATCATACAAAACCCGTACTGCACCCAGGTGCCCACCGCACCAACGGAGGGGAGCGCAAGCTGGAAATCACCCAGCCAGGCGCGGGTTAAGTGATCAAGCCCCAACGCGCGCAAACCCATGTTTAGCGGGCCAAAAGCCGGGTTAAAGATCCAACGCCACATAACCCCTACCACCACCATGCTGAGGATCTGCGGCAGGAAGAGCCCGGTGCGGAAGAAGGTTAACCCCGGCATCGGTTTGCGCCCCAGCAACGATGCCAGCAACAACCCAATGATGATGGGAATAATGCTGTAGAAAATGATGAAGGTCAGGTTATTGAGCAGCGCCTGTAGGAATTGTGCGTCACTGATCAATCTGATGTAATTATCAAACTGGATAAATGCACGGTTATTGCTGAAACCATCCCACTGATAGAAGCTGGTACGGAAGGTTTCGAGGATGGGGTAAAGAATGAAAACAAGGTAGATCAGCAGCCCGGGCAGGATGTAAAGCCAGCCGTGAAAACGTGACTCACCCGGCCAGCGATGCTGAACTTTCAAAGGTCATCTCCAGGGTAAAAACTGCCCGCCTCCCCCGGCGTGGAGGAAGCGGGCAGCCGTTAGCGATTACTGGTTGCCAGCCAGAAAGGCGGCGTAATCCAATTGCACAGCCGCGGTAAATTCGGCGGGGGTTGTAACAAGACCGAACAACTTCTGTAACTCGGCAACGATGGTGTCATAGAAAGTGGGAGTAGCCCAGTCAATGTAGTGACCCACCGCGTTTTCCGAGTTGATGGTATTCCACGCGACGAGGGTATCGTTGAAAAGCGGGTTCCCTTCAGCAACATAACCTTCAGGAAGGGGCATTGCGGGCAGCATGCCGGCGTTCGCCCACAGTTCGGCAGCCCGTGTACTGGTCATCCAGTCCAGGTATTCCGCGGCCAGGTCGGCGTTAGCGGTATTCTTGCGGATGGCAAAGGGAATGCCCACCCCGCCGATGGCGAGCCGGGTCTGGTCAGCATTCGCTGGCAGCAGGAAGAACCCGAATTCCTGGTCGGTGTCGCTCACAAGTTCACCAGCAAGCCATGAACCGGTAATGGTCATAGCGCCATCAGCACCGGCCTTAAACAGCTTATTGCTATCATCGTATCCGATGCCTGAGAAGTTCTCGCTGAAATAACCATTTTCCACCCAGTCCTGCATCACCCGGGCGGCTTCCTGGTTTTCAGGAGTGTCGAAGGTGGCATTATTGACACCGAAAACGAAATTGTTGATCTCATCAAGTGAAACCAGCAGGTGCTGAACGGAGCTAAATTCGTGAATGGCATTCCAGCCATCCAGCGATCCAAAGGAAATGGGTGTGACCCCGGCCGCCTTGATGGTGGCGAGCAGGGTTTCAAATTCATCGAAGGTCGTAGGGAGCACCCAGCCATTGGCTTCAAAGAGGGTTTTATTGTAGAAAACACCCACTACTTCAGCGGTGGGGCTCACGCCGTAAAGGTTACCCTGTCCAAAGGTGACGCCATCGGCGGTAAAACTGTTGCGGCTGGCAACCGAGGCGGAGAAGCGTTCATCCCACTTGTAGGTGGCAGCATAGTCATTGAGCGGAAGAAGCAGGTCAGCCTGCACCATAGCGCCCATATCACTGCGACCCTGGTTGACCTGCGCCACATCGGGACCGTCCTCCTGCGAGAGCGCCAGCTTGAGGGTAACCTTCAGGTCGTCCAGCGTCTTGACGACACGCTCGATCTTGACCCCCGGGTGGGCAGCTACAAATTCCGCGTTCAGGGTTTCCATCACTTCGCTTTCAACATCGCGGTAGAACTGGTCCCATACCACGAGTGTAACTTCTTCAACCGCGACCGGTGCTTCAGTGGCGGGTGCTTCAGTCGCGGCAGGAACCTCGGTCGCGGCAGGCACCTCAGGAATAACCGGTGCCTCGGTAGGAACCGGGGTGGCGCATGCCGCGAGTATGATCGACAGCGTCAATATAACGGACAAAACCAGGGTAATCTTCTTCATTCGTATTCTCCTTATTATTTTTCACCCGGAAGTTTTTCTTCCAGGAGCGTTCACTGCAATTGTAGTGGGATGCAGGTCGAATGTCAAATAACAGGCGACCCGATGTACAAGGACAGATAATAACGCATGTAGGCATGGAAGGGCTGTGGTATATTAGCGACATGGACTGGATGTTATCATGGTGATCTGTAGGGACGTTCTTGGGATCGGTACCGCCGCCGTGGATGACCTGTTGCTGGTGGAGAGATTTCCGCAGCCAGACAGCAAGGTGGACATCCTCGAATCGTACCGCCCGGGCGGCAGGTTGGGGATCCCAGACCTTGAGACCGTCCGAGCATTTATTAGCGGTGATCTCAATGAACACTAATAAATATCAAATCGATTGAGTGTCGCGGATTATTGGTGATAATTGAAATATTAGAAGGAGAGTGAACTGATGAGAGAGATATGGGATGTTGCACAGAAATGGCATTCCGCGAATAAGAAGGTTGCGCTGGCGACCGTGGTCAAGGTCTCGGGGTCCTCACTGCGCCCGGAAGGGTCGAAGATGATCATCGCCGATGACGGCGCAATCGCGGGTTCGGTCACCGGCGGCTGCGTAGAAGGCGCGGTGTTCGAAGAAGCCAGGGAAGTTTTAAAGTCGGGTACACCCCGACTGTTAAGTTACGGCGTTACCAACCAACAGGCATGGGAGGTCGGTCTTTCATGCGGCGGTTCTGTCGAGATCTTTGTCGAATCCATGGGTACACCCGCCTGGGATGCCATCTTCCCGGCATTGGGGCAGGCCATGGAGGAGAACAAGTTGGCAGCGCTTCTGACCATAGTGAAAGGTGAAGGCGCGGGAAAAAAACTGCTGGTTTTTCCTGATGGATCTGTCACCGGCAACCTTGGTACAGCGAACCTGAACCAGGAAGCCAAATCCAACCTGCCGGAAAATTGGGTGACCCACCTTCCGCTGCAAATTGAACTGAAAAACGGTGTGACCGTATTCGCAGATTTCATCGTCCCGCCGCCGCGCCTGGTCATCATTGGCGCGTCACATATTGCCATTCCCCTGGTCGCGCTGGCCAACACGCTTGATTATCGCACCATCGTGGTCGACGCGCGTTCGGCGTTTGCCACCCGTGAACGCTTCCCGCACGCCGATGAACTCATCATCGGTTGGCCTGCTGAGGTGCTGGAGAAATTGAAACTTGACGCGGCAACCTGCATGGTTTGCCTGAGTCACGATGAAAAACTGGATAACCCGGCCCTGCTTTACGCCATCAACAGCCAAACCAGGTATATTGGCGCTCTGGGATCGCGCATCACGAACGCTAAAAGGCTGGAAGCGCTTCGCGAAGAAGGCGCAACAGAGGAACAATTGAAACGCATCCACGCCCCGGTCGGGTTGAAGATCGGTGCCCGCCAACCGGCTGAGATAGCACTCTCGATCATGGCGGAGATCGTGGCGACCGCGCATAACCTTGATGGATGAATCAACGGACACCTCAGGCAGGAACGTCGCGGCCATCATCCTGGCAGCCGGCGGATCAAGGCGCATGGGTCAGCCCAAGCTCCTGCTTCACTGGCACGGCGAGCCGCTCATCCGCTGGGTGGCGCGCCTCGCGCTTAGCGCTGGGTGCGATCCGGTGGTCGTGGTCACAGGTGCCGACGCTGATATTGTTCAGCTCGCGCTTGATGACCTTCCACTATCCCTTACGCACAACCTGGATTGGGAAAAGGGACAGAGTACCTCAGTGAAATCCGGAATTGATGCACTACCGGGGAATGTTGACGCTGCGATCGTGTTGCTGGGAGACCAGCCTCAGATTCCCTTGTACGTGGTACAGCAATTAATGCGTATCTACAGGGAAGAAAAACCTGAAGAACCAATCCTCATTCCCACAGTCAACGGAAAACGGGCCAATCCGGTCCTACTGACACGCGCTGTCTTTGAACCGCTCACCAGGTTGGAGGGAGACGCAGGAGCCAGGACAATTTTTTCGCGATACCCGGTCAGGCTGATCCCGTTCGATGATACTGACCTGCTGCTGGATGTCGACCTGCCTGAAGATTACCGCAGGTTGATGGAAAAACCAGCCCCGCAATTTCCAAAATAGACGAATGAACCCTTTAAGAGAAATTCCCCGGAGAAACTTTCCCGGGGAAATCCTTACTATGTAAATGTTACCGCCTGCGGCGGATGAGGAGCAGCAACAGGAGCAGGATGACCGCGCCTACAAATGCTGAGAGGACGTCAGACAGGAAGCCACTCCCGAGGTCGACCCCCATCAGGCTGAAGATCCAACCGCCCAGGAAACCGCCCAGGATGCCGACAATCAGCTTGCCCAGAAGCCCCATGTTGATTCCCTTGATAACCCAATCCGCCAGAAAACCGGCGATCGCGCCGACAAGTATCCAAATTAGAATGTTCATCTTATTCTCCTACGTATTTATGATTCCCTTTTATTATATTACTTTCACCTCTGAATGCGTCAAGAAAACACGCGACAGGTTACCCCCAAATGCCCTCCTGGACAAACTCATGCCGGATGAGGTGATTTAGTTCTGACCTGACGCGCCGCGGCCGTCCGTCCATTTCAAGCCGGATGTTATCCACGTGATAATGCAACTCCAGCTCGATCGTGTCAGCACTGACGCTTTTAATCTCAACCATCGGATCCTTCCATGATCCGGGCACGATCTTGTACTCTTTGTCCAGCCAATCGATCAGGTCGGCGGAGAGGTCATCGAGACGAAGTTCCAGGCGTTCATCAGGATGCTGAAGGAATTTCTTCAGGTTATCCCAGTGGAGCAGCAGCTCCTCGTTGCGCGTTTCCCAGAGCTTGCGTTGAGACCAGAAATCGCCATCCTTCAACCACTTGTCCGGTGTTGATACCCATTCATCTACCAGCAGCATCATTTCATCAATCCTGCTCTGCACTGGAAATATGAATGAGCCTTTAATCTCCTCCAATTCCTGCTGCGTCAGACCGCTTGTCTCACGGGTACGGATTCCCCTGATCATCTCGCGGATCTCCTCCTTGAGCAGGACAAGCAGGCGATTAACATCCCCCTCGCGGGCAAGCCGTTCGATCGCCTTTTCATTATCAGCAGCCATCGCCTCAATCGGAAGACGGGTTTGATCATACGCAGACAACCCATTTGCCCACGCGCGCATACGTTCAACCTGGGCACGAATGAAAGGAATCTTTTCGCTAATGTCAGACCCGAGCACGGCAGGGTGACCGGCGGCGATGCGATACAATGTTTCCTTCACGGTAGATAGGTCATTGGAAGCTCCAACTGATACTGCTATGCTGTACCGCTGCTCGGCTGTGGGTTTTGTCAGGTTTGTCAGGAAATCGGATGCCAGGATCTTGTTGGGCATGTAGATGGTCGACTGCTCATCCAGCGACAGCAGCATCGTGGAACGCAGACCCAGTTTTTGGACCTCGCAAATCTTACCACTCACCAGGCGGATGAGGTCACCCCGGCGGAAAGGCGCTTCGATCAGCAGGCTGAGACCGCTGAAAATATTTGATAGTGTCTCTTGCAGCGCCAGCCCGAGAACCAGACCAAGAACCCCCGCGCCTAGCAGAACTGAACTCACATCCACACCCCACATTGGCAGGATGATCAAACCAGCGATGATGATGAGCAGCAGCGGGCCAAAAAGGCTGAGCACAGGCAGGAGGATATCATCCACCTGGCTCTCGGTACGCCGTGCCCAATTCTCGCCATAATAAACCAGCACATCCCTGATGATCCTGCCGATGATGTGGCCCACTAGCAGTATGATGAGCGTCATTGACAGCCTGATTAGGAGCCGTTCCGTTTCCTCTGATGTCGCAAGGTATTTGATGGAAACCCGTAAACCGATCGTGAAAACGAGTAACGAAATCGGCCTTCGGACGATCCCCAGGACAATATCCTCCACCTCACCGGGTAAGGAACGGGTAAACTGTTTTAACAGAGGCATAATCCCCCAGTATATGATCGAGGCTATTAATAACCATGCGAAGATATTAATGAAGAATTCCGCCAACGGGTCAGACAGGAAACTTAATTGAGGAGGCAGTTGGAAATCTATCCCGATAAGTGTTAACATAGTTCACCTATTTATCAGATATATATTATCTTATTTATAATATATCATAATTGACCCCCATATTACAACCGCAAGTCTTGTTGAGTTTTCTCAACCGATCCCAATGACATAGAGAGATGTATCCCGGGGATAACTTCAATATAATGACAATCATCATCTTACAATTGGTAATAATCCAGTTATACTAACGGCTAATCTGTTGTACTCTATCCCTGTACCGTTCCGTGAAGATTAAAGACTTCCTGCTAGTCCCGGCGGGATTTGTATTTTCAAGAGGAGAAAAAAATGGACTTTTCATTTATCGTGATTGTCCTCCAATTGATATTTCTTGAAGGCATCCTCTCCATCGATAACGCTGCCGTTTTAGGCGCGATGGTCACGCCGCTTTCCGAACATGAGCCCATCCCATGGCCAAAAAGGCTGACAGGGTTCGGTCACGCGGTCAATAAATTGCTCGGTCCCCAGCGAACCGCCGCATTAAAGGTCGGTTTGATCGGCGCTTACGCGGGAAGAGGGATCATGCTGGTGGCAGCCAGCTACATCATTCAAAACCCGTGGTTAAAATTGATCGGGGCAGCCTACCTGATCAAACTCGCGCTGGATGACCTGAGCGCGCACGGGTACAGTGGAGGAGACGAGACAACCGGCCGTCCAGTCCAGGTGCGGACTTTTTGGTCAACTGTGCTGGCGGTAGAGCTGATGGACCTGGCATTCAGCCTCGACAATGTTGTAGCAGCTGTATCCCTTTCAGACAAGTTGTGGGTCGTGATGCTTGGGGTCGCCATCGGTATTGTACTGATGCGTTTCGCAGCTGGTGTTTTTAGCAAGGTTATCGAAAAAGCCCCAATCTTAAAAACAGCTGCGTATATCCTCGTCTTAAATATCGGCGTCGAATTACTGATCGAAGACCTTGGGCATGTGCAGATTGGCGATTGGACTCGGTTTGGGATTTCAATAGCGACGATTTTGCTGGCACTGGCTTATGAACGCTTCAGGTTCATGAAGTTCTTCCGTCCCCTGTTGATCTGGTTAAGCCAGGGGTTTGCACTGGTGAACGGTATGATCACCTGGATTTTTGCACCTCTTAAAGGTTTACTCACCCTTTTTATGAAGATGATACAACCACGAGCAACCAAGCCTTCCTCGGCTGGATAAAAAACAGAACACCCCGGGCAAGAATTCCGGGGTGTTCTGGTATTTATGACAATTGGTCTAAAGATCTTTTTCCATCCACACAACCTGGGTGGTACCAAAATATCCCGTGGGCATCCCGCTGATGCGGTATCCGGCTTTTTCAAAATAGGCGGTTGTTGTCAACCTGGACTGGCAACCGATTTTTACGAAACCCTGTTCGCGTGCCTGTTCTTCAACATACGCCAGAAGCTGTTTACCTACGCCCGTACGCTGACGGGAACTTTTTACCGCCAGGTGAGAAACCCAGGCTACTCCGGGTTCTTTTTCGAAAAACTTTACACAACCCACGACCTCGCCAGTTTGGTCATCGACTGCCATGTAATGATTTGAGATTGGTTCATAATCATCCTTCTCTGTTCCCCGGTGTTGCCCCCAGGGTTCGCGCAGTACCTTATACCGTAGTTCATAATAGGCTTTAAAGTCGTCCCGGGTTTGTGGTTTTTTAATTTGGATCATGATGGAGTTATCTCCTGATTGTGTGTGCAATAATTATAAGTTAAAAAGAAAGAACACGTGTACAAAACAAATGCTACTAAATCTTTCTGCTCTCACCGTTATGGGTTTGCGTCACATTTACCGTAACGGGAGTCGTTAGCGCTTTTTCGGTAAAACATAGTTTTCGCGCCAACGCAACCAAATCGGTTATTTTCTCCTCAGTTTCATCAGATTCCACCAACACTTCAATGTCAAAGTGGTCACAAAAGCCCTCAGCATCGCCCTTCAACACGGAACCCTGCTCGTGAAAATACGCCGTGACACGCACGCGTTCATTCCTGATGTTTATTCTCTTTTTGGCCGCAACCTGCGACACATGAGAGATTAGTCAAAGCGCCATACCGCTGACGAAATAGGTCAATGGTGTAGGAGCTGTCCCTTCACCTCCCGGCATGTAACTTCCTTCATCACTGATAAAAGCGTAAGACCGTCCTGTTTCGGGTTGACCGGCGACGACCTGCTTGCGCCACTTCTCCAATGAACTGGCCTCGGCAATTACTCTGATCTCGCGCAACCCGGCTGGTTTCCTATCCATTTCGTCAGTCACTATAACCTCTTTCATGTGTTCATCGATAGCGCTACCCTTGCCTGGAACTCCGCCCTGGCGGTGAAACACGAGGCGCTTTCTTTATCAATAGGTGTCATGGCTTCCTTGGAATTACGGGGTTTCAGCAAGAACACGCTGAATCTGTTCCTTTGTGCCCTTCCATGGTCCCGGCACCTCCTGTTTCAGCGAGGTAATGATCCCCGCCCAGCGGCAGGCTTCAGCCGGATCAGTGGAGAGACGCATCGCGATATATGAGGAAAAGCAGGTATCGCCCCTGCCGGTGCGTCCTTTAAGCGATCGCGGAGTAAAAGGAGCCGAATAGAATCGCCCACCCGTTGAAACGGTCACCCCGGAGGATTCCGTCATCACGATTTCCTTCGGTCCCATGGCGTGCAGGCGGGCGGCTGCTTTTGCCAGGTCCGATTCGCCGGTGAGGAATTCCGCTTCCGCCCGGTCAACTTTGAGATAGGTTACACCACGTAATCCTTCCTCCATCTCCCGCCAGGGTTGAAAGACCAACCCGTCCCCCACCGGCACTCGGATAAAACCCTGGATATCCAATCCCACCGGCGCGTGCAGTGACAATTGATGCAGCAGCTGCAGATCGATCTCGCCGGCGAACAAAGGAGAGAGCAGGATAACACGGGCCTTCAGCTCCGGGATCTGCTGCAGGGAATACTGCCCGCCAAAGCCGATCGGCTGGCAGACCCGGCGTTCCATGTCATCAGACCGGTAGTAATTGGCGATGCCGGATGTACCCTCCGCGGGGATGGCGAAGACTTCTATTCCCTCATCCCTGAGTTCACCCAGCCGCGGAAAATCATCAGGGTGCAGGCGGGTCACCACGGCGACCGACAATCCCAACCGTTTCACCACCACGCTTCCGTAATACACCCCGCCACCGGAAGCAATTTCCTCGACGCCATCGACGATCAACTTGTCTTTGGCGAAGTTTCCGATCATAACAATGTCAAAATCAGTCATGGTTGATGACAACCGGCAGCACCTGGATGCATCCCTCGGCGAAACCAACGGTCACTTCTTCGCCTTCAGGGAAGAGACTCATCACATACGGATCTGTTTCCAACCCGGTGAGCAGCTGTCCGCTGACCTCGACGTCGTATTCGATGACATCACCCAGGTATACCGCCCGCCTGATGATGCCCTTGTATAGTTCACCGCTTTTCTTGATACGAATCATTTCTGGACGGACAATGAGCGTGACCTCTTCCTGCTTTTTGAATTGCCGTTTCACATTCTTTAAGGTAATGACCTCACCCAAAGCCTTTACGGTCAGTGTATCCTCCCGCTGGTCCAGGACAATACCGTCAATAAAATCTGCCCGCCCGATGAAATTTGCAACAAAGCGGCTGGTGGGGAAGCGGTACATCTCGACCGGCGAACCGATCTGCTCGATGATTCCCTGGTTCATTACCACGATCCTGTCTGACAGGGTCATGGCTTCGATCTGATCATGCGTTACATAGACGCTGGTGATGTTCAATTCCTTTTGAATGCGCCGGATCTCGGTGCGCATTTCTTCGCGCAGTTTGGCATCAAGGTTTGAAAGAGGTTCATCCATCAACAATACCTTTGGTTCCATCACCAGGGCGCGTGCCAATGCCACGCGCTGCTGTTGCCCGCCTGAAAGTTGTGTTGGTGCGCGGTCGCCGTACCCTTCCAGGTGTACCAGATCAAGCACCTTGTCGACGCGCTCGATCGTTTCGGCCTTTGGTAGTCTATGCACTCTCAACCCGTACGCGATATTCTCATATACAGTCAGATGGGGGAAGATCGCGTAACTCTGGAATACCATGGACATGTCACGTTTGTGCGGGGGCAGAGAGTTGATCTGTTCACCATCCAGGATGATCTCACCCGTAGTGGGAAATTCAAACCCTGCGATCATCCTCAGCGTGGTGGTCTTGCCGCAACCTGAAGGACCCAGTAGTGTGACTAGTTCACCCTTTTCGATCACAAGGTCAACGTTGTGGACAGCGGTCACCTCTCCAGCACCCCCGCGAGCGGGGAATATTTTCGTGATATTTTTCAGGGTCAGGTACATTGGTTTACCTCTCAGTTAGGATCTAAAAGCCCTGGCTCATATCGACCGAGCCCCTGCCTTTGAACAGCTTGTTGACGATCAAATTGAGGACAACAATGGCAAGCAGAACGAACACGATAATCACCGTGGAATACGCCGCCGCGATGCTCACGCCGCCCTGCTCCCATTCACTTAATATGGACGCGGTCACAATGCGCCACTTGGCGCTGACCAGGAAGATGATCGCCGAAAGACTGGTCATATGGCGCGTGAAACTGAAGATCAAGCCAGCCAGCAAAGCCGGCAGGATGAGCGGCAGGGTGACCCTGCGGAAGGTGTACTGGGCGTCAGCACCCAGTATGTTTGAGGCTTCTTCTATTGAGGGATCGATCTGCTGCAGCGCGGCCACACCAGAGCGGACGGATGCCGGCAGGCTGCGCACGATGAACGCCGCCATGATGATGTACGCTCCGCCAACCATGGCAAAGGGCACCCCCACGAATGATAACGCGCACGGTATCGTCAGCCCCAACACACCCAGCGAGATGCGGAATCCCCTCCCCTTGAGGTTCTGCATAAGGAAGACGCCGGCGAATACAAGAACGATCGCGAGCAGGGCATCGACGGGTTGCAGGAGGACCTTGAGATGGTCAGAAAACTGGTAAATGGCATTGCTCCAGAAACCGCGCTCGATCGACCGGCTGTATGCCGCGATGGGTTTGGCGATGGCCGCTGCCCAGTTGGTGGACATCACGTAGACGCCTAATAGAGCAGCTACCAGCGATGGAACAACCTTTTTTTGCGAGATCAACATTACCACAGCGATAACCAGGTACATGCCGCCGAGATAATAATACATCGCGCGCGGTTCCAGCCTGGTGAGCAATACACCCGCAGCGGTACCGAGAATCAGAATGATGATGCGCTCACCCGCTTTTTTGCCGACCACCTGGGAAAAGAACAAGGCCAGGACGGCGTACACCCCGATGGCAAGCGCCAGGGGAGGTTTGTTGAACGCCATCACGAAACCGATGCCCAGTATCGTACCGGGAACAGCCCCGCCGAGGTTGGAGGTGAAATCCAACGCGTCCTTGCCGGTGAACTTCTTCCGTACGACCAGCCAGGCGATGATCATACCCAGAATGGCGGCTACCGGTGTCGCCAGCGCGCTGAGGAAGGTGGTATCAAGGATGGCTTCCACGCCGCGGGTGAGGGTCATCGACCAGTGCTTTAGCGTCGGGGAGAAATCTACGCCCCAGGCCGTGCTGAAAGACCCATAGATGATGGTGGCATAAAGAAGAATGATCAAAGCAATGATGAGATAGGTGATGGTGTTAATGATAAAACGGATGATCGGGTCTTTTTCCATTATCTGTGAACCCGCAGGCTTACCGGTAACAGATATGTAGGTACGACGGTTAACGTAATAACGCTGCACAAGGAAGATGACCAGCGTTGGAATGATCAACACAAGTGAAAGCGCGGAAGCTTTCTGGTAGTTGTATTCCCCGATGACCGCCAGGAAAATCTGCGATGATAGAACGGTCCTATTACCGGCGATAAAAAGCGGGTTTCCCAGGTCAGCCAGGGATTCAACGAATAAGAGCAGGAATGAACCCGCGATACCGGGAATCAGCAGGGGTAAGGTAATGGTACGGAAGAGATGAAAACGACCCGCGCCCAGGCTGGCAGCTGCTTCCTCCATGGCCGGGTTGAGGCGTTCAAGCATGGCTTTCAACATCAGGTAAGATACAGAGAAGAACGTAATGGTTTGAACGATCACGAGACCATCCAGCCCATAGATGTCGTTCATTCCTTTAGCCCAAACAATGCCCAGGAGTTTATTTGTGATCAATCCGTTCCGTCCAAATAAAAGGATCATGCTGAGCGCCAGCGCAAACGGCGGCGAAACGGTCGGCACCAGCGCCAGCCAGTGAACGATCTTTTTTCCGGGGATGTTGCAGCGCACCACGGCGTAGGCAAAAATGAACCCGACCAGGGTACCTGAGGTAGCGGTTAGCAATCCCATCAACATGGTATCGAAGAATGCCTTGCGCAAGCCCGGGCCGTAATAATCATCGAAATATCTGGCGAAGTAAGTAACATCAAAAGCGCCTTCCTTAGAAATAAAGCCGCCGATGATGGATTTGTACAAAGGGAAGATGACAAAAACAAAGATGAAAATGCCTGAAAGCAGGAGACTCATGAAGAGTACCGGGTCTCTGCCGATGAGCTTGAACTCGCGAATGCGTCTTAAGAAACCTGAAGTGCTGGGGGGTGGAGAATCCGGGCTATCAACCTTAGTCTGCATAATCCTCCTGGCAATACGCACTGGGCGGCTTGCGCCGCCCAGTGATAATGCTGTAAAACCTATTGTTTCAAATTGTCAGCGGTGGCAATCTCGTTGGTGAATTTGTCAATAAAAGCTGTCTTGTTTGTACCTGCCCAGATGAAATCATAATCGATCAGGTTGACTTCGAGCAGCTCGGGGTGCGAGAGTTCCACACCATTGACTGTGGGGGCCTGGTAGGCGTGGTATTTGGGTCCCAAAGCCTGGCCTTCCGGCGAGATCGCCCAGTCGAACCATAATTTAGCAGCCTGGATATTCTTAGCGCCTTTCAGTATCCCCATGCCACCAATCTCGTACCCGGTTCCCTCTTTAGGGAAGGTGAGAACCAAAGGCATCTGGTTGTTCTCAATTTCATTAACGGTGTCGTGTGAGAAGACGATCGCTACAGCAGCCTCACCCTGGCCAACAAACTTGGCGGGTGCCGCACCACTCTTGGTGAATTGAGATACCTGGGCAGCGTATTTCCGGATAAACTCCCACCCGGCTTCTTCGCCGCGGATCTGGAGGATCGTGGCCAGCGCTGTGTAAGAGGTTCCAGAAGTCGAAGGATGAGCCACCATCAACTGACCTGTAAATTCAGGCTTGAGCAGGTCATCCCATGAAGTCGGTGCTTCGACGCCCGGATTGGCTTCCAGCCAGTTCTTGTTGGTCGCAAATCCGAGTGAACCTACATACACACCCACCCACTGGTTATCAACATCCTTCATGAGTTTGGGGTCTCGGATATTGACATAGTTCGGAGAATCGTAAGGCACGAGCAGACCTTTCTCCTTGGCAGCGACGAAGCTGTCAATCGGTCCGCCCCACCAGATATCAAAAGTGGGGGCATCCTTTTCTGCTTCAATGCGTGCCAATGCCTCACCAGAGGACATGCGTACATAGTTAACCGTGATGCCGTAAAGTGTTTCAAATTCCTGCTTCATTCCCTGGCACCATTCCTCCTGCGGCGTACAGAGGACGTTCAATTCTGTGTCAGTGATCTCAACCGGTGCATCGGTTGGCGCGGCTGTCTGGCAGGCGGCAAGCACAGATACCGCCAGGAACAGAACCGCAATCAATAAACCTGCTTTTTTTGTTAACATTCTCTCCTCCTGAGAAAAATTTTGGATATCCCCCGATATCCATATTGGAATTTCCAGGTCGGAAATTCTCATATGATTATTATGCATCTCTGGTTACGAAAGTCAAGTTAATAATGTCTTAAAAACTCAAGACATAAACAAACAGGGTAAACAGAAACTGTTTACCCTGACCAAATAAGCGGACCCTTTTTTATCTTCGGTGCACTCTTCGTTTGGTTTTGTCAGTAGATTTTTTCTTGAATTCAGTGCCGATGTGGATGCCCAGCCTCGGCAAAATTGCGCGGTGCAGCAGGAGAATTAGAATTGTCACCCCGAACGCGATGGCGAAGACCACCAGGGATTTTCCCACATCGCTCATCAACGAGGGATTCACCAGCATCACTACCGCCAGGGTCAGCATTAGTACCCCGCCAATAAGTTTCAGGATGCGTCCGTGTTTCTCCTCCAGCTTGGAGGATTTCAACGTGAAGGCAGCCACAAGGAAGATTCCAATTTCATCAAGCTGGTAGATGAGCATATAAAGCAGCAGCAGGACCACAAAGGTGATGGTGGTAACCTCTTGCGCTGCCACCAGGTTCGTCCACAAAACCGGGAACCCGGCGGTGCAGGAAAACTCCACCAGGGAAACGCCAGCCGCCAGCACGATCGTACCCCCGATAAGCCCCCACCATGAATCACCCGCGTCCATCACTTTGCGCATGCGCTGAAAGATTCCGGGCTTTTTATCCTCTGCAATGGTAAGTGAAACGCCTTCCTTGTAGAAGAAGTAATCCTTGATGTTGATGAGGCCAAAGAAAAGTGCTACCAATGCGACCACCACCTGGATCCACCCCACGAAACTGACCACCTTGAGGATGGTGAAAAGGCCAGCAATAAAGAGCGCGTAGATAGCCGCAGTGACAGTAAGGAACACCAGCCCGATGACCAGTACTTTCTTGCGGGAACCGGTGTGCAGGGTGATGGCGAGCAGCATGCTTAATACCCAAAGCGAGCAGGGATTGAAACCATCGACAAATGCGATGAGCGCAGTGCTAAGGAAGAGCCCCATCTTCGAAAAATCGACCTCGCCGAATATGGGTAGTTTGGTGGCGTTTTCGTTTTCTTCAGGAGTTGCGGCTTGGGTGGGCGTTGGTTCAGGGGTCTCGACCGTTGTATTAACAGGTGCGGCTGAGTAAGGGGTGAAACCCCGACCCTCGATCAATGTAGCGCCTTTATTTTCACAACCATCCGCCAGGCAGCGAGTGACTACCGCTGTGATGTCAGCCGTAAACTCCTCCGAGTATCCTTCCCAGATGTCGGTGCCGATGATGATGGTTGGAACATACCGCGGCTCGAAACCGTAGGTTTTCCCGAACTCAGCAAAAAGATTCTGGTTTTCTACCGAACTATAAATTTCAAATTCGAACAATTGGATCGTTGGATTTTGGTCAGCCAATGCCTGCAAAACTGGTCTGGCTTTGGCGCAGTGCGGGCAGCCCTCTCCCCAAAAGATATAGATGACAACTTCCTTGTCATTCTGCTGCAATAATTGATCGCTGGAAAGGGCAGGAATTGTTGATTCGGCTTTGACAATAGCCGGTGAAAGAAACAACAAAAGTACCCCAAGTACCAGGAAGATGAGCAGTGATTTACGGGTCATAAGTCTAACAACTCTCTTATGTAAATTTTGAACCAACAAAGCACAATTTTACCTCAAACCTAAGGTTAAACAGAGAGGCATGTTTTCAATTATTGGTCTATTTATATTTAGAGGCTATTCTAATCGATTTAACTTCGGGCCAGCGCCAACGCTCCAACCAGTCCCACCCGGTCACCCAGCATGGCGGTCGTCAGCTGGAAATTCTCAAGGTATTGGGGGGATACCACACTCTGCTCCAGTGAGCGGCGTACCGGGTTCATGATCAGTTCCCCGGACTTGATCACCCCGCCTCCCAGTATGACAATGGTGGGGTTGAAAATATGCAGCAGGTCAGCGATCGCTCTTCCGAGAAATTCTCCTGCAATGTTGAAGGCTTCGAGCGCGAGCGCGTCACCCTGCCTGGCAGCCTCCGCCACCCGGCGCGCGTTAGGCGCATCAGAATTTTCAGCCAGGATCGTCTTCCTCCCTGCCTGCATCTGCCGGATAACGTAGTTGGTGATGCCGGTGCCAGAGGAGACGGATTCAAGATGACCCGGATGCCCGCAGCCGCACATTGGTCCGCCCGGTAGCACGGTGATATGTCCCACCTCACCTGCCAACCCATTGGTACCCACCAGCAGATGGTCATCAACGATGATCCCCCCGCCCACACCGGTGCTGATCGTCAGGTAGATGAGGTTGTGGTGCCCAATCCCTGCGCCGTACTTCCATTCGCCGAGCGCGGCCAGGTTGGCATCGTTACCTAGCCGTACCGGCACTTTAAAGCGTTTTTCAGCCAACTCGACGATATGCAGCCCATTCCAGTTGGGAATATTCGGCACCTGGTAGACAACACCAGTCTCCGGGTTTAGTGCGCCTGCCACCCCCAGGGAAATACACCTGACCCCGCCCTCCGCTGGCCAAACCGAAGCGATGAGGTCGAAAAGTCGGTCAATGGCAGGGTTTTCCCCCGAAGTTGAAACGGCTTTAATGATCTTTGCCTCAATCCCCTCCCCGGGGTAAAGGGCTGCCCGAAGCTGCGTTCCGCCAATATCCACCGCCAAATAATCCATGTTATCCTCGCTAACCTCATCCTTTTGATGATTTTACCAGAATACACTCTTATCACTTATTAACTGTTCACGCGCTTAATCTTGCTGTTATGGAAAAGCATGATATAATTTTTCTTCGCGCCATAAAGGTCGCAAGATAAAAATAAAGCAGGTGTAAAATGAGTGATATCTTAAAAGCATATGATGCCCCCGTGAACCCGAATATTCCCGAATTAAAAACCGGGGACATGGTCAGTGTGCACGTAAAGATCAAGGAAGGCAACCGCGAACGTATCCAGGAGTTTAAAGGTGTCGTGCTTTACCAGCATAACAACGGCAGTAATTCCTCCTTCACTGTACGCCGGGTCGCCAGTAATGGCATCGGGGTTGAAAGAACTTTCCTGCTGCGCTCTCCGCGCATTGAAAAGGTGGTTGTCGAGCGCCATAGCAAAGTCCGCCGCGCCCGCTTATACTTCCTGCGCGAACGCGCAGGCAAGAGCGCGCGTCTCAAACAGAAATTTAACTGATCCACAACGGATCGCTATCTTCTGGGTGCAACCAACGCCGTGGTTGCGCCCTTTTCTATATAATTGACCCTAAGGAGCGCTCATGACAAGACCACTCGTTGGGCTAACCGTCAGCCAATTACCAAGAAGCCACAACCGCAAAGCCAACTTGCTGCTCACTGAGTATTGTGAAGCCATCCTCAGCGCCGGGGGTAGTCCTCTCCTGATTCCCAATGAATACCCGCTGGACACTACGTGCCTGGAAACGTTGCGCGATGTGCTGCATGGAATCGTGCTGACAGGCGGCGGGGATATTGACCCTGCGCTGTACCAGGCAGAACCCGATCCATACGCAGTCAACATCGTGGAGGCGCGTGACCGGCTGGAAAAAGCCCTGGTGGAACTGGCGGTCAGAACGGATTGGCCGCTGCTGGGAATCTGCCGCGGGCAGCAGATGTTGAACGCTGCACTCGGCGGTACCCTCTATACGCATATTCCACAGCAGTACAATACCACTATCGTTCACAGCCAACCCGAAAGCGTGCCGCCCGACCACCTCGTCCATGACGTGGAAATTATTCCCGCGTCACGGCTGGGAAGCATCATAACGACCAGAAAGATCAGGGTCAACAGCCGCCACCACCAGGCAGTGAAAGACCTTGCCCCCGGGTTGATTGTGACAGCGCGTGCAAGTGATGGTTTAATTGAAGGTATTGAACTTCCAGACCATCCATTCTGCCTCGGCGTGCAGTGGCATCCAGAATCGTTGCAGACTATGGAAGAACAACGCAACATATTCAGCGCTTTCATCACGGCGGCTTCATCATAAAAGACGGGAGACCGGTAGCGTGAAAAAGGAAAAACATCTGGTCGGGGTTTTTGATTCGGGGGTTGGCGGGTTAAGTGTGCTGCGCGAGATACGCAGCTCGCTGCCGGCGCAGCCGGTTCTCTATTTTGCTGACCAGGCGAACGTACCTTACGGCATCCGGCAGCTCGAGGAAGTACGCACCTTCGCGCGCGGCATCAGCCGCTACCTGCTGGAACTTGGCGCGGAACTGATCGTCGTCGCCTGCAACACCGCTTCTGTTGCCGCGCTGCATACGCTGCGTGAGGAGTTCTCTCCGATCCCCTTTGTGGGTATGGAACCAGCGGTAAAGCCGGCCGTTGAGCAATCTCAAACCGGCAGGGTCGGTGTACTCGCCACCGAAGCCACCTTTCATACCAGCATGTACGCCTCGGTTGTTGAACGCTTCGCGCAGGGGGTAACCCTGTATGAAGACCCATGCCCCGGCCTGGTTGCCCAGGTTGAAATGGGTGATCTTAGCGGCGCAGATACCCGCCAGATACTGGAACGGGCGCTCCTGCCTATGATGGCTAAGGGTGTGGATACTATCGTTATGGGCTGCACGCACTACCCGTTTGTCATTCCGCTCATCAAAGAGATCGTTGGTGAGGAAATCCGGGTCATCGATCCGGCACCCGCCATCGCCCGCCAGGTGCGGCGCGTCCTTGAAGCCAACAACCTGCTGGCAGCAGGCAAAAGGTCAGCCTCTCCCCGCTTCATCACCTCCGGCGATCCCGAACATTTCCAGGAGATGCTGCGGCTCCTTCTCTCGCAGGAACATCGGGTGGGAGGCGTCTTTTGGCAGGATGGAAAGGTGGTTGAAAACAAATGAAACTTCAACAATATTACGGGTGCAGGCAATGACCGAGATCAGGATAGCCCTGGTTGGATTCGGTAACGTCGGCAGAGCACTGGTGAGGCTGCTGGCGCAAAAACAGGAGCTGCTGCGTTCCGATTACGGGTTTTCGACCCTGGTGACTGGAATCGCCACCGGCCACCACGGGATGGCAATCAATGAAAATGGCATCAATATTGACGAGGCGCTGCGTCTCTCGCAAAACGGGCAGGACCTCACCCCTCTTTCAGCCATTCCGGTTCCGTCATCCATAATGGAATTTATCCGAGCTGTGCCGGCGGATGTGCTGTTCGAGAACTCACCGGTGAACCACCATACCGGTCAACCGGCAACCGACCACCTGCGGGCAGCGCTTGAACAGGGGATGCACGCCATCACCGCCAATAAAGGGCCTGTTGTGCACGCCTACGACGCGCTGACCCGTCTTGCCCAGGAAAAGGGCAGCGCGTTTTCTCTTTGAATCAGCGGTCATGGACGGCGCGCCAATATTCTCACTCTTCCGCGGTCCGCTGCCGGCAGTGGAGGTACAGGGATTCCACGGCATCCTGAATTCCTGCACCAACCTGCTGTTGGAGATGATGGAAGGCGGGAAGACCTTCGAAGAAGCCGTGGCATACGGCAGATCGATCGGCATCACCGAGACCGACCCCAGCGCGGATATCGACGGCTGGGACGCTGCCATCAAGGTATGCGCGCTCGCCACCGTGCTGATGGGTAAACCTATTAAACCCGACCAGGTGCAGCGCGAAGGCATCAGGGGTATCACGCCCGCGATGATCAGTGAAGCCCTGGCAGCCGGGGAACGCTGGAAACTCGTCTGTTCTGCCAAGGTTAAGGAGGGCGTGCTCGAGGCAAGCGTCACCCCGCAGCGGGTCAGCCCGCTCAGCCCGCTTTACAGCATCAACGGCACCAGCTCGTTCGTGCAGTTCCAGCTCGATACCCTGCCCGGTCTCGGAATCCTCGAAAGCAACCCCGGACCGGAGACCACGGCTTACGGGTTGCTTGCTGATTTGATCAACGCGGTACGCGGCGGTTAACAGAAAGTTCAGGAATGTCGATGGCACGGAAAGTGACCGTTTACATTGCACTTGGTTCCAATTTAGGCGACCGCGCTATCAACCTCTCGCTTGCACGCAAGTTGACGGCTGAATTTATCGCGGACATGCAATGCTCGAGCATTTATGAAACCCCGCCCTGGGGGGTGCTCGACCAGCCGCATTTCCTGAACCAGGTGATCAAAGGGTAGCACCACCTTATCTCCGCTGCGACTGTTGGAAAGTCTGAAAGCAATCGAACACGACATGGGCAGAGAGGAAACAGTTCGCTTCGGTCCGCGGATTATTGACCTGGACATCCTGTTATACGGCGAACAGGTCATCAACTACCGCCGCCTGCAGGTGCCCCACCCGCGCATGCTTGAACGCGCGTTCGTGCTCGTCCCGCTGGCTGAGCTTTCACCCGGGTTGGTCATCCCTGGAAGTGGCGTGCCAGTGGAGGACCTCCTCGCCTATCTTGACACCTCCAGGTATCAAGCAATTTTTGATCCAACTAACCCGGCAATCAAAAAGGTGCGTGTTCAATGACTCAAAAACCCCTTCCTGAATTCGGTAAGAAAACCTTCGTGATGGGCATACTCAACGTCACCCCCGACAGTTTTTCGGGTGACGGGTTGATGTCACGGCAGGACACAGTCAGATCCGCGCTGGAACTGGCGCAGCGCTTCATCGAGGCCGGAGCGGATGTGCTGGACATCGGCGGCGAGAGCACGCGGCCGGGTGCAGGCGCGGTGGACGAAGTAGAGGAATTGGCGCGCGTCATCCCGGTGATCGAGGCGCTGCGGGGTTCAGGGCTCGATATCCTGCTTTCCATCGATACCTATAAAGCCGCCGTGGCTGAATCCGCGTTAAATCACGGCGCGGACTGGATCAATGATGTGTGGGGTTTGCACGCTGACCCGTTGATGGGGAGTGTTGCCGCCAGGTATAAAGCACCAGTCGTCCTCATGCACAACCGCAGCAAACCAGCTCAAGCCGAACTACAGCAGCGGCTGGGCGGACGCTACACCGGCATCGAGTATCAGAACCTGATCGCAGATATCCGCGCCGAATTGATGGAGAGCGTCGCCCTCGCCCACGCAGCGGGCATTGAGGATAAGCACATCATCCTCGACCCGGGTATCGGTTTCGGTAAAACAGTGGAACAGAACCTGGAACTGGTGAACCGCCTGGACGAGATCAAAACCCTGGGCTACCCGGTGCTGCTCGGCGCTTCGCGCAAATCCTTTATCGGCTACACGCTTGACCTGCCACCCGTGGAACGGGTGGAGGGCACGGCCGCCGTGTGTGCGATCGGCATCGCTCGCGGCGCGGATATCATCCGCGTGCATGATGTGGAAGTGATGGTGCGCGTGGCGCGCATGGCAGACGCGGTGGTGCGAAAGTATTAAGCCGAATCCCTGAAGAAGACCGTCATCTGTGAACCTCCCCGGTTGCCCCACAACATGTAGGGGATGAATTTGAGCGCCTGCCCGCTGGAGGTCGGTCCGTTGACCACCACGCACCCTCCAAGCAGGTCGGGGTCATAATGGCTTTCAAGGGAATCTATCTCCACTACAAGGTCGAAGATGCCTGCGGGGTTATCGATGCTCTCAAGGCAGTAAACAACAGGTCCGCGGGTCAACGCCGCCATCCCGCCGCAGCGCGGGATGCGCTCATCCTGCCTTCGCAGGGTCAGCGGCATTGAAAAAATGAGGTCGATGCGGTCATCGCTGTGGAATTCACGTTGGATGCGCAGGTAGCGGGCGCGCTCAAAATGCAGCCCCACAGCGGAATCGATTACAGCATCATTCAACCCGGGATTCTCCAAAGGGAAGGCTTCGCCATTCACCTTGACCTCGCATCCACCCGCCCAGGCCGGTACGCGGAAAAACAAATCCATTGGAAGAATTTGTTGAGTATGTATGGTTAATGAAACATCCCCGTCCCACGGCAAACGGGACGCCAGAACCATGTGACACTCAGTGTTAAGGTGATACGTTCCGGGGATGTACTGGTTAACAAAAACCCTGTCTTCGTCAAGTGAAAGCGCTGTGTCTGAAAGTGAGGCCCAGGTACGCGACAGGTTCGACGGGCAGCAGGGTACGCTGTACCAGGGAGCCCGCTTCAACTCGCCCCGGCAGGTGAGCGGATTATTGTAAAAGTACGACCAGCCGTCCAGCCCGATGCCCACAGACGCGGCGTTGTAGAGCTGCCACTCCACCAGGTCCTCGTAGCGCGCGTCCCGGGTGATGGCACCCATCTCACGGCTCCAGAAGATGCTGCCCAAAGCCGCGCAGGTCTCCGCGTAGGCGATTTCCGGGTCGAGTTCATAATCCCTGCCAAAGCCCTCCAACAAGGGGAGCGAACCGATGCCTCCAGTCACATACATGCGCTTTGTCACCATGTGCTGCCAGGAAGCCGCGAGATGATTCGCCAGCTTAACATCTTTTTCATCAAGTGCCAGCATGGCCGCGGCTGTATTCAGATAGGCGAAGCGTACTGCGTGACCGACTGGTTCCTCCTGCAGGAGCAGCGGAGCATGCTGATGGGCGTATTTTCCGGTCAAGGCACTGGCAGCAAAGCGCAGCGGTAATGACCAGTGCTGCCTGTGCCGGTTTGACGCGGGCATTTTTACAATTTTATAATCCGGGTGCGCGCTTTCATAGACCGTGCGCATTTTCTTAACCGCCTTCATCCTGCCAGCTGTGCGCAACGTTTGAGTGAGAAAATGAAACCAGTAAGCCGGTATCCTGCCGCGCCTTTCAAGGAACCTGCGCGCCAGTTCCTTATAAACGCTGTTATTCGTGTGACGGCTCAGCCGCATGAGCGCAATTTCGATTTCCTCATGCCCATCAGTGTAGTATGGTGATGCCTCCATGAAAGATGCCACCAGCAGGTCAGCCGCGCGGATGGCGATGTTCAACAGGTCTGATCGGCCGGTTGCAGTGTGATGAGCGATCCCAGCTTCGATGAGGTGCCCCAGGCAGTAGAACTCGTGCTCGATCTGCAGGTTCTGCCAGCGCGATCCCCTGAAATGGATCTGATTGTAGGTATACAGGTATCCATCCGGTTCCTGGGCTTTTTCAAGGATGACAATGAAATCTATAACAAGCTTGTCCAGCCGCGGGTCAGGCTGGCGCGCCAGGATGCGCGAGGCAGCGTCCAGCCACTTATAGGCGTCCGAATCCGCGAAGAAAAATCCCCTCCTGAATCCCTCCTTCAGCCCGGCAGCGATGCGGAAATTGTCAATGCAGCCGGTGGTCTCCAGCTGCTGCCACTGGTAATGGATCGCAGTTTCCGTGTTCAGTTTCATCCTGCTTTGCCAGAAGTGATCTACAGGTGATCCGGTTGTTATCTTCATCATCCGATTTTCCTCTACGGATAATTATGTCCCAAATCCCACAAACGTTCAAATGATACATTGGATTCTTCTTGTTTGGACCTGGAAGAAATGCCTCTTTCAGGGTTAACAATCGCTCCACAGCAGGAGTAAAATATTCTTATCTATTAACCTTGAAACCGAGGGAAAACATGCAGCTCTCGATCATCATCCCGGCGTATAACGAAGAGAAAACCATCGCCCAGGTACTGGACCAGGTGCTGGAAAAGGTAAACAACCTGGGGGAGGTCATCATCATAGATGACGGCTCAAAAGATAAAACGAGCGAAATCAGCCGGGAATACGAAGCCAAAATACCCGGTGGTTCACTACCATCTTCAACCGCGCAACATGGGAAAAACTGAAGCGCTCAAGGAAGGTTTCAGGCTTTCCACGGGAGACATCGTCATCGTGCAGGACGCCGACCTGGAATATGACCCCGGAGAAATCAACGATGTTGTCGCACCAATCCTGGAGGGCAAGGCGGACGTGGTGCTGGGCTCCAGGTTCCTGGTGCGCCGCGCATCCCGCTCAGTCTATTTCAGACACTTTATGGCCAACAAGTTCATCACCTTCATATCCAACTTGCTTACCGACCTCAACCTCACCGATGTGGAGACCTGTTACAAGGCATTCCGCGGAGAAATCATCCGCAGCATGATCATCACCTCAAGCGGTTTCGGATTCGAGGTGGAGGTTGTTGCGAAGATTGCCAAGTTAAAGTGCCGTGTATATGAAGTACCCATCTCGTATTACGGACGATCCTACGAAGAAGGCAAGAAGATTGGTGCCAGTGACGGACTGATGGCATTGTATTACATCGTCAAATACAATCTTTTTACATCGAAAAAGGCGTCTTTCAAAAACCTGTAAACGACGACACGACTTCACTATCTATTTGATGACCCTGTTCAAGGGTCATTTTCTTTAAAAAAAATTTCTTCTGCAAGAATCGAATACTCAAATATCCCTTAGCACCCGGCTGAACAGTTTTTAAATGTATAATCGGGAAATAGTTCAGGAAGAGGAGAGAAAATCATGGATGAATATGATGTCGTCATCATCGGAGCTGGCCCAGGCGGGTATGTCGCCGCCATCCGGTCAGCCCAATTAGGAAAAAAGACAGCCATTATTGATAAAGAATGGCTGGGAGGCGTTTGCCTGAATGTTGGCTGTATTCCCTCGAAAGCCCTGTTGAAGAACGCTGATGTCGCCCACACCCTGCGCGAACGCGGCAAGGAATTCGGTTTTACTGTGGAAAATCTGCAACTCGACTTCGCCGTCGCGGTCAAACGCAGCCGCCAGGTCTCGGACCGGCTCACTCGTGGTGTCGGATTTTTAATGAAGAAAAACAATATCACTGTATTCATGGGTGAGGCCAGGTTTATTTCTCACGAACGCGTGACCGTTACCGGCAAGGACGGCGCGGTGCAGGAATTGAAAGCGAAAGATTTTATCATCGCCACCGGTAGCACGCCCTTTTCGATCCCGGGGGTGAGCGTGGATGGAGAGAACGTCCTCACCTATCGCGAAGCGATTTTGCAGGAAAAACTTCCCGCCTCGGTTGTGATCATCGGCGCCGGGGCCATCGGCCTTGAATTTGCCACGGTGTGGAGCGCTTACGGCAGCCAGGTGACGCTGGTCGAAATGCTGCCGCGCATCGCCCCACTGGAGGACGAGGAGGTCAGCGCTGAACTCACCAAAGCTTTTTCCAGGCGAGGCATCAAGTGCCTGACGGAAACAAAGGTGCTGGGAGTTGAAACAATTCCTGGCGGGGTGCGAGTTAAGACCAGCAGCAAGGATGGAGAAAATGTGATCGAAGCCGAGCAGGCCCTGGTTGCGATCGGTTTCAAACCCAACAGCCTGAACCTGGGCCTGGAGGAGATTGGGGTAGCGTCTGACGGAGCGCAAACACGTCAAGGTGGATGAACGCCTCGCGACCAATGTCCCGGGTATATGGGCAGTGGGAGATGTCACCGGCAAACTGCTGCTGGCGCACGTGGCTTCAGCCCAGGGTATCCGCTGCGCGGAGGCTATCGCGGGTATGGAAGTAAAAGCAATTGATTACAATATGGTGCCGCGCGCCACGTATTCCCACCCGCAGGTCGCGTCATTCGGTTACACTGAAGCCCAGGCGGCCGAACTTGGTAGACCGGTCAAAACCGGTAAGTTCCCCTTCCAGCCAAACGGTAAAGCGCTCGGTCTGGGTGATTACGGCGGTTTTGCCAAACTTATTGTTGACGAAACCAATGGAGAAATCCTGGGTGCCCACCTGATCGGTCCTGAGGTTTCAGAATTGCTACCTGAGTTGACACTGGCACAGTTGAACGGTTTGACCGCCGCAGACATCGCCCATAACATCCACGCTCATCCGACCTTGAGCGAGGTTCTGATGGAAGTGGCCGAGTTGGTGGAAGGAAAAGCCATCCATATTTAGTATTAAAACCGTGCACTAAGGTTAACAGCGTACATCTATTAATAAAGAGCATGACCAACTCAAGGAGGATCCATGTATACCGACCAGGACATCACCAATCTCATCACTCGCATAAAAGTATTGGAGAATCAACTCGCCAATCAGCCGCAGACTCAGCTGCCCCAGTTTGGCATTCTCTCCAACAACTTCCTTACCCGTTCCTTTTCTGTGTGGGGACTGTACTTCGTTGCCAATTTTCTCATCGGGATCGTTTTTGGCTGTATCTTTTTGGTCATCGGGCTGCTCCTGGGAGCCAGTTTTACCGAGATATTTAACCAGGTATTACGGGGTTTCCCGCAATCCTGATTGGAAAAAACCCTATGCTATAATCACCTCTTGAATAAAAGAGGTGAACATGGTCTTACAGAAACTTGCCCGCGTTTTCGGGGGTGACCCTCACAAGCGCGAAATTGAACAGCTCTCATTAATTGTTGACGAAATCAACAAGCTTGAGGCATCCTATGAAGCGCTCAGTGATGATGCGTTAACCCAAAAATCATCGGAATTCAAACAACGACTGGCAGGCGGCGAATCGCTTGACGACCTCCTACCGGAGGCATTCGCCGTGGTACGCGAAGCCAGCAAACGCACCCTAGGCCTGCGCCATTATGACATCCAGATGATTGGCGGTATGACCCTGCACAACGGCAAGATCGCCGAAATGCGCACCGGCGAGGGCAAGACACTGGTCGCCACTCTGCCGGTTTACCTGAACGCGCTGACCGGCCGCGGGGTTCACCTGGTAACGGTAAACGATTACCTCGCCCGGCGTGACGCACGCTGGATGGCACCCATTTATCACCTTCTCGGTCTCAGGGTGGGTGTGTTGCAGATGGCAGCACGCACCGAAAATGGCCGCAAAGCCTTCATTGTGGACCTGGAGAAACCCAACGCGCGCGAGGACCTGCACATGCTTGCGCTGGTGGATAGGGGAGAAGCTTACAAAGCGGACATCGTCTACGGTACCAACAGCGAGTTTGGCTTTGATTATCTGCGCGACAACCTAACGATGACCTTGGCGGAACGCGTGCAGCGCGGCCATTATTACGCCATCGTTGATGAAGTGGACAACATCCTTATTGATGAGGCACGAACACCCCTGATCATTTCCGGTCCGGCATCGGATGAGACAGAAGGCTACACAAAGATGTCGCAGGTGGTACGCGCTCTGAACCCTGAGGATTATGAAGTGAACGAAAAGGATCACCAGGTCTCGCTGACGGAGATCGGTGAAGCCCACGTTGAGGAGATCCTCAACGAACCGTTACGCAACCCTGACCGCCCGGAGGATATCACCCCTGAGCAGGCACGGCTGCTGGGTTACCTGGAACAGGCATTGAGAGCGCAACACCTCTTCAGGCGCAATAAGGAATACATTGTGCAAGGCGGTAAGGTCATCATCGTGGACGAATTCACCGGACGCCTCATGCCCGGCAGACGCTGGTCGGAGGGGTTGCACCAGGCTGTGGAGGCGAAGGAAGGTGTAAAGGTCGAACCTGAAAACGTCACCTACGCCACGATTACCATCCAAAATTATTTCCGCATGTATGAAAAGCTCGGCGGCATGACCGGCACGGCATTGACCGAAGCCGAGGAATTCTCCAAGATCTACAAGCTCGAGGTCCTGCCCATCCCGATGAACCTGGAATATGTGGCGGCCAAACAGGATTCACCGCTTTCCGTGGTGGAAACCAGGGACAACCAGAACTACACGGTGCAGTATTACACGAAGAAAGATGATGTTAACAAGGAACCGGTTTTCTGGCGCCGGCAGGACTTCCCGGATATGGTGTACCGCACCGAGGAAGGAAAACTGCGCGCAATCGTGGCAGAGATCATCCGTTATTACACCATCGGCAGACCGCAGCTGGTGGGCACGACCTCGGTGGAGCATTCCGAGCGCCTTTCGCAGCGACTCAACGCGGAATCTGTCCGCCGCCTGGCGCAAACCCTGGTCATCCGCGACGCATGGCTGGAAAAATTCAACAAGTCCGCGGAACTCGAGGTATCAGAGCTCCAATTCCTCAACCGCCCGTTGAACGACCTCAACGTCGGCGAAATGCGCCCGGTTGCACGACAGGCAGGGCTTACCTCCATCAATCCCGAAGATCCTGATCTGTTCACCAGGCTCCTCAAGGTAATCGATCTAAAACCATCAGATGGCGACCGCCTCCTTGAGGTCATAAAAGGGGGGGTTCCCCACCAGGTGTTGAACGCGCGCAAGCACGATGAAGAATCACAGATCATCGCCAGGGCTGGCGCTTTCAGCTCAGTCACCATCGCCACCAACATGGCAGGCCGTGGTGTGGATATTAAACTGGGCGGGGATCTCAACGAGGAAGTACTGGCAGATGTGATCCGTGTGCTGGAAAAGGCGGGGTTGCCCGACCCATACGACATGACCAACGAAGCCCGCCGCCAGGCACTCGAAAAACTGAGCCCTGAAGATTACGGCATATACGACGAATCAGTAGCCACATTTTTCAACTATCTCGATGATATGAAACGCGTGCACGCTCTCGGCGGTTTACACGTCATCGGATCCGAGCGGCATGAAGCCCGGCGTATTGACAACCAGCTGCGCGGTCGCGCCGCGCGCCAGGGAGACCCGGGATCCTCCCGTTTTTACCTTTCGCTCGAGGATGAACTGATGCGGCTCTTCGGAGGCGCCCAGATGGAAGGTCTGATGACGAGGATGAAGGTCGACCCGAGCCTGCCAATCGAGAGCGGCCTGCTGGGGCGCATGGTGGAACAGGCACAGGAACGTGTGGAGGGCAATAACTTTGACGTGCGCAAGCACCTTCTCGAATATGATGACGTGTTGAACTCGCAGCGCAAACGCATCTACGCGGAAAGGAACCGCGCTTTTGAAAAGGAAGACCTACACGATGACGTGATCGACGTCCTGCGCACAGAGCTTAACGAACGCATCCCCGCAGCGCTTAAGGACGAAGAAGGTCCGTGGAAACTGCTTGGCTACCTGGAGGAAGTGCAGCCTTCAATGACCTTTGAAACAGAAGGAATACGAACCCCCTCCTACACAATACGCCTGGTCCTGGACGAATTGCGGTCGCGCATCGGGGACAAGGCTGACGATAAAACAATTCGGGATACATTACTCGACATCGCTGAAAAAGCACTGCAAGCTGAGGCTGAACATATTTTGAAAGCCACCAGCGCACTGCTTGAGAAAACAGAAGAAACTGTTGACCAGATCATTGCTGAACGCCTTGAAACCGTGGATATTTTCTTCGATGGTCTGCCAACCGGGAAAGATGAAGCAGAGGAACCACCGCGCCGTCCGCAGGAGTTGTTAGAGGAACTTGTAAATCTCACGCGAACCCCTCTGCGCCTGTCTTCCGATGACCTGAGAGCATTGCCTGAGGCGGATGAGGACGTTAAGGAAAGAATATACTCGCAGGTGAAGAAAGCGCTCAACCAGCTGGCGGTTACCCGTACCCTCGGAATGGTCGAGCGCAGGCTGGATGAAAGCTTGAATATGAGAGCAGCTGAACTTCAGGACCTTGACTGGACTGATGTCGCAGATGCCATTATGAAGGAACTGGAATCCACGCTTATTAAGCGTGCCGCATCAATGCTATCCCCGCAGGGGCAGATCACACAGAGCCTTGACAGTGCGCTGAACCGCGGTGAAATCAATACCTTTGATGAGACCAGGCTTATTGACTTGCTGCTCAATATGAGCATCGGTTCAAAGGTGGCTATAGACGCGCGCACCCACCAACGCGGTATGCGCCGTGTCATCCTGGTGAATTTCATCTTCCACAGCGCCAGGTTGATCCAGGACCGACCGGTACCTGAAATCACCAGTGAGATCCTGGAACACCTTGAACTGACAATGCAGAAACTTGAAATCGTTTGGGGGAAGATCGAATTTGACCGCTTCCGACTATCAGGAAGTTCGATGCGCAACCTCGACCCTGTCGTCCAGAAATTGCTGGAAAAAGAGATCGGAGAAACGGAATTCGCCGGCCTGCAGGATACCCTGCAGGATAACCTCACACCTGAAATGCGCACCACGGTCGAATTACAGCTGGGTAGGCGCATCCAGAACCAGATTTACCGCCACATCCTTCTGAGTGTGATATCGGAATTGTGGGTGGACTACCTGACCCGAGTGGATGCCTTGAGGGTTTCTGTCGGGTTGGAGGCATTTGCGCAACGGGATCCCCTGGTACAGTACAAAGGACAGGCATCCGAGCTTTTCAAGAGCCTGCTCAGCGATATCCGCGGTGGCGTGATCAGCCGTATGTTCCTGTTCCAACCGCGCCGCCCGGGAGCACAGACCACTGAAAGATCAGCCGCCCAACCCGTCATTGCTGCACCCCAAACCCAGAATACGCCGGCACAGGAACCGGTAAAAAAGAAGCGCAAGCGCCATTAATACCATCAAAACTAAGAAAACAACAAGGATATCCTTTGATTCGTTAATTTAAATAGAATCAAATGATGTATAATGATTAATCGTTGTAGCCCTGGGTTAAATCTGTTTACTTCCCGATGACACCTCAATTGGGCTAATCTTAACTGTCGGAGTTCACAAATCATATGGACCAGAATGTCACGCAAAACGGAACAGGGGCGAACGCAGATAACAATCAGAACGACAACAACATGGCTTCTTTGCTCGAAAAGGAAGGTCTTGGCATAGATTTTCCGACCCAGGGCGAAATCCGCAAGGGTGTGGTCGCAAGTATCACACCGGGTCAGATTCTCGTTAGCGTTGGAACAAAATCTGAAGGGATCATTACCGGCAAGGAATACGAACTGATCCCAAGCGATGAATTAGCCAACCTCAACCTTGGCGATGAGATTTCTGTGTTTGTTGTCAATCCTGAAGATCAAAGTGGCAATCTGGTTCTCTCATATATGCGAGCCAGGGAGGAAGCAGGCTGGCAGGAAGTGGAAGCACTTCTCGCAAACAAAAACGCCACTCATAGCACCGTTATCGGCTATAACAAGGGCGGGTTGATTGTACCTATCGGAGGACTTCGCGGCTTCGTACCCGCGTCGCAGATCAGCCTCACACGCCGCGCTGGCGTCACTGGCGACACCCCCGAGCAGCGCTGGGGCAAGATGATCGGCGAAGAGATCGACGTCTGCGTTATCGAAGTCGACCGCGAACGCCGCCGCCTCATTCTTTCTGAACGCCAGGCGAGCACCGAGACCCGCGAATCTGTAAAAGAACGCGTCCTCGAAGAACTGAAGGAAGGCACCGTTTACACCGGGCGCATCACCAGCCTGGCTGATTTTGGCGTGTTCGTCAACGTCAACGGCGCTGATGGATTGGTTCACATGTCAGAAATTTCCTGGGACCGCATTCAGCATCCCAGCGAAATTCTCAAAGTCGGTCAGGAAGTTAAGGTCAAGGTCATCAATATCGACCACGAAAAGAAACGCATCGGGTTATCCATCCGCCAGTTGCAATCTGATCCGTGGGATGAGAGAGCTGCGCAGTTCCAGGTAGGGCAGCTGGTCGAAGGGACCATCACCCGGTTGACCAAGTTCGGCGCCTTCGCCAGGCTGGCTGACGATATCGAAGGACTGATCCATATTTCAGAGATTAGCGAACGGCGCATCGAACATCCCAAGGAAGTGCTCAAGGAAGGTGATACCTGCACCCTGCGTATCATCAAGGTAGACCCGAGCGTGCACCGCATTGGTCTCAGCCTGCGCCGCGTCGATTCGATGGCTTATGCCGATATGGACTGGCAGTCCCTCGAAGGCATCATTATCGATGACGTCGCCGAAATCATCCCGGACAGTGAAATCACCGTGGATGCGCCTGAAATACTCGCGCAGGATGAAATCGCCGTTGAAGTACCTGAAATCGCTGCAGAAGATGGCAAATCCGAATTACACGTGCAAGAGGAAGCAATTGAAAAGAGTAAATCCGAAGACACCTCAGAACCTGAAGTCGTCGAGGAAGTGAAAGAAGCCGGGGAATCTGAACCCGAGGCCTGATCATCGTTGATCATCGTGAAGAACAAGCGCACCCGTTTTTCGGGTGCGTTTTTTTATCCAAGCGTGATTCCTCCTTTCCCGTTAAAAATCAGGTTATACTATTGGATAATAACAATTTCAGTTGAATCAGAAATTTTTGGAGTTACCGCCATTCTGATGTCAGAGATTACAGCCAATCAAAAAAACGGCAATTCAGAAGATGCCGGCATCACTATTCATCCGCTGCCACGCGTACGCATCCGCTTTGCGCTTCTGGTCACCCTGGTCGGATTCATCATCTTTCTCGTGGGAGCCCGTCCTGGATTTTTCGGCCTGGACCGCAGTCCGGTGGTGGGATTCATCCAGATCGCCGTCATGCTCATCGGCATCATGGTCATCTGCCTGGGCGGTTATGCCGCCATCCAAGCATTGTGGCGCAGGCAAACACCAAGCATCACAGCGGATATCGGCATGAGGTTGGTTAGTACGGGTTACGTAGTCGTCGCGTTTTCCGGTCTAGCCGACGTGTTCGGCGTCGGAACACATCCGCTGCCGGGAGTGCCTTACTTTGGCGTCTGGCAGGCTAGGGGTATGGAGATTGGCAGTGCCATTATCGCCATTGGATTCATTTTAATGTTCCCACCTGGTAAAAAAGACTAACCCTCACCGACTATATCAAACCCATTACTTTCAGCATTTCTTCATTCGTCAGGAACTTCACGCTTTCGAGCGGGTTGTTACCCGCCAGCCTGTGTTCCTCAGCGACCAGCCGTTCCAGGTCAGCCTTGCGCACCACCGGCTCATGAATATCCGCAAGTTTTTCCTCCAAGACCAACAGAGCACATCCATCATCGGGTCGTTCAGTCGATAAATAGCGCATGATCGCTGCTGCCGCGTTCACGCCATCTTTCTTGGCATTTCCCACAAGACCGCTGCTCGCCATGCGCGACCAGCCGGCTACGAACATTCCCTTCCAGGGTTTTCCGGTCCGTGGATCCTCGATCTCGTAAGATTGTCCCTCAACAGGGTAAACCGGGTCCTGGGTATGGCGGTATTCGTAACGCTGCAACGGCACGCCCAACTGTTCCTCCACCTTGTCTCCAATGGCGAATACAACCGTGTCAACATCCAGCCTCCGGCGGGTGCCTAGTCCGCGCGCTGAGGTGCTCTGACCATCACTAACCAGCGTGTTGTCTTCAAGCACCAGGGTATTCACCTTGCCGTTTCCATCACCCTGTATCTCAATTGGAGAAACGAGGAAATGCATTTTAATCACCGGCTTCTTCTCGACAGGATCAGATTTTTCGAGCGCCTTGAGATAAAGACCCATTTCAGCTTCCGGATCCTGACCCAACGATGCCATCAAAGGCGTGACCCTCGTAAACTCTCCTGCCAGGGCTTCGAAATCTAAACCCGCGATGATGGATTCCAGTTCCTTCTGGGTAAATTTGACCTCGGCCGGGCCTCTACGCACACAAATATGGATCTCTTCAACACCAGTCTGCCCTAGCAGGTAGCGGGTAACATCCGCCATCACGTTTCCCGCGCCCACAACCACCACCCGCCTGCCAATCTCAATCGGAGCGGTGCTGAACGGCGGCAGGCGGTTGTAGTGAAATACCAGGTCCTTGGCGTGAAAAATCCCAGCCAGGTTCTCACCGGGGATTCCAAGCCATTTTGTACCCTGCGCGCCGCAGCTGATCAACACCGCCGGAAACCCCCATTCCAGCAGCTGGGGAATGGTGATGCAGCGATCCTGACCAATACACACATTGCCAAAATAGTGCACATTTTCGTTTGCAAGGATACGTTCAAACTGCCTGCGCAGCCCATCCTTTAGATTATGCTTTTCCGGGTAGATGCCATATTCTGCCATCCCCCCGGGTTTTATATCCCGGTTAAACAAAGCAACGGAAAAACCGTCCTGCGCCAGTTTTTCAGCCGCGAACAGACCAGCGGGTCCCGCGCCTATTATGGCAACCTGGATTAATGCGGGCATGGTTTCTCCTTTACCGAATTTGCCTATCCGTTTCCCTGATCCATACCAATACGGCCATACCTGTATTATAGCAATTTCCCTACCAAGCATTCCCGCCTTATGCTATATTTACTTAAATATGACAATTATGAGGTGACATGGAAGAAACGATCACACAGGTTCAGCTGGACAATGGATTAAAAGTACTGCTGAAGGAGATTCACACCGCGCCCATCATCAGCCACTGGCTGTGGTACAGGGTGGGATCACGTTTTGAGAAACCCGGGTTCAGCGGCATATCCCACTGGGTGGAGCATATGCAGTTCAAGGGCACAGCGAGTTTTCCGGCCGGTCTGCTGGATAAGGCGATCTCACGCGATGGCGGCTATTGGAACGCCTTCACCTACCTTGACTGGACCACTTTCTTCGAAACCATGCCCGCGGATAAGGTCGACCTGGCAATCGCGCTTGAAGCCGACCGCATGGTCAATAGCATTTATGATGAGGACGAGGTGAATTCGGAACGCACGGTGGTCATATCCGAACGGGAAGGCAGTGAGAACGAACCGCTCTTCCGGTTGGACGAGGCTGTTCAATCAGCGGCTTTTGATCACCACCCTTATCGAAACGAGGTCATCGGGTCCATCGCCGATCTGCAATCCATTAACCGCGATGACCTTTACGCGTACTATAGGGAACATTACAACCCCGGTAACGCGGTACTTGCGCTGGCTGGTGATTTTGACAGCAGCGAAATGTTGGAGAAGATTCGCCAAACCTACCTGCCTCTCCCGGGTCACCGGGTAAAAGAACCGGAGAACCCGCGCGAGGATTTACTGTCATCAGAAAAGAGGGTAGATGTTCACGGGCCAGGTGAAACCACCTATCTCCTTCTCTCTTGGCGCGCGCCGGCGGCCTCTGAAGAGGATTTTTACGCCTTCACCATAGCGGACAGCCTGCTCACCGGACCGACCAGCCTGAACATGTTTGGTGGCGGAGGAATCTCGAACAAGACCTCACGGCTTTATCGGCGGCTGGTAGAGAATGAGTATGCCATCAGTATCAACGGATCTCTCCAGGCTACTCACGATCCTTTCCTCTACAATATCACCATTACGGTCAATCCCAAACGAAAACCAGAGGAAGTGTTGATGGTATTAGATGAAGAACTTGACGCGTTGCGCCAGGCAGTTGTACTGCGACCGGAAATCGACCGGTCAGCCAAGCAGGCGCGGGCGCTTTTTGCATACGGCAGCGAGAATATCACCAACCAGGCTTTCTGGCTGGGATACTCGGAAATGTTCGACAGGTATACCTGGTTCACCCAATACACAAGGAAATTATCCGAAGTAACCCCTGAGATCCTGATGAACACGTTGCGCAATTATCTGAACCGGGAACAACGCATCGTTGGTATTTACCACCCGGATGGAGCACGCCAATGAACACATCAACTCGCACATATAAATCCATCCCCGGACCTGAGGATATTTCCAGGAAAGTGCTGCCGAATGGCATCGTTGTGCTGACACGCAGCAATTTCAACAGCGCCTCTGTGGTAATTTCCGGTTACGTGGCAACCGGCAGCCAGCTTGACCCGCTCGATAAACTGGGCTTAGCCCACTTCACCGCCCTTGGTTTGATGCGCGGCACCACGAGGAGTGACTTTCAAACGATTTATGATCGCCTGGAATCAGCTGGCGCGTCACTTGGCTTTGGAGCGAGCGTACACACGACAAGCTTCAGCGGTAGAGCATTGGCAGAGGATCTGCCGCTGCTGTTCGCGACCCTCACTGAATGTCTCACCGGACCGGTTTTCCCGGCTGAACAGATAAACCGGTTGCGCGCCCAGTTGCTCACCGGGCTGGCGATCCGCGCGCAGAACACCGGCGACATGGCCGCGTTGGAGTTTGATTCACTCCTCTTCCCCGATCACCCTTACGGCAGACCGGAGGACGGATACACGGAGACCATTAACGCCATCACGCGCGAGCACCTGGTTGATTTTCATCGCTCAACCTACAGCCCTGCCGGGATGACCCTGGTGGTGGTCGGAGCTGTTAGCGCTGAAGAGGTTTTTGACCTCGCTGAAAAATATCTGAACAGTTGGAGACAGGAACAGCCCCCCCGCCCGCCCGCGATGCCAGCCGTACTGCCGCCGGAAAAAAGCATCAACAAGAAAGTCATCATACCTGGAAAGAGCCAATCTGACCTGGTGATGGGCACGCTGGGACCGAAAAGGAAAGACCCCGAATACCTGGCAGCCTCGCTTGGCAACAGTATCCTCGGTCAGTTCGGTCTGATGGGGCGTGTTGGTGACGCGGTGCGGGAAAAAGCCGGCCTGGCATATTACGCCTCCACCAGTCTGAACGCATGGATCGAAAGCGGGTCATGGGAAGTCTCCGCCGGGGTGAACCCGGTCAACGTGGAGAAAGCCGCTGCGCTGGTAACCAGCGAACTGCGCAAATTCACGTCAGAACCGGTCACTCAGGAGGAACTGGAGGACAACCAGAGTCACTACATCGGCCGCATGCCCCTATCGCTTGAGTCAAACTCAGGTGTCGCGAACTCGATCCTGAACCTTGAGCGATTTGACCTCGGACTGGATTACCTGCAAAGGTACCCTGCACTTATCCGCGAAATTACCAGGGAGGATATCCTGCGTGCCGCTCAAAAATTCATCAACCCGGACAGGCTGATCATCGTCTCGGCTGGTCCGGATGGAAAGAGCAGAAACAAAGAATGACAGGAATCACCTGTGGTATAGACCTGGTGGAAATCGAACGCTTTCGTGCCATCACACCAGCGATCAAAGCCCGATTTGTAACCCGGGTTTTCACCGCGCAGGAATTAGAGGACTGCAAAAACCGCGATGAACGGCTGGCTGCACGCTTTGCTGTGAAGGAAGCCGCGGCGAAAGCCCTCGGTTGCGGTATCGGCGTAGTAGGCTGGCGGGATATTGAGACCGTGCTGGATGAAAATGGAAAACCGGAACTTGTCCTAAATGGAGCTGCGCGGGAAGCCGCTGAAGCTCTGGCCTGGCAATCATGGTCAGTTTCGATCAGTCATACAAGGGAATTCGCCATCGCCTGCGTCACAGCCCTGTTCGCGAAAGCATGAACAGGCTCGATTGAGATGAAACTGCTCGCCGTAAGCGATGTGGAGAGCGCCCTGCTTTACAGCCCGCTGATCGTGGAAAGATTTAGTGATATTGATCTCCTCCTCTCCTGCGGTGATCTGCCGTATTACTATATCGAGTACATGATCAGCATGCTCAACATTCCTTGTTACTTCGTACGCGGAAATCACGCCAGCACCCGGGAGTATGGCGTGGCGGGGATGCGTAAGTACCCGTGGGGTGCAGTGGATTTGCACCGTAAATGCAAAGAGGATGATACCGGGCTGCTGCTGGCCGGGCTTGAAGGTTCACTGCGGTACAACATGGGACCGTATCAATACACACAGTCACAGTACTGGGAGATGGTCTTGAGCCTGGTGCCGCGGCTCCTGCTGAACAAACTCTACCTGGGGCGTTATCTGGATGTCTTCATCGCCCACGCCCCGCCGTGGCAGGTGCATGATGACAATGACCTTCCCCATCGTGGTATTAAAGCGTTCCGCTGGTTGATTAAAGTTTTCCAACCAGCATACTTTCTGCACGGACACATTCATGTATACCGCCGCGAAACTGTCACCCGTTCGATCATCGATAAAACCACGGTTCAGAATGTTTTCGGTTACAAAACACTGACCATCCCCACTCCGGAGGTTCGGTCCTGGCAAAAAAAGAGGTAAACCATGAATAATAATGATGAACAAGGGAGCGGAAGCTTGATCCAGCTGTCGCGGCACGACTTCAGCAATGCGTATCAGAAACGATTCTGGCGCTCGATCTTCAGCTGGATCAGTAACAGGAATAATGAACTGCTGCCGTTTGAAGAGGTGCTCAAACACATCCCGATGCGCGGGCAGAACTACATCGGCGTGCGGCAGATCGAAACGGACAAGGTGATTGGTTCGGTTAGCCGGTACAACGATTTTGATCGTGCCTTTCTCCCCAGGCAGACGCATACCCGTTCGCGTTGGGAGAGCATCGACCGGGCGCATTTCAAACAGGTCATCCTGCCGCCCATCGAGGTATACAAGATCGGGGATTTTTATTTTGTGAAAGACGGCAACCACCGCGTTTCAGTGGCGCGCGAAAAAGGACAGGCTTTTTTAGATGCTTTCGTGACCGAGATTCATACTCCAGGCAGGATCACCCGCGACACGGACATCAGCAGCCTGGTGTTGGAGCAGGAGTACACCGATTTCGTCAGGCAGACGAAACTCGATGATCTTCATCCTGGTGAGGATTTCAGGTTCACATTACCCGGCCAATACGACAAGATACTACAGCACATCAGCGTGCACCGCTGGTTCATGGGAGAAAAACTTGACCGTCCCGTCTCGGATGAAGAGGCGGTAAATAGCTGGTATCGTCAGGTTTATCACCCCCTGGTCCGCATCATCCGCAAGCATGAAATTCTCAAAGATTTCCCCCACCGCACAGAAATGGACCTCTACCTGTGGATCACCGAGCACCGCTGGTACCTGGCCGAAGAGCAGAAAAGAAGGGTCAGCCTCGAATTAGCAGCCACGAATTTTGCCAGCCGTTTCTCCAACCGCCCTTTCCGTCACATCCGGCAGGCATGGCAGTGGTTGAAGAATCGAACCAAAAAGGTCGGGGAAAAGAAAAGCCGCCGTGACGGCGGCTGATAGCCAATAACCATTTGGCTCAGGCTGAACAGGTTTTAATGCCCAGCCAGAAGTGATCGGGCATGACCATCTGGTCAGTTTGCACTTCAATACCCGTGGTCTTGGGCGGGGGTTCAAATTTCATCCCGGGGTTTACAAAACACAGGTCGGGTGCCTGCCCGTATTTCTTCAGGTAGTAATCGGTAGCACGATTGATCTTGGTCATAAAATCAGCCTTCGGATCGTTATCAAACCACAGCATGCCAATATTCATTTCACTCTCCATTTAGTAACGGTTGTGATTGCTATTGCAAGGTTCGGGCCAGAATAATATAACCTGTTATTAACCATTATAGAACTTATGTTCTTTTTTGTCAAGGTCTGGAGTAGCATGAATTTCTAATGAGGATGATACAGGATTGGTATATCGTATGTCGATGGATTTTTTCCCGTTTTTAAGGTATGCTTTAAATCAAATCAGTCTCTCGCGGAGGAATTTATGATCAAGGAAATCACAAAAGACGCTGAAAACCGGATGAAAGGCGCGTTACTGGCCCTGGAAGAAGATCTGACCGCCATACGTACCGGCAGGGCAACCCCTGCGCTGGTGGAAAAACTCCCCATCGATTACTACGGTATGCCCACCCCGCTGATGCAGCTGGCGAGCATATCCGTGCCCGAAGCGCGGTCATTGTTAATCAAACCATTTGACCCCTCAACGATGAAGACCATAGAACGATCAATCCTCGCTTCAGAACTGGGACTTACTCCCAATAATGACGGCAAATCGATCCGCTTGAACCTGCCCCCACTCACCGAAGAACGCAGGCGCGAATTGGTTAAAGTAGTGCATAACCGCCTTGAAGAATCCCGGGTGGCCATCAGGAATATCCGCCGCGACCTGATCAAGGATCTGCGTGATTTTGAAAAAGAAAAAATGATCGCAAAGGATGACCTCGAGATCGGCGAACAGGAATTGCAGAAATTGACAGACCAGATGATCGAGGAGATCGAGCACATCGGTAGCCGTAAAGAAGCCGAGATCATGGAAGTCTGAGTTGAACAGACACCTTTGCCATGAATGACAATCCTGTAAAAATTCCTGCCCATATCGCCATCATCATGGACGGAAATGGCCGTTGGGCTGAGGCTCATGGGCTCCCCCGCCTGGAAGGGCATCGTGCCGGCACCGAGAACCTGCGTCAAATCATCAAAGGATGCGCGGAAATAGGTGTGCAGCACCTGACCCTCTACGCGTTTTCCACCGAAAACTGGCGCCGTCCGAAGGCTGAAGTAGACGGTCTATTGACAATTCTCGAAACCTTTCTCGACAAGGAAGTGGACGAATTGTGCGCTGAAGGTGTCCGCCTGCACCACATCGGACGGCTTGAAGCCATGCCTGAAACGGTGAGGAAAAAGGTGGAACATTCGATGGAAATCACCTGCAGTAATACCAGGCTGGCGCTGCACCTGGCATGGAATTACGGCGGGCGGGACGAGATCGTCCATGCCATCCAGCGGATCATAGAAGATAAAATCCCCACGAGTGAGATTACCGAGGATCTTGTCGATCAATACCTGTTTACCTGGGGTACGCCTGACCCCGACCTCATTATCCGCACCTCCGGTGAAATGAGGGTCAGTAATTTCCTCATCTGGCAGGGAGCCTATTCGGAATGGTACGTCACCCCCACGCTCTGGCCTGACTTTAATAAGGACGAATTATTCAAGGCAATCGAAATTTACGGTCAGCGTGAGAGGAGATTTGGAAAAATATCCAATCAAGAAGATGAAACCTGATATTTCACTGCGCAAACGACTGATCGTCATCATCATCATGGTACCCACCCTGATCTTCTTTTCCTTTCTCGGCGGGTGGCCGTTCACCATTTTTGTTGCCGTTGTACTATTACTGGCCGCGTGGGAATTATGGCGGCTTTTTAACAAGGGCTTTTACTCCCCATCGCTGCTGGTGATGGGGATTTTCGTACCGCTGGCTGTCATCCTGCGCCACCTCTTTGGTTTCGCCTACAGCGACGTGTGGCTTGCCGCGCTGATACTGACTGCCATGCTCTTCCATGTACTGCAACAGGAACGCGGCGGGAAAACCGCTGCAATTGATTTTATGATCACGATCGGCGGCACCCTCTACCTGGGCTGGCTGGGGAGTTACGCGGTTTCGCTGCGCGCCCTGGAAAACGGACTCTACTGGGTGGTGCTGGTCTTTCCGATCATTTCATTGGCGGATTCAGGCGCTTATATATTTGGCAGGCTCCTTGGCAAACACAAGATGCTCCCCCGCGTCAGCCCTAAAAAGACCTGGGAAGGGTACCTCGGCGGGATCGTGGTGGGTATGCTGGGGGGATTGGGACTGGCGGCTCTCTGGCATAGTGTTGCGCCGAATATACTCGCCTGGCACGGGCTCATCCTGGGTGCGGTCATTTCGATACTGGCACCTTTCGGCGATTACGGCGAAAGCATGCTCAAGCGGCAATTCAGCGTCAAGGACTCCGGGCATTTTTTACTGGAACACGGCGGATTTCTTGACCGCATGGATTCTTCACTTTGGGCTGCAGCCATCGGGTATTACCTGATCATGCTGCTGATGAAGTAAAAAGACCATAAAGTAAAAACTGGAGGGAATCATGCCTAATACAACGCCAACGCGGAACCTGGCTTTTGACCTGGTTCGTGTCACGGAGGCGGCCGCGCTCGCCGCCGGCAGGATGATGGGCAGGGGAGACAAGAACGCTGCTGATAAAGCGGCGGTGGACGCCATGCGCGTGATGCTGAATTCCATCAACATGCGCGGGGTCATCGTCATCGGTGAAGGTGAAAAGGACGAAGCCCCAATGCTGTTTAACGGCGAAGTTATGGGGACGGGGGAAGGACCAGAGGTGGATATCGCGGTCGACCCGATCGAGGGCACAAGGCCACTGGCTTACGGGCTGTGGAATGCAATCGCTACAGTAGCGCTAGCGCCGCGCGGCACCATGTTCAACCCGGGTCCATTTGTGTATATGGACAAGATCGCTGTTGGACCGGTGGCGAAACATGCCATTGATATCGATGCGCCGGTGGCTCACAATCTTGCAAAGATTGCCAAAGCCAAGGGTGTCAAGGTGGAGGATCTGACCGCCGTTGTGCTTGACCGCCCGCGCCACGAGAAACTGATCAGCGAAATCCGTACCGCCGGTGCGCGCATCCGCCTCATCCCTGACGGGGATGTTGCCGGCGCGTTGATGACCGCAATGGATGATAACCCGGTGGATGTGCTGATGGGTGTTGGCGGCACCCCTGAAGGTGTGTTGGCAGCCGCCGGTCTTCGCTGCATGGGCGGCGAGATCGTGGGTAAGCTTTACGCCCGCGATCAGCGCGAACGCGACCTTGCCAGGGAAATGGGCGTTGATTTCAACAAGCCGCTCGGCATGGATGACCTTATCTCCTCTGAAAACGTGTTTTTCGCCGCCACTGGCATCACCACCGGCGATTACTTGCGCGGTGTGAGCTACTTCAAAGACGGCGCCCGGACGGACAGCGTGGTGATGCGGGGACTCTCGGGCACGGTACGCCGGGTGATCTCCACCCATAAGTTGAGTAAATTAATGCGCATCAGCGCGATCCAATATTAAGATTGATATATAAATACAAAGCGAGGGTGTCACCGGAGACACCCTCGCTTTTGGTTCCTTACGGATGATTACTTGATCTCAAAGACCACGTTGGCTTCCACGCTGATCTTCAACTGACCAGCGGAGATGGGAACAGCGGATTCCATCATAGCGCCGCCGATACCCTTGGCGTCGTACATGGGCACGCTCACACCGCTCGTGTACACATTCACTGACTGCAGGTTGCCGAGTTTGACACCGGCAGAAGCAGCGATGGCTTCGGCTTCAGCTCTCGCGTTGGTGATCGCCATATCACGGGCTTCAGCCTGGGCAGCGGTCTTGTCGAGCACATCAAAGCTAATACCATTAATGGTGTTGGCACCGGAGCGCACAACTGTATCCAGCAGGTCTCCAAGTTTCGCCAGGTCGCGCACAGTGATGAAAACCGTGTTTTCAACCACATAGTAATTGCGTGAAACCTGTCCGTCCATACCGTAGTCCATCATCGGATAGACATTGAAGTTGGAGGTCTGGATGTCCTTCTTTTCCACGCCCATCGCCTGCAGTGCTTCGGAGATATCGTTTGCCTGTGCGTTGTTCTTGGCAAGCGCTTGCGATACTTCGTCAGCGTCAACGCGCACACCGATATTGATGTAGGCGATATCTGGTACCAGGTAGACCTGGCCTGAACCGTTTGCGCCAAGCGTACGGACATTGGCGACACCCGTCTGGCCCACGCCCGCGCAAGCGGACAGTGATAAGACAGCGACAAAACTTACAACGATAATTAATAGTGACTTTTTCATGGTTATCCTCTCTTTGTTTTAACCTACCAATAAGACGAACATATCCAAAAAAAGTTCCAATAAACGAAGAGCGGAGGATATTTTCCTCCGCCCGACTGGTTATTTATTCCTCGTGGATCGCTACATTGCCAAGCGCCAGTTCGATCATCACCTCGATCGATCCTGTTTCGCTGCCTGCTGCGGGGTTGGTCACCACGTCCCCGCTGCGCTGGTAACCCGGCGGAAGCGACGCGTGCGCCAATCCATTATCCAGGTTGATCGTGACGTCACAACCCCGCGGGATGTACAAATCGATACCCCCAACCGCCACTTCGAGTCTGGCGGTTGTATCACTGTCGCAAGGCAAACGCATCACCTGCCTGCCCACTGCCATTTCAGTATTGACTGCAGTGACAGCAGTTTCGGCGAGGTTAAAATCCATTTCGCCCACCGTAACATCCGCGTTGATGGTTAAGGGAATTTCGGGGTTGACCGCGAAGTCAAACAGCATGGAGGAAGTATCCAGGATCACCCCTTGATTAGCAACATCAACCCGCAAATTACTTTGACCGTTTTGCGGAACGGTGTAGTCCGTATCGAACGACACACCTTCCAGAAGGTCGGCACTGCCAATAATCAATTGTTCCGGATCGGTGCCTGGCTCAAGTATTAACCTGCCGGTAACGATCGAAAAATCGATCTGCGAAGATTCAGCTCCATCGCGTGCCTGCTCAAATTCCTCCCGCTCCAAACCGGCAGCGGTGGGTGTAGCAACAGCCAGCCAAAGGATGAGACCCACCAGCAGGAGACCCAGACCCACGCGCAGAAAAGTGTACCAGCCGGAGTTTCGGCCGCTGAATGCGATATCAAGACCGATCGCCACCAGCAGGATAGGCCAGATCTTCGCCAGTAAGGGCAGCGCGCTCGTCGGCAGGTAGTTCAGGTTGCCCAGGAGCAATATTGTACCCAGACCGAGCAGCACCAGCGGCCATACCCAGCCATCGCCCCGGTAAAGCGCGTCCAACCCGGCCAGGATCAGGAGCACCGGCCAGTAGACGCGCAGGCTGTCATAAAAAGATCCCTCGATATATCCGAGATTGTTGAGCAGCAGGAAAATCCCAACCCCCACCAGCAGCACCGGGAAGAAGAGACTGCGTCGTTTCTCGACCATTTCACTCCCTCCTTCTCAACGCCACCAGCAGCAGCGCTACACCGGCAACAATGATCAACCCGGCTAGGATGACATTGGAGTTCAGCCAGGCAAGCCAGGGAAGGTTGAGGTTCTTCAAGAAGAAGTACGCGCCGAACAAGATCAACCCGATTCCCACGTAGAGACCGGTCCTGTTGCCGGGCTTGTTGACAGCGTTCGCCACCTCATCACGAAAATGCTCCGCGCGGTCCTTGATGACCTCGCCGTCAATCGTATAGGGCTGTGCACCGCCAACTACCGCCTGCTCTTCTGAAGGCACGACGATCCACAGGATGATATAGAGCAGCGGGCCAATGCCGCCAACCAGGGCGAAAACAATGAAGAACAACCTCACCAGCACGATATCGATGTTGAGATATTTGCCCAGCCCGCCGCACACACCCCCCAGGATGCGGTCCTGCTGGGAACGCAATAATTGATGTTCCATCATACCCTGCCTTATTCTTTCCTGATCAACGAACGGATGACGAAGTAACCGCCCACCAGGATCAGACCCAACGCCAAAACCCAGCCCATAAAGGAATTCACCAGCGCGCCCGAGCCGGCGAAGAGCACCATTCCCAGCAGCAGGCAGATCCCCGCGGGAATCCACGGCCATTTTTCGGTTTTGCCCACCGGCAACAGCCCTAGCACGGTAAACGTTGCGCCAATGCCCAAAAAGAGCAAACCACCGTTAGCCATGCCGTTGAGGTTCAAACCGGCTACCAGCGCTAGCGTGAGAAGAATTCCCGCCGGAATGATCGGCCACCACTGCGATGGCTTGAGGATGTGAACCGCCAGGAAGCTGAGCGCCACCGCCGCGAGGAAGACCGAACCGCCAAAGCGCCCGGCCAGTTGCGGGAACAGCTTATCCATGGCAATGAGGGTACCGATGCCAATGAGCGTGAAGCCCGGGATCACCAGCCACCACTTTTCGCGGTCTTTGAGCAGGAAATACAGGAAGACACAGCCCGCGACGATGAAAAGCAGCGCGATGAACAGACCGCCAACCGGAATATCTAACAGCTGCTGCAGGAGAAAAACCCCGCCAGCCACGACCAGCAGTACCCCCAAAAGAATGCGTTTGGATTGTTCGGACATGGTTACTCCTTACCTGTTTCAGATTGATCGCTTGATGTGTTGATGTCTATGTTGATCATTGGTGCTTCGTCTTTGCGTCCCCTGATGAGCGCGCGCGTACCGATCACCAACCCCGCGACGATGAGGAGCACCGGCCAGTACGGCCCAAGATCCTTGAAGGCACCGAAGATGGCGCCGAAAATGATGAACAACACCAGGCTGCTGCCGATGGCGTCTAGACCCGAGCGCACCGAGTGCTTCGCGCGCGCGCCGAAGAGCCAGGCGGCCAAAATGCCCAGGCCCGAAAAGCCCGGGATGAGCGTCCACAGGTACGCCCAGCTGCCCCAGTTGCCGCTCATGTTCTGATAGTACAGGATGCCGCCGATACCGCCGACGATAAACGCCGGCACGGCCATCTCATGCGCGCCAACCAGTAGACCGAGAAGAAGCAGCCCGGCCCCAACCAGCATGACGATCACCGGCCATGAGAAGTTGATATTGATCAGGTCAGCGAAACCCGGCACGGCATTCACCAGCACGAAATAGATGCCCACCAGCACAAGCAAGATCCCCAGTACAAGCGTCGTTCTGTTCCTTTTGTCCATTGCTGCCTCCAGATTAAATTGAAAAGTTGCGAACTTACCCTATATACGCACAACATGAAAAGGGGTTGCACAATGATGGATGTAAAACTTGACAAAACGGTACTCATGATTATAATAGGACTAAAGTTATCTGAATATATGAGGCAAAAATGATCAAAAATTGCATGTGTCAGCGGCGGGGTACGGTTTGATCTCCGCCTGAGAAAAACGAAACCTGTAATCTCCTGGCGGCGGTGGACGTCCCCGCACATTTGTGTTGTGCAGCCTCCCACGGCCGCTTTTGATTTAACTGGAATACAAGAATGGAATGGACAAACAATGAAAATAGCAAATGATGTAACGCAACTCATCGGCAACACCCCGCTGGTGCGGATCAACCGCCTGGCGGAGGGGTTGGGCGCGCAGCTCGTTGCCAAGCTTGAGTATTTCAACCCGTCGCACAGTGTTAAAGACCGTATCGGGGTGGCGATGATCGACGCCGGCGAGAAAGCCGGGCTCATCACCCCGGATATCACCCTGGTGGAACCCACCAGCGGCAACACCGGCATCGCGCTGGCATTCGCCGCCGCCGCCAGGGGATACCGCCTGGTGCTGGTGATGCCGGACACGATGAGCCGCGAACGCCGCCTGCTCCTCAAAGCCTACGGCGCGGAGCTGGTGCTCACGCCGGGCAGCGAGGGCATGCCGGGAGCCATCCACAAGGCGGAAGAGATCGCGGCTTCCGGAGCCAATTACTATATGCCGCAGCAGTTCACGAATCCCGCCAACCCCGAAATCCACCGCCGCACCACGGCTGAGGAGATCTGGCGCGACACTGACGGAAAAGTAGATATCGTTGTGGCAGGGGTCGGCACTGGCGGCACCATCACCGGCATCGGCGAGGTGCTGAAAGCGCGCAAACCCGGGTTGCGGGTGGTGGCGGTGGAACCGGATACCTCCGCGGTGCTCTCCGGCGGTGCTAAGGGGCCGCACCTCATCCAGGGTATTGGCGCAGGCTTTATCCCGGATATCCTGAACACGGAAATCTACGATGAGGTGATCAGGGTTACCGACGAAGACGCCATCAAGACCGCGCGCCTGATGGCCACCCGTGAAGGGCTGCTGGTGGGCATCTCCTCCGGTGCAGCCGTGTGGAGCGCGCTTAAGGTGGCTGCCCGCAGCGAGAACGCCGGCAAGCTCATCGTGGTCATCATCCCGTCTTTCGGTGAGCGCTACCTCAGCACCGCGCTGTTCGCGGACCTCGCGGATTAAAAGTGAAATAGGAGGGAAAACTATGGGAATCAAAGCAATGCGTGACGATATACAATCGGTGTTCAACCGCGACCCCGCGGCCCGTTCGACCGCCGAACTACTGCTCGCCTACCCCGGCCTGCACGCCGTGTGGGCACACCGCACAGAACACTGGCTGTGGGAGCACGGCTTCAAGCTGTTGGCGCGCTGGTTTTCGCACATCACGCGTTTTCTCACCGGCATCGAGATCCATCCCGGCGCGCAGATAGACACAGGATTTTTCATCGATCACGGCATGGGGGTCGTCATCGGCGAGACGGCTGTCGTTGGCAAGTGCGTCACCATGTACCACGGCGTCACGCTGGGAGGCACCAGCCTGAAGAAGGGCAAGCGCCACCCCACCATCGAGGATGAGGTTGTCATCGGCGCTGGCGCAAAGGTACTGGGGGATATCACCATCGGGGCGCACAGCCGCATCGGCGCCAACGCTGTGGTGGTCAGGTCGGTGCCGCCCAATTCGGTGGTGGTGGGCGTACCCGGGCAGGTGGTGATGCGCAGCCAGCCCGCGGGGGCCGGCCCCGACCTGGAGCACGGAAGGCTGCCCGACACGCTGGGTGAATCCATCTCCGCGCTGATGAAACGCCTGGACACAGTCGAAAAGAAACTGAAGATCCACAGTGAAGATGAAAGCTATTTGGGCGAAAACGGTCAGCGCCACCCTATGCACCTACACACCCCGGCTGAGGGCGTCTGGCAGGGTGAAGACTTCATGATTTAATAGAAAGGCTGGGGAATCGAAGCTTTTATTTTTTCCGTAAAGACCGGATGAAGAGGAAATAGAGCACTAACATCAACCCCACCGCGCTAGCGATCAGCAGTCCAAACCCCAGCCACTGGCGGTCGAGCTTTGGCAGTGATTCCACCAGGCCGGGTTCTTCGGTAGGCGTGGGCGTATCTGCGATGACGACCTTTGTGGGTGTAGGGGTCAATGAAGGGGTACGGGTCGGCTGAAGCGGTGTTATGGTGCGCGTGGGCGTGATGGTGACGGTTGGCGCAAGCCTGATGATGAGCGCGTCACCTACATACAAGGTGTTTGAGGTCATTCCATTCAGGGCTTTAATTTCCGCGATGGTGACGCCGTACCAGGTGGCGATGGTGTCCAGCGCCTGACCGTATTGCACAATGTGAACGATCGACCCATCCTCCTGGGGTGTAGAAGTGACAACAGGTTCCACCTGCAACTCGGCGGGTTCTTCAGCTTCTGCAGGGGCCTCAGGGGCTGCTGGAGCTGAACCGGAAACAGAGCCTGACCCGCTTTCTCCCGTGTATACATACGCGGCGTGCAGCACGTAATAGGTGGTGCCGTTAGAGCCGGTGTAAGCACCTGCCCCGATATGGGTATAGCGCGCTTCGGTCATCGGCATCATATGAACACTGTCTGACCACCATCCTTGGATATCAGAAATAGTCGCGCTCGAAGCGCAGGCCATATTCTCAGTGGCGAAGACCGTAGCGCCGCCGCCAAAACCCGCCGCAGCGATCCTGTCGCGCGCGCCCCCAATATGCGCGCAAACACCGTTGGCCGCCATCGTCTGTGCGGTGGTGTAAGCAGTGGAATCCAGAATGGCATCCTCGGCCAACGCAGGTAATCCATACCCGGCGCGCAGATTGTTCACCAGGCTGATCATCTCACCGGGAGAAACCGTGGCTGCTGAAGCCTGGCCGTGCGGTACTGCCAGGGGTAGCACAACCAGGAAAAATACAATGAGTATAGAAACAAATATCCGGCGCATCGAGGGGTAATTATAACCGATGCGTTGGGATATTAATTTTGTCAAGCGGGTTATGAAAGGCTGCGGTCCTTGAAGTTCGTCCCCATGCCTTCAGCCACCAGCAGCAGGTCCATGGCGGTGATCATACCAATAATCTGCCCGGTTTCATCCGCGACCGGCAGGTGGTGAATGCGCTTTTCCTTCATCATCGCCGCGCATTCCGTGATCAGCATTGAGGCTGGTACAGTAATCACAGGTGTGGCCATGATGTCCTTGACCTTCGTTACCTTGGGGTCGTTCCCCTGGGCAATGATCTTGTCACAAATATTGATCGAGGTGACAATACCATACTCCAGGTTTTCGGGAGTTTTATCGACTATCAGGCTGGTGGCGTAACGATGGCGCATGATATGCAAGCCCTCGTACACCGTTGTATCTGGATCAACAAAAACAACCAGGTTTTTCATCCAGTCCAAGACAGTTGTTCTGTGCATTCCTATCTCCTCGCGCAGGTCAATGCGCTGCTGTGAAATGATGTTTTCTTTCTCCTATTGATAATGTAGTGCATCCTCAAACTTAAGTCAAATGCGGATTGTCAGACAAATTTAAGTATTTCATCAGAAGACCAATCCCACTTTTTTACCCGTTCCAGCTGGTCATGAGCCGTCAGATCCAGTTGGATGGGGGTGATGGAAACATAGCCAGCCATCAGGTCGCCGAAATCCGTACCCTCGTTCGGCACCCCGGTGGGGGTTTCGCCGCCAATCCAGTAATACGGTCTGCCGCGCGGATCCTCGCGCCGCACCAGTTCATCACGGTAGATGCGCAGCCCCTGGCGCGAGACGCGGTACCCCTTCAATTCATCATGGTTGAGGTAGGGTACGTTCACGTTCAGCAGTACGTTCTTTGGAAAATCCTGTTCCATTAATTTGGCAGTGACCACACGCGCGACTTTGGCCGCGGTTGTGTAATCCAGCATGCCGCTGAAGAATTCCGGGGCGTCAAGTGACACCGCCACCCCGTGAACACCTCCAATGGCAGCTTCCATGGCGGCAGTGACCGTCCCGGAATAGGTGACATCATGGCCGATATTGGCGTTGGGATTGATGCCTGACACCACCACGTCTATCGGGGTTTCGATGACCCCCATCAGCGCCAGCGCTACGCAATCCGAAGGCGCACCATCGCTGCTGAGCGCAGGTGTGCCATCCGCCAGCAGAACCGGTCTCACGCGCAGCGGACGGTTGAGCGTCTTCACGTGACCTGATGCTGACCAGTTGTGGTCGGGGGCGAGTATTGAGACCTCGCCTAAAAGCCGGAGTTCCTTGACCAGCGCCAGCAGCCCGGGTGCCTGTATGCCATCATCATTGGTTACAAGAATATGCATTGGTCGGTCCTGTTCATCTTCGAATTGTTGTTGTGAATCATCCACACAGCAGACTGCGGGGAAACACCCTTCCTTGATTATACATGCACGGTGTTCTTATGGAAAATTTTTGTGTGCGGGTTTTATGATATAATTCGTCGGCTGTGGTGAAAACCGCAGACTATCTCACGCGCTTTCCGATCTTTCCTGCGTGCTGCCACAAGCAGTGAGGGAGAGGCTAAAGAATGCGCCAGGCAAACGCAAAGGAGTAACACCCCATGAGTTCTATCATTTCCATGAAATCCCTATTGGAAAGCGGCGTCCATTTCGGTCACCGCACAAATAAGTGGAATCCGTTAATGCGCCCGTACATCTTCACTGAGCGCAACGGCATCCATATCATCGATCTGCAGCAGACCGTTAAGCTTCTCACCACAGCCTACAACCTTGTGCGCGACACAGCCGCGCAGGGTGGTTCCGTCATGTTTGTCGGCACCAAGCGCCAGGCACAGGAAACCATCGCCGAAGAAGCCATGCGCTGCGGCATGCCCTACGTTACCGAACGCTGGCTTGGCGGCATGATCACCAACTGGACCACGATGTTCAACCGTATCCAGGAAATGGAAAAACTTGAGCGTATGCGCGATTCAGGTGAGATCCACCGCCTGACCAAGAAGGAAGGACTGCTCATCGACCGCGACATCAAGCGTTTGCAGACCCGCCTCTCGGGTGTGCGTAATATGAAGCGCGTCCCCGACCTGCTCTTCATCGTTGATGTGGTGCGTGAGCACACTGCCGTGCATGAAGCCAACCTGCTGGGTATCCCTGTGATCGCACTGGTCGACACAAATTGTGATCCCCGCCAGATTGATTACGTCATTCCCTCTAATGATGACGCCATCCGCGCCATCAAACTCCTTGTCGGCAAGATCGCTGACGCGGTAATCGAGGGTAAGACAATGGTTAAGGATGACGACAAGGTTGAAGCCGCAGTGGCTGAAACTCCGGCCGCGAGGGTTGCTGCCGGCGCCCGCCCGCGCTTCGAGGAAGAAGTAGAGCTTGAGGACACGGACCTGCTTGGAGCATCCACCCTGGCAAAGCTTGGCCCCAAACCCGAAGTCGAAGTCGAAACTGCCACTGAAGAGGAACCGGAATCGAAGGTAACTAAAGAAGAACCTGAGGTAAAAACCGCCGACGTAGAACCTGAAGTGAAAGCCACCGAAGTAGAACCTGAAGCGGAAGTATTGGTTCCCCTGGCTGCCGCAGATAAAAAGGGTATCACAGAAGAAACCCTGGAAGTGATCGAAGAGGAAGTTGAGAAAAAGGTTGCCGGGAAAGCCAAACCTGCCAAGAAAGCAGATGATGACGAACCTATCGTAGCAAAATCTGAGGAAGAAAAACCTGCAACCAAGGTAAAACGCGCCAAGACAGTTGTGAAAGATATCGTCGAAGATATCGGTGACATCGCTGAAGATATTGTTGATGATGTCAAGGAAAAAGTTGAAGATGTCGTTGAGGACATCAAAGATAAAGTGGAAGATATCGTCGAAAACGACGACGATAATAAATAAATTCACATCGGTCGATGACCGGTGACCAATCGGAAAAAAGGAAATTAGTAAAAATGGAAATTACCACCGAAATGATCAAAACGCTACGCGAAACCACCGGCGCCGGCATCCTTGATTGCCGCAAAGCGCTGGAGCAATCCAACGGAGACATGAAGGCCGCGATGGATTTCCTGCGCGAAAAGGGATTAGCCACCGCAACCAAACGCGCGACGCGCGCAGCTTCAGAAGGCGTGGTTGAACTTTACACCCACGGCAACGGGCGTGTTGGTGTGATGGTTGAATTGAACTGCGAGACCGATTTTGTCGGCCGCTCGGATGCTTTCCGCACCCTGGCGCATGAACTGGCGCTGCAGATTGCGGCCGCCTCACCCGAATTCATCCTCGAGACAGACATCCCCGAGGAAGTGATCGAACGTGAGACCAAGATTGCCACCGCCAAAGCCAAAGAGGACGGAAAGCCCGATACCATTCTCCCGCGCATTATCGAAGGCGCCATCAAGAAATACAAGGTCGAATTCGTATTAATGTTGCAGCCCTATATCCGCGATGAGAGCATTACCATACAGGAGCTGGTCAATCAGAATGTTGCCGCCCTGGGCGAGAACATCGTCGTCCGCCGCTTCGCCCGCTGGGCGCTCGGAGAAACGACCGCTGAAGTTACTGAATCATGACCTTCAAAGACCAGCCTTCGGGTTGGTCTTTTCATAACAAAAAGGAGGAAACATGCAGGAGCTCAAGTACCGCAGGATCTTATTGAAGATTGGCGGCGAATCGCTGGCCGGACCCTCCGGAACCGGCATCGATGCCGCGCAAGCCAAGGACATCGCGCGTCGACTGAAGGAAGTTCGCGAACTCGGGGTTGACATCGCCATCGTTATCGGCGCCGGCAACCTGTGGCGCGGCAAGGTCGGGCTGGATATGGGAATGGACCAGGCGACGGCTGATTACATGGGCATGCTCGGTACGGTCATGAACGCCCTGGCTTTGATGGACGCGCTGGAGCACCAGGATGTGGTCACGCGCGTGATGACCGCCATTGAAATGAGAACGGTGGCTGAACCCTACATCCGGCGCCGTGCCATCCGCCACCTGGAAAAAGGGCGTGTGGTCATTTTCGGCGGCGGAACAGGGAACCCTTACTTTTCCACCGACACGGCCGCCGCGCTGCGCGCCATGGAGATTGAAGCCGATGTGCTGATCAAGGCCACCAAGGTTGATGGTGTGTACGATTGCGATCCCAAGACCAACGCCGCAGCGGTTAAATTCGACGAACTCTCCTACATCGACGCAATCAACCTGCGCCTGGGTGTGATGGATTCAACCGCCGTCACCATGTGCATGGAGCACAAACTCCCCATCCACGTGCTCAACCTGTGGGACGTGGGCGCACTGAAGAAAGCACTTCACGGCGATAAGGTTGGAACGATCGTTCACTAGCAGGATAAGCAAAAACAATGTGACCCGGTTCTTCATTGAGCCGGGTCATTTTATATGGCGTGCTCATCCAGGTGGTTGATCAATTCGATCTCGAGTTGTTTCGCTATTTTGGGATTGCGAAAATCATCATCAGATAATCGATTGACCAGCTCAATGAATTTTCCCCTCATTTCTTCAAATAACTGAAAGACCTGCTCTTCGGTCAATTCGCGCACTCGCTCAACAGCGGCAGCGTTGAAGTCGTCTACATCCACCGCCGGGGGTTGGTAATCAGGGTCGAGGCGGTAGGTTTCGATCACCCGCATGCCCACCTCCCACCAGGCGGCGAAATGTGCCAGCAGGTCAGCGAAGCGTTGGTAACCCTGCCGGTGCAGGAATTCTGTTTTCCCTTCCGGACTCATTGCATGGAAATCTGCATTATATTTTCCCCAATGTTGTTCCAGGTATTCAAGGATCAGATTCCTATCGAGCATTTTCACCCTCCGAGATTATTGAACCAGTTCAAGTTTCTTTATTATATGCACATCCTGGTCAGAAGAATGCTCCATTGCAGATTTTTGTCCTCTCCGCTATAATACCGGTCAACAGGCAGTGACGGAGGAAAGTAGATCGGGAAAAACCGACAGGGACGCGGACGTACCTTGACCAGGTAATTGAGACGCCCGCCCGGCAGCAACCGGTTGAAGTTCCCTCCCGAGCCGCCCGGGTGAAGCCGATTTTTATCGGTGCCCTGGAGTAAAAACCGGGGTAACTCTGCCACAACAAACGAGGCAAGGTTATAGTCCGGGCCGCCGGGCCAGGCGTTACCAGGGCAGCCGATAGGAAATTTTTGTCGGAACAAGCGGGTCACAAGTGTGACCAATGTGGGTGGTACCGCGGGCTTTTTCTCCCGTCCCTCAAGGACGGGTTACTTTTTAATTATGCAGGAGCCAAACATGACCGGACCAAAAATACTGGAAGAACTGGAAGAGGCTGGGAAGGTTGCCGTGCTTGAACTGGAGAACGTCACGAGCGAGGAAGCCCTTCTGGCGTGGCGTAACACCTACCTCGGCAAGAACGCCGCCGTGGTGAAGGCGTTTTCCAGCCTGGGCACGCTGCCGGCTGAGGAACGCCCGCTGGTAGGTCAGGGTGCCAACCGTGTGAAGGTGATCCTCGAAAGCGCTTACAACCAGCGCGCCGAAGCGCTCAAGGAAGCCGCCCTGGCGCAATCCCTGAACACAGAGGCGCTGGATGTGACCCTGCCGGGTCGCCCGCGCTACCGCGGCCGGCTGCACCCCGACACGCAGATCCTGCGTGAGCTGCTGCAGATCTTCGGCGACATGGGCTTCCAGGTCTTTCAATCGCGCGAAGTGGAGACCGACGAGTACAACTTTCAGCTGCTCAACTTCCCGGTCGGCCACCCGGCGCGCGACATGCAGGATACCTACTTCCTGGATGCGGAAAACCGCGGCGATAACCCCCTGGTGCTGCGCACGCACACCTCCCCGGGGCAGATCCGTGCCATGCGCGAGATTTCAGCCCTCAATCCCTCTGATCCCCCGCCGGTGCGCGTCATCGTACCGGGTATGGTGTTCCGCTACGAGCAGGTGGATGTACGCCACGAGACGCAGTTCGACCAGCTGGAGGGGCTGGCGGTGGGAGAAGGCATCACCTTCAGCGACCTGAAGGGCACGCTCACCGATATGGCACGCCGTCTCTTCGGTCCCTCCGCGCGCACGCGCTTCCGCGCTTCCTACTTCCCGTTCACCGAGCCTTCGGCTGAATTCGACATCCAGTGTTTTCAATGCCACGGCAAGGGCTGCGGAGTGTGCGGCGGCGGCTGGCTGGAAATCGGCGGCAGCGGCATGATGCACCCAACAGTGCTGGCAAACGGCGGTTACGACCCGACACGCTATACAGGATTCGCCTTTGGTTTCGGCGTGCAGCGCATCGCCATGCTGCGCTACGGCATCAATGATATCCGCTACTTCTGGGACAACGACCTGCGGTTTTTGGAGCAATTCTAATCTGGAGAATCGAGAGTCGATATTCGAGAGTCGTCAAACTCAATAACGATTCCCAACTCTCGATTCTCGACTCTCGTCATTTTGGAGCAAACACATGAAAGCACCCTTATCCTGGTTGAAAGACTTCGTTGAGATTGACCTGCCTGTGGCGGAACTGGCCCACCTGGTGACCATGGCCGGCATGGAGGTGGAAGGAATCCACATCATCGGCCTGCCGCAGCCTGCCCCCGGCAGCACGACCGCCAGGGTGGCCGGCTTCGCCTGGGACCGCGAGAAGATCGTGGTTGCCGCGATCACCGAGGTGATGCCGCACCCCAACGCTGACCGCCTGGTGCTGTGCCGCCTGGATGACGGCGAGCAGGAGCACATCGTGCTCACCGGCGCGCCAAATCTTTATGAGTACAAAGGGAAAGGTCTCCTGCCGCAGCCACTCAAGGTGGCTTATGCGAAGGAAGGCGCGCAGCTCTACGACGGACACCAGGAAGGTAATGTGCTCACCACGCTGAAGCGCACGAAGATCCGCGGCGTGGAATCCTATTCAATGATCTGTTCAGAGAAAGAACTGGGCATCTCTGATGAGCACGAGGGCATCATGTTTCTCGACCCCGAGGTGACCCCGGGTATCCCGCTGGTGGATGTCCTTGGTGACGCGGTGCTGGATATCAACCTGCTGCCCAGTTTCGCGCGCTGCGCCAGCATCCTGGGCCTGGCACGCGAGATCGCTGCCATCACCGGCAAACCGCTGAATACCCCGCGCTTTTCTCCTCCGCCTGAAATTGGCAGGGCAGACTTCGCGGCACTGGAGATCACCGTTCCCGCCCTCAACCCGCGCTTCGTGCTGGGATTGATCCGGGAGGTGAAGATCCAGCCCAGCCCGCTCAAGGTGCAGCATCGCCTCAAGCTGGCGGGTATGCGACCGATCAACAATATCGTTGATGCCACCAATTACGCCATGCTGGAATTGGGTGAACCGCTGCACGCCTTTGATTATGATGTGTTGAAGAAACGTGCCGCTGGCAAGCAAGTGAAGATCATCACCCGCGCTGCCCGTAAGGGTGAAAAGCTCACCACCCTCGATGAAGTGGAAAGAACACTTGACGAGGGTACCATCCTGGTATGCGACGAGGCCGGCATCCTCTCGATCGCCGGTGTGATGGGTGGGCTGGAATCTGAGGTCACTGCAACCACGTGCAACGTCCTGCTGGAAGGCGCTTCGTGGAACATGATCAACGTCCGCCGCACCGCCAAGGCGCAAAACCTGCCCTCTGAAGCCTCGTACCGCTTCACCCGCGGTGTGCACCCGACTATGGCGGAAACCGGGGTGCGGCGCGGTCTCGATTTGATGGCGCGCTGGGCTGATGGAAAAATTGATCCGACGCTGGTGGATGCCTACCCGCTGCCACCGACAGAACCTGTTGTGGAGATCACGCCGCGTGACGTGAAACGGTGGCTCGGTCTTGACCTCAGCGCGGCGCGTATCGCCGAACTGCTCGCCCGGCTCGAGTTCAAGGTCGAGGTGTTCGACGACACCGTGCGCGCCCTGTGCCCGGATCACCGCCTGGACATCGGCACTGGTATTACCGGAAAAGCCGACCTGATCGAGGAAATTGCCCGCATACATGGTTATGACAACATCCCTGAAACCCGCATCGCCGACCGTCTGCCGCTGCAGCAGGGCAACCCGCGCCTGAAAAGGACCGAGTTCACCCGCGACCTGCTGGTTGCTCTTGGCTTGCAGGAAGTTGTCAGCTACCGCTGGACGACACCTGAACGGGAGAGCCGACGCCTGCCCAAAGATTCTGACGCGGATGATAAACCTTACTTGCGTATCAGTAACCCGCTGGCGTATGAAAAAGCATTCCTGCGCCACAGCGTGCTGGCCAGCCTGCTTGATACCGCCGAGCGAAACTCACGCCAGCGTTCAACCCTGGCGCTCTTTGAGATCGGACCCATTTTCCTGCAGTCCGAGGACACTTCCGGGTTACCGGACGAATTGACCAGGCTGGGCATTCTCCTCACGGGTCAGCGCAACCCGCAGGGCTGGCAGGCGGCTGACACTTCTGCCATGGACTTCTATGACCTCAAAGGGATCGTCGAAGACCTGCTGGAGGGACTCCATATAGACGAAGTAAAGTTCAGCAAGGGTGAACACCCGGGCTTTCATCCCGGCAAGTGCTCGCTGATCCACGCCGGAGAACAACAGATCGGTGTCTGCGGTGAGATCCACCCCGGGGTTCGCGAGCGTTACGAATGGGGCGACACATTTAAATTCCCGGTCATGGCCGCCGACCTGGATATGGACTTGCTGATTACGCTTTTTCCTGACCAGCAGCGCACTGAAGATGTACCCGACTTCCCGGCAGTTTTGGAGGACCTGGCGTTCGTTCTGGAAGAAACGATTCCGGCGGTGGAAGTGGCCGCGCTGATCAGGCAGGTGGGCGGAAAACTGCTTACAGACTTGCAGTTGTTTGATGTGTTCCGCGGCGGGCAGATCGGCAGCGGTAAGAAGAGCCTGGCTTACCGCCTCACCTACCAGGCGCATGACCGCACGCTGACTGTCAGTGAGGTGGCCCAGGTGCGCAAGCGTATCATAAAACGTCTGGAGCAGGAATTGGGCGCGAAGCTAAGAAGTTGAACACTGATTAAGGCATAACTTTAAGAATAGGATAGGAGATTTTCCTATCCTATTCTGCAAAAATTTCCGATTATATTGTAAAAAACGTTCTGATTTTCCTGTTTTCTTGATCACTCCTGGTAGGTGCCAAGACAAGCGAAGACGCGGTCGATGTCGATCTCGGTTAGTTTTTCGTAGGCTTCCGACGCGCCCAGGTTCTCGTCCAGCTGCTCAAGGCGGGTAGCTCCGGTGATGACGGTGGACACCTCTTTGCGCCGCAGGATCCAGGCGATGGCCAGTTGCGCCGGGGTGACATCCAGATCGTTGGCTACCTCGGTCAGGCACTTTACAACCTCAATGCGTTCCGGGGTGATGCGGTCGCGTATCCAGCCGTAATCCTCCAGCGAGGCACGGCTGCCCTTGGGAATGCCATTGTTGTATTTACCAGAGAGCACGCCAAAATACAGCGGTGAAAATGTAGTAAGCCCCAACCCAAGTTCCCGCGCCACTGGCATCACCTCGTCCTCCACGCGCTTGCGGTGGAGGATGTTGTATTGCGGCTGATCCATGGTGGGGGGAATAAGCCCGAATTGGCGCGCCGTGCCGTAAGCCTGCATGATCTGGCTGGCTTCCCACTCCGATGTGCCCCAATAGAGGATCTTGCCCTGGTGCACCAGGTCGGTCATGGTGCGCACTACCTCCTCAACCGGGGTATCGGGATCGTAGCGGTGGCAGAAATACAAGTCCACGTAATCGGTGCCCAGTCGTTTGAGGCTGGCATGAATGGACTCGGTGACATGCTTGCGAGATAACCCGCGCCCGTTCGGTCCTTTCATTGTTGGCCAGAAGACCTTGCTCGAGATGACCAGCTCCTCGCGCGGCATATCGCTGATGGCTTTGCCCATCACGAGCTCCGCCTGCCCGTTGGCGTACATATCGGCGTTGTCAAAATAGTTGATCCCCTGGTCAAACGCCTCTTTGATGAGGCTGATGGCGGTGTTCTCATCGATCTGGTTGCCGAACGTCACCCACGCGCCAAGCGAGATCTCGCTGACCTTCAATCCGGATTGGCCTAGTCTTCGATAGTGCATGTAACCTCCTTCAATCTAGAGATTGGAGATTAGAGAATGGAGAGTCGTCAAACTCATCTTGATTGTCAGTTTTTTCAAACTCTGGGATTAAGTAAAAACCAATTTCCTCTTTTACTCGCGTGTGATCCCCAATCTCTGCTTCACCAATTTTCGATTTTTTGAGATATGAAATATAAGCGTTCAGTAAAACAACAAGCGTATCTGCGTGTTGGATGAACAAATCACTGATTTCTTTCGGTACATATTCTAATTCTGTCGCAAGTAAAACGAAACTTATGGTTTCCTGAAGGGATCCCCGGGCATTGTAACAGAATTGGATATTCGACTGGTAATAGAACCGACCGTAGCCTTCTGCAATATTGGCTGAGATACTTATAGCCGAACGTTTTAATTGAGAAGATATACCCCATTTTTCCTCGGCTGGTAGGTACGGAATGATTGTTTTATATACCTCCAAAGCTAAGTCTTTCGCTTGTACCCAGACTTGTAATCTCTTAAGCCCGCTGCTGCTCATTTTTCTCCAAACTTATCTCATCGATGGTTGTGATTTTTACTATTCTCAACTCTCAATTTTCTACTCTCGCTCTTCAGTCCCATCCCCAATCCCCAGCGGCTTCCATTTGGACGCATCGGCACGCAAACGGTGCATACCCCCGCCGCGGTTGTGCAGCAGTTCAAAGTTCTCTGGCTTGATGGCCAGTTCCTCGCCGTCGAGCAGCCCGCTCACACCGGATTGCCCCGGTTCGCCGCGTTTATTCTGGCAGTACTTGCACGTCTTGGGGTCGTGCGCCTTGTAATCCTGCGGCTCTTCATAGGTGGTGATGTAGCCCTCGTAATTGCGCAGGATGATCTTGTGATCGGAGGAACTGATGTGGTAATTGGGCATCACGGGGATCTTGCCACCGCCGCCGGGAGCGTCCACCACATAGGTGGGTACTGCGAAACCGGAGGTATGCCCGCGCAGCCCTTCTATGATCTCGATGCCCTTGCCTACCGGTGTGCGGAAGTGCCCGGCGCCTTCCACCAGGTCGCACTGGTAGAGGTAATACGGACGTACGCGGATGCGCACCAGTTTATGAACCAAATCACGTTGGATATGGACGCAGTCGTTCACGCCCGCCAGCAGCACGGATTGGTTGCCGAGGGGGATGCCGGCGCGCGTCAGTCTATCAGCTGCTTGCGCCAGTTCGAGTGAAATCTCGTTGGGATGGTTGACGTGTATATTCAACCAAAGCGGGTGGAAGCACTGCAGCATGTCTGTCAGTTCATCGGTGACGCGCATTGGCATGAAGACCGGCACGCGCGAACCAATGCGCAGCACTTCGATATGCGGGATCTCGCGCAGGCGGGTGAGCAGTTCTTCCAGCAGCTTGGGCGCAAGGGTGAGCGGATCACCGCCTGAAAGCAGCACATCGCGCACCTGCGGCGTATTCTTGAGGTATTCGATCTGCGCGTCGAACTCGCTGCGCGAGAAGGTCTGGTTTGGATCGCCGACGATGCGCGCGCGCGTGCAGTAGCGGCAGTAAGAGGCGCACTGCGTGGTCACCAGCATCAGCACGCGGTCAGGGTAACGGTGCACCAGCCCTGGTACCGGCGAGTGGCGGTCTTCCGCCAGGGAATCCTCCATCATACCGGTAAAAACGTTAATCTCGCCTGCTGTGGGGATGATCTGCCTGCGGATGGGGTCAGTTGGGTCATCGGGATTGATCAGGGATACATAATACGGGGTGACATCCACGCGGAAAAGACCGTTTGTGCTCAGCGCTTTGCGCTCGCTGTCGCTGAGGGGAAAAATCTTCTCAAAATCCTCGACCGAATTCAGCCGCCTGCTCATCTGCCAGCGCCAGTCATTCCACTGCGCATCGGGAATATCCTTAAAAAACGGGGCTCGTTTCGAAACGAACGGGGTTGGGGTCATTCATCCTCCTGGTAAACCTGGTTGGAATTCGGAAAACCATGAATTCACGGACTCTAAATCCATATTGATACATCATTATTGTAAGGGTATATAAGGCTTGGGTCAACTCGCAGTCCCATCAATGGTCTTGTTAATCTTTTATAAGAACAAATCCCCATCGCTTGACTTGAATTTTGCGGCATGTTATCATTATTCTCAGAAAATTAGCACTCGAAGCGCTTGAGTGCTAAAAAGATAAAAATGACCGAACTTACCGACCGCCAACGCTTTTTACTCTCTCTGGTGATCCACGAATACGTCCGCTCAGCGACACCAGTGGGGTCGAAACACGTCGTGGAGCAGTTCAACCTGGACATGAGCTCCGCCACGGTGCGCAACGAGCTGTCTGCGCTCACCGACCTGGGCTACCTGCGCCAGCCGCACCTTTCTGCCGGCAGGGTCCCCACGGAGGACGGTTACCGTATGTTTGTGGGTAATATCGTGCAGGAGACCGAACTGCCGGATTCGACGCGTCGTACCATCGCACACCAGTTCTACCAGATGCGTCAGGACGTTGAAGGCTGGACCAGGCTGGCGGCTTCGATTCTAGCGCACCAGTCGCGTGCCGCCTCTATCGTTACCGCCCCGCACCCCGAACAATCCAGGTACAAGCACCTGGAGCTCATTGCCGCGCGCGGGCGCCAGGTGTTAATGGTGCTGGTGCTGATGGGCGGCGAAATAATGCAGCGATTCATCACATTGTCTGAACCGGTATCACAGGAACAGCTTTCAAGCGCCGCGGACCGGCTGAACAACATGTACACAGGCAGCAATATTGAAGAAATGTCTGGCGAACCGGCTGTTCTCAACGCGATTGAGCAGGAATTTCGCCAGCTGGTCATCGACGAGATGGAACAGGCGGATTCCATGATCTCCGGCGAAGTGGTGCTGGACGGGTTGACCAATGTGCTGGCTGAACCGGAATTTTCCACGTCAGAAGAAGCCCGGCGCGCCTTGCGCGTGCTGGAAGAAAAACCCATGTTGAACGACATCCTGTCGAAGACCGTGCTTCATGGTTCCTCGCTGGGCGGCGTGCAGGTGCTCATCGGCGGCGAGGGAATTTACGATGCCTTATCGCAGTGCTCGATCGTCCTGGCACGCTACGGCACCCCCGGCCTGGCGACCGGCACACTCGGTGTGCTTGGTCCCATGCGCATGCCCTACGGGCGGACGATATCCATCGTCAGGTTTCTTTCAGGGCTGCTTTCAGAAATGGTGAATGACACAATTATCGAATGACAAAAAAATTAATTGAGGAAATGATTATGGATGAAGTAAAGAAACACGGCGGGAAAACACAACGCCACACGCAAACCACAAAACCAGAACCACATGACAACAAGGAAATTGCACCGGAAGCCAAGTTGATCGAAGAAATTGAATCACTCAACACCCGTCTTTCAGCGCTTGAAAAGGAAGCCGCCAACAACGTCGACGGATGGCAGCGCGAGCGGGCGGAATTTTCGAATTACAAAAAACGCGTTGAACGCGACCACGCTCAATCGCGGCAGGATATCACCGGGTCGATCATCAAAAAATACCTGGTGATCCTGGACGACCTGGAACTGGCTCTAAAAGACAAACCCAAGAGCGGTCCCGGCGAATCCTGGTCCAACGGTATCGAGCTAATCACACGCAAACTGCTTTCGATCATCGAAAGTGAAGGTGTTGATCGCATTTGCGAAAACAAGGTCCAGTTCGACCCGACCATCCACGAAGCAATCTCAAGCGAAGAGAACGCTGATTTTGACAGCGGCGAGGTGATTGAGGTCATCCGCCAGGGATATAAATTAGGCGACCGCGTATTGCGACCAGCAATGGTGCGCGTCGCAAGATAACCAATAATTGGAGAGGAAATTATGGCAAAAATCATAGGTATTGATCTCGGTACGACCAACTCAGTTGTGGCGGTAATGAGCGGCGGTGAACCCGTCGTCATTCCATCCGCCGAAGGGGAACGTCTCGTTCCATCAGTTGTAGCGGTCAACAAAAACCACGAGCGCATCGTGGGGCGCGCCGCCCGCAACCAGTCCATCGTCAACCCCGAAAACACCATCTTTTCGATCAAGCGCCTCATGGGCCGCAAGTTCAGCGACCCCGAGGTGCAGCGCACCATCAGCCGCGTACCCTACAAGATCTCCGCGGCGGGTAACGGTGACATCCGTGTGACCCTTGACGGCAAGGAATACAGCCCGGCCGAGATCAGCGCAATGATCCTCGGCAAGCTCAAGACAGACGCCGAGGCTTACCTTGGCGAAACCGTGAACCAGGCGGTGATCACCGTTCCGGCATACTTCAATGATGCCCAGCGCAATGCCACCAAAGACGCCGGCCGTATCGCCGGGCTCGAAGTGCTGCGCATCATCAACGAACCGACCGCTTCCTCGCTGGCCTACGGGTTGGACAAGAAGAAGAACGAGGTCATCGCTGTGTACGACCTCGGCGGCGGTACGTTCGACATTTCCGTTCTGGATGTCGGTGAAGGTGTATTCCAGGTGCGCTCCACCAACGGTGATACCTTCCTCGGCGGTGATGACTTCGATCAGCGCGTGATGGATTACCTGATCGAGGAATTCAAGAAGTCCAGCGGTATTGATATTCATTCAGACCGCCAGGCACTGCAGCGCTTGAAGGAAGCCTCTGAGAAAGCCAAGATTGAACTTTCCACCGTGCAGCAGACCGAGATCAACCTGCCATACCTGACGGCTGATTCCACCGGTCCCAAGCACCTGGTGCTCACCCTCACCCGCGCCAAGCTCGAGCAGCTCACCGGCGACCTGATCCAGAAAACCATGGAACCAATCCGCCGCGCCCTCTCGGACGCCGGGCTCAAAGCCTCCGAGATCAACGAAGTGGTGCTGGTGGGTGGCATGATCCGCATGCCCGCTGTGCAGGAAGCTGTGAAACGCGAATTTGGCAAGGAACCCCACAAGGGCGTGAACCCTGACGAGGTTGTGGCGGTCGGTGCGGCCATCCAGGCTGGTGTGCTGGGCGGCGATGTCAAGGACATCCTGCTGCTCGACGTCACCCCGCTGACCCTGTCAGTTGAAACCCTGGGCGGCGTTTCGACCCCGCTCATTGAGCGCAACACCACCATTCCCACCCGCAAGAGCCAGGTCTTCTCCACTGCTTCAGATGGTCAGACCCAGGTCGAGATCCACGTGCTGCAGGGAGAGCGCTCAATGGCAGCGGACAACAAGTCGCTGGGCAAGTTCAACCTGGACGGCATCCCCTCCGCGCAGCGCGGTATCCCGCAAATCGAGGTCACCTTCGACATCGACGCCAACGGCATCCTCAACGTCACCGCGCTGGATAAAGCCACCAACCGTTCACAGCACATCACCATTACCGCTTCAAGCGGCCTCTCTGAATCTGAAGTGCAAAAGATGAAGCTGGACGCCGAAGCGAACGCGGAAGCGGACCGCAAACGCAAGGAGCTGGTGGAAGTGCGTAACAACGCCGACAATACCACCTACGCCGCAGAAAAACTCATCCGTGAGAACGGTGACAAGATCCCCGGTGATCTCAAGAAAGAGGTCGAGGATTCTGTTGCCAGCCTGCGCGGTATTATGAACGATGACGACGCGGAACGCATCCGCACTGCCACTGAAACGCTCAACCAGTCGATCCAGAAGATCGGCGCCAGCATGTACCAGCAGCCCGGAGCCGATGCGCAGCAAGCCCCCGGCGGGCAGGAGCAGCCTGGACCCGATGGCGGCGGCGAAACGCCCCCTGACGGCGATGCCGGTGATGTGGTTGATGGCGAGTTCAAATCGGTTTAGCCGGAGCCGTTACCTTCAGGTATAATCGGACGGGGCGTTCGGGGAGAAATCCTCCGCGCCCCGGATTTACCTTAAATCGCCCGAAAGAGAAAGAAGTGTATGACCAAGCGTGATTATTACGAAGTTTTGGGTGTCAACCGCAACGCCTCGCCGGAGGAGCTGAAGTCAGCCTTCCGCACCCTTGCGCGCAAATTACACCCTGACATGAACAAGGATGCCGACGCCGAGGAAAAGTTCAAGGAGATCAACGAAGCCTATGCCGTCCTCTCAGACGCCGACAAGCGCCGCGCCTATGACCAGTTCGGTCATGCCGGCGTGAATGGCGCCGGCGGTGTGCCGGATTGGTCGTCGATGGACTTCGCCGATATCTTCGGTGAATTCTTCGGTTTTGCCACGGGCGCCTCACGGTCTCGCCAGAACGCTCCGCGGCGCGGCCAGGATCTCTCGTACGCGGTGAACCTGGCCTTTGAAGAAGCCATCTTCGGCGTGGAAAAAGAGATCGAGATCACCCGCGACGAAGTGTGCCACACCTGCAGCGGCAAGGGTGCTGAACCCGGTTCCAACCCGACGAAATGCAGCAACTGCGGCGGGCGCGGCGAAGTACGCCAGGTGCGCCAGACCTTTTTGGGGTCAATGGTGCAGGTAACCACCTGCCCGGTGTGTTCCGGGCGCGGCGAGATCATCGGTACGCCCTGCCACACCTGCAACGGCAGGGGGCTGGAGCGCAAGACTGTCACGAAGAAAGTCTCCATCCCGGGCGGGGTCGACAACGGCACGCAGATCCGGCTGGCCGGCGAGGGGCAACCCGGTATCAACGGCGGACCAACGGGTAACCTGTATATCGAGATCAAGGTCAAGAATCACAAGTTCTTCCACCGCAAAGAGAACGACATTTTGCTCGACCTCAACATTAATATCGCGCAAGCCGCGCTTGGCGCGGAGGTCGAGATCCCCACGGTGGATGGCCCGGCAAAACTGGTCATCCCCGCAGGCACGCAACCGGGCAAGGTGTTCACCCTGCGCGGCAAGGGCAGCCCGATATTGAGAACCAATTCCCGCGGTGACCAGAAGGTGATCGTCAACGTGGAGATACCCTCGCGCCTGACCGACGACCAGCGCCAGCACCTGGAAGCGCTCGCAGCCAGCATGGGTACCGAGGTGCGCCCGCAGGAGAAGAGCTTTTTAGACAGCCTCAAGGAGGTCTTCGGTGGCTGAAGCCAAATGGCTGCAGATCTCACTGACGGTAGATGGCGAACTGGCTGAAGCCGTGGCAGAAGTGCTGGACCGCTTCACCAGCGGCGGTGTGGTGGTAGAGACGAACGTCAAATACCTCAATGCTGAAGACCAGGGCACACCATACGGACCGTTGAAGGTGTTCGGCTACCTGATCATCGATGCCAATATCGAAGAGAACCGCCGCAAAGTTGAAGAAGCATTGTGGCATTTGCACACCATCCGCGAACTGCCGCAGCCGGAATACAGCGAGATTGCCGACGAAAACTGGATGGAAGCCTGGAAGGAACACTACCACCCCATCCCAATCGGGAAAAAATTGCTGGTGCTGCCCGCCTGGGTTGAACAGCAGGACATGAGCCGGGTGGCGGTGAAGATCGACCCGAGCATGGCCTTTGGTACCGGCACCCACCCCTCCACGCAGCTGTGCCTGGAACTGGTGGAAGACTACACCGTTGAAGGCAAACCCGTCATTGATATCGGCTGCGGATCAGGCATCCTCTCCATCGCGGCACTCAAGCTCGGCGCCAGCAAAGCGATCAGCGTGGATATCGACGCGGCGTCCATCAAGGCCACACTCGAAAACAGTCGCGCCAACGGCGTGGATGACAGGGTTGAAACCGGCCTGGGATCGGTGGACGAGGTGAAGGCGGGTAATTATTCCGCGCGCCGCGCGCCGCTGGTGCTGGCTAATATCCTCGCGCCTGTGCTCATTCGCCTTTTCGAGGGCGGCATGGCGCACCTGGTGAGCTCCTGGCGGCGTCATCATCCTGGCCGGCATCCTGGCGGAACAGGCGGAGAGTGTGCGCGTCGCAGGGGAAGCGCAGGGTCTCACCTTCGTGGAGGAACGCCACAGCGGTGATTGGGTGGCGCTGGTGATGCGTCAACCCTGATTCGCAAGATCGCAAACACTGCCCGCTAACGAAGCGGGTTTTTTATTTGACAGGCTTAAGACAGCGTTCTATACTTTCCAGCATGAAACAATTGATCATCCGTCCGGTTGAAACCTCCGACGCGCAGGGAATCGTGGATATCTACAACCCCTACATCATCGAGCACCATGGTCTCCTTTGAAGAAGAACCAGTGACAGCGGAAGAAATGCAGCGGCGTATCGAGATGGTGCAGTTCGCAGCAGCTGCCGTGGCTGTGCGTTGAGTGATGGCAACGAGCTCGCCGGCTACGCCTACGCCTCCCGCTGGCGCGAGCGCTCCGCCTACCGTTTCACGGCGGAGACTACCATTTACCTCGCGCAGGCTTTCACCGGTCGCGGCATCGGTAAAGTTCTTTATAGCGCGCTGCTCGAGCAGGTGCGCGCCGCCGGCATGCACGCGGTGATGGCGGTAATCACCCTGCCCAATCCCGCCAGCGTGGCGCTGCATGAGGAGCTGGGATTTAAAAAGTCGCCCACTTTGCTGAAGTGGGCTACAAGTTCAACCAGTGGATCGATGTGGGGTACTGGCAGTTGATATTCAGGAATTGAGAAAATAGAAAACGCCAGAGGTCATCCACTGACGTTTGATTATCCTTTTTCTCTTATCGGTTAATCAATTATCTCAAACGAGGTGGTGATCTCAGCCTCACCCTTGAGCGTGGCCGCTACCGAGCAATATTTCTCCTCGGAAAGGTCGATCGCCTGGGCGACATCCTTTTCGGTGAGGTTGCTGCCCTTAAGGCGGTAGGAGAGGTGTATCTTCCTGAAGGTCCAGGGTGGATCCTTCTCCTGCTCGGCCTCAGCACTGATCTCCAGGCTCTGAAGCCCGGCGCGCTTTTTGTTGAGAATCTCCACCACGTCCACCGCGGTGCACGAAGCCAGCGCCACCAGCAGCAGCTCAGAAGGCTTCATCCCCACACCTTCATCCGGGGTTGAAAGTACCACGGAGTGATTTGTTGAATCCACACCGATGAACTGCTTACCGCCGATCCATTTTACAGATGCTGAACTCATTAACTGCTCCTATGTATATTATGAACGATGAATCACAGCCAGCAGTTCGCTGGCCAGTTTTCTGCGCGAATCCGCGTCAACGTGCTCCGCGAGCAGGCAGTCGTTTACCATCTGCTCTGTGTAGGCATCTATCGTACCCTGCAGGGCGGAACGCGCAGCTGTAAGCTGCTGCAGCACCTCGCTGCATTCCCTGTCCTCAGCGATCATGCGGTTGATACCTCGTAACTGCCCCTCGAGGCGGTTGAGACGGTTGCTGATACGCTGCTTTTCATTTTCTGATTTGATCGTCATCGTTATCCTGTCACGCAGGATTACCTATCCCCCTCAGGTAAAACCGCTTGAACTGGAACCGCAACTGCCAGAGGAAGCCGCGCTGCCTGATTGACCGCCTGAGGAAAATATTGAAATCTTTTTATGCGTCTCAGTGCTGGCGCACGTAGGGCATAGCGGGCGCTCACCAGCCTGGTCAAAGCGCAACATTTTTTCGAACTCGCGCCCGCAATCGGCGCAGTAAAACTCATATAATGGCATCCATCACTCCTAAAGATAATATACTCCAGGGGAGTATTTTATCACATTAATACGGATCGTTTATATGTATTTTTAATTAATCACTTATTGTTTGACACATACATCTTTCTGAGACCAGTAACACTGCATATCATTGGCGTGACTGTTGCACTCGTTTTGCGTCTTGAAATCACCGCACTGCGGAGCAGACACGGTAACAGATGGTGTCAAACTCGGTGTCTGCGAAGGTGTGACCGTTGGTGTAAATGTCGGAGTGAAAGTGAGTGTCGGCAGCAGCGGCGCTGTCACCAGCGGCAGGTTTGCCAGGTTCCCGCTGACTTCCACACCCGAGCCCAACACCCAGCAGCTGACCGTGACCTGCGGCGGGCGCAGGTACCACCAGGTATTGTTCGCATTACGCCCTTCAATCACCGCGGTTTCACCTTCCCTGAAGTTACCGGTCAGTCCATATAGTTCGCTTGGACCCTGGCGGCAGTTAAGGTTCACGAGTGCTCGGGCAACAGGGGTCTCATCCTGCGGTTCAGGTGTTTCAGTTTTTACATCTACCGGAGTTTCTGTCGCGGTTTGTGTCGTTTCACCAAGTGGATATTCAAGCGGTGGAATTTCCTCTCCTAACGTGAATAACCAGTACACGGGTTCATCACAGAACACCTGCCATTCACCGCTTTGCGGGTTCAACCACTCCGCCCACACCCGCCAACGGTAGGTCCCCTCGATATCAGTGGCGATATCAAACATGGTAAGCGGTATGTTGGTCGTGTCAATCTTCCGGGTTTCACGCTCGGCTACCGGATTGATCAGTTCCACCTGCCAGCGGATCTCCCCCTGCAGCCCTGGATCATTCACCAGGTTCCAGGCGATTGTTGGCGGCTGTTCGACCGGGAAAATTGCGCCCGGTGGCGGTTGCAGTTTCTCGGAATCTATCAGGTTTTGGCACAACGGGACATCCTCTTCCACCGGTATATTTCCATTTGGGTTCACGGGCAGACTACCAAAGCGTAAGAATAGAATTCCCACCACCAATGAGATCACAGCGATGATCCCGACGAAACCGATCAGAATGTTGGGCAAAGAGCCCGGTTTGTGCCATATGCGGGGAACTGCTGTTATACCAATCAACACGGTCAGTACGATCAGAAAAGGGTACACGACGGGAGGAATGGTACAGTCAATCCCGCGATAATTGGTTGAGAACTCAGAGGTACGGCTTTGTAGATCGGTCACGGTGGTGGTGAGCGAATCACACAAGGTCAACCCCTCAACATTGATATTGATTACTCCACTTCCATTTGCGTGTCCGGAAACAAGATATTGAAACCCTTCGCCATATCCTGATGGGTCCAGGTCGGAACGGAAGACGTCGATCACACAATCGGAACAGGTCCTGCCAATAACAATTGAACGGGTCAGCAGCGCGATCAGAACAGGTGGCTGGATACCCCCATTAGTACCGGGTTCGTCAAACTGGATCCCCTTCCCTCCCCGGTTGTAACCGATATTGTTCCAGCGGATATTGATGCGGTCAGTCTCATTCGCCCGTTGCACATGGATTCCCTTTCCTCCGATTGTGCTTGATATCGTTATAGAAAATCGTGAGGTGTTCTCCGTTTTGAATGAATATGCCGTCGCCCAGGTTGTAATTGATCCTGTTGCCTGCGGTGTCGTTACCAATCACTCCACCCGGTGCGTGGCTCACATAAATGCCTGTACCGTTGGGAACACGCCCTCTGCCAATTTCATTGCCCATTATTATCACCCGGTTTTCTGTGCCTACCACAATTCCGTTCCTGCTGTTGCCAGCAATCAGGTTGCCCGCCATTCCTTCACCGCCAATTTCAATAAAACCTGAATCATAAACACTGATGCCGTCTCCATTGGGCAATGCCGACGATCCACTTAGATCTGTGCCAATTTGATTATTGACAATCTGGATGCCATCGGCTCCACCGGCGAGTGAAATCCCGTATAGATCGTTACCTGATATGAGATTAGGTACCATTTCCGTATGACCGATGCGGATGGACTCGCTTAAAGTGACCGAAATACCAACCTGGTTTCCCAAATCCCGGGTACCCGAAAGGTCAGTTCCGATCATGTTTCCCGTTATCAGCGCGTTACTGGCACGGACCACGTTGATACCCGCTCGTCGATTTCCGCTTATAACATTGGCAGTCGCCACATTGGCTTCCCCTTCAACTGTCATCCCGTTGCCATTAGCCAGCATACCCTCAGGATCGATACCAAATGTGTTGTATTCCACGAGATTGTAATCACCTGTAGCAGCGAGACCGGTGTTGGAGAATCCTACCAGAGTCAAATATCGCACCACATTTGCATCGGAATCAAGCCACAATCCCACGTGTGCGCCGAAACTGCCATCCAGTACAACCGTGTTAAAAGAAGAATGTGGTCCTTCTATGGTTGTGGAATCGTCAGTGATCATGGGTAGATTCTCAGAAAGCTCTATGCGATGTAATCCATCACCCATGTCAAAATAAATGCGATCACCCCCTGGAGTGGTGTTGGCGGAAATAATCGCCTCACGCAAGGAACAGTGCCCGGTCGTGCATGCACCATCATTAACATCATCCGTCGTGTTGACCGGGATATCGCCGCGTATACCGACGCGTTGATGAGAATCGCAGAAAATAGTGCAATCGCGAATGCGAACAAATACTTGGTTAACGAATGTTTTCCTGGCATTATTCGCCTCCCTGTTACGAATATTGCTGCGAAATACTTTTTAGGTACTCGTAGATACTGTCCTATAAGAAGCCATAAAAATGTCTCCCCTTTATCTACATTGAGGTCTTTGTCGAGGGAATTGTGTAATCGAGTATCTGCCGAATAATTTCAATTTCATATTAGCACTGCAATAATCAAAAATCAATCAGTTTGTGGGCGTAAATATGGTCGATTTGCGTCATTGAAAGTGCTTTTTGATCCACAACATGCTTCAAATCAATCTGCACCACTTCAAAGGGCTTGGCTGTGTACCAATCCACAAACGGACGAGGTCCTTTCTTATGTGGTTTGTGTTTCTTGTTCTTGATGCTGTCTTTGTTGCGTCTCACGATGTTACGAATCGTGTGTTCCGATAAACTGATCTCGTACACTTCTTCCAGCTCTTCTTTTAGTCTCAACGGTCCATAATTTGTTTTACTCTTCAGCAGTACCACTTTCTCTTCGATCGCTGTGGGCGTCTTGTTGTGTACCACTTTTGGCGCACGGGAAGCATCATCCAGATCCCCTGCCTCTCTCTTCGCCATCGCCTTGTATACCGTTCTTCGCGTTATTCCTAACATCCTCGCAGTTTTACTCACTTTGCCTTTATTCGCTTTGAGTATCTGCAGGATGGCCTGCCGGGCTGCTTTTGGACTGATTGTGCGCAACTCTTGATAATCTAAACGGGTGGTATCGCTCATCTCGATAGGTCTCCAATCGGTTGTACTCCATCATTAATATCCCACTTGACATTGAACAAATGTTCGTGTATGATAATAGTACAAATGACCGATAATACGGCTCAGGAGGTAACTTATGGCGCGCAGACAACCCGGTCTCAGCGAGAGACACCGCAAGATCATGGAATTCCTGACGAGGTTCCAGGACACCCACGGCTATTCCCCTTCCATCCGGCAGATCGGGGACAGCATCAATGTTAAATCCACTTCACTGGTGGATTACTACCTGAAACAACTTCAGGAAATGGGATATATTGAGCGGGAAGACCGCATATCCCGCAGCATCCGTGTGCTGCAACCGGTTCAACCGGGCACTACACTTCCCGCCAGGGTGAGTGAAGCCTTCAAGAGCGCCGGAAGCGCACTCGCCGGCATGGTGAGCATCCCCATCGCCGGTCGCATCGTCGCCAGCGAGCCCATCCCGATGCCGGTTTCCGACCTCAACTACTACGACGCCGAATCCAGCGTGGATATCGCGCGCAGCCTGCTGCCCGCCAAGGACATCAACGACCTGTTCGCCCTCGAGGTGAGCGGTGACTCGATGATCGACGCCATGATCAATGATGGTGACATCGTGGTGATGAAGAAAGCCGCCTCAGCCAACAACGGCGAGATGGTGGCGGTGTGGCTGGATGACAAAGACGAGACCACGCTCAAGTACTTCTACAAGGAAGCTGACCGTATCCGCCTGCAGCCGGCCAACCCGAACATGGGGCCAATCTACGTAAAGAACCCCAAGAGCCTGCGCATCATGGGCAAGGTAGTGATGGTCATCCGCCAGGTACACTCGGTGGCGGGATAATCACCGGACAAACAAAAAATCCTCCCGTTTGGGAGGATTTTTATGTACCTGCGTTTCACGACAAATGACTAGGCAAGTTCGACAACACCACCAGCGGCTTCGATCTTGGCCTTGGCATCTGCAGCAGCTTCCTTGCCAACACCGGTGAGTACTTTTGAACCAGCGGTTTCGGCCATGGTCTTGGCTTCGACCAGGCCCAGGCTGGTGAGGGTGCGAATGACTTTGATGACTTCGATCTTCTTGGGACCGGGGTCCTTGAGGACAACATCAAACTCGGTCTTCTCTTCTTCGGGTTCAGCAGCAGCAGCGGCGGCGGGTCCAGCAGCAACAGCCACAGGAGCGGCGGCGGAAACGCCCCACTTCTCTTCCAGTAATTTCACCAGCTCTGCAGCTTCAAGAACGGTCAAACCGCTCAATTGCTCAACAAGTTTATCCATAGCAGCCATTTCTAAAACTCCTTCTATATTTTTAAGTAATTTTCTATTTATTCTTCACCGGATTTAATCCGGGATTAATGCCTATCGATCAAGCAGCAATAGGCGCCTTTTCTGAATAGGCTTTGACAACAGCTGCCATCGAACGGGCAGGCTCAACCAGCGTGCGGACCAGCTTGGACGCGGGTGCTGAGATCACACCCAAGAGCGTGGCGCGCATCACGGGTAGCGGCGGAAGTTCAGCAAGCGCTTTGATCTGGACATCCGTGATTACTTCTTTGCCAAGGAACCCGCCTTTTACTTTGCGGGTATCCGAACCCTTGATAAAATCGGCGAAGGTTTTTGCCAGCGCAGGGGGATCGTTGAATGCGAAACCGACCAGTGAAGTTCCTTCAAAGAACTCCGGTACAGTGAAACCCTGTGACTGCAGTGCGAGCGTGAACAGGGTGTTCTTCACTAGATGAACTGCACTTCCGGTCTCACGGGCTTTGGTCCGGAAAGCTTCAACCTCTTTCATCGTCATGCTGGTGTAATCAAGCACAAAAATCGCCTGGCTGTCACTCAACCATTTTTCGTATTGGGCGGTCATGTCGCCCTTCTGTTTCTTTGTAAAGGCCAATGAAAACTACCTCCTTCCTTTTCAATATATATAAAATTCAGTCTTTTTCCGGTTTTGCCGGAAAAAGACTGAATCCCTATCCCCACAAAGGGGGTAAATCTTAGGGTCATGTCTTCACCTCGGCAGGATATTAAGTCTTCTCAGACACCGGCTTTCTTTGGTGAACGCTGGAATACTCTCCAGTGGGGCGAATTATACCACTAATATTCCTTTGAGATGTTCATCGCCTGCAGCGGATCCACTTTGATGCCAGGACCCATGGTAGCGGCAAGTGTCACTCGCTTCAGGTACGTACCTTTTGCGCCAGAGGGCTTTGCCTTCTTGACCGCTTCCATGAGGGCGGTAAAATTCTCAAAGAGCTGTTGGGCGTCAAACGAGGCTTTGCCGATGGGAACATGGATATTAGCGGTCTTATCAAGACGGAATTCGACACGTCCAGCTTTGGATTCTTCGATGACGCGGGGCAGATCCGCAGGCGCGCAGACAGTGCCGGCTTTGGGGTTAGGCATCAATGAACGCGGGCCAAGGACCCGGCCAAGGCGGCCGACCTTACCCATCATGTCAGGGGTCGCGATCGCCACATCAAAATCGGTCCAGCCAGCGGCAATCTTGTTGATCATTTCGTCGCTATCAGCCACGAAATCCGCCCCGGCCCCCTGCGCGATTGTGGCTCCTTCGCCCTGGGCGAAGACAAGCACGCGGACGGTTTTACCCAGTCCGTGTGGCAGCACGACTACATCGCGGACCTGCTGGTCAGCCTGGCGCGGGTCAAGACCCATGCGCATGTGAACTTCGATGGTGGAATCGAACTTGGTGTAGGCTGTTTCTTTTGCCAGTGTTACTGCTGCAAGCGGCTCGTAGGTCTGTTCGCTATTGACCTTGGTGAGCGCCTCCAGGTATTTTTTACCGTGTTTCGCCATTTTTTCTCCTTCGTGGTACAAGCGGGTGTTTGTTCACCCTCCCACAAGACTAGTTCTCTACGATGGTAATGCCCATGTTGAGGGCAGTGCCTTCAATCTGTCGCATGGCGCCTTCGATATCCAGCGCGTTCATGTCTTTCAATTTGATCTCCGCGATCTCGCGTACCTGTGCGCGGGTGACCTTGCCAACCTTCTCGCGGTTGGGCACTTTCGAACCGCTCTCAACGCCGGCTGCTTTCTTGAGCAATACCGAAGCCGGAGGAGACTTCAAAATGAAAGTAAATGAACCGTCAGTGAAAACGGTAATTTCCGCAGGAATAATGTCGCCTACGCGGTTCTGGGTGCGGGCGTTATATTCCTTGCAGAATGCCATAATATTGATGCCGTGCCCGGCGAGGGCAGGACCAATGGGGGGTGCAGGGTTGGCTTTTCCAGCCTGAATCTGCAGACGTACGATTGCTTTAAATTTCTTTGCCACTTTTTTTCTCCTTGGTGGTTATAACGGGTGATATTGGGGAGCACCCTCCCACAAACAGGTCTGCGACCTGGTTATGCCCTTTCCACCTGCAGAAAATCCAGTTCCACAGGGGTTTCACGACCAAAGAAGTTCACCATGACGCGAACTTTGGTCTTTTCCATATCGATCTCCGAGACAATGCCGCGGAAATCATTGAACGGTCCATCAACAATACGCACTCGCTCGCCTATCTTGAAGGTAACCTTAACCAACGGGGCTTCGGCTTCCATGCGGCGTAGGATCTGCTGCACCTCTTCAGGGCGCAGCGGAGTGGGGTCATTACCCATGCCCACAAAACCGGTGACGCCGGGAGTGTTGCGCACCACGTACCAGGATTCCTCAGTGAGGATCATGTTGACCAGCACGTAGCCGGGGAAGACGTGCCGCTCGACGGTGCGACGTTTTCCATCCTTAACTTCAATCTCTTCCTGGGTAGGGATGACAACGTCGTAAATCTTATCTTTCATCCCCATGGTCTCGATACGCTGTTCCAGGTTGTAGCGCACCTTGTTCTCGTAACCCGAGTAACAGTGAACCACAAACCAGGCCCGTTCCGGTGAACCGTCTGCCGGGAGATCGGTAGGAATTTCCTCTGCCTTGATTTCGCTGGATTGGGGGACTGCCTCAAGGCTATCATCCTGAGGCACGTCGAACCCGCCCGAAGATGTTACTTCATCAGGCTGCGTTTCTTCCAGTTCGTCCCGGTTGATATCGTCTTGCGCGTCCATAAACACCAAACCTTAATGTGCTGGAAATTGAATTATCCCAGCACCAAACCGATCAATTTTGTAAAGATAAAATCCAGTCCACCCAAAAGCGCACCCATCACGACCATCACGATCAACACGATCTTGGTCAAGCGCCAGGCTTCGCGTGGAGTGGGCCAGGTTACCTTGCGTAATTCACCGAGCGTCTCACGCCACCAGCGTTTGATGCGGTTTTCTTTCTTTGACTTCTGATTTTTATCGGCCACGGCACACTCCTTGTTTTCAGGGTAAAACGCCGCCATCAAGACGGCGATTACTGTTTACTTTCTTGGCAGGCCAGGCAGGAATCGAACCCGCAACCTCCTGTTTTGGAGACAGGCACTCTGCCAGTTGAGCTACTGGCCTGTACTAGCAGGATGAAAGATTTTCATGCACCCTACCAGGCTACAGAACTATTTGGTTTCGCGGTGCAGTGTGTGTTTTTTACACCGCGGACAGTACTTATTGAGCTCCATCCGGGTCGGATCGTTGCGACGATTCTTCTCGGATGTATAGTTACGCTCTTTGCATTCATCACACGCGAACGTGATCACCGGTCTTACATCTTTCTTTTTTGAAGCCATGGCTTATCAATGCAGCCGATCGTTCCGGCTGACGCTCCTTCTATTCCAATTAGGCAATGATTTGTGTGATTCTGCCGGCGCCAACCGTCAGACCACCTTCACGAATCGCGAACGTTGACCCCTGCTCCAGTGCCACCGGGATGATCAGGTCACATTCCATGGTGATGTTATCCCCAGGCATGACCATCTCCACTCCCTCTGGCAGCTTGACCGACCCCGTCACATCCATCGTCCGGATGTAGAACTGCGGCCGATAGCCTGTGAAGAACGGTTTGTGCCTCCCACCTTCTTCACGCTTCAGAATATACACTTCAGCCATGAATTGGGTGTGCGGGGTGATGCTGCCCGGCTTGGCGATCACCATGCCGCGCTCTACATCCGTCCGCTCTATTCCCCTCAACAGCAAGCCCAGGTTGTCTCCAGCCTGTCCCTCGTCCAGCAGTTTGTGGAACATCTCCACGCCCGTGCACACCGAGTTCCTGCTCTTCTCCTGCAAGCCCACGATCTCCACCGGCTCTCCTACCTTGATCCTGCCGCGGTCCACTCTACCCGTCACCACCGTGCCGCGTCCCTTGATCGAGAACACGTCTTCTACCGGCATCATGAACGGTTTGTCGGTCTCTCTTATGGGTTGAGGAATGTATTCATCCACTACCCGCAACAGCTCTTTGATGCACGCGTATTCCGGCGCTTCCGGGTCCGTGCTCGTGCTGTCCAATGCTTCCTTCGCGCTCCCGCGCACGATCGGTATCGTGTCGCCAGGGAATTTGTACTCCGTCAGCATTTCTCGCAGTTCCATCTCAACCAGTTCCAACAACTCCGGGTCGTTCATCTGGTCCACTTTGTTCAAAAATACCACGATGCTCGGTACTTCCACCTGCCGCGCCAGCAATACGTGTTCCTTCGTCTGCGGCATAGCCCCATCAGGCGCTGCCACCACCAGGATCGCTCCGTCAACCTGCGCCGCTCCCGTGATCATGTTCTTGATGTAGTCACGGTGACCAGGCATGTCAACGTGCGCGTAGTGCCGGTTCTCGGTTTCGTATTCCACGTGTGCGATGTTGATCGTGATACCACGCGCTTTTTCTTCCGGCGCGTTGTCGATCTGATCGTACGCTTTGAAATCCGCGCGCCCAAAGAACTTGCAGTACTTCGTGATCGCGGCTGTCAGTGTCGTCTTGCCGTGGTCGATGTGTCCCATCGTCCCTACATTCAAATGCGGTTTGTTCCTGTCAAATTTCTGCTTTCCCATGTTTCCTCTCCTTGGTCACATATCTTGTTTTCTTCCGGCATTAAGAGCCCTCAATGGGAATTGAACCCATGACCTCGCCCTTACCAAGGGCGCGCTCTACCATCTGAGCTATGAGGGCTTGCCGATGATGAGGTCAGATTGGTAGAGTATCTGCCCCAGCCTAGTGGACGGTGAAGGATTCGAACCTCCGAAGGCGTTCGCCAGCTGATTTACAGTCAGTCCCCTTTGGCCACTTGGGTAACCGTCCGTTTTAAGCCGTTACCGGCTCGAGAGTGAGTTCATCCGGGGGGATGGGACCCACTCGCTAACCTGTAACTGAGCCGACAATGGGAATTGAACCCATAACCTGCCGCTTACAAGGCGGCTGCTCTGCCAATTGAGCTATGTCGGCGGATAAATTGTTAAATTGCAAAAGAGCGTGCTAGATTATACCAAAGCCCTATTACTAAGACAAGGTTTTAAAAATTCGCCCACCGGCGAACGAGTCAGTTATATCAAATCCGACCTTCGCCGTCAAGGAGCAAGTGTTCTATTTTGGAAAACCGCGTGTTTGAATAGTGAAAAGTGATTCGTAAATAGGGATGAGGGATTGGCGATTCGTGACTGGGGGTAGTGATCTGTGATCAGGCAGTTTGTGAAGAGAGGAGTGGCCAAAAAAAACAGATGTATTGAAAGAAGACCATGAAGACCCGGTGATCACTCTTCGATTTCCATGCGAAAGAAATCCGTGGTATCCATTAAAGCAAGCAAAGTCTTCCACGGCTGCAAAAAAACCTCCTTTCCATCATTTTTCCGGAGAGTTTCAGGTGAAGAGAGATGAAAAACCTCTCCGTGCCAGGTCAGCACACCTTTACCCGACGCCAGGATGTTCCTGTACCAATCCACGTGGTCACCGTAGGTGAGCGCGAAAACAAAACCGTTCTCAACGCGCGCAGCCAGGATCGGGATGGTGTACGCCTTCCCCGTGCGGTGGCCAGTATGCTGCATCACCGAGATCGGGCTGTGCTTTTGCCCTGCGATCTTCATCATCAGCCGATTGGTGAATTTTTTATTGATAAAGCGTATCTTGTCCGGGATCTTCATCTCAACTCTTAAACGCTCAGCCTTCCCGCTTTCTTTAGTATGGATAGAGCGTGAACTGTGACAAATTCATTCTTGGTTTTCTTGCTCGTACCACCCCAATCCACGAACGAAACCCCGGATCCCTCAATTTTGGTTTGCGAGACCTTGTAGTATTTCACATCAGCGGTAAAGCCCCCGTCCGGCAGCCTTTTTGACTCGAGCAGGTCAAGGGCATCTGCACAGCGCGGATCGGACAGCCTGCCAACCGCGTCCATCAATCGCAGACCGGCCAGGACGTCATAATGCCAGTAAGGGGGATAGGCAATCTGTGTGAACTTCGTTTCCATCACATCACCATCCGATGTCCGTTTGAACAGCCTGTGCCTGAGAAACACCTCGCTGGCACGCAGCGCGGATTCCACGGCACGGGGATCACCCGAGGTTTCCGCGTACGAGTGCATCGCCCATAACGGGATCCATGTTTCATGAAACGAGGAATGAGAAGCACCGGGTTTTTTATCACAGTTCCATCCGCCATCAGGCCACTGCCATTTGAGCAGGTTCTCCACCACCTGGGTGATCCTTTCATCAACGATGCCCAATTTAAGCATGGAAAGAACAATCGACGCCTCCTGCAGTGCGCATCTGCGCCAGCGCCCATCTATCAGCGGCACCTTCTTCAAATGCAGCGGACTCAACAACCAATCCAATACCTGATCGCGAAGCGGAGCCAGGCTCTGATCACCTGCCGGATAGCCAATTTCTGCCAGCAGTAAAAGTGTCCAGAAAGCGCCAATCCACTTGGAGTAGGCGTGCCAGGGAAAGCGCCCATTAGCACCCCGCCGTTCAAGCATCGCACGCACGCGGTTTGAATTCCTGATTTCTTCCTGCAGCGACCGCATACCAGATGTGGCGGGATCCTCGCCCAGTAAATCCCTCTTACAGATGTACCTCACCGAGGGCTCAGGAGAACCTGCCAATTGAGCGAATAACTTATCCATTTTTACACTCCATTAACAGTGTTTTTTACCTATGCTTTGCTGACGTATTGGTCCAGCAGGACATGGGTAATCATGTTAGCCGAGGTGGAACGCTGCCCGCATTTGTACCTGGCGCAAATCTGCCCGCGCACCACGGATTCCTCCAGGCTCCGGCTTTCAAGAACCCGGCTCACCAGGAAGCCGCTGGCAAAGGCATCCCCGGCTCCACTGGTATCCACTACCGGCAGGTCTAGTTCAATCGCGGGGTAATAAACGATGCCATTCGCGTCGCCCAGCGCTACACCTCTAGGACCCATCGTTGCCAGTATCGTCACGCCGGGGTTTAGGTCCAGGTAAGCATGGATGTGGGACGCCGGGTGTGGGTGGTTGATCGCCGAAAAAAAGATATAGTCAGCCTGCTGCACAAAATCCATCCGGTAAGGATCCCCCGGGTCCATCACATCCTGCAGGTCAGTGGCGATGGTGATGCCCAGTTCACGGGCAGGTGCCAGCAACCGCCTTGCCCAGTTGGGAATATTGAAGTGTGCGAGCCGCGATCCACGCAGAATATCCAGGCAGTGTTCGAGCCGCGGTTCCAAATACATGTGGCTCTTGCCGTCATAAAAGTTCCTGCGCGAGCCATCTGATACCACCAGGTTAATGCTGCGGCTGGTGCCAAGAGGGTCAATGAACAATCCGGCAGTGCCGATTCCATCATTCTCCAACACATCACGAATGTGGTCGCCCATCGGGTCTGCGCCAATGTAGCCGATGAAGGATGTGGGAACCCCCAGCCTGGTATACCCACGGCTGGTATAACCCCCCGCCTGCCCGACAGTATCCAGGTTGCAGGTGTAGTTGGATTCATGGATAAGATCGATCACATCCCCCTGCAGAAAGACATTGGTGTCGATGCCGATGTTGCCAATGACCACGACTCTGGATGGCTCATTAAAAGTCATATGACCTCATTTCGAATCTAATCTTTTATTTCTCCACCATGAAATACCAACTGATAGACTGGTTCGTCCCGGTACCGTATCTCCTCCCGACCTTCAAAGCGGTAAAGATCACCAGTGTACGAGCAGAGGTAGCGAAAACCATTATCGATGAATTCAGTCGGTCCGCGGAACGGTGCTTCAAGCGGTACCAACAGCAGCGCGGTTTTCAGGAATTGGCTAAAACCCGGTGGAATTTCACTTACCAGCATTGTGCCGTAATAGTTCATCCCCCAGATGTTAATGCTGTTGTTCCACACAGCCTCCTCACCGATGAAGTGAAACCCTCCGAGATAAGTATCAATGTACAGGTATGGTTCCTCCCTGTAAAACAGGTCGTGGGAACCCGGCCGTGAGGAAGCGGTCGGCGCCATTCCGGAAGCGTAGGTGCTCTTCTTGGCACGCAGCAGGAAATCCACAAAGACAGGGGACATAAGTTTCTCCATTTCGAATTGTTAATTAATTGTATGGAATTTTCTGTATATTTACAACAGGATTATCGGATATATGTTCTAATATTCGGGTTCGTGCTACAATTGGCCTATGGACCTGTTTGATCACGCGATGAACGAAACCCTCGAACACGAAGCTCCGCTGGCCGCCAGGTTGCGCCCGCGCACACTGGATGAATTTGTGGGGCAGGAACACATCATCGGTGAAGGCAAGCTGCTGCGGCGCGCGATCATCGCTGACCGGTTATTCTCATCGATCCTCTTCACCGGCCCGCCGGGCACGGGTAAAACCACGCTGGCACGCCTCATCGCCCAGCACACCCAGGCGCACTTTGAGAACATCTCAGCCGTGCTGGCAGGCGTGGCCGACTTGCGCAGGGTAATCGCCGAAGCCACCGACCGCCGCCGGTTATACCACCGGCGCACGATCCTCTTTATTGACGAAGTTCACCGCTGGAACAAAGCCCAGCAGGACGCGCTGCTGCCGCACGTTGAGACAGGGATGATCACACTCATCGGCGCGACGACTGAGAACCCGTTCTTCGATGTCATCCCGGCGCTGGTATCGCGGTCGCGCATTTTCCGGCTAGAGCCATTAAACAGTCAGCAGCTTGATATCATCCTGCAGCGAGCGCTTGAAGATGAAGAATTCGGTTATGGAAAACGGCACGTGACCGTTGACGAAAAAGCCAGGGAGCACCTGGTTCACCTGGCGGGAGGGGACGCGCGCAACCTGCTAAACGCGCTCGAGCTTGCGGTTGAGACCACCCCGGCCGATAGCGACGGTCAAATCCGCATCACACTTGAAGTAGCCCAGGAATCGATCCAGAAACGAGCTCTGCTGTACGACCGCATGGGGGATGAGCATTACGACACCATTTCGGCTTTCATCAAGTCCGTTCGCGGTTCAGACCCTGACGCTGCGCTGTATTGGTTGGCAAAGATGGTTCTCGCCGGCGAGGACCCGCGCTTCATATTACGGCGGCTGATCGTATTGAGTGGGGAGGATATCGGTCTGGCGGATCCGCGGGGTATCCAGGTGGCCGCGGCGGCGGCCTACGCTTACGAATACATCGGCATGCCTGAGGGTATCTACCCCATCGTTGAAGCCACGCTCTACCTGGCGACAGCACCCAAGTCCAATTCGGCTGGCGCTTTCTTCGCGGCGCGCGCTGAGATCGAGCAGAACGGCGCGGGGCCGGTACCCGTGCACCTGATGGATTCAAACCGGGACGCGAAAGGATTCGGCCACGGTCAGGGATACCAATACCCGCATCTCTTCCCCGAGCATTTCACCCCGCAGCAGTACCTGCCAGATAACCTGCTGGGGCAGCATTTTTATGAACCTTCTGACCAGGGCTATGAGGGGCAGGCGGCTGAACGTGTGAGCAGGTGGCGCATTGCCCAGGCGCAGGCACTGGGGCTGGAAGCGACGCCGAAGAACACAAAATGACCGTGATATACCTGGTCCGGCATGGCAGAACGAATGACTCGGGTAAACGCATCACAGGTTACCGTCCAGGGATCCATTTGAACGATCAAGGTCTTCGACAGGCATCACAGGCAGCGGAATTTCTAAATCAATTTCCAATCCGTGCCGTTTACGCGAGTCCACTGGAAAGAAGCATGGAAACCGCGTCAACCATCGCAGCAGAGCTCAAGTTGCGTGTTCATCCGCTTGATTTTCTCAAGGAGATCAATTTTGGAGATTACCAGGGAAAAGGTGAAGAACTTTTAAAAGACCCGTTATGGCAAATGTTCCAAAGAGAACCTTCCTCAGCCGCGTTTCCAAATGGTGAATCTGTTCAACAAGCTCAAATCCGAATCGTGGATGGAATAAACAAATTGACTCAATCTCATTCGGAAAATGATGAGGTTGTCTGTGTCTCTCATTGTGAAGTGCTGCGTTTGGCACTTGCCAACCTCCTGCATATCCCGTTGAACCATTACATGAAATTGACCATTGACACGGGAAGTATTTCAAAGGTTTTATGGAACACCGACCAACAGGCGGTTTATTTCACTAACCTCATTCACTAGTTACTGATATTTACTAATTCCTGTATTAAGAAAGGAATTGACCTGTTCACCGCCACAGCCCGGTGGCTGAAGCGGTTCTTCTCTTCCAGGTCCAGTTCCGCCATGGTTTTACCCGCTACAGGGATATAAAACAACCTGTCATACCCGAATCCATGGTCGCCTCGTTCCTCCTTAATGATCTCCCCTTCCACTGAACCGTGAAAGACCTGGATGTCATGCCCCGGAACAGCCACCGCCACCGCGCACTGAAAACGCGCCAACCATGGGCGCGGTTTGCCCGCAAGCGCACCAAGCAGCAATATACGCCGGTCAGCGTCAGTGGCACCAGGCAGCGGTGAAAAGCGCGCTGACCTGAGCCCTGGAGCACCTCCAAGCGCATCAACCTCAAGACCGGTATCATCCGCAAGCACAGGCAAACCAGTGGCAGAATGGTAAGCAAGCGCTTTGATGGTGGCATTCTCAGCATAAGTTGAACCAGTTTCAGCCACATCAAAGCTAAGGTTCATATCCACGGGGGTAACCAACCGTATCGGTAAACCTGACAGCAGCGAGAAAAGTTCACGCAACTTGCCGCTGTTCGTGGTCGCTAAAAGGAATGGTGGAGGAAAAGTATTATTAATATTTATCATATTTATGATAATAAATTGACTTCGAAAGACCAACGTGCTATAATCTTGGTTGTTAAGATTATATCCCGATTAACGATAGTGAGCCGTGTCTAATCAACGTTATCCATTAAAAATTAACGTCGGATTCCTTCATAACCTGCCGGTCGGCAGTAATCGCGATATTCATTTTGATCACCCGGAGTTACACCTCCCGCCCGATCTGGATGTAACAGATTTCAAGGGGAAAATCCACATTTCACGCACACCCCAGGGGTTGTTGTTCGAGGGTAATTTCACGGCATCCACGCAGACGGAATGTGTCCGCTGCCTGGAAACATTCAACCAGCCGCTGGAGGTTGTTTTTTATGAGGTCTACTCTTATACATCCCATTCTTTCACGGAATCCAATCTGTACGTGCCTGAAGATGGGAACATCGACCTCTCCCCGATCATCCGGGAATACATGCTGCTTGAAACCCCGATCAAACCCTTATGCAAACCTGACTGCCTCGGTTTGTGCATCATCTGTGGGGAAAATCTGAACGTAACAGCCTGTGAACACGAGGCGAGAATCAAGATCGAGTAACCATTTTTGCAAGTGTAAGGGGCAAGAATTTTGAAATAAAGGAGACTCTCAGGTGGCGAATCCCGGAAGACGATCCAAGAGCGTTGAAATATTGAATTTATTGCTAGAGAAAGCCGACGTACAGGGGTACCTAACAACCGAAGATCTGATGGAATTCTACCCGGACGTGACCAAAGATGCCGAAAGGATCGAAGCCGTCCTTATTGCACTGCGCCGCCGGGGAGTGGAAATACTGGACGGGGATGCGGATGTCGACATCTCAGACCAGGAAGTTTATGCGCCTGTCACTGATATGGATTTCTCCTCCAACCTGGAACACATCTCCTCCGACGACACGATCGGGCTTTATCTTAAAGAGATGTCGCGCGTCCCCCTTCTGAAGGTCGATGAGGAAATGGACATCGCGCGCCGCATTGAAGACGGGCGTTCAAGTAAACGCGAATTGGAGCGTTTCAACGGCGGCTGCCCGGCGCAACAAAAAAAGCTGCTCCAGCAGCAGGTTGAGGACGGTCAGCTTGCCCGCGAACATCTCATTAAAGCCAACACAAGGCTGGTAGTCAGCGTGGCAAAAAAGTACATCGGCCGCGGTGTTCCCTTTCTCGACCTGATCCAGGAAGGCAACCTCGGTTTAATGAAAGCCGTGGAGAAATTCGATTATCACCGCGGGTTCCGCTTTTCCACGTACGCCACCTGGTGGATCCGCCAGACCATCACACGTTCCATCGCCGACCAGGGCAGAACCATCCGTGTTCCGGTGCACATGGTTGACCGTATCCGGCAGCTGTACAAACTGACCCACGAAATGGAACAACAACTGGGACGCCTGCCGACCAATGATGAACTGGCAGAAAGAATGGACACCACCACACCGAAAATCGAATGGATGCTGCGTGTCAGCTGGCTGCCGCTCTCGCTGGAAAGCCCGATCAATGACGAGGAGGAGGATTCTGAACTTGGGCAGTTCGTGGAAGACCAGATGACGCCCACGCCCATTCAGAGCGCATACGCCAAACTGCTGCGAGAAAAGATCGAAGAAGTGCTGGATACGCTTCCTCCACGAGAAGCACGCATCCTGCGCCTGCGGTTTGGCCTGGAGAACGGGCATAATTACACGCTGGAAGAGGTCGGCGAGAAGTTCGGTCTCACGCGCGAGCGTATCAGGCAAATAGAAAGCAAAGCACTGCGGCGCCTGCGCCATCCGCGCCGCTCAAGACAGTTGAGAGAATATCTGTAAAAAGAGACCACCCCATCGGGGTGGTCTCTATCATATATAAAATAAATTCAGCCACCCATACGCTGCTGTAAATCTGTTTCCTGTTCCCAGCGCTTCACAGCCTCCTGGATCAATGTTCTTACCTGCGGGTAAGGCACATCTTCGATGCCGGCGTATTTTTCAGCCCCAACAAACACATCAACACCATGCTCAAGGTTCTCCTCCAGCTTGATCCCTTTATCGGAAAGTTCTGTGGTCGATAGCATATCCTGCAGGATGGCGTCGATCTGCTGGGTGATCGACAGATCTGCCGCCGGAGAAGGAATAAATTCAGCCTCCTCCATGGCTTCAGGTTCAAGCGACTGCTGCAGTACACTGACCAGATCAGCCTCTTCCTCTTCGTTGGATGAAAACGGAGACACCGACTCAACCGCTGGCACGTAAGCGGTATCCTCGTATTCTGTTTCAACAACCGGCTCCGGTACAATGGGTTGGTATCTTTCCTCGACCACCGGGACTGCCTGCGCCGTTTCTTCCACTGCCGCTTCCTCGCCGGTCCAATCTTTCCACAACTTTATCAACTTCAGCACCTTTGCCTGCTGGTCTGCACTGAGCGCGTTAAAGCCTTTGTAGAAACCCCCATCCATTTCCGTCAGGACCTTCCTGCCAGCGGGAGTATACCAAAGGCGGGCAACTTCTCCATATCCTTCCTTCAGGATTTCCCGCGGAGGGGTATGTTTTTGTTTGCCTTCTTTGTTAGAGGAAAGGTTGGCAAGAAGCAAGCCGATGAGCAACCCAATGAGGGCAGCCAATACAAGAAGCAGGGTTGAACCTTGAGCAGTCATTTAGCACCTCGGTATAATACCAACTGAATAGATAGGATCCAAAGATATGAACATTATCCGATTAATACGGAATTAATGCAATAACCCTAGATTAACAATTATCTATCAATTTCGGGAGGTTGGCAGGTTGGACAGAAATGCGTACCGCGCTGCCCAACAACGATACGTTCGATCTTTGTTCCACAAACTTTGCAGGCATCACCTGTCCGTTGGTAAACCCTGAAGTAGTTCTGGAAATCCCCCCCGCGGTAGACCCAGTCGATACTGGCGCCGTTCCTGCGAATCCCTTCCTCGAGCACCGAGCGGATCGCCTTCAAAAGGTCTTCTGCCCTTTCATAGTTCAGGGAGGAGGCTTTTTCCAGGGGATGGATCCTGGCAAGGTGCAGGGCTTCATCTGTGTAAATATTTCCCATTCCGGCAACAAAACCCTGGTCCAGGAGAATCGGCTTGATTGCCCGCTTATGACGTTGCAGCGCTTGATGAAAACCTGCAGCACCCAGGTCCGGTGAAAGCGGTTCAGGTCCGAGGCGCTCGAGAACTGAGCACGCATCTGCCACCAGCCAGACACGGCCAAATTTGCGCGTGTCGTTGAACACCATGCGCGCATCATCTGTGAAGTTGAAAACCACCCTGTCATGCGGCAGCAGCGGATTATTTATTCGGGATTCCACCCGGATATCACCGCTCATACGAAGGTGGATGAGCATGCAGTCATCGTCTAACTGGAACACAATGAATTTTCCGCGCCGCTGCACATCCAGGATTGTTTGCCCGTGAATCCGGCGGTAAAAGCTGACCACGTCGGGTTCTGCAATGGAGCGCTGCCAATTCACTTCAACATCGGCTATCTTTCTACGCACCACGCCCGGCCGATCCTTCAGAGTCGGAGAATTGGAAAAAGCCAGGTCAACCGCGTTGCGCAGTGACCTGACGATGGTTTCAACCTCAGGAAGCTCAGGCATTGAGAAAAATGTACGAGGCTTTACTCGTTAAACAATTCGCCTACACTGCGACCTTCATTGGCGCGCAGGATCACCTCACCGAGCAGGGGGGCGATGGACAGTATGGTCATTCGCCCGCCAAATTTCGCCAGTTTTTCCGGAGGGATAGGGATCGTATCCGTGGTGATGAATTCGGTAACCGGCAGTGCGGCGAGTTTATCAATAGCGTTGGCCGAGAAGACAGGGTGCACAAACACCATGAACACATTGCGGGCACCGCTTTCTTTGGCGAGTTGCACCGCCTGGATCATCGACCCGCCGGTGTCAACCTCATCATCGACGATGACAACGTCGCGGTCGCGAACGTCGCCGATCATGGTGAGCGCCTGCGCCTTGGAGTCATTGCTAACGCGCCGTTTCTCGATAAAGGCCAGCGGCACATCCATGGAAACGGCAAAGTTTCGTGCTTTCTTGGCAAAACCCAGGTCAGCGGTCACAACCACCGGTTTGTGCATCGATGACTTTTTGGCTTTGAGATAGTCGATCAGGATATAAAAAGCGGTGAGCACGTCGCCAGGGATGGAGAAGAATCCCTGGATCTGCCCGGCGTGCAGGTCGAGGAACATGTAGCGGTCTGCACCAGCCACCTCTATCATGTCCGCCACCAGGCGCGCGGTGATGGGAATACGCGGCTGGTCTTTTTTATCCGACCGGGCGTAGCAGAGGTAAGGCACCACCGCGGTCACGCGCGCCGCCGAATCCAGGCGCAAGGTTTGGATAAGAATCAGCAGTTCCATCAGGTTGCGGTGAACAGGCGCAGAGGTCGTCTGAATGGCGTAGCAATCCTGGCCGCGCACGCTCGAGTGCAGCTGAACGAACAGGTTATCGTTGGGAAACTGAACGATCTCACGGTCGCACAATTCCAATCCCATATGGGTGGCTATGCGGCCGGCGAGTTCAGGGCACGATGTGCCGGTGTAAAGCTTGATATCTCCATATTTCATGCGTTCGTGACGGGCAGAATACAGTACAGGCATACATCCTCACTTTTCTTGCTGATTGATCCATTCAGGTTGCAGCATCGCCATGACCAACATGTCCAGGTAACGACCATTCTTGTACACTCCCTGGCGCAACACCCCTTCACGCGTAAAGCCGGCTGCCTCATATGTTTTTATGGCGCGCGGGTTATTCGCATAAACATGCAAAAAAATGCGGTGGAGGTTCAGATTTTCAAAGCCGTGTTTTAAGGTTAACCTGGTTGCAGCTGTGCCATACCCGCGACTCCAATAGGCTTTTTCACCGATGACGATCCCAAATTCGGCATTGCGGCTGACCGCGTCGACATCATGCAGACCGGTATTACCAATATGGACCCATTCATCTCCAACAAGAACTTCGATCGCTAATATCTGACCGCTGGATGGAGCGATCTGCAATCTGGTTGTCGAACCATTTTTCCTCCATCGCCGTCGAAAGCGGGGAGGAGATCAAAAGGAATTGGGTCACCTCAGGGTCATTCAACCAGCGCACAAAACGCTGGATGTCGCTTCTCTCTATCGCCCGCAGACGCACCTTTTCTCCCTGGATCATGCACCCTCGCTAATCATCTTTTTACGGGTTCAACCGTGTTGGACCCCTGAATATATACACCGCCTCACGGATATTGGGCAGATTCAACATCACCATTAACAGGCGGGAAAGTCCCAATCCGAATCCACCATGCGGCGGACAGCCGAAGCGGAAGAAGTCAATATAGAATTGGATCGGCTCAATGTGGAGCCCCTTTTCGATCGCCTGCCTGGCCAGCACATCAGGGCGGTGTTCGCGTTGGGCACCGGTGGTGATTTCAAGCCCGTTGGCGATAAGGTCGTAGCTGCGCGTGAGTGTTTCATCGCCCTCAAGGCGCATATGGTAGAAAGGACGCACGCCAATGGGCCAGTCAGTCAGATAGACAAAATCATGGTCGAATTTTTCCTTCACATAGGCAGCGATCTCACGCTCACCTCCGGGATCGACATCACCCTTCTTGTCCGCCGGCAGGGTATAGCCGCGGGTTCTTAGAATTTCGACCGCTTCGCGCATGGGAATGCGCGGGAAAGGTACTGTCGGCACAACCAGGTCAACCCCGAAAGTCTCCTTTACCGCCTCACCATGCAATTCCTTAACCCTGGTGTAAACATATTGCAGCCAATTCTCCTCGAACGCCATCACGTCCTCATGGGAATCGATCCACGACATCTCCATATCCACACCAGTGAATTCAGTCATGTGACGCGCTGTAAAAGAGGGGTCAGCCCTGAATACCGGTCCGATTTCAAATATGCGCTCAAAGCCGGCTGCCATCGCCATTTGCTTGTAAAATTGGGGCGACTGAGCCAGGTAAGCTTTGCGTTCAAAATAATCCAGTGAAAACAACTCGGCGCCGCTCTCACTTGGGGTGCCCATCAACTTGGGAGAGTGGACTTCGATGAAATCGTGTTTCAGCCAGTATTCGCGCATTGCCATTTCCATGGTGGTCTGCACCTGGAAGAGGAGATAATTGTACGGGCGGCGCAAGTCCATATAGCGCCAGTCCAGGCGGTAATCAAGCGCGGGTAAAGTATCAGCGAATGGGTCAAAAGGCAGCGGGCTCTCGGCTGCGTTCACAACCTCGAGAGATTCCAGTTGAACTTCCAGCTGATTCAGCTTTACCACCGGGTTATCGATCACTCTGCCGGTGATGGTAAGCGCGGTTTCCGCTCCGAGGCTGGCAATCTTCTCCGCCAGGGCTTCATCGTTGGGTTTCCAGTGCGCCACCTGCACCAATCCAGTGGGATCACGCAGGATGAGAAACTGGATCTTCTTCTGATCCCTGAGCGTTTGCAGCCACCCCTGAAGCCTTACTGTCTGATCGATCTTCCCTCGCAGGTCTTTAATGTATGTCCGTTCCATAATTCCTCGCTTGCCGATTAAGTGTATTAATACCTAATTATAAGAGTCATTTATCAATGAATCAATCGCTGCACTGGGTGAAACCCGGCGGTCGAACACTTCCTGCAACACAGACTCGAATTTCTGTTGCGGTACTTTTGCCTGCCAACGCTTCACCAGGGTAGCCTGCAGCAGGTGCACCACCTCGTTTCTTAGCCTTTCGCGGTCGCGTTGTGCCCACAACCCCGTTTTCTTGAGGTAATCGCGATGCCTGGAAATGGCCTCAATAACTTCTGGAATACCGGTGTGCTGGGTCGCAACCGTCTTCAATACCGGCGGCGTCCAACCGGAGCGGGTTTCCTCTTCCTCCGTAACCGTTACAGCATGAGCCGTATTGTGATTCATGCGGACGTTGTACCCCAGGTCAAGATTGGCGCGAAGTGCCCTTTCGGTATTATCCACCCCGGGCAGGTCAGCTTTGTTGATCACCAGTATATCCGCTATCTCAAGGATACCGGCCTTTATCGCCTGGATGTCATCGCCCAGTCCGGGGGCTTCAACCACAATGGTACTATGCGCCAGGCGGGCAATGTCCACCTCACTCTGTCCGGCACCTACTGTTTCGATAAGGACGAAGTCAAATCCCGCAGCATCCAGCACCTGCACCACACCCGCGGTCGTGCGTGCCAGACCGCCAAGCTCGCCCCGCGATGCCATTGAACGGATGAAGACGCCCGGGTCGCCCGCCAGGTCGCGCATGCGCACACGGTCTCCCAAAATGGCACCACCGGTGAACGGACTGGAGGGGTCGATCGCCACAATAGCGACCGTGTTGTTCAATTCGTCGCGGATATGCTTTGCCAGGCAGCTGACGAGGGAGGATTTCCCCGTTCCCGGGGCACCGGTAATGCCCACCAGGTGTGCCCTGCCTGAACGCACAAACAACGCGTCCAGTGCCTGTACACCGGATTGTGTTTCATTTTCCACCTCTGTCAGCAGGCGGGCAAGCGCGAGCCGGTTACCATTGGTAACCGCATCCAGATCGATCATACGCAGCTCCACAATCTACGCGGATGGAAATGTATCGAAGATATCCTGCACAACCTTCGTGGTAGGGGTCCCGGGGCCGTAGATGGCGCTCACCCCGGCTTCAGTTAAAAGCGGGATATCCTCTTCAGGGATGATGCCACCGACAAAGACTTTCACCTCTTTTTGCCCATTCGCCCGCACCAGGTCGATCACTTTCGGCACCAGGACGAGGTGTGCACCTGAAAGGATGGAGAGACCGATCACGTTTACATCCTCCTGCAGCGCGGCTTCAGCAATCATTTCTGGAGATTGCCGCAAGCCGGTATAAATCACCTCCATACCCGCGTCCCTTAGGGCGCGCGCCACTACCTTCGCTCCCCTGTCATGCCCGTCGAGCCCCGGTTTGGCGATCAAGACACGAATCTTCTTATCTGTCATAGACCTCTCCTTGATGATTGCACTTAAGATTATACCTTTCCTTATTCTACATTCATCAATAAAAATTGGTAGTCCCTTTTGCCGAAAATCAAACTGCCATTCATCCTGATTTCCGGGAATGAGTACAAGGAATGGTAAAAGGATTAAGGAGTGAGTATAATCATGATGAGATGAATGGAGGGATTATGACAGATGAAAGTATAACCACGGTAGAAGAACCCCTGGTAGCCCCGAAACCAAGGAAAGCGCTGAGCCTGTACGCCGTCGTCAGTTTCATCGCCGGTATTGGCACTTACGTGTGGTTTTTCGCGATGGTCAAACAGGAAACCCTGCTGGCCTTTCTCCTCGTCCCCATATTCGCGCTCATCGCTGTCTTCACAGGTCATAAAGCCAAACACGACATCCGAAAAAGCCTGTCGGATATGAAAGGGAAAACCATCGCCAATATCGGGTTGATCCTGGGATATTTCATTGTTCTGCTCGGTGTCTTTACCATCGTGCTGGCAATCATGGGTGCGCTAACCGCCATTTCCGCTTTATTTGGCGGATAATTTAATTCCCGGCTAAATCAAACCTGGTTTTTTCCGCGGAAAGTTTGTAAAAAAGTATTGGAGGAAATAAATGACCCTACCACCTAGACTTGAAATTCCATTACCACCTGCCGGTTCACCACCGTCCTTGAATCCCAAGGAAAGTTCGCTCGCTATCACCTCCCTCATTACAGGCATACTGGGGTGGACAATCCTGCCAGTACTGGGTTCCCTGGCAGCCATCATCACCGGCCACCTTGGAAAGAAAGAGATCAGAGAGAGCCACGGGACCCTCGATGGAAACGGGATGGCGACCGCGGGTTTGATCCTGGGATACGTCCAGCTGGGATTTTTTGTGTTGATCCTTATCGCGATCCTTATCGCGCTGCTGGTGCTGCCACAAAACACCGAGCTTCTCAACAGCCTGTATTAAACGGTTTCGATAACAGGAGTACTTTATGGCTGTGCAGGGTGAGTGTGGGGGTTGTGCAACCTTACGCCACACATACCGTATATATGATAGATAAAACATAAAAAACGGAGATAAAAAAATGACTGATTACAATCAACAAGTTCCTGTATACCCGGTTACCAAGCGTGAAAGCACGCTGGCAATCATCAGCATGGTTTCAGGCATCATCGGCTGGACCATCCTACCCTTCATCGGTTCGATCGTCGCTGTGATCACCGGTCACCTTGCCAAGAAAGAAATCCGCGAAAGCGGTAACACGATGAGCGGTGACGGCATGGCTCTGGCAGGGTTGATCCTGGGTTACACCATGATCGGCGTTACACTACTGGTACTGCTCATCATACTGGTAACTGTTCTCGCGTTAATACCGGTAGTCAAATCAGAAATCGGCATGCTGCCGAACCTGCTGATGCTGGTCTGACAACCTGTAATCAACTGAATATCGAGCTCCCGCATTGTATACGCTATGCGGGGGCTCAATTTTTAACGGTTAAGGCTGTATAAGCCTTGTAGTAAGGCACACAGGGTTTCAAATTGGGATTATGGTAAACTTATTCCGCAATAAATATAACCACAAGAAGGATTACCTTTATGCCCGCGATCTATCCATTCACTGCTGTAGTCGGCCAGGAACGAATGCGCCGCGCGCTTGTGTTAAACGCTGTTGACCCGCGCATCGGCGGCGTGCTCATCCGAGGCGAAAGAGGAACCGCCAAATCCACCGCCGCCAGGGCGCTGGCAGCACTACTGCCCAACGTCAGGGTTGTTGATGAATGCCGGTTTGGCTGCGACCCCGACAAACCTGCCACCTGGTGCACTGAATGCCGCGAGCGTGCTGAACGAAGTGAAAAACTTGAAGCTGTCACCCGTCCGACACCTTTCGTCAACCTGCCGGTTTCAGCAACCGAAGACCGGGTAGTGGGAACGCTGGACATTGAAAAAGCGATCCAAAAGGGTGTGCGCAGTTTCGAGCCGGGTGTGTTGGCCGCTGCAAACCGCGGGCTGCTTTACATTGACGAGGTCAACCTGTTGGATGACCACGTGGTGGACGTTCTGCTGGACGCCGCCGCAATGGGTGTGAATATCGTGGAACGGGAAGGTATTTCCTTTACTCACCCGGCACGTTTCATACTGGTGGGAACGATGAACCCCGAAGAGGGCGACCTGCGCCCGCAGCTCCTTGACCGTTTCGCGCTTTCGGTCGAAATTCGCGGTATCCGTGATGCCCGCGAGCGGGTACAGATCATGGAACGCAATATTGCCTTTGAACAAGACCCCAACCGGTTCTACGAAACCTGGCAGGAAAAGGAACAGGAACTCTCCCGCCAGATCGAAAACGGCCGCAAACTGGTGGACGAGGTGACCTACACCCGGCAGAACCTGCTATCCATCGCGGCTTTGACCGCCTCATTAAATGTTGACGGACACCGCTCAGACCTGGTGATCCTCAAAACGGCGCGAGCCCAGGCGGCGTTTGACGGCCGCAAAGAGATCAACGACCGCGATATTGCGCTGGCCGCTGAACTGGCACTGCCACACCGCCTAAAAAGCGGTCCATTCCAGCGTGATGAAATGGGCATGGAGGAACTGCAGGAACGAATAGAGCAGCTCCAGGGTGGCACCTCAGGCAGCAGCGAGGAAGAGACCTTCTCCGAAATGGGGGATGAGGAGTCTTCAAGCCCAAAAAAAGCCTGACGCCGGAGGAGACCGGCGGACCTTCCCCTGAGCAGGGGCAACCAGAACCTTCCGTCCAAAACCCGTTCAATAAGAACGATGCTTTCTGGTGGACCGGCGGCAAAAAGATGCCGAACGGCGAGGAATTCAACCCGCGAAAACTTGATACCCCGCTGGACAAAATGATGCGGTCATACGCCGGACGGCGTTCGGTCACCCGCACCGAGCGCAAGCGGGGCCGCTATATCCAATCCCGCCCGGCGCAGGGAAGAACGACTGACCTGGCTTTCGACGCCACCATTCGCGCAGCCGCACCTTTCCAGAATGAACGAAGCGATATCAAGGAACGCAACCGGGTAGCCTTCGCGGTCAAACCCGCGGATTACATGAAGAAGGTCAGGGTGAGGAAAGCCGCCAACCTTATCCTCTTCCTGGTTGATGCGTCCTGGTCGATGGCAGTGGCGGAACGAATGGCAGCCACCAAGGGCGCTATCATGTCGCTCCTGACTGATGCCTACCAGAGGCGGGACCGGGTGGGACTGATCGTTTTCCAGAAAAACCTCGCCACGCTCGTGCTGCCACCGACGAATTCGGTGATGCTGGCTGAAGCCGCTCTTGAGGACATCCCGGTCGGAGGGAAAACACCGCTAAGCGCCGGTTTGATGATGGCCTACGAGGTGCTGCGCAAGGAAAGGCTGCTTCACCCCGAGGTGATGCCCCTGCTAATCGTGCTGACGGACGGCGCGGGAAATGTTTCCATCGGCTACAGTTCCCCACAGGAGGAGGCCTACAATATCGCCTCGCTCATCGCCAAGGAAAACATTCACAGCGTGGTGATCAACATGGAACACGCCGCATTCGACCAGGGGCTGGCTCAGTCACTGGCGGACCACTTGAAGGGTCCCTGTTACACCATCACGGACCTCAAAGCCGAGAGCCTGTTTGTCACTGTCCAGCAGGAGATACGCCAGGTTTATACCAGCAGCAACCTGGACTTCAAGAAATAATCGGCGCAGCGGTTATGTGAACGCTTGCCCAGTTTTAATGCACGTGATATTATGAGGTTCAGGAAACCCTCATGATACAGGACCCGGTAAAGCGTTCTCGCGTCAAATCTACGTTACTAATCGTTATCCTCGCCACCATACCCTGTTACCTTCTCGGGATGATTGTCCTGTGGGTGAGCAATGGGGTACGCGACAGGGCAACCCCCACCCCTACGGTCATGGCGACTGAGGTCATCACCGAACAGCCCACCACAGGCAAGCGCGACGCTCCCGGTACCCACGCGCCATGTTTCCGACCGCGACCAGCACGCAAACACCCACCATCACACTGACGCCTACGCTCACGCGAACGTATGTAGTTCCCACCTCGACCCCCAGCAAAACTCCCACAGCCACGCTTGCTGATACAGCCACGCCCGTCCCCATTCCGTCGGATACACCAACTCTTGAGATACCGATCGCCACCGAAACCCTCGATATTGCACCCACCACCGCACCCTGAACCCAGGAGAATTAATGGATAAGATCGAATCCTTTTTGGAAGCCATGTTATGCGTACCCGGAATTTCCGGGTATGAGCAGCCGGTCAGCGCAATCATAAAAGACCAATGGGAGCCATTGACGGACAAGATCATCACCAGCAGACTGGGATCACTGCACGCGCTACGTAAAGCTTCAACACCGGGTGACCACCCGAGCCTGATGATCGCCACTCACATGGATGCCATCGGTTTGATGGTCAAGGAAATCCGCGATGGATTCCTGCTCATCACGGAGATCGGGGGGTTGACCCGCGCGTGCTGCCGGGGCAGGCGGTCACGGTTCACGGGGAAAAGGATGTCCGCGGAGTGGTGCAAATGCTCCCTGATCGCCTGGCAAGAAAATCCGCGAATGGCAGTGCGCCAAATTATTCGCGCCTATTTATTGACACTGGTCTTAATGAAGCTGAACTAAAACGCTACCATCCGCGTTGGAAATGTCGTTTCGTTTGCCAACACCCCCATCGCCTTTGACGGTAAATACATCAGCGGTCACAGCCTGGATAACCGTGCTTCGGTAGCTGCACTGACCGTCTGCCTGGAGGAAATCAGGAATTATCAACTCCAATGGGACCTATGGTGCGTCGCAACCGTACAGGAGGAGGGGCATGCTGTTGGCGCGTCCACCTCCACATTTGACCTGATGCCGCAGATCGGTATCGCTGTTGACGTCACATTTGCCCAGGAACCCGGTCTGAACACGCATGAGACCTTTCCGCTTGGCAAGGGTGTCACCCTCGGCATCGGTGCCAACATTCATCCCGCGCTTCACCGAAAATTCAAACAACTTGCGGAGGAAATCGACATGCCCTACGCACTCGAGACCATGCCGCGCAGCTCAGGCACCGATGCCATGGTGATGCAAATCACCGCCGCAGGTATCCCGACTTTTGTGCTTGGCATTCCCATCCGCTACATGCACACACCGGTGGAGCTGACAGCGCTCAACGATATCCGCCGCGCCGGTCGCCTGCTCGCCCGTTTCGTCACCAGCCTTGAACCCGGCTCCCTTGCGTCTCTTTTCAACGGCGGTGCAGCATGAGAAACAGGAAAACCAACATGACCAGGGCGCAGATTAAATTGCTTGAAAAATTAAGTAACGCGCTGGGGGTTTCAGGGAACGAGGATGAGATTCGACGGATCGTAATCGATGAAATCAAACCGCATGTCGATGAATACAAGGTCGACATGATGGGAAACCTGCTGGCTGTTAAACACGCGAAAACCCCTGGCGCGCTGCGGGTGCTATTTGCCGCCCATATGGACGAGGTCGGTTTTATGCTGGTACAGGAGGACGGTGACGGTCTCTACGCATTTGAACCGGTTGGCGGGATCGACGAACGGCAACTGGCTGCAAAATATGTGCTCGTCGGTAAGGATCACCTGCCCGGCGTCATCGGCAGCAAACCCATCCACCTCTCCAGCCCTGATGAACGCAAGAATTCCACACCGATGAAGAACCTGCGCATCGACATCAGCCCTGCCAACGCCGGTAAAGCAGCCATCGGGGATTATGCGACCTTCGCCACCCGTTTCTGGCAAAACGGCGGCAGTCTATTCGGCAAGGCGCTGGATGACCGCCTGGGTGTGGCAACGTTGATCGAACTGGCCAAGTTGAACCCGGGTACACTCGAGGTTCTGTTCGCCTTTACCGTGCAGGAAGAGGTGGGGCTGCGCGGCGCGCGTGTTGCCGCTTATGATTTTGAACCTGATATAGCCTTCGTGGTCGATTCCACCCCGGCCTTCGACCTGCCGATGTTGGAAAACGAAGAGGAAAACTCGCAGTACAACTGCCGGCTTGGCGCGGGTCCGGCGATCTACCTGGCGGACGCGGGCACGCTTTCAGATCCACGCCTGATCCGTTTCCTGGTGCAGCTGGCTGAAGGCCATCAGATCCCATACCAGTTCCGCCAGCCCGGCGGCGGCGGCACCGACGCCGGTGCCATCCACATCAACCGCCGCGGTGTACCCGTCGTCTCCATTTCCATCCCCGGCAGGTATGCCCATTCGCCCATTTTGCACGCAAAACTATCGGACTGGGAAAACACGCTGTCTTTATTGCGCCTGGTTATTGAACAGGCAGACCGCTCCATCCTGAGCATTGATCGATAACCATAACGAACAAGAGGAAACCTCATGAAAGAATTACTGCAGCAACTCACACAGGTACCGGGTCCTTCAGGATACGAATCCGCCATCCGCGACACCATCAGGGAAATCATCACGCCGCACGTGAGTGAGGTCCGCGTGGATGCCATGGGCAACCTTATCGCCACGCTGGGGAAGAAATCAAAGACTGGGATGCGCGTCATGATCGCTGCCCACATGGATGAGATCGGCATCATCGTCAGCCACGTGGAAAAGAACGGATTGGTCAGGTTCAGCAATATTGGTTCCGTGCTGGCACGCTACCTGCCCGGCAGCCGCGTCAGGTTCCTCAACGGCACCCGCGGTGTGATCAACAGTGATAAAGCTGAAGATCATTCAAAGATCCAGCCAATCAACCAGTTCTTTGTGGATGTCGGCGCCGGTAGCGATAAGGACTGCCCGGTGAAAACCGGCGACCTGGCGGTATTTGACCGGGAGTTTCTGGATCTTGGGCAGCGCGTCAGTTCCAAGGCGATGGATGACCGCTCTTCATGCGCACTGATGATTGAGATCATAAAAGGGATCAAGGACACGCCTCATGAATTGAATTTCGTATTCAGCACCCAGGAGGAAGTGGGGTCAAGAGGGGCAACCACCGCCGCATACCATCTCGAGCCTGACCTGGGAATCGCGCTGGATGTTACCCCGGTGGGCGACATCCTCGGCGTGAAGATGCAGGTCAACCTGGGTGACGGTCCCGCCATAAAGGTGCGGGATGTTGGTCATATCGCTGATCCTGCCGTGGTCAATTGGATGGTTGAAGGAGCAAAAGCCATCAAATCCCCCTACCAGATGGAGGTGCTGGACATCGGTTCAACGGACGCGCGCGCCATGCAGATCTCAAGATCGGGGATGCTTTCTGGCGCTCTCTCGCTCCCCTGCCGCTACGTGCATTCTCCATCCGAGGTCATCGACATGGCAGACTACAAAAACGCTCTAAAACTGATGGTTCACCTGTTGAGTCACCCAGCCAGGTTTGAAAATTAATGAAAAGACTGAGACTGTGCTTTATCGTACGTTGTTCTCGCAGTGCTGCTGACCTTCCCGCTAACGGGTTGCCAGCAGCTCCTTGATGAGATCCCGTTTATCCGGCGTACTCCGGTAGTGACAGTGCCAACGGTCGAACCGGTAACCACAGCGACCGCAGCACCGGGGGTGGAACCGACGCAAACCACACTGGAAGAGGACCTGGATCAGATCACGGTTTGGTTACCACCCGCGTTCGACCCTGAAAATGGATCCCCGGAAGGTGAACTCTTCAGGCAACAATTACAGGCATTTACAGCTGCCAATCCAGACGTCACGGTCGATGTGCGCATCAAGGCATTATCCGGTTCGGGTGGGCTGCTTGATTCTCTCACCGCGGCCAGCCTTGCGGCCCCTGCAGCTCTGCCCGGCATCATCATCCTGCCCCGAAGTGATCTTGAGACAGCCGCTTTGAACGGGCTGATAATGCCCCTCGAGACGGATAGTAACCTGGCTACCCAGGCGGAAAATTTTGCTTTCGCGGAGGAACTCATCCGGGTGAAAGACACCCGGTACGGTCTGCCATTCGCGGCTGATGCGCTGTGCATGGCGTATAAATCGCTCCAGGTGGTCTATCCACCCAAACTTTGGCAGGAAGTCATCCAATTGAACAAGGTGTTGGCATTTCCAGCTGCGGAGCCGTACGGGCTGTTGCCGCTGCTGCTTTACCTGGACAAGGGCGGCGGTTTCACCCTGAATGAGGTTCAAATCACGCTTGATGAGGAAGCCCTGCAACAGACGCTGCTGTTCCTGGCTGAAGGGGCAAACACGGATGTGTTCCCTTACTGGCTGACCGATTACACCACTTATGAAGAGTCCTGGCAGGCCGTCAAGGATGCCCGCGCCGCCTACGCGGTCATATGGGCATCTCAATACCTGGAGGAGTTACCAGAAAACACCTCCATCAGCGGTATACCTTCCTTTGAAGAAGACGCGCTCACGCTGGCTGAAGGTTGGGCGATCGCTTTCCCGCAAACCTCACCCGAACGCTTTTCACTGTACCAGCAGCTGGCAGCTTACCTGGTTGACACGGATTTTCAAGGAGCCTGGACGGAAAGCGCGGGTATGATCCCGATGAGCAACCAGGCGCTCGCGACTTGGAAGAATGTTGAAGTATCAGGTATACTTCTTGAAATTGCCGAATCCGCAAAACTGGTACCTTCCAGTCTGTTATTGAACGAGGTTGGCCCGTTGTTCACCCAGGCGACCATCGAGATGCTGCGTAAGCAGACCACCTATATCGAATCTTCGAACAGGATCATCAAAGCGCTTTCTGAATGATCACAAGGGAATAAATGAAACAGTTCGTGCGTCAAGTTTGGAAAAAAATCACCAACGAATCAGGGTTTGCCGGCAGGCTGCTGATCGTATTGTTCGTGCTTGCTTTGCTGGCAGGGGCAATGATCCTGAGTGGTCCGAAACCCGGCGGTGATTTTGATCCCCTGGCGACGCCAACTCCCGCGCCGATCACATTGGATTCCACCGCGATTGCCACGGAACGCCCGCTTTCAACGGAATACGGCTTAACTGACGGTGTGATCCTGGCGGTTGTGACAGTATTATTCGTGGTGGGTATTGGCACGTTGTTGCATATGCGTAAAAGCGCGAAACGCGAGAAACTATAAATTTGGAAGCGGCTTTTTCCTGGTAATTCCCTTCTATTCCCCCATCAGAACTTCCAGGTACTTTTCAGTAATCTTATCCACATCAAATCTTGTTTCAGCGCTCCGCCTGGCACCTCTGCTCAAGGCATCCCTGGTCTGCAGCACCTGCAAAGCGGCGCTTCTGAGGGCAGCTGCATCCGGCTGATCCAGTTGCCAAACATCCCCCCCATAAGCCGCGATCCTGCCCGCGTCCTCACTCACCAACTCCGGTAAAGCGCCGGTATCGTAGGCGATCACCGGTAGCCCGCAAGCCATGGCTTCGATCACTGAATTCGGGCAAGCGGCGTTGATATCTCCTGAGTAGAGCAGGTGAGCCGATCGGTAGAGTACGGGGATCTCCTCGTGCTTGAGCACGCCAAGCCAGACCACCTCTGCGTTCGTGCCTTCGATCAATTGGCGCAATTCCCGCGGCACATCCCCAACCACTGTCAGTTCACACGCGCGGTCAGTCTTCTGGCGCAGCAGCTGGATAAACTTGGCGGCGCTAACTAATCCCCCCTCGTAACCGCCGCCGTAATGCCCCTCGACCATCAGAATCCGGTAACGGTCAACGGGGAGGTCAGCCGGGACGGGAGAGAAAAGCGCCAGATCCACACCATTGTGAATCACAAATTGAGGTTTACCCAGGGTGCCATTCTCTCGCTCCCACCATGCACGCGCAAACTCGCTCTGATAAATGATCCTGTCCGCGCGATGACGCAGGTGGCGCAGTTTATTGTTTCCGTATTCGGCTTTGATGAAATGTTTGATCCCGGTGAACTTGCGGCGGTGCACCCAGTTCATGCCGTTAAGGCGCTGCACCACCCGTACTCCCGAACGCTGCGCGTACTGAAGGTCGCCCATCTGCTGTGCCGCGCCAAACACCAGGATCGCAGAAAGCGAGGTGTCAAGCGGGTCATGGCTCACGCGGACTCCGCGCTGCTGCATGGCACTGATCAACCCGGACTGGAAGGATGCTGGTCCGCCGAGACCAAGTTTTTGTGGAATGATACAAATCTTTGCCTGTGAGAAGTTCAATCTTCTATGCCTTAACCAGCTCTATCGTTCATGCCCCGGTTGACTGAGGATCGCTTCGACAATCCTACCGGCGGCTTTCCCGTCGCCGAATAGGCTGGTGACCCGTGCCATCTCCGCGTACGCGTCGGTGTCATCCAGCAGGCGGGAGGCTTCACGAATAATGGCATGGGGGTCTGATCCTACCAGCTTGAGCACCCCGGCTTCAACGCCTTCCGGTCTCTCTGTCACTTCGCGCAGCACCAGGGCGGGCTTACCCAACCCGGATGCCTCCTCCTGTATGCCGCCTGAATCCGTCAGGACGATGGTCGCATGCTTGATCAGGTGAATGAGAGAGATATAATCCACCGGCTGGATGAGGCTGATGCCAGGAATATCACCCAGCAGGCGGTAAACGGGCTCCTGTATATTCGGATTGAGGTGCACCGGGTACACGATACGCAAGCCGTTGCCATACCGCTCTGCCAGCGACCGGACTGCTTCACAGATACGCTGGATAGGCGCACCGAAATTCTCGCGCCGGTGGGCTGTCACCAGCACAAGCCGTCTGCCGCCCTGTCTGATGCCCCAATCCTCCAGCCAGGCACGAACCTGCGGCGGGGTTTCGGATTTGATGATCTGATGCAGGGCATCGATGACCGTGTTGCCGGTCACCTTGATGCGCGCTTCCGCGATGCCCTCACGCAGCAGGTTGTCACGGCTGCGCTCGGTGGGGGCAAAATGCAGGTCAGCGAGAACGGAGGTGAGGTGGCGGTTGATCTCCTCGGGGAAGGGTTGGCGTTTGTCGCCGGTACGCAGACCGGCTTCCACATGCCCCACCCTGATACCTCGGTAGAAAGCCGCCAGCGAGGCGGCCATCACCGTGGTCGTGTCTCCCTGCACCAGCACCCAATCAGGGTTTTCCCTGGCGAGGACCGGGTCGAGCCTGGTGAGTATTCCGGCGGTCAGGTCAGCTAACGACTGATTGGGGCGCATCAGATCCAGGTCATAGTTCGGCTGGATGTGGAACAACTCAAGCACCTGGTCCAGCATTTCGCGGTGCTGGGCCGTAACACACACCCGAGAATCGATATTTTTGTGCTGCTGCAGCGCCTGCACCACCGGCGCCATCTTGACCGCTTCAGGCCGGGTACCAAATATGGAGAGGACGCGGATCGGGGTCATCGGGAAGTGTTCTTCCTGTCTCCAAGCTTTTCAACCTTGAATCCGGCTGCGCGCCAGGCTTCCGCCGGCCAGCCGTTGACCGTGTCCAGCAGTAGACGGGCGGTGGTTAGCTGCGCAACCCTAACCGGGTCGAGTGATTTGAATTGAGCATGCCCCACCAGCAGCAGCAGGACCTCGGCATCACTGATGGCTTCCTCAACACTTGGGGTGACATATACCCCTTCGATAATAAAATCGGCTTTGAAAGGCTCACAGGCTTTCACGATCGCGCCTTGCTCCGCCAACTCGCGGGCGATCTCCACCGCCGGGCTTTCCCGCAGGTCATCCACGTCCGGTTTGTATGCCAACCCGAGCACCGCGATGCGCCTGCCTTCAAGTTTTTTGAGCAGACCCTTGAGAGTTTCGATCACAAAATCCGGTTGCGCGTCGTTCACCTGGCGTGCAATACGGATGAGCGGGGTGATATCCGACGCGGATTCCACCAGGAACCACGGGTCCACACTGATGCAGTGCCCGCCCACACCGGGGCCAGGGTTGAGGATGCGCACCCGCGGATGGCGGTTGGCGATGGCAATGGCTTCCCAGATGTCCACGCCGAAGCGGTCCGCCAGGCGCGAGAACTCGTTGGCGATGGCAATATTCACATCGCGGTAGGTATTCTCCATTAATTTGACCATCTCTGAGGTGGTGGCGTCGGTGAGAACTATCTCACCTTGCACAATCGTTTTGTACAGGTCTCTGCCCGCCTGTGAAGAAGCTTCGTCAATCCCGCCGATAACACGCGCGTTCTCCACCAACTCTTTCATGATCTGACCGGGAAGAACGCGTTCCGGAGAGTACGCCAGCAGGAAATCCGTGCCTGCCTTCAGCCCGGATTGCTCCAGGATGGGTCTGACCACATCCTGAGAGGTGAGAGGGGGAGAGGTGGATTCAAGTACCACCAGGTTACCGCGGCGCAGCACCGGAACGATGGACTCGGCGGCGGAACGGACAAAGCTGAGGTCGGCTTTCTTGTCACCGTAAAAAGGCGTGGGCACTGCGATTATGAAGGCATCCGCCTCTACCGGGGCTGAGGCAATCGACAGGGTACCCTTGTGCAGCGCAGCGGCGACCACATCGGGTAGATCCGGCTCGTGGATGTGTACTTTACCCTGGCGCAGGCTCTCAACGACGCGCGGATTGTTATCCACACCGGTGACCCTGACACCTTTACTGGCGAAAATGCTGGATGTCGGCAGGCCGATGTATCCCAAACCGATGACACAGATATGTTTGAATTCCATGAGTTGTCCTAGAGACCTCGATATGCAAGTGATTATGCCACAGCTTGAGTTCCTTGTGGAGACAAATCATAAGCACAAGTTCAGTTGCGTGGTCAGGCCCACAGTAATCAAATTCCTTCTTTACATAATCAAGCATTAATAATGATTGTTAAGCACCTGGTGCTGCAGCATCAACCTCTTAATATTTATTCATATCTAGAAATTATTGGTAAGTGCCCCGAAGGGCTATCTACTCCTCTCCCCGCTTCTAGCTGCCCCAAAAAAGGTGTAATTTAACGAATTTAGATCTTGAAAATATCACTATTAAGTCAGCTGTTCAATTCCAATTATCATTGATGATTATTAATAGAAAATTTTTGCTGTATACAACACAATTATTAGTCTTATCAGCTGAATACTTATTTTCCTTTTGCTACTTCCATACGACACCAGGCATATAAAGCATCATAAACGTCAAACTGGTGTTCCAGATTCTCTACATCCTCGGGGAAACGCAGGCTGAAACCAGAAGCAATCGCTTCAAGTCCGCGGGCAATTGGGTCACTGTCGACATCTTCATCCACGTCTGCAGCATGGACGATCTTTGCCAGGCGTAGTAAACCGGGTTCTTTTAATTCGTATTTTAATATCATCGATTCGAAAGAGCAGCGTCCTTCATGATGACCTAATTCGATTCCCGTGGTGTCAAAGGGAATTGCTCCAGTTTCATTTGAAATCCGTTCAACTTCACCTTTTGGGGACAAATAAGAACTCGGCCTCATTATCGACAAATCGGGTGATCAACCAGGGGCAGGCTACACGGTCAACGTGGACGTGAGAACGGGTAATCCATTTCATATTGAAAACTCCTTTTTCTGAACAACGATATCCTGACCGAAAACCGCAAAATAGACGGTCCCGATTAAACCAAATCCAAAAGCAGTTAAAAAATTTGCCTGGGGAGAAAGGTTCCAAAGAAAACCTGCACTAAATGCCGCCACGGAAACAATCACATCTCTTAACAAATAATATAGCCCAAACATGGCTGCTTTTTTCCCTTCCGGAGCCAAGTCCATAATCAGCGCTTTTCTGGTGGGCTCTCCAAATTCTTTCAAACCGCGAATAATAAATGCCAGGACAAACATCCAAAAATTATGAGAGAACATGAGAATTAACGGAAATAGCGTGAAAAATGCAAACGTAATTGTTATAAATGGTTTCTTGGATCCACGGTCAGCCAAATATGCAACCGGTATATAAACCAACATAGCGGTAACCATTTCGATAGTTGTAAGAAACCCAAAAGATACCGGGGAAATACCATTGTTTTTTATTACCCAAATTGCCATAAATGCATATGGTATTTGCTCGCTAAAGCGTACCAGAATATCTGCAACTAATAACTTGCGAAACGCTGGTGACATCTGCTTGAACAACTTCAGCGGATTGCTTTCCGCTTTGGTGCTTATCCTACGATCTTCAACGAAAACTTGTTGAAGGATTAGGCAAAAATTGCAAGCAGTAGCGCAAGAATAAAAGCCCACCGCACACCCACAATCTCGCCTTTCCAGGTGATCAGAAACCCACCGACAACTGGACCGAGTGCCATGGGAATACGTCGCACTAATGAATGCATCGAAACGCCCATGGTACGTTTGTTTTCGGGTAGCACTGCTGACACTAAACTCATAGTCGCAGGCAATGATATTGCTGACCATGAGAGAAAGAATATTGCGCCAATGATAACTGCCCACCATGTGGGAATAAAAATGACGATCATGTAACCTAATATGGCAATCAGGTTGAATACCAGTAATGCCCGTTTATAGCCCAACTTATCACTTAAATAGCCCCCCGGAAATGAATATAATGCACTGAGCAGATTATCCATTCCATTCAGAAGACCAACCATTAACGCACCACCGCCCAAAGCAACCAGATAGATGGGCAGGTAACGCTCGGCGATATTCTCGCCCATTCCTACCAGTATTACCATGGTCAGCATTACAAGCATGCTGCGACGTAAACCTAGAAAACCCAGGAGTTTTTTGACGGAATTAAATTTGGCAGGATGGTTGTTCTTTTCAGTCATAATGATTCATTAAGTATAATCAGAAACAGGTTTCGCACATTATTTAGGTTTGAACATGTCTAGCTCTTTACCTTTTATCGGTTTGAGATTTTTTCATTTCCGCATCAGGCACCAGATTTTATAGAAATCAACAGATTTAAACCAGTCGCAATGCAAAATTTTGATAATGATCAATTTTTGACAAATAGAATTCCTGGCTTCTTCAGAAACCAGTTGTTTGTTTTTCTCCAGTCCTCCTCAGGGTCGTAAAAAAACGTGAACCACGGGGGGATATTCTCTCTCCCACAATAATTAATACGTACAATGAGCACATCACAGCTTGAGTTCCTTGTAAGGAAAAACTATCACTCACATTTAGTTTCATAATCAATCCTGCAGAAGGGAAAAAGGGGTATGTCCTCCGCCATATTTGCTCAATTATAAGGAATCCCCGCCCGTCACGGGGATTCTGGTTAATTTGATCAGGGATTAATAAATATTCGCTTCCTCGAACTGGCTGTTGTAGATGGACGCGTAAAAACCGTTCCTGCGAGCAGTTCCTTGTGGGTGCCCTGCTCGACAATGTCGCCTTCGTTCATCACCAGGATCAGATCAGCGTTGCGGATGGTGGACAAACGGTGGGCGATAATGAACGTGGTGCGACCCTGCATCAGGTTGTCCATGGCCTTCTGAATCAGCACTTCGGTGCGGGTATCGACCGAGCTGGTTGCTTCATCAAGGATCAGAATCTGGGGTGCGACAGGATCGCGCGCGCGATCGTCAGCAGTTGCTTCTGACCATGCGAGATGTTGGAGGTTTCCTCATCCAGCACCATATTGTAGCCTTCCGGCAGGGTGCGGACAAAATGATCGACATTTGCGGTTCGGGCAGCTTGGCATACCTCCTCATCAGTGGCGTCCAGGTCACCATAGCGGATATTATCCATGATGCTGGCATTGTAGAGCCAGGCGTCCTGCAGAACCATACCGAACTATAGCGCAGGTCGTGGCGGGTGAAATCGTGAATATTATGTCCATCCACAAGGATAGCCCCGAATTGACATCATAGAAACGCATCAGCAGTTTAACCATGGTGGTTTTGCCCGCACCGGTCGGACCAACGATCGCGATCTTCTGCCCCGGCGGATTTGCCGAGAAATCCTTGATGATAATTTTTTCAGGACTGTAGCCAAAGTGAACATTCTTGAACTCCACCAGACCTGCACAGTGTCCAGTTTGACCGGATCAACTGTATCGTCAGTTCTTCTGGTTCCGCCAAAAACTCAAAAACGCGTTCCGCAGCAGCCGCAGTTTGCTGAAAGACATTCGAGATATTCGCGATTTGGGCGATGGGTTGAGTGAAGGAGCGTACATACTGAATGAAGGCCTGAATGTCACCCACAGTGATCGCGCGTTGCGGTAAACCAGGATCCGAGAACAGCCACACGTAACCCAGGTTGCCGATGAAGCCCATGATCGGCATCATCAAACCCGAAAGGAATTGCGATTTCCACGCGGAATCATACAGGGCGCTGTTATAGCCGTCGAACTTATCGATGCTCTTTCTTCTCGCCGTTGAAAGCCTTCATGACGGTGTGTCCACCGTACATTTCTTCGACGTGCCCGTTGACATGACCCAGGTAATCTTGCTGTATTTTGAAGTATTTCTGGGATTGTTTGACAACCACACTGATGAAGACAGCCGAGATCGGCAGAATCACCAGTGCTACCAGGGTCATGGTCCAGCTGATGGAGAACATCATTACCAACACACCGAACAGTAGTCACTGAAGTGATGATCTGGGATAAGGCTCTGGTTCAGGGTCTGGCTGACTGTATCGACGTCATTGGTGATGCGTGAGAGCACTTCGCCCTGATTGGTGCCATCAAAATAACGCAAGGGCATGCGGTTGATCTTTTCCGAAATATCCTTGCGAAACTGGTAGGTCAGTTTCATCGCAACTGAGGTCATGATCCAGCCCTGAACATAGCTGAAGACCGCGGCTCAGCGATATAGAGACCGACCAGCAACAGCAGGATATTCGCCAATATAAGTAAAATCGATCCCGCTGCCGGTGCCAGCAATCTGACCGACGATGCCTTCGAAGAGCTTGGTGGTTGCCTTTCCCAAAATTTTGGGTCCCGACAATAGAAAAAATGGTGGAAGCAACGGCAAAAACGAATACCATGATGACCGAAATCCGATAGGGTTTCAGATATTGCAGTAGTTTTTTCATGGTGCCCTTGAAATCTCGGGCTTTTTCACCGCCGCGCATCATGCCCGGCATGGGTCCGCCCGCCGCCCATCGGACCTCCGCCCATCGGACCGCCGCGCATAGGCGGTACGTGGTAGCTTTGGTGTTGAGTGTTAGCATGTGTCATATGCCAATTCCTCCGCGGAGAGCTGTGATGAAGCGATTCGCGATATGTTTCGCAGCTTTCCATCAATTCTTTATGTGTACCCTTCCCGACGATTCGCCGTCATCAGTACGATGATCTGTTCTGCGTTTTTGATGGTGATAACCCGCTGGGTAACAATGATCATGGTGCTGTCACCAGTTTCTGCTTTCAGCGCTTTTCGCAGGGCTGCATCGGTCTTGAAATCCAGCGCCGATAAGCGCGTCGTCGAAAATGTAGATCGGCGGCTTCTTAACCAAGGCACGGGCAATGGCCAGACGCTGTTTCTGTCCGCCAGAGACATTGGTACCACCTTGTGAAATCTCTGCCTGCATGCCGGCTTCCATTTTCGCGATAAAATCGAAGCCTGCGCAATTTCAGCGTGTAATGCAGGGTCTTCCTCGCTGGCGTTTTCATCTGCGTACCGCAGATTGCTTTCGACAGTGCCGGAGAATAGCATTCCCTGCTGCGGAATGTAACCAATACGATCCCGCAGATCAGACTGGGTCACTTCACGGACATCCGCTCCGTCTACATAGATCGCGCCGTCGGTTACATCGAAGAAACGTGGAATGAGATTGACAACGGTGGATTTTCCAGAACCGGTGGAGCCAATGATGGCGGTCGTCTCACCCGGCTTGGCTGTGAAATTGATATTACACAACACATTCTCTTCTGCGTCCGGATAACGGAATGATACATTGCGGAATTCAACCAACCCTCCTGCTGCTGTCATCAAATTTTTTGGGTTGCGGCGGGTCCTTGATCACGGGTTCGATTTCGAGCACTTCAGCGATACGCGCACCAGAAACAGCCGCACGCGGCAGGAAAATGAACATCATCGAGATCATCAGGAAGGAAAAGACCACCTGCATGGCGTATTGTAGAAAAGCCATCATATCGCCAACCTGCATCGTGGATTGCGGCCACCCGGTGCGCACCGACCCAGATGATCAGCAACAGACAGACCATTCATGATCAGCATCATCATTGGCATCATGTCACCATGACCCGGCTGACAAAGAGGGTGGTTTTGGTCAGATCAACATTGGCCTTATCAAAACGCTTGAGTTCAAAAGCCTGGGTGTTGAAGGCGCGGATGACCATCATCCCGGAGAGACTTTCACGAGTCACCAGGTTCAGACGGTCAATGAGGCTCTGAATGCGTTTAAATTTCGGCAGTGAGATCGAGAAGATGGTGACGATCATCACCAGCAGCACTCACCACACCCAGCGCGATGATCCAGGTCATGGAAGGGCTTTTCTCAGTCGCGCGGATGATCGCACCAACAGCCATGATGGGGGCATAGAAGACCATGCGCATGCAGCATCGACGATCACCATTTGTATTTGGGTGATGTCATTGGTAGATCGGGTGATCAGCGAAGCGGTGGAAAAGGTCTCAAATTCGGCTTTGGAAAAACTTTCCACCTTGCTGAAAATATCACGACGCACATCACGGGCAATACCTGCGGCGGTGCGCGCGGAAAGCAAGCCGATGATGATCACAGAGACCACACAGCCAGGGTGAGCAGCAGCATCATTCCACCGATGCGCAGGATGTAAGCTGGATTGCAACTGCTGAGCGTCAGCGCCCAACGCCATATATTCCGCTTTCACCGCGGCGGCGGCGGATTGGGTGATCATGCGGCTGTCAAGGGCAGCGAACTGACCGCTGACCTTGGTGCTCAGCTGTGCCAGCTGTTCTTCAGGGAGTTGCTGCAGCAGCGCAAAGGGATCGGTACCGGCAGGTAATTGACTGAGGTCCATGCCGGTCTGCTGGCTGAGAGCGGCGGCCTTTTCAGGGTCGCTGGCAGCCTGTTCCAGCGTGTACACCGCCAGCAGCGCACGGCCGGCGACCGGGTTGAGGGTTTCGATCTCCTCCGAGGTGAGTGCCACCCTGGTATAGACGTCGCCAGCCTGCACGCCGGGGAATCGCTTAATGAGGCTGTCATATCCCGGTGTGGATGGACGCCGAGCGGGACGTAAGCCGCGCGGACGGCAGCCTGCTCTTCAGGATTCATGAACAGCAGCATCCTCTCCAGCTGGCTGGAACGCAGCACTTCCGGCACCGCGTTCTCGATGCCGCCCTGCTGGATGCCGATATTGACAATATCGGACATGTAATTCGGCAGCGCCAGTTCGGCCATCGCCTGCCCGAAGAGCAGCAGGATGACCACCAGCACGGATAGCGTATAAGGTTTGAGGTATCTAAAGATGCGCAGCATACGGGTAAATAATTCCTCCGGTAATTGGGTTGATTCAGCCTTCTTCGGAAGGCGCGGGTTTGGTGTGGAGCGGCATGGAAGCACGCAGTTTCTCCAGCAGCAGCAGCAGCTGGTCACGCTCGTGGTCGTCAAGGCTGGAAGTGACACGGTTCATGAAAGCGAAGCGCGCCGGGGCGGAAGAACGCACCAGCTCTCGACCCGCCGGGCTGATGCGCACCAGCGCAGCACGCCGGTCTGAGGGGTCGGGCGCGCGCTCGATGAGCCCGCTTTCCTCCAGCCCCCTGAGCAGGGAGGTGATGGTGTTCTTCTTCACGTCCTGGAAATGGCTGAGTCGGGTGGGATTGATACCCGCAGTGTTGCCGCGCTCCTCTTCCATCAACAGGCGCAGCAAAATGCCCAGGCGCGGACCGGAAAGCTCACCGAACTCCGGCGAACGGTTGACCGCCAGGTCGAACAGCCGGCTGAGCACGCGGATGCCGTGGGCGATCTCCATGCCGCGGATGTCTTCGCCAGCGGCCATCGCGACCAGGCTCTTGCGGATAAGTTCGGCTTTCCCTTCGTGTTGTAGCATGCTTCACAACCTTCCTTGATCAAAATAGTACGATGGCGAACTATACTACGCTCACATGATTTTGTCCAGTGATGCAACCTTTTTGCTGTACAACCTATTTATGGGAGTAAAATCAGGAACAAAGTACGGGAACCCAGATATCGGCAGGAACGTCTCATATCAAGCAGTGAAACCAGTTAAACAAGGAAAACACACATGAAACGGATCATGATCGTTCTCCCCATCATCGTAATGCTGAGCCTGACCACCGGCTGTGGAATATTATCGCAGACCGCGCCTACCAGCACCTACCCGCCGCTGATCACCACCGAGCCCATGCCGCCCAGCGAGACGCCACGACCCACCATTTCGCTGCCTACTGTCTCGCTACCCACAACGCCGCCGACCGCCGCCATCACACCCTACACCCTTCGCGGGGATGGAAACGGATGTGATGGTCGACAATCTCTTTCTGCGTTCGGGGCCGGGCTTCCTGCATCCGGCGCTGGAAATGTACGACACCGGCGATACCGTGGAGGCATGGGGGCGCGCGCCCGGCTGGAGCTGGGTGTACGTGAAAACCGCCGACGACCTGCACGGCTGGATGAAGCTGGAACTTCTGACTTTGGTAGGTGATTTCTATGACTTGCCCGAGGTGATCCCGGACGGGTTCGTCATCGTCAAGGGGCATGTGTATACCCCTGATGGCAGCCCGGCTTCGCACATCACGCTCACGCTCACCCCGCCTGGTGGTGAGCCCGCGGACGAAGACGCCGCCACCACTGACGCCCTCGGCCAGTTCTACTTCTTCCTGCCGGAAGACGCCAGCGGCACCTGGACGCTGGCAGCCAACGCTTACGGCTGCGACGGCAGCGCGGTTGACGCCAACTGCAGCCTCATCGGCAGCTTCCCGCCCGCGCAGCAGATCGACGTGCGAGAAAGCGCAGATGTGTGGCATAACCTGCAAATCAGTGATTAGTGAATAGTAAACAGTAATCAGGGACTAGGACAGGTTTTGTTCTCCTGCTCCCCGGTAACAGGGTACGATTCAATTGATCCTTATTTCGTCCCAACAGTGTCAATAAAATCGCGCCCGACCGAGAGGATGTAATTCCAGTTCCCGCGTTTATCTTCTTCCAGGCTACCATGTGTATAAACGATCTCACCGTTCTTGTATAAATGAGCCGCGCTGATGTAAAACACCCACTTGTTCTCCTGTGAATAATCCTGCTGCTTTGCCACAACAAGGTCGGTGTCTTCTGTATGTTCAGCGTACACCTGGTTGGGGATATCCTTCGTGTATCGCTGGGAATCCCCTGTGGAATCCCAGCTGGCTTTCATCTCTGCTTCCGTGTTCATGAACCAGATATACACTGTGGCCGGCCAGCCGGTCGCGCCGTTATCCATGCTCATATTGCACAAAAGGTGGCCAATATTGGCATGTCCCTCTGAATACGGCATGCCGATCTGGTTGGCGATGGTGGCGCAAACTTCATCCGCAGTTTTCTCGCTGAACCAGCCATTGCCTTCCTCGCTGTCAGTATCATCATCACCGCCGGACAATCCCTCGCCCGTCTCTTCCGGCTTTTCTGCGTCCTCTGTTGTATCTATGTCTGCTTCACGGATGCCAATATTAAAATAACACTGCCCTCTAAGGTCATCATCGACAATCCTGTCACAGTATTTTTGACTGCCCATTACCCGCGCGATGCAGTCGTTCTTGACATCCGGCTCGCTGATCTCCAGGCAGGCACCGAAGGACTTCAATTCGAGCGCGCCTTCTGCGACACACAGCTCACGCTCCTCGATCGGTACTTCAAGGCAGGCATCATTCACCAGTTGCGCCAGGCATCTCTCTTTATTGACCCTGTCCTTGATGGCATCACAAAACTGGCGGTCGGATTGGAGCAGGGCAGTACAGGTGTATGCCAGGTCCTCGTCCTTGATGGATACACACGACCAGGCCAGGTTGCCAGCGTCGATATAATCTTTGAAATCCCTGACCACGTTGTAATAACACATGTCCTGCATTTCGCGGTTCTCTTTTTCATCGTCCGAGAACTTGCGCTTGCACAGGTCAGCAGCGCTCGAAGTGAGCACCATCTCCATAAAGGCTTTATCCGGATCGTAGCCCGCCGGGACGGAAATGATATTAGAAATAATCCCCAATCCCACCTGCGGCGGAGACTTGGCTTGCAAGTTAAACCGAACCTGCCTTTTGGGTCAGGTTCGATGATCTCCAGGGGAAGCTGTGAAAGTCCCATGTCTTCAAAGGTTGGGGCAATCTCCTTTGGAATATCGATTACCACTTCCAAGTAGGCATCGGAATCAGTATCATTGCGCAGGTAATAGGTCAACCCGGAGCGGTAACCGCTGTCATTCGAATTTTCCATGGAATAAAGTTGCTGCATGTAAATTCCTTCAGCGATCTCCTCCTCCGGCAGGGTGTAATAGAGCACATCGGGAAGCCGTTTTCGTTGATGTCGAATGTCTCCATCACACCGAAGTAAGTATCGTAGCCCCTCATGAGATTCAGCGCGCCGCTTAGCTCGTCCTCGGGGATGGCATCGCCGTCGGAGCTGCCAAACGGCAGGTTGCACGCCAGGCTGAGGAGTAGTAGCGAGAAAACGAGGGAAAACAGGCTTTTCCTGTTCATCAAATCCACCTTTGCAGGCGCGGTGAACGGCAGCGCGCGGAGAGCGGTGAGCAGCCTGTCTATATTGATTATAGAGGTTGTGTGGGGAAATTCAAGAGGGGCTGAAACAACATTACTCGTGGTCGTGGCGGTGATGCGCGTCTGGATTGTGGGGATGATCGTGAGTTAAGGCCTCATGCGTGTGCAGGTGGCTGTGCTCGCCGTGTGCCTCACCCTCGTGAAGGTGGTTATGATGACCGTCGTCATGGTCGTGCCGATGCTCGTGCGCCAGCGCGTTGTGCTCGTGCGCGTGATGGTGCTACTTCGGTCACCGCCAGCAGGGCACCCAGCAGCATGACCGCCAGCGCCACCAGGAACAAGATTGTGACGCGCTCGCCAAGGATCGCCCATGAGAACAGTACGCCAATGAACGGCGCGGCGGCGTAGTACACGCTGGTGCGCGAAGCGCCTAAATCCCGTTGGGCGCGGACGTAGAAAAAGATGCTCAAGCCGTACGCCACCAGCCCCAGTGCCAGGGCAGCCAATATCATCCAAAAGGGCGCGCTCAGTTTGCCCCAGATTGAAGCGATCAACAATGCCCCCAGCCCGGAACCGAATCCCTTGATGACCACCACCTGCAGCGGGTCTTTGATGGAGAGCATGCGCGTACAATTGTTCTCCAAACCCCAGCAAACGCAGGCGAGCAGCACCAGCAGCGCTCCGGCGGATAGGCGCACAGCGCTGATATCCTCAAAGCTCAGGAGAACGCTGGCGAGGACGATGAGCCCGATCGCCAGCCATAAACGATTCCCCACCGCTTCACGAAAGAGCAGCAGGGCGAAAAGGGTGGTGGCCACGATCTCGAAGTTGCCCAGCAGCGCAGCGGTGCCGGCGTTGGTGAGGCGCAGCCCATAGAGCAGGGCGATAGGCGCGGCGATGTCCAGTAGGATCATGAACACGACAAAGGGCAGCTCTTTGCGCGACAGGCCGGATTCACGGTTCAGCGCTCCGCTGGCGCGGCGCAAGCGGCCGATGACCAGCATGCCGACCCCTGCACCCAGGTAGAGCAACGCGGCGAGGAAGAGAGGATCAATGCTGTTAAGAAGCAGTTTGGAAAGCGGCGCGTTGAGCGCGAACAGTCCCGCCGCCAGCAGCGCGTAGAGCACCGGGCGGGTATGGTTGATGGTTGTGACAAGTGAAGTTTGTTTCATTGATTACCTGATCTTCTCTATTCTACCTGATACACTTCGTGAACCCAGAAGTATTTCACCATTGATTCGGATTATAGCAAACCGTTGAAACCCATAGACAAAGATGCACTCCTGGGCGTGGATTGCTTCGGGAAGAACACCCTCGCAATGACAATTTTCGACGTGTCATTGCGAGCCGCGCGGGGAATTTCAAGGGGGGAGTACGGAACACCCTCGCCTAAAACCGTGGTAGCGAAGTACGTCTGGCTGGATTCGCTGTTTTGCACTCAACTCTCTCTGCGCTAATTGCTAAAACCAGCATGCCCGCACTGTCACGCAGACGTAGAAGTGCAAAAAAGTAGAGTGAAACGCCCCAACCAAGCATCAGTTTGTAAAGTGAGACGTTCAAAGCTATAAGAAGCTCAGCAAGAATTACGAAAACGGTGATTGAATAATCCTTGAGTTCCAGTGTTTCATTATCAGGTACACATACCCCAAGAAACGCATTTTTCCCAATTCAAAACTTTACACCTCCTCTGTAATCAGCCAGGAATTGTTACATTTGGTATATTAAGCCAAACAATATGCGGATATCGTAGATGATCGATCAAGAAATAGGTTATAGCCTTTAGTAGCTATATTTATCCGCTATAGCCCAATAAAGCTATTTTTAATTCATTTATCTTTATTTTCAATTATAGCTTTTATAAGCTATATGTTGTATATATAGCTACTTTGGGCTATAATGTATTAACTAAAACCAAACGAGTGGTATGGAAATGAACAAAAATGGTCTTCAACCGTATTATGGAGTCTTAACTGGAGATCTGGTAAATTCTTCGGGACTGAGTGATAACCGGCGATTCCAGTTATATCGTGAAATTCAGTATCTTTCCGGAATTCTAAAAGAAGTTTTTTCTAACGAAATTACTTACAATCTGGCAAGTTTTCGCGGGGATGGTTGGCAATTAGTCGTCAATCAACCTCAAAAATCCCTGATTGTAAGCATATTCCTTAGAACCTATTTTCGTTATAAATTTATGCCGGAAAGAGTAGATACTAGAGTGGCAATTTCCATTGGGCCTGTGGATTATATACCAAAGGAAAACATTTCTGCGGGATATGGTCTGGCATTTAGTGGATCTGGTTTGTTACTAGATCAGATGAAACCTGAAAAGCTGAAGATAGTTTTAATAGGAGTAGAGAATAATCCATATCAAGACATGTTGATCTCATTGGTTCGAACAATAGATGATCAAATTTCATCTTGGACTGCTCCCCAATGCCAAGCTATTAATTTAGCTCTACAAAACAATACTCAAATTGAAATTGGTGAAAAATGGAAACCCAAGAGCATTGCCCAACCCACCGTAGCAAAACACTTGAAATCTGCGCAATGGTCGTTTATCAAGAATGGTATTAAATTGTTTGAGGAAATAATTCTTCGCGTCATAGCAGAAGGAAAAAATTATTGAAATGACTAATTCATCCATAGCACTTACTTTGTCATTATTGTTCGCTCACTTGATGGGTGATTTTCTTTTTCAACCAATGGCACTGGTGAAAAACAAGGGGAAATTAATATGGCTTATCCTCCATGGATTGATCAATGGTGTATTGGTTTTTTTTGTTGTGGGGAATTGGTCGTTCTGGCTTCCCCCCCTTATTGTGGCTGCATCTCACATATTAATTGATGCGGGAAAATGGTTGATCACGCACAATAGACCGCGGTACGATTCAATTTACCTCTTCGTAATTGACCAGATTTTGCATATATTAACTCTTTTCATTGTTTTTCTCATTTTTTATTACCCACAAGATGTGACCCCGTTTTGGATGATTCAGTTTCCTTCGATTGGTTATCAAACAATCCTTATTCTTTCAGGTGCAATCGTATTACTTCCATTAGGCGGAATACTAATAGGGTACTTCATGAAGCCTTTCCAAAACCAGTTGCATAAAAAATTCAATCCCAATAGTTTGCACCCTATTGAAGGTTTGAAAGAAGGGGGAAAGTTCATCGGCTTTCTTGAGCGCTCTCTTATATTTGTTTTTATATTGAGTGGCCAATTTGCTGGTGTTGGTTTCCTTATAGCTGCAAAATCGATTTTTCGTTTCGGCGAATTGAAAGATAGCGAAAATCGCAAACAAGCGGAATACATTATCATCGGTACTTTCGCGAGCTTCCTTCTAGCAATTCTCGTCAGCCTTACTATCCAGACGTTACTCCGGTTTCCAATTATTTGATAAACGCTAGTCAGCCTTCTACTCGCCATTGGTAATCTTTTTCTAAATTAAATTGGAGACACACCCATGAACACACTTTACTACGGCGACAACCTCAACATCCTGCGGGAGTACATCAAGGACGGGACGGTGGACCTCATCTACCTCGACCTGCCGTTCAATATGCGCCGAAAAGTGTCAGGCAAGGCCGGGGCGAAGGGTCCCGCCCAGGAGGGGCTGGGAATATAACATGAACCCAAAGCTCAAACGATTCTTAACCCTCGTATTGCTCGGCTTGCTGTGCGTGCTGCCGTTCGCCGTCATGGAGATCGTAAACCTCGGCAGCATACCCGACCCGTTCCCGTATGCCATTTTCCTCTACCTGTGGCTGATGTTCACCCTGTTCTTTATGTCCCTGTTTGCCATCCTGCGCCTGGCCAGGAGCAAGGTCAACAAGCAGGAACGCGTCCCCGCTTTCCTGCTGAATGCGCTGGTGCTCATCTACACCGGCATTTCCATCGTCTATCTGCTCGTAGACCAGATGCCCTGCTTCCTCGGTGTACCCAACTGCGATTAAAGGAATGCCAATTCCGCGGCGTAAGAACATCAGGTTGCCCGGCTATGATTATTCCGAGGAGGGTTCGTTATTTCATAACCATCGTGACCAAAGACCGCCAGCCGCTCTTCGGCGAGGTGGTGAACGGCGAGATGGTGTTGAATGAATTTGGCAGGATCGTGGATGGAGGAATGGACGCGGTCAGCCAGTATTCGTAAGGAAATAGAATTGGATGAATTCGTGGTCATGCCCAATCATTTCCACGCCATTCTGCACATTATCCCGACAATAATAGTAAATGAAGAGCATCGTACGGGCGACCGGCCGGAAAATCGCCCCATCGTAGGGGCGTATGGCCATACGCACCCTACGAAACCAACTTAAATCCCCAGTCAAGGTCATTAGGCGCATTGGTGAGGGGTTTCAAATCCGCGGTAACCACTCGCATCAACACATTACGACACACCCCCGGTGTGCCCGTCTGGCAACGAAACTACTATGACCATATAATCGTTCAACCGACCGCGAATATGAACAGATCGCGGAGTACATCGCGAACAACCCCCTCAACTGGCTGACTGATACAGAAAATCAATAATCATCTATCACAATGTGCGGGCGACCGGCACCACTCGCATCATTCGCTCGGGTGTACAAAAACCGTATCGGTCGCCTAAAAGATCAAACCCTCAATTAATTTCCCCTGAAAACCTGCCAATCTGGCAGGTTTTGGCCTTTAAAAGCTTTCCCCAGGGGCAAGTTGACAAAGCGCACCTGGCGTGGGATGATGTTCATAGAAATATAGAACAATCTTTCTATCTGGAGGAACATGACCCGCAAGAAATCTCCACGCGCACCCGCCAGGGCAACCGACACTAAAGGTCCAGAGTCTACGAGCGACCTCAGCACCTCTGAAGGCCTCGACCGCGAGATCGCCATCCTGCGCGACCTCATCCACAAAGCCGCCGCCAAACAGACCGACAAGCTCAACCTTGAGGAGCAACTCGAACTGCTCGACACCGTCGGCAAGACCGCCCCCGCGCTGGCGCGCCTGCTCAAAGCCCGCCGCGACCTGGCCAACCAGGACCTCGACCCCGCCGCCCTGCTGCGCCAGGCCCTGCTCGAACTGGAGGAGGAATGGCCGGAGCTGAAGAAGTTCGGGGAGCAATTCCGCAAGTAACGAGAATGGAGAATTGAGAATAGAGAGCCGTCAAATGACGATTCTCGACTCTCCACTCTCGACTTTCCACTCTCTTAATCATTGAGGAAACCTTGAACGAATTCGTCCCGCATTACAAATGGCTGTTGAGAGAACCCGAGCGCTTCACGCAGGTGGCATCGGGGATCAAGCTGCGCAACTACCAGCGCGGCGTGATCAACGCCATCTTCGACTCCGTGCTCAACGTGCGCGGATTGGCATTCGTGGTCATCTTTCCGCGCCAGAGCGGCAAGAACGAACTGCAGGCGCAGCTCGAAACCTACCTGCTGACGCTGTTTTCCAACTTCCCGGTGGAGATGGTGAAGGTATCGCCCACGCTCGAACCGCAGGCGCTCACCGCCATGCGCCGCCTCGAACGCACGGTCAAGAGGAACACGCTCACCCGGCGTATCTGGGTCAAGGAATCCGGTTCCATCTACCGTGTCGGCGAGGCGCGCATCACCTTCCTCTCCGCCGCGCCCGAGAGCAACATCGTCGGTGCCACTGCCTCCGCGCTGCTGGAGGTCGACGAAGCCCAGGACGTGCTGTGCGTCAAGTATGAGAAAGACGTGGCGCCGATGAGCGCTTCCACCAACGCCACGCGCGTCTTCTGGGGTACCTCGTGGACCAGCCGCACGCTTTTGGCGCAGCAGCTGCGCCGCGCCCGTGAAGCCGAGAAGCGCGATGGTTTGCGGCGCGTCTTCCGCCTCACCGCTGATGACGTGGCCGCTGAGGTCGCCGCTTACCGCCGCCACGTGGAGGAAACGGTGGCGCGCCTGGGCAGGGCGCACCCCACCGTGCGTACCCAGTACTACTCCGAGGAGGTGGACGGAGAAGGCGGCATGTTCCCGCCTGACCGCCTGGCGCGCATGCGCGCTGATGAAACCGCCGAGGAGGGTGCGCTGCCCGGCAGGCTCTACGCCTTGCTGCTGGACGTGGCGGGGGAGGACGAGGGTGTGCGCGGCAGCGACGGCATCCTCTCCCCCGCCAACCCGGCGCGCGACAGTAACGCGCTCACCATCGTGCGCGTCGCGCACCCCGCTGAAGGCAGCCCGCTGCCGCACTATACCCCGGTGCGGCGCGTGCAGTGGACCGGTGTGAACCATACCCACCTGCACGCCGAGATCCGCGAGCTGGCGCTGGCGTGGAACGCGCGCGCGGTGGTGGTGGACGCCACCGGCGTCGGCGCCGGGCTGACCTCCTTCCTCGAGCGCTCGCTGCCGGGCAGGGTGCTGCCCTTCACCTTCAACGCCGCCTCCAAGTCAAAACTCGGCTGGGATTTCCTCGGCGTGGTGGATTCGGGGCGCTGGCACGAGCCGCAGCTTGACCCCGAACGCCAGTCCGAACAGGCGCGCTGTCAGCAGGAGTTCTTCGACCAGCTGGCGGCCTGCCAGTTCCAGGTGGGTACCGGACCCGATCAGCGTATGCGCTGGGGCGTACCCGACGGCATGCGCGACCCCGCCAGCGGTCTGCCGGTGCACGATGACTGGGTGCTCTCGGCGGCGCTGTGCGCGCAGCTGGAGGACATGGACTGGTCGCCGGCTTCTCCACTCCTCATCATCCCCGGTAGCGATCCGCTGGCAGGGATGGAGGGGAAATTCTAAGAACCGAGAATCGAGAGTAGAGAACAGAGAGCCGTAAAAAATCATCTGACGATTCTCCGCATCTCGACTCTCCACTCTCGAAAACGAAAGGACACACCCATGTTATTTGGAATCGACGTCAGCCATCACCAGGATTGGATCGACTGGCAGAAAGTGAGAACCAGCGGCGTGCGCTTCGCCATCATCAAGGCCAGCGAGGGCGAGGAGTACATCGACCCGATGTTCGAGCAGAACATGCGCGGCGCTGCTGAAGCCGAAATCGTTACCGGCAGTTACCACTTCTTTCTGCCGCGCTACGACCCGCTGGCGCAGGCGCGCCACTACGTGCGCACGCTGCAGGAACTGGCGGGCGACCGCCCAACCCTGCCGCCATGCGTGGATATCGAGACCCCGGGTCTCGGCAAAACCGGTTTCAACCAGGCGCTCAAGGTCTTCCTGGAGGAGATCTTCAGGCTCACCGGGCGCACCGGCATGATCTACGTTTCGCCGGGCTTCTGGAAGAGTTATTTGCCGGTGCCGGTGCTCTCCAACTATAAACTGCTGCGCTCGGGTGTGGATTGGGCCGCGGAGTACCCGTTGTGGGAGGCGCATTACACCAGCGGCTGGCCTTACCAGGTATACCCCTGGGCGGGCTGGGCGTTCTGGCAGTACTCCAGCTCCGGGCAAATCGCCGGCGTCAGCACGCGGGTGGACCTTGACCTGTTCAGCGGCACCCCGGCAGACCTCTCCGCGCTGGTGGAATCATGAGAGCCAGCCTGCTGGAGCGCCTCTTCCGCCGCAGCATCAACGAGCGCGTGCGCGCTGCCTTGAGCGCTTACCCTGAAACCGACACCACTTTTTCCATCGGCAGCCGGTTGGGAGAGAACCCGAGCGAGCGCTACGCGCCTGACCGCGAGGAACTGCTGCGCCAGGCGCTGGAGGCGTGGCGGGTGAACCCGCTGGCGCGGCGCATCGTGGGGCTCACCTCGCAGTACGTGGTGGGCGGCGGCATCAGCCTTTCCTGCGCCCATGAACCCACCAGCGCCTTCCTGCATGACTTCTGGGAGCACCCGCTCAACCGCATGGCCGTGAGGGTCTACGAGTGGTGTGATGAACTGACGCGCAGCGGCAACCTCTTTTTGCTGCTCTCCACCGACGCGGCGGGGATGAGCTACCTGCGCGCCGTGCCATCGCTGCAGGTACGCGCCATCCACTCGCGCGAGAACGACGCCGACCAGGAAACCGCTTACGAGATGCAGCCCAACCTAAGTGATACACAGGAGGGTGAACGCTGGCCGGCCTACGACCCGAACCGCGATCACCCCCCAGCGGGAGGCGGGTTTGACACCGTGATGCTGCATTACGCCGTCAACCGCGCGGTGGGCGCGCAGTGGGGTGAATCAGACCTGGCGCCGGTGCTGCGCTGGCTGAGCCGCTATGCCGCGTGGCTGGAGGACCGCGCCCGGCTGAACCACTTCCGCAACGCCTTTCTGTACATCGTGCGCGCACGTTTTGCCAGCGAAGCTGAACGCCGCGCGCGCCAGTCCGCGCTCAACGCCGCACCGCCTTCACCGGGTTCGATCCTGGTGACCGACGAGAACGAGAACTGGGACACACTGCACCCGCGCCTTGAATCTGACGAGTCCGGGCAGGACGGTCTGGCGTTGAAGAAAATGCTGGCGGCCGGCGCTGGCATCCCGCTGCACTTCCTGGCGGAACCCGAGAGCGCCACGCGCACCACGGCCGAAGCCGCCGGTGGACCCACCTACCGTCATTTCGAGCAGCGCCAGCGTTTCTTTTTATGGCTGCTGGGGGATGTGCTGCGCGCGGTGGTGAACAGGCGTTCAATGGTCGACCACCACGTCTCACGCCGCGCCGAGATCCAGCTCAACGGGGCGGATATCTCAGCCCGCGACAACATGTCGCTGGCCATGGCCGCCAGCAACATCATGCCGGCCCTGGGCAGCCTGCGCGCGCAAGGCCTGGTGGATGACGCTGAACTGTTGCGCCTGTTCTACCGCTTCTGCGGCGAGAGCGTGGACGTGGAGGCGATGCTGGCGCGCGGCAGGCAGGCACCACCCATGCCAGTAGCCAACCTTGTCACAACGAAAAGCCGGCCGCTGAAGATCGATCTTGAAACAGGAGAGGAGACAGGAGGAGGAAATGTTTGAGACTGGTACACCCGCCCCGGCAACAAGGCGCGAACGCTTTGCCTTGCAGTCCTGCACAGCGGAGAAAGGAAATATCAGCATCATCGCCATCAGCGCCGGCAGCGGTAACGGCTGGGAGTTTCCGGCTGACGTGCTGCGCGCCTCGCTGCCGTTGTGGGAGGGGGTGGAGTGCTTCATCGACCACGACTGGAAGGCGCGCTCGCTGCGCGACCTGGCGGGGGTGTGCTTCGATCCGCGCTGGTCGGATGAGCAGGCGGGGGTACAACTCAGCCTGCGCCCGCTCGGCCCGGCCGCCGCGCTGCTGGAGCAGGCTGCTGACGCCATGTCCGCGCCGGATGGACCTTCTCCTCACATTGGTTTTTCCGCCGACCTGGTTTTCGCTGCCACAGGCAGGCAGGTAACGCGCATTGAGAAGGTGCTCTCGGTCGACCTGGTCGTTCACCCGGCGCGCGGCGGTACCTTTATCAAAACAGAATCACAACCCGGACTGAACCGGGGACAGGAACAACTCGAACCACAGGAGAAGAAAATGGAAAACACTGAATCAATAGAAACCAATGCACCAGAAAAGCCGGGCGAGGGGCAGGAAGGCAGCGTACAGGCACAGATGTGCGCCTGCCTGCTGGATGCCTCGCTGGCAGCCGCTCACCTGCCGCTTTCCGCTGAGAACAACCTGCGCGCGCGTTTCAGCAGCGGGGTATTTGAACCCTCAGCGCTGCAGCAGGCCATCAGCGATACACGCACTCTCATCAGCGACCTGACAGCGGGGAGCATCATCCAGGGCGCAGGGCACGTGAGCATCATTGCCAACCCCGAAGACCAGGTGAACGCCGCGCTGCACGACCTGCTGGGGGCTTCCCGCCCGCGTGAGCTGGAGAACCTGCACACCGGCGCGCCTCAGCGGCATCCGTGAACTGTACACACTGATGACCGGCGACACCGGCTTCAGCGGCGGTTACCACCGCGAACGCGCCCAGTTCGCCGCCACCTCCAACCTGCCAGGGCTGCTCAAAAACGCCATGAACAAGCTCATCATCGACCAGTGGCAGGAACTGGGACGCTCCGGTTACCGCTGGTGGGAACCGGTGGTGCAGGTGGAGCACTTCAACAGCCTGCAGGAGATCACCGGTGTGCTGGTGGGAGAGGTCACCGTGCTGCCCGCCGTCTCTGAAGGCGCGGCATACACTGAGCTGGCGCTCAAGGACAGCGCTGAGACCGGGGCATGGGGTAAGTACGGCGGCTATGTCGGACTTACCCTCGAGATGTTCGAGCGCGACGAGACCCACAAGCTGCGCCAGTACCCGCGCAAGCTGGCTTCGGCGGCGCTGCGCCGCATCTCCACGCTGGTGGGTGCCATCTTCACCAGCAACAGCGGCGTGGGTCCGGCGATGACCGACACCTACAACGTTTTCGAGAGCGCGCACCACGCCAACCTGGGTACCACAGCCCTTTCTTCGTCCTCGTGGGAGGCGGCGGGCAAGGCCATCTACAACCAGTCAATGGCAGTGGGCAGCGGCGGCAGCGCACCCAAACTGGCGCTTGACGCCCGCTACCTGCTGGTACCGCGCGACCTGCGCCTCACCGGCATGAACATCCTCTACCCCTCCTTCGCCCACGAGAGCAGCATCTTCTCGGAGAACATGCAGAAAGGGCAGATGGGGGATGTCATCACCTGCCCGGAGTTCAGCGACGCCAATGACTGGGCAGCCCTGGCCGATCCGCGCCTGGCGCCGGGCATCATCCTCGGTGAGCGCTTCGGTGTGCTGCCCGAGATCATCATCGCCGACGGTGAGACCAATGGCGCGCTGTTCACCAACGACGAGATCCGCATGAAGGTACGTCACTGGGTGAGTGTCTTCGTGGCCGATTACCGACCGCTGTACAAGGCGAACGTGGCCTGATGCATTGCTGTCATTGCGAACCCCGTGAACTTAACGGGGTGAAGCAATCTCCAGAAAATAGTCAAGCGATTCAGTCTTGGGGATTGCTTCAGGCTCAAACCGCGAGCCTTCGCAATGACAAAAGTATAAAAGGAGAAAAAATGACAATTCTTGAACAACTCAAATTGATCCTGCGCTCGCGCAAATTCTGGGTATTAGTGGCGGCCATGGTCGCCACCCTGGCGGCCTACCTGACCCAGGAGATCAATGTATGGCAGGCACTGCAGGCGCTGGTGGTCGCCCTGGCAGTCTATTCCACCGGTGTGGCAATCGAGGACAACGGCAATGCCAGCCGACAGCCCTGACCTCAAACTGGCGCAGCACCTGGCCGGACCCTTCACCAGGTCCGGCCAGGGCAGATCGAGGACAACGGCAATGCCAGCCGACAGCCCTGACCTCAAACTGGCGCAGCACCTGGCCGGACCCTTCACCAGGTCCGGCCAGGACCACCGCCCCCTTTCCTGCCGCCTGCTGCCTGATGGCGGCATGGTGGTCATCAGCGCGGACGGGCGCAAGCTGTGGTTCACGCTGGAAGAAACCAACCTGGCGCGCGCGGAACTGGGAATGAAAACAAAGAAAGCACCTGTTGCAGCGCCTGCCCGTGAAGAGGAAAAAGCCGTGCCTGTTATCAGTTCCCGGCCGCCTGCCGGTACCCGCGATGGGCGCTCGGAGATGATCGTGCTGCCGCCCGACCTGAGGCATCTCGAGGATAAGAATTATGACAAAACTCGACGACATTAACACCCGCCTGCGCGACCTGCTTGAGGATAGCGCTGCAAACCGCTTCAGCGATGACCTGCTTTCAGCAGCATTGAAACAGGCGCTGGACGAGATAAACCAGCGCCTACCGCGTATTCTCAGCGCAGCGTTCACCGTCACCACCAGCGGCAGGGACCAATCGCTTGCCGCGCTCACCGACTGCCGCTACATCATCAGCGTGACCATTCCGGAAGAAAACGGGGGCGCGCAAGAGCTTGAGCCGGAAACATGCTTCACCTACATGCTGGTGAACGGCACCCCTACCCTGCATTTCCTCGGCAGTTACCTGCCGGTTGCCGGGGAACGCCTCCTCATCTGTTATACCGCTGGCTACACCATCGAGGGCTTTGAAAGCCAGCTGACCACCACGCTCCCCGCGGCGCTGGATGGCGCGCTGGTAAACGGTGCGGCGGCGCAAGCTTGCATGCTGCACGCCGGAAACCTGGTCGGGCGCTATGGAAGCGATACGCAGGAATCGGCGCGCCTGATGGAGATCGGTCAGTTGTGGCGCGGCACATTTGAGAATACACTCAACGGTTTGAAGGTGATGCAGGAATTCGGCTTCCCGCCGGGATTCGCCCTTGACCAATGGGACCGGGTGAGGAAATGACCACCTACGCCCTGGGTGAGAATTGTCATGTGATCCTGTCGCACGTGGATATTGACGCCGGCGCGGAATATGGTTTTGTCTCCCCAAAAGACGGAACGGTGCGCGAGTGCGGCGCTCAGTTCATCCGCGAGGTCGATTCGAGCATAGGGTCAGGAGCCGACCCGAACGAGAGCACCCGCTTGTGGATCAACTTTGACATAGTATGTGCCGACGACCTCATAGAGCCGAGCGGGGCACAGCACACCCCCACCCGCCTTAGCAGATTACGCAAAGCTGCTGGAATACCTGGGTAAAGCGTCAGGTATCCAGCTCACCACGCCGGTTGGAACGTTCCCCAACCTTGGCGCGCTGGGGTGGAGTGCAGACGAGCGCCACTACCCGAAGCATTCAATCATCCGGTGTCAGCTCAATAACGTGGGCTTTTACTTCCCGCCAGTAGACCCCGAGCTCTTGCGCTTGTCGGTGTGGGATGGTACGTTTAACATGGGAAACATCCTACTGGATTTAGAAAATTCGAATGGAGTGTGATCAATGAGTTATCCCAACAGTTCGGACGTTGCAGCTGGTCAACCCACTGCATCCGCGCATTATAACAACTTGCGCAAAGACGCAGTTTACATGGGAAATGTGTCAGCTGATAGCGTCAATCTCGGAGCGTTCCTGCAGTCCTTCGTGCTGAACATGCACATTTCTTACCTCGCAACAGACCGGCTACGCATCGCGTTCGATTCACAGAAGCCCGCGTGTGTGATGATCTCCGGCTGCATGTTAGTACAGACCGCGGACGTTGACCTGGCTGCCGGCTCATTCTCCGGCGCAGCTGCTACCTGGTACGTGTTCGCTAATCGTGCAGCCGGCGTGACCAGCTTCACCCTCACAGTCAACAGCTCAGCAGTACCCGCAGCTGATCAACGTCTCATTGGAGAGGTGTATTGGGATGGTACGTCACATCGTCGCTACTTCAATCTACTCATACTCAGAGGGTGGAGACATACTCGAGCCTGATTATGACAGTGATTGGTTTGCAGTGGCATATTCCAACACGTACACCAAAGCCCATGGCTTAGGTCAATACCCCCGCCTGGTGCTGCTCGTTTGGGGAACGATCTGCAGACCTTTATCAGCTACGTTATCCCGTCGCAACCGTCCTGAGCTCCGCTGCCTGGTCATCTGTCTTGTACTTCGACCACACCAACGTGTACGCGAGAACCGGCGGAAGTTCAGCGTCCGGAACACTTTCAGCCGTCAACCAGTTTTCTGGTGGTGGATCATATCGCATCTTCGCCTGGGTGTAGCCATGACTTACATACTCAAAGACAAAGAACAAGAACATAATATCCTACAGCAAGACCTCATTCATCATCGACCCCGCCACAGGTGAGACCATGGAATACATTGACATATCATTCTACGAGTACGCCCGCAGATTCACGCTCAGCCATCGCGGGGTCATGGGTCTCACCGTCCAGGCATACCAGGGTGGACCGGACGTTGACATTGATGTTTCGGTTACGCTAGACGTTCGCAGCGTGGACGTTGATATCAATGGTACAGTCGAGACCGTCCAGCTCAAGGACGGTAAAGGGTAAGTTGATACTCTCAACCGCTCAGCCAGGTATCTTTATCATCACCCCCGCAGATCGTAAGACCTACTGCTCAGCCGGCAGTGGGATAATGGTTGTCGAGGTAGCCCCCAATGCCTAATCACATCGTACTTAAGAAAGATGGTAAGTTCGAGATCGTCCCATCGGACGCGGATATTGCCCGCGCTCAGAGTAAGATGGATACAGGTAAGGTTAACAATATGCCAGATGAGGAATTGCGGGCGATCCTTGGCCGGATTCTAATCCGGCTTGAAGCCCTTGAAAGGAGAGGGGAGTAGAACGCTTGAGCCAGGTGCATGAACCCCAACCTTTTCGGTTACAATTGGGGGGTGAAAATGAAATTTCTTTCCGGAAAGAACAAACATGCCGCTTAAGATGCTCGTGCCCCTTGACCGGGTGCAGCAGGCACTTGCCAGCGGCCTTGTGCTTGACCATCCGCAGCGCTGTTCGCGCTGCGGTGCCATTCCGGCGGAGCAATACGAAAACCACAGCCTGAGACTGCGCATCGGTCAAAAACGCCCCGGTTTCTACCGTCAGACCTACAATATCAATAGCTCATACCGCCTGAAGATCAGGGTCTGCGAGAGCTGCTACTTCTCCGATTTTGTGACCAGCATCGAGGAACTTGAAAAGGATAACACCTCCGAAGGTAGATTGGCACGGATCTATGCACGCGCTTTCACAATCGGCGGTGTTGTTGCCGGCATCGGCTTGCTGCTCATGACCAACCTTATCCCCGCGGATTCCTCCCTGGGATGCTGTAAAGCTCTATTGGCCGCTCATCACGGGTGTCGGCGGGGCCATCATCATCACGGCCTGGCTGCACCAGCGCTACCGCATGCGCAAGATCATGGAGGCGCTTGAAGGTGCAGGCATTACCATTACATCACGGCCGCGTGCCGAAGTTCGCACACCCGTATTGGACAACGAAAACGATCCTCAGGCAGTACCCCTGGAGGTCAGCCTGCACGACGAAGCATGGCTGGCGGAATGCGCTGCCCATAACAATTTTACGACCGAAGATTACATCCCGCTTGAAAAAAAGGAGAAGATTATATGAGAGCCAGTTTAGGTGATGACAGCGCGCGCGTGTGGCAGGAGCCCAACGCGGAATCCATTTCAATGACCTCGATCCACAAGGGTGAAGAATTTGAGGTCGGCAAAGTGATACGCAAGAAAAAAGAGGTCTGGGTCACGGTCACCCTTGACAGTGGTGTTATCGGCTATATTTCCGGCGATACCCACATCTTCGCCATCCAGAAGGTGGAAGCCGTCGGAAATGACCTCGAGCTATACAAAGAACCCGATGACACCTCCCCTGTACTGGCGACTATTCCGAAGAAAACACTGTTCACCGTGCGCGGGGTCGAAAACGTGAATGACACGAACTGGTACCGCGCCGAGGACGAAGAGGGTAACAAGGGGTACATCAAGACCGGTGCCAGGCTGCGCGCCAAACCGCAAATCACGCGTGAAAGCGCGCGCAAGATGATGATCACCGGCGCGCTGTTCGCTGTTGGCGGGGCAGTGCTCTACTTCGTGTTCCCCTCCAACCCGGAGGCAGCCGGCGGTGATACAAGCTTCATCTCGCTGGGTCTCATCCTGCTGGGATTGTTCCAGGTCTTCCAGGGTTTCATGCAGTACCGGCAGATGGGTAAAAAAGAATAATTTGTAACAAATCCCTCAACAGCGGGTCAATGACCCGCTGTTTATTTTTAAGATACTAGTAAGGCTCTCAATATCTCTGTTTTAGTAGTAAATTCCTCGTTAATACCCTCCTGCAATTCATAATATATGTAATTAATCAATATTGCCTATTGACAATACTGTGTTATATACGGTATAATGTAGGCATGATTGAGCCTGAGACCATCAACGAACATGTGGAACGATTGAGCGCGGAATTGCGCCGTGGATTGATCGTACTGGTCGTGATGAGTCAACTCGAAAACAAGGAATACGGTTACTCGCTGCTCAAACAGCTGGAAGAGAAAGGCTTCCAGGTGACGCAGGACACCCTCTACCCGCTCATGCGGCGGCTGGAATCACAGGGTTACCTGCAGAGTGACTGGGAGGTTGACGAAACACGACCCAGGCGGTACTACCAGTTGAACGAACTCGGCAAAGCGGTCCTGAACGCATTGCGACGTGACTGGAAGGAACAGATCAGGATAATTGAGGAGATCATAAAATGAAACTGTCAGAAAAGAGTCAAACCCTTTTGGAGCGCTACCTGCTGGCTGTTGAACGCCGCCTGCCCTGGCAGGGTAGAAAAGACATAACTGCTGAGATTCGCGCCAATCTCATGGACACACTGGAGGATCACTATCCCCCGGAGTCCGTCATTGATGAAACCATGCTGGAGGCGGAGCTGCGCAAGCTCGGTTCGCCAGGCTCTGTAGCTGCCGGTTTCCGCGGGACAGACGCCCTCATCGCGCCGCAGCACAATGCCATCTTCAGACTGATCGTCACCCGGCTGACCCCCATTGTTGTCGCTGTTGTTGTCTTCGCCGGTCTGCTTTCCTTTGCCCTCAGCGGTGGAAAAAGCCCCTTCTGGAGCATCTGGGAATTGCTGGCAAACGCCTGGCAGGTTGCGGTGGGCATCATCGGCACCAGCGCTATCGTGTTCATGATCCTTACCCGTTTCTTCCCAAAGGTTAACGAGGGGAAAGCCCTTGACTTCCTTGAGGAAGAGGAGAAAACCTGGAAGATCGGCGACCTTCCGCAAATGGTCGCGAAAGAGGAAAAGGTCGAACTGTGGGAACTGGTACTGGGGGTGACCTTCGGAACACTTGGCCTGGTCATATTTCTCTTCATGTTTGACGAAGTTGTCGGCTTCTGGTGGCTAAGTGAAGACAAATGGCACATGGTGCCCATGTTCACCGACGCCTTCAAAGCCTACATCCCCTGGATCGCTGTCAACATCGGGCTGAACCTGGTACTGAACATCCTCCTATTCCAGACCCGCCGCAAGACTATCCTCACTCGTGTCTTCGAGATCGGTATCAAGGTATCAGAACTCGCCCTCACCGCCGCGCTGCTTGGCGCTGGAACGCTGCTGCACTTTGACACCACGCTGGCGCTGCAACAGGGCTTTCCGCGTGAGGCCATAACCGGTATTCAGATGCTCATCCAGAATGACTTCGTGCGCTGGTTCCTCATCTTCCTGGTGGTGGTGTTGAGCATCGACCTGATCAAGAAAATTGTCGATCTGTTCCGCTCGATCTCGCGCAAGACCGTGTGAAGTGGTTAACATCCTATCACCAAACCACTCCTGCAAGGACTGGCAGGAGTGGTTTTTTCATTCACAACCAATGTAGAAGTCTGCATCCCTGTCAGTGATCAACCAGGTAGATTGGTAACAACCCGGGTGCAGTATTTTGTTCTCATTCCAATCTGTCTGTAATATAATCTACTATTAATCGCAGGGATGGATTAATGAAATTTCGAACATCGACTATTGTTTTAATAAGCCTGTTCATGCTGGTGATGGCGACTGCCATCGTCTTTCTCCTTTGGGTGACCGCCAACGGCATAGGCGTAAGCCCTGATTCCATCTCGTATATCGAAACCGCGGAAAGCCTGATCGCAGGAAAAGGTTTCTACATCGGCGAGAAACCTGCAACGCATTACCCCCCTGTTTACCCCGTCATCCTGGCCATCACCGGGTTCGTTAGCGGCAATATCACCACCTCGGCGCGCTGGTTCCACGCTATTCTGTACGGGGTTAATGCCATTCTCTTTGGCCTTTGCATTTACGCGGGCACCCGCCGCAATCTTGCAGCAATGATCGTGGGCTTACTGTTGTTCTTCTCTTCGTCTGCCATCTTGAGCGTACACGCGCGCGCCTGGTCTGAATCACCCTTTCTCATGTTTTCGCTGATTTCGTATTTACTGCTCAACTCATATTTTATTCGCGGTAAATGGATATTCCTGGTTTTCTCAGCGCTCTCATTGGGACTTGTCATCGCCACCCGATATGTGGGGATTGCCCTTATACCTCCCGCAATCCTTTGCCTTTACTTGTGCTCGAAACAACCTCCGAAACAGAAATTTAAAGAAGTATTCGGATTTCTGATCATCTCATCTCTTCCTATTCTTACCTGGGTCATTCGCGACCTGGTCGTAACCCGATCCCTGACCGACCGTGGCTTCTTCTACCATCCATTTGGGGTTAAAAGTGCCGTCGACCTGGTGGATACCCTACACAACTTTATCCTACCTCACTTTAACGAAGGATGGCTGAACGCGGTTGAGCTTGCCGTCATTATTGCCCTTGTATTGATCATGATCATAGGTATTTTCAGAGATCCTGAAAGAACCTGCCGATCTGAACCCGGTTGCCAATTCAATGTTACCTGGGGTTACACCGCCGCACTTTCCTATGTACTGGTGCTGCTTTTTTCCATCACATTCATCGACCGCTCCACCCCGTTGGATGAAAGAATCCTGTTCCCGGCATTCATATTCATGACCATTTCCGTATTTTCAACCGTCCTTTACTATTCAAAGGTTAAAAGGAATCGAACCGCCTGGTTTATCTTTCTTGCATGCGTGCTTTTCTCGATTCGGATCAACCTGACGCCGCTGCTCGATACCGCAAATAAATTGCATACCGCCGGTAAAGGGTTTAATTCTGCTGCCTGGAACCAATCCCCCACCCTGGAGATCCTCCGGTCCTTCCCGCCGGATGTGCTGGTTTTTTCAAACGGGGATGATGTCATTAGGTACAAAACTGGAATGCAGGCTGAGGCTCTTCCGGCAAAATACTCGCCAACGACCACGGTGCCCAATGACGGTTTCCTTGATAGCCTGGCAATGATGTGCGCGGAGCTGGAAAGTGAAAAAGTGCTTCTCGTTTTTCTGAATGAGATTGACAGGGATTATTACCCCACAAAAGACGAGGTGCTGGCTGCCTGCGACACCCCGTTACTATACGCCACCAAGGATGGATCGATCTACGGCTTTAGTGACCGATAACCGAACGAATCCTGTAATTGCGCAAGTATTCAACCAAAAATCAAACCTGCATGTAGCCTTAAATAAAAAGTGAGCGCTGAGCGAATCGAATTATCATACACCGAATGGGGTACCCCAACCAACATCAAGAAAACAAAAGTGAGCGCGGAGGGGATCGAACCCTCAACCAACGGCTTAAAAGGCCGCTGCTCTGCCATTGAGCTACGCGCCCAGCTTGGGACGAAAGGATTTTATCACGCCCTCATACCATCGTCAATAAAAAAACCGGACCGCGCGGGCGATCCGGCTCATCTCACTTGTAATGATTCTTAAATCTGCTTCATGAAGTCTTCCATACCCGCCAGCAGGGCATCCACATCTGCCAGGGTGGTCTCGCCCATGGTGGCAACGCGGTAGGTCAGGTCCTTGATCTTACCGTAACCGTTGGCAATACGCATACCGCGCGCCTGCAGGAACTTGTTGAGCGCGCTGATATCCCAGCCGAGGCTGTTCTTGATGGTCACCACGGTCTTGGAGCGGTATTCGGCTTTGGCCAGCGGCTCCATGCCGCGCGCGATTGCCCAATCCTGTACCTTCTTGGCCATTGCCGCGTGGCGCGCGAAGCGCGGTTCCAGCCCTTCGGCCAGAATGCGGTCAAGCTGCACGTCGAGCGCGAAGATGAGCGCCATTGCCGGGGTCATGGGGGTGGAGTCCTTGACACGGTGTTTTTCCATCAGCAGCAGGTCAAAATACCAGCCGCGGTTGGTAACCGTCTCGGCTTTCGCCAGCGCCCGGTCAGTAGCCGAAGCCAGCGCCAGACCCGGGGGCAGCGCGAGGCATTTCTGCGAACTGGTCAGCAGGAAATCAACGCCCAGCTTGTCCATCTCGATCTTGACGCCGCCCAGGGACGAAACCGCGTCCACCAAAATGAGCGTATCCGGGCTTACTTCCTGCGCCACCTGGCACAGGTCCGCCAGCGGGTTTTCAACGCCGGTGGAGGTTTCATTGTGCACAATGGTGACCGCTTCGTAGTGTTTCTTCTTTAGAGCGTCGCGCAGCAGTTCGGGTGTGATGGCTTCACCGAAATCCACTTCCAATTTATCGGCTGACTTACCGTTTGCCACCGCCACATCGTACCAACGCTGGGCAAACGCCCCATTGACGCATGAGAGCACGTCCTGCTGGACAAAATTACGTATCCCGGCTTCCTGCATCCCCGAACCCGAGGAAGCTGCCTGGAAAACGCGGTACTGGGTGTAGAACAGTTGCTTGGCCTTTTCCTCCGATCCGCGGAAGATGGCCTCGAAATCTTTGCTGCGGTGCGGGAGCATGGGTTTGGTCTGCGCTTCCAGCACCTCCGGCGCGACATCTACAGGGCCTGGCACAAACATATGGGTCATGACACTCTCCTTTTTAGAGATCAAAAATGATCCGGAGGTCGCCCCCCGGTTGGATCACCTAACGCAAAAAGAAGGACAGTACCACTAAGATGATGAAAAACGATCCTGCCAGCATACCAATCCGCTTGAGGTCCTTTTTCACGTAGGAATAATCGGGGTTGAATTCCGAGGATGACGCGCGCAACACAGTGGTCTTCGGGATGCCGCTGTCGTTACTGCTCGTCGGAACTGCCGCGCTTGTGGAACGTTTTTTAGTTTTCTTTGCCATGCAACTCTCCTGATTACTTTAATTATTCTCACTGCAAGATTCCCCGCACCACGATACGCTTGTTATCCACAAGGTACGGGTAGCAGGAGATCAATGTGATTGTGCTTTCGCTGGTTGAAGCCAGCAGGTCAACCCGCGTCGGGTCCACGATCTCGATGCTTGTGACCACGTAGGTAAAGGACCGGTCCTGCGTGATAATGATCACTTCGTCACCTTTTTGCAGTTTATCCAGATCGCGGAAGATCTCGCTGAAGATGTCGTTGTGGGCAGAAAGGACGAGATTCCCCGGGTCACCCGGGTTAGCGGTTCCGATGTGCTGCCCGACACCCTTCTTCAGCTGCTCCCAGCCATCACCCAGCACCACCGGGGCGTTGACCCCGATCGCCGGGATCTGTATCTGTCTCGCCTGCTGCGGACTCTGGGTGGGGACGGGCATATTGGCGTAACTCTGCAGCAGCGGGCGCAAGTGCTCAGGAATCTCGGCTTCATTGAAGCGGTTTTCCTGTCCAGCGACCGGCGGCACGTGCCCGCCCGGCAGCACAACAGCGGTGATCAACGGCGTGGGTGTGATGGTGGGTTGTTCGATCGCCGATGCGACCTGCTGATTCAAACTTTGCAGCAGGTTGACCCCATTGAAAATGATAAAGAGCAATCCAACAATGGCGGTGATCTCCACTACGAACAGGAATTTATCCAATCCGGTGCGGCGGCGATTTTTCACCCGGTCGCGCAGCGGCGTGAATTCCTCCTCTGGGGTGGTCTCAAGGTCTGCCGCTTCGTCTTCGGCGGATTTCTCAATTTCAATTACCCGTCCGGATCGGCGGAACGCTTCGAGCCTCGCCTCGCGTTCCGCGCGGCGTTTCTCCATCAGAAGCTGCCGCAGTTCATTCGCGGAGTAATCTTCAATCGAGCGCTTGCGTGGCACAGGCTACCTTCGTCATACTGGAATCACCCCGCTGATTATACCCGATTTCCATTCCCCTCCTTTGCGCAAAGGTTCGAATTATTGGCATCCGTGTTAAAATGAACCTGATACAAAAATAGAGGAGTGTCGATGAATAAGAAAAATTACCTGATCGATATGGACGGTGTGCTGGTTAAAGGGAAAACCCCACTCCCGGGTGCCGTGGAATTCATTGACCGCCTCCTCAGCTGCAAGGTGAAGTTCCTCATCCTCACCAACAACCCGCTCTACACCCAGCGCGACCTCGAGCACCGCTTCACCATGATGGGGCTCAAGGTACCGGCAGACCACATCTTTACCTCTGCCATCGCCACAGCGCGTTTTCTGCAAAGCCAGAACCCCAATGGCAAGGCTTTTGTGATCGGTGAAAGCGGCCTCACCCAGGCGCTGCATGAAGTAGGCTACGTGCAGACCGACATGAACCCTGATTACGTTGTGCTTGGCGAAGTTAACAATTACAACTTTGAACTGATCACGCGCGCCGTGAGGTTTATCAAGGATGGCGCTTTGTTCATCGCCACCAATCCAGATGCTACCGGTCCGCTCGAGGCCGGCATCGTCCCCGCCACCGGCGCATTGGCTGCGCTGATCCAGAAAGCCACCGGTCAGGAACCCTTCTTTGTCGGTAAACCCAACCCGTTGATGATGCGCAGCGCGCTGCGCTACCTTGGTGTGCACTCTGAAGATACCATCATGATCGGCGACAACATGGACACCGATATTGTGGCCGGTGTGATGAGTGGTCTCGATACGATTTTGGTGTTGAGCGGTGTCTCCACCCGGGCGGATGTCGAGCACTACCCTTACCGCCCCACCCGCATCCTCAACTCGGTAGCGGATATCGAGATCGATTGCTGATCCCATTTACCGGAGAACCACTTGCAAGTCCAGCGTAATCGCGAAATCCAGAACCGCTTCATCCTGTCAATAATCCTCACCAGCCTGATCCTGGTGGCCGAGATCATTGGCGGGTTATGGTCAGGTTCGCTGGCGCTTCTTTCAGATGCCGCCCATGTTTTCTCGGATATCTTCGCGCTGGCGTTAAGTTACTTCGCGCTGCGTCTTGCCGCGCGCCCGCCGGATGATCGCCACAGTTACGGCTGGCACAGAGCGGAAGTGATCGCCGCGTTCATCAACGGGGCTTCGCTGCTGGTCATCGCCATCGGCATCTGGGTGGAAGCGGTAAAGCGCTTGCAGGCTCCGCTCGAGATCAAGAGCGGCGAGATGATGGTCATCGCCATTATCGGGCTTGTCGTGAATATCGTCGTCGCCGTGATTCTTGGCGGTCACGATCATAAGCACGACCAACCCGGCGAAGTTCATGAAAAACGCAACCTGAACGTGCACAGCGCTTACCTGCACGTTCTGGGTGACCTCATCTCCTCGATCGGCGTCATCGTGGCGGCGCTGCTCATCCGTCTCACCTCCGCTTACTGGATCGACCCGTTGATCTCCATCCTCATCGGCGCCATCATCCTGGTAAGCGCTTACCGCCTGCTGCGTCAATCGCTGCACATCCTTATTGAAGGGGTGCCGGAGGGTCTTTCCATTCGCGACGTGAACCAGGCGATCTCTTCCATCACTGAAGTTGAGACCGTGCATGACCTGCATGTATGGAACCTGGGCTCCAACCAGGTGGCTTTAAGCGCGCATGTTGTCCTTTCAGAGACGAATTTCCGTCAGCAGCCGCAGGTGTTGGAGCGAATCAAGACTATGCTTTCAGAAAAATACAACATCCGCCACACGACCCTGCAGTTTGAACAGACCCACTGCGGCGAAGGTCACGGCGGATGTAATTGACCGTACGGATGCCGGTATTCGCTGTGATATAATCGCCGTGTCAGACAGGGCCACCAGTCTGTCGAATTGGACGAAAATCCTCAAGGGTGCAATTGCCTTCGCTAAAGCGGAAGTCAGTACCTTGAGGTTTTTTATTCAGGAGTAAACGAATAATATGCGCTGGGTAAGGGAGTTTCAACCACAACCTGAACAGAGTCGCCTCTACGTCAAGGCTATGGCCATCACCCTTGGGGGAAATGTGCTACTGGCGGTCGCGAAAGGGATTGTAGCCTGGCTATCCGGTTCGGCGGCCATCTATTCTGACGCCGCCAACTCCATTTCCGATGTGGTGTATTCCATTCTTATGGTGCTGGGGTTATGGGCGGCCACGCGACCACCTGATATTGGCCATCCACAGGGACATTCCAGGTTTGAACCCCTGGTCGGGTTGATGGTGACAGGGGCAATGGCGTTCGCCGGCTTTGAGGCTGCCCGTAATGCCTATGTACGATTTGGTGATGAGACGATCAGCGCCATCGCGCTGAACCTGCCCACCATAATCCTGCTGGTAAGCGCCGCAATAAAGGCGGTGATGTACACATCAATCATACGCATCAGTAAAAAACTCCAAAGTCCCACTTTTGCCACCATCGCCCGCGACAATCTCAGCGATGTGCTCTCCTCATTGGCGGTTTTCCTGGGTGTGCTCGCATCAAACTTCATCCACCCGCTGGCAGATCCCGTGGTCGGTTTTCTCGTCGCCATCTGGATCTTACGCAATGCCTTCCTTGCCGGCCGCGAAAACCTGGGGTTTCTCACCGGCCGGGGTGCTTCAAAGGATGAAATCGACAAGTTCATCACTGCCGCGGAAGGTGTGCCGGGAGTAATCAGGGTGCACCACATGGTCACTGATTACGTCGGACCCCGCCTGATGCTTGACCTGCACATCAATGTGGATGGAAACACCACGTTAAACCACGCGCACCAAATCTCCGATGAGGTGATAAAAAGACTCGAGGCGTTCCCGGAAGTGGACCGTGCCTACGTGCACCTTGAACCGCACGATTGGCAAGACAAGGAATAACCTCACCCCAGGGTTTCGATAGATCAACACGAAATGACATACAATTGAATTGGATCAAGGGCTAAACAGAAAGGTAGCATATGAAAACCCGCCCCGCTCAATTTATCGATGAACCCATCCAGGTTGAGCATGATGTTCTTCCAGCGTTGGAGAAATCACCCACCTGCCCGCAGCGCTTCACCTGGCGCGACAAGACCTTCTCTGTCAGTAGTGTTCTCGAGGAGTGGGCGGATTATTCTCGCCGCGGACGCATGGCACGGAACATGGCCCCTACCCACCTGGCCAGCGCTTCCCGCGCCGGTTCGTGGGGCGTCGGGCGTTTCTGCTTCAGGGTGACGGTCGATACCGGGCAAATCTTCGAGATCTATTACGACCGCGCCCCGCAGGATTCCGATAACCGCAAAGGAAACTGGTTCCTGATGGGAGAACGCCGCGCGCAGCAGGATGAGGAAATTTGACCCAGGCGCGCATCACGCCATTTGCGTCACCAAAGGCATATTAATAATTCTAACTTAGGTATTGACATTATTGATGATTATGGTATCATAATATAAATTATATTAAGTATGTGTTTGATATTATCTGTACTGGGTGGCGCAAGCCCGCCTCAACCCGATTTGCTGAAAAAAACTAATCAATAGGAAAACCATTATGATCAATAAAACCCTCGACAAATGCCCGGTATGCGAATCTGAACTGGTTGTAACGCGTCTTTATTGTGTCAACTGCGATACCGCCATAGAAGGCCATTTCAACACAGAACATACGCCCTTCGGCAACCTCACCCCTGAGCAGATGCAGTTCCTGCTTACCTTTGTAAAATGCGAAGGTCGTCTTAACCGCATGGAAGACGAAATGAACCTCTCCTATCCCACCCTGCGCAGCCGCCTCAACGAGATCGTGCGTGCGCTCGGTTACGAACCCGGCAAGGATGAGGTTCCCGCACAGCTCTCACCCGAGGACAGGCGTGAGATACTTGAGCGCCTTGACCGCGGTGAGATCTCGTGGGAGGAAGCTCAGGCCAGGCTGCGCGGTGAGAAATACGTCGAACAGGATGTGGCAGCAACGCAAGGGGGTAAATGATGGCCACGAGTGAAGAACGATTGAAGGTGCTGAAGATGGTGCAGGAGGGCAAGATCACGGCAGAGATGGGTGCCGAGTTGCTCAAAGCCCTGGATACCACGAGTAAAAAAGCCGAGGCGGACGATCGTACGTCGGTTGGTTTTCCCGGTAAAAGCGGCGGCAAGTTTTTCCGCGTAAGGGTAACGGATACGGATACAGGCCGCGCACGCGTGAACATCAGGCTGCCTCTTGGCATGGTTAATGCCGGGCTGCGCATGGGTATGCGCTTCTCACCCGAGGTGGAAGGGCTGGATGCCACCCGCATGGCTGAAGCCCTGGCGTCTGGTGAAACAGGCAAGATCATGGACGTTTACGACGACGAAGACGGCGAACACGTCGAGGTTTATATCGAATAATCCGTAATTCAAAACATACTTGTCTTTTTTCCCCGATCCCTGCCGGGAACGGGTACCCTTGATATTGCAGGATAGCGAACATGGAAAACAACAAATATGTGATCGAAGAAAACTGGATGAAGAAATTCATCCCCATCTGGGGAGCGCAGATTTTTTCCCTGCTCGGCAGCGGACTGGTGCAGTTCGCGCTGGTATGGTACATCACCCAACAAACTGGATCTGCAGCCATGCTCGCCACCGCCACCCTGGTCGCGCTGCTGCCGGATGTGCTGCTGGCGCCTTTCGCCGGGGCTTACGTTGACCGGCTGAACCGCCGCGTGGTGATGATCGTTTCTGACCTGTTCATCGCGATTACCACCCTTGCCCTGGTGCTGCTCTTTGCTCTCGATATGATCCAAATCTGGCACATTTTTGTGGTTATGTTCCTGCGTTCCGTCGGCGGTATTTTTCATTGGCCGGCGATGCAGGCTTCCACATCCCTCATGGTGCCTGAAAAACACTTGTCACGCTTTGCCGGTCTCAACCAGGCAGTGCGCGGTGGGTTGAACATCATTGCCCCGCCATTGGGCGCACTCCTCATGTCACTGCTGCAGTTCTACCAGGTCATCGCCGTGGACGTGATTACCGCGTTGATTGCCATCACCCCGCTGTTTTTCTTCAAAATCCCCCAGCCCGTGCGCAAGGACACCACACAGATGATAACGCCGAGGATAATCCTGCGCGATGTGAAAGAAGGTTTCGTTTACCTGAAGAAATGGAAAGGCATGCTTTACCTCGCGCTCATCGCCGCAATCCTGAATTTCCTGCTTACTCCTTCTGGAACCTTAATGCCCCTGATGGTCACGCAGCACTTCAATGGAGGGGTGTGGCAGCTCAGCCTGCTGGAATCCGTGATGGGAATCGGCATCGTCGCCGGTGGCTTGACCCTGGGGGTTTGGGGAGGATTTAAGAACCGCATCTACACTTCCCTCATCGGGGTTGCCGGATTAGGACTTGGCGTGTTCGTGTTCGGAATAGCGCCTGCGAGCTGGTTCTGGCTGGGTGTGGTGGGGTTCGGCATCGTCGGGTTTATGAGTTCCTTCGCCAACGGACCGCTTGCACGCCATTATGCAGAGCAAGATCGAGCCTGAAATGCAGGGACGGGTGTTATCGCTCATCAACAGCTTATGCACCATGATGATGCCCATCTCGCTGCTGATCGCCGCGCCGGTGGCGGAACTGGTCGGCCTGCAGGTATGGTACTGGGCGGGAGGATTGCTGGTGATGTTGGTGGCGTTGTGGGCGTTCCTCGTACCTGCGATCAATTCTCTTGATCGTACCGTCCCCTCCATACAGGCAACGGCTGCCGCAGCGGAAGCACCATTGGTGTGAACCTCTGACCGGGAAAATATTACGGGACGGCTGGTTCAGCCGTCCCGTTTTGATTGCTTAATGAACATTTAGAGATTATAGATCTCGGAGTACTTGCCGCGCAGGTAACGCATGTAGGGTTCGGGGGTGATGCCGGTACCGGTCACCTTTTTGATCAGGTCCTGCGGTTCGTACTTGGAACCGTGCTGGTGGATATTGGTCCGCAACCAGGCGAGCAGGTCATCGAACTTGCCCTGGCTTATCTGGTCTTCCAGGTTGGGGATACTTTCGTGGATCTTCTCCCACAACTGGGCGGAGACCAGGTTGCCCAGCGCGTAGGTCGGGAAGTACCCGATCATCCCGCCTGACCAGTGCACGTCCTGCAGCACACCCTCGCGGTTGTTGGGGGGTACGATGCCCAGGTATTCCTCCATCTTCTGGTTCCACAACGCCGGTAGGTCAACGACTTGCACGCTGCCTTCCATCAGTCCGATCTCGAGTTCAAGGCGCAGCATGATGTGCAGGTTGTAGGTAGCCTCATCAGCTTCCACCCGGATCAGTGAGGGTTCAACCTTATTGATGCCGCGGTAGTACTGTTCGAGGCTGACACCCTTCAACTGCTGCGGGAACTTTTCCACCAGCTTCGGGTAGAAGAACTTCCAGAAGTGCATGGAGCGACCGACGAGATTTTCCCACATGCGCGATTGCGATTCATGCACCGCCATTGAAGCACCGTCGGCAATCGGGTAGCGGCGCAGGCTCGGCGATATCCCCTGTTCGTACATCGCATGCCCGGCTTCGTGCATGGTGCTGAACAGCGCTGAGGCCGCCCTTTCGGGATCGAAACGGGTGGTGATGCGTACATCACCAATACCGAAACTTGTGGTGAAGGGATGAACTGACTTGTCCTGCCTTCCATGATTCCAGTCATAACCAAAGCGGGTGACGACGTCCACGCCAAAGTCCCACTGTCCCTGTTCATCATAGGGGATGTGCATGAAGGCATCATCGATCTCCGGTTTGGCAGCGATCTCTTTCAGGAGCGCAACCTGCTGCGGACGCAGCGCGTCAAAGATACGCTTCACATCGCTTGTCTTCAGACCCGGTTCAAAATCATCCAGCAGGGGATCATATACATGGTCATAGGGTGTGTAGAAGCCGGCGTACGCGCGACGCAGGTCGACAACCTTTTCCAGATGCGGTCGGAACAGCTCGAAATCATCCTTTTCCCGGGCTTCCTCCCATGCCATTTGCGCCATGGTGGTAATGCGCGCAAAATCCGCCACCCATTCAGTCGGCACCTTTGTGTTCTTTTCATAAGCATGGGCAACACGCTTGATGAGGCAGGCGTCGTCAGAATCGGGGTCAAGGGTTTCAGCATACGGTTTCAGATCTGCCAGCAGGTCGCCCATTTCTTTCGAGGTGAATTTTTTATGCGACAGGCTGGCGAGGGTTTCCAGGATATTGCCGCGATCTTCAGCACCACCGCGCGGCATGTTCACCTGCTGGTCCCACCCCAGCACGGCTTCCGCCCTGCCCAGGTCAGTTACCTCAATAACAAGTTGCTTGAATTGCTCGAGTTTATTTTCCATTTATTCTCCGTGTTTAATTAGGCTACTTTCCAGCGCAGGGGTTTCCCATCAAGCGCGTTCAAGACCTCTTCCGCGATATCATTGGCTGCCCTGGCCTGCGCTTCAACGGTCTGAGCGCCGATGTGCGGTGAATCAATGACGCGCGGATGTGCCACCAGTTCAGTCTGGCCCGGGGGTTCGGTCGCGAAGACATCCAGCGCAGCGCCGGATACCTGCCCCTCGTTCAAAGCTGCCAGCAGCGCTTCCTCATCAATGACCCCACCGCGGGCGGCGCAGATGATGTAGACACCCTTCTTCATTTTGGAAAACGCGGCCGCGTTCAAGAGATTCTTCGAATCGGATGTCAGCGGCATGTGCATGGTGATGATATCGGATTTTTCGAGCAGTTCTTCCATGCTGACGGGTTCCCCGCCGCGCTTAATGATCTCCTCCGCCGGTACCAGCGGATCGTACGCCAATATCTTCATCTCGAAGGCTTTGGCGCGGGCTGCCACCGCCGCACCAATGCGTCCGAATCCGAGTACACCCAGCGTCTTTCCATATAGTTCGCGTCCTTCAAATTCCTTCTTCAGCCATTTTCCGGCTTTCATGGACGCGTCAGCGCGGGGAATTTCGCGCACAAGGCTCAGCATCAGGCTCAAAGTCAGTTCAGCCACCGCGACTGTGGTCGCGAGCGGTGAATTCACAACTGTCACATTGTGGGCTTTCGCTGCCGCCAGGTCAATATTATCCACGCCCACCCCGGCGCGACCGACGGCTTTTAGATTCGTCGCGGCATCAAACACTGCCGCCGTCACTTTGGTGCGCCCGCGCACAATCAGGGCATCATACTCCCCCACAACCTTCAGCAGGTCTTCCGCGCTGATCCCGGTCTGGTCAAATACCTCGGCCGCAGCCCCCAGGATCACCTTTCCGTTCTCTTCCAATCCATCCGTTAATAAGATTTTCCAGGCTGACATTCCCTACTCCTTTGAACATGATAGAAGAAAAGGCAAATCACCCGTTCATTTTACCTTAAAACGAAAACCCGCACACCCGCTCGCAGTTCCGCGTGGTTGAAGTCCGTCCGGGTGGTACAATCCATCCATGAAAGAAACAAAAAACCCGGTGATCGACCGTGTGAACCCGCGTATGCTTGAAGCAGAACCGCTGCAGCGCTGCAACCTCAAGGATTGCAAGGGCGCGTGCTGCGTTTTCGGTGTGTGGGTGGACCTGCGCGAGATGGAATACATCATGCACAACGCCGCGCTGATCCTGCCTCACATGCCTGATGATGCCCGCAACCTGGGCGAATGGTTCGTGCCGGTAAATGACGATGATAAACGCAGCCCGACCGGAAAGGTCATCCACACCGCGGTGGAAAACCGGGTGGAGCACTACGGAAAAACAGCCTGCGTTTTCTGCCTGGCTGACGGTAAATGCGCCCTGCAGGTGGCAGCGGTGGAGAACGGGTTGCACCCGTGGCACTTCAAACCTTTTTATTGCATCCTGCACCCCCTTGACATGGATGAGGACGGTCGGATCACGCTGGACGATGTTGAAAACATGGTCGGCGAGGAAGGGAGCTGTGTCAGACCGGCTTCCGAACCGATCCCATTGATCGAGACCTTTGAGCCGGAGTTAAGATACCTGCTCGGAGAAAAAGCCTTCCTGGCGCTAACAGAACTGGCCGGGCAAAAAGACAAACATGGATCAGACCATTCCCCTTGAAATCAAGCGGCTTGATGGCACAGATCGGTTGTGGGTACGCGAGTTTATTACCACCCATTGGGGTTCGCCCGAGATCGTTGTCCACGGTGCCGTTTACTTCCCGGAAAACCTGGAGGGGTGTAAAGCGCTCGTGGAGGGAGAGATCGCCGGATTAATCACCTGGTCGATCAGCGGATCAAACTGCGAGATTGTCACGCTCAACAGCACGCGCCAGGGATCGGGTATCGGTACTGCCCTCTTACAGGCTGCTGAGAATACCGCCAAAGAAAACAGCTGCGCGTGTTGCTGGCTGGTGACCACCAATGATAACCGTACCGCAATCCGTTTTTACCGCATGCACGGATACAGGATCACGGCCATTGACCGGGGAGCGGTAGACGCGGCGCGCCGCATCAAGCCTGCCATTCCCCTCACGGGTGAAGGCGGGGAGCCGATCCGTGACGAGATCACGCTTTCCAAAAGGTTGTGAAATCAAGTTCTTCCCCGGATTCCACGGTTTTTAAGATAAAATACGTCTGATTATTTGATGATAAGGAAAACACACGTTGAAGACAAGCTTTACAACCATCTTAATATTTATCTCTCTCCTTTCCGCGTTCCTGTTTGCGGATATCAGCAGTGTATCCGCGCTCACCTCTACGGGCATCAGCGAAGCGGATAAACCCCTCTGCCTTCCCTATCCAGGTGAGACTGTCGCGTCCGATTGCCTGCAAGCCGGACCGGCTGCCAGGCTCGAGGAACTCGCTGCCATGGGGTTCAGCTACCCGGCAGAACAGCTTTTTGCCTCACTCACCCCATACGAACTCGCCACCATTCCGTTCTCTTATGCACAACTGGTGGACGACCAGGAAATCCCTCTTTACGCCACGCCGGGTGATATTGAGAGTAACAACCCCACCAACCAGCTGCCCAAGAGCAGAACAAAGTATGTAGCTCTGAAAGACAGCATCGAAACCGAGTAATGGCCGCTTTTACCAGATCGCCACCTCGGAGTGGGTGAGCACTGAGCACGCTAAAAAGGTCGCTACACCTAACTTTCAGGGCTACGTGTTCAAACAGAACCCCACCTTTACCTTTGGCTGGATCATCAATGAAACCATGAACGGACAGCAGGAAGCTATCCGCACGGGTCCGGGCTACGAGTATCCCGAGACCGGTGTGAGATACCGACGCATGGAAAGTATCGTTGTCTATGACTCCCAAATGGTCAATGATATCGAATGGGTGATGATCGGGTACAACGAGTGGGTGGAACATCGCTTCGTGTCCCGCGTCGTCCCAAACTACGATCGACCTGAAGGCGTAACCGGCGATAAATGGATCGAGATCAACCTTTACGAGCAGGTGCTCACGGCGTATGAAAACGGCAACCTGGTTTTCGCCACCCTCATCTCTTCCGGAGTTGATCCGTTCTTCACGCAACCGGGTGTATTCCAGATCTACAAGAAGCTCGAATTCGACCCGATGAGCGGTTCATTCGAGGTTGACCGCTCTGACTATTATTATCTCGAAGAAGTGCCGTACATTATGTATTACGACAAGGCGCGCGCCATCCATGGGGCATACTGGCAGTCGCTCCTCGGCTACCAGCGTTCTCACGGCTGCATCAACCTGTCGGTCGCCGATGCGCACTGGATCTACAACTGGGCAAATGAGGGAGATTACGTCTACGTCTGGGATCCTTCCGGTGAGACGCCGACTGACCCCTCTTTTTACGGGGCTGGCGGGTTTTAATCCGTGCCAGTCACCTAACATAGCGGCGGTTTTTCTTAAATCAAAAACCGCTCAATCATGCATTAGAATTACACCAGCAAGTACAAGGATTCAGTCCAAAGAAAGGACATTATGAAAAACACAAACTTTGATAATCATCTCATGTGATCAGCGTTTCTCATGTTCACGCTGCTTACCGCGTGCGCCGCGCCTGCAAGCACGCCGGCTGCCACACAAACGCCATACATGATCGTCGTCACGCCCACACCTCAGCCAGCCGCTGAGACCGCTGCGCCCACCGAACCACCCGCCACGCCCACCGCTGAGGTTGCCCAGGGCGATGACGCGCCCAAAGTTCTTCCGCGATGAATTCGAGGGAGACCTGGACAACTACGAGCAAAACTTATGGACAGGTCGTTTTGGCAAGGCCGATGTCTTCACTCGAGGACGGACAGCCTGAAATTCGACCTGAACGCTGTCCATCTCGCGCCTTATCTGACGTACGAACCTCACACCTACACTGACGTCAGGCTCGAAGTGGAGGCAGAGAACTTCGCTTACAACGACAACCATATCACCCTGGTCTGCCGATATGATGAAGAACTTGGCTGGTACGAGTTCAACATCAGCAGCAACGGCACGTTCCGCATCAATTACTACGACAACACGCTGGTGAAGGGGCACGTGCGCCTGTGGAATGGCGGATCAACCGACATTAAAACGGGCAGGCAGATCAACACCGTGGCGGCAGAGTGCGTCGGCACACAATTATCGCTCTACGTAAACGATGTTCTTCTAAAGACCGTTGAACACAAGGACCTTGAGAGAAGGCCGGGTGGGGATGGGTGTATCATCTTTGGATTATTTCCCGGTGAGGTGGAACTCGAGTATTTCGACATCAGTCAACCCTGACGGACCAAAAACCAGAATCACAGGCGGGAGGAAAAACCTCCCGCCTTTTTTTAAACCACCTGGAGCGGTATTTGAGCTATTACTTTTTTCAAACCGAAATTGCTGGAACTCCCACTTGTAAAATTTATAAAAAGTACTTATTATATAAATATTATCAGATTTGTTTCGCATATCGCAAATAATCATCAAGGAGGAATAATGAAAAAAAGTCTGTCAATACCCATGATCCTGATCGCGTTATTTATGATGCTTACCCTTTCCGCCTGTGAGTTTTCGATCGGTAAACAGGCCGAAACCGAAGCACCAGCCCAGGCACCCAACGTCATCATCATCACCGCCACGCCTAAGGCTCAGGAACCTGTAATAACCGAACCGCCGGCGCCCATCCCGACTGAACCACCAGCTCCGATCCCAACCGAACCCCCCGTGTTACCCACCGAGCCACCGCTGACCGTGGTCACAGAACCCCCGGCGGCGAGTGATGAGCCGCTCGATTTCTTTGTTGAAGAATTCGACCAAGGATTGGACAACTGGTCTTATTTCATTTACAAGAGCACCCCCGCAAAAGAGGAAAAAGCTGACGTGTATGCCGAAGACAGCGAATTGAACTTTAAGCTTACGGGGTATGATATATACTATTATCTTATATACGATCCGTTCACCTACGGTGACGTACGCCTGGATGTCGAGGTGGAAAACATCGGCTTGGATAATAACCGCGTCTCGCTGGTGTGCCGCTATGATGATGAACTTGGCTGGTATGAATTCAATATTTCCAGCGGCGGACTTTGGGAGATCTGGTACTACGACAAGATCGTCTACAAGGGTTACCAGTTGATTGCCAACGGCGCATCACTTGAATGTGAACACTGGCCGCGACTCCAATGTTTACTCGGCTGTTTGCCAGGATAAATATCTCACCCTCTACATCAACGGAACCCTGGTGAAGACCGTTGAGCACAAGGACCTTGACCGCGGATTGGTGGGACTTGGCATCAGCTCATTTGATGGCTACCCGGTGATCATGAAAGTTCCCTGGTTCGAGATCAGCCAACCCTGAAGCAATACCGGAGCGTGCTTATTGGGCGGGAGACTAACTCCCGCCCTTTTTCATTTTTACTCCGCTCGAAAACCTACATGCAAATTTACTGGGTTTTCAGAAAAGAAACCCAGTTAACAAAACCCCCAAATGAACTTGTAATTTTATAAAATAGACATATGATTAATGTAATGTTGACCCTGAATAATCCTTGAACGGAGGTTAAAGATGAAAAGAAATTATTTTAAACTCATGGTCGTTATCGCCTTATTATGCACGCTCTTCCTCTCTGCCTGTGAATTTTCAACCGGAGAAGAGGAAACAAGCGAAGCCCCTCAGGTAATCATCATTACCGCCACCCCCAACGCCCAGGCGCCTGTGGTGACCGAACCGCCAGCGGTTGTCCCCACCGAACCTCCTGCGCTGCCAACGGAACCGCCGGTTCTCCCGACCGAGCCCCCGGTGTTGCCGACTGAACCGCCAGTGGAACCCACTCAACCACCAGCTGAGACTGAAGCGCCAGAGGGAGGCGAACAATTCTTCAGAGATGAGTTCGATAACGGGTTGGATCAATATGACCGCTTCATATCTCAAAAGATGACAATAAAATCTACCGCAACAATGAGTCGCTGGAAAAGAAAGCCGGTGTTGAACTCAGTGACGGGACGATTAAATTCAACATCCAGGATTACTACCTCTATTATTATTTTATTTATCAACCTCAGGTTTACGAAGATGTAAAAATTTCCGTTGAGGTGGAAAACCTGGGATATTCAGCCAGCATGGCCGCGTTGATATGCCGATATGACGAAAACCTGGGTTGGTACGAGGTTAAAGGTAGACAGTCAGGGTCAATGGGCCATGTTCTACTTTGATAAGCTCATCAATAAATGGAACCGTCTAACCAATGGCGGCGCCGCTGACTTTAATTACGGTAAGGATACGAACTTATACACCCTGGTATGCCAGGGCAAGGAAATTTCCTTCTATGTCAACGACGTGCTGTCTCAAACCGTTGAGAACAAGAACCTCAAGAGCGGTAAGGTCGGTTTTTCGATTCAATCACCCAGAACTTACACCTTGATGAAAGTACCCTGGTTCGAGATCAGCGAACCCTGAAATCTTAACTTAATACATGAGGGCGGGAAATAATTTCCCGCCCTTTCTTATTACCATTCGTCCATTTAACCTGTAATGAATCTGCCAATCACGATGGCGGTGAACAATCCTGCTGAGAGCAGGATCCCCCATAGCAGGTTGTTGTTCGTGCGCGAATCCGTCAATTCATAACCCGTGAATGTTTGCTGCACCTGCAGCAGCGGGCCTGCCATCCAGGCAAAAGCCGCGCCGCCAATCAGCCCGCCAAGATGCCCCCAGTTGTCGATCCCGGGCTGAAGCCCGATCATCAGGTTCACAATGACGATGAGCACCAGGTTTGTCAGCATCGTGCGCGCCCTTGCCCCGAACAGTTTCCGGTTCCTGTAGATGAACACGCCCTCGGCTGCCACCAGCCCGAATACCGCCGTGGAAGCACCAAGCGATGGATTGGGAGAGAGGAAGAAGGAAAGCGAGTTCCCACAGAAGGCACCGATAACGTACAGCAGCAGGAATCTACCGTGACCATAATAGCGCTCCAGCGAACTTCCCAGTGAGAAGAGCGCGTACATATTGAAAGCGATGTGCAGCAGGCTGCCGTGCAGCAACGCCGGGGTCACCAGCCGCCAGACCTGCCCCTGCAGGATGAGTTCATTGATCTTGCCGCCAAGCATGAACGGCCAATCATATCCATTTTGTGATAACGAGGTCGAAAGATTCTGCAGCAGGTAAACCAGCACGGTCACCCCGATGAGCACATAAGTGACCATCGGCTTTTTTGCCGGTAATTTCACGGCTACCGGAGCGCCGGGGGGTGGGGACTGTTGCACGCCTTCGGAGTTATATTGCGGAGGATTGTTCATTACAAAATCCTCCGGTGTTTCACCGCCATGTGCTCAGCCGCAATAATAGCGGCGATATCATCCACGGCATTTTCAAGCAGGTTCTCGGCGTTAACCACAATGTAATCAAACAGGTCGATCTGCGCTACTTCCAAACGGGCAGTTTCGACCCTTACTTTCAGGTCCACGTCAGCTTTCAGTTTTGCGGCGCATCAGGCGCTCGTACCATTCCTCAAATGACCGTGGAACAATAAATATCAACACCGCCTGCGGATATAATTCACGTAAAGTCGCGGCTCCCTGCACGTCCACCTTGGCGACCACGTCCATACCGCTCGCGAGCGCGTCTTCGATCTGGCAGCGCGGTATTCCCTTGAGGTCTGTGTAGACCACGGCGTGCTCGATGAATTCGCCTTTGGCAATACGCTCTTCGAATTCTTCGCGCGAATAAAAGAAATAATCCCTGCCATGAACCTCTTCCTCGCGCGGAGCGCGTGTGGTGGCGGTAACCACAATATGCAGCGGCAGGTTCCGCCGCTTCAACCCCTTGATCACACTGTCCTTGCCAACACCCGAAGTGCCGGAGATAACGATCAATAGTGGATGTGGGTGGAGCAGATCAAAAGACAGTTGTTCAGGAGACATTGCCAACCTCGCGAGGGATAATTAATACACTTCTTATATCAGACGATTATAATGGATAACGTAACTTAACAAACCGAGGATCTCATGCCGGTCTACGATTTTCGCTGTACCAATTGCAAACACCGTTTCGAGGTATTTCTGACTTTCGCTCAATACGATGACCACAAGTCAACGTGTCCCGCGTGTGGTTCGAACCGGTTGGAGCGGGTCATTCGTAAAGTGCGCGTCTCCCGCGGTGACGACGGACGGCTCGCCTCAATGGCGGATGACAGCAACCTGGATATGATCGACCGCGACCCAAAAGCACTGGGACGTATGATGCGCGAAATGAAGAACGAGGTTGGCGCGGATGACCTGCCAGGCGAATTTGACGAGGTGGTCAGCCGCCTTGAAAAGGGTCAAACTCCTGAAGAGATCGAGCGCGCGATGCCCGACCTGGGAGAAGAATAGTACTGTTCTTTAATAACGCCACCCGCGGGTGGCGATCATCATGAATTGACAACCTTTTGCAGGTCAGCGAACGAATTCATCCAGGCGATCCTTCTCAGGAAAACCGCCAGCGAACCGGCTTCGTCTCTCATTAACCGCACCGCCGGGCCAACCGGGTCCTCTCCGGCAGCCCCTCCGGGTACATTGGCGTAAGCGCCGTGGAAGGCAAAGTAAGCCTGGTTGAGCCTGCGGATCATATAACCGTGTTCAACGAACACAACGCGGCGTTGTTCCATATAAGTCTCGGCTTCATCGATCTTGCCCTGCGCCAGAAGTTCATCCACGCTCACGCGCGTGATGTGCATCTCGTTTCGGAAGTCAAAATCCGACGCTCCAGCGGCTTTGAATGCCGCCTTGCCAACTTTGCCTTCGTTGGCATAATAATCGGCATAAAAGCGCTCCATCACTTCCGCGCTGATTTCCGCGCCAACAATGGAAGCGGTCGTCTCGTTCATCGTGCGCAGTTCGGGTGTCGTGTCGTAATTCAACCCCAATGGATGCAAGGTCAGGTAGTTGTGGGTCCACTCGTGTGCAATGGTGTCGAGCGTCCATTCGATGCTCGAGGAACGCTGCACCATCGTCGGATAAACCCCGATCCCGCCAACGTCCACCACCAGGGCTGATGCATCCATGTATTGCGCCACCTCATTCTCCAGACTGGTGATCTCCTCCATACCCAGGTCAGATAGCAGGGAAATGTTCACTTTCTGCTCGATGGAATCCCGCGGCGACACGATCAAAGCCTTGGGAAGCGGTGAGGAATGAAAAAGTACTGGTGGTTGCGGTTGCGCCAGGAAGCCGATACCTTGCTCCGCCATCACCTGCGCCACCTGTGATTGCAGGATGGATTCCACCAACGCGGAGAGGTCATCAAGGGAAGCCTCCAGCGCGTGCTGCTGCGACAACAACGCTGCGGCCTCAGCAGCGGGATCCTTTATCCGCGGGTCGATGTAGATCAGTTCCACCCGCACCTGGATGGTCTCCAGTTCGCGAACCAGGTCAAAATATCGCCTCACCAGCTGTGATTGCTGGTCAGGAGACAACCTTTGTACAGGGTTTAACTGCGCCTGGGCTGCCTTTTCCCCTGCCGCATTTGCCAGCCAGGCGATATAATCATATTCGACTTTGGCTGTGAATAGGTGCGCCTGATCCACCGGATCCGCCATTGAGACAACAGAGGTGGTCAGCACCACCACTGCGATTAGCAGCGGGATGATTTGATGTGTAACCAGTCGCCAATTCATGCTGAAATTATACCCTACCGAAAAGTGGGAATTTAACCAAAAAGAAAGTGGCAACAACCTATGAAAAAACGAATAACTGGTAAAACGTACTTCTTTATTATCCTGGGATTGGCTGTCGTTGCCCTGGTTGCATACCTGGTCATCAACAACATCAACGCCAGGAAAGCCTCGGTGGCGGATCTGCAAACCGTGGAGGTGACCAGGGGTGAACTGGTGGCAATTGTCGGGGCAACCGGTACCGTGCGCGCCAACCAGACCGCGGTGCTCTCCTGGCAAACCAGTGGACGCATTGAATCGATTAACGTTGAGGTCGGTGATAAAGTCGCCAGTGAAACCGTATTGGCCGAGTTACTCGAAACCTCCCTTTCTCAGTCCATTATCCTGGCACAGGCTGACCTTGTTGAAGCACAACGAAATCTTGATAACCTGCTCAACTCGAACCTGGACAAAGCCCAGGCGCAGCTGAACCTGGCGAATGCAAAGGATGCATACGAACGCGCGGTATGGTCAAGTTTCCAGGGTGACACTGCTCGCACCTCCAATCAGAACAAGATCGATGCCGCAACCGCAGCCGTAACATTGGCCCGGGACAAAGTCGATGACGCTGAAGAGAATTTCAGCAAAGTTGATTCCCGTGATGATGATGACCCCATAAAAGCTGGTGCACTCAGCACCCTGGCAAATGCCCGCGAGAACCTGGAGAAAGCCATAAAGGACCTGAACTACCTGATCCAGGACCCTGACGAAAAGGAGCTTGCCATATCTGATGGCAAAGTAGCGCTGGCCCTGGCCCAATATGAGGACGCCCAACGGGAATGGGAACGCCGCAAAGAAGGCGCGGACCCTGATGACATCGCCGCAGCTGAAGCCCGCATCTCCTCAATAAAAGCCACCATCGCGCTTTCACAAATCTCGGCTCCCTTCGGTGGCACCGTCACCGAGGTAACCGCCATGGTCGGTGACCAGGTGACAACCGGCACCAACGCTTTTCGCCTGGATGACCTTTCTCACCTGCTGGTGGACGTGCTGGTACCGGAAGTCGATATCAACCGCATCCTGATCGGCCAAAACGTGGATCTCACTTTCGATGCCATCAGCAATAAAGCTTACCAGGGTAGGGTCCACAGTGTGGCGCAGGTGGGTACGATCCAAAATGGTTTGGTCAACTTCAAGATCACCATTGAAATCCTCAACCCTGACGAACAGGTGCTGCCGGGTATGACAGCCGCGGTGAACATCATCGTCAGCCAGCTCGACGATGTATTGACCGTCCCCAATCGCGCGGTTCGCCTGGTCGATAATCAGTCCGTGGTGTACATACTCAAGAACAGTGTCCCCACCCCGGTCAATATCGAGATCGGTTCTTCGTCTGACACGACGAGCGAGATCATTTCAGGGGATCTCAAAGAAGGCGACAAGGTCATACTCAACCCGCCCTCCTCCTTCCTGGATATGGATTTCGGCGGAGGACCGCCGTTCTAAGGCACTCACATGGAACCAGTCATTCAAACACTTGATCTGACCAAGATCTATCAACTTGGCGAGGTGGAGGTACGCGCCCTCGACGGGGTCAGCTTTACCATTGACCGCGGTGAGGTCGTCGCCATCATGGGTCCATCTGGCTCAGGGAAATCCACCCTGATGAATCTACTCGGCTGTCTCGACCGCCCGACAAGTGGAAAATACACCCTTGACGGCGAAGAGGTCGCCCAGCTGGATGACGACCAGCTTGCCAACATCCGTAACCGCAAAGTGGGTTTTGTTTTTCAAAGCTTTAACCTGCTGCCGCGCCAAAGCGCGATCGCCAACGTGGAACTACCCATGCGTTACGCCGGGGTGACCAAAGAAAGACAGGACAGGGCGAAAGCCGCATTGGAATCGGTTGGTCTCGCCGACCGTATGCACCACCGCCCGCCTGAACTTTCAGGTGGGCAGCAGCAACGCGTGGCGATTGCCAGGGCGCTGGTGAACAACCCGGCGATCCTTATGGCCGATGAACCTACGGGGAACCTCGATTCGCGCTCCGGGGAGGAGATCATGGATCTTCTGCTCAACCTTAACCGCGATTTCGGTACCACGGTTATCATTGTTACTCACGACACTGGTGTTGCCTCTCATACCGGGCGTATCATCCGCTTGAAAGACGGCCTGATCGAGGAGGACAACAAATGAACCTCTGGCAGGCCATCGTCGAAGCGTTGGAAAGTTTATACTCCAACAAATTACGCTCAATTCTGACAATCCTTGGAATCGTTATCGGTGTGGGTGCCGTAATCGCCATGATGGCGGTCGGCGCGGGCGCACAGGAAACGATAACCGGTTCGATCAGCGGCATTGGCAGCAACCTTCTCTTTGTGACCCGCGGCAATCCTACTGAGGAACTGACCCGTATCGAACCTTTAACCAGTGAAGATGCTCAAGCCCTACTCGACCAGTTCCAGGCACCATCGATCGCGGGAGTGGCCCCGGTGGTCAATGACTCCCTCACCGTTACCGGTTCTGGAGAATCCACGCGCACCACAGTTTACGGCGTCACCCCGGCCTACGAGCAGGTGCGCAACTATACAGTAACAGAAGGTTCGTTCATCACCGAGGAACAGCAACTAGGAAGATCTTCGGTGGCGTTAATCGGTCCGGACACCGCGGAAAAGCTCTTCGGACGGCGCGAAGGCCTGGTCGGAGAAACCATCCGCATCGAAGGTCAACCCTTCCGCATCACAGGTGTACTGGAGTCGAAAGGCGGTTCTTCGTTCGGTTCACAAGATGATCTTATCATCATTCCTCTCAACACCGCCCAAGCGCGCCTAATCCGACATGGAGATGACCGCCTGGATATGATCCTTGTACAAGCCATCTCCCCTGAAATGACCTCCATGGCCAGCGAAGAAGTTTCCCAGATTCTGCGCAGCCGCCACCGCACCCGCGTTGGCGAAGATGATTTCACCATTTTCTCGCAGGAGGATTTCGTTGACATCGCCAAGACCATCACCGGCGTGCTCACCATCTTCCTTGGTGGTATCGCCGGCATCTCGCTGCTGGTGGGCGGTATTGGTATCATGAACATCATGTTGGTTTCAGTCACTGAGCGCACACGCGAGATCGGCCTGCGCAAAGCGCTTGGCGCGCGCAAGAAAGATATCCTGATCCAATTCCTTACCGAGTCATCACTGCTCAGCCTGTTTGGCGGTATTATCGGTATCGGGTTGGGGTGGTTGATCTCGTTCGTGGTAGGAAGGATCGCGGTTGCGAACGACACCCCCTTCTACCCCGCGATCAGCCTCAACGCCATCCTGCTGGCGACCATTTTCTCCACAGCGGTGGGGTTGTTCTTCGGGTTGTACCCGGCCAACCGGGCCGCCAACCTCGAACCCGTGGAAGCCCTGAGACACGAATAACAAAATTTAAAACAGACTGCTGCCGCCATTTCTCTCCACTCGCGACAGCAGTCTGATTGGCTGCCAGCCCAGGGTTTTCACCACGGCTGGCCTCGGGTTTTTAAAGCGGTTCTTCCGGGATTACGATCAATAAAATAAGATACGCGAGCAATGTGCCGCCCACAAATATCATGCCAAGCACAAAAAGCAGCCTGACAAGCGTTGGGTCAATTGCGAAGTATTGCGCCAAACCGCCGCAAACACCGCCAATTTTCCTGTCGATCCTGGAACGATAAAGTTTCTTGGGGTTGTCGTTCATCATTTTCTCCTGATTTTCTATTTATCTATATTACGCAAACGCCACAATAAAGTTGCACCTCCTATTATTTTACCCCTTGAATCGGGTACAATAAAAATACCCGGAGGAATCTACTGGGTAAAGGAGGAAAAATGGCCGAAAGATCTAATTTGGAAAAACAAAAGGTGATCCATATCATCCAACAGGTACCCTTCACAGATGAAGAAAAAACCCTATGGATCGATAACCTGGAGGCGAACGGGATTACAGAAGAATTGCTGGATGAGATGCACGAAAAACTACTGACCATCCCGCTTGAAAAGTTTACCAGTGACTGGATGCGGGCAAAGTTCACCACCGATCTGGCGCGGTTCGCCCGCCAGTGGCGTATGAGCAACGCCAGCCGGCAATTCAAACACGGCCACTGAAAACGCCAACAATCCGCCACCCGTGATTTCACCGGGTGGTTTTTTATTTTCTCCTGTAAAATCAAGTCACTTATGAGCAATGAAATGCCAAGGACCAGCCTGCGAGAAAGATTGGTCTCCGATAGTTTCCTTTTCCTGGCCGCCATCATTTGGGGCGGTGGTTTTGTCGCGCAGCGCATGGCATCATTCCACCTGGGTTTCAACGCATTCAACGGTATCCGCTTTGTTCTCGGCGGTCTTGTACTGCTGCCATTCATCATCCGGTGTACGCGCAGCAGCAAGGTAGGATTCGGCTGGGTGCTGCTCGCGGGTTCTGTCCTCTTCGGTGCCAGTTCCCTGCAACAGATCGGCATCGGTACCACCTCCGCCAGCACTGCCGGATTTATCACCGGTACCTACGTCGTGCTTGTGCCCATTCTCCTGGCAATCTTCTGGCGTCAGCGCACCTCAGCCGTAACCTGGATCGCTGTGATCGTGGCGCTGGCGGGCACCTACCTGCTCAGCAGCGGCGGGCTGGGTCTAAGTCCTTCTACAGGGAGCCTGTTCCTGCTGGCCGGATCAGTCATGTGGGCGCTGCATGTGATCGTGGTGGGGATGGCCGTACAAAAAATGGATGTGTTCGTCTTTTCAGCCGGACAGTTTCTCGTGTGCGGTCTTATCCATCTCGTGATGAGCATGTTCATTGAACCGGTCACACTGCCGGCGTTGCGCGACAGCTGGATGCCGCTTCTCTACGCCGGGCTTCTCTCTGTCGCGCTGGGATTCACGTTCCAGGCTGTCGGCCAGAAAAAAGCCCCGTCTGCTGACGCCGCTCTTTTACTCAGTCTTGAAGCGGTCTTCGCCGCCATCGCTGGTGTGGTATTACTGGATGAAAGTCTTAACCCGGTGCAGGTCATCGGCTGCGTCATCATCCTGGCGGCGATCCTTTTCGCACAGCTTTTTGTTCTCAAGAATAACCGGAATGGCACCTGAACCAGAAAAGAATTTTTCTTGACACCTATAATCGCCTGTGTTAAATTAGATGGGGCGGGAAATTTCAAATCAGCAACGAGGTGAACCTTTGGTTAAGCTAGACCAGCAAGCTCTGATAGATCGCATGCGCATCCTTCAGCATGGTGTACCGGAAGTGGAGGCTGCCGCCGTCATCAGCCTGGACGGCCTGTTAATGGCCTCCGCGCTGCCGGATGGCATGAGCGAGGACCGTATCTCTGCAATGTCAGCTGCCATGCTTTCGCTTGGTGAGCAGATCAACAAGGAAATGGGTCTGGGTACACTGGATCAGCTTTACACCAGGGGCAGCAACGGTTACGTGGTACTTCTCGCGATCGGCAAGAGTGCGGTTCTCACCACACTGGTACAACCAGAGGCCAAGCTTGGAGTGCTTTTTCTGGAGCTGCGTAAGACCGCAGAGGATCTCGCCCGCCTGCTCGACGGCAACCAGTAAGAATTTACATAACACAGTCCTTCTGATTACCGGTATGCCTGTTCGTTCCGGTTTGCGTGAGCGGTTTTTTGATTCAATCCATGGAAGATGTTTTACATTTTGGTAAGTCAACTGGTAGAATAGCAGCATCAAAAAAAATTACAGTGCTGGAGTTCGATTGAGTATTTGTGTCATCATCCCAACCTACAATGAAGCCGAAAACCTGCCGCTGCTGGTTGAGCGTCTGCGCGCTTTGCCGTTGGAGGACCTGTCCATCCTGGTGATCGATGACAACAGCCCGGATGGAACCGGTGCGCTGGCAGATGAACTAGCCGTGAAACACAAGGGTCAGGTCTCGGTGATGCACCGCAGTGGAAAACTTGGCCTGGGTACTGCCTACATCTCCGGCTTCAAACATCTGATTGAAAAAGATGTAGACCTCATTGCTCACATGGACGCTGATTTCTCCCATGAACCAGAAAAACTGGTGGCGTTCGTTAACGCCCTCGAGGGAAGTGATGTGGTTTTCGGGTCCCGGTACGTTCCAGGAGGGAGCCTTGACCGCGATTGGCCGGTTTGGCGCAAAGGGCTTTCCACCTTCGCCAATACGTACGCCCGCACCATCCTGCGTATGCCCATCAAGGATCTGACCGGTGGTTTCCGGCTGTGGCGCCGCGAGACCATCGCAGCCATGCCCTGGGACAAAGTGCGCTCGAACGGTTATGTGTTCATGGTCGAAACCGCCTACCTGGCACATAAACTGGGATTCAGGATCAAGGAAGTACCGATCTACTTCGCTGAACGAACACTCGGGAAATCCAAGATGGACCTGTCGATCCAGGTGGAAGCCGCTATTCGGGTTTGGAGTCTGATCCCCCGCTACAGTGATATTGAACCACTCGCAGTGGGAAACGCGGTCGATTAATCCCCGTCAGTCTTTCCGGGAAGTAATTCCGATAATTCATTCACCAGCGTTTTCCATTCCACCAGGCTGAGCGTCTGTGCCCGCCTCTGGGGATCGATCCCTGCTGCAGATAGATGGCGCGCTGCCTCGTCGCCGCTGATGTGCAGCCCGGCAGCCAGTGTGTTACGCAGCATCTTGCGTTTCTGCGAAAATCCCATGCGGATCAAAGTGAAAAACTTTCCCCTCTGTCGATCATTGAAAAACGGCTCCCGGTAAAGATCGACGCGCAGGGTGGCTGAGTCTACGCTTGGAGAAGGGTAAAAAGACGCGGCCGGTATGTTCGCCGTGATCATTGGCTGCCCATATACCTGCACGCTCAGTGCTAATAGTGAAAGGTCGCCCGGCTGAGAGCATATTCGCTCGGCGACCTCCTGCTGCATGGTGAGTACCAGGCGCCCGGGGCGCGCCCGGCTTTCCAACAGGTGGCGCACGATGGCAGAAGTGATGAAATAAGGGATGTTTGCCACCACGATATAACCCGGTCCGCTCATGAGCTGCTCGGGATCCAATTCCAGGATATCTCCCTGGATCACCTCGACATTTTTTAACCCGGCCACGACTTCCCGCAGCACGGGGATCAACCTGTGATCGATCTCCACAGCCTTTACGTACCCGGCTGATGCCGCCAGTAACCGGGTAAGGCTTCCAAGCCCCGCGCCGATTTCCAAAACGTTGTCTGCTTGTGTTACACCCGCGCTTTCAACGATCTTGCGCAGCACTTTGTGGTCAACCAGGAAGTTTTGTCCCAACCCCTTGCGCGGATCGAGGTGGTAACGCTTGAGCAGTGAACGGACGTCCAGTGGCGGTATATTTATGGCAGCACCCCTGTGAAGCCTGGCGGAGCCGGGGAAAGAAAATATATGGTCGTATTGGTGGTCCCCCACGAGACAAAGTCAGCATCACTGTAACCCAGGTCGATCCAGTTGTCGTTGTAGGGGTAATAGCCGGTATCTGCGATAGTCCCGACCCCATACCCGGGCACATAGGCCTGCGTTCCGGCAAAGACGTTGTACCAGTCGAGGTGAACCGCGATGACTCCTTTTTGCACCGGGATTCCCAGTTTTGTCAGTGGGTAACATTTTCCAGGTACACCTGAGCGGCAGGGTGAATAAGCGGTTGCCACAACGTTGACCGCCATGTAGTAACTGATCGGCCCATCCGGCGTATCAAGATACATGTCCACGATCTTGGTGCCGTAATGCACGATCTGCGTCACTGGTTCAGAGAGAATGATATCGCTTTGGGTTTCCCGCGCGACCTCCTCGCCATCCTCATAGCGTACCATCACCCGGGTAGCTACCAAACCATCGGCGCCCTCCTGGATGATTTCGCGCTGGTTCATCTCCATCGTATCATCCGCCAACGACTCGGTCTCGAAAGCGACCAATTTCTGTTCACTGAGAAGCGCCTCGGATACCCTGACCACCCGGATGAGGCCGTTTTCGGGTAAAGCATCACCGGCGTCTGGCTGGCTGTAATCCAAATCCTGCAGGGTAATTCCAGAGTCCGCCAGCGCTTCGCCAACCGTTTCCGCGGCGCTGTAACCGTCAACGGTCGTGCCATCCACCGAGATGGCGAATGATCGACCTGTTTTAATTTCAACTTTCATATTCTTTGTCAGCGGAGCATCCGGAGAAGTGGAAAGTTTGTCTCCCCCGCGTAAATGGATCCCTTCCTGCCACAACGCGGCAGCGACATTGTCCGCGCTGGAAATGATCGTGCTCTCTTCACCATCAATTGATAATAGCAAGGTCAAGGCCGGTCGGTACTCGATGATACCCGCCACCCTGTGGCAATGGATCATCGACGTCAACCCGCAGGCCATTCACTCGCACAGTGTCTTTTGCACTGGGGTTGATACCGGCCCCCTCCAGGATCCCGGTTGCGTTTTGTGAAGCTGTTTTTACCTCGATTAATTCCCCGCGCGGTTCTACCAATATGCGCACCAGCCTGGTGCGGATCAGTTCGATGGATATGGCTTTTGAAAGCCAGCTGCCGGCGGCCGGTGCAACCGCGTCTCCCTCCGCGATCGGGTAGCCCGCGGAGCGTAGCGCGCCGCCAACAGTAAGCGCGCGCGTACGGATGGAAACCGGTTCGCCATCAACAGTCGCTTGAACGGTACGCGCCATCAGCAGATAGCCCGCGATGAGTCCAATGACGGGTAGACCGATCATCAGGATCAGTTTATAGGTTCTTTTCATTGCTCAGAATTCTAACAGATAATCAGGCGTGACCTAGCTAGATAGATATAGTTTACCGTAGATTCAGATCATGTTATCGTCACGAGAGCGATCCGTGGCTTGACCCAGTGCGCCCAATCCTGTGATGAGGAACCATGCGCTTCAACTATTAACTCGAATTTCACATTACTTCCAGCCAGAGAAGAAAGGTCAATATCTATTTCTAATGGTGTATTCGCGTATTTCACGCTCCAGGTTCCTAATTCCACCACTGGATCAGAGCCCCTTATGTAATTTACCCTGAAGAGAACATCGCAGTTTGACCCCCCGTGACCGCAACCAAGCGTGGTTCTGAAACGATACCCGTTCTCGATGGCTACGGCTGGATAATATCCGATGATCAAACCACCATCCACCCATTCAGGATGTGTAAGCAATGCGTGTCCATCATAAGTAACCCCGTTCTGTAATTTTGGATTGTCATGGCGCACAACAAACCCATCAGGGTCAGTGTTGGTGCCAGGGCAGGGAAGTGCCGTCAACCAGTTCTCCCAGGTTGCGCTGCAGTAATTCGCGGCAAAATCATATTTCATCGACTCAAACGGTATGATCTCCAACCCCCCTGGCGGCAATAGGATGACAGGTTCAACCTTGATCTCCGCTGTCATCGGGTAAGCAAACCCCGTACCAAAGCCGAAGACGCGTCCGGTGTCGCTGCGCAGCTTGAATTTCCAGGTAAAGTTGCCATTCGTCGCGGGGGCAGTAATCACGACGGAAACATCGGTGGTGCCCCCTGGTGGCACGCTTGAAGACAGCGGCGTGGATGCTGGCGCACCAGTGGTATGCCCGCCATCGAACACCACCGCGTAGCTGGTGTTCCAAGTACAGGTGCCTGTGTTCTGAATGCGCCAGGTCTTGGTGAAGCTGGCGTTGGGAGAGATCTTGGTTCCGTCCGGGATGGTCACGTCATCGATAAACCTGGCCTGGTAACAGGTGTCGGGTGTAGGGCTGGCGGTAAAAGTGGCCGTTGGGGGTGCGAGCGTAGAAAGGGGGATCGGTGTCAGGGTGGGCTGTTCCACCACGGCGGGCAGGGAATCGGTCGGTGCGGTCACCACCCCCTGGGTAGGCAGCTGAACGTCAGGGGGTTGGGCGGCGGCAACTGTTTGCGCCACTGAAGTGTTGATCCTGTCCTCTGAACTTACGGCGGGTGTATCTCCGCATGAAACCAGCATCAATATGAACAAGCCCAAAAAAGCAAATTTCAGCATCCGGTTTGTCATGGCAACCTCCGATCTTAAGCACCGTTCACGCATTCATTATACAGACATCATGACCATTTTCGCCATCCTGATTTTTTGATCCGGTAATACCGGTTTGTTGCCCGTGTCTTGTTGACAAAGAAATTAGGAATGCGCTATTATTAAGTCATAGTTCATCCAGTCTGCTTAACCTCCGGAGGTATTTATGGCAACTGTGGCAACGATGTAAGAATAAAGGCAACAAGGTTTTCTCCGTATCCCCAGACGCGTCCATTGAAGATTGTCTGAAATTAATGAGTAAGAAAAAAATAGGTTCCGTGCTGGTACTGCAGAACGGAAAAGTTATAGGTATCTTCTCCGAGCGCGATTACGCCTGGCGCGGCATCCTCAAGGGCAACGACGAGCACACTCCCGTGAAGAAGGTGATGACCGAGAAGGTCTATTACGTTAGCCCTGAGCAATCGGTGGAGACCTGCATGGCGCAGATGTCTGACAAACATATCCGCCACCTGCCAGTGATAGAAAACGACAAACTGGTGGGTGTCATCTCCATTGGCGACGTCGTCACCTCCCTGCTTCAGGACAAGGAGTCGCTGATCATAGGATTGGAAAACTTCATCCTCGGTGGCGAGATCAAACTCTAGTATCCTCCATATACTGATTCATTTAACCCGGATGGCAACCATCCGGGTTCTTCTTTTATAACACTCCCCGTTCATACTATATAATTATCAAACGGCCGGCGAAAATTGTTTGCACCATTTTCAGCACAACCGGTACATTACATGAATAAAACAAGAGGAATCCATGGAAATCCTGTACATTATTCTCGCTGTTATCCTCATCCTGATTGCGGTTGTTTTTTTTCGCACTGTATTGTTTGTACGAGCAGGTGGTGGTCAGAACCAGCCTTTTCAAACCGATCTGCCGGCCATAAAGCTTGATCCTTCAACTCCCGCGGAACACCTGTCCGCTGCCATCAAGATTGAAACGATTTCTCACGAAGACCCGGCGCAGAATGTGACCGCCAACTTCACCGCCCTGCACGAGTTGCTGGCGAAAACCTACCCGCGCCTGCACGCCACCCTCATCCGCGAGGTACTGGAGGGGTTCAGCCTGCTTTATACCTGGCAGGGTAAAGACGCGTCTCTTGATCCGGTGGTATTCATGGCGCACCAGGACGTGGTGCCGGCGGATGAGCACACGCTGGATAAATGGACGCACCCGCCATTCTCCGGGCGCATCGCTGACGGTTTCGTTTGGGGCAGGGGTACCCTCGACATCAAGTGCCAGTTGATCGCGGTGATGGAAGCAGTGGAGCACCTGCTTGAACAGAATTTCCAACCCGAAAGAACGGTCTTGCTCTCGTTCTCGCACGATGAAGAGGTGCTGGGGCACGGCGCACTGGCGATTGTCAAACACCTGAAAGAAAAGGGCGTGCGTGTGCACGCCGTGCTCGATGAAGGCACCTCGGTGCTGGATGGCATCCTGCCCCGGCTTCAAGGGGCTTACCGCGCCGATTGCCGTGGCTGAAAAAGGCTACCTCTCGTTGAAATTCACCGTTGAATCCGCGGGAGGGCATTCCTCCACCCCCGCGCCCGAAACCGCCATTGGCATCCTGGCGCGCGCTATCGACCGACTGCAGACCCATCCCTTCCCTTACCGGGTGAGTGCCGCGCTGCCCATGTTCAAGGGGCTCAGCCCAGCGGCGGCGCCGCTGCTGCAGGTGGCATTTGCCAACCTGTGGCTTTTCAGCGGACTGGTGCGGCGCAAGCTTGTTGCTGAAACAGAAACCGCTGCCTCCATTCACACCACAACCGCGCCTACCATTTTCCATAGCGGGGTCAAAGACAACATACTGCCCGGCCTGGCGGAAGCGGTGGTCAACTTCAGGATCCTCCCCGGCGAAACCATCGCCGATGTATGTGAGCGGGTGAAATCTGTGATCAATGATGAACGTGTCAATTTTGAACCGCTGCCCAGCAGCCCATCGGAACCCTCTCCCGAATCTCCATCAGACTGCCCGGCATATCATCACATCACCACCGTGGTCAATGAATTATTCCCGCACACCGCCTGCGCACCCAGCACGATCCTGGGCGCGACCGACGCGCGTAATTATTACGCCGTATCCGATCGGGTGTACCGCTTTACCCCCGTGCTGGTGCAAAAGCCCGACCTGGACCGTGTGCATGGCATCAATGAACGAATAACCGTTGAGGGAATGAACAAAATGGTGGATTTCTTCTACCGGCTTATCCAGCGCTGGTCATCGGGCACGATGTAACAACCAATAATGTCGACCAAAAAAACGGGTGCTTCAAGCACCCGTTTATGTTTGATCAACCTGGTTCAGAACTCGATGGTAGCGCGCATGACAAAACGGTCAATCGCGCCGAACTTGTACTTGTATTCCTCGTCGCCGCGCATGAAATCGAATTCCTCGCGTCCGTGCTCATTAGCCCACTGAAGTAGGTGACCGAGCAGCACCCAGCCGGGTGAGTACTCCATGTAGCGCCTGTCAAGCCCCGAGTTATACACCCAAATGCGGTTGAGGAAGTCAAAGCTCATATAAGCCGCTGTTTTCTGCCCGCCGATCTCGAGGAAAGCCAGCTGCAGGCAGTTTTCCTTGAAAGCGCAGCGCATGACGGTTTTCATCTGTTCGCGCATCATCGGCGAAAGGAAAACCGCCTTCGCTTCGTCCTGCGCCATCAACTCCAGGAAGTCGTCCATGTCGTCCTCGAGTTTGCCGGCTTCTTCAGTGAAGTAAAGGCAGGCCTGGGTTTCACCCTCGCAGGCGCGGCGCATTTTACGGCGGATTTCGTGACGCTGTTTCTTATCCAGCCTCTCAAGGTAGGTTTCCCAATTACCCGGCAGCGGAATGTAGGGCGAATGCTGCAGTTTACGGATGTGAATCTCGAGTCCAAGCTTTTCAGTCGCCTTCTCGAGCGCTTCCAGCGTGGGGGAATCATCAACGATATTGTAAAGGTCCATGCCCGCTACCTGGCCGGTATCTAACAGGTTTTCCTGGACGAATCGCAGCAGGTCGTAAATGAATCTGTCAGTATCCTCAACGCGGCAGATAACATCCAGGTAATCACTTATCTCGATGCTGCCAAGCAGCAGGAGCTGCGGCTTTTCATCATGGTCTGTGATGAAGAACGGCGCGATTCCAATGAGATGCCCTTCCTCACGCGCGGTGATGAGCGCCAGCCGGGAATCATCCGGCCACTCGCCTCCGCCGCGCGTCGCCCACCAGTCAGCGATGTACTCACAGCGCAGGAATGGCACATGCGTGCTGCTTTGCGCCAGCAACCCGTTCCATTCGGCTGTTATTTCGTAGGGGAAATGTGAATGCAGTGTAAATTCCATTGAACCAATTATACCTTTTTCACAAGTTAAAGCGTGTCTTCCGGACGTAACAGCGAGGCGTTGCCGCGCAGCCAGGCGCGCACCGCTTTGTAGTCAGGGTAGTACTGTGCCACAACCTGCCAGAAAGCTTTTGAGTGGTTCTGCTGTTTACGGTGGGCCAGCTCGTGGATCACCACGTACTCCAGCACCGCTGGCGGTGCCATGACCAGCCGCCAGTTGAACGAGAGCGACCCCATGTTGGAGCAGCTGCCCCAGCGCGTGCGCTGGTCGCGAATGGAGATCGTTTTATACGTGACACCCATGCGTGCCGCCTGCCGCCTGACAACCACTTCAATTTCATCCCGCGCCCGCTGCTTGAGCCACGGAATCACCAGCCGCCGCGGCGGCTCGCGGGTACCGGCGGGTACACGAACTACCAGCCGACCGGTTTTCTCCTCCACACGCACGCGCGACTGGCGCTCTGGCTCTTGTATAACCTCGATGCGCGTCGCCTCGCCATGAAGCAGGATCACGTTCATGGGTAATGTTTTAGCCGGCACTCTGCTTCGCGGTACTGCGTCGAGGTGCTTGAGCAGCCAGGCAGAATGCTGCTGCAACATTTTCTCTGCCTCGTTCGCTCTCACTCCGGCGGGCAGGGTGACGGTTATTCTGGCGTCCTTCACGGTAACACGCAGTCTTTTCGCGCGTTTTGAGTGCACGATCAGGTACGCGATGCGGCGCCCGGCAATGGTGGTGAATGCTTCAATGGATTCGTGTCATGTAATTGACATAATCATACCAGCGCTTTTACAGGTGGCAAACCCATTTTCACGCAAAGGAAGATTTGACACGGATTTCCGGTGCATCTAAACTAATACCACATCCTAATCAACAAAAGGACGGCACACCCATGGAACAAAAAGCCGGAGCACAGATAGGCAAGAGAGCCTTTATCCAATCCGCCCTCATCCTGCTGGTGTTGATGATTGCCGCGGGTATTCTCACCCGCGTGCTGCCAGCCGGCACCTACGACCGCTACGAAGCGGAGGGACGCACGCTCATTGACCCGACATCCTTCCGCATCATCGAGCGCCCCGATTACCCTGCCTGGCGCTGGTTCACCGCCCCGGTTGAGGTGCTGTGGGGGGAAGACAGCCTTATTATCATCACCATCATCGTGTTCATCCTGCTGGTGAGCGGCGCCTTTGCCGTGCTCGAGAAATGCGGCATCCTCACATCCGTGCTGGGGAAGATCGTCAACCGCTTCCGTACGCGGCGCTATACCCTGCTGCTGGTGGTGTCGCTGTTCTTCATGCTCCTGGGGGGCTTCTTCGGCATCCTCGAAGAGATCATCCCGCTGGTGCCGCTGATGATCGCCCTTTCCTACTCATTGGGCTGGGACGCGCTGGTGGGGTTGGGTATGAGCATTCTGGCGACCAACATCGGTTTTTCCGCCGCGGTCACCAATCCTTTCACCATCGGAGTGGCGCAGAAGCTGGCCGGTTTACCGCTCTTTTCCGGAGCGCTGCTGCGTATCCCGGTCTTCATCGTGTTCTACGCCGCGCTGGCCTGGTTCCTGCTTTCTTACGCCCGCCGCATTGACCGCGACCCAACCGCTTCGCTCGTCTACAAGGAAGACCAGGCGGATCATGCCCATTACAAGCACCTTGATCTGAGCGTTGCCGCCAGCAACCCCAGGGCGGGCAGAGCCGCGCTGGTGTTCGGGTTGTTCATGCTGCTCATCATCGCGGTGCTGCTTGCCGGACCTTTCGTTCCCGCCCTCGCTGATTACACCCTGCCGGTCGTAGGTCTGCTGTTCTTCATCGGCGGGCTGGTCAGTGGGTTCGTTTCCGGTGCCAGCGGTGGTCTCATCGGACGCGCACTCAAGGAGGGCATGCTTGGGCTGGCACCCGGTATCCCGCTGATCCTGATGGCAGCCAGCACCAAGCACATTGTCTCCAGCGGTATGGTGATCGACACTATCCTGCACGGCACCTCCTCGCTGCTGGAGGGTACCTCGCCGCTCGCGGCGGTGTACATCATCTTCCTGCTGGCGCTGCTGGTGGAATTCTTTGTGGCCTCAGCGGGTGCCAAGGCGGTGCTGATGATGCCCATCCTGCTGCCGCTGGCAGACCTGGTGGGCGTGACGCGCCAGCTCACCGTCAGCGCTTACTGCTTCGGTGACGGCTTTACCAACCTGGCTTATCCCACCAATGCCATTCTTCTCATCAGCATCGGGCTGGCCTCGGTGAGCTATGGCAAGTGGATGCGCTTCACGGCGAAATTATGGCTGGTGATCTTCCCCCTGGTCGCGTTCTTCCTGTGGATCGGTACCTTGATCGGATTCGGACCTTTCTAACAAAACTTGACTTAACATCCATTGGCTTTATAATATACAGAACATATGTTCTGTATATTCATTTTAAACACCTGGAAACCTGAGGTTACCTGTTCTTATTTCTGCCGGAGATGCCCATGACCCGCCTGCTCTACCTGCCGGATGACGCGACCGTCATCCAACTCGAAGTCGACCTCAGCGCTGCTGAACTGGTGGCGGCTGTCAACGCGGGGTTGCGCCCCTTACCCCTGCTGCGCGCCGCTCCCGCCGGTAAACTCACCGCCAGTCAGGTGAACGCTACCGTCGTCATCGCTCCTCAACGCGCTCCAGGCCGTCCGCGCTCGGCGGCCTCCCGGTCCGACCTGACGCGACGCCAGCGCCAGGTGCTTGAGCTCAACACCCGCGGCTTCACAACCGCTGAAATCGCTGCCATGCTCAACCTGTCGCGGCGCGCGGTCAATTACCACCTCAACCAGGTGCGCATGCGCATCCGCGGAGAATTGCCCACAATGTTGAAATCAGATTTCGATGATTTGGAAAACCCTTTATGAAGATTTCAGCCGCCAGACCTGGTATAACCCCAACCTCTCCCCGCTACCATCCGACTCAAACTCACTGATAACCTCAAACCCCGCACTTCCCGCCAGGTCCAAAAGCTCCTCGCGTGAGAACAGGTGCACGTAGCGCAGCCCGGGCTCAGCCGCCTCAACTCCGGGGTGATGACGCCAATCCAACAGCGTATCCCCCTCCTCCACATCAGTATCAGACAGTCCCGCGAGCTGCCACGGCTGCACGCGCGCCATCAACTTGGGGCTGTGTTGGAACTGCCACACGGAATGGATAAAAAGTCCGCCCGGTTTGAGCAGCTCCGCAACCTGTCTGTACCAATTGCTGGCGATATGCCGCCCCGGTATGTGGTGCAGCGCGGCGAACGAGACCACACCGTCATAACTACCGAGCGGTAGCCCGTTCGACCAATCCTCTGCCGCCAGGTCAACCTGCCTGAAGTTCACGACCAGTTCACTGCCCTGTTGAATTGCCGGCAGCAGTCTCCGCGCCTCTTCCAGCAGAGGTGTGCTGAAATCGACCCCGGTGTAGGAACCCTTCAACCCTGCATAGAACCACGCCTGTGCCAGCACTCCGCCCCCGCAGCCAATATCCAGCCAGTCGCCGTCGCGAATCCACTCTGCCAGCACCCGCCTGACCCCCGGTTGCACGCGCCGGCGAGTCTGCGCGAAGGCGTGACCGAAACTCTGGTAGAATTCCTTATTGATGTTCAGCAGCTGCTGAAAAACTTCCGCTCGCATAGCCCCATTATACATTCCGATGAAGAGAAGCGAACTAATCGATAACTGGCATAAAGCCCGCCAATACACCCCTGAACAGCTGGAACGAGCCAAGACTGTTCTCGATGAGGTGCGCGCCGGCATCCGCCTGGACCGCGCGCTGCGCTCAAACCCCATGCCGGATGGTGCTCTCATCGCCAAGCACATACTTGTCGCCGCCTACCGCGAACTGGTAGCGGAGGGGGAATGGCCGGAAGACCCGGCTTTCCTGGCGCGCATCCGCATGAAACCGGTGCGCACCCTCTCCGGTGTGACCACGGTCACCGTGTTGACGAAAGACGCTCCCTGCCCGGGCAGGTGCATTTTCTGCCCCACCGAGGACCAGATGCCCAAGAGCTACCTGGCGGATGAACCCGGGGCCGCGCGCGCCTTCCAAAACCACTTCGATCCGTTCGACCAGGTGAATTCACGCATCCGCGAGTACGACGCCGTCGGTCATCCAAATGACAAGATCGAGCTGCTTGTGCTTGGCGGTAGCTGGAGCTGCTACCCGCGAGCCTACCAGGAGTGGTTCATACGACGCTGCTTCCACGCCATGAACGCGGACAGCATCCCACCCGGCGAAGAACCTGTTCAAATCAACGAGCCTGCCGCCAGTGAACGCCCGTCCAGCGACCTCGCTGAACTGAAGAAAGCCCACAAATATAATGAAACCGCCCGCCACCGTAACGTGGGTCTGGTGGTCGAGACCCGCCCTGATGACATCGACCGCGATGAGCTGGTATGGCTGCGCAGCCTGGGCGTGACCAAGGTGCAGATGGGCGCGCAAAGTCTGGATGACCGCGTCCTGGCGTTAAACCAGCGCGGACATACTGCTGCTGACACCCTGCGCGCGGTCACCCTGCTGCGCACTGCCGGCTTTAAGATTGTGCTGCATTGGATGCCCAACCTGCTCGGTGCCACACCGGAATCCGACCGCGAGGACTTTGCCCGCCTGTGGACAGACGGCTACGCGCCGGATGAGCTCAAGATCTACCCCACCCAGCTGCTTGAGTCAGCAGAACTTTACCAATACTGGCAGCGGGGTGAATTCACCCCCTATACCACGGAAGAACTTGTTGCGTTGATCGCGGACATCAAACCTCTCATCCCGGAGTACTGCCGCGTCAACCGTGTCATCCGCGACATCCCATCCTTTCATGTGGTGGAAGGTAACCGGCGTACCAGCCTGCGCCAGGACGTGCACCGTGAGATGCAGCAGCGCGGTACCGCCTGCCGCTGCATTCGCTGCCGCGAAGTTAAGGGGCATGCCTTCGATGCCGAAAGCCTGGTATTTTCCGACCTGGTATACACGCCGTCGGCCTCAGAGGAACATTTCCTGTCCTACACCACCTCCGAAGATAGGATCGCGGGGTATTTGCGCCTTTCCTTCCCCCTTCCCGGCGCGCCTGTTCTTGACATTCCCGAACTGGAAAACGCCGCCATCATCCGCGAGGTGCATGTGTATGGGCAGTCTCTTCCGGTCGGCATAGAGCGCGACGGCGCGGCGCAGCACAGCGGGCTGGGAACAAAGCTGCTGGAACACGCAGACCGCATCACGCGCGAGAAAGGTATCTCGCGCCTGGCGGTGATCGCCGCGGTCGGCACACGCGGCTATTACGAGAAGCGCGGCTTCAGCCAGCACGAACTCTACATGGTGAAGGATTTATCAGGGTAATTCAAATCTGCAGGTGGAAAACAAACAGAGCCGCCCTTTTTCGGCGGCTCTGTAATTGATTAATAACCTTCTACTCGGTATCTGTGGTGTTGTTAAAGAACCAGTTATAGGCGTAGAAAGCTCCGACCTCGGTTTCCAGCCGGATGGCTAATGATGTCACTCCCCAGCCAGTTCCAAAGGTATGATGAAGGTACGGTTGAACTCCCCACCTGCTCCGGAAACGTACGTCCCCGCATCGATTCCGCCCGCGTCAGTCGCGCCGAATTCACTCATGGTCACTTTGAAGGTTTCACCGGCAGGGAAGTTGCTTCCGCTGAGCGTCACGCTCGTGTCCCGTACCACCGCAGCCAACGAGAATGGTAGGAACACCACTGTAAACCGGTTCTTCCACCGCACCACCAGCAGCAGCCGCCCCGGTTGAGTGGTTCCAGAACCAGTTGTAGGCATAAAATCCGTCGCTGCTTTCCATGCGAATGGCAATGCGCGCCCTATCCACAAATTCTGCCGGGATGGTGAACGTTGATTTATGAACTCCCCCCGCTCCCGAATCCAGGGTTCCCACCTCTATACCACCAATACCGCGGGTGAGGTACTCGCCCATGAATACCGTGAAGGTCTTGCCCGCGGGCAGGTTGGCGGTCTCAATGCCAACCGCCAGGTTACGTTCCACGTCCGTGATGCTGAAGGTCGGGTAACCCTTGTAACTTGAAGTTTCTGGCAAAACGGTCTCTTCTACCACTTTGACCGCGTTGTAGAACCAGTTGAAGGCGTAATAACCCTCCTTGCTGTCAACCCGGATGGCGATGCTTTCTGCTCCGGCCAAGTCCGCGGGGATGGTAAAGGTTGCGGTGAATGTTGTTTTTTCCGCCGTGTCAACAGTACCTGCCACCACGCCATCCAGGGCATAAATACCATACCGGCCCATGCGCACCGTGAAAGTCTGTCCGGTCGGGAAGTTGGTGCCGCTGATCGTCACACTTTTACCTGGATCAACGGCTGTGATGGATAAAGACGGGTAACCGGAGGCGAGCGTGCTGCTGAAAGAAACGCCGATCAACATCAACACCATAATCACTGGAACGATATAGCGGAAAAACCTGTTGGTTGATGGATTTGTCATTTTATCCTCCAGTTTACTTTTAACCATACCGCAAAAAATCGTCGGGGCATCTTACAGTTTAGTTAGTACTGATATAAACAAAAAGGCCGGTTGAGCAAATCCCCAACCGGCCCGGTTAGATTATGGATTGGTCACCCTCGGTGCTACCCAGAGCGCAATGTCATCGGTGGAGTTGCCTTTGCTGTAAACCTTGAGCAGCAGGTAAACCTCTTTGCCGGCCAGGGAATCAAGGTTCACGTCCACCCGTTCAGAATCGGAGTAATTGACGTCCCAGGTGCCCAGGGAACCACCTTCAGAACTACCTGAAACATCGTACAACAATTCATACGTGACCGAGCAGTCTTTAGCCTTATCGCCGCAGATTAACAGCGCTCTAAAGCGATCGCCATCCTTGATCTTCAGCTTGGGGAATTTTCCGAGGATCATCCCGTCACCACCCTTGGCAGGGACGGTAAACAGCGCGCCTTCGTCATCCTTGTATCCGCCTGAAAGCACGGGAGAGTAAGAGCGGGTAATTGATCCTTTATCCGTATCAATTTTTGCGCTCGGGCATTTGATATCACCGGCGTTCGTTCGCCATGAAGCTGAACACATTTCTTTTACGAGGTCATAGCGCGTATCCGGATCCTTGGAGGCGGGCAGGCTCTCCACCTTGATGTTGACCGTTAAGGGGACATTGAAGTCGTAACCCACGCCGAATTCAACACCGTCATCGGACTCAAGCATCCAGCTCCCGCTGAAACTACCCTTTTCTGAAGGCGCGACCATTGAGACGGAAAGGTTCACCGTTTCACCGGGATTGACCGTCTTGGGGAATGCTACCGATGATGCCGCCGATAGCTTGTTGCCGCCAAAGAAAAAGATGCTGTAGTCCTTGTTCCAGGAACAGGTACCCACGTTCTTAACCTGCCAGGTCTTAAGGAACTGAGCACCCGCGTACTGCTTGCTCCAGTCCGGGATGGTCACATCATCGATAAATTTAGCCGCGTTGCAGGGGATGGGGATTGCTGTCGCGGTCGGGGGTACGAACGTGGCCATGGGAGTGAACGTGGCAATTGGCGTGTTCGCGGGTATTGGCGTGCTGGTGGGCAGAGGGGTTGCCGATGCTGCGGGTGTGTAACCTGGCGCTATCTGCGTCAATTGCGCGACCACGGTCTCAAAGGCAGATTGAGTGTACCTGGCGGAAATGGTTGCTGCCGCCATCGTCTCAATCTGGGTAAAGTCGTTGGCTCCGTTATCGCCAAACATATTCGTCAGGTTGCACGAAGTCAGTGCCATCACAAGGATGGCCATTACAACAAGTGTCTTAAAAAGTGATTTTGGTTGCATCATACATCTCCTTCAAGGTCTCCCTTAAGACGTAGCTGCCGGAAAATTGGTTCCCGTAATTTAGAAAACTGTGTTAAAATGTTGCCTCGGTTTTAATAAACATATGCCCTGGACTCAATAGACCGGGCATATATCACTTGGACCTTATGATCAATCCATACGGTAAAAAAGGGTTTCAACCCCTTCCAGTGTGAGGAAGAGCTTGTCTTCCTCAATTCGGTAAGTCATCTTCTGTTCCGGGATCGTGCCATCGGTACTGGCAATTAAAATGATGATATCCGGATCCTCCAGGGTATAACCCATGGTGAAACTGGAACCGTTCAGGCTCATTTCCAGCTTTCCGTCGCTAAGAATTTCCATTGTCACACCGGAAGTCGGTTCCTTCCATATACCCAAAAGAGGGTCGCTGCTCCCGCAAGCGGTGAGTATTATCGCCAGTAATAGCATGACGATGATCAATTTTCGATTGTTCAAGATGCCCGGTCTCATCATCCACCTCTCATCACATTTATAGTTTACCCATTCAAGTGATTTCCGGCAAGGGCGGCGGATTGATCAGGTTGGATGACACGCCTTTCAAGTAAATATTACCTTTTACCCATTTGCGCGATGGACAATTATCTGTATACTAAACTGGTGTGTAGATAATTAATGGTTGAAACCAACCTACAGGAGTGAAATATGAAAAAAGTAGCAATAGTAACCGATTCCACCGCTTATCTCCCGCAGCAGTACGTGGACGAACTGGGTGTCACCGTGATCCCGCTCACACTGCAATGGGATGGCGAGAGTTACCGTGACGGTGTGGATATCCAACCGGACGAGTTTTATACCCGCCTTGCCACCAGCAACACCCTGCCAACCACAAGCCAGGCGACCGTGCACGACTTTACGGACGCGTTCAAGAGGCTGCTGGACGAGGGCAACGCCATCCTGACACTGCCGCTCAGCTCCGGGATATCCGGAACCTACGAATCCGCGATCCAGGCCAAAGCTCAGTTCGGTGACGCGCCCATTGAGGTGCTGGATACCCGCCTGGTCTCGATGGCGCTCAGTTTTCAGGTGCTGGCGGCCGGCCGTGCCGCACGCGACGGCGCTTCGCTGGAAGAATGCAAACAGCTCGCCCTCAAGGCATATGATCACATTGGGGTTTACTTCGTGGTGGACACGCTCAAATACCTGCACGCCGGCGGGCGTATCGGCGGTGGTAAACGATTCATGGGAACCGCGCTCAATATTAAGCCCATCCTCGAGATCCGCGACGGAAAGATCGAAGCGGTAAAGAGTGTCATTTCCATCAATAAAGCGCTTGAAGCCATGGTGCAACTGGTCGAGAATGACATCAACGGCCGCACACCGGTGCGCATTTCTGTGTTCCACGCGTTGGCTGAAACGAAAGCCCGCGCGCTGCTGGAATCCACAGCCAAACGCCTCAACGCGGATGAAGCCATCCTTAGTTACGTCAGCCCCGTGGTCGGCTGCCACGTCGGCCCGGGCACGTTGAGTATCGCCTACATGGCAGGAATGTGACCCCCAGATTCACACTCACAACCCCCGGTGATGCCGGGGTTTTTGTTTGGGTATAATTACCCCGTACTGATCATATACACAGGAGCGCCCAATGCCTAAAGCCATCTTCCAATTCCCGCGCGGTTTCCTCTGGGGAACCGCCACCGCTGCCCACCAGGTGGAAGGCGGGAACAACAACAATAATTGGTCACAATGGGAAGAGACACCCGGCAGGATCGTCAACAACCAGCGTTCCGGGCTGGCGTGCGATTGGTGGGGAGGGCGCTGGGTGGAGGACCTGGAACGGGCGCGCGACAGCGGTCAGAACGCCCACCGCCTTTCCATCGAATGGAGCCGTATCCAGCCGGAACCCGACCGTTGGGATGATGAAGCGCTGGCAAAATACGTCGAGATCGTTCGTTGGATGACGAACAATGGCATGACCCCTATGGTCACCCTGCATCACTTCACAGACCCCCTCTGGCTGGCTCGCTATAGGCGGCTGGGAAAACGAGGAAACCCCCGCTTTATTCGCCCGCTTTACCCGCCGTGCCGTCAAAGCGCTAAAAGCATACGTGAAGTTATGGGTCACGATCAACGAGCCCAATGTGTATGTTTTGAGCGGCTGGGTGGATGGTGCCTTCCCGCCCGGCAAGCAGGATTTAAACCTCGCCGCCAGGGTGCTTACCAATCTCATCATCGGGCACACCGCCGCTTACCGGGTCATCCATGAACTTCAGCCTGAAGCCCGTGTGGGGATTGCCACCAATTACCGCAGCCTCGCCCCCGCTCACCCTGGCTCTCCGTTTGACCGCATTCCGCTCAACTTCACCAACCAGATCTTCAACAAAGCCTTCAATGACTGCCTTGTGACCGGCAAGTTGAACCTGGTTTTTAAAAAGATCAATCTGCCAGAAGCCGCCGGCACGCAGGACTTCATTGGACTTAATTATTACACCCGCGACCTGGTGGCATTTGACCTGCTGAAACCCGGTGCACTCTTTCACCGGCGTTACTTTCCTGAAGGCGCTGCCGTCAGTGAGAACAACTTCATCGCCAATGTGCCCGAGGGGATGTGGGACGGACTCAAGTGGGCGCACAGTTATGATATCCCCATCATCATCACCGAGAACGGCATTGAGGACGCAAGCGACACGCTCCGTCCCCAATACCTGGTTGAACACCTGCACCAGGTGTGGCGCGCGGCGAACTTCAACTGGCAGCTCAAGGGGTATTTCCACTGGTCGCTGGTGGACAACTTTGAATGGGAGCGCGGTTGGACGCAGCGTTTTGGCCTGTGGGGGTTGGACGTTGACACCCAACAGCGCACCAGGCGCACAAGTGTGGATATTTATGAACGCATCTGCCGCGAGAACGGTATTTCCAGCCAGATGGTGGCTGAACTCACCCCAACTATTTTTGACAAGTTTTTCCCTTCTCATTAAAGAGGTAAAATTGAATCAACAAGGAGGAAACAAAATGACTGAATTATTGTTCATGAGCCCGGAGTGGATGACGGAAACCGAAAAGGTGCTGCGTGCGAAAATTACCCCGCAGACCACAAATAATGCAACTCTTTCCATCGCGATGACGGTTGAAAACTGCCCCGACGGCAAGGTCAGGACACTGGTATTTGAGACCGACAAAGGCAATATCAAGACCTTCAAACTCGCCGACGCGTTGGGCGTGAAGACCGAGTTCGCCATCAGCGGGGATTACCGCTCGTATGAGAAACTGTTCAAAGGGCAGATCGAACCGACAGCTGCCATCATGGGTGGTGAACTGAAGTTCAAGGGTAACATGCTCAAAGCCATGGGTTTGCTCCCAACGCTTGAACCTTTCTTCGCCGTGCTGTCGAAGATACCGACCACATTCTGAAATATCATTTTATGAACAGGGCGTCCTTGAGGATGCCCTGTTCTTATTTTGTCTATATAATTAATTTGTCGACCAATCTGTTAACTTACAGGAGAAACCCTTATGCCCACCATAAAGTACCTCAGTCCCGAATGGACTGCGGAAGCCGAAAAACGGCTGCGCAGCCAATTGACCCCTGAGATGATGAAAAACCTCACATCATCGATGCTCACCATCTACCACAACTGCCCGGATGGCGTAGACCGTGCCCTCTATTACAAGCTGGAAAATGGCGTATTTACTGACATTTCCGTTCGCAAGGAACCATTCCCCAAAGCAGAGTTCACGATCAGTGGTGATTACGAGACCTTCGCCAAAATATCACGCGCCGAGATTGGCTCCCGCTCCGCGCTGATGAGCGGCAAGCTCAAACTGCAGGGCAACATGGTGAAAGCCCTCAGCCTGGCGTCCATCGTGGACCGCTTCAACAGGATCCTTTCTGGGATCGAATGTGAATATTAGAGACCACCATGATGACAAACGACCCCTATTTTATTGATTTCCCCGGGCGCATCAAAGCCATTCAACGCGAAATGGCCGCTGATGGCGTGGATGTCTACCTCGGCTCGCGCCTGCGCACCCTCTCATGGACGACCGACGCTTTCTGCCCCTGGCGCAGTTACATCGTCATCCCGCATGAAGGCTTGCCGACCGTCTTCACCTTCGTCATCGATGCCGCTCGCGTGGCCGATGAATCGTGGCTCGATTTTGACCACGTGTTGGGATTCGCCCCCATGGGCGGGCAGGACCAGATCACTGCCATCGCGGACCTGGTCAAGAAATACCTCAAGGACGGTAAGGGAGTGGTCGGTGTCGAGGCGGGTATGTCCAATTATCTGCCGGAGGGTAACCTTACCCATTACGAGTACACAGCTTTCGAAGCCGCCCTGCCTGATGCCAGGTTGGTGAACGCGCTGGATATCGTAGACAGATTGGCAATGATCAAGGACGAAGGCACCATCAACCGCTTCCGCAAGGCCGGCCGCATGACCGATGCCGGGCACGTGGCAGTGCTCAACGCCATCAAGAACGGTCACTTTGCCAAATACACCGAGACCGAGATTGCTGGCATCGCAGCCATGGGCATGCGCGAGGTGGGCAGCGTATGGGAGTGGTCTTTCACTGGCGGCAACGAGATCGCCTCCGGTTACCGCACCGGGTTGATGGGTGGCGCCTGCACCCCGCCGACCGAACGCAAGCTACGCGCTGGTGAACCGCTGATGGTGGATCTGCATTCCACCTTCCGCCTCTGCCTGGGCGACCACACGCACAACTACCTTCTGGCACCTGCCAGCGAACGCCAGCGGTGGCATGCCAAGAACTTCGTCGACCTGGTGAGCCTGTGCCTCGATACTTATAAACCAGGCATCACCCCCTCCGGTCTGGCGGATGAGATGATGGTCTTTTGCGAAGAACGCGGATTTGCCGAGTTCATGGTGCCCGGGTTCGAGCACGGTATCGGCATGCTGGGTGATGAATGGCGCATTGGACGTAACGACGGTCCCTTCCCGTATTGGACCAACCCTGACCACGTGTACCAGCCCAATGAAATGCTCATATGTGCCATCCAGTACGCCTGCCCCGAGGAAGAGATCGGGTTTAGGTACGAGAACGCCATCCTCATCACGGAAGATGGATGCGAGACCATGTCAAAATATACGCTGGCCATCGAAGTGATCGAATAATGTATGTCAGTCTTAACAGGTCTCCCTCGGGAGACCTGTTAATTGTAATTACATCATCACATTCTGGTATAATCCATCCGGCTTAATTTCCCCCAGGGTAAAGTTGAATAAAACAATCAATCGTTCTGGGCGAGACATGCCGGAATACATACCTTTTATGGAAGAGAGTCTACATGACCACTAAGATCATTCGCGAGTATCCGAATTCCTACAACCTGCCAAAGCGCATTGAAGGACTTACCCGTCTGGCACACAATATGTGGTGGGTCTGGAATCCTGAAGGACATCGCGCGTTCCAACATATCGATCCCCTGCTGTGGGACCTGGTGGCGCACAACCCGGTGGCTTTCCTGCGCCGCGTGGAGCGTCACAGGTTGAACGCCGCTGTGGGTCAGCCCGCCTACCTGGAACATTACGACCGCACACTTGCAAGATTCGATGCCTACCTGGCAGAACCCACCACTTGGTTTCACAATACCTATCCCGGGATCAAAGATAAGACTATCGCCTACTTCTCATTCGAATTCGGCATTCACGAATCCCTGCCGGTTTACGCCGGCGGTCTCGGCATTCTTTCAGGCGATCACCTCAAGGAATCCTCCGACCTGGGACTGCCACTGGTAGCCGTGGGCTTTGTTTATGATAAGGGATATTTTGTACAGGAACTTACGGAAGACGGCTGGCAGGAAACGCGCAATTATCTTATTGATTACAATATGCTGCCGCTCGTTGCGCTGCTGGACGAGAACCATAAACCGATCACTATATCCGTCGACCTACCTGGACGGCAGGTTAGCGCGCGCATCTGGGAAATCGAGGTCGGCCGGGTTCGCCTTTACCTGCTGGACTCGAACGTCGAAACTAATTCGTCTTCCGATCGCCTGCTTACAGAACGCCTCTATAGTAACGACCTCGAGGTACGCATTTCGCAGGAGATGCTGTTGGGATTAGGCGGTGTCAAAGCGCTACGCCTGCTGGGCTATAGCCCGGACGTCTGGCACATGAACGAGGGACACTCCGCCTTCCTCGCATTGGAGCGCATCCGCGAAAAGATAAAAGATGGCAAGGATTTCAAAAAAGCCTGGGATGAGGTTAAGATTTCGAATGTCTTTACCACACATACCCCCGTGCCCGCCGGCAACGACCAGTTCCCGCTTTGGCTTGTGGACAAGTACTTTGGCAATTTCTGGAACGAACTTGGTCTGACGCACGACCAGTTCATTGACCTCGGTCGCCAGGCGCAACCATGGGGTGAATCCTTCGTGATGCCCGTTCTCGCGCTCAAACTTTCAGAACGCGCCAACGCGGTCTCTGAACTTCACGGCATCGTCTCGCGCCGCATGTGGAACTTCCTCTGGCCTGAAAAGGAAGAGGAGGATGTGCCCATTGGCTATGTGACAAACGGCGTGCACACCCGTTCCTGGCTGGCACGGCGTATGGGCGTGTTGTTTGAGACATACCTCGGCGCAGACTGGCAGGAACGCCTGGATGACCCGAGCTTTTGGAACTTAATCAATAACATTCCCGATGAGGAATTGTGGGCGGTGCGCCGCCATCTAAAGAACAAGTTGGTGAACTTCACCAATGAGCGCACCCGCCAGGAGTGGCAGGCTGGCCAGCTTACCCCCGGCCAGGCGGTAGCCGGTGGCGTTTTCATGGAACCCTATTCTCTCACCATCGGCTTCGCGCGCCGCTTCGCCACTTACAAACGCGCCAATCTCATTTTCCGCGATTTTGACCGACTCATGAGCATGATCACGGATTCCCACATGCCGGTGCAAATTGTGTTCGCTGGCAAGGCGCACCCCGCTGATGAACCTGGTAAACTGCTCATCCAGCAGGTCTACCGCGCGGTGAAAGATACCCGCAGCGCCGGGCGCCTGGTATTCATTGAAGATTACGACATCAACGTCGCACGATACCTGGTACAGGGCGTGGACGTTTGGATGAACACCCCACGCCGCCCCAACGAAGCATCAGGCACTTCCGGCATGAAAGCCGCTCTGAATGGTGTGTTGAATTTCTCGGTGTTGGACGGCTGGTGGCGCGAGGGGTTTAACGGCAAAAACGGCTGGGCTATCGGTAAGGACATTAATTACGCCAATCCCGATGAACAGGATACCGCTGACGCGCAGAGCATTTACGAGACGCTGGAAAAACAGATCATTCCGATGTATTATGAACGTGACACCAACAAGATACCGCAGGAATGGTTGAAGTTGGTGAAGGAGGACCTGCGCACGCTTGTGCCGCAGTTCAGCCTGCGCCGTATGCTCAAGGAATACACTACCGATTATTACCTGCCGGCTATTAGGAAAGAGAAAGCAGCATAAACAAGCGAGGGTAGAAAATGGAATACCTGTCTGATCCTCACGCCTGGCTTTTCGCACTGATGATTTTTGCGCTGCGCGTCGTCGACATGTCGCTGGATACCATCCGCGTGCTGTTCGTGGTTCGCGGCAAGAAGCTCATCGTTTGGATCCTGGGTTTCTTCCAATCCCTGGTATTCGTTGTCGCTATCAGCTCGGTGCTGACCCAGCTGGATAACATTCTCAACGTCATTGGCTACGCCACAGGTTTCGCCACCGGTAACCTGGTAGGCATGCTCATCGAGCAGCGCCTCGCCGTTGGTCATATCCTGGTCACCATCATCAGCTCAAGCCGCGGGGCTTACATCGCGGAGCGGCTGCGCGCCGGGGGTTACGCGGTCACCGAAATCGCCGGACGCGGCAGGGGTGGTACCGTGTTTGAACTGCACGCCAGCGTGCTGCGCAAGGACGTGCCCAATGTGGAGACCATCGTCCTGGAGGCTGACCCCTCAGCTTTCATCACCGCCGAGGATGTGCGCCCGGTACGGCGCGGTTTCTGGCGGGCTAAACCCACTTAAAACACATGCCCCCGGTACATGTTACCGGGGGCTTTGTATTTGTCTTCTTTTATTCCAGGAAATCCCAGGGGTTCACCGCGCCGTAGTTCTCGTGGCGCAGCTCAAAGTGCAGGTGCGGTCCGCTGGAATTGCCGGTGGTGCCGAGTATGCCGATCTGCTGACCGCGTGACACGTTGTCACCGCAGAAATTCAGATAGTTGTCCAGGTGGGCGTACACCGATTGCCAGCCGTTGCCATGATCGACGACGATCAGGTTGCCATATCCGTGCTCGTTCCAGTTGGAATAGACGATCACGCCGTCATCTACCGCGTAGATCGGGTTGCCGATTTTTCCACCAATATCGATGGCGCGGTGGTTGGTTTCAGGGCTGTACTCGAAACCGGAGATGTAGGTCTCAGAGGTTGGCCACAGGAAGGGCGGACCGGAGCCGATGTAACCAGATGTCACGATACCGCAAGCGGAGCCGGAAATCGAGGATTCAGCGGGCTTTTCACGCGTGTAAGTCTCCAGCCAATCGGTGAATTCACCCACACCGCCGGGCACGAAGAGCAGCGTGCCTTCGGGGATGTTCGGTAGTGATAAATCACCAATTGTGGCGCGGTCAAGGTTATTGGCTGGCCAATCTATGATGACATCAGGGGTGACGTTGTAGAAACTGGCAACGCCGTTCAAGCCATCACCGGTGTTCCATTTATAGACCGCACCATCCATAACAGGTATGAGGATATTCACATCCGGAAAGATATTGTGCGGATCATCGCCCAGGATGTGACGATTGCTCCACAATAAGGTCTGGGGTTTCAACCCGAACTTTTCCGCGATGCCGAAGAGCGTGTCACCTGAAAGAATAGTGTATTCGATCATGGTGGAACGCGCCTGCGCCGGGCGGTCGGTGTGAATCTGCGCCAGGCGGTTGATACCGAAACCACTATAGAGCACCGGTTCAGATTCGATCATCAGCGGTACAACGGGTACCACTTCCGCCGCCACCGCTGCAGCAACCGTTTCCGGTTCAGCGGTGGGTTTTGCCTGGTTCTTCAAAACGAACTTGCCCATTACCCACACGACGAACAATACCAGTATTATTGAAACCACGGCTGTTCCAACGCGCAAGGTGGTCTCGCCGAGTCCCAGGTGCACAACCCGGCCCCATAACCTCTCCACCGGAGAACTGTGATCAGAGGATAAAACCTCTTCCACTTCCTCAGGTCGCGGGGTGTTGCCCGTGGGGTATTGATTTTGTTTATCTGTCATTTTTACCTCGGGAAAAATCATAACATCCAGATTCGATATGGTCAAGTTGATGAAAGTCAAAAAAACGCGCGTATAGGAAGGTGCCTTTGTGTTCCTGGCAAAGCACGAACTGATGTGTGCCCATCTGGTTTCGTGTTAGAATACCCGCATCTAGTGAGCGAGGTGAACTTGACGGAAACCATACTTGTAGCTGCGGCCTGGCCGTATGCCAATGCTGAAATTCACGTGGGTAACCTGACCGGTTCCTACCTGCCGGCGGATATTTTCGCACGCTACCATCGTTTGCGCGGTCGACAGGTGATGTTCGTGTCCGGTTCAGACAGCCATGGCACCCCCATCACCGTGCGCGCTGATGCCGAGAAAAGCACGCCGTACGAGGTTTACCAGCGCTTCCACACTGGTTTTATTGATCTTTTCCAGCAGCTCGGCCTGACCTACGACCTGTTCACCAGCACCCATACCGATAATCACATGCGCGTAGCGCGCAGTGTCTTTTTGTCGTTGAAACATAACGGCTTCCTGTACAAAGAAAGCCAGGACCAGTGGTACTCCACCAGCCAGCAGCGTTTTCTGCCTGACCGCTATGTAGAAGGCACTTGTTACATCTGTGGATACGAGGGCGCGCGCAGCGACCAGTGCGATAAATGCGGCAGCATGCTTGAAGCCGCGCTGTTGATCGATCCCAAATCAAAGATTGATAATTCCACGCCTGAACTACGCAGTACCGAGCATTACTACCTCGACCTGTCGCGCCTGCAGGACCTGGTGGTGGAATTCCTGAAAGTGCGTGAAAGTTACTGGCGCTCGAACGTCATCCGTCAGTCACTGGGTCAGATCCTCGCTGATGGACTGCGCGGCCGACCGATCACCCGCGATCTTGATTGGGGCATCCGCTTACCGGAGGAAGTTTAAGTGATGGGCCGGAATGGGAGACCAAGTGCCTGTACGTGTGGTTTGAAGCCGTCATCGGTTATCTTTCCGCCTCCATCGAGTTGAGCCAGTCTGAACGGTGACGTTGATGCCTGGCACCAGTGGTGGCAGAACCTGATGCGCGTACCTATTACTTCATTGGCAAAGATAATATCCCCTTCCACGCCATCATCTGGCCGGCGGAACTGATTGGCGCAGGCGAGCACCTGGACGAACTGCTGGGTAGTGTCACCCCCCTCCCGCTGGTGCTGCCGTACGATGTGCCGGCCAACGAGTTCATGAACATCGAATCGCAGAAGATTTCCGGCAGCCGCAACTGGGCCATCTGGGCGTTGGATTTTTTGACCCGCTATGACCCCGACTCGCTGCGCTATTACCTGACCGTCAACATGCCGGAATCGAAGGATACTGATTGGGACTGGAACGATTTCTATCACCGCAACAATGATGAGCTGGTCGCCACCTGGGGAAACCTGGCCAATCGTGTACTCTCCTTCGCGTTCAAACACTGGCAGGGTGTGGTACCAGACCCGGGCGAACTGACCCCGCTCGACAGTGACCTGCTGCGGACGATCGAGGATGGGTTCAACACGGTTGGTGATGAGCTCGAAGCGGTTCACCTGCGCGCTGCACTGGCGGAAGCCATGCGTCTGGCATCAGAAGTCAACAAATACCTGGATACCACGGCTCCCTGGCAGACCGTTAAACCGACAGGGATGCCGCCGGCAGGGCAATCTATACCGCGTTAAAAGCTATTGATTCCCTGAAGATACTCTTCGCCCCTTTCCTGCCCTTCACCAGCGACCAGTTGAACGGGTTCATGGGATACGACGGCAGCCTTTTCGGCAGGCAATTTACTGAAACCATAAGCGACGGACTCGGCGAGCATGCCATCCTGCGTTATGACCACTCCAGTGCCACCGGCAGTTGGGAGCCAAGCCAGCTGAAACCCGGGCAGGAGATGCGCCAACCGCAGCCGATGTTCCGCAAGCTGGAAGAAAAGATCGTGGCGGAGGAACGCGCCCGATTGGGTCAACCCAGGGATTAGGAATAAAAACGAAACCGGAGAAATTCTCCGGTTTTTTCATCCATCGTGAGCGGCGCAGTCGATCCAATCCGGTAGAGCGCGCAGCATCGGTCGCATCACCTCGTCCGCGCGGCTGGTAAAATCTCCCCCTCCATATAATTCGCCTGTATGCTCGCTGACCAAGTCGCTGACCACGCGCAGGATGAGCACCCGCGTATGATTCCGGTTTGCTATCCAGGCAATGGCGCCTGATTCCCAATCCGCTGCAACCGCGCCGAACTCAAAGCGCAGTCGGGCGACCATTCCGGGGTCGATGTCCTCGTCCGCTGAGACCAGCCGCCCGTCGCGCACCGCCTGCGGAAAAGGTTTACGAAGATACGATAGATCAATGCGGGTGGTGTAGTACCTGAGCGCGTCTTCAGGGTCGCCCATGCGCTCGTGAATATCGTAGATCAGCGTTTCTTTTGCCAGTACAACCTCACCCACATTTATGTAACCTTCAACCCCCCCGCAGGTACCAATGTTGAGAAGTAGTCGCGGATGCCATCGGTCGATGACGTACTGCGTGGAAGCCGCCGCGGAAACCTTGCCCCAGCCGCCATGGAAGAGGACGCAGGAAACCCCCGCAATGGGCATAGAGAAGTATTCGCCAAACGGAGAACTTTCTACGATGGGTTCATGGAAGAGTTTCTTGACAGCCACCCACTCTGAGTTTGCGGAAACCAGTACCACCGCCCTGATGGGCTCGCTATGATTACGTTTCATTCATTTTTTTGGCCGCTTGTTTCCAGCGATGCGCGTGAACGACGTTTGATGCGATTTTCCGCGGCCTCCCATAAAATATCTGCCACCTTAAAAGCGGCATCCGGAATCCCCAATGCGCACGCGTTCTGGGCATACTGCTTTAGCAGGGATTGATCGTCTCGCAGCAAATGGTTCAGACCTTCCAGCATCTCCACCGCTGAATCCGCTACGAAACCAGCCTTAGCTTCCCTTATGTACTCCGCATTGCCGGTTTCCTGACCTGGAATCACATCGGTCAGGATCATCGGCAGCCCGCTGGCCATTGATTCAGTCACGATCAACCCGCCCGCTTTACAAATGATCAGGTCAGAGGCCTTCATCAAGGCTGGCATCTTGTCCACATAGTCATACAGTTGAACAGGAATGTGCCAGTCTATCTGTTTAAGTTCCCGGTAAAGTTCTTTGTTTCCGCCTGCAGCCACCACCAGTTGCAGGGACACACCATAATGATTGACAACGTTCAAAGCGTCCATCAGTTTATCGGTACGGTTGCTTCCGACCGCCAGGATGGTGGTCAACCCGGACTGCCATCCCAATTCAGCCCTTATCTCTGATTGAGTGCGGGTCTCACGGGCTATCTCGGGGGAAACAGGGATACCGGTGATGATGACCCTGTCATTATCCAGCTGGCTGCTGTAGGCAAGCTCGGCAACAATGCGGTTTGGCACCAGGCAACCATCCACCTTCCTGTGGAACCATAAATGGTGCACGGTCGAAAGATCAGTCACAACTGTATAGAATGGGGTTTTTACTTTCTTATTTCGATGAAGCAGGATCACCGCGGACTGGTACATGGGATAGGTGGTCAGGATAACATCAGGTTGGTATTGAAGACAGGTATCTTTTATGGCTTCATGCAACAATAATGCCAGTGAGTCCTCCAGCAGGCGGGTAGGGATGGCAGCATCACTCGCATCATACCCAAGTTTGTAAAGTTCGGGCACTTCCTTTATCCAACGGTCATAATCTGATTGTGAATCGCGCAGGAAAGGCGGCGCCTTTTCATGATCAAGCGGGTTGGCAATAAATGCCTCTACCCTGGATTCATATTTTGATTGCAGTGCTTCTGCAACGGCGTTCGCCGCACTGCGGTGACCGAAACCGGCATCCGCTGTTAAAGATAAGAATCCTTTCTTTTCGATTTCTCATGATCTTATGGTTTGATCAACTAGCGTAAGGTGTCTCTGGTGGAAGCTTCCCCCCAAGATAGGCGATCACCAATTGAAGCGCGGTGCGCGCGGCGGAGCGTTTGTTCTGCAGACGGTCGCCTTTGAACAGGCTGCGCCATGCCCAATCGCCGTCCACCGTGCTCATGCCGAACCACACCGTGCCCACCGGCTTGCCGGGCAGACCCCCGCCAGGGCCGGCGATGCCGCTGATAGACACGCCGATGATCGTATCCAGCGGGATATCTCCCGCCAGCGACTTGCGCACACCGGAGGCCATTTCAAGCACCGTCGGGCGGCTGACCGCGCCGTATTTGAGCAGTGTTTCGTGGCGCACACCCAGCAGCGCTTCCTTGGCTTCGTAGGCGTACGCGGTCACGCTGCCCAGGTAGTAATCAGATGAACCGGCGATGTTCGTGATCAGGTTACCAACCAGCCCGCCGGTGCACGATTCCGCCAGCACCAGTTTCATGTTCTTTTTCTTTGAGCAACTCGCCTACCCGGATCTCGTAAGGAATGCGTTTCAAGGCTCCTCCATGTTTGTTATTAATTATAACGCTACACCACTATCTTAAAAAATTAAGGGTTAAGTTGAAATATCCTCTCTTTCTTCTTGACCCCACCGGGTAACACATGTATAAAGTCGCTTAATCAAATAATCCTTTTTGGTGCCTAACCCGAACAGGGCGGCCAAAGGCGAAACCGGTGCATAATCCGGTGCTGTCGCGCAACTGTAAATCAGGAGGATTTCCTGATAAGCCAGGTCGACCGCCAAAAAGGGTGTTACCACGCTCTCGCTGAAAGGAGGTGGACACCCGCAGTTTAATGCGTGCGAACCCCAACCTTAAGCGGTTGGGTTTTTTATCTGGAGCATTACCTCATTCTCCAAGGATGAAGGAGATGAAATTTAAAGTGGCTATATTCGTAGTTATCCGCCATTGGACTGGTTGTGCTGCTCCCTCAGCGCGTGCTACCGCTCAGCCCGGCGGCTGCTGACCAGAGGCGCGCTCGACCCTGCAGGACGGGTTGGACCGCCAGGTGACGCTTGCTGAACCCGCAGCAGCGCATCGTCTCCCTCTCGCCATCTGTAACCGAGATTCTCTTCGCAGTAGGTGCCGGTGACCCAGGGTGGGGCGAGATAGTTTTTCCAACTACCCTGCTGAAGCCGCATCCATCCAGGACGTGGGCGGTTCGATGGGCAGTT
>CAWFCH010000002.1:0-440176 GCA_963814295.1 uncultured Chloroflexia bacterium
TTATCTTGTTGACACCCCATCGCAAGTTGACGGCCGTCGGTCTTGACCCCATAAGCCCAACGGCTGATGCACGCAGCAGTACCCGCAGGTCTTTACCGCTTGAGCGATCAAACCTGGCAGCTTCCAACGCTAACCCGAACGCGCCCGCAATGCCCAAGGCTGGCGCACCGCGGATCGCCATCGATTTTATAGCCTCGATCATGTGGTCGGCAGAACCGATCGTCAGGTATTCCAAAGACACCGGCAGCCGGCGCTGGTCGATCAGCCTGACTTGTTCAGTTTCCGCTATCCACTCAATGGTTCTCATTTCACCAAAAAACGCCCTCAGCGGAGAGCGTTCCTTCCGACTTAGTTTAACACGGTTTTTAAGGTTGTGCAATATTTATGGGTTGATTGAGAAACAATAAATTGCTCTGAATTTTGCCCAAAAGTCGTTTAGAATTCCATGTCCGTGTGTTGACGTTCTTCGGAACATCCGGTATAAACCACCTATGATTAAACGTTTGTTATTGACCATTTGCATCACCCTGATATTACTGACCTCCTGTGTACTGCCGTTGACCACAGAAAACGGCGACGATGGTGTTCAGGGTTCAATGGTAGACACCACCGCTCAACCTTCACCCACCCCGACGCTAACCCCGACACCCTCAACCCCGCGCCCGCATCACGATTGGTCAAACCGACATCCTCAATGGGGACTATGAATCCGCGCTTTCAGAATTCTGGACAGCCCGCGAACAATCCACTGACCCCGAGGTGATCGCCGCGGCGCAACTGGGTGTGGGCAGGGTGCTGCTGCTGCAATCCGATTACAACGGCGCGGTCGATCAATTGACCTGGTTGCTATCCAATTCTTCCGAAGGCGAAAGCCGTGACACAGCGAACTTTTTTCTCGCGAAAGCATATGAAGGGCTGGAACAATATATTCTCGCGGCGGATGCTTATCAGAATTATGTCGATGCCAACCCGGGTCCGCTGGACAGCGAGATCCTCGAAATGAAAGGCGACGCCCTGATGATGGCAGGTGAAGCGGGAGATGCGAAACTCGCCTACATCGAAGCCCTTGAGACCGCCCAGCCTGCAGCTTCAGATGCCTTGCAGGTCAAAATAGCGCAGGCGGCCTCCGATGCCGGAGATGATGCCGATGCGATCAACCGTTACTGGACACTGCTGGAGAACAGCACATCAGATTACATTAGAGCCCAGGCCAACCTGCTACTTGGCCAAATCTACCTGAGACTGGAGATGCCCGAACAGGCTTTCGCGCGTTTCCAGGATTCTGTTGAACGCTTTCCAACCTACTATGACACTTATTCAGGCCTGGTAGCGCTGGTGGAAGCCGGACAACCTGTCAGCGACCTGATGCGCGGAATCGTTGATTATCACGCCGGTCAATACAGCCTGACCATCATCGCGCTTGAAAGATACATGATGGAAAACCCCGATCATGATGGAACCCCGCTTTACTATAAAGCGCTTAGCCATTGGCAACTGGGGGAATTTGACCAGGAAATTGCGACCTGGGATGTGTTGATCGAGGAACATCCATTGGATCAATACCTGGCGACAGCCTACCTCGAAAAAGCCTCCTCACTATGGCGCTACATTGAGGACTATGAAGGCGCTGCCGATACCCTGCTGAATTACGTTGCCCGTTATCCGGAAGCCGCGAGAGCAGCAGAGTATCTTTCTCTCGCCGGCGATATCTACGAGATAGGGGGGTACTTAACTCGCGCCACAGAAACCTGGCAGCGGGTGTTTAACGAATATCCCGGTGCGACAGAAGCCTACCCGGCTCTCTTTAAAGCAGGAATTGTAAATTATCGAATGCAAATGTATGGCGATGCCCGTGTGGTGTTCCAGCGCATGCTGGTACTGGCGACAACACCTGAGGACGTGGCAGCGGCCAACTTCTGGGTCGCAAAATGCCTGGAACATGAAAGCGACCAGGAACAAACCTCAACCTACTACCAGCAGGCAGCCACCGCCGACCCGACCGGATATTATGGAATTCGAGCGAATGAAAAGCTGGCTGGCGAAAAACCCTTCCCGCGCCAGTTCAACAATGACATCGCCATCGATCTGGAGAAGGAGAAGCTCGAAGCAGAGAAATGGTTGCGCACCACCTTCAGCATTGACCAGGGAATTGACCTGGACTCCCTTGCTGAATTAGGAAGCAATCCTATCTTTCAACGAGGCGAGGAATACTGGAAACTGGGAATGCGGGACCGTTCCAGGACCGAGTTCGAGTCGTTACGCAAGGAGTTTGAAGGTGACGCGGTCAACCTTTACCGTTTGATGAACCACATGCTGGATTTCGGTTTTTACCAAACAGCTTCGCTTTCAAGCCGCCAGATCCTCGACCTGGCAGGACTCAGCCAGGATGAAACATTGTCCAAGGCACCGTTATATTTCAATCACATTCGCTTTGGTATTTTCTATCGTGATCTGATCGTTCCAGCAGCAGTCGAAAATGATCTTGACCCGCTCTTGTTATTCAGTCTCATCCGCCAGGAGAGCCTGTTTGATGCCAGCATCACCTCCAGCGCAGGAGCACGCGGATTGATGCAAATCACCGAAGATACAGGTGATTACATCGTGGCGAATTTCGGGTGGCCGGAAAACTACACCGCGGCAGATCTTGACAGGCCGTACATAAACGTGAGGCTGGGAGCTCATTATCTCAAGTTGTGGATCGATAAATATGACGGTGACATTACATCAGCATTATCATCTTACAACGCAGGTGATGGCAATACCATCATTTGGAGAGGCCTGGCCGGAGATGACATTGATCTTTTAGTTGAATTGATCCGGTTTGACGAAACAAGAGATTATATCCGTTACATTACTGAAAACTACGAAATCTATAAAAAGCTCTACTCCCACCCGTAAGTTTTCTAGCCGATTAACAAACAACTCCCTGGTAATAACCAGGGAGTTGTTTATGTAATTACTTGAGTTTACTTGACGCGGTTCTTGACCGCTGCATGTGCCGCAGCGAGACGCGCGATGGGCACCCGGAATGGGGAGCAGGAAACGTAGTTGTTGCCTACGCGATGGCAGAATTCGATGGACGCGGGGTCACCACCATGTTCACCACAGATGCCAACCTCAAGAGCCACACGCTCTGAACGGCCATCCTGAACAGCGATCTGCATCAACTTGCCCACACCCTCCTGGTCAAGGGTCTGGAAGGGATTCTTGGGCAGGATACCCTCGTCGACGTAAGTGACAAGGAAATTACGCTCTGCATCATCACGACTGTAACCGAAGGTCATCTGCGTGAGATCGTTGGTACCGAATGAGAAGAACTCAGCCACGGTGGCAATCTCCGCCGCGGTCACCGCTGCGCGCGGTATCTCGATCATGGTACCAAATTTATAGTCGAAGTGCACTTTCTTTTCTTCCATTACAGCCTTGGCGATGCGCTCGAGACGGGGCTGGATCCACTTAAGCTCGTTCACATGCCCGGTTAGCGGGATCATGACCTCGGGTTTCGGCATCATACCTTTGTTGGCCACATTGGCCGCGGCTTCAAAGATTGCCCTCACCTGCATCTCCACGATCTCGGGCATGGCAATGCTTAAGCGCACACCACGCATTCCCATCATCGGGTTGCTCTCATGCATGGCATTCACGGCATCCAGCATCGTATCCAGTTCTGAGGCTTCCTTTAATTCTCCTCTTCCCAACACGAAGTTGGCAAGTCCTTCACCGCTCAAGCGTAAAGCAATGATCCTGGATTGCAGCTCTTCAGCGGAGGGCAGGAACTCATGCAGCGGAGGGTCGATCAGGCGAATAATGACGGGGTAGCCATTCATTGCTTCGAACAGCCCCTCGAAGTCCTTTCTCTGGAATGGCAGTAGTTCATCCAGCGCGGCCGTACGATCTTCACTGGTCTTTGCCAGGATCATCCGTTGCACGATGGGTAGACGTGTTGTCTCAAAGAACATGTGCTCAGTACGGCACAATCCGATGCCGACTGCCCCATAAGAACGGGCGCGTTCCGCGTCCTTGGGATAATCCGCGTTAGCCCAAACCTGTAATCCGGTTGTCGGCCAGCCATCAGGTGCCTGACGAATTCCTTTGGTTGCTGAGATATGGTCAGCCCAATCGAGCAGGTTAAGCAGATCGATCTGCTCCTCGAATTTCGGGGTTGTCAGGTTTAGTTTCCCGGTGAAAACCTCGCCGGTGGAACCATCGAGCGAGATCCATTCACCTTCTTTAATGATGATACCATCCACACTCATTTCACGCTTATCAAGGTCAATCTTCACTGAAGACGCACCAACGATGCATGGAACGCCAAACTGCCTGGCGACCACTGCTGCGTGTGAAGTTGCGCCGCCTTCGCTGGTTAGAATGCCTTTAGCAGCCAGCATACCATGAACATCATCAGGCTTGGTAAATGGCCGAACCATGATCGTGGCCTCACCATTTTCTTTTGCGCGCCGTTCAGTGGTATCGGCATCAAAATATACCTGCCCCACCGCCGCACCAGGAGAAGCATTGACGCCGCTGGCATAAAACCGACCTTCTTTCAATGCCTTGTTCTTGGTATCGGCTGAAAACTGCGGGTGCAATAGTGTATCCACGTCCGCTGGTGTTACGCGCATCACAGCTTCTTCACGGGAGATAATTCCCTCGTTTGCCATGTCAATCGCGATCTTGACGTTCGCCAGGGCAGTTCTCTTACCATTGCGGCACTGCAACATCCACAGCTTGCCATGTTCAATGGTGAACTCAACATCCTGCATGTCTCGGTAATGCAATTCAAGCTTATTGACGATTTCTAGGAACTGCTTGTTCGCCTCTGGCATGTCATTACCAAGGTTCACAATCTTTTCAGTGTTGCGAATACCCGCAACAACATCTTCACCCTGGGCATTCAACAGGTAATCACCGTACATTAAGTTCTCACCGGTTGACGGGTCGCGTGTGAATGCTACACCAGTACCGGAATCGTCGCCCATATTGCCGAAAACCATGGTTTGAATGTTGACAGCAGTCCCCAGGTCATCAGGGATGTTGGTGGCGCGGCGATAATCGACAGCCCGCTTACCGTTCCATGATTTGAATACAGCCTCAGTTGCCAGTTTTAACTGTTCAAGGGGTTCCTGCGGAAAATCAAATCCCTTATTTTCATGGATGACCTTCTTGTAAACCTCGATCAACGCCTGCAAGTCAACCGGAGTCAACTCTGTATCCATTTTGTAGCCCTTGATCTGTTTTACAGCATTGAGGTGCTCTTCAAATGCCTCATCCGGTATATCAAGTACGACTGAGCCGAACATCTGGATCAACCTGCGGTAAGAATCCAAAACAAAGCGCTCGTTTTGCGTAAGCTTGATCATGCCTTTGGCGGTCTCATCATTCAACCCGATGTTTAAAACTGTATCCATCATGCCAGGCATTGAAAACTTGGCGCCTGATCGGCAGGATACCAGCAAAGGGTTCTGTGTTGAACCAAATTTCTTGGCGGTTGCTTTTTCAATCTGCTGCAGGCAGCCAAGCATCTGTTCCCACTGACCCTCCGGAAACCGTTGCGTGGCCTGGTAGGCATTACAGGCTTCGGTCGTTATGGTGAATCCAGGCGGCACAGGCAACCCGATGCGCACCATCTCCGCAAGGTTTGCACCTTTCCCTCCCAATAGTCCCCTAACTGAGTCCCAATCCTTGTTTACATATTGTTCAACTTCCTTGATCTCGCTGAACAAATACACCCATTTTTTTTCTGCCATTTTTTCCTCCGTCCGAGATTTGTCATTTCGCCCGTAAAAAATATTCGGGATAATGTCACCAAAGTACAAATTTTACCACACCCGCCGCTCCTTAAAGATTGGAGTAGACACATTTTCCGGATTTAAATGTAAACCTCGCGTTATCTTTGCTGTAAATACATTGAAAGGTAAAAACAGGCTAAATGGCTTGATAATAATGTATCGTAATTTTGACAGGCATAAGTATGAAAATATTGATCATAGACGATGACCCTTCTTTAACTGACCTCTTGAAACTCATCCTGGCCCCAACCCAGGCTGAAATTCAGCACGCCTGCAATGGTGACCAGGGGCTCGGAATGCTCAAGGAATTTTGTCCTGATATCATCCTACTGGATTATATGATGCCAGAGTTGGACGGTCTGCAAACAACAAGGAAGATCAGAAAGGTCTCTGCGACCCCTATCCTAATCCTATCAGTCCTCGATGATCCCGTGACGCTTTCAAAAGTACTTGATGAAGGTGCTGACGATTATTTGATCAAACCAATATCACGGGGAGTATTGATCGCGCACATCAATAATCTTGTCCGTCGTGTTGAGGGTAAGTACACTGAGCAACCTAAATTGAAGGTATCTCTCCAAACCGCATTGCAGTAAGAGCTGTACAAGCACGGCTCTTTTTTATTTAATCCCTCAACTTGGTCATTAACCATTGAGAAGCATCATTCACGGTTTTAATCGTCCCCCTAACCTGCTCTTCCTTTAGCTGCTCGAGCAACGCTCCAATCATCGGTCCCTGTTCAAGGTTGTATTCACGGATCAATGCGTCGCCGTTCAATAACGGGATAGGATCGATCAACTCAGGTTTCGTAAACCAGGCTTCCACCAGACTTCCACAGTAACCCAGAACACGCAGCCATTCGACTTGAGAGAATTCACTGCCAATTTTTGCGCTGTAATCTGCCAAGGCGGTGACCACCAGATCGATTCCCGCGGAACGGGCAGCTTTGAAAAAATGATATGCCTCGATTGGAGTGGGAGTCGCATCATTTTGGAGGATGTTTGACATCGCTGTGGAATATGTTTTGATAACGCATATTTCGCGGATTTCATCCACAGATAACGCAACTGCTCTTAAGCTCTCCTCCAACCATTCGCCAGGTTCGATGATGGAGGCTAATTGCAGGAGGGACTTCCGGTCACGGCCCGCGTTGTTCTTTCTAAGATAATGCGCTCTGAAAAATTCTTTAAACCGCCCCATTTCCACTAAAAGCGAGGCCTGGTAGAAGGCGGCTTGCTTCTCAAGTTTGTTTTCACCGCACAACCAGTCGATCACGTCTTCCAATGACCTAGTGCGCGTCACGATCGCCGAGAATTCCGGTGCAATTCTTAATGGAATAAACTTGAATATATCAAACCGCTCAAGCAGTTGTATTGACACATGCCCACGTTTTCCTGAGAGGATTTTGAAGAGCTCATCACGTTTTCTTTCAGCCGAAACTTTCACGAGCCCGGGAACTGCATCGGCAATCAAACCGGTTGTCCGCGACTCAATTTTTAGACCAAGCGCTACAGCGTATCGAATCGCCCTGATCGTACGCAATGGATCATCCACAAAACTTGACTGGCTGACCGGTCTCAGACACTTCTGCTGAAGATCCCTCCCCCCTTAAAAGGATCGATCACCACCTCAGGCGCAAGTAGATCGACTGCCATCGCGTTGATGGTAAAGTCTCGCAGGGATAGATCCTCCCGGATATCAACACCCCTCATGGCGGCAAAATCAAACACAGTCATAGAGGAGGGTGAAGTATTGATCAAGACGCGGTAAGTGTTGCGCTCCCCGTCGAGAACAAAGAATACGCCATTGTTTTCATTGGCAAAACTCCGCGCGATACGTTCAGAATCTGAATGGCACACAAGATCAAAATCACTGCATGGTTTTAATAGTAGAGAATCACGAACCGCTCCACCCACAAGGTAAAGCGGTCTCGATTGCGAGGAATGTTCTTTTAATCGGTTTATCAACTCCGGGAACTGCACCCACAGACCTCTATTCCGGTTCGTTGTACTTATCCAGGTCCACTACACCTATGAAAGGTAGATTCCGGAAATAATCATCAAGATCAAGCCCATACCCGAAAACAAATTTATTCGGGATTGAAAAACCGCGATACCGGATTGGAACTGGAACCTCACGGCGTTCCTCTTTGTCTAAAAGAGTACAGACGCTTATGCTGGCTGGACGCCTGGTGGCAAGAAAATCAGTGACGGCCGAAATCGTGTGACCGCTGTCAATAATATCCTCCACCAGCAACACATGCTTGTTGAAGATATCCAGATTGAGGTCAAGGGTTATGCGCACCTGACCGCTACTCTCGCGCCCTCCTACACCGTAGGACGACACGGCCATGAATTCGATCGCGTGCGGAATGGTGATCTGGCGCATCAGGTCGGTCAGGAACAATACTCCACCGCGCAGGATACAAACCAGAACCAACTCACCCCTGTCCTTGTAATCCCTGCTTATCTGCTCTCCAAGTTCAACAATCCTTTTCTCCAGTGCCTCCTGGGGGATCAGAATCTCACTTAGATAATACTGGTAATCGTGCATGAAACCTCCACCTATAGCTCAATCTCTCGGGACTTCATGATGCAAACGGCAGCGCGCTTCATACATCTCTGAAGCGCCGACAATGATCACCGGATCGTCATACCGGGCGGGCTTCCCGTTAACCAATCTTTGGGTTCGACTTGCTGCCTCTCCACAAACCATACAAATTGCCTGGAGCTTGTCAACCCGTTCCGCTCGGGCCATTAAGACTGGCATGCAGGCAAAAGGTTCGCCTTTAAAGTTCATGTCCAATCCTGCTACAAGCACCCTCATGCCGCGGCTTGCGAGCTCCTCAACAACCTCGATAATATCGTTGTCAAAGAATTGAGCCTCATCTATCGCTACAACCGTTGTGTTTGACTTCAATTGTTCTAAGATTTCTTTCGAAGTAGCCAATGGCGTGGCATCAAATTCAGAACCGGCGTGAGAGGTGACTTTCTCGAGACTGTAACGACCGTCAATAGCCGGTTTGAATACCTGTACTTTCTGACGGGCAATGGTCGCTCTGCGTAAACGCCTGATCAATTCATCCGTCTTGCCGCAGAACATGGAACCGCAAATCACCTCAATATGACCGGTTTTCATCTCCATTCAGCACCTCCACAGGGTTACCCTAGATTCTACCTTAAATCCGTGTTTTTAATCTTTGTGAGGGCATCGTAATATGAAAACAGCCCCCGGTTTTAACCAGAGGCTGTAAAAATTATCGATTACTAGACCGTAATCTCTTCGGCTGCGGCTGGAAGTGTGTATCCCATCTGGCGCAGGTTTTTCTTCATATCAATTAGTGACTTACGGCCAAAACCTTCGATTGCGAGGATGGCACCTTCGCCTTCCGCAAGTTTTCCGAGCAGCTTTCCTACATTTGTGAGCCCTGCTTTTTCAAGAGCCTCTACAGCACGGGCAGGTAGTCCGATATCCTTAACAGAACGGTCCGGGGATGTTAGAGCGGCGAGTTTGGACTTCTTTTCTTCAACAAAGTCCTTGCGGGCCTGAAGCTTCTTATAGAAGCGGTCTACCTGACCTTCAATGTCAATGAGGCGTTGTTGCTGACCTGTAAAGAACGGGTGGCATTTTGAACAGACCTCTGTTCGGATTTCTTTTTTGGTTGAACCGGTTGTCCAGGTATTACCGCAGGAGCAGGTTACCTTTGCGTCCGGATAGTATGTTGGGTGAATCCCTTTTTTCATTATCGCTGACCTTCCTGGTTTTGGTTTTTACAAGTGTCTTTTTTTGACGGATATGTAAAAAATGATTTACTCGGAGACAGCCGGTTTCACATGAACCCGTTTCTGCCCACTCGGCAGCGTCTCGTATTCCACAATGCCGTGCGCTACCGCAAACAAAGTGTCGTCAGTGCCAACTTTGACATTCAGACCAGGTTTGATCTTGGTGCCGCGCTGGCGGACGAGAATATTACCGGAAAGTACCTTCTCACCGGCATATTTCTTTACACCCAGCCGCTGTGCATTGCTATCGCGGCCATTTCGACTGGAACCACCACCTTTTTTATGTGCCATATCACTTACTCCACTATAATCGATTCAATTTTTAGACGGGTATACTGCTGGCGGTGACCGGTCTTAACACGGATCCTCTTCTTGGGAGAGTACTTGAATGTAACCACCTTCGGACCTTTTACGTGGTCTACAACTGAAGTGGAAACCTGAGCACCCTTTACTGATGGAGTCCCTACCTGGATATTTTCGTCTTCGACTACCAGCAAAACCTCATCGAATTTGACCTCGTGGCCGACTTCGACATCCAACAGGTCGACATCGATCGTCGTCCCTTCGACGGCTTTATACTGTTTGCCGCCACTTTCCACTATTGCATATTTCATGTTTAAAGATTCTCCAATCTTCACTTCACCGTTACCTCGCGTTCTTTAGCCGCCAGCTCGCGGGGAAGTTGGAATACTGACAACCTCACAAATGTACTGCTCTGGTTGAAAGGCAGGGGCAATTATAAAGGCTGTGGGCTTACCTGTCAATGCAGGTGGGAGTGACTATTTTCTCAATTTCCTGCCCTCTCCCTCTCGAACCGTCACTCCCACGCGGTCGAGATGTTCAAGGAAAGCCTGGGAGACCCTGCGGCTGGTGGAAAAATGATCGCGGAATTGCGCTAACGTTAAAAGGTTGCCCCCGGCGCATTCAGAACGCACAAAAGCCAACATTTGGTCATATTCCGCGCTTCTGACCATTACATCCGGAGATAATTGGATCAGGGTTCCCTGCCCCAGCAAAGATTGATAGAGGTCCTCAGAAAGCATCTCCCTTGTATCCTTCACGCCAGGAGGATTAAACGGGTCTTTATCGATCATCGAGGATAATCGAGCAAGCTGCCTGGATTGATTTGCAGAATACTTGATCTCAAACGCGGCTGAGGAAATGATGTCATTATTTATCGTGATGAGATGGTCGTTCATCCAATTAGATGAGCAGAAGTCCAATATGCTAACCGGAACCCTCAATTTTCTCGCTAAGTCCTCACTGGTCATCCCTTTTCGCAACGGAAACTCCTGATGATATTGCTTTATCAGGTCCTGCATTTTTTTGGTCAGCTTTTGCCAATCTTCCAACGAAATATATTTCCCGCTCTGCCCTGCCGAAGAGGACAGGCTCATAAGCTTGCCTTGCTGCACCAGGAGGAAAATCTCTCCATCTAAGCTGATAGCATCTACAGCCAGAATCATGGATAATTCCTTCCTTGTGGAGAAAGGGTGCTCGAAAACGGCTGTCAGGATCTGGTTTTCCATTGATGGAGCGGTTTTTATCTCCAACCGCTCGATGATGGCAGAATCCTTAAGTTTATACCTGGAGGATGGTTGAGCATCTACTACGAATCCGCCACCGATTGTCTGCGCTGGTGACATGCGTCGAATAATGAACCTGTCATTAACGTCCAATACCAATTCCTTTTCAAATTCGATCTGCACCCATCCATTTTCGCCCGGCTTCAATTCCTGTTTTTGCAAAAGGCGTATCCTGCCGGTGCTTTCACTCGTATGAATAAAAACCTTAATGTGATCGTTATGACGTATCCCTGTCGGAGCATCAGGCAGGATCTCGAGTTGTGCGTCGATCCTCCGCGTTGGTTGGTACATACCGGGAGGTGCGATGACATCCCCTCGTTTTACTTCCGTGATATCCACACCCGCGATATTCATGGCAGTACGGCTGCCAGGGAGGGCGATGGATTCCCGTTTCTTATGACTCTGAAGGCCACGAATTCTGCCCGAAATATGGCCTGGCAATATATCCAGCGCATCATCCACTCGAAAAGAACCATCAAGGAGAGTACCCGTCACCACAGTACCGAAACCGGTCATGGAGAACACGCGGTCAACCGGCAACCGTGGCCGCCCGGTATCTGGTCGAGGTCCCAATGGCAGCAGCAAATTGTCAATTGAATCCTTCAACTCGGCCAAGCCCTCGCCGGATACTGCAGAAACCCGCAGGATAGGGGCATTTTCGAGAGCGGAACCTTTTATACTCTCGCGTACTTCCAATTCCACAAGGTCCAACCATTCTGGGTCATCCACCAGGTCCACTTTTGTTAGTACAACCAGACCAGTATTGATATGGAGTAGATTAATAATTGAAAGGTGTTCCCTGGTTTGGGGCATGATGCCTTCGTCAGCTGCAATCACCAGCAGAACAGCGTCAATTCCGCCCACGCCTGCCAGCATATTTTCAATGAAATCCCTATGTCCTGGAACATCGACAATGCCTATAGAGCCAACAGATATGGATTCATACCATGCAAAACCCAGCTCGATGGTCATCTGGCGTTTCTTTTCTTCTTTTAATCTGTCCGGGTCAATTCCTGTTAAAGCTCTTACGAGGGTGGATTTCCCATGATCAACGTGTCCAGCGGTACCAATCACACGCATGAATCAACCTTTTTTACCAATCGTGCGCTCGTACGAACTCAGGAATTCATTCACAACCGTGAGCATACTCTTGATTCTCTTTTCGGTTTCTTCGTTGATAACCTGTACTGAATCCACCAGCCGCTGGGTTACATCTTCAAGAGGTAAGATGCGTTCCACGATCTTTGAAACTTCACGATCACTTTCCCTGGAACTTTCTTCATGGCTGAGAGAATAATTCGTCCACCGTTTCTGATCGTCAGCTTTAAAGGCGATCCACTCCTGCCGGAATCGCTCTTCAGAGAGACGGTTCATTTCAGTAATTTCGTTGATGCGACGGTCAAGCCTCTGGTTGATCGCATCAAATTCACCCTGTGACTGCTTCACGTCGCGGTTGAGCGAATCCAGTTCGAAAAGCTGCCCTTGCAGATTATTTGCCAGTTTATCAAATTGCTCGATCTTTTCCTGCCAACCTTTCCAAAGGTTCTCGCGGTCGACCGTCTGGCGTGACAGGTTCTCGATAAATTCCATCTGTTCCTGGTTCCTGATCTTTTCCCGATTGGTCAGGTCGTTGATTTGTCCCTCAAGTTTTTTAATAAATTCCTTCTGAGCATCCGTGGTGGTTCGCTCTTCGTCAATCCGTTTACGGAGAGCAGACAATTCAACCTGGAGATCAGATACCCTTTTGGATTCTATCCTGTTATTATCCTCAAGTATTTTGTGTAAGCGTTGCAGCTCGTCATCTCTTAATCTCAGATCAGGTAATTGCTTGGCTAATTCATCGATCTTTAGGTTGAGCCGGAAGTCGTCCTCACCTTTTGATTGAATGTTCTTTTTAATCTCGTTTAAGGATTTGATATCATTTTGCAGTTCCAAAACACGTTTATTAAATATCTCCCGGTCATCCTTGTGCTGGGATTCAACGGTCTTCTCAACAAGAATAAATCTCTTCTCAAGGTCATTTAGCTGTTTTGTGAGATCAACTTTTTGCCTCGATAGCGCATTCTCATACTCGTCGATTTTTACGAGATTGTTCGTTGATTTTTTCAAATCCTTGTTTAAATTGGATATATCGCGTTTTTGTGTATTGATGATTTCCTGTAACGAAGTTACCTGTTCGGTCAGGTCTGTGATTACCTGCCTATCCTTTCTTCGTTCGTTATCAAGCCACTCGAATCTTTTTAATATTTCATCATTTTCCATGTTCAAACCTTTCAATCCATATAGATAATTTCATCGCAGTATAGGTAAATCAGTTGTGAACGGCGAGATGATATTTTGCAGTAATTGAGGTAGTAAGCCAAATAACACAAGTAACAGGCTGATAAAACAAATGATGATTACTTGTGAAAATTTCTCGTTGACATGCCATTTGTTATCCAAAGGAAATGTAACATAGATAAATACCTTTATCACAGCAATTATAAATCCAGTAAGTCCAACGATCGTCCAAACCACGGATGAAACCGAAATTAACCCCAGTTGTCGCAACAGTTCGATTCTAATCGGGAATGAGGAAAAAAGCGGGAAACCTGCTATCGTGAATAAAGACAGTAAAATGCCAGAAGTGGCGAATGGAAATCTCCTTATTACACCCCGAATTCCTTCAAGCGTTAATTCAACTCCCTGGCTCACCAATGTGGATAAAGTATACACAAGTAAAGCCAGTGCCAGAACCCTGGGAACGAATGATTGATATAACAAGATTACTCCCTGGTCTGATTTGAAACTTACCATGATCAACGAAAAACCAGTTTCAAGTAGGACACTATAAGCGAGTAACCGCTTCAGATCCTTTTCTACACTTGCCCAGAACCCGGTAGTAACAATCATGATGATACCAACACCGCTTAGGGCAGGAGACAGGTATGAGGCTGACCTTAGCCAAATCAGGCTGGAAATATAGTTGACGATAATAAAAAGGATAACAATTGGCAGCTGGCTGAAGATGAAACCAAAAAGATACGGATGGACGACGCGCGAAAACTGAGGTACCCATGAATGGAACGGGAAAACAGCAAGCCACAAGGAAAACCCAATGATCAAGGATACAGCCGCACCTGTCAATCGAATTTCCTCTGAGGGACTCGCCTGTGTACCCCCAAGAATCCAGCCGGAAAAAAGGATGAAAGGCATCGCCAATGTGAGGTAAACAAGGAAACGAATAATCCCTTTTTCCTGGTCGGTATTTTTTTCTCCCACCATTAGTATCATTAACAAAACAGCGAGCTCAACCACTACAGCTGCGTACAGGAAAGGTTGCACTGCCAAGGCTGCGACAAGCATTGCGCTGATCGCAATGGATAAGGGAATGAACTTCGCTGGAATTAACCGCACATCCATAAACAGGATGAAAAGAAATAATGATAAGTAGATCAACGATAAAACAAACCGGTCCCCATTATCCAGGAAGAGGGACCTGCCAAAAAATACCAGGTCCTGGCGAAAATCCAGCACAATGTTGCCCAGACGAAGAACATTCCCTATTGGTTGGAAAATAGCTATTATCGCCAAGAGAATACTGACGACCATGCCAATAATTTTTAAGAGCCTGGGGTAGCTCAAGAGGAATAACAATCCGCCAGATACAACCAATGGAAAAATGATCCAGATAATAGGGGCGCTCATTCTTCCCCTTCTCTCGTGGCTGGTGTCAGGAGATACGACCCGACAAGCGCAACCAGCAGCTCAACAGCAGCGAGTAAACCATTGATCAACAATGATTGTTCCACCGCCCCATACAGGATTTGGAATCCTACAAGCACTGTCAACAAACCCAATAATAATTCGGAAAGATTCCTGTGAAATACCAAGCATGATGAAACCACAAAATAGGACGAAAAGTGCGGGAATGACCTGGTCATACGTGATGGCCAGGAAATCACTTGTTTTATTGATCGTAAACAAAGTAAGAATTATGCCAAAACCTAGTCCTACCGCTCCAAAAACCTTTCCTGTAGTTGATAACCCTGAATGAGTCAAATCCTTTCGGTCAGGGGTCAAGGCCAGGATCACTATGGCCATGATACCAGTGAGGAGTTTACTGAGAGCAAATCCAAAAGTCCAGAATTGGATATTTATTGTAAAGATCATTAGTAATACACCACAATATGCGAGGATGATCATTCTCCTCGAATCGGCAAGCAACAAGCCAAATAACGTGGCTGCAAGGACTGTGATCGTAAGATAATTGATCCAATTTTCCATTATGGAACCTGCCGCGTTAGAAGCAATGAAAACAATAGAACAAGGAAAAGAAATGACCACAAGATGCCGCCATCGCCTTCCTGAACCCTTATCAGTAAATATGCAAGTTTTTCAAAGATATACCCGAGCGAAGAGAATAAGCGCGATAACCAGGTAAATTTGAATAATTCATCCAATATATGAAGAGTTGTATTTCCAATGTTGGCGAACCTTGAAAATCGATTCAGGGGATTCCAAATTTTTTTACTTATGAGTAAATGAAGCGTAACAATCATCGTGGAAACAACCAGAATCGATAACGTCACCCACCATGCGGCAGGCGAGTTCAAACCCGGATATGACACACCTAAGATTACCCAGGGGCTCAAGGCAATAAAATACAAGGCGATCGAGTGAAATAATCGTATCCAGGGCTCACCAAGATCCGGGTTTTGGTCCTTCGCCAGGGCATGTTTGATGACCCCCGCCAGTAAAAATGCATAACTAAATATCCACAACACCTGATGAATGGAAATCCTGTCCCCGGCAAAAAGCTGGGTAAGTGTAACAGTGGGGGTAAACGGGATGGTCAGCATACCCACCAGTAACAATGGAATGTATGGGTAGACCTTGCGGAACCTGGGTGTGTAGAGGAAAAGACCGGAACCAACCACCACACCTACCACCGCACAGGCCGGTGAGAGCTTCAATCTTGCCAGCCAGGTAACTGACCACCCCCAGGCAGCTAACGGTTAGAATCCAATATGGTCTACCGGAAAGCTCCTCCCTGGAAAAAAACCATGAAATTGAGCCATATAAAATTGCTATCGAAAAAATGACCATTAATGTGTTGATGGATTTATCCGGCAGATCCGGTCCGGAAATCGTTGTGATAAAGGAAAATACAGTGATCACCGGAAGTAACTGTAATATCGTCACCAATCCCCTGTGAATCCTTGAGTCTTCAGTATAAGGCAGGTTCATCAAAGGCAGGATTCCCATACGAAATAGCACAATGAGAACCAGCAACCACCCGATGAATGCTGATGATTCCTCCGGCGACAAACCCTGGTCAGGTGAAATGGATATGACCAGTACCAAGAGAATAATGCCGATGGCGCGGAATAGTACCGACGTGATTTTGGATTGATGATTCTTGGCATTGCCGATCACAGCTGCCAGGACACCAAATTCAGCCAGGTCAATCAACGACCAAGTCAATACAAAAGCAAGATTTGAACGGGAAAGGACAGCCAGTAAGCCAAACGCTGTTATGACCATTGACCCTGTAATCTTGTTAATATAATACGGAGACTCAAGATGCCTTGCGTTGTATAGGATGACGGCCAGCAGCATTGTGACCAGAAGAAAACCGAAAACCCAGGTTTGCCCGGTAAATTCAAAAATGATAGTTGTAAAAGGATAGGGAGCAGGCAACCAATCGTTGATCACACAATTCCGGTGGATCAAGCAAGCCGACAAGAATTAGCGATAACCATGTTATGCTACTAAAAATTGTGGCCAGCCACCACGTGCTGCCGGCGCGTTTGGTCACCCTCCCTACCACCTGGATCACAATAGCGGAGAGCAAAAGCAAGAAGACCGGTAACAGGGAGAGCATTTGCCTACCTATTTCAAGCCGTTGTATGTGGTTCGGTGAATAAATTTACCGTCGCCGGGTTTGCCCAACCAGCGACCATCATCAAACAATGTTTGACCCCTCGATATCACACGCACCGGGTACCCTCTCAACGCCCAGTCCTCATACAAGTTGTAATCAGTACGCTGCATTGAATGTGCAACGCCATACCTTATCTCGCGCTCCGGATCCCACAAAACGATATCCGCGTCAGAACCGGGTTCGAGCGAGCCCTTGCGTGGATACATACCAAAAATCTTTGCAGGATTGGTACTGGTCAGCGCGACAAATTCGTTTATTGTGAAAATTCCTGAAGCCACCATTTTTGTCCATAATACTGGCAGCCGGTCACCGACCCCCGGTAGTCCGTTGGGTATCCTGGTGAAATCGCCTTTCCCCAATTCCTTGCCGGGGATGGTCACTTCACTGATCCTCGTACAGGATCGGTTTCGTTCCATCAAAGAAGAATGGACAATGGTCGGTGGAAATCACCTGTATCGTTCCTTCTTTCAGCCCTTCCCAAATCCGCTGTTGATCCCTGGCTGTGCGCAAGGGCGGAGAACAAATCCACTTAGCGCCATCCGGTCGCGCTAGGTCATCCTCGGTAAAGAAAAGGTATTGAGGACAGGTTTCGCCCATAACATCAAGACCATGGTCACGGGCATACTTCAACATATCCACTTCACCAGCCACGTTGATATGAACGATGTACAGAGGTGATTGCGCGGTGGCAGCAAGCGCCGCACCGCGCATTACCGCCTCCACTGCCCCCCAGGCTGGCCTGGTCCTGGCATGCCAGATCGGAGTCGTTTTTCCCTGTGCCAACGCTTCATTCACCAGGATTTCAATGAGATCCCCATTTTCTGCATGCAGCATCGTTAACAATCCATTTTCACGGGCGATCCGCATGACCTTGAAAATCTCATCGTCCCTTAAGCGGAGTCGATCATTATACGCGGTAAAGACCTTGAGACTGGTGACCCCCTCATTCACCAGAAGCGGTATCTGCGCCTCGACCTTTGGGGTCAGGTGAGTGATGTTCATGTGCAAACCGTAATCAACCGCGACTTTCGCATCAGCCTTCTGTCGTAAAGCTGCCACGCAGGTTAAAAGATCATCCGAATCCTGTGAAACAAAGTCTATTACTGTGGTCGTTCCTCCGCACGCGGCTGCCTTTGTACCGGTGTAGTGGTCGTCTGATGAAACGGTGCCAAACATGGGGAGGTCAAGGTGGACGTGAACATCCACACCTCCCGGTAAAACATACAACCCGGAGGCATCAATAATTTCGCAATCCGCATCAGCAGTGATTCCCTGCCCAATACGGGTTATCCTTCCATCTTCGATCAAAAGATCAGCGCTGACCGTTGTAAAGGCTGTAACCAATGTGCCGTTTTTGATGATTGTTTGCATGAAATTATCCTGACGGCTCAACATTAGATAGCACCATCAAAGTTTATTCTACCAGCATTAGCGAGATGACTAATAGTCTTCCAGGTCGTGGTCGGGAATCGTGTTGTTCAGTCCGAGAATGAGATTCAGAATTTCCGGCGTTATGGATACTTCATCCGGTTCACCAGTTTTATACAAGGGGAAGTTTTTGCTGCGTTCGCGCAGGTTTTTCCAAAGCACTTCACGCTCCTCAGTGCGCACCACCAGGTCATTAATGATCTTTGCCCGATTGAACATATCGCCTGTGGTATACAGGAAAGTGATACGTTTCCATGAACCAGCCCTGATTGGGTTTTCCAGGTGGACCATGGGACCAAGTTGGACCTTGTAATACTCTTCTTTTGCCCGTGGGTGGTCAGGCTGGTCTCTCAGCAGTTCTCCCCTGGTGGTTAACTCGTGACCACGATATTCTGCCATATATTCTATCTGCCAGCGGTGCTCGTCACCGAAATTAGCTCCCTGGTAAAAAGCAAAATAATCCACATCGATGATCTTGGGGGATGATTTTAAGGGAATCCGGTACCAGCCAAGCACCCTGGCAATCTCAAGGTCCTTGAGCGTTGGCATCATGCCGACCAATAACAAAGCATTCCCGGACACATTTCTCATCATGTTCACATGTTCAACCTATTAAATACTTCATCCTGGAAGTACGCAACTTCCAGGATGAAAAAATGGATTACAGAAGTCCGGTACGTTCATTAAATTCGGTGATCAGGTCATCGATTTCATCAACCTGTCCCTGAATATCTGTCCAGTAGTCCGGCTCATACCACTGATCCTGGATCTCTTCGTATGTTTTTCCCTGTTGTTCAACCCAGGTGTAGTACTTGAGATTGTGAACCCGTCTTCGGGATTGGTAAGTCAACTCGAGCAAATTATCTGTGGTGACGCCTTGTAAATGGCGTGCAAACAGCGGCTGCTGCGCTGACTTCAGTGAAAGATCCCTCCAGTTCCTGCAACTCTGCAATACGGCTCTCGTACAATTCCATTGAATCGGTGAGAACAGTTAGCACAACATCGTTCTCATCCAATTCGTAATACTTCGCAAACTTGATGGCTGATAATAGATTTGCGATGCCGGAAAATCCCAGCAGGTTAAGATTGGATACGAGTTCCTCAGGCAATCCCTGCTTTATGAGGTACTTTCTGCCCCTCGGGTTCATTGAATAAGCCGCATTATATCGACCACAGCGTTATCATCAATTGCCACAATCGAAATCTGTATTCTTGACATTGTGGATCCAGGGAACGTGTTTATCTCCGATACCCTCGATCCGGTGAGCACCAAAACCATTTTCAAGCAGTGTGGGGCATTGCAAGCGCTTCACTGGCGATGATTTTGACTTTCGGGATATTTCTGTTTCAGATAATCTCCGCAGGCGATGGTACCAGCGGAACCAGTGGTTAATGCTACGCCGCGGTATTTATCGCCCGGTCTTAGCTCCTTTTTGAGCACCTCTTCCATGGCATGACCTGTAATTTCGTAATGCCATAGATAGTTACCGAACTCTTCAAACTGGTTAAAGATCATCAGGTCTTCGCCTGAACGTCGCAGTTCCCAGCATTTATCAAAAATTTCCTTCACGTTCGATTCAGTACCAGGAGTGGCAATAACCTCCCCTGCAATTTTGCTGAGCCACTCAAATCGTTCCCGGCTCATCCCTTCCGGCAGAATGGCAATCGATTCGACATGCCATCAAAGCGGAATCATAGGCTCCACCACGGCAGTAATTACCGGTCGAAGGCCAGACAGCTTTCTGAACTGTCGGGTCAAATTGACCGGTCACCAGGCGTGGAACCAGGCAGCCATAGGCCGCACCAACTTTATGCGCCCCGGTTGGGAACCATTTGCCAACCAAAGCGATAATTCTGGCCTTGGACACCAGTTAAGTTCGGGGGGAAATTCGATGTAATTAACGCCATCAAAACCTCCGCCCTTGGCAACCGGTTCATTTTTCCAGGTGATTCTGAAAAGATTGCGAGGATGAACATCCCATAAACCAATGGAAGAGAGCTCCTCTTTTATTTTTTGAGGAATCAAGGTCAGGGTTTTTCATTTGCGCGAAAGTCGGGAAGATAATATTCTGTTTCCGTGACCGTTCAACAGCCCTTTCCTGTCGATCCTCGATGATCTGTCAGATCAATTTTTGCCATTCTAATTTTTCTCCTGTTTGGATTAGTTTACATCATCGGAGGTCTCACTGGTGATATATAGCGGACGACCCTTTACTTCGTCATAAATACGGCCGACATACTCCCCCAATATCCCCAGTGAGATCAGCTGCACACCGCCGAGAAAAAGCACGGCAATGAGGGTCGTTGCCTGACCATAGAAAAACTGCGATCCCACCAGCCTGAGGATGATGACAACTGGGATGGCAATGATACTGATGCTGGCTGAGATAAACCCAAACCACATGGCAATCTGCAGCGGAACATAAGAAAAGCTTGTCACCGCGGTCAGTGCCAGTTTGAGCATTTTCTTGAATGGATATTTCGTCGAACCGGCAAACCGCGCGGCGCGCTTGTATGGAACACCAATTGATTTGAAACCCACCCAGGCTGACATGCCGCGCAGGAAGCGGTGGCGTTCACGCATGCTGTTCATCACATTGACGACCTTCCGATCGAGAAGGCGGAAATCACCGGTATCCAGCGGGATCTTCACATCCGTGATACGGTAAATTGTCCGGTAGAACATGGACGCGGTAACCCGTTTGAACCATGTTTCCCCTTCGCGTTCGGTCCGCTGGGCGTACACCACTTCATAACCCTCGCGCCATTTCGCGATCAACTCCAGGATGACCTCCGGGGGATCCTGCAGGTCTGCATCGATAATGACCACAGCGTCGCCGCGCGCGTAATCAAGCCCGGCTGTGACCGCTATCTGATGTCCAAAATTACGCGCGAAGATAACCTTACGGATGCGTTCGTCCTTATCAGCGAGCTGCCTGATCTTCTCTGTCGAACCATCCGTTGAACCATCGTCCACCAGGATCAATTCCCAGTTTTCACCGGATTGATCCATCACCTCTGTCACACGTTCATGCAGTATGTCGAGACAATCGATTTCGTTGAATACCGGAGCGATGATCGTAAAAACAGGTTTCATTTACCCGTTTCCTCTTATTAGCGAGATGTTGCTTTAATGCCGCCATCGTAGGTTCAATTATAGCCGCATTTGGCACCGCCATCATCGCAGCCCGTACGTCCTTCAAACCATTGCCTGTATTGATAACCAGCACAGGGTCCTCTGCTGTAATGGTCCCGTCCACGAGCGCTTTTTTCAGCCCTGCCAATGCCGTGGAGCCAGCCGGTTCAGCAAAGATGCCGTGGACCCCAAGGTCAGCGATCGCTTTGATGATCTCTTCATCCGCGACCTTTATGTAGGCCCCATTGGTCTCAACCGCAGCCCGCACGGCGCGCACTCCATCCCTGGGCAGGTCAACACTAATTGAATCTGCGATTGTGGTGGCTGAAACCGGTGTAATCACTTCGGTTCCCGCCAAATATGCATTGGCAATCGCGGGAGATAGTTCGGATTGGACACCAAAAAGCCTTGGCATTCCACCCAACCAACCGAGCTTTTCCAGGTCCTTGAATCCCTTATGCAAGCCCGATATGATGTTGCCGTCACCCACCGAAACGAAAACACACAACGGCTTTTCATCACTGCGAAGATTCCTTACAACCTGTTCCCATATCTCAAACGCGCCTGTCTTTTTACCCTCCACGGTGAAGGGATTGTAGCCGGTGTTGCGGCAATACCAGCCGAATTCCTGCGATGCTTCGATCGTCAGGTCAAACGCCGAGTCGTAATTACCATCCACCAGGATCACATGAGCACCATAGATCAGCAACTGCGCAATCTTGGCCGGGGGAGCTGTTTTCGGCGCGAATATGATCGCTTTCTGACCGATCGCGGCTGCCATACCTGCCAGGGCGGCACCGGCATTACCGGTGGAAGCCGTGACCACAATATCCGCTTTAATTTCCTGCGCCCTGGCGACCACAATGGCGCTCGCGCGGTCTTTGTACGAAGCAGTCGGGTTCCTCCCCTCGTCCTTTACCCAGAACTTCTGTAACCCAAGGCTGGCGGACAATCTATCAGGTTGGTAGACCGGCGTCCAACCTGCGGCGTGGATTGGTGTTGCATATCCACCCGGGTCTGCCACCGGCAATAACGGCAAATAGCGCCACAGGGAACTTTCGGTGCGCGAGGTGATGTCCTCCGGGTGAAACTTCTGCCGGATCTGGTCGTAATCCAAAATCACATCAAGGTTTCCACCACATTGTGGGCAGCTATAAACAACCTCGAGAGGTGGCAGTTCGCTATTACAAATCGAACATTTGTAACCGAGAAACTTCTCCATAATTTATTACCTATTCATTTTCAAATGGGATTCCCAATGACGCGGGAGGTGAAGTACGCATGGCGCGCAGTATCTTTGAAAGCACTTTGCGGGGTTTTTCTGGCATGGCCGCCAGCTCTCGTTCCACCCACTCCGCCCGGCCTACATTTACCAGAAGCAGGGTGAAGATCATCAGCGGGAAGGGAGCCGCCTGCAATATCTGGATAGGGATATCAGTTGTCGATTGAAGTGTAATCCCCAGCTGCTGCAACCCACCAAACAAGTACGCGCCAAACGCCACCCGCAAGGGGTTCCAACCTCCAAAAATCGTGATCGCCAGGGCGATCCACCCGATGCCATCCAAACCTGAGAGCTGCCCGGCCCAACCGATCTTAATAGCCAGAGAGTACATCGGACCGGCCAACCCGATCAACGCACCACCGAGGATGGTGTAAAAATAGCGTAATGCTTTTACGTTCGCACCGCGGGCAAACGCCGCGGCGGGTCTTTCGCCAATACCCTGCAGCATCAGTCCGGGGCGGGTTTTGAACATGAAAACATACACGACGATAATGAAAATATATGATGCGTACACGACCAACGAATGGTTGAAGAAGATGGGACCGATCACAGGAATATCTGCCAATACCGGGATGGGTACTTTTGAGAGGAATTCTCCCGGTTTATTGGTGAAAGGTGAACCCAGGAAATATGCGAGGTCGCGGCACAACAAAGCGAGCACAAATCCGATCGCCACCTGTGATTGCTTCAAAGTGATGCTGCTGAACGCTACGATCGCCGCGACAGCCGCTCCGATCAATGCGCCCATGATAAAACCCAACAGAAGGCTGCTGGTTGTGAGAGCGACGACGAACCCCCCCATCGCGGATAAAATGATCGTCCCGTTCACTGAAAGGTTGATCAACCCCGCCTTTTCTGTGATGTTTTCGCCAATGGAAGCAAAGAGCACAGGAACTGCAAATTCCACGATCCCGGCCAGGGTTGTAAGGGTTGACATTTCCATGTGGTCGCTCCTAGCGTTTCCTAACCAACTGTTTTCTGATACCGTCAACCAGTACAACAAAGAGCACCAGGAACCCCTGCAGCACCCCGGCAAAATATGAATTTAACCCCATATATTGCAACTCAGTATTTCCAATACTGAGAGCTGCAAAGAATAAAGCCACGATGGATGACCAGATGGGGTGATAATTGACCAGCATCGCCACCAGCAGCCCGAGATAACCGTACCCGAATCCCGCGTCCGGGATCAAACTGTATTGTTTGGAGGTTACCAGTATCGCACCAGCAATGCCGGCGAATAAACCGCAAACGCCAAATGCCAGCAGGAAATAGCGGGTTGTCGGGATTCCCAGGATGTAAGCGGCTTTGTCGTTCTTACCGATGGCTTTCAACCGTAAACCAAAATGGGTCCCCCGTAACATCACCGCAGTAATGACCGCGATGATGATGGCAATGATCAGAATTGTCAGGCTTAGGTTTGTTCCCTCCAGGTAGGTCAACCTGTATGGTATATCGATCCATTCTGTGCCGCTGCCGGATGCCACGCCTGGGCGCTTCCACGGACCGAAAATCAACCAGATGGCAACCGTTTTTGCCACAAAATTCAAACCGAGACCGCCGAAGATCTCGTTCACACCACCATAGATCTTCATTAATCCCGGCAGCAAGCGCCCAAAAAATCCCGCCTACCGCTCCTAGCAAGAAAAGCAATTAGGATGACTATCGATGGAGCAATGGTTGTTTCATCCAGGAATCGGAACGCGCCTACCGTAAAAACCGACCCCATGATGATTTGACCTTCCATGCCGATATTCCACAACCCGGCAGTGAAGGTGAATAATAAACCTGAAGTAGCAATTACCAGTGGAACCCAGGAGGCGACGACAGATGTGACCTTGATGGTCGAGCCAAATGCCCCGTGGATGATGCTTTTGTACGCTTCAAGTGGATTGGCTTTCGCGACTAAAAGAATCAAAGAAGTGAACAGGAGCGCCAGGATGATGGCAGAAAATCGAATGCCAAAATTCGACCAGGAGCTTTTTTTGAATAACGCGCGCGCGCGATCAGATCGGTGTTCTACAGCCATCCCTGGTCTCCTCGGCTTTCGTTTACCATCCCTTACCCCCGATCAACTGCCCGAGTTCATCGACGGTTGTGGTGCTCGCATCGATCGGTGGTGAGACGAGTCCACCAAAGAATACGAGGATCCGGTCGCTGTAATGGATAATCTCATCCAGGTCTGAGGAGGTGAACACGATACTGGAGCAATCCTTACAACGTTCCTTCATTTTTGACCAAATCCAAATGGCAGATTCAATATCCAACCCCCGGGTGGGATGTTCCATTAAGATCAAGTTCAATTTGGTACGGAGCAGCGCGAGCAACGCCCGCTGCTGATTTCCTCCTGAAAGTTGTTCTATCATGCTTTCTGAAGTTCCTTTTATATAGAACTCCCTGATCCTTTCCTCTGTCAGGAATGAGGCACTTTTCTGATCGACAAAGAGCCCGTTATGCTCTTCAGAAAGTATGAAATGTTCGTTTAACGTCATTCCAGGAATCAATCCCTCTTCCAGCCTGGCAGCTGGTAGATAAGCGACGCCGGCTTTTTGGAATACCGGGTAGGTCTTTCCAGTAAAATCCTCACCCCCGATGGTAATTTTCCCGTTAACCGGTCGCATTAATCCCGTCAGCATACGGAGGAATAACCGCTGCCCGGAACCCTCCATACCCGCCAAGCCAATAACCTCTCCGCTGTTGATCTCAAGGTTGATATCCCCAAGATGCAGGCGGTAATCTTCCAAGCCAATGTTTTCCAGCTTTATGTACGGGATATCCGTACAGAAGGTTCTCTTTTCACCGATCTCTACAGATTTACCAAACATCAAAAAAACAAATTGATCCGTGTTGTATGGAGGAACCACTTCCCCCACCACTTCACCCTGCCTGAAAACAGCCACCCTGGTGCATAATTGCTCAACTTCCTCCAGCTTGTGAGAAACGAAAATCACGGTGAGTCCCTGGCTGGCGAGTTTAATTAGGGTGGCGAACAACTTTTCTTTCTGATTCGCTGAAATACCGGTGGTAGGCTCATCAAGGATGAGCACTTTTACACCCAGCCAAAGCAATCTAAGTATCTCCAACTGCTGGCGTTCGCCAACCGTCATTGTTTCAACGAATGCATCAGGGCTGATCTGGAAATCAAATTCCTTTGAGAGCCTGATGATTTCTTCTTCTACCTCACTCTTTTTTGGGAATATTCCTCCCTTGGACCCCAATAAGAAATTATCGATCACTCTCATCGGTGGAAAATCCAGCGGATCCTGGTGCAGCATACCAATACCCATCCGGACGGCGTCTTCTGGTGAAGATATTCTTACCACCTTGTCATCGAGGAGAATGTCACCTGAATCAGCCTGGTAATACCCGGTGAGAATCTTCATCAGGGTGCTTTTTCCTGCTCCGTTTTCCCCCAGGATACCCTGTATCGTACCTGAGGGCAGGGTCAGGTTAATATCGTTATTCGCATGAACTTTACCAAACCGCTTGTGAATGTGTTGAAATGTAATATTCAAGCAGCAACCCTCATGGATATAAAAACGGGGGGAAGGTAAACCCTTCCCCCACGTCATGAAATCTCTTACTCGCTTTGACCTTCCATGCCTTCCAGAAGTTGCGGCAGGTACCAAACTTGTTGTACCGTCGCTACTTCAGCATCAGCCAGGAAAGCGGTTCCGTCCTGCAGATTGATCGGGCCTGTCCACAGGTTTAATCCACCGCCGAGTTCAGCGATGAATTCGTCGACCATGGCCGCATTTTCAGCGGAAAGGGCTCCGCCCTTGTTGAAGCCAACAGCGGATGTCTCTGGGTTGTTGATGTCAGCCCAATCCGGTCCGACCAGGACGAAGCTTGATTCCCAGGTGCCATCCATGGCAGAGTTAATGGCTTCGACGTAAGCAGGTCCCCAGTTAAAGTACGGCACGCCCAGGCAGACTTCATCAGCGCCTTCGCAAGCTCCAGCGTAGTCATAAGGTAACGCCCATACCTGCTTGCCATCAGCCGCCATCTTCTTGGCTTCGACAAGCGCTTCGGTGGTATCGATCGAACTGATGACCACATCGTAACCGGTGTTGAAGAAATCATCCGCAACCTGGGTTGGATCCAGGGTGACACCGGGGATATTGAACCAGAAACCAATCCATGTGACCTTGAATTCAAGGGCAGCGGGATCTTTTTCGAGATACTCGGTCCAGCAGTATTTCGCGCCAAGGTAGGCAGAGGCTGCGAACCTGCGTGTCTCATCATTGATCAATGGACCTAGAAAGCCGATCTTACCGGTCTGGGAGGTTAGGGCAGCCGCGCAGCCAGCGATCATTTTTCCATATTCCATCTCGCCCATGATGTTTTTCATGTTCGGGAGATCAACAAAATTCTTGCCCTCTTTCCAGGCGGTATCACCCGAGGCATGAATGACAAATACCTCTGGATGTTCCTGGGCAAATTTGACGGCGTTATCCTTCTGATCATCCGAGTTGAAGATGACCACTTTCGCGCCTTTTGTGGCCATATCTGCTGCGAGTTCAGCAGGCGTTAATGTATGGGCAGATGAACCAGTGTAAACATTCTCCAGGTAGAGCAATTCGGTGCCGGGGATTTTCCCCTGCACGAAAGACATGCTGTCAAAATGAGCCTGGCTCCAACCAGCGTCATTGGCAGGACCGACCAAAAGTAAGCCGATAACCGGTGGTTCCATCGGGGCTTCGGTAACAACTGGTGCCTCTGTAACGACTGGAGCTTCTGTGACAACTGGAGCTTCAGTAGCGACCGGCTTTTCTGGCATTGCGGGGGCTTCAGTGGGCGCCTGGGTCGCGCAGGCAGATAATGCCAGCACGGCGACCATCAAGATACTAACAACAATCCAAATTCTTTTTGTGAACATTGTGTCTCCTCCTGTAAATTTTCCTTCAAGTTCGGACTAAATATCTTTTCATGGAAGCAAGAAACCTGATTGCGGTTTACTGCACCTCCTTTCAAATATCAATGAAAATTTTCAAACGAGGGATTTATTCCCCGTTTGCACAGGTGAAATTTATTACCTGATTATTGTACACGATGCAGGAATTATTGCACCATCGATTGAAGCGAAATAACCTTAAAAAATCTAAAAGGGCTTTACACAACAATAATGTAAAGCCCTTCCGTAATTGTGTTTTAGTAATTTTTTACTCGCGTACGATCCTGGTACCTGTTTCACCACGCAGCGCGCGCCCGATGTTTTCCGGATTGGTTACGAGGGCTTCCTTGCCGCCGGCTTCGAGGAAGTTGATGATAGCCTGGATCTTTGGAGCCATTGAACCCTTGGCAAAATGCGTTCCTTCTGCCAGGTAGGCTTTGGCTTCTGCCAGGGTCATGCGGTCCAGCCACTTCTGGTCGGGTTTGCCGAAATTGATGGCAATCTTCTCGACCGCGGTGGAGATGACGAACAGGTCAGCATTGATAAGGGTGGCGAGCAGGCTGCTGGCGTAATCCTTGTCAATCACCGCAGCAGTGCCCACGCAACCGCCCTTGCCATCATCCAACACCGGGATGCCACCGCCGCCAACCGTGATGACCACCACGCCAGCCGCGATGAGCGCGCGCACAGACTCGATCTCGACTACTTCTACTGGAATCGGAGACGCCACTACACGGCGCCAACCGCGACCTGAATCTTCCACCACGTTCCAGCCCATCTCGTGTTCACGTTTCTTGGCTTCTGCTTCTTCCATGAAACCACCGATCGGCTTGGTGGGGTTCTGGAAGGCCTTGTCGTTCTTGTCAACCTTAACCTGGGTGACAACCGTCGCTACAGGCTTCTTGATGCCGCGGCGAATCAGTTCGTTCTGCAGTGTTTGCTGCAGCGCGTACCCGATGGCACCCTGGCTGTCGGCACCGCACACATCCAGCGGCACTTCGTGCATGCCTTCATACTTGGCGGCTATCTCGGAGCGGCGCAGAATGAACCCGACCTGGGGTCCGTTGCCATGCCCGATCGCCACATCCCAGCCGGATTCGATCATATCCGCGATATGTTTTGTCGTTTCTGCCGCAGCGAGATATTGATCTTCTACTGTGACATTTTTTGGATCCAAGATGAGAGAGTTACCGCCTATTGCTACAACTGCTAACTTTTTTGCCATTTTTACCAATTTCCTTTTCTTTATAGATTTAAAAAGTATTCGTGTTAAACGATTTTAACCCATTGTTAAAGCCATAACCGCTTCCTGGGCGTGCATGCGGTTTTCGGCTTCATCATACACTACAGATTGCGGTCCGTCCATAACAGCGTCTGTAACCTCAATATTCCTGTCCGCTGGCAGCGGGTGCATGTAGATTGCGTCCGGTTTAGCCAGCTTCATCCTGCGCTCATCGGTGATCCAGCTTTCGTATTTCTTGATGATCTTTGCACCTTCTTCAGCATCAGGCGTGTGCACCATGGCTCCCCAGGATTTGGCATAAATGATATCCGCGTCTTTGAAGGCTTCATCCATGTCTTCGACCACATCAAAACCGACACCAAACTTGTGCGCCTGCTCACGCGCCTGGTCCATGATGTCTGGCATGAGTTTGAACTCGGGCGGATGCGCCAGCACCACATCCATGCCAAAACGCGGCATCTGCAGCACCAGTGATTGGGGTACAGACATCGGTTTCTGGTAAGAGGCCGCGTATGCCCAGGAAACCACCATCTTTTTACGCCGCAGGTCGCGGCCTTTCTTCTCAATAATGGTCATCAGGTCGGCCAGGCATTGGAACGGGTGATACACATCACACTGCATATTTAAAACAGGTACCCGTGAAGCCTTCGCCACTTCGTTTAGATAACCGTTGCCGATGCCCCAATCCACATGCCGAATTGCGATCCCATCGAAATAGCGACCGAAAATCTCACCGATCTCCTTGGGGGTATCCCCGTGAGAAATCTGCGTGGTGCGGGATTCAATAAAAGCCGCGTGTCCACCAAGGTGAGCCATCCCGGCTTCGAACGATCCACGTGTGCGCGTGCTGCTGAAGAAGAAAAGCATGGCAAGCACTTTGTCGCGTAAATATGGCGTTAACTCATTCAACGCCCGTTTCCGTTTGAGATCAAAAGCAACATCCAGAACGGTTTCCACTTCCTCTTTTGAAAAATCCAGGTCACCGATCAGGTCACGTCCATGAAGATAAGTTTGCATTCTTCCTCCTTTTTGGTTTGATTATTCCATCTTGCCTAACACCAGCGCGAGTAACGCCATGCGCATCACAACACCATTGAATGCCTCCTGCCAGTAGCGCGACCAGCGGGTGATATCCACATCTGTCGGGATCTCATCCATCCGCGGGAGCGAATGCAGCAGAATCGCGTCTGATTTCGCTTTTGTCGAGAGCAGCTCACGGGTGATCTTGTAGTTGTCAGGGGTAAGTCCGTGTTCCTCTACTTCGTGGCGTGATTTGGTGTAATCCGGCTGTACCACGGGTTCCACCAGGATGACATCCGCCTTCGCGATTACCTGTTCAACGTGTTCAGCCTCAGAAAAGTTCACGCTGTAACGTTTTAATTCCTCTTTGAACTCATCGGTGAGTGACATATCCGGCGGAGAAACGAAGGTGATCGGGCAATCAAATTGTGAAAGCGCGTATCCCAGCGAGTGCATGGTTCGCATGCGCATGTCACCCACTGCCAGCCAGGTTAAGCCGTCGATCGTCCCTTTTTCAGTGAGGACGGTGAACAGGTCAGTGAGTATCTGCGTGGGATGCTCTCCCCAACCATCTCCGCCATTAATGATGGGGATGGAAGCCCATTTAGCGGCTTCATGCGGCGCGCCTTGCTGGAAGTGGCGCATCACGATCACATCACCATAATACTCAAGCATCTTGACTGTGTCTTTGATCGATTCCTGGTAAAAGTCACCGGCGCGGGTCATCTTGGCATCCGAAAAACCGGTCACATGCCCGCCCAGACGGTGCATGGCTGCTTCGTGCGCCAGGCGCGTTCTGGTGCTGGGTTGGTAAAAAGCGGTTACCAGGGTCTTTTCCGCCAGCAGGTCGGTGTTTCTGCGGCTCTTGGCGATTGGAACCATTTCATCTGCTACATCAAATATATGGAAGAACTCTTCCCGTTCAAATTCCTTCAAAGAAAGAATATCCCGTCCCGAAAAACTCCTCATTTTTTACTCCTTTATCTTTTATAAAGATTTCAGAACTAAATGTCATCAAAATTCAGAATTGTTCTGCCATCCTCCTCTTCTGCCCTCTTTCAGGAATTGGTTGACCGGGTTGCCACGTTGCGAACCACATGGAAGCGGAAATAACCGGGCAGGAAATAACTCATGGAAAAATCGATGATATCGCCCACGTCACTATACAAGCGGGCAGTCAACATTAATAAAACATCTCCGCGTTGAATCTCCAGTTTTTTCGCGATGCTGGATTCCGCTGCGACAGCCTGGATATCAGTAAAGGACTTCAATAAACCCGGACTTCCGCGTTTGAGCAGGAAATCCAATACTGACCCATTAAAACCGGTTTGCAGTTCGACCTCCGAGACCAGGTCTGGAGGGAGGATATCAACCAGGTAGGCAACCGGGCGGTTATCGGCGTAAATCACCCGCGAAATCATGATCAAGCGCGCGCCTTCTTCGACCTGCAGTTTTTCAGAGATCTCCGGCCCCGCCATGGTTTCCTTAATCTCAAGTTCACCCATGGTTACCACAAGACCGATCCGGTTTGCCAGCCGTTCAATACTTTCCAGTACTTCCAGCCCGGTTTCGATCACCCTCACCTGGGGAACAACAAAAGTTCCCACTCCCTGCCGCCGCCTGATCAATCCCTGTGCTTCAAAAGTACGCATACCTTCACGCAACGTCGCTCTGGATACACCCATATTTTTAGCCAGTTGTGGTTCCGATGGCAGCCTCTCACCTGGAGAGGTTTTCTGGATCAACAGCGCCAGTTCTGCCTGCAGGCGTAAAAATGGATGCTGGACCCCGTTCTTATTCTTCTCTTTACTCATCTGCGATGCGTCCTCATTGCCTTTTCTATTTAATCGGTTCAATGACCGGGATAAAATCAAAGCGATTTACATCGACCAAACCGAGGTCGGTGATGCGCAATTCCGGAATCACCACCAAACCCAACAGGCTCAGCTGCATATTTGGGTTATTTATGACGCAACCGCATGTCTTAAACCCTTTCAGCAGTGATGCCGCCTCCGTGGCAACCAGTGTCGCGCTACCAGTGGACATAAGTCCTGCTATGGGGAGTCTGATTTCGCCGAGGACTTCATTCCCGCTGACAATCACCTGCCCTCCACCTATCGCTTCCAGGTGATTGGCAGCAAAAGCCATTTGCTCCTCATCCGTTCCAATCACGATCATCTGGTGGCTGTCGTGGGCTACGGTTGTAGCGACCGCGCAGGATTTCTTAAATCCAAATCCATGCACCAGCCCCACCTGCACCCTTCCAGTGGGTCGATGCCTTTCAACCAGCGCGACTTTGGCAATATCCCGGTAGATATCCGGCTGTATTTCGCCATTTTGCACGGGCATTTCGAATTGCAGGTGCCGGGTCGGTGCCTGGTTCTCGATGATGCCGATAACATTGGCGGATACCCTCTCCATTCCATCGGCACCCAGTTTAAAGTCTTCTGCCTTCATAGCCCGGGGAAAATGAACGGACCGGACAGCCCATTCAGGATATTCGCGTTCCGGCAGGTCGACAACAATATTTCCATCCTGGTAGGCTGTCTTACCCCTGGCGACAACTGTTTCAACCTTGAAATCCTCCAGGTCCTTGACCAACACCACGTCACCAAACCTGCCGGGGGCGATCAGCCCTATCTCACGCGAAACGCCAAAGTGTTCTGCCGTGTTGATCGTTGCCATCTGGATGGCTGTCATTGGATCCAGCCCTTCCGCAATCGCATGCCTGATGACTCGATCCATATGACCTTCTGTAATCAGTGTTTCAGATTGAATATCATCAGCACACAGCAGGAATCCGCGGCTGGACAAACCAAGCTCCGTAACCGCCTTAACCTGGGCGGCCACATCATGCCAGGCCGAACCGTAGCGCATCATCACCTTCATCCCCTGCCTGGCCCGGGCTACGGCATCTTCAAGCCGTGTCCCTTCATGGTCATCCTGCGGCCCACCTGCAACGTAGCCATGAAACCTTCTACCCAGGTCAGGCGACGCGTAATGCCCACCTATCACCTTGCCCGCCGCTCTTGTGGCCGACATTTCAGCGTGCACCTTGTCGTCCCCTTCATACACACCGGGGAAGTCCATCATCTCACCTAACCCGATGATACCCGGCCAGGTCATGGCTTCGGTCACGTCATTCGGTCCCAATACAGCTCCGGGAGTTTCAAATCCCGGTGCTGAGGGAACGCACGAGGGCATTTGAACAAAAACGTGGATCGGCTGCAGGGCGGCATCATCGACCATCAACCTCACCCCGCGCAGCCCGAAAACGTTCGCAATCTCGTGCGGGTCAACGAACATCCCGGTGGTACCATGAGGCAGGACCGCACGCACAAATTCTGTCACTGTCACCATGCCCGATTCGATATGCACATGGCCGTCCAGCAGCCCCGGCACGAGGTATTGCCCCTGGGCGTCAATCACTACCGTCTTCTTGCCTATGGTATGGCTGGCATCCTCGCCAACATAAGCGATACGCTTGGCACGCATGGCGATGTCCGTGTTGGGGATGACCTCTCCAGTCTGAACACAAACCCATTTGCCGTTCCTGATCACAAGGTGTGCCGGCAAGCGCCCCATGGCACAATCAACGAGTTCACGCGCATTTTGAAGCCAGAAAGAATCCATTCCCATGCAGTAACCCCTTATCCTTCGATTAACCTGGCAGCCGCGCGGTTGTGCAACCTGATGTGGGACTCAAGATCCAGTCCAACAAGCATACTGTCCTTGACGACCACCTTGCCATGAACATAATTGAAATCCACACCCCTGGACTGGCAGAGCAGAATGGCTGCCACGGGGTCATGGAGTGCCCCGGCGTAATCCAATCGGTTGAGATTTATGGCAATAAAATCAGCACATTTCCCTGCTTCCAGTGATCCGATATCCTTCCTGCCCAGAACTGCGGCACCACCGCGGGTGGCCAGTTCAAGCGCCTGACGCACAGAGAAGATCTCACCGCCAGTAGAGGATAATGACGCGCCTTCCAGTCCGGCATTCAAGCGCGCCAGCAGCATTGCCAACCTGGCTTCTGCGATCATGTGTGACCCATCGTTGCTGGCTGAACCATCCACCCCCAGGCTGGTCTTCACACCGGCCTTGAGCAGCTTCATGACAGGGGCGATACCCGATGCCAGCCGCATGTTGGAGGATGGGCAGTGAGCCACACCGCAACCTTCCCTGGCGTATACGCCGATTTCTTCTTCATTAACATGAACAGAATGGGCAAACCAAACATCTTCACCCACCCAGTCCACTGATTGCATGTATGCGACCGGCCGGTAACCGAACTTTTGCAGGCAGAACGCTTCTTCATCCTGTGTCTCAGCCAGGTGGGTGTGAAGATGCACACCATACTTCCTTGCCAGCTTCGCGCTTTGCTTCATCAATTCGCCCGTCACGCTGAAAGGAGAGCACGGCGCAAGCACGATCTGAACCATCGCGCCGGGATTTGGATCGTGATACTTGCGGATGAGCCGTTCGCTATCCGCGAGGATATCTTCCTCGCTATCCACCACACTATCGGGCGGCAGTCCGCCCTTGCTTTCACCCAGGCTCATCGAACCGCGTGAAGCGTGCAACCGCAGACCAATGCTTCCTGCAGCCTCGATCTCGTCGTCAAGTGTCGAGCCATTCGGGAACAGGTAGAGATGGTCTGATGAGGTTGTACAACCGGAAAGCGCGAGTTCACTCAACGCCGTTTGGGTGGAAATGCGGATATCCTCAGGCGTCATTTTTGCCCAAATCGGATACAGGGTTTTCAACCAGTTAAACAGGTTCGCGTTTTGAGCCGCCGGGATGGCGCGGGTAAGTGTCTGGTAGAAATGATGATGAGTATTGATCAATCCGGGCAGCAGAATATGACCGTTGAGGTCTAGCACTTCATCTGCTGTGCCGGGCAGCTGGTTCGTCGGCGCAACCTGTTCGATAAATCCATCCCGTATAAAAAGACCACCATCCGGGATCTCCCTGCGGTGGTCATCCATGGTGACGAGAATTTGCGCGTGCTTTACAAGTAGTGTGCTCATTTTCTTTCTCTCTCAGGAATGTGCCTAAGAAATGCAAAAACGCCTAACGTTTTCTTTCAGTTAAGAGTTTAATGCGATATAGATAAAAAGTCAATTGTCTGACAACAACAGGTGTGCGTTAATCCTGTAGATTAGCGGCTCGCAGCGTGTTCTTGAGCAGCATGGCGATTGTCAACGGTCCTACCCCACCCGGTACCGGAGTGATCGCTCTGGCAACCTCGACAGCCTCTTCATAACAGACATCACCAACCAGGCGGTATCCGCGTGGCCTGGTGGCATCTTCGACCCGGTTGATACCCACATCTATTACCACCGCACCGGGTTTGACCCAATCTCCCCTGACCATTTCGGCTTTTCCCACCGCTGCTACCAGGATGTCCGCGCTCCTGACAACCTCGGGCAGATTTTTTGTGCGCGAATGGCAAATGGTCACGGTGGCGTTCGCTCTTACCAGCAGCAGCGCAACCGGCATCCCCACGATGTTGGACCTGCCCAGTACAACCGCGTTCATTCCCTCCAGCGATGGGATTTCCTTTTCCAGCATGTACATCACACCAGCCGGTGTGCACGGTATGAACAATGGATCCCGCCCTTTTTGCGCCAGCCTGCCAATATTGAGAGGATGGAATCCATCCACATCCTTTTCTATTGAGATAGCGCTAAGTATTTTTTCTTCATCGAAACCAGAAGGCAAAGGGAGTTGCACCAGGATCCCGTTCACCGCTGGATCCGCGTTCAGCCTGGCGACCAGCTTTTCAACTTCTTCCTGCCCGGCTTCTCGAGGCAGCTCGTAGCCGAAAGATTCGATGCCAACTTCGGCACAAGCTTTCTGCTTGGATTTCACATACACCTGCGAGGCAGGGTTCTCTCCCACCAGCACAGTTGCCAGGCCAGGGCGGGATTTGCCGGCATCCAGGCGCTGCTGAACCCCAACAGCCACCTCTTTACGAATACTCTCTCCAATAACTTTTCCGTCTATGATCGTGGCAGTCATATTCCGCACTCCTTTTTTGGTCAGTTTTAATTATACATATGTTATGGAACATTATTTCCGCAGTGGTAAAATTGTATGGAACAAAACTTCAAATTCGGAGTGGATAATGAGCAAAATTTGTGTGATCGGTACCGGGTACGTTGGATTGGTGACAGGAACCTGTTTTGCGGATCTCGGCAACGATGTTACCTGCCTGGATATCGATAACGAACGCATCACCAACCTGAAGGCCGGTGTGATGCCAATTTATGAACCGGGCCTCGAGCAGCTGGTAAAACAAAACGTTGTCGCCGAACGACTCATTTTTACAACCGATTATGAATCCGCCCTGGAGGGTGCCGAGTACGCCTTCATCGCCGTTGGTACACCATCCGGGAACGATGGCGAAGCTGACCTAAAATACGTGCGTTCAGCCGCAGAAGCCATCGCGGATCACGTTAAAGATGCCATCCTTGTGATCAACAAATCCACTGTTCCCGTGGGAACTGGAGATTGGGTGGCGGATGTGATCAACCGCCGCCGCAATGGCAATCCGTTGAAATTCAGCGTCGTTTCCAACCCCGAATTTCTGCGCGAAGGTTCCGCGATTAACGACTTCATGAACCCGGACCGTGTGGTATTGGGCTCTGTCGACGTTGAAGCAGCAGAAAAGGTTGCCCAGCTTTACCAACCCCTGCGCTGCACCATCATGACCACAGACCTGCGTACAGCTGAGATGATCAAATACGCATCCAACGCTTTCCTTGCCACCCGCATCTCTTTCATCAATGAAATCGCCAACATTTGCGAAGAACTGGGGGCAGATGTACGCGAGGTTGCCCGCGGGATGGGGCTGGATAAACGCATCGGCCCGCAATTCCTTGATGCCGGTTTGGGCTGGGGTGGTTCCTGCTTCCCGAAGGATGTGAAAGCGCTGGAACATATGGCCGTTTTGCACGGCACGCAGCCACAGCTATTACAGGCGGTCATGGAAATCAACCGCAACCAACGCCGCCGTGCGGTTATGAAACTCCGCAAAGCCTTGAAATCCCTCAACGAAAAAACCATCGGTGTACTTGGCATCGCCTTCAAACCCAACACGGATGATATCCGGGATGCAGCCGCAATTGAGATCATTCACATGCTGCAAAACGAGGGCGCGCACGTGCGGGCGTATGATCCCCAGGCAATGGATAACGCTGCCAAGGTGTTAAAAAATGTCACGCTATGCGAAAACCCTTACCAGGTGGCTGAAAAAGCAGATGCGCTCGTCCTGGCGACCGAATGGAACGAGTTTAAACAGTTGGACTTCAAGAAGTTGAAAACCATGATGAACCAACCCGTCATCCTGGACGGCCGCAACCAGTGGGATGCAGAAGCGCTGCGCGCATTGGGATTTACCTACATGGGAATCGGGCGCGGTAACCTCGATCGAAAATAACCTGCGTTCCCGATTTCTGGAGTATTCGTTTGATGAAGCATAAAATGGCATTCGTTACCACCGTGACGGATGCCATTGATCTTGTTGCTGCCATTCGGCTGGTTTCCAGCATTCGCGCCTTTGCTGGTGAATTGCACCAAACAACCATACTGGTTTTTACCAGTCTCGAGGAATTGGGTTCATTAAATAAGGATGTTGAGGTAATCCAGGCAATTCCACCAGGTTCTATCGCTGATTATCCGCTGGGGAAGAAGGTCTTCTATTGCCGCCTGGCTGAACAGGAGTTAGGTGGAAATTTCGAAACCATGGTCTATCTTGACCCGTATTCCCTGATCCTGCGCCCTCCGCGCGCATTTCAACTGGATGCTAATAGTGACGTGGCTCTCAGACCTGTACACCTCAAGAACATCGGTCAGCCTGCCGATGAACCGGTTGCAGCATATTGGAGCGCGTTATTCCAGCTGGCTGGAAACGGGATCCCGGACTTCAAGGTGATTTCATTCGTTGATTCTTGTTCGCTTTACCCTTATTTCAACACACATTGTTTCAGCATCAGGCCTGACCTTGGTCTTTGCGAACGTTGGATGCAGTTGTTCACGACTGCAATCCAGAACAATACTTTCCAGCAAAGTGCTTTGCCCCGATTTTCAACACAAGCTCTTCCTCCACCAGGCAATTTTCAGCTGCCTGGTTGCTGCTGAAATTAGCGAAGAACGCATCCGCATTCTCCCGCCGGACTACAGTTACCCCTATCATCTTCAACAGGAAATACCACCTACCTTGCGAGCCAGGTTAATGAACGATTTGACCCACGTTGTTTACGAGGAATGCTCTCTAGACCCTGATAAAATTTCGAGGATCGAAGTTCACGAACCGCTCCACACATGGTTGCGTCAGAATTGGGCGGAGCCGAATCGTAACAACGGATAGAAAAGAAAACAGAAAAGGATGCATCAGGTATGACAAACAAGCATTTCATTGGTTTTACTGAAGAACAGCAGGCGGAATATCAGAAATACGCTGAAGAACACTGGGATTCGAACCTGGTCAAACAATCCTATACCCGTTGGAATAACCTGAACGCGGAAGGGAAAAAGGAGTTGCTGGCTGATGGCGAACGCATCACCCTGGCAATCGTTGACGCCATGCCCGCTGGTGCGGATAGCCCGGAGATCCAGGTACTCATTGCGGAATGGCATGCGTACATTAACCGTTTTTACGATTGTAATATCGAGATTCTCTCAAGCCTGGGAAAAATGTACGCAGAAAACCCCGAATTCGCGGCTTTTTATCGCGGTATTTACCCGCTCCTCCCCGAATTCCTCTCCGAAGCCATCCACGTATACTGCGAAAAGCAACTGGTTAATAACTGATCGAACAGAGAAAAAACAAGGACGGCTGAATTACTGAGCCGTCCTTTTTCTATATTTAATCCTCTTACTGGCATTCCTGTTTATGAACCTTCAGGTATTCTTTCAAAACCTGGCCGGTGTAGGAAGCTGCGGTGTTACAGATCTCGCGCGGCGTGCCGCTGGCGACCAGTTCACCGCCGCGATCGCCACCGTCAGGACCGAGGTCGATGATGTAATCCGCCACCTTGATGATGTCCAGGTTGTGTTCAATGATCAGCACCGAGTTGCCGCCATCCACCAGGTGCTGCAGCACGTCAATGAGCATATGCACATCAGCCGCGTGCAGCCCGACTGACGGTTCATCCAACACGTAAAGTGTGCGACCGGTGGCGCGCCGTGAGAGCTCCTTGGAGAGTTTAACCCGCTGCGCTTCGCCGCCTGAAAGTGTTGTGCCAGGCTGCCCGATGCGAATGTAACCAAGACCAACCTGCTCCAGCGTCTTCAGTTTGTTGGCGATGGCAGGGATGTTGCCGAACATCTTTACACCTTCCTCGACTGTCAGATCCAGCACATCGGCAATGGAAAGCCCCTTGTACTTAACCTGCAAGGTCTCGCGGTTGAAACGGGATCCGTGGCACACATCGCAGGGAACATAAATATCCGGCAGGAACTGCATTTCTATGCGCAGCTGCCCCTGTCCCTGGCATGCTTCGCAGCGCCCACCGTGGACATTGAACGAGAATCTGCCTGGTTTGTATCCGCGCATCTTGCTCTCAGGCATGCTGGCGTACAGGCTGCGGATCTCATCAAACATCCCGGTGTACGTCGCCGGGTTCGACCGCGGACTGCGCCCGATGGGTGACTGGTCAATATTTATCACTTTGTCCAGGTATTGCAGCCCTTCGATGCCGTCGTACTCGCCCGGTTGGGTGCGTGCCCGATTAAGCTCGTGCGCCAGGATGTTGTAAAGCAGGTCAACCATCAGGGTGGATTTACCGGAACCGGAAACCCCCGTGATGCACACAAATTGTCCTAATGGGATCTCGACATCGAGATTTTTCAGGTTATTTGCCCTGGCACCAAGGATTTTGAGCGCTTTACCGTTCCGCGGGTGCAAATGCTTGGGTATTGGCACTTTCTTCCTGCCGGAAAGGTACGCCCCGGTGAGGCTGCGCGGATGATTCAATATCGCATCGATCGTGCCTTCAGCCACCACCTCCCCGCCGTGTTCTCCCGCGCCTGGTCCCAGGTCAAGGATCCAATCCGCGGTGCGGATGGTCTCTTCGTCATGCTCCACCACCAGCACAGAGTTCCCCTGGTCGCGCAGTTGCTTCAAGGTTACGAGCAGTTTTTCGTTATCACGCGCGTGCAGCCCTATGGATGGCTCATCGAGCACGTACAGCACACCCATTAACCGCGATCCGATCTGTGTCGCCAACCGGATGCGCTGTGCTTCACCGCCTGAAAGCGACCCCGCAGAGCGGCTGAGCGTCAGGTAATCCAAGCCTACGTTCACCAGGAAGCCTAATCGTGAACTGATTTCCTTGAGGATCCTTTCCGCGATGGTGTACTCGCGTTTCGAAAGCAAACCTTGCGATGACAATTTATCGATGAAATCCAACGTCTTGTTCACCGGCCAGCGCGTGACCTCGACAATGTTGTGGTCGAGCACAGTGACCGCCAACGCCTCGGGGCGCAGCCTTTCGCCCTTGCAGGTCGGGCAGGGTCGATCGCTCATGAATTCAGAAATCTTGTTGCGAATATAATCTGAATGCGTTTCCCGGAAGCGCCGTTCAAGGTTGGGAATGACCCCCTCAAAACTCATTTGAACCGAAGTCTTGCGGTCATTTCGGCCTTCCATCACCACTGCCAGCTGTTCGCTGCCGGTTCCATATAGTATTTTGTTCAGCAAATCCTGCGTGATCGTCCCCACCGGGGCGTCCAGGTTGATGTGATATTTACGCGCCACCGCTTCGATCATCTGCCAGTAATACCCGCCTTGTTCACGCGGACCGTTCCATTCCAGCGCGACAACGGCGCCTTCACTCAACGAGCGTTCAGGATCGGGGATAAGCAGGTCCGGGTCGATCTCCAGTTTACTGCCAAGCCCCTGGCAATCCGGGCAGGCTCCGTGAGGCGTGTTAAAGGAAAAAGTTCGCGGCTCAATTTCAGGGATACTGATGTTGTGCTCCGGGCAAGCCAGGTGTTCAGAGTAAAACAGGTCAACCGGGGTTTCGCCGGATATATCCTGCACGATCAGGTATCCCTCGCCCACCTTTAAACCCGTTTCGATGGAATCCGTCAACCTGGAGCGGAAGGAACGCTGCTCCTCTTCATTCGCGGAGTGCGAAATAACGACGCGGTCGACGACAGCGTCAATGTTGTGGCTTTTATACCGGTCAAGAACGATATCATCTTCGAGATTGAAAACCTGCCCGTCCACGCGCACACGCACAAAACCGGCTTTACGGATCTCCTCAAAGACCGCCTGGTAGGTGCCCTTACGCGCGCGCACCACCGGTGCAAGGATGAGCAATTTTGAACCCTCAGGCAGCGCTTCGACCTGGTCCACGACCTCCTGGGCGGATTGCTTGACAACCACCCTGCCGCATATCGGGCAGTGCGGAATGCCGATGCGGGCAAACAACAGGCGGAGGTAATCATAGACCTCCGTCACCGTCCCGACCGTGGAACGCGGGTTGTGTGAGGTGGCTTTCTGGTCAATCGATACAGCCGGGGAAAGACCATCGATGTAATCCACATCCGGTTTTTCCATCTGCCCGAGGAACTGGCGCGCGTATGCTGAAAGCGATTCCACATAGCGCCGCTGCCCTTCCGCGAAGATGGTATCAAAAGCCAATGAACTCTTTCCCGAACCAGAAAGCCCGGTAATCACCACCAGCTTGTCACGGGGAATTTCCACCGTGATGTTCTTTAGATTATGCGCTCGCGCGCCCACCACCCGAATACAATCCTGTGTCATTAACTGTCCTATCGAACATTTATTCTACTAACAATTCTACCACAAACCAACCGGTAATTATACCCTCCAACCACAAATCCTTCATTTTATAGGATCATACCCTGTACACATGTGTGAATCCCTCCCTTAAAACCGTTATACTAAGTACAGAGAAACAGGAAAGGACCTTCAATCATGAAAGACTCACATAAACCTATCCGCATCGCGATTGTCGGCGTCGGCAACGTTGGTGCAACATTCGCTTACGCCCTGCTGCAGAGCGGTCTCGCCGGTGAGATCGTGCTTATCGACCACAACAAAACCAAAGCCGAGGGCGAAGCCATGGACCTGAGCCACGCGGTGCCCCTCACCCATTCCACGCGCGTCTGGGCGGGAGACTATAAGGACACCAAAGGTGCAGCTGTGACGGTCATTACCGCGGGCACATCGCAAAAATCCGGCGAAACAAGGCTGGATCTCGTTCAACGCAACTACGACATCATGAAGTCCATCATCCCCGGAGTAGTGGAAAACAATCCGAACGGCATCCTGCTTATCGCCTCAAACCCGGTCGACATCCTGTCCTACGCCGCCTGGAAAATGTCAGGCATGCCCGCCAACCGCGTCATCGGATCCGGCACCATCCTGGATACGGCGCGCTTCCGCTGGTTACTCAGCCACCACACCGGGGTTGACGCGCGCAGCGTGCACGCTTACATCATCGGTGAGCACGGAGACAGCGAGGTGCCGGTGTGGTCGCTCGCCAACATCGCGGGGATGAACCTGGTCGAATACTGCAAAATGAACTGCAGGAATTACGAGCCAAGGATCTTTGAAAACATCTTCAAAAGCACCCGTGATGCAGCCTATGAGATCATCGAAAAAAAAGGGGCAACCTATTACGCCATTGCCAGTGGACTGGTGCGAATTGTTGAAGCCATCCTGCGTGGTCAGGATACCGTTCTTTCCGTCTCCACCCTGGTGAAGGATTTTTACGACATAAACGATGTGTACCTCAGCCTGCCATGCGTCATCGGGCACAACGGTATCAAGCGCGTCATGCACCTCAGGCTGAACGAGGAGGAACAAGCAGGCATCAGGAGCTCCGCGCAGCTTCTCAAAGGTTACCTGGCGGATCTTGGTCTGAATTAAACCATCTGATAACAGACCGCCTGTATAATTAATCCATCAATCTTGGGATTACAGGAGATACAATAATGGCCAGTACCAGCGAACGAGATGTAGCATCCGAACTGGAACACAAGAAACAAATCCGCGCCTGGACTTTGTACGATTGGGCGAATTCATCCTTTGCCACAACCATGATGGCAGCCGTATTCCCGATCTACTTTGCCACATTGGGTGTGGCAGGAGAATCCGGTGCTATTATGACATCGCGCTGGGGGTTCACCACCGCATTTGCCGCCCTTGTCGCTGCGGTCATCAGTCCCCTGCTCGGAGCGGTAGCTGATTTTCGCGGTTCCAAAAAAAGATTCCTCACCATTTTCATGCTCCTGGGGGTCATTTCCACCGCCCTGCTCTTCTTCCCCAGCCAACCCGGTTCCTGGCTCATCGCGTCAATCATTTTCATCTTCGCCAATATCGGTTTCGCCGGCAGCCTGGTTTATTATGACGCCCTCCTGCCCCATGTTGCCCGCGCAGACGAGATCGACCAGGTCTCCTCGCGCGGTTACATGATGGGTTATATCGGTGGTGGCATCCTGCTGGCGGTAAACCTGGTAATGATCATGGTGCTGCCGGGTATCTTCCCGGGGCTGAGTACCGGTCTCATGACCCGATTGTCCTTCGTCACAGTCGCGTTGTGGTGGCTCGGATTCTCACTTCCCTTGCTATTCAAGGTCCAAGAACCTATACGCCGCATCGAGGTGGGTGAAGCAGGTATGCGCCCCATCCAGGCAAGCCTGAACCGCCTTAAAAAAACCTTTTCAGAGCTCAAGAAGTACCGCGACCTCTCAATGGGATTGCTGGCGTTCTGGATCTACGCCAATGGCATTGGCACGATCATCACCATGGCCACCATTTACGGCAAGGAATTGAATTTTAGCGATATCACGCTTATCGGTACCCTGTTGATGGTGCAAATCCTGGCCGCGCCTTTCGCCCTGCTTTTTGGCTGGCTGGCGAAAAAGATTGGCACCAAGAGAGCCCTATACATAACGCTGGTGATCTATTCCCTTATCGCGGTAGCTGGCTATTTCCTTTACCAGGAATGGCAGTTCTGGGTGCTCGGCGCGGCGGTCGCCACCGTGCAGGGCGGCAGCCAGGCGCTCTCCCGTTCAATGGTTGGCCGGATGATGCCTAAAAGTAAATCCGCTGAGTTCTATGGATTTTTTAGTGTCTTTGAAAAATTCGCCTCCATCCTCGGACCGTTCATCTTTGCTATTGTTTCGCGAATCATGAACGAATCCAGGCTGAGCATCGCCTCGCTGATCGTTTTCTTCGGGGTTGGGCTTTATGTGCTGACGAAAGTGAACGTGGAACGTGGTGTAAAAGTCGCGCTGGATGAAGAGGCGCAAATGGTAACAGCCGAGGGGTAAAACTTAAAACAAAACCGGGAGGAAGGTTTCTTCCTCCCGGCGCGGCTCTCGTGATTTATTTTGTCACTTCATACAATTCGACCAGCACACCGCCCGTGCTCTTGGGATGAACGAAGGCCATCTTCCTGCCGGGCAGCACCTGGGGTTCCTCGTTGATGAGGCGCACGCCTTTTTCCTTGAGTTGCGCCATCATGCCAACAATATCATCCACTTCGAAACACAGGTGGTGCATGCCACCGCCGCGCTCCGCCAGGAACTTTGCCACGCCGGAATCCTCCGCGGTGGGTTTGACCAGCTCCACCTCGCTCTCGCCCACCGGCAGGAAAGCCACCATGGACTTCTGGCTCGGCACATCTTCGATATGATGGAGCTCAATCCCCATCGCATCACGCCAGAACTTCAACGACTCGTCGATATCCCCTACAACAATTGCCACGTGATTGATCTTCTTCAGTTTGGCCATATTTATCTCCTGTAATGTTTATCCCCAAACAGGGGGTTGGTACTCACCCCAGACCTTGCGCAGCACGCCGCAGACCTCGCCCAGGGTGATCTCATTTTCAACGCAGTTAACAATCAATGGCATCAGGTTATCGCTGCCCTTCGCGGCTGACTCAAGATGACCAAGCAGCTCGTTCACCTTCACCTGGTCACGGCTCGAGCGCAGTTCCGCCAGCCTGGCGCGTTGCTGTTGCTCGATCGTCGGGTCCACCCGCAATTGCTCGAGGTCGGTTTTTTCTTCAGCCTGGAAAGCGTTGAGGCCGACCACCACCTGCGCTTTGCTTTCAACATCCTTCTGGAAGCGGTAGGCAGAATCCTGGATCTCGTTCTGCATGTAACCTCGTTCGATGGCAGCCAGCGCTCCGCCCAGGTCGTCGATCTTGCTGATGTATTCCATCGCCCGCCTGGCAATCTCATCGGTCAGGTATTCGACCACATAAGACCCGCCCATCGGATCGATGGTATCGGCCACACCGGATTCATAAGCGATGACCTGCTGGGTGCGCAGCGCGGTGCGCACGGATTTTTCGGTCGGCAGCCACAGCGCTTCGTCCTTTGAGTTGGTGTGCAGCGACTGCGTGCCGCCCAGTACCGCCGCCAGCGCCTGGATGGCCACACGCACGATATTGTTTTCCGGCTGCTGCGCGGTGAGCGTTGAGCCGCCGGTCTGGGTGTGAAAGCGCAGCATCCAGGATTTTGGATCCTGCGCACCAAACCTCTCGCGCATGATCTGTGCCCACAAGCGGCGTGCCGCCCTGAACTTGGCAATCTCCTCCAGGAAATCATTATGCGCCGCGAAGAAGAAGGATAGCTGCGAGGCAAACTGGTCCACTTCCTGCCCGGTATCGATGGCCGCCTGCACGTAGGCAATGGCGTTCGCCAGGGTGAAGGCCACCTCCTGCACAGCGGTGGAGCCGGCTTCACGGATGTGGTAACCGGAGATGCTGATGGTGTTCCAGTTGGGAACCTCGGTTTCGCAGTACCTGAAAATATCCGTGATCAGGCGCAGGGAGGGTTTCGGCGGGAAGATGTAGGTACCGCGCGCCACGTACTCCTTGAGGATGTCGTTCTGGATGGTACCGCGCAGCTGCCGGGCGGTGACGCCCTGCTTTTTGCCGACCGCGATGTACATCGCCAGCAGGATGGCGGCTGGTGAGTTGATGGTCATGCTGGTGGAAACCTTCTCGAGCGGAATGCCCGCGAACAGGGTTTCCATATCCTTCAAGGAGGAAATGGACACCCCCACCTTGCCCACCTCGCCCATTGACATCGGATCATCGGCGTCATAGCCTATTTGCGTGGGCAGGTCGAACGCCACTGAGAGCCCGGTCTGCCCCTGGTCCAACAGGTAGCGGTAGCGTTTGTTCGATTCCTCCGCCGATGCAAAACCCGCGTACTGGCGCATTGTCCAAAAGCGGCTGCGGTACATGGTGGGCTGCACCCCGCGGGTGAAGGGGTATTCGCCCGGAAAGCCCAACTGCTCCATGTAATCTGATTCCTCCGGGGTCGCTGCCCGCGGCAGCGGGATGCCGGACGGACTGGTGAATTCGGTTTTCCTCTCCTTGAACTTCTCCACGACAGGTTTCGCTACTTCTTCATCCCAACGCTTCTTTTCGTTTTCAAGGTTCATATTTTCGCCTCTGGTTGATGATTGATCTGTATTAATTTAGTATACATGATATCAAATTTGAAGTGCTGAATATTATGATAAACTGGTACAAATATCCTAAAGTCAAAATATGTCCAATTTCCTGCAACTCATCGCTCAAATTTCCATAATCCTTTTAGCCGCCAAGGCAGCGGGTTATATCAGTACCCGCCTAAAACAACCATCTGTTTTCGGGGAACTGCTGGTGGGTGTGTTGCTCGGTCCATCCCTGCTGGATATCACGAACCTCGGCTTCGTCACCAATACCCACCTGGCTGAGACCATCCATGAGTTTGGCGAGATTGGCGTGCTGCTCTTGATGTTCCTGGCAGGACTTGAACTGCACCTCAAGGAGCTGACGAAGAACACCCGCGTGGCCTTACTCGCCGGCGTGATGGGTGTGGTCGTCCCGGTCGGACTGGGACTCCTTTTCGGCGAATTTCTCAACATCCCCTTCAGCAACGCTCTCTTCCTGGGACTCACGCTGGGCGCGACTTCCGTATCCATCTCAGCCCAGGTGCTGATCGAGCTGCAGATGCTGCGTACCCGGGTGGGACTGGGTTTGCTGGGCGCTGCGGTGTTCGATGACATCCTCGTTATCCTTATCCTCTCATCCGCGGTGGCCTTCCTTTCCGGCGGCGGCAGCTTCACGGATATCCTGTGGGTCTTCGCCAGGATGGTGATCTACCTGGCGCTGGCAACCGCGGTCGGTTTATGGCTGCTGCCGCGCGTGGTACGTTTCACGCAGCGTTTGAAGATCAGCCAGGGGCTTACCACGCTCGCCCTCGTCGTGCTGCTCGGCTACGGCCTGGCAGCTGAGCTGATCGGCGGTATGGCGGCCATCACCGGTACCTTCCTGGCAGGTTTGATGTTCGGCAGGACGCCGGAAAAATCGGTCATCGAAACCAACCTTCACTCAATCGCCTACGCGTTCTTTGTGCCCATTTTCTTCGTCAGCATCGGTCTCAATGTAAATTTACGCCAGCTGGGCGTGGAATCCATCTGGATTTTCCTGGGTATCACGGTTATCGCCATCCTCGGTAAGATCATCGGCTCAGGTGCCGGCGCGCTGATGGCGAAATTCACGCCGCGTGAATCGCTGCAGATCGGCATCGGCATGGTGTCGCGCGGCGAGGTCGGCCTGATCATTGCCAATATCGGCGCCAGCGCCGGCTACCTCTCGGATGAATTGCTGACCATCATCGTGGGCATGATCCTGGTCACCACGCTGGTGACACCGCCCATGCTGCGCGCGTCCTTCAGAACACCCAAAAAACCTCAAAGTGAATCGACGATCCCGCCTCAAACGGAGATCAAGGAGAGTGTGTGATGCACCTGATCATGTTCGTGCTGCATGACCCTGAAAAACTGACGGAGCTGCTGATGAGCTGGGAGGATGCCGGCACCAGCGGGGTAACGGTCATCCCATCCACAGGCATCGGCCGCATGAGGGCCTCGGATATGCTGCGTGAGGACCTGCCGCTGATGCCCAGCCTGGAGGATATCCTCGAAGCGCCGGAGCGTTATAACCGCACGCTTTTCACGCTGGTGGAAGGCCAGGAGATGATCGACCGTGTGGTGGCGGCCACCGAGCGCGTCATCGGCGACCTGGACGAGCCCAACACCGGTATCCTCACCGTCATCCCGGTCAGCCAGATCTATGGGCTGCACCGCAAGGGGGGCTAAACGAGTTTTTCGTTTTTTCTTGACCGATTGCAGGTGGGATGGTAAAATCCTGCCGTTAATGCCTCCATCGTCTAGGGGACCAGGACGCAGCCCTTTCAAGGCTAAAACCGGAGTTCGAATCTCCGTGGAGGCACCATGATACCAAAATAGCCACCTCTATTGGTGGTTATTGGTTTAAACAGGACGTTCGCTAGCGCTCCGGAATCTCCGTGGAGGCACACAAAACCGCTCTTTGAGCGGTTTTTTCATCGCTTCACTTAGACGTTCGCTGACGCTCCGAAATCTCCGTGGAGGCACCTCAAATCCCAACCACCCGTTTTTACGGGTGGTTTTTGGTATAAAACTGCACGTTCGCTGACGCTCAGGAATCTCCGTGGAGGCACTATGATACCAAAATAGCCACCTCTATTGGTGGTTATTGGTTTAAAACAGGACGTTCGCTAGCGCTCCGGAATCTCCGTGGAGATAGATTTATTCAGCCTGTGGTAAAGTACAGAATGGGCTTATATCAAAACCAGTTTGGATCAACGCGTTTTCTTGAGATAAACCCACCGTGAATCCATCCACCTGGCATAGGATGATCTTGTCTGACGGATCCGCCTTTACAAATTCCTCCCAACCGGGATCCCAGAAAATATAAAGGGAATCGTTATCCGCCCGGCCAGCCAATATTTCCTCCCATGCCTGATTACCGTGATCCCTGATCGCGCCCAGGTTGGCACGGGAGAAATATCCCCAGTTCAGTGTCATGCCATTCTGGCGGGCGTACAACGCGAAGGGTTGATAAACCGAATGCGCTTTCGCCGCGGGCAGCAGCAGGATATGTTGATTATTGTTCGCGGCCGCCTGCCAGAATTCTGACTGCAGCGGGGATTGATAAATCTGACGAGCCGTCTATTCTCTTTGATCCGTACAGCGGTTGAACCTCAAGCAATTGGACCACAAGCGCGACCAGGATGATGGGGGTCGCATATCGGGTGTTCCTGATAACGCTAATTAAACCGAACAAAACAAGAAGGTAAAACACCGGCCAGATGAAACGACCGGAGGCACGGAAAAGGGCGAACAGCATCTCGATCTTCTTTGGTAATTGAAAATCCCACATTGAATAAGCGTTCAGGAAAGCTTTATTCGATAGCGCGAATAAAACATAAACAAAGGATATGACGATGAAAGGTAAGATGAAAAGGAGATTACGCCGTGAGAAATCCTTTTTTATGAACAGGAACACTGCCAGCGGCAGGATCAGCAGGTTGCCTAATCCGAGGTAGCTGAAACCCTCTGTCTGCCCTTCTGAACCCGTTGGCAACTGGCCAAATAACGAGGAAAAACCGCCGGAATTGAAGAACCCGTTCAGGTTCCAGGAGTAAAAACCGTAGCCTTCTGCCAAAAGGTCGCCTACGCTAAGGCTGAACAGACCAATAGCATAACTGATCAGCAAGGTCACCACCGGAACCGCGAGAATATCCAACAGCAGCGGCCAAAGGTTTTTCTCTCGTTTATATCGGAAAAACAGGCTTATTACCCACAACGGCAGCAGCATGGCGACAAAGTAAAGATGAATCAATATCGCTGCCGCGAACAGGGTCACCCAGGCTCCGCGCCATAACTTGCGGCGGTATGCTACAACGATGAACCAGATACCCGCCAGCAAGATCCAGTGGGCGGTCAATGAATTATGAAAAAAAGCGCGGGATATCAATATTGGAGAAAGGGTAAGGAGGGACGCGCCGAGTATCTTTTTGGCATAGGATGGCGTGAACTCACCGATAAGCAGCATGCCAAAAATAAACTGACCCGTCACAGACATTAACTCCCACAAGCCCAGGTATTGGAAATTTTGCGGCAGCAAAGGATCCAATAATTTGAAAAACATGGCGAGCAGTGGGATGGAATCCGTGAAGCTGACGTAGGTGCCAAAGGGATATCCGAACGCGTTGATGCGCCCCAAAGGGAATTGCCAGGGTTCCTGGCGGAACCACTCCCAACCGTTCTGATGTTGAAAAAGGTCACCGCCTGATACATAGATCCAGTCAACGTATGAAAAATTCAAAGAATGAGGACCATACAGAAGAAGAAACCATGCCAGCCCGAAAAACAGACTGATGCCTAGTGTCAGCAGAAACTGGTGTGGACGAGCGGCAATTTTTAAATGAAGGTGTTTGGACATGAAAGCCGGGACCCGGAAGTTAATTTTACACTCATGGAAAAAGATTATACAGCGAACCTATGCGAATGAAGGGCGCGTCTTTAGCGGACTCAGACAGGATAATAATACAATCGCGCGCTGTCGTCGTCACTCAGTGGGATTTCGCCATGCTATAATCAGATTATGTTATTGAAGGATGAACTAAAAGCATACCGCGCCCGTTGGGAAGAAGTTGAGGCAAGGGTAGAAGAACAGCGCCGGACGGCTTCTCTTGAACTACGCTGGCGGCAGTTGAACGCTGCCTGCGCGATGGCATTCGGTTTGGGCCTGGTGCATGAAGATTTCAGTGAAGCAAAGGTATTTGAACGATGGGCAAAGCTAAAAGAAAAAGCAGCCAGCCGACCTACACAGATGTAACCCCCTTTATAGCCCCGGTTCAGGCCTTACAAAGCTTATTGGAGCAGTTTCACCATCGCGGAGTCATCATCGGTGGAGTGGCTGCCAGCCTGTTGGGCACGCCCCGCTACACCGCTGATCTGGACGCTGTTTTTTTACTTGAATTGGATGAAATTCCCTCATTGCTTGTGGAAGCTGCAAAATTGGGTATAGAACCTCGAATTTCGGATGCTGCTGATTTTGCGCGGAAAAGCCGGGTTTTACTTTTACGGCACATGCCCAGTGGAATCGATATTGACCTATCGTTGGGGGCTTTACCCTTCGAAGTGGAAATGGTGGAGCGCAGCAAGATGGTGGACCTTGGAACCATTAAGCTACGCCTACCCACACCTGAGGATCTGATCATTATGAAAGCTGTTGCTCACAGACCGAAAGATTTAAGTGATATTCAGGCAATCGCAGCCAGTCATATTGAAATTGACCGTGAGCGAATTCGCTCCTGGCTGGAACAATTTGCAGAAGCCATGGATTCACCCGGACTATGGGAAGAGATTGAAAAACTCATATAAGAAGTGTATTACAACTACAAACCGTTTTGGTCCATCAAGAACCTGCTCCGACAAGTATTTCAACTGACAACCACTACTATGTGGTTTTTTTAAATTTCACTGCATTCGGAAATATCCGTGGAGTAACACTAATCTGATGTAAGTTATTTTCATAACGTGCGCTGAAAACGAACCCAATCAATAGTTTATTTAATTAATGCTTGGATTGATGATTTGTTCTTCCCAGTTTTTTGGGATTTCAGAAAACAACACTTGAACCATTTTTTCAACATCCGCGGGAAGTCTTTTATGTGTTGCCTCAAGAAAAGATGCCATTTGCTCGATTTCAATTCCGGTATAACCAGCATTCTTAACATAATCCTGCATTATAAAATCCATACTTACAATCTTATCTTTTATGGTTTCAATCCCTTCCAGAAAACTTTTGCGGGTATCAATTAACTGGTATCTGTATTCATAATAATTCCGACGAATTTGTAGAATATCGAGCAATTCACCATTTCTCTCGCGGACTCTCCAATAACCGGGAAAGCCGTATTTTGTGTTATTAAAAAACTGATCAACATCAAATAAGTCAGATTCAAAGTTAAGGCTTACATTGAGATCGAAAAAGACCCTGATCCCGTCCTTTGAATACGCGTGGTTGAAATCGCCAAGATCCCGGCGGCGTATCCAGAGTGAAAAAACAAATTCGCCCGCCAAAGCACTATCCAAGGTCCGCAAAGGAAGTTCAACACGCGAGCAATCCTGTGCCACTCTTATCAGCAGTGTATTTTCTGGGAGTGTTTCAACTGGAGATAAATTCAGGTCTATCAATGTGCGGCAATCTTCCCTGGTCAAAGTATGGATTTCACAGGTATTAACCAGTCCTTTAGACAGTGAATAAGCGAGCAATTCCCGTTTGATCGCGTCTGAATTCATTCCGTTTTTGATGACCCATAATTTCCCCTCCCTTTGCACGATCTTTTTTGAACGACCAAAGTAATCGGACATTTGAGGCGCGAGCATTTCTCTTTGAGCGTGTTCCACAGGTGAGAATTCCGAACCCTGGAAATTGTAATGGCTCAGCACTTCGAGAAATGATTGATCGATCTTTCTTTCTCTCTTTTCTGCACGTCCATTCCTGATGTAATGCACCAAAGGGTTAATGCCTGCTGATCTCACGTCATCATATCTGTCCAAGTAGTAACTGGACGAGAATTTCGGTCCCGGATCACGGCCTTCTCTTCCCCCAAATAATAGAAAATGCACAGCCGGATCCATGCCTGATCCTGCAATATCTGGATTATTCTCCAGATACCAGTTCGTATCAAAAAAACCTGATGACCGGATCAGGCTCAATTCCTCACGCAGCTTGATTTTCCAGAATGCTGATTCCGCTGCTGCAATAATTTTCACAAATATTGGCACTCTTCGAAAATTGTGGAAGAATTTGCGTATGACCTTAACAATCAACCAGGCTTTGCTTCTCTTCATTTCCTCCAGCTCATTGGAAGTCAGTGTTAATGCCCGGGATTTTTCCAGGAGGTCCAGTTGATCTCGCAAACTAAAGGGGTCAAGTTTTGCGGTTAATCGCTTGAAATCTATTTGCTTAAACCCATACAACCTGCCAAGTTTTTCTTTTTTAATGGGGTCATTCAGCGCATTGAAAAGGAGATTGAGCGCAAAAAGCTCTTTTTGCGCCTTTGAGAATATGGGTGAATCCAAAGCCAGCATGGCCAGAACATACTCGGCTACATACCCTTCAGCATGATAATAATTGCGTGCTTCAGGAAAAACTCTTTCCAATTCTTCAAATGTATCAAGCTGTTGATAATTTTCCAGGACTTTAAGAATCTCATACTGGATTCTTAATCGCGAGTCAATCCTGTTACCGCTTAGATTCTGCTCGTTGGATAAAACCCGAAACCGTACCAATTTTTCCTGAATTACATGAATCTCATGTTGCAAACACAACCGCACCCACATGTCGTAATCAGGTAGTTGAATGAACCCGGACCGATGAAAACCACAATCAATGAAGCAGTTCTTCCGAATTAACATACTTGGATGGCATAAAGCATTACCAGAATGAAAAAAGGAATTTAACCACTGATATCGGTTTCGATTCGGTTGATCAAATATGCTGTAATAACAATCCGCTGTATTTTCAAATGGAAAACCATTCTCATCGATGATTTGCGCGTGGGTAAATACCGCGCCAATTTCAGGGTGGGCATCCAAAAAGGCCACCTGCTTTTCCAGTTTAGTGGCCTCCCAAATATTGTCGGAATGGTGAACGGCTAAGTACTCCCCTGAACCCTCTTCAAAAAATACCCTGCGCATTCCCTCTTTATCATTCCGGTTTACCGGATTTCTGAAAGCCTTGATCCTGGCATCTCTGTAACTTTCGATAATCGACCATGATTCATCTTGAGAGGCATCGTCCTCGATGAATAATTCATAATCTGTAAAGGTCTGGTTCAGGACGCTCTCTATGGATTCCCGGAGAAACCTGGCGTGATTATAAGACGACAAATAAATTGTGACGCTGGCCATTTCAGGATTTCGATTCATTCATGTATGGGCTCATTTTTGGGGTATTAAATTCCTCTCTGCTCACTTGCTCAAACAGACCAATCAAGCGTTGATGGTCCTTTTCCAACTCCTGATCAGATTTTTGAAAAGCGGTCGAAATGGCTTTTAGCAAAAGAGGAATTGCCAGGCTGATGTCTTTGCCTGCCGTGTCACGGTAAAAAGACCGGCGTAAAAAACTGAAATCTGTCTTTAACCTGGCAGACTCGGAGATCAATAGTTCACTGGGAACAGGTGAACCATATCCTGGCAGGGTTAATCCCCCGAATCCGAAAGGTTGAGGGAAATATCCTCGAATCGTATCGATGGTACCATCAACAACAGACAAAAAAATATTGGATATTTTCCGGTCAATCGCCAGATCATTTAATCCAACGTAAACCCTGGCTAACGGAAAACCGGATAATTCTTTACTGATTCTGACAGCGTCGACAGTCTCGATAAGTATCCCTAATTGACAGCGGTCAGCAACCAATCGAAAGGATTGCTCGACTTCGGCAACTGACCTAACCATGGGTAGCAGGATTTCATCAGTGCCAAATTCGATTGCCTTGTTAATCTCATTACCGGTATTTTCCCAATATGGATTGATGCGCGTGATCACCCTGGCGCTGGTATTTTCCTTTACTTTTCTTACATCTTTAAGAAAATGCTCATTAATTTGGGTGTCATAACCCTTCTGACGCTTTTGTTTACCGCGCTTTTCGAGGTCTACAATAACAGTGCGAATACCCCCGGTAACGGCTTTATTAATTACCTGTGGAATAACAGAGAATAGTAATAAATCAAAATTGCGCGTTTTCAATAAGTTAACCCGATCAATGGTGCTGATTATATAGCCATTACACAAAGGGTATAGTTACGATTGCCTGATCAATAATAGAATAATTGTGATCTTATCCAAATTGAACTAAAAAAACATAAAAAAGTGTCTCTCACCTCCCCACGACCAGTACGAACTCCCCCTTCTTCCCGCCCACCTGCTTTGCCACATCGCTCACTTCGCCGCGGAACACCACCTCCCCCGGCAACGTGAGGTCGAAAGCAACCATCACCCACTGCCCTTTGCCGAAGACCTTCGCCACGTCCTCCAGCAGCGCTGCCAGGCGGTACGGTGTGTCCATAAGCACCAGCGGCACGCGGTAAGCGCGGTAGCGCGTCAATTCCTGCCTGCGCTTGACTGGATCGCGCGAAAGGAACCCGGCGAAAAAGAAGTTGTCGATCTTCGCGTCCAGCAGTGACAGCGCCGCCATCAACGATGATGCCCCCGGCAGCGGCGAAACCCTCACCCCCGAACTCGACGCCAGCTGAATGAGGTACGCGCCGGGGTCAGCAAATACAGGCGTGCCACAGTCCGAGATCAGCGCAAAGGATTCGCCATTCAGCAAACGCGGCAGCAGGTCCGCTGCCATTTCGGCTTCGTTGTGCTCATTCAGCAGCACCAGCTCCTTGCCCGTGATCTCCAGCTTCTTCAGCAGTGTGCTGCCCGGCTTGTACTCCTCGCAAATCACGGCGTCGACCTGCTTCAATGTTTCGATTGCGCGCAGCGTGATATCCCCCGGGTTGCCAATCGGCGTCGCGACGATGTAAAGTGTTCCCATTTTCCTGGCCATGCTTCCTGCTCCTTTTGCGCCTTCACGGCAGCCGCTCTCATTTTACCCGATTTGCCACCTGACACCCCGAAAATTATCGTTGACTTACTGAACTCGGCTTTCTGATCACGGTTCCCTGCCCTCAATCACTACTCTCTATTCTCGGTTCTCAATTCTCGATACTATTTACTCGGTTCTTTGCTCCCTGGTCACTGGTTACTGATTACCACTCCCCGATTTCTATGATACCATTCCGTATCTGACAACCCGGTGACGCAATGAAATTCTCCCGCCTTTCCAAAATCTCCCTGCTGCTGGCTTCCTTCTTCTTCCTCGATAAGGTGCTGGCTTTCGTACGCCAGGTGCTTATCGCGCGCCAGTTCGGGCTTTCCGCCGAGCTGGATGCATTCAATGTAGCCAACAACGTCCCCGACCTGCTCTTCGCGCTCATTTCTGGTGGGGCGCTGGCCATCGCCTTCATCCCTGTGCTGTCAGAGGTGCTCACCAAGTCCGGGCAGAAGCCAGCCTGGCTGCTCTTTAGCCGTGTCGCCAACCTGGCCTTCCTGGTGACAGTGGGGCTGGCTATACTCGTCGCCATATTCGCCGTGCCCATGGTCAAAGCCGAGATCGGCATCGCTCCGGGCTTTACCTCGGTGCAGCAGCAGCTGGTGATCAACCTGATGCGCCTTAACCTGGTCGCCACCATCATCTTCTCCATCAGCGGCCTGGTGATGGCGGGGCTGCAGGCCAACCAGCACTTCCTGCTGCCAGCGATGGCACCGCTTTTCTACAATATCGGTCAGATCATCGGCGTTACCATCCTCTCCCCTGAGGAAGGTTACACGCTCGGCTCTATTACCTTACCAGCCTTCGGGCTGGGGGTGCAGGGACTGGTTTACGGCGTTATCATTGGCGCCCTCCTACACCTGGCTATTCAAATACCCGGGCTGGTGAAATACCACTTCAACTGGACCGCGAGCCTGAACCTGCGCGACGCAGCCGTAGTCAAGGTGGTGCGCCTGATGGGTCCGCGCCTGCTGACAATGTTCTTCATCCAGCTCATCTTCCTCATCCGCGACAACCTGGCATCGCGCCTGGCGGAGGGGGCGGTCACCTCGCTGACCTACGGCTGGATGATCCAGCAGGTGCCGGAGACGCTCATCGGTACCGCCATCGGTACCGCGCTGCTGCCCACCCTTTCCGAGCATTTCACCCGCGAGGATAAACAGGCTTTCAGTGAGACCATCGAGAAAGCCTTCAAGGTGCTGCTCGCGCTCACCCTGCCGATCTGCTGCTGTCCTCGCATTTGGCATGAAACCCCTGCTCGGCCTCGCCTTTGATTTCGGTGAGAGCGGCACCAGTCTGCTCACCTGGGTCACAGCGGCCTTCATGCTGGGTCTTTTCGGTCACTCCCTCAAGGAAGTCAGCGCCCGCGCCTTCTACGCCAGTCAGAACGCCTGGATCCCACTGGCAACCGCGGGCGGCAATGTCCTCCTCTACGCTATCACCGGCATGCTGCTCTTCCGCCCGCTAGGCGCACCCGGCATCGCGCTTACCGATTCGATCGTCTTCACCCTTGAAGCGTTAGTGCTGCTCTACCTGCTCATCCGATCCGGCAGGGCGTCGATCAGCGCCGGTTCCACTCCCTGGCGCGCGCTGCTGGCACTCATCACCGCTGGAGCGGTAACCCTCTTGGGCGTGACCCTGCTTGAACACCGCGTAGACCCGCTCATCTCCGGTACGCTGCCGATGATCGCCGGTTTCCTGCTCAGCCTGCCGTGGATCTGGCGCGAAGTGAAGTTGCTCGCCAGGTTATAAAAACAGGATTGATAGTTTGACCATCCGTCCGGTTACGGTATAATTACGCCCATGTCGAATATAAACAATGAGAACACTAAACCAATAAAACCCCTCTCCACAGAGGATACACAACCGACCCGCAACGATGAATCCTGGGTGAACCCGGTTGTTGATGAAGGTGTCACCATTCCTGTGCCCGCAGTAAGAAAGAAAAAAACGCGGACTGAGGCTTCACAATCTGGTCTTGATGAAGGCGTTACCATTGCGGTGCCGGTTGCGAGAAAAACGAAACCCAAGGCTGAATCCATTCAATCCGGTCCATATGAGGGTGCCACCATCCCAATCGCAACCGGAAGGAAACCAGGAGAGCAATCCGAGGCACCTCAACCTGCTGCAAATAACCCTGTGCCCCATGCCATCTTGCCGGATCAGGCTCCTGAAACACTGCAAACGATGAGATCAGTTGAAACAGGCGTGGTCGGATTTAAAGAACCCCCCGATGGGACTGAAACTCCAGCAGGCAAGGTAAAGCGCGGTAAATGGATATGGCTGGGTATCCTGGGTATGATCATCATCATTTTGATCGGCGGTGGCATTGGCTACGCTTCAGCGATCCGCGCCAGGATCATCGAGCAAAACAATCAGCGCCTGGTTACCGCCACTACCCAGTTCGAGCTTGGACTAGTGGACCAGCGTGAAGGCCGGCTTGAGACCGCCCAGACGCGATTTGAATACGTGCTCACCATTTACCCTGAGTTCCCGGGCATCACCGATAAACTGGTCGAGGTTGGGCTGGCAATCGCTGAAACCCAGGGAGGTGAGGTTGTCGCCTCACCGGGGACAGATCCCGAACCAGATACCGTCATCACACCTGTCGCCACCAAGGACACCACCTCGGTTAGCATCCTATTCAACCAGGCACAGAACCAGCTGGCTGCCTCGGATTGGGAAGGGCTTTACACCACGCTCGACAAGATGCGCTACATTGACCCGGAATACGAGCCAGTGAAAGCGGATGGCATGCTCTACCTTACACTGCGCAACCGCGGCATCGCGCAGATCCAGGCGGGGCATCTTGAACCTGGTTTATACAGTTTCGCGCTGGCATCACAGATTGCACCCCTCGACGCCGACGCAGAAAGTTACCGCACCTGGGCAGGCATGTATTTGAAAGCTTCGTCTTACGGCCTGGTTGATGAATTTCTTGGTGAAGCGGTCCAACAATTCTCAGTATTACACAGCCTGGTGCCCAATCTGCGGGACGCATCAGGGATCACTGTGTCGCAACGTTATGCACAAGCACTGATCAACCTGGGTGATTTTTACCAACGCAATTTAGATTTCTGCGGCGCAGTACCTTTTTTCCAGCAAGCTGCTGGGATTTACGCCATCCCTACTCTGTCGGAAAAGATCCCCCAGGCCGAGGAATACTGCAAGAATCCCCCGGAGGTCCCCACCCCCACGCCGGACCCCTCCGCCCCCACAGCTACACCTGAGCAGGGCTGATTCAGTTTTATCTAATGAGAATTCACCGCATGACCAATGAGGTCATGCGTTAGTGCACCGGTAACCATCACCGGCACGATCTCCCCCACTTCCACCTTGTCCTCGACGATCACCAGCCCATCAATCTCAGGCGCGTCGCGGTAGCTCCTGCCTACTGATATACCGTCTCCGTAACCTTCGACCAGCACATCCAATTGTTCACCAATGAACCGCTGGTTCTGTTGCAGCGATATCGCCTCCTGCAGTTGCATGATCTCCTCAACCCGCTGCAGTTTAACTTCCTCCGGGATCGGGTCGCCAAGCGGTGCTGATGCGGTACCCGATTCAAACGAGAACGGGAAGACACCAAGGTGATCAAATCCCGTTTCTTTTATGAAATTCCAGCAGCAGTTGATGGTCCGCGTCGCTTTCGCCCGGGTACCCGGAAATGAAAGTGGAGCGCAACGCCAGGTGAGGAATGCGAGCGCGCATTTTTTCGATGGTTGCGCGCACCCAATCCATGTTCGCCGGGCGCTTCATCGCCTTTAATACCTTAACCGAAGCATGCTGCAACGGCATGTCCAGGTAAGGCAGCAGCTGGCGCGAATTACTCATCAGGTCGATCAATCCATCGGTGACGTACCCCGGGTATGCGTATAGAATCCTCACCCAGGGGATTTCCGGGATGCGCGGCAGGAGTTTTTCCAACAGCCGTACCAGGCCGTCCTTCATCCCCAGGTCAGAACCGTAATCCGTGGTGTCCTGCGCTATCAGGATTAACTCCTTGACGCCGTACGCCTGCAACATCGAGCCTTCAGACAGGATAGTCTCAAACGGCCGGCTGACCTGAGTGCCTTTGATGAGTGGAATGGAACAGAAAGCGCATGGCCTGCGGCAGCCGTCAGCAATCTTCAGGTAAGCGCTGGTCCCCTGGATCGAGGCGCGCAACACACCTTTTTCATCGCTGCCAATGGTGGGAGCATCGGGAAGGTGATAGCGTGGTTTCCCGGGTTCGGCGCGTAATCCCTTGACAAGTTCAATAATGTCCATCCAGCGCCGAGTGCCGATGATTCCATTGATACCAGGAACGAGTTCCGCCAGCTTTTCCCGGTAAAGCTCGCTAAAGCATCCAGCAGCGATGAGAAGCTGGTCTGGCTTTTTTCTCCCGGCTAGTTCACGAAGCACCTCAAGAGATTCCTGGCGCGCCTGCCCGATGAAGCCGCAGGTGTTGACGATCAACAACCCGGCTTTGACGGGTACATCCACGGGAGTGTACCCATGCCTTCCAAGCAAAGTGGCGATGGAATCCGAATCGACCATGTTCTTCGCACAGCCGAGTGATACTAAATAGAAAGTGTTTTTCTTCATATGACCTATGGATTAACCGTCAACGCCGGGGTAATGGTAACGGTGGGAACTGTCGCGGTGGGCATTGGTGTGCTTGTCGGCAGCGCTGTTAGTGTGGGGCGCTCGGTAAACGTGGGGGTAGGCGAAAATCGCGGGGTTGGGGTCATCATCTCCTGGCGCGTGAATTCCATTTCCAGTACCTGTCCCATCGGCCCCAGGATCCCAAGGTCCTGTTGGTTGTAGTAAACCTGAAGCGCAGCGGCGTTTCCCGTGAGCAGCTCGATCCTGGTTGTTCCGGTGTAGGAATAAACGTTCCCTGGTACAACCCGGCCGGAAAATTCCTCCTCGCCATCAACCGTGATTCTCATGTAGGCACGCTGGTACGCCACCACCACCACCTGGATGGGACCCGCTTCTACAGCGGAAAGCGTCGCCTGCAAATCAACCTGGGGCAGGTTGAACAGTCTGCGTGGGCGCTACTGTCTGCTCTCCGAACCCGTTCTCCGGTTCACCAATGAGCGTGGCGTTTGCTGTTGCACCACCCACCAGGATCTCTGAGATCGAACTGATGGTCGGAGCTGTATCAGGCATACTGGTATTGATCATTTTGGTCGCGCCCCAAATTACCAGCCCAAAAAGCGTGATGAAGACAAAACCCCCAACCAGCAGGTCAGTAGTCAAGAATTTCCGCCAGCCGGTCAGCGGTTCTTTGCCCATTACCGCGACCCCTTCTTTCTTGGATGTCACCTCCGCGGAGAATTTCTCCCGGCGGCGCTGCTGCAATCCCTCAGCATAGCGCAACTGCAGTGAATCTGAGTTCAGGCTGAGGAAGGAGGCATAATTATTAAGCATCCCCCTGCCCTGTACGCTCGAAGGTAGATCATCTATCTGTCCACTTTCAAGTGCGTACACAAAAAACTCTCGTATCCTGGTCAAGCGTTCCACATCCGCCAGGGAGAGCCCAAGCGCTTCTCTTTGTCTTTTCAGCTCATGACCAATTTCTGTGAAGATCGCCTGGGAAACAGGAACTTCTACTATTTTGCCTGTTTCACGTTCAGCGCCGGGAGCGGCATCGCCAGATCCCTGAGCCCGTTTCTTTCCCAATTTTCCCTTAGACGGCGGTGGTTTATCCTCCGGCGCTGAGGCAGGGATCGCGGTTGAATTTTCAGAATTCTTCGCTTCTTCAGGCAATGGCTGGTTCAGGCGTTCAACTTCATCAAACACGTCGCGCGAACTTAATCCAAGATAAGCCGCGAACAGGCGGGCAAACCCCCTCGCCTGGGGCAACGAAGGTATGAGGTTCCATTGATCTTTTTCTATTGCTTCAAGGTAGTTGAGACGGATATTCGTTTCCCTGGAGACCTCCTCCAGGGAAATTTGTCTTTCCTCCCTTAGTTTACGCAGGTACTCACCGACTGTCATGGTTTAATCTTAACCGATTTTAACAAAGACCGGCCTCAGCCACTGGCTGATCTGGCCGGTCTTTGTACAAATCAGGGTTTATTAACATGCTATGCTGCACTTTCAGTGTCAGTCTCTTCAGTGTCATCAACTTCGACAGCTTCTGTTGCTACGGTCTCATCAACCGCAGCGTCAACTTCGGCTGTTGCTTCAACCTTTTCAACGACAACTTCTTCCACTGTTTCAACTTCTTCAGTGGCTGATGTCTCATCAAGTTCAACTTTCACTGGCGCTTCCACTTCGGTTGTCTTAGCTTCTGCGGCTGCAGCAGCTTTTTCAGCCTGTGCTTTAACCGCAGCCACCTTGGCAGCTTCACCCTCACGGTTGACAAACACCTTTATCTTCGGCATCAGGTCGACCGTCAGACGGATGGTTGCCAGGTGTTCACCCAATGTGCGGATTGGCTCCAGTTCAATCTGGTGCCTGTTCAGTGAGGTTCCCAGTTTTTTATTCACCTCGTCAACTACCATCTGGGTGGTAATGGAACCGTACAGCTTGCCAGTCTCTCCTGCTTTGCTAAAGAACTGCAATTCAAGGTTCGACAATAGCTCTGCAACACCACTCATTTCCTGGTTAAGTTGCGCACGCTCGACTGCCGCCTTCCCGCGGATCGTCTCAACGGTTTTCAGCGCGCCTGGTGTGGCTAGCAAAGCGAGACCTTGTGGGAGAAGAAAATTCCGGCCGTAACCATCTGCGACCTTCTTAACATCCCCGGCGTGCCCCAATTTGTAAACATCTTTCAGCAACAATACTTTCATCTTCAAGCCCTTTCAATTCAGAATTCATGCGAAGGGTACAACGCATGTGAAAGAGGATTTTACCTCATCGCGCCCCAGCGGTCAACCAGCAGGGACTAACACCAACAGGGGGATCGAATCATTATTCAGCGTGCTAAACCTGCATCCAGTTAACTGCCATTTTTCCAGTTGAGAATGAATTCCACCTGTTCCTGGCTCTCCGGGCTGCGGTGCCACCAGGAGGAAGTATCTTGGCGAAGCGTTTTAATGCGCAGTAACGCCTCCTGCCCTGATAATCCATGCTTCACCAGGTAACACCCTACCACCATGCCCGTCCTACCGATCCCTGCCAGGCAGTGAACATATACGGTCCTTCCTCCCGCCACAAGAAGTTCGATTTCCTCCAGAATATCCTTCCATCTGGCTCGGGGTGGGAGTAGAAAAATCGACGATGGGGAAATTTTGCCAGGTTACTGCTACATCAAATTGCGCCGCCTCCTCGTTGAGGATTTCCTTGTATGGATGAAAGGAATCACCAGGTTTTGTTAGATCGATAAAGGAGGTCACACCACAGCGTAAAAGGGAAATGATCCTTTGACGAGTCATGTCATCATTGTTAACACCCGGATACTCACCGGCCATCAGTTTTCCCGATACCACCCAATAAGATTCGGAAAATGGAAGTCGCGTCATGTCTGGTATCATCATACCTCGATTAGGAACCTTTTCCTGTAGCGAATGAGCAAAATAAATAGGATGAACTGAAAAGAAGCGACGATAAAGGTTGAAAATTGATCAAAATAGAAAACTAATGGATTAACCACCGTTAAGACCACCAGCAAGGTAATGATACCCAGCATCACTCCCTGTTTTTCAACCTTGAAGATCATCAGTAAAAGCGCCAACATTGAGAGCACTCCCGTGCTTCCCTCAATCAACACTCTTGCTTCAAACCAGTTCAACCCGCTGGCATTGCGCACCAGCCTGTTATTGATCAACTGGTCCAAAAATGCGTTCAACTGCGACACATCCCGGGTAATGAGCAGATACCCTATCGGGGAAACAAGCGCCCACGCTCCCCAGGCAAACAATCCGATCATCAACAACTGTTTGAAGCGCTTTCTATCCAGATACTCGTTTTCAAATCGCCGCAAGGCAATGCGGATTCGGTCAATGAAGATTGGATTCTCAGGAACCACCCTCGACCGGTTGCCTTCAAGGTAGTGTTTGAGATTTTCTGCCAGTTCCACCAGTGGTTTAGATTCCTTGTTGGTGATAACCCGGTCAAGCTGCTCGTTCAATTCCCGGTATTCCTCGGTCGAGAGATCGTGATCCAATACCTCGTTGAACCGTTCCCAGATTTCGTACATTTCGGACCTGGCTGAGGTTTTTCGGTGAGTGCGGATATAGGCAAAGAGCAACACCGTCAACAGGAAGAACACATAAACGATGGGCGCTGCCGCGGGATGAAAGTAATCGTTGTTCTGCGTAACAAATTTTCCGACTTCATCAATGAACAACCCGATTCCCAGGCCAGCGAGTAAGGCTGACACGCGCAGCCCCCATTCGTTTGCCAGGATTAGCGGCAGCAAGGCACCAATGAACAGGAATAAACCACCCCATAAAACATGTGCAATATGGATTTCACCGCTCCCCAGCTTGGGATACCCGGTTACCTTGAGAAACAACCTGGTGCCGTTCACGGAAACGGCAAAACTCAACAGGGTGATCATCAGGTACTGCTCTGCATGCCGGCGCTGAACCGGCGTCCGGTCTTTAAACGGATTAAATCGTTCGAGTTTTTTCAGGCTTTTTCGCATGCACGACCCTGTCAATAATTAAGGGTTGACCCGCCGATGAATTCCCTGATCACGGAATCAAGCGGCACCTGGTTGTCATCAGCTGTCGGGGTGATCGAGGAAAGCAGCCTGGCAACCCTTTCCGCGCGGATGTACGCATCCTCTTTCAACGGGTTGCCTCTGAATTCTTCCGCCCAGCTGATAAACGCATCTTTCATACGTGCGGCATAAATACTTAACTCGTAAGGCATGGCTGAATTGACAAGGATGTCAGTGTCAGTGATGTTCGGGATGATATGGCGCATTTCGCTGGTGCGCACGTAATGCCAGTGTTCCAGCGTCTGGCGCGGGTCATACGCGCGGTGCGAGGCGTCGCGCAGCATACGCCGTACCAGGCGGATGTCCGTCCAGTAAACGTATTCCCCATCCACGCCTTTCATTTGCATCAGCGGCTCCAGGTAAAGCTTGAACTTTAACGCATCCTCGATCCCTTCGGTCATCGCCGGGAACAGCCCATGCAGTGAATCAATCAGGATGAGTTCATTCGCGGCAAGTTTCATCGGTGTTTTTTCTGCAACCCGTTTACCCGTCTTGAAATCATAAAATGGGATCATGACCTCTTCACCGCCGATCAAACGCTTGATGTGTTCGTTGATCAGGGCAAGGTCCAGCGCGTGCGGTGTTTCGAAATCGTAATCGCCGAACTCGTCCTTCGGATGCATTTCCAGGTCAAAGAAGTAATTATCCACGTTCAACGTGACCAGGTTAAGACCAGCGTTTTTCAGTTTTTCACCAACCTTTATCGTGGTGGTCGTTTTGCCGGAGGATGAAGGCCCGGTGATGATGATCATGCGCAATAAATCCCGCCGCTCAAGGATAGCCCTTACCGCGTTCTCAATCTCCACGCTGTAAGCGGCTTCTGATTCCGTTACAACCTGCGAGAACTCACCTTTTTTAATCCGTGCGTTCAAGCCTTCCACAGTGTTCAATCCGCGGTCCACCGCCCAATCCAGCACGTGCCATATCTTTGCCCAGGGGATGTTCTCGGAAAGGCGTGCTGATTGTGCTTCCTGTTGTTCGCGGCGTTGTGCGCGTTCGTCACGGTAGAGGATGTAAGCTTTGGCCACCCTCGCGTGCGCGTTTTCGATCAGCACCTTCTCCACCAGGTCCTGGATCTCCTCGATGTGAGGTGTATAATCCGGGTCGGGATTTTTTTCCAGGATCTCCACCACCTGGCGGGCGAGGTTTTCCGCGATGCTCCGGTCACGTCCGCCTTCCGCAACCGCGGCGCGGTAAATGGCGTTGGAAATTCGTTCAGGGGTGAATGGCACCCTGGCCCCAGAACGTTTGATGACATACTTAATCCTCGACATTATTCCTCCTGCCAATTCTCAATAAATGAATTATACAAAAGAAAAGCCGTTGATGATTCAACGGCCTGCCAATTTTCATGAACTGAGGTTTATTGAGCTGGAATTTCCGGGGGTGTATGCGGGACAACACTGCCTTCGCGGGCGATAAAGATGAGGTCACCCACGTGGTAAATACCTTCGGGCAGGCTCTGCTTGTTACAGCGTTGGAGATCAACCCCTGGATAACAGCCTGGTCTGCGGACTGCTCTTCCTGCAACGGTCCAAGCTGACAGGTCTGGGCAACCGGCAGAGAATCCGCCTGGTCGACAATCCACTGGATCATATAAGGGGATTCAGTGATGCGAGCAAGGTTGTATCGGTCAAAATCAGGGGAGTAAATGGACGGCGTCAGCTGAGCATCATTCAGCAGGTAAGCCTCGAATATAGCCTCAACCGGCTTGCCTTCCTGGTTTTTGTAATTCTTTATGATATTGATGCCTGTATATGTGGATGGCCACTCGCCAAAAGGTAGGGCTATCATGTTACCCAATTGTGGAATGAGGTCCTCACGTCCGATTTTCGTCAAGTAGTAACGGGTAATCCGGTCATTTTCTTCGATCTCCCACTGGATGTTCTTGTCATCAGTTTTACTCAACATCGGATGATCAAAAAGATGGTTATAGGGATCCACGCCGTTCTCGATCGCCCAGGCCATGGTCTCTCCCAATTTTTGCCACATCGCGTCCATATTTTCACCAAAGATGAATTGGTCACCTAGTAAACGATCTCCATAATATTTATCACCCATGTTGGAAAAACCCGACGCACTGAAACCGAAATCCGGATGCTCCTGCGAGAACTGCCATAAAACGCCAATGCCTGAAAGCTCAGAAGGTGTTCCATCTTCATTGATATAGATTTGGTCTGCAAACCAAAAATCATCCAGGGTAATGATGAGGGGTTTCCTTCCAGCCGGCACAACGTAGGTGCCATCCATCCAGCTTTGTAGGGATACCAGTGAAAATCCATTATCGTACAAGGTCTGCAGTTCATCCCTGAGCTCAGATAGGTGAATGAAGGTGATCGCGTTCTTTTCCTCGTAATCAAGGATGAAACGGTGGTACAGCAGGATGGGTACCTGTTGATCGAGAGACATCACTGTGGCTTCAAGGAAGAACGGAACTTCGGTGGGCGTGGGTGTTGCGGTCGGCAGCGGTGTGGCTGTGGGTAGGGGCGTGGCTGTGCTCGTGGGTGTCTCGGTTGGCATGAAGGATTGCGCTACCGAACAACTAGAAAGGAGTTGTACCGTAATCAAGGCGAGCACGATCAATGAAAGTAGTTTTATAGGTGAAAATGTCTTTTCCAGTTTCATACCTGACAAATTATATCCGATTTTATAGTTTAGGCAAGAGAATTGATTGCTGTTTCTGATACTTGCCCTTGCGATCTGCGTATGAGGTTTCACAAATCTCATCACCATCAAAGAACAGCACCTGGGCGATGCCCTCGTTGGCGTAAATCTTTGCCGGCAGCGGGGTGGTATTGGATATCTCCAATGTTACGAATCCCTCCCACTCGGGTTCAAATGGTGTTACATTGACAATGATACCGCAGCGCGCATAGGTGCTTTTACCCACACAGATAGTGAGGATCGAACGCGGAATACGGAAATACTCGATGGTACGGGCTAACGCGAAGGAATTGGGAGGAATCACGCACACATCACCGTTGAAATCGATCATCGATCGGGTATCGAAAGCCTTGGGATCAACGGTCGCGCTGTAAACATTGGTGAAAATCTTGAACTCGTTGGCGACGCGAATATCGTACCCATACGAAGAAAGACCATACGAGATCACGCCATCCCGTACCTGGTTTTCAACAAAGGGTTCGATCATCCCCTGTTCCAGCGCCATCCTCTTGATCCAGCTATCCGCCTTGATTCCCATACCTGTTCTCCTTATGCTGTCGATTCTAAAGGTTTGCCCGCGTGTGCAAAGATAAAGCAATCTGCTGCTCGATTGCGGCGATCTCTGCCTGGTACGCCTGGATATCAGCCAATAAAGCATCAGCAGCTGCCGGTTCCTGCAATGAATTGCGATTGATCATCACGTTCATCCCGGCGCTCTTCACGGCCGCAACTGCCAGATACGATGCCGAGGCAGCATCTGAGACTGCGTTAATATTTCCCAATTCCACCGCACGCTGTGATAACCGCAGTGCCTGCATCGCCAGGCCAGCCACACGGTGGGGAACAACCGCTGCCGCCAGGGTGGCTTCTTCCATGGCGGCGTTACGACGCGCCGCTTCTGCTTCATTGCTTTTGGGCAGGTGTAACGCTTGCATGAAACCTTCAAAGGCTGCCGCGTCTTCTTCAACCGCCCTGGTCAGTTCCACACGTAATCCTTCAGCTTTTTCGATCATCTCGTACATTTGGGTTTCAACTGCAGCATAATTTTTCTTACCAATAGTTACCCGCCCCACCATTGCCACCAGCGCTGCTGCTTCCGCGGCAGTAAAAGCGGCGGCGGAACCCCCACCCGGGGTTGGGCTTCCGCTCGCTAATTCATCAAGAAAAACATATCGGCTCGCATGGCTACCATCAAAATCATCCTGGACGTTATAAAGGCGGCTCTCCAGTATCTGTTCAGCGTCGAACTGGTCCATTTGTGTGTACCAGATTGCAGTTTCCACCAGGGCTTCCTGAGGGATCAATCCAACAAGCTCGCTGTGGTGGATACCCACTCCGTAGCGCTGTGCTTCGCGGCGCACCATCTCCACCACCCGGTGGATTGGCGTCTTCCTGAAATTCGTCAGGTTCATGGATACCTGCGCCATCCCATCCACCAGTATTCCCATGCCTTTTACATAGCGCAGACCACCTGATGAGTTGCGCACCGCCCTGGCGATCTTTCTGGGCGATCTCAGGGTCAGAAGTGGTGAGATAGATATTGAACGCAATAAGTGGTGCCCTGGCTCCGATCACCGTGGCGCCAGCGCTGCCAAGCTCGCTGGGACCAAAATCCGGTTTCCGTTCTGGTACTGAACCAATCTCTTCCTTCAACCCTTCGTACTGTCCCTTGCGGATATACTCCAGATTTTGCCGTTCCGGTGTAGTCGCGGCTTCTTCGTATAAATATACAGGTATGGATAATTGATCTCCCACTCTTTTTCCAAGCCGGCGCGCGAGTTCCACACACTCGGTCATGCTCACACCCGCAATCGGTACAAATGGCACAACATCGGTGGCTCCAATACGAGGATGAGCCCCCTGGTGTTGCTCAAGATCGATCAGTTCCTGTGCCTTGCTAATCGCCAGGAAAGCGGCCTCCTCAATAGATGCCGGACTGCCAACCATTGTGATTACCGTGCGGTTGTGGTCCATATCGGAGTGCCGGTCTAGCACCCTGACCTCTGCGACTGATTTGATCGAACTCAGGATCGCTTCGATAACCTCAGGTCTGCGGGCTTCAGAAAAATTCGGGATGCATTCGATCAAAGGTTTAGCCATAGTTTGCCTCAGAAGCTAGTTGATTAATTATAACCCAGCCCGCCCTCCCCCTTTTTCAGGAGGACAGGTGCACTTACTTCTCTAACGTTTTGGCTTCCTCCCACAGCGAGTCCATCTCCTCCAGTGTCATCTGCTGTAGTTCTTTGCCCGCTTTTTTTGCCTGGGATTCGATGTATGCGAATCTTCTACGGAATTTCACATTCGTTCCCCGCAGCGCTGATTCTGAATCCACACCGTGCCATCGGACCAGGTTGACAACGGCGAAGAGCAGGTCTCCCAGTTCACCCGCTCGCTCGTTTTCGTCCGCCGCTTCGCGAACTTCCTGCATTTCTTCCACTACCTTGGCAATGACCGGTTCAATTTCCGGCCAATCAAATCCCACCCTGGCAGCCCTATCCTGGATGGATTGCGCCTGTGAAAGCGCGGGCAGGATCTGCGGGATGCCGTCCAGCAATCCATTCGCCTCATCTTTTCCGTTGCCGGCACGTTCAATTTCCTTGATCTTCTCCCAGTTCTGCACCACGTCCCTGTCATCTCTGACCAGTACCGAGGCGAAAACGTGCGGATGCCGGGAAACGATTTTACGGTTGATGTGCTGCAACACCCGGGTTATGTTAAAGTTTTTGGATTCAGAAGCAATCTGTGAATGGAGCGCGATCTGCAGCAGCAGGTCACCCAGCTCTTCCTGTAAGCCGGCAGAGTCATTGTTGTCCAACTGCTCAAGCGCTTCATAAGTTTCTTCCAGAAGGTACGGGCGCAGGCTGGCGTGCGTTTGTTTACGATCCCAGGGGCAGCCGTTTGGAGCGCGAAGTTGGGCGATCACCTGCATGAAGCTTTCAAGCGAGGAATCCTCTGAGCAAGGTGGTATAAAGATCGCAGTGGATGACCCTGACCCAATCGCCAGTTGATCCAACCTGGTTTCCTGCCACGAATCACCTCGCGTATCATCTTCGCCCATCTGGAGGATCAGCGTTTCTGGCGGATACACCTGGATCAGCGATTGTTGGAGAGATTTGTGATCCACTTTCACACCCGCTGTGTGTATCAAAGTCGGTAGCGCTGGTGAAAAACCCGGGTAATAGTCAGCATGAATGCGCAGTATATCAATGGATTGTAAAGCGCCATCCAGAAGTGCTGATTTTTCATGCAATTGACTTTCGAACATACCAACACCTTGAAACCATTTCACTACCCTCGCATGCCTGGCGAGTTCGCTGCCAACAAGGTCAACAGCTATTGGGTGAAGTGGCGTCACATACAGGATTGAAGGAATCTCTTCAGTCTCATCCAACAGTCCCGATAATTGATCCATCCATGTCGTTTCAGCCGCATCTCCCGCTGGATCCAACTCGATCACCTTGACCCCTTCGACTCCGATCGACGCCAGCCAACTGGCAGCGTAATTCCCGCGCACCAGGACCCTTGATCCCCCTGAAGCATTCGAAAACACGGCGGTTGAATCTGTTCCCACCCCGATGATGGATAATTCGGTAATACGATAAGCGTTCATTCGTCCTCTAAAAAGAAAGATGCAGTCATCTGTCGGGCATCGGACTGATCGTTATCGTCCGGGCACAACTATATGACTGCATCTCATCCGTGTCAGGATGAAATCCTGCCAGGGTTTAACGTTTGGTGTAAGTCGGTGCCTTGCGGGCTCTCTTGAGACCTGGCTTTTTACGTTCCTTCACGCGCGGGTCTCTGGTGAGGAAACCACCTTTACGCAGCAATGCTGTGTTTTCAGAATTAAGTTTCACAAGCGCACGGGCCAAGCCCAGCTGAACAGAATCCGTCTGACCGGTGACGCCGCCACCCTTAACAGTTACAGTGATATCGAACGAAGCGCGGTCCTGGTCAGCCGCGGAGAGCGGTCCAAGGATGGATTCGATATCGCCGGTACGCGGGAAGTACTCTTCCACGGGACGGTCATTGACAATAAAAACTCCGCTGCCGCTCATGAGGCGCACTCGGGCGCTGCTCTCTTTGCGGCGACCAATACCTTCATAATACTGAATCGACATATTATTCATGCTCCTTTAAGCAACCGGTTTCGGGTTTTGCGCAGCATGCGGATGTTCGCTGCCGGCATAAACTTTGAGACGTTTCAAAAGAGAACGCCCCATGCGGTTATGTGGAAGCATTCCCCAAACCGCAGATGTGATCACACGATCAGGGTGATTCTTCATCTGGTCTCTCATTACCACGGTCTTTAATCCGCCGGGATAATTGGAATGCCTATAATACTTCTTCTCATCAAGCCGTTTCTGGCTGATATCCAGCTGTGATACGTTAATCACTACCACCACATCCCCCATATCAACACCAGGGGTGAAGGTCGGTTTATGCTTTCCCAGCAGGTAAGCAGCGATCTGGGTCGCCAGGCGACCCACACCCTGACCCGTGGCATCAACTAGCAGCCATTCGGGTTCCTGTTTGCCTTTCAGGACGTATGTTTTGTCCACTCTCTCATCTCCATTGGCCGGTCATTCTGCCGTGCCATTATTCTAATTTTTTTCGTCCTCGCAAGTGCCGCGAACCATTACATCATAACTCACCTGTACAAGCGAGAGCCCTTGGGCCGGTGCAAGACCGGGCTTTAGGGTAATTCCGTCTCGCACGCCGCTTTCAATTTCAGTAAGTGAAAGGTGGCCCTTTGCATACTGCACCTGCACGTAAACCAGGCGTCTGACCATATGATAAAGAAACGCGTTCGCCTCAACTTCATAATGCCAGCCCTCAGCAGTTTTCAACCAGCGGCTGGTGAATACTTCTCTTACGGTGCTGCCGCCTTTTTTCATCGCCCTGCCAAAGGCAGAAAAATCATGCCGGCCAACGAACATCCCGGCTGCCTGCGACAGAGGTTCTGCGTCCAGTTCAGGCCAGATGCGCCAGGCGTACCGCTCCAGCATCGGGTGCCGCATGTGAAGTTGATACACGCTGTAGCGATACATGCGGCTTGAAGCGTCATAACGGGGGTGGAATTCCGCTTCAGCCTGTGATACCTCAAGTACAGAAATATCACCCGGTAACCTGGCATTCAACGCGTTTGCGAGATCGACAGATGAGTGTTGCCAATCAAGCGAAAAAACAACGACCTGTCCTGAAGCATGTACACCTGCATCGGTGCGACCTGCAAAAAGAAGCGCTTTTTGTTGCCAGCCCATCTCCTGCAGAACGTTTTCTATTACTCCCTGGACTGTCCGTGTTTTTCCCTGGCGTTGAAAACCAGAAAAATCAGTACCGTCGTATGCGAGGATAAGTTTGTAATGTGCCATTCGAATCCGTCCGGAATGCGCCGGAGGGATTATTCTTCAACAAGCTCTATCTGGACCATCTCGGCCGCATCGCCAAGGCGCGGTCCCAGTTTGTAGATACGTGTATAACCGCCATTGCGGTTTTCATACCGCGGAGCGATTTCGTCAAACAACTTTTTGACCATAGCTGCATCACAGAGCCTGGCAGCAGCCAGCCGGCGGGCATGTACCTTTTCAGCATCAGTACCCTTGCCGCTGCGGCGAGCCAGCGTAATCAACCGTTCCGCTTCACCACGGATGAACATTGCCTTGGCGCGGGTGGTTTGAATGCGTTCGTGATCAAATAATTGTTTTATCATCGTGCGGCGTAAGCCGGTACGCTGGTCTTTCGTTCGTCCTAATTTATATCCTGCAATCTGATGGCGCATATCTAACTACTCCAACTCTTTCTCATCTAGCATGAAGCCTTTATCCTTCATCTTGTCACGGAGCTCATCGAGACTCTTCTCGCCAAAATTCCGGATCGACATGACGGCTTCTTCGCCTTTGTCTAATAATTCCAAAACATCTCCGACCGTTTTTACTCCGGTTCGCTTTAGTGAATTAAAAACGCGGACTGAAAGGTCAAGATTTTCGATCGGGGTTTCAGCAGCTTCACTCGTTAGATGGCTACCGACCACTTCCTTCTCAATTCCTAGCATTATGGTCTCTTCGCTGACACCAGTGATGAATTTAAGATGGTCAATGATAATCCGAGAAGATGCAGCCAGAGCCTTTTCAGGTGAGATGGCGCCATCCGTCCAAATATCAAGATTAAGGCGGTCATAGTTTGTACTTTGTCCAACGCGGGCGGAACCGACTGTGAAATTCACTCTTTTGACAGGGCTGTAGATGGCATCCACCGGTAGTTCACCGATGGGAAGCTTACCGCTGCGATCCCCTGCAGGTGAATAGCCACGTCCGCGTTCAACTGTGAAGTCGATATCCAGTTTGGTTTTGGCATCGTCTACGGTAAAGAGGTACAGCTCGGGGTTTACGATTTCCACCTCAGCCGGTACCTGGATATCTGCTGCGGTGACAACACCTTCACCACGCACGTCCAGATGCATATGAGCTGAATCACCTTCGTGAAGGATCATACGGATCTGCTTGACCTGCAGGATTACCTGGATCACGTCTTCACGTACACCTGGGATGTCTACAAATTCATGGGTAACATCCGAGACGCGCATCGAGGTAATTGCCGCACCATCAAGTGATGAAAGCAGCACTCTACGCAGCGAATTACCAAGCGTATCGCCAAATCCCCTCTCCAAAGGAGAGATCACAAATTTACCGTAGTTGCGGGCTTCAGCCTCGCGTTCGATCTTGGGTGTGACCATATTAATCAAAGCACACACAATACACCCCTTTCCGATACTGATTTGTATCCTGTCATCTGATAGCCAGCCTCAACGTGAGTAATACTCAACGATCAACTGTTCGTTCAGGCTGCCATCGATCTCGGAACGATCAGGAAGCCTGAGCACACGACCGGAAAGTGTTTTTACATCTCTATCCATCCAGACAGCGCAAAGCCGTTTTTCTGCCAGGTCCGGGAGCTCTTTGAAGAAAGGCAACTTCAACGCCCCTTCCTTCACTGCCACAGTGTCCCCGGGTTTGACGAGCATTGAGGGGATATCGGCACGGCGGCCATTCAGGGTAAAGTGACCATGATTGACAAGCTGCCTGGCCTGGGCACGATTTTCAGCATAGCCCATACGATAAACAACATTATCAAGACGAGTTTCAAGTGTCCGCAACAGGTTTAAACCGGAAAGCCCGCGAGCGTGCAAAGCGATCTGATAATAACGCCTGAAAGGACGTTCCATCATACCGTAAACCCGGCGGGCGCGCTGCTTGGCACGAAGCTGCCGCGCGTAGTCAGATTCACGTTCACTGCGGCCCTGCTTGGTGCGTCCATGCTGCCCGGGAGCAAACCCACGTTTCTCGAAGGAGCACTTCGGAGTGAAACAGCGGCTTCCCTTCAAGAATAATTTTTCACCTTCACGCCGGCAAAGTCTACATACCGGACCAGTATATTTAGCCATATCTTTTTCTTCTCCTCTAGATTACACGCGGCGTTTTTTCGGAGGCCGGCAACCGTTGTGGGGTACCGGGGTAATATCCGTTATCGAGCGCACTTTCAGTCCCAGGGCTTGCACGGCACGAATTGCTGATTCCCGTCCAGGTCCAGGTCCTTTAATGATCATGTCCACTTCCTGGACACCCATATTCTGGGCTGCCTTGATCGCTTGTTCAGCTGCAAGGCGGGCTGCAAACGGTGTGCTCTTGCGGGAGCCTTTAAATCCGGCCGAACCCGCACTTCCCCAGCAAAGTGAATTACCCTGTTGATCCGTCACAGTCACGATCGTGTTGTTGAACGATGCGAAAATGTGCACCTGCGCAGATGACAAGGTCCTTTTTACTTTTCGGGTCGTGCTGGTACGACGCGTTGAGCGAACATTTTGAGCCATAATTCCTCGTTTACCTTTTCTTCTAATTCTCGTAAATTTCTGCTGTTCATCCCGGCCGGGTTGCCGCGGGGGAGGAAGGTACCCCTCCCGGTCAGGTTTATGAGCAGATTACTTCTTTGCTGCTCCACGGCGGCGACCACGACCAGCTACGGTCTTTTTGGGACCCTTGGCGGTACGGGCGTTTGTCCGTGTTCTTTGGCCGTGCGCCGGCAGGTTGCGGCGATGCCGCAAACCACGGTAACAACCAATTTCAACCAGCCGTTTGATGTTCATCTGCACTTCACGGCGCAGGTCACCTTCGACTTTATAATTCTTCGTAATAAACTCACGAAGAGACGCGACCTCGGTCTCGGTAAGGTCCTTGATCCTGATATCCGGATTAACCCGCGTGGATTTCAGAATTTCGTTTGCCCTTGTCGAGCCAATACCAAAAATGTAGGTCAGGCCTACTTCTACCCGCTTGTTTCGCGGAAGGTCAACACCTTCAATTCTCGCCATATGTTCCTCTACCCTTGTCGCTGTTTGTGCTTAGGATTTTCGCAAATGACGAATAAAACGCCACTGCGTTTCACGATTTTGCATTTCGCACAACGTTTGCGAATCGATGGTGATACTTTCATAATACGTACTCCTCGCTCTCGCTCTTAATCCGAATTTTCAATTTTACTACTACTTCCACTTTCCGTCCAGAACAGAACCATCTCCCTGCGTAGTCAGGATCAAGGGTCCGTTCTCGGTTACTGCCACAGTATGTTCAAAGTGCGCGGTCAACGAACCATCTACCGAAGAAACCGTCCATTGATCAGGCAGCACTCTCGTGCTGGGTGTTCCAACCAGCAGCATTGGTTCCAGTGCAATGGTCATCCCTGGTCGAAGCACGAGACCTCTTCCGGCTACACCGTAGTTGGGTGCCTGCGGACCTTCGTGCATTGCTCTCCCGACTCCGTGGCCGGTATACTCGCGTGTCACGTAAAAACCCCGGCTTTCAGCATAATTCTGTATGGCCGCGGATACGTCTCCGAGATGATTCCCCGATACCATCTGTGCAATGCCGGCGAATAATGCACCTTCTGTTGCATCCACCAGTCTCCTGGCCTCATCACTAACTTCACCGACCATTGCGGTGAATGCCGCGTCGCCGACGTATCCTTCATAAACCGTGCCACAATCCACAGAAACGATGTCCCCTTCTTTCAATAACCGTTTCCCGGGGATGCCGTGAACCATCTCATGGTTCACGCTCGTGTTGGTGCTCGCGGGATAAGGATAGGGTCCCGGATAACCTTTGAAAGGACTGTAACAACCATACTTACGCAGCACTTCTTCAGCAGCAGCGTTCAGGTCGGCAGTGGTGACCCCAGGCCGGACAATTTCACGTGCGGCGGCCAGGGCTTCGGCGTTGATCCGACCTGCTTCACGCATGATCGCGATCTCCTGGTCCGTTTTGATGGTGATTTGTCTGTCCCAGGACATCAATCAGGCTTTCTCGATCGCTTGTAAAAGATCAGTTGTTACTTCATCAATGGGTTTTGTCCCATTAATTTCCACCAGCAGGCCAATTTCATTGTAATACCTGATGAGCGGTGCCGTTTGTTCCTGGTAAACCTTGATGCGGTTCATTACAGTCTCTGGCAGATCATCATCCCGCTGGTAGAGATCTGAACCATCGATGTCACATATCCCAGGCACGGCAGGCGGGTTGAATTTCTCGTGGAAGATGTGTCCGTTTGCACGGCAAGTCCAGCGTCCACTCAGTCTCTCCACCAGTATCGCTGCTTCAACCGATATATATGGCACAACATTTACTGCTGCACCAAATTCCTTTAGAATCGCTGCCAGGGCTTGTGCCTGGGCAGGTGTGCGCGGGAAGCCATCCAACAGAGCACCGTTCTTGCAGTCAGGCCGGCTGAGCCTGTCGCGTACCATGGCGATGGTTACATCATCCGGTACCAATTCGCCGCGTTTCATAAAGGTTTGGGCAAGTTTGCCGAGTTCTGTTTCGTTCTTAAGGTTCTCCCTGAAAAGGTCACCGGAAGACACATGTACCAGTTCATACTTTTCGGCGATGCGTTGGGCTTGGGTGCCCTTGCCTGCGCCTGGAGGTCCAAGAAGAACGATATACTTCGCCATTTTAGCCCTTGATAATGCTTTCATCGTAACCGTGCACTTTCAGCTCGGTTTCAATGATGGTGAATGTATCACGCACCACACCTACGACGATCAGCAAGCCAGCTGCGGAGATCACGAAAGCGCTGGCCTTGGCAATGGGCAGCACAAAGCCGATGATGTAGGGTAGAACAGCCACAAAACCCAGGAAGAAAGCACCCGGGAAAGTGATGCGCCGCTGAACCTTTGTCAGGTATTTCTGAGTAGGTCCACCGCGTACCACACCGGGAATCTGAGCGCCTTGTTTTTTAAGCGTCTCACCATAATTCTGCTGTGTGAATAGTACATCTGTGTAGAAAAATGTAAAAGCCACGACCAGCACGAAGAAGATGACCGGGTAAAACCAACCACTGCCGCTGAACAGCGAATACACGCTGTACCAGAATCCTTCGGTCTTACCGGCAATGAAGTAACTGGCAATCAGAGCCGGGAACGAAAGGAAAGTTTGGGCGAAGATAAGCGGGATCATGCCTGCCATGTTAACCATGAGCGGCAGATTACTTCTGACCGGCATGGACATGCGGTTTCCGACGCGCCGTCCGGGGAACAAAACCGGTACGTTACGCCTACCCTGTTGCACATAAACAATGGCAAAGATGGTAAGAGCAAGCAGGGCTACGATAATGATCAGAACCCACCAGCCGTTCTCTTTGTCAGCCAGGATACCAAGCAGGTTCGTGGGAATTCTTGAAATGATACCCGCAAAGATGATCAACGAGAGACCCTGGTTGGGAATACCAAATTCTGAGATGAGCTGTCCCAGCCAGATACCGAACATCGTACCCGCGACCATACTCACCAAAAGTGTGACTGTCGGCAATAATGATTCACCGGTAAAACCGAAGGGTGTTTTTAGTACGCTGCCGGTTGTGACCATTGAATTGAAAATGTTCACCTGGCCAATAGCAGAAAGAAACGCCATAGGGATGGTGAGCAGGGTGGTCCATTTTTCCATCAATGAACGACCTTCACGCGGATTGTCCTTCAATCGACGGTCAAGCGCGGGAATGATCGGAACCAGCAGCTGGATGATAATTTGTGCTGTGATGTACGGATACACTCCCATCGCCAGGATGGAGAAATTCGATATCGTCCCGCCTGATAGCAGGTCAAGCAAGTTGAAAAGCGACGCTCCAGGTCCACCCATTTCAGATATTGAACGGATGACCTCGCGGTTAATGCCAGGAACAGGGATATTCGCTGCCAACCTGTAGATCACCAATAGAATAATGGTGATCAATAATTTTTTCCTGATGTCTTCAGATGTCCATAAATAGCGCCAGGCAGATCGCTTCATTCATCTCTCCTTGGGATGGCGTTCAGGCAACAATTTCTACTTTGCCACCAGCTGCTTCGATCTTTTCACGGGCGGTTTTTGAAACCCGCTGAACCTGCATGGTCAAAGCCACCTTAACCTCACCTCTCCCGAGGAGGGCGACCGGATTGCTGGCTTTGTGAAGTATTCCGTTTTCGTTCAGTGTTTCTTTCGAAACAACACTGCCCGCCGGGAACCTTTCAAGCTGGTCCAGGTTGACTTCATTAAATTCCACACGGTTTGGTGGGGTGAATCCTTCACCCCGGATGAACGGAAGGCGGCGGTAAAATGGCAGATTGCCACCCTGACGGTACAGGTTTCCACCTGAACCAGCCCGGGCGCCCAAGCCTTTGGTACCGCGGCCAGCAGTCTTACCCTGACCGGCAGAAATACCGCGACCTTTGCGTTTGGGGTTCTTCTTAGCGCCTTCATTAGGCATGAGATCGTGTAATTTCATTTGACTTCCTGCTCTTCAACTTTTACAAGATGGTTGACCTTGCTTAACATGCCACGGATTACCGGTGAATCCGCCTGTTCAACGGTCTGATTCATGCGGCGCAGACCCAGGGCACGGATGGTGGCTTTATGTTTTTCCGAATAACCGATCGCACTCTTTACGAGTGTGATGCGCAGTTTTTTTACAGTTTCCGCTTTCTTAGGCATTCTTCCTCCGTTCCCAGTATGGAATCAGCTCTTTCACGGGTTTTCCGCGGCGGGCTGCTTCAGTTTCCGGGGATTTCAACTGAGAAAGAGCATCGAAAGTGGCTTTAACCACGTTCAAAACATTAGCGCTTCCCAGTGATTTAGTCAGAATGTCATGCACACCAGCGACTTCCAGCACGGCACGAACACCACCAGCAGCGATAACGCCTGTACCAGCTGACGCCGGTTTTAACAGTACAACCGCTCCGGCCGTTTTGCCGACAACTTCATGCGGGATGGTCGTTCCGGTGAGTGTGACCTTACTGATATTCTTGTGAGCGCGTTCAGTAGCTTTGCGCATGGCATCCGGCACAGCGTTGGCTTTTCCGATTCCGATACCAACCTTGCCGTTTTTATCGCCGATAACCACGGTGACACGAAATTGGAACCGCCGTCCACCCTTGACAACTTTCGCCACACGAGCAATTTCGATGACACGCTCGTCGTATTGTGCTTCCTGGGGTTGATATTCCATCATATCCATAAAATAAGCCCTCTATCTCTTCCTGATTCCCTAAAACTCAAGCCCGGCTTCACGAGCCGCATCAGCCAGCGCTTTTACGCGCCCGCTGTATCTGAACCCACCTCGATCAAACACAACCTTAGTGATTCCCTTGTCTTTTGCACGGGTGGCTACAAGTTCTCCGACAAGCTTGGCTTGTTCGATCTTCTTCATGCCATTCGTCTTCGCGCGCAGGTCATGATCAATGCTGGAGGCGGCGGCCAGTGTCACGCCTGCCTGGTCATCGATCACCTGGGCGTAGATCTCAGCCAGGCTGCGGAAAACGCTCAGGCGGGGACGGGATTCGGTACCGCTGATGGACTTACGTACACGGCGGTGCCTGTGTATTCTTGCTTCAGTACGATTATTTTTAGCCATGTTCCCTCACCTGCCTTATGCCTTCGCCTTGCCAGCTTTACCGGCTTTGCGACGAATCTTCTGACCTTTGTAACGGATACCCTTACCCAGGTATGGTTCAGGGGGTCTGATCTTGATGATGTCACTGGCAAGCTGTCCAATGACCTCTTTGTCCGGTCCTTTGATCTTCACCAGGCGGGTTTTGGCGTCAATTTCGAAATTCACCCCGGCAGGGGGTTCAATGGTGAACGGATGAGAATACCCAACAAATAATACAAGTTTCTCACCATCCAATTCGACGCGGTAACCCACACCATCTACTTCCAACTCGGTCGTAAAACCGGTTGAAACACCAGTGACCATGTTGCTCAGAATTGCACGTGTGGTGCCGTGTAACGCGCGCACGGGTGCAAGGTCAGAACTTCGTTTCACCAGCAGTTGTCCATCTTCCTTGATGATGGAGATCTCAGGTGAGAACAGTCGTTTCATCTCACCATTTGGACCTTTTACCGTTACCTCTGAGCCGTTTATTTCAACCTGAACCGACTCAGGGAGTGTGATTGGTAATTTACCTATACGAGACACGATAACTATCCTCCTTCATCCCAAGGGTCTACCAGACCTTGCAGAGAATTTCGCCGCCAATACCAAGCTGGCGAGCTCTCTGTCCGGTCATAACACCCTTTGGGGTGGATAGGATCGCGATACCCATCCCTGCCAATACCCAGGGGATGTCCTGTTTTTTACTGTAGACGCGGCGCCCAGGCCGGCTAATGCGTTCAAGACCGGTGATCACTGCCGATTTTTCACGGCGCTCTCCCACGTACTTGATCTTGATGCGTAAAGTCTGAATATCGGGTTTGTCGCTCTCTACAACTTCATATCCTTCGATGAAACCTTCCTCCTTCAAGATACGGGCAACTTCTGCCTTGAGCTTGGAGTGAGGCATGGCAACAACGGATTGACTGGCCATGACGCCATTCCGGATACGGGTCAACATATCAGCAATTGGATCATTTACACTCATGTTTCTTCCTCCGAATTGGCATTACCAGGATGACTTGGTTACGCCGGGAATCTCACCTTCGAGAGCAAGCTCTCTGAAGCAAATGCGGCATAAACCAAAGCGCCGCAGGTATCCGCGCGGTCTTCCGCAGCGTTTACAGCGGTTACGCACCTGATTTGGATGTTTCCTTCGTAATTCACGATATTCCATGCATTTCTTTGCCATACTATTCCTTCCTGAAAGGCATGCCAAGCATTTGCAGCAAAGCTGCAGCCTGATCATCAGATGGGGCGGTAGTTACAATGGTGATTTCCATACCACGAACTTTATCGACTTTGTCATACTCGATCTCAGGGAAAATGATCTGTTCCCTCAAACCCAGTGTGTAGTTGCCTCTTCCGTCAAAAGATTCAGCAGAAACACCACGGAAATCGCGTACACGGGGTAGGACGATGTTCATCAAACGGTCCAGGAAAGCCCACATCTTTTCACCGCGCAGTGTTACAGCGGTACCAATTGCGCGACCCTCGCGGAGCTTGAAATTCGCAATACTTTTGCGTGCCTTGGTAATGACCGGTTTCTGACCGGTGATGGCACCCAGGTCCTGCACAGCGGCATCAAGCGCCTTTGGATTTTCCATGGCCTCACCCATACCAATATTGATGACGACCTTCTTGATCCTCGGAACCTGCATGACATTCGTCAGATCCAGCGACTTCATCAAGGCTGGTGAGATTTCCTTTATATAACGTTCCTTCATCACATTCATTAAAACACTCTCCCAAACGGCTTAATCATCGATCAGCGCGCCGCATTCCTTGCATTGACGCTTCGTCTTATCATCTTCGCGGACCAGTTTCACGCGGGTGGGTTTGTTGCATTTTTTGCATACAATTGCCACGTTGGAAATACTGATCGGTGCTTCAAAACGTACAATACCCGGATTGACTGTGCGCCCTTGTGACTGGACCTGGCGCTGGTGCTTGGTGCGGGTGTTCACGCCCACAATAACCAGGCGGTTCTCGTCCGGGAGCACCTTGATCACTTCACCGCGTTTGCCCTTGTCATCAAGTGCACCGCTAATGACTTCGACCTGATCACCTTTACGAATTTTTACTTTCATATTAATTGCTCCTATCTCTCTGTCTACAGAACTTCAGGTGCCAGAGAGACGATCTTCATAAATCCCCGTTCGCGCAACTCGCGCGCAACCGGGCCGAAGATGCGTGTACCCTTAGGATTCTGACCATCTACATCAAGGATTACCGCGGCGTTGTCATCAAAGCGGATCGATGAACCATCCTCACGGCGCCATTCCTTGGTTGTTCGAACAATGACTGCCTTTACGATATCGCTTTTCTTTACTGAACCCTGCGGGGTGGCAGATTTCACAGTAGCAACGACGATATCACCTACACCGCCATATTTACGTCTTGTGCCACCGACAACCTGGATAACGAGAATTTCTCGCGCTCCGGTGTTATCGGCAACCTTCATACGTGATTCTTGTTGAATCATTCAACCACCTCCTCAGCGACTTCAAGTTTTAAACCTTCATGCTTGATAATCGACTGAACCACCCAGGCTTTTTCCTTGGAGATGGGTGCGCTTTCCACCACAACTACTTTATCGCCAATGGCACAACCAAGCTCATCGTGGGCTTTGATTTTCTGCTGGGCGTGCACCACTTTTTGATAGAGCGGATGGCGGTAGGTACGAGAAATCTCGACCACCACTGTCTTCATCATGCGGTTGCTGGTTACAATTCCGGTCATGCGACGTCGTTCATTCATTTTGCACCTTCCAGTTTCTTGCCTTGCTCGCGTTCGCGTAATATCGTCTCGTACAACGCAATGTGACGCCGGGTGGTTTTCAGCCTGCTGGTATCGGTCAATTGACCGGTTACAAGCTGAAACCGGAAGTTCATCAACTCGTTACGAGTATCGGCGAGTTTGGTCTTGATTTCTTCTGTGGACAGTAAGCGGATCTCTGCAGTTTTCATAGACCCTCACCAGCTTCCTGACCGCGGGATAAAACCTTGGTCTTTATCGAGAATTTATATGCAGCCTGGTTCAGCGCGTGAATTGATTCTTCACGGTCCAATCCACTGATCTCAAACATGATCCTGCCAGGTTTCACAACTGCCACATAATACTCCACGTTGCCTTTACCTTTACCCATGCGGGTTTCAGGCGGGCGGTGGGTGTAGGGTTTATCTGGGAATATCCGGATCCAAACCTTACCATGACGTTTCATCGCATGTACGATGGTACGGCGGGCTGCTTCGATTTGCCGGGCAGTCACCCATCCAGGCTCTAATGCCTGTAGAGCATACTCACCTACGATCATATCAGCCCCGCGCAGCGCTTTACCGGTCATCCGACCGCGCATTACCTTGCGCCATTTAACACGTTTTGGCATCAACATAGCTACTACCTCTTTCACATTACCCGGGTAATTACCCGGTGTAGAATCTACTCACTAACGTACACACCCTCGGTTGCTTCTGCTTTCTCTTCAACACCGGGGATGATCTCACCTTTATAAACCCAGACCTTCACGCCAACCTTGCCATAAGTGGTCAACGCTTCAGCGCGGGCAAAATCGATGTTTGCGCGCAATGTCTGCAGTGGCACACGACCTTCACGCAGCCAGACGGTACGCGCCATTTCGGCACCACTCAAGCGGCCTGAAACCGAGACCTTGATGCCCTCAGCTCCCTGGCGAATTGCCTGTTGCAGCGCGCGTTTCATGGCACGGCGGTAACTGACGCGGCGTTCGACCTGACCGGCGATATTCTTGGCAACAAGGTAAGCATCACAATCTGGTGCTTTGATCTCCTTGATCTCAAGATCAATTTTCTTTCCGGTCAGTGCTTCGAGATCGGTGCGGATCTTCTTGACAGAATCACCTTTACGACCGATCAGGATGCCCGGTTTCGCTGTATGAACCACAACCTTAACTTTGCCGGGAAACCGTTCAATCTCGACCATCGAAATGCCGGCTTTCTCGCCTTCTTTCTGGATCATTCTGCGAAGGATAATATCCTGATGCAGTTGGTCGCGATATTCAGCTCCCTCGGCGTACCAGCGCCCTTCCCAGGGCTGGTTGATTCCAAGACGAAAACCAATTGGATGTACTTTTCGACCCATAATTTCTCCTGGTGTCCTTATTCACGCGGACGGAGGTAATTTACCCTGCCGCCCCGCTGGTATCTTATTCTTTCTCTCGCAGCACGACCGTTATGTGAGATGAGCGTCTCAACAACGGCTTGAAGCGTCCACGGGCTCCAAAACGGCGCCACTTGCGGATCGGTGCATCATCAGCGGTGATCTTGTAAACTACCAGGTCATCACGATTGACACCAAAGTTTTCCTCGGCGTTTGCCACAGCAGAGGCAAGCAACCTACCAACATGCCGCGCAGCGACTTTGTTGGTAAACTTCAAGGTGGTCATGGCTTCAACAGCTGGTTTGCCACGTACCAGATCAATAACCAGGCGTGTCTTTTGCGCAGAAACACCACAATTCTTTAAGTCAGCGCGAATATCTGTAGCCATGACTACCTCACTCCGCTGGATTTATCAGACATGTGACCTCTGAAGTGCCGTGTAGGCGCAAATTCACCCAGGCGGTGACCGACCATGTTCTCGGTGATGTAGATGGGCACATGCCGCCGTCCATCATGCACGGCAATGGTGTGTCCCACCATCTGCGGGAAGATCGTACTCGCCCTGCTCCAGGTGCGAACAACCTTTTTCTCACTGCGCGTGTTCATGGTTTCAATTTTTTTCAAAAGTTTCGGGTCAACGAACGGCCCTTTTTTAAGCGATCTTGACATATCTTCGTCCCTTCTTCTCGGTTAAGCGGTGCTGCTTGTTCTACCGATTGCCGGAGTTCCGGCGCCGAACAATATACTGATCAGTTTTCTTGTTCCGGCGGGTACGGTACCCGCGAGTGGGTTTACCCCACGGACTCTTCGGTCCCGGCATACCCACAGGCTGGCGACCTTCACCACCACCATGGGGATGGTCGCGGGGGCTCATCGCCGTGCCACGAACGGTGGGCTTGATGCCCATGTGGCGTTTCCTGCCGGCTTTACCGAGTTTAATATTGCTGTGATCAGTATTCCCGACCTGTCCGACGGTGGCGTAACATTTCTGCCTGATAAGCCGAACTTCGCCGGATGGCATGCGGATCTGAGCATAATCGCCTTCTTTAGCCAGCAGTTGAGCAGAGGTTCCAGCGGATCTTACCAGCTGACCGCCCTTACCTTCACTCAGTTCAATATTGTGAACAAGTGTACCGACTGGAATACTGGAGATGGGCAGGCTGTTGCCTGGTCGGATTTCAGCTGTGGCACCAGCGATGATGGTATCATCCACCTTTAAACCGACGGGGGCGATGATATATCTTTTTTCGCCATCAGCATAGTAGAGCAGCGCAAGCCTGGCTGTACGGTTTGGATCATATTCGATGGCTGCCACCCTGGCAGGGATATCACGTTTATCACGTTTGAAATCGATGATGCGAATGTACTGTCTGGAGCCGCCACCCTGGTGGCGCACTGTGATACGTCCCTGGTTATTTCGCCCTGCTCTTGCTTTGCGAATCACGATCAAGGAACGTTCAGGCGTAGACTTTGTAATCTCATCAAAGCCGTACCCTGTCATTCCGCGACGGCTGGGGGTTGTTGGTTTATAGATCTTGATAGCCATTACTCCACCCCTTCAAAGATAGGGATCCGGTCTTCAGGACTTAGCGTGACGACCGCTTTTTTGTACCCTGCATTACGGACCAATAATCGTCGACTACGTGCCCGGCGCGATCTCTTGGCCGGCGCGATAATGATATTGACCCTGAGGACATTGACATTAAACAATTTTTCAACCGCATCCTTCACCATTGTCCGGTTGGCATCATCTGCCACCTCAAAAACATACTGGTGAAGTTTGGTGACCATATAGTTGGTTTTTTCGGTCACGATCGGGCGGCGGAGGACATCATAAATAGTGCTCATCTTATTCTCCTACCTGGCCCAGGTTTGCCTTGATCAGTTCAAGTGCATCAACGGGCATGATCAACTTGTCATAGACCATGATGTCACGGATGTTGATGTAATTGGCGTTCAACACCTTGGCATCAGGAATGTTGTTGGTGGAGCGCAGCACATCTTCGTAAGATTCCGTTCTGGGGATCAGAACGAGGGCTGTCGCGTCGCCGACCAGGGTATTTAATGCGCTTGCCATCAATCGGGTTTTGGGTTCTTTCAACATCAAATTATCAACCACCACGATCATTGACTCGGCTGCTTTTACTGAAAGTGCCGAGCGCAAGGCAGCCTGGCGCATCTTCCTGGGCATATTTTGAACGTAAGAACGCATGTGCGGTGTGTGGATCTTGCCGCCGCCCTTCCATTGGGCCGACCGGGTCGATCCCTGTCGCGCGCGACCAGTTCCCTTCTGCCGCCATGGTTTTCTGCCACCGCCGGCAACATCACTTTTTACTTTGGTCTCGTGAGTTCCCAACCTGGCGTTTGCCATTTGCATCACGTAAGCCTGATGCATTAGATCTATATTGATCGGGGCTTCAAAGATCGCAGGTGGCAGTTCCACCGTGCTAACCTTTTTGCCATCCATGTTTAAGACTTCGACTTCCATTGTCATTAGCTCCCTTGTCCAGGTGTACGGATAAAAAATCTCCGGACTTAACCTTTCCGTGATTCTTTAATCAGAACGAGTCCACCACGTGCACCAGGCACGGAGCCATTGACACCGATGACATTTCGTTCTGCATCTACCAGGACGACCTGCAGGTTCTGAGCGGTCACTGCGTCATTGCCCATATGACCAGGTCTGCGCGATCCTTTGAATACACGACCAGGTGTAGTGGTAGCACCGTTGGAACCCGGACCACGCAGGCGGTCTGATTGACCGTGCGTTTTGGGTCCACCACGAAAATGATAGCGCTTCACAGCACCGGCAAAACCTTTACCCTTACTGGTTCCTGAAACATCCACCTTTTCACCAACGGCAAAAAGCGTGACATCAATTTTGTCACCTTCTGTCACCTGGATCTCTTTGGCGCGGAATTCACGCAGGTACTTAAGAGGGGGAAGGTTGTTGCGTTTCAGATGGCCTAACTCACCACCGGCCAAACGTTTGGGTTTGACCTCTTCGAAACCCAGTTGCACAGCTGAATAACCTTCATTTTGTGCTGTTCGAACCTGGGTAACGAAACACGGCCCAGCCTCGATAAGCGTGACAGGGAGTGCCGCGCCATTTTCATCGAAAATCTGGGTCATGCCGATTTTCTTTCCGATCAGCCCTTTAAACATTTCAGTTGTACTCCTTCAAATTTTATGTAGAGACTGTCAACCTGGGCTAGGCTGCATCATCTCTGAACAATTCAGTCAGCGGTTTGCTGCGGCACTATCGAATTTTGTCTGGTGCGCTCACAAAACGGCTCTTGAATTGCCTGCCTGGGCTTATGCCCAAAACCTTAGACATTATACCGCAAGTTCCGGTATTTGTCAGGGGTTTTTTGGTTTTTAAGGTGATCTACCGAACTAATATGGTTCGATTTCGCGGTAAGGTTCTTAGATCTTGATCTCAATATCCACGCCAGCCGGCATATTCAAACGCATTAACATGTCGATTGTCTTGGCATCAGGGTCAAGCACATCGATCAATCGGTTGTGTGTCCGGATCTCAAAATGTTCGTGAGAATCCTTGTCTATGAACGTGGAACGGCGAACCGTGAAACGTTCAATGCGGGTAGGCAGGGGAACTGGTCCCACAACCTGTGCGCCACTTCTCTCAGCTGTCTCGACGATTCTTTTTGCGGATTGGTCGAGAACACGATGATCGTAGGCCTTCAAGCGAATTCGAATTTTCTGTTTTGCCATGTTTTCTACCTATGCAATGATTTGTGTGATTCTGCCGGCGCCAACCGTCAGACCACCTTCACGAATCGCGAACGTTGACCCCTGCTCCAGTGCCACCGGGATGATCAGGTCACATTCCATGGTGATGTTATCCCCGGGCATGACCATCTCCACTCCCTCTGGCAGCTTGACCGACCCCGTCACATCCATCGTCCGGATGTAGAACTGCGGCCGATAGCCTGTGAAGAACGGTTTGTGCCTCCCACCTTCTTCACGCTTCAGAATATACACTTCAGCCATGAATTGGGTGTGCGGGGTGATGCTGCCCGGCTTGGCGATCACCATGCCGCGCTCTACATCCGTCCGCTCTATTCCCCTCAACAGCAAGCCCAGGTTGTCTCCAGCCTGTCCCTCGTCCAGCAGTTTGTGGAACATCTCCACGCCCGTGCACACCGAGTTCCTGCTCTTCTCCTGCAAGCCCACGATCTCCACAGGTTCCCCTACCTTGATCCTGCCGCGGTCCACTCTACCCGTCACCACCGTGCCGCGTCCTTTGATCGAGAACACGTCTTCTACCGGCATCATGAACGGTTTGTCGGTCTCTCTTATGGGTTGAGGAATGTATTCATCCACCACCCGCAACAGCTCCTTGATGCACGCGTATTCCGGCGCTTCCGGGTCCGTGCTCGTGCTGTCCAATGCTTCCTTCGCGCTCCCGCGCACGATCGGTATCGTGTCGCCAGGGAACTTGTACTCCGTCAGCATTTCACGCAGTTCCATCTCAACCAGTTCCAACAACTCCGGGTCGTTCATCTGGTCCACTTTGTTCAAAAATACCACGATGCTCGGTACTTCCACCTGCCGCGCCAGTAATACGTGTTCCTTCGTCTGCGGCATAGCCCCATCAGGCGCCGCCACCACCAGGATCGCTCCGTCAACCTGCGCCGCTCCCGTGATCATGTTCTTGATGTAGTCACGGTGACCAGGCATGTCAACGTGCGCGTAGTGCCGGTTCTCGGTTTCGTATTCCACGTGCGCGATGTTGATCGTGATACCACGCGCTTTTTCTTCCGGCGCGTTGTCGATCTGATCGTACGCTTTGAAATCCGCGCGCCCAAAGAACTTGCAGTACTTCGTGATCGCGGCTGTCAGTGTCGTCTTGCCGTGGTCGATGTGTCCCATCGTCCCTACATTCAAATGCGGTTTGTTCCTGTCAAATTTCTGCTTTCCCATGTTTCCTCTTCTCCTTAGAGACTAATGATGCAATTATTGCGATTAATTGACGATTTTTTCTGCAACAGCAGCAGTAACGGGAGCGTAATGGTCAAATTCCATCGTAAAAACGCCACGTCCCTGCGTAGCCGAACGTAATTCTGTTGCATAGCCGAACATTTCTGATAACGGCAATAGCGAATTGATTGCCTGGGCGTTACCCGGCCGTATGTCCATCCCTAACATGACACCACGGCGTGAAGTAACTTGACCGATCACATCACCCAGGTATTCATCCGGTACAACGATTTCGGACTTCATAATGGGCTCAAGTAGCACAGAAACTCCCTTGTGCAACCCATCACGCATACACATGATCGCGGCCATTTTGAAAGCCATTTCACTGGAATCGACTTCATGGAAAGACCCATCAATCAACTGAACTTCGAGGTCAGTGACAGGATAACCCGCCAGGACGCCCGATTCGACGGCTTCTTTCACGCCTTTTTCCACTGCGGGAATGTATTCCCGCGGGATCGTTCCACCAGTGATCTTGTTTTCAAACTTGATGCCTGCACCACGATCCAGGGGAATGATGTTGAAAACAACATGTCCATACTGCCCGTGGCCGCCGGTCTGTTTCACATATTTATATTCAATGGCTTTTACTTCGCGGCTGATGGTTTCACGATAAGAAACGCGGGGCTTTCCTACATTCGCTTGCACGCGAAACTCACGCAACATGCGGTCAACCAGGACATCCAGGTGAAGTTCACCCATACCACCGATGATCGTCTGACCTGAATTTTCATCCGTGTGCACCTTGAAAGTTGGGTCTTCCTCAGAAAGGCGCTGGAGGGCGATTGCCATCTTATCCTGGTCAGCGGATGACTTGGGTTCGATTGCAATCGAAATCACCGGCTCAGGGAATGTGATGCTTTCAAGGACAACCGGTTTTGCAGAACTGCACAGAGTATCACCAGTGAAGGTCTCCTTGAGACCCAGTACCGCACCAATGTCACCGGCATTTACTTCTTCGATATCTTCCCGATGGTCAGCATACATTCGCAACAAACGACCGATGCGTTCTTTGCGACCCTTTTTCGGATTCAGTACCATATTTCCGGTCTTGATCGTCCCGGAATATACGCGGAAATACGCCAGCCTGCCAACATAAGGATCACTAACGATCTTGAAGACCAGAGCGCTCAAAGGCGCTTCATCATCAGTTGGAAGTTCGATCATCTTATCGCTGTCAAGTAGTTGCGCGGTTACCGGTGGAATGTCAATGGGTGATGGCAGATAATCCACCACAGCATCCAGCACGAGCTGAACACCTTTGTTGCGCAGCGAAGAACCACAGAAGACCGGGGTCGCACGGGTGTCAAGCACTGCCTGCCGCAAGGCGTTCTTCATCTCATTTACCGAGAGCTTTTCGCCTTCAAGATACTTAACTGTAAGGTCATCATCAAGCTCGGCGATTCTCTCCACCATTCGCTCGCGCAGCTCTTGGGCCTGGGCAACGAGTTCATCAGGGATGGATGTGTAATTAGGCTCTTTGCCAAGTTCATCTTCAAAATAGACGGCCTGCATGGTCATAAGGTCAACCATGCCTTTGAAACCACTCTCAATACCGATCGGCAGCTGCATCTGTATCGCGTTGGCACCCAATCGTTCGCGTATGGTACCAATGGTGTAATCAAATGACGCGCCTATCCGGTCCATCTTATTGACAAAACAAATCCGGGGAACACTGTAACGATCAGCCTGCCGCCAAACTGTTTCGCTTTGCGGCTCGACACCCTGGACAGCATCGAAGACGACTACACCACCATCCAGCACGCGCAGAGAACGTTGTACTTCAGCGGTGAAATCAATGTGTCCGGGAGTATCGATCACGTTGATCTGGTATCCCTTCCACTCCGCTGTTACCGCCGCAGATACAATGGTGATCCCACGTTCCCGCTCCTGGACCATCCAATCGGTAACCGTGGTACCTTCATCCACGTTGCCGATTCGGTAAGTCCTGCCGGAATAGAACAAAATCCGCTCAGTTGTCGTGGTTTTACCCGCGTCAATATGAGCAATGATCCCAATATTTCGGCACTTGTCTAACGGAAAATTGCGTGGCATCATACCCTGCTATTAAATCTGCTTTACATCCGGTAATGGGAAAAGGCGCGGTTAGCCTCAGCCATTTTGTGGGTTTCTTCGCGTTTTCGTACCGCGTTACCCTGGTTATTGGAAGCTTCGACCAATTCTGCTGAAAGTTTCTCAGCGTAGGAATTGCCAGTGCGGCTGGTCGCGGCATCCAGGATCCAGCGCATCGCCAGCGTCATGCGGCGGTGTGTTGGAACTTCCATTGGTACCTGGTAGGTGGCGCCACCCACACGGCGTGGGCGAACTTCCATAACCGGACCGACGTTTTTCAAAGCAAGATCGATCACTTCGACCGCGTTCTTGCCGGTTTTTTCTTTGATGATATCCATGGCGTCATACATGATGGTGGTGGCAACACTTTTCTTGCCGCGCTTCATGATGCGGTGAATAAAAAAGGACACGGGGATGCTGTTATAACGCACATCCGGAATTACTTCACGTGGTTCGGGTTTCGATCTTCGCATTAAATTACTCCATCAATTCCTAATAATTACGCTTTCGGTCGCTTGGCACCGTACTTAGAGCGTCCCTGTGAACGTTTGGCAACTCCCGTTGTATCCAGAGTTCCGCGCACAATGTGGTAGCGGACACCAGGAAGATCTTTTACACGACCACCGCGGACCAGCACGACCGAGTGCTCCTGCAACTGGTGACCTTCACCGGGGATATATGCCGTGACCTCTAAACCATTTGAAAGCCTTACACGGGCGATCTTGCGCAACGCCGAATTAGGCTTCTTGGGAGTCATGGTCCTTACAATGGTGCATACGCCGCGTTTTTGGGGTGCACCTTTAACCAGGTGGGAACGGCGTTGCTTCATTGAGTTCAGGGTATATTGCAGGGCAGGCGCCTTGCTTTTTACCCTTTTTGTTTCACGACCTTTTCTGATCAACTGATTAATTGTTGGCACTTCTTCTTTGCCTCCGTAAAATATTGCTTTCTAATTCTTTTTTCTAATTAAGATGAGACCATCGACTGCAATGATGGCCCCACCGGTTCACACGGATTGAGGTGTACACATCACAACGCAACTAGACCAACGGCGAAAAATTATATCATGAGGGTTTTTCATGGTCAAGAGAAACCAACAATTCCAAACCCGCTTTTTTCTCGCCTGCCAGGTTACAGCAGTCCCTGCAGCTCTTCGCCAAGGCCCAGTAAACCGGTCTCCAGGCGCGGAGGTCTTACTCGTTCTTCGTCTTTACCAAAGCGAATGATCTCCTTGGTATCCATCACCGCTTCAACGGCCAGCCCCAGGCTCTGAAGTTCCTTAACCAGCACTCTGAATGAAGCCGGCAGGCTGGGATCCTCAATAGGCTCACCCTTTACGATCGCTTCGTATGTGCTCACCCGTCCTTGCACATCATCCGATTTCACGGTCAGCATTTCCTGGAGAGTATAGGCAGCTCCATAAGCCTCCAGCGCCCATACTTCCATTTCACCAAAACGCTGCCCGCCAAATTGAGCCTTGCCACCCAAAGGCTGCTGGGTCACCAGGCTATATGGTCCAGTGGAACGGGCGTGCACTTTGTCTTCAACCAGGTGGTGAAGTTTTAACATGGTCATCACACCTACCGTGACCGGTTGGTCATAAGCATGTCCGGTTTTGCCATCTCGAAGCATCTGTTTTCCAAGGATCGGCAGAGGCAACCTCGATTCGATCGTAAACTTGTCAGCTGCATCTCTGACCTTTTCATCTTTAATCTTCGCGGTGTCAATACCGTTCTTTCCAAGCCAAACGCGCAGGCATGAGGTGATTGCGCGTGTATCCACGTCGAACCTTTCGGCATCCGATTTATCACTTTTTATATTCATTACTGGTACAGGGTCAATGCCTTGTTCGTTCAACCACGATTCAAGATTGATCTTGCGGGCATATAAGTGGTCTGTTGCCATGCGTTCGATGTCGTATTTTCGATCAAGCGTCTGTTCTAGGTAGAGCAAACGCACTTCATCATCATCCTTGATCGTCTCCGGATCATGATCAATGCTGTTCAACCATTCCCAGGATTTTACGCCAGCGTCGGTCCAAGCCTGATCAATCAACCAGGCACGCGCCAGCTCAGCTTCGATCTCAAATTCGGTGGCTCCGTCAAATACTGGTGTGACCGCCTCAAAACCAAGTTCCTTGGCAGCCCAACCCAAATGGGTCTCCAGCACCTGACCGATATTCATACGTCCAGGCACACCCAGCGGGTTGAGGATAATATCCACCGGGGTTCCATCTTTCAGGAATGGCATGTTTTCCACCGGAACGACTCGAGAGACGACACCTTTATTCCCATGCCGTCCAGCCATTTTATCACCAGCAGTGATCTTGCGGCGCTGTGCAACAGAGACACGCACCATCATATCCACACCAGCTGAAAGATCCACATTGTCTTCGCGGGTGAAAACCTTTACGTCCACGACCATGCCACGCTCACCATGCGGCATGCGCAGCGAAGTATCCTTAACATCACGCGATTTTTCACCAAAGATGGCGCGTAACAGGCGTTCTTCAGGCGTCAGTTCCTTTTCGCCTTTGGGCGTGATCTTGCCCACGAGAATGTCATTCGGTCCAACTTCCGCGCCGATGCGGATGATGCCTTGCTCATCGAGGTCTTTAATCGCTTCTTCACCCACATTGGGGATGTCACGGGTGATCTCTTCCGGTCCCAGCTTGGTATCACGGGCTTCGACTTCATATTTTTCGATGTGAACTGAAGTAAATTTATCCGCCTGAACCAGCCGTTCAGAAATCAGGATGGCGTCTTCAAAATTGCCGCCTTCCCAGGATAGGAATGCCACAACAACATTTTGACCAAGGGCCAACTTGCCTTCCACTGTCGAGGAGGAATCCGCCAGGATATCCCCTTTGTGGATACGTTGCCCTTTTACCACCGCGGGACGCTGGTCAATACAGGTGCTCTGGTTTGAACGCTGGTACTTACGCAAGTGATAGATGTGGTTCTTGCTTTCCACATTTTTTACCACGATCTGCTGTCCTGTGACCGAAATCACGTCTCCGTCTTCCTGGGCGATAACCACCTGGCCAGAATCCAGCGCGGCGAATCTTTCCATTCCGGTGGAGACCAACGGACTGTCAGGATTGACCAACGGGACTGCCTGGGCTTGCATGTTCGAACCCATCAACGCGCGGTTCGCGTCATCATGTTCCAGGAACGGGATGAGCGCGGCGCTGATCCCCACAAACTGGTGGGGAGATACGTCCATGTAATTGACGCTTTCAGGCACTGAAAGAACAAAATCACTGTGATAGCGGCAAGAGATCTGCTCCACGGCAAACTCGTTGTTTGGGCTGAGCGGGGTATTGGCCTGAGCAATATAGAACTTGTCTTCGGCATCCGCAGATAGGTATTCCACTTCGGCTGTGACAAAGGGCTCTATGAAGATAGCTTCCTTCTTGGTTTTCTTGATCGCGGATAGCGTCTTTACCGTGATGCGATCACCTTCCTTGGCGATGATCTCTCCGGATTTTTCGTCCACGATGCTTTCGCGCAATAATCTTCCTTCCAGGCGCGCGTCATCACCAGCAAGCACCTTCACTACCTTGCGGTATGGGGTTTCAATAAACCCGTACTCATTAACACGGGCGTAACTGGCAAGTCGCCCGATAAGACCAATGTTCGGACCTTCAGGTGTTTCGATCGGGCAGATGCGGCCATAATGTGAATGGTGCACATCACGGACGTCGAAACCGGCGCGCTCGCGGCGCAGACCGCCTGGACCCAGCGCAGAAAGCGTGCGCTTGCTGCGCAGCTCAGCCAGCGGGTTGGTCTGGTCCATGAATTGGGAAAGCTGTGATGAACCAAAGAACTCGCGCAGAGCGGCCACAACCGGGCGAATGTTGATGAGGCTTACCGGTGAAACCTGGTCCTGGTCGCGGATCGACATGCGTTCCTTAATGACCCGTTCCATGCGGCGTAAGCCAATACGCAGCTTGTTCTGAATCAGTTCACCGTTGGTCTTAACACGGCGGTTGCCCAGGTGGTCAATATCATCCTTATCTTCCATTTCATTGTTAATAAGGATCATGCGCCTGATAAGGTACACAATATCCCATTTGGTCACGCTGCGGTGAGAAACAGGGATGCGGTTCATGAGATCAAGTTTCTGATTCAGCTTATAACGACCGACACGTTCAAGGTCGTAATGGCGGCTGTCAAAGAGTTGCTCTTCCAGGAACTGCCTGGCATTTTCAAGGTTGGCAGGATCACCCGGGCGCATCCTCTTGAAGAATTCAATCAAAGCGGCTTCAGCGAGGGTCTGGCCGTGTGTCAAGTCCCAGGTAGGTTCCTGCCGGATGGTCGATGGGATGAACTGGCGGTCAGGGTTGTTGTCAATATCACTGAACAGGGCAATCAGTTCTTCATCAGAACCTGTCTTCATCGGGGCGTCACCGGGCAATAGGTCATCCACTGCCGCCATGGCGCGCAGGAAGATGGTGATCGGCACCGTGCGTTTGCGGTTAAATTTCAGAATGAGGTAATCGTTCTTGCGGGTTTCGAACTCCATCCAGGCACCGCGGTCAGGGATCAATTTCGCCATCGCCAGGCGGTGGCCTGTGGCGCGGTCAACTGGCGCTTCAAAGTAGACACCCGGAGACCGGATCAATTGCGAAACAACAACACGCTCCGTTCCATTGATAATAAAGGTGCCCTTTTCGGTCATCTCGGGAAAATCACCAAGGAAAATGTCAGATTTAACCGGTTCCGGGATATCCGGGCCGGCAAGCAGGACTGAGACATATAGCGGGCTTGAATAGGTCAGGTCTCGTTCAACGCATTCTTCAATGGTGTGCTTGGGAGGCTCAAACCAGTATTTTAGACCCCATTGCTTGGCTTCAGGACCGCGGCCAGGGAAATAAAGCTTCATCCCCTTGTTATAGGATTCGATGGGTGAAATCTCATGAAAGAGGTCTTCCAATCCATCTTCTTTTAACCGCTTGAATGAATCAAGTTGAACTTCGATAAGATCAGGTAATTCAAAAATTGTCGGAATTCGTGCGTAAGATTTGGTGGGTAACACAGAAGCCATTGGTTTCTCCTAGAAATTTCAAACCTGGCGGTAATTGAATAATTTCCCAGCTCATACCGGAGCCGGGATGCGCAACTTTTCATTATACCAACGCAATTTGGAATGGTCAAGAATATTTTGTTTTTGGATTTATGTTTCTTTGTTCTCAAAACCGGAGCCGATCCACTTACTCAAAACCATCGCGACCCTCTTCGTTTATTCGAGAGCAATGATCTCTCCCTTCACTTCACCATCCGGGTGAAAGTGGATTATACCAAAGGATAAATTAAAATCCGGCTTTTCTACAACACTGCATGAACCTGGATTAAAGAAAAGCTTCGCGTCCCGCACCCGGTTCTCGGCGTGATGTGAATGTCCGAAAATGAATACTTCCGCACCTGGTGCTGCAGAGAGCAGCCGCCTGTAATACCGGTCAAATCGATATCCATAAAGCAAATTCTCAAGTTTGTCTCTCCAGTAATGATAAGGGTTAATGTGACCATGGGTCAAGTAGACCTTAATCCCATTGAAGCTCAACTCCTGGCTGACCGGCAGAGACCTGGAAACCAGGAAATCACGGTTCCCCCTCACGGCGAAAACCGGTGCCAGTTCTCTCAATTCATCCAGCACCCGTTGACGGGAGATATCACCGGCATGGAAGATGTAGTCCGGGTGTAGAGATCGCAGCGCTGGCAGCAAACCCGGGTGCAGCTGTTTCACCCGGTCTGGAATATGGGTATCTGCTACCACGGCAGCAGTTATGACCTCACTGGACTGAAACTCAAGATGCATCATCTGCTACTTACTCGAGCAGCTTCTTCACGTCTTCGATCACCTGGGTTGAATTAACAAAAAGGACACCATGGATGCCAAGAAGGTTGGCTGTATCGATATTTTCCTGCAGGTCATCCACGAAGACTGATTGCTGCGGCGCGATACCCAACCGGTGCAACATCTCGTGGTAGATCGCGGGGTCCGGTTTTGCCATTTTCACCTCGGCGGAGATGATGATTTGATCAAAGAGCCCCAGGCAATTGTAGTATTCATCGAGTGCCCGCCTTGTGTTTGACCAGGCATTACTCAGCAGGGCGATCTGGTATCGTCCCCGCAAACCCGAGATAAAATCTCTCAGCAAAGGGTCCACCCTGTCTCCTGCCCAGAAGCGCAGCTGAAAACGGGCTAGCTCCTCCTGCGGGATTCCGAAGGTACGCGCTACGTGAAGCCAGTGTTCCTCTTCGGTGATCTGCCCCAACCCCGCCAGGCGCGCAGAACTACTTACGAAAACCTGTTCACGCAGATCGCTCAAATTAATTTTGTATTCCTCGGCGAGCTTCGCCCGTGGACGCGGATCCACCTCCTGCAGCAGCACGCCTCCCATATCCCAAATTACAGCCCTGATGTCATGATTCATCCAATTATCCCTGCCTATTTTTTGGGAAAAAGTATAACACGGCTATATGAAGAAGGCTGCTCTACCCTACACGCAGCCTTCTTCAGCAGATCAAGTCGCCTGGTTTTCACCAACTGGTAACCGGTTCAGCAATTCCCAATCCTGGCGCAGGATGCCCATATCAACGATATCCCAGCGTTGTTCTTCTTTGCAGATCACTTCGCGTTGTGTCCCTTCATATCGAAAGCCGACCTGTTCATACGAGCGGATCGCGCGTTCATTGTAAGAGACGACATTCAGATTGACCCGGTTCAGGTTGAGACCATCGAAAGCATAGCGTAACAGCAGCTGCATGGCTTCGGTTGCATAACCCTTTCCCCTGTTAGCCGTGTCTCCAATTCCAATCCTCACCCAGCCGCTCCTGGCTATCCAATCAAGTCCATCCAGCGCGATGAAACCAATTACCCTGTCATCGCTGGTCGTGCGCATGGTGAACCGCGCAGCATCTTGCGATTTTATTTCAGAATGCTCACTTCTTAATGCGGTTGCAGAATGCGATGGAGGGACGATCGCCAGCTGATGATGCTCATCCTTTAGGTGCTCCCATGTCTCTCGGAACGCCGACTCACGTTCCTGGTCAAGAGGCACCAGCTTCACCTTTTCACTTTCAAAAACAAATGTTTTCATAAAGTAACCTCCAGTTCCGCCTTTATCCATTCCGTGCGGAGGATGCCGTAAAGCAGGTCATCATAATACGCTCCGTTGTAGTAAACCGCCTGGCGGCGCTGCGTTTCTCGCAGGAAACCTGCCTCTTCGTACAGGGTAATTTCAGCTTCGTTGTACGAAGGAATTTCCACATAAACCCGGTAAAGATCCAGTTCGGCAAATCCATATCGTAAAGCCAGGCGCAGCACGTCACCCGCGCGAGTGCTGAACACTTCATCGTTGGCCATGTCGATGTTTATCCACGCTGTCTGGTGGGAGGAAGTAATATCCCCGACGCGTAACAAGCCAATCAATTCGCCACTCTCCACCAGATGGACAGCAAAGTAAAGCTCTGAATTCTCATCTCCTTCCACATTCAAATCCTCTTTCGCTATATCCTTAATTTCAGAGACTGCGAAGGGTTTGAAGATACCATCTAAATGATGGCGCACAATAGAAGGGGAACCGGCAAAGTCTGCCAGAAGGTCAGCGTCCTTACCAGGATCCAGGAGGGTCAGCCTGATGCCCATTTCTTCAATTATTGACTGATGACTCATTCTTACTCCACATTGTTCTATATCTCAAATTACAGCTGCTGTGCAAAAAGAGGATATGCCACACACTCACCATCCCTGCACACGAGCAGTTCAAACCCACCAACCGCGAGGTAAACCTGGTGCAGGTCTGCCTCCGCTTCATGATTTCCCAGGAGTGCTCTTTCATCCAGCAACAGAACACGTTTGAACAAACCAGCGACCAGGTCAGACTTCATCTGTACATAGGCTGGACGTTGTAAATTCTCGATCACATCCACATCCACATAAATACCGCTGAGATGGGACATTTGCATTTTTGAATGGATCAACATCAACCCGGCATAAAGCTGTGCTTTAGCATCACGGCTATACGCGCTTGCGTCCACCAGTTCACCACGGATATAGAAACCAAAAGCGTTTAGGTCAACCTGGTTATTATTTTCGAAATGTTCCACCCGGTACGCGCCGATTTTCATCATTGAATCCAACATCTCGGCCTCCTTCTCTTTCTCTTCCACGAACCTTCCAACTTCCAATCCAATTGGGATCCGAATCCCGATCTCACAAATTGTTACCTCGCTCCACCATTCTTTTCCTCCTTCCTCCCCGCCCGACGTGCAAAATTAAAAAGAAACGGTCACGGGGTTTTGCTGCACCCGTGACCGCTGAAAGCAGTGGTATGGATCTTATCCGGAAACAGGCGCAATACAACAAGGGGTAACAGCACCACCAACGGTGCACAGGGTGCGATACATTTTTTTGTTTTCAATGCTGTAAACCATGTTGACACGCTCCTTTCTTTAGAATTAACTCATATATTGTAATAAATATTTCAACATCGTCAAGGGTTTTTATGACAATTCACTGGCATTATTTTCTGCTCAGCCTGATAAATTGCCATAAAGCTGCAATACAAGGTCTGCGTACCAATACCCGACATCATAGGGTCCGTAGCTTTTTAACGCATCCCGTGTATTCCCATTGCGCTCGATCAGTCCTGCCAGCATACGCGTACCGTACATTACATTAAACGCCGGATCTAGTAATTCATCGGTGGTGGGTCTTCCGGTAAAACAAGGCCCGTTAAGGCACTGGAAACCAGCGGCGATGCCATCGCTGGGCATGATCTGCATCAACCCGACCGCTCCGGAACTGGAGATGACCTCGGGCTGCCCGGCGCTTTCCACCTTCATCACCGCCGCGATCAGTAACGGGTCAAGCCCGAATTCCGCGGCAGTTGGACTCAATAATCTCGCACCAGTCAACGATGCCCTCAGGATAACGTTCCTGGTTGTTACAACCTTTATCTAAAACATCCTTGGTGACTTCAGTTTGGATAGCCTCTGAATTTTTCGGGGTTTCTGTGGCCGCGTTCGCCGTGCTGACCGGGTTCACCAGGCGGTTGAGCAATAGCAGCATCAAACAACTGAGGAAAATACCGGGGATTATCGCTTTCTGTGCGCCGTTCATGGTGACCTCCTGGTTGAATAATCACCATAATAGCACGTTTGTTCTATTATGTCAAGAATAAAAAGGCGGGTTTCCCCGCCCTACGAACGTTTTATCGAAAGACACCTGAGTTAATGACCAAAATCATCCTCTCAAGATAAATCTCATCCAGGAAATTTATCGATTATCCAAAGAGATATAAAACTAATGATGACGGACGCTTTTGTATGATTTGATTCTTGTTGTCTCGAAATTTCCATAAATTAAATTTCTTCCATCTTGATTGTAGACTTTTAACTTTTTTTGAACCGTTGTAATTGACCTTTTTAAATCGTTAATGGATGGTGAAACAATTTCAACGGCACAAAATCTTTGGCTTACATCGTTCATTTGAAAGACTTCACTTCCATTAAAATATCGTTGGGAAAAATCAACTACATTTTCAAGGTTATAAACTTCATCCAATCCAACAACGCTATGAATATTCCCCGCGCGTATGGTTGGGTACAAAGACGCCACATAATGACCATCAAGTTCAAAATATTGATTGATGTCTTTATAATTCCCTGTAATTGCTCCTGATAAAGCAAACTCGATAAGCATTTTTACTAGATCAATCTTACAAATATTTTTATAGGAAATCTCATATTCGCTCCCCGGGAATCTTAAGCCAGAATCATAAAAACGAACTGTACCTCCTCTTACGAATCCTTGCATAAAAACCGGTCCATTGGTTATGCCCAGGTTCTTTATCATTTTCTTTACAACAGGATCAACATCGCTAATATAAAAATCTGCGAAACGTGACGGCGAAATATTTGCTATTGCGACTTTTTCGAGGCCATCCTCCGGTTTTCCCAGATATCTATCAGCAGTTCTCGTTAAATAGGGTTCGCTTTCAACAACCAAATACGAAACCATGAAATCATCATCACGACCCATGTATTTTTCTATTAGCACCTCGCCATTACTCGACTCGCTTTGTGCAATGGGCATTGCTGCCTTAATTTCATCAATATCGTTACAGATTGTTTGTCCCCTTGATCCTCGACTATCAACAGGTTTGACAATAACCGGAAAGTCAAAATCAGAATCACCTTTTTCAAGTTTTTCAATATTACATTCTGGGACAACACCAACCCCGTTTTCGATGCAAAAATTTTTAAATTTCCGCTTATCAGTTAATAATGAAAATTGAATCTCATTACCATAGCAGGGGAAATTTAATCTTTCACAAATTTTCTGATGAGGTCTCTGACATGGGTCTAAACATAAATTGAGTACCCCATCTATATGTTCCGTTTTACACAACTCAACCAAAATATCAATTTCTCTCACGTCATATGTAAAGTTCTTATCGGCGATTTTCTTCGCCGGTGAATCGACAAAAGGGTCTGTACAAAGGACATACACACCCATTTCTTGTGCAGTTTTTACGACTTTGCGGTGCTGCGAAGCTCCACCAAGTAATAGTAATTTCTTCCCTTTCAAGTCCTCACACATGTGAAATTTGCTTAGCTCCACAGGGTTCTAGAAATCTTGATTGCAAGAATAAAGTAATAAACATCCTGATAAATCTGATTATTAAAAATCAATCGTATTGTCCTGGGATATATCTTGGTGAAAAAATTGTTCCATAATGGAAAAAAGGCTGATACATCCACTGATAATTATTTTAAATTCTACGTATCTCTTGAGCATTGTTTAATATTTCAATTATTGAAAAACAACAACTCACCAGACAACATCCTCTGGCTCGCATAAAGCATTTCCGCTAAAAATCTACCATACGTTTATTCGTATTTTCGTACTTAGTGAGCAAATCCGTTGCTCGATGAACATTAAAAATGCCACAAATGCAAGGCATCGCAATTTCCCTTGCTGCTTCTTTTGATGTTATATCTCCGGATTGGATTAATTTAATCATTTTCACGACCAAATCTTTTGAAATCATGTCATGGCCACACATTGAGGTAATTTCCATAATTTCTTCGTCAGGTAAAAGCTCTGTTTTTCCGAAAACGCCAAGTGAATAATTCACAGAGTGTGGTTCGATCTCTAATATTTTCGCCATTTCCAGGACATCATCATTAAGACCGCTGACGACAACTGATAAACCCGTATCAAGTTCTTTTATCCGTTTTAAGACAGCATGAATTTTATCTTTACTATCGTAACAGCAACGTATCCGCGGGGTTTCATACATACTTTTTTTGATTTCTTCGATATTAACTCCAGTAAAAGTGGTTCCAGTTTCATAAGATCCTATATTATTAGGTGGGATGTCAGCGATAATATCTAATATCGCACATAATTTCGGACCAGAATTAATAGCATTTATTTCAACGGCCGGAGTAACAAGCAGCACGTAATCATTTTTAAGCGATTCGGCTGAACCTATTCGATGCAATGAATGTGTCATTTTTCACTCACTACTCAATGGCCTTCCTAATCCCAAATTAATTTTGTTGTTCGGTCTCAATTTAATTCCAAGCCTATTTAAGCATTCGATTTCAGGCATCATCATCGGTGTATTAAAGCGAGCTATCAAGTCAAGTGAGAAAACCGTATCAATCTCATTTGACACATCCAATAACGTTTTTAAAATGCTTTCTAATTGTTCACAAGGGATCACAAATTCAATAATGCTTGAAGTAACTCTTTGTTGCTTTACTTCGGGTTTAAGAGTCCCGCGAGATTCATCAAGGAAAAGAGATTTGACTGGATTGCAATCTTCGTATGTTATCTTATGCTTTGCGAGCGCCATAGTTATTTTCTCAAAATCGATAAAACTAGCACTTACAATTGGACGACCAATTTCGATTGCTACTCCATACTGATTCTTTTTTACTCTTCCTGTTACATCGTTTGTCTTTACTTCCTCTGTGCCTCGACCGGGAATCCTGGTTTTGATATGTGTAGTCGCTGGGTCACTAAATGCCTTCCGAATCGATCGCGGATATTCAAAAGTAGACGGTGACTCTTGGAATGCCTTTGTAGGACATCGGACAATGCTTGGACGAATACAAGTTCCGCACTCAGTGCATTTTTCCTGATCTATCACCATAATATCAGGGCCTGGATAGATGGCGTTAACTGGGCAATATGCTATGCAAAGTTCGCAATTAATGCAGAGTTTTCCATCAATTCTCATTTATTTCACTTTATTCCCATGATTAATTACATCAACAATAAAGGTTCAGTTCCGTTCCATGCTGACAACCTGGTGCTCCCAGCGGTGCCAACCGCTGAACTTTTCTGCCAGTATCTTCTTCCCTTCCCCCGGACTATCCAGACCGCTCAATTCCAGGTCGGCGTCCACCATGATGCGCACCAGTTCATGAAACTTGATTTTTGGCTGCCAACCCAATCCCTTGCGTGCCTTTGAGGGGTCCGATAGCAAGTAATCAACTTCGGTGGGCCGGAAGTAGCGCGGATCAATCTCCACATATTTCTTCCAATCCAGTCCCGCGTAACCGAATGCCTCATCCAGGAACTCCCGTGGGCTGTGCGCTTCACCAGTTCCGATGACATAATCATCCGGTTTCTCCTGCTGCAGCATCATCCACATCGCCTCCACATACTCAGGCGCGTAACCCCAATCGCGCCTGGAATCCAGGTTTCCAAGGTAAAGCTTGTTCTGTTTTCCAGCCTTGATGTCAGCGAGCGCACGCGTGATCTTGCGCGTGACGAAGGTTTCACCGCGTCGTGGAGATTCATGATTGAACAGGATTCCGTTGGACGCGAAGATATCGTAACCCTCGCGGTAATTGCGCGTCACCCAGTAGGAATAGACCTTGGCCGCGGCGTAAGGGCTGCGTGGTTCGAAAGGCGTTTCTTCATGCTGCGGCGGCTTGGCCCCGCCGAACATTTCACTGGAGGATGCCTGGTAGAAACGCTCCGGGTACCCGCTGCGGCGGATCGCTTCGAGGATGCGGATCGTCCCCAGGCCCGTCACATCGCCGGTGTACTCGGGCATATCAAAACTGACGCGCACGTGGCTTTGCGCTGCCAGGTTATACACCTCGTCCGGTCGCACATTGTAGATAACATCCATCAGGCTCTCAATCGCGGTAATATCACCATAGTGCAGGTATAGCTTGAGTTCCTCACCGTTGCGGTGGGGGTCATGGTAGATGTGATCAATACGCCGGGTATTGAAGGTACTTGCCCGCCGGATAATCCCGTGGACTTCATAACCCTTTGAGAGCAACAACTCTGCGAGGTATGAACCATCCTGCCCGGTGATACCAGTGATCAATGCTTTTTTCATAAACTATCTCCTTGGCGTCATTCATATCTGTAGAAATGTAAAACCGAATATCGATTGATAATTATAATCGAAAGGAAAACCACACCTTTTTTCCACCACCCGCTAAAACATAAAAAGAACCCCGGTCTCAAAATTTGAGCACCGGGGTTTTTTAGCATGCGGGTTTACTTCTTGCGAAACGTGAGTTCCTGCTTCTCTTTATCCAGGTCCACCAGCACTGTATCGCCTTCAACGTATTCGCCTGAGAGGAGGGCGATTGACAGCGGGCTTTCCACGTGCTTCTGCAAGGCGCGCTTTAACGGCCTGGCACCAAACGAGGGATCGTACCCTTCCTTTGCCAGCCATTCACGTGCTTCATCTGTTAGCTCCACCTTAAGCCCATGCTCCTCGAGCCTGGTGCGTACTTCCTTCATTTGCAGGTCCACGATCTCGTGCATCTGTTCGGACGTCAGTGGTGAGAACAGGATGATCTCGTCAATGCGATTTAAGAACTCCGGCCGGAAGGTGCTCTTTAGCGCTTTTTCAATCTTTTCCTGAGCCTGGTGGTCTTCTGCATTGTCTGTCTTTTGCAGGAAGCCTAGCGCTCCTCCCTGCCGTACGAACTCTGTGCCAAGGTTGCTGGTCATGATCAATACCGTGTTGCGGAAATCCACAACCCTTCCCTGTCCATCGGTCAGGCGGCCGTCATCAAGGATCTGAAGCAGCGCGTTCCACACTTCAGGGTGAGCTTTTTCGATCTCGTCAAACAGGATAACCCTGTACGGACGGCGCCGTACAGCCTCTGTAAGTTGACCGCCCTCTTCGTACCCGACGTAACCCGGAGGAGCACCAAACAGGCGGGAAACAGTATGCTGTTCATGGTACTCGCTCATATCCATGCGAACCAGCGCGTCTTCGTCATCAAACATAAACTCGGCCAGTGCTTTTGCCAGTTCGGTCTTTCCAACACCCGAGGGACCGATGAATATAAAAGACCCGATCGGTCGGCGTGGATCCTTCAAACCCGAACGCGCGCGCCGGATGGCATCCGCCACCGCGTGAATGGCTTCATCCTGACCAACGATATGCTCATGCAGGCGGTCTTCCATCTTCAGCAATTTTTCAGATTCCGCCTCCATCATTTGGCTCACGGGAATTCCCGTCCACTGTGCCAGTACCTGGGCAATATCGTCCACATCCACCACCTCATCCAGCTTGTGGTCAGATTCCCATTTGTCTCGTGCCTCGTTGAACTGCTCCTCAAGCCGCAGCCGTTCCGCCTTCATACGCGCAGCGCGTTCGTAATCCCGCTCCACGCCAGCCAGTTCCTCTTCAGCTTTCAAACGGTCAAGCTCGGTCTTGGATTTTTTCAATTCCGGCGGCATAGAGTATAGCGCGACCCGAAGTTTTGCCGCGGCTTCATCCATCAGGTCTATCGCCTTGTCCGGCAGCCGTCTGTCACTTACATAACGTGAACTTAATTTCACCGCTGCGGCAAGCGCCTCGTCGGAGAAATGCACCTTGTGATGGGCTTCATAACGGTCGCGCAGCCCCATCAACATCTGTAAGGTATCTTCAGCTGAAGGTTCATCCACAAAAACTGGTGCAAAACGCCGTTCCAGCGCTGAATCTTTTTCAATATGCTTCTGAAATTCGTCCAGCGTGGTAGCGCCAATACACTGCAGTTCACCGCGCGCCAGCGCGGGTTTGAGCATGTTTGAGGCATCCATCGCGCCCTGGGCGGCACCTGCCCCCACTACGGTGTGTAACTCGTCAATGAAGAGAATGATCTCACCGGATGAACGCTGCACTTCTTCGATGGAGGCTTTCAGCCTTTCTTCGAACTCACCACGGAAGCGCGACCCGGCGATCATCGCGCCAAGGTCAAGCGAGATAACCCGTTTTCCCATCAGGATCTCGGGTACATCATTGTGGGCTATTTTCTGTGCCAGACCTTCGACTATCGCGGTCTTTCCCACACCCGCTTCACCGATAAGCACAGGGTTGTTCTTGGTGCGCCTTGAAAGAATTTGCATGACGCGTAGGATCTCCGTGTCTCGCCCGATGACGGGATCAAGTTTACCTTCCCGCGCCTGTTGCGTCAGATCACGCGAGTATTTCTCGAGCGTGCGGTAACGACTTTCAGCTTGCGGGTCGGTAACCCGCTGCCCGCCGCGCAGCTGCATAACGGCATCCTGCACACGTTCCCGCGTGATGCCGGTGGTTTCCAGCAGCCTGGAGGCCGGCGTGTTCTTCTCACTGAGTATCGCCAGGAAGAGGTGTTCGGTGGAAATATACTCGTCCTTGAGTTTGCTGGCTTCCTCGTTGGCCAGGTCAATGATCCTTTTTACCCGTGGGGTGATGAAAATTTGCCCCGCTCCCTGGCCAAAGATACTGGCCTTGGGGCTTGTCTTTAGAATGTAATCAAGCCGCTCTTCAAGGATCTGAGGGTCAACCTTTAATATCTCGAGGATCTGCGGTACAACACCCTGGGGTTGTTCGATCAGTGCCAGCAGGATGTGTTCTGTATCAATCTGGTTATGCCCATAGCGCTGGATGATCTCAGCCGCTCTTTGAGCAGCCTCCTGCGCTCTCTCTGTAAATCTGTCAAATCGCATCATGGTAGACTCCGAATCATCGTACTTTTCTCAATGGTCATTATAGCATTGAGCATATCAGACAAATCAAAGATTTGTATAAGAATGCGGTTAAAACATTCTTGCACGCTTTCTCTTCCTTATTGGTGGTCAAACGAAGTATGCTCTCTCCTACCTCCGTTTTTAGTCTGTCGATCAGAATGTATTGATGAATAATTAAAAACACGCTGCAAGGATCGCGCCTGATTACATGCGCTGGTGTACAATTCAAATAATGGATCAAGGAAGGTTTGACCCGCACATCAGGGCGATCAACATCCGGCATGACCTGCCGGCGATCGCGGACCTCATCGATATCTCCTTCGCTGAACAAATGGACGCTGAAGGCAGAGATTACCTGCGCCACATCCGCCAGATCGCCCGCGGCGTGGGAGCCTTCATCATGGACGGGAACACGCCTGAAAGTTCGCAGCTACCCTTTCATGGCTACCTGTGGGAGGAAGACGGCAGTATCATCGGCAACCTCACCCTGATACCGGTGAGAAAAAAAGACAGGCACACGTATTTTATTGCCAATGTCGCCGTTCACCCCGACCAACGCGGCAGGGGTATTGCCACCCAGCTGACCAACAGGGCGATCACCCACGTTAAGGAACATGACGGAAAGCGCATCTACCTCCAGGTCAAGGAAGACAATCCTTCTGCCATCCATATTTACCTGCAAACAGGATTTGAAGAATTCACACGCCGTACCTCGTGGGTTTTTCCCGGAGATTACAGCAGGAAGACATCCCTCCCGACTGGTGTATTGGTGACCAGGAGAAAAAAGGAGGATTGGCAGCAGCAGAAGGATTGGCTGCAGCAGGTTTACTCCCAGGAGATCGCCTGGAACATACCATACAACCTGGAGCGTCTGCGACCGGACTTCTGGGTATGGCTCGAAAATTTGTTAAATGCGGTTACCTGCCGCAGTTGGGCAGCCCGGCAGCAGGGCAACCTGATCGGCACCGCTTCGTATGAAAGTGGTTTTTCAGGATCTGATTACGTTTGGCTGGCAACCTCGCCAGTCTGGGAAGAAAGCGCGATAAAAACACTGCTTTCTACCATTCATACAAAAGTCTTAAAACCCCAGCGCATCATGGTTAACTACCCTGCCGGCAGGGGTGTTAATGGCTTCCTCGATTGCGGGATGAAGGAACTTCACACCCTCATCTGGATGAAAAAAACGATTACACCGGAATGATCGGTGAAATGTGATGAAACTTTATTACCTGGTTTGCGTATGTTATGCAGAAATGAAAAAAGGATGAAGATATGAGAAATTGGCTTTTAAGAATCCTTATCAATGGTGGTGCGCTTTTCTTCGCAATCTGGATCCTGCGCCCGCACATTGTCATGCAGAATGATGCCTGGTACGCCTACCTAGTACTTGGTGCCATTTTCGGTCTTGTCAATGTGCTCATCAGACCCATCGTCATGTTCGCCAGTTGCCCGTTGATCATCCTCACGCTCGGTCTGGCAACCCTGCTGGTAAATACATTGTTATTCTATTTATCAGGTTGGTTCGGCAGGATTTTTAATATTGGCTTTTTGATCCCGCAGCAACCGTTCCTGTACGCCTTCCTGGGTGCGCTGATCGTCAGCACGGTCAGTTTTATCCTCAGCCGTATCTTTGCACCATCCCGGAAATAAATAACAACCCGATAAGAAATTCAGCGCCTGTTTGGGCGCTGAATGTTTTTAAGCTTTAAGGCGTTGGACTTGTCGAGACCCAGACAAAGACGAGTGGATCCCACTTGAAGAGTTGAATGCCTTCCATTGATAACAGCACCCAATCTCCCAGGGCGTTCTTTTCAGGTTGGATTCCCGGTTGAAGTAGGCTTGAAATGCTATCCGGAATCACCGGCACCCATTCTTTACCGTCAGCACTCAGCTGATAAACCGGAATCTCCACATTGTTGATCACCTGACCACTTTCCGGTTCATAAGTCAACCCGTCCGGAATTTCTGGCATCCCTGGTTCAACCGGCGGTTCAGGCTCGGCTGGGACTGAAATTGCCTCAATCGCTGGTAAGGTGAACCCGAGTACGAAGTTGTTTTCGGCGTCGCCCACCCACACCCGTCCGTCACCACCCACGGCAATACCGCTTGGGGAACTGAATCCATCAATACCTGAACTGGCCTCGCCCCAACCGCGCAGGAAGTTACCAGTCTGATCGAATTCCAACACCCTGAAGGCGTCTGGATCGGTAACATAAATATTATTGTCAGCGTCCAGTGCCAGGAAAGGTTTGTTATTAATCGACTGCCCGAACCAGGCGTCTACTTCCCAGTATCTCAGAACGTTGTACCCTTCTGGTTCAACCGGCTCAAAAATCTGAATGCGCTGGTTCCATGTATCCACTACATAGACGAGCCCATTTTCATCCACGACAATCCCGACCGGTTCGTCGAATTCGCCCGGGTTGATGCCATTACTGCCAAACTGTGTCTGGAAAACGCCGTTTTCATCAAAGATTACCACGCGGTTATTGCCCGTGTCCGTCACGTATACCAGTCCGTTATTATCTACAGCGATACCCCTGGGTCCCCAGAAGTGGTCAGGCTCTTCAGCCAACCCCGGAACACCCCACATGGTGATGAATTCACCGGTTGCGCTGAACTTCTGTATGCGGTGGTTCCAGGTGTCCGCCACAAACACCGTACCATCTGGGCCAATTGCAATTCCCCACGGCTCGTTAAAGGTACCGCCAGGGGCGCTATCACCATCCAGGGTGGCGTAACTTCCCCAACTCATCAGAAACGCGCCATCAGCGCTGAACTTCTGGATGCGGTGATTGTTGGAATCCGCCACGTAGATCGAGCCATCCGGCGCGACCGCTAGCCCGCGAGGCAGCGCTAGCTGGCCATCCCCGCTGCCGCTCGATCCGAAAACCTTTTCCGGAATCAATTCGATGTATTTGCCCGCGTATGGGTCGGTGTCCACGGTCTCGGTTTGCACCGGAACTGTTCCGTAAGACCAAATCTGCGCCACGATGTCTTTTTGAATGAACAGGAAAATGTTGCCAGAAGGCTGCCAGTTTTCCAGTGTCAGACCGGTATTGTTGGCAAGTGACGCGTAGTGTTTGTAATCCTTATTTAACCAGATGTTAAAAATTGCCTGGCGCATCTCCGGATTGGTAACGCCATTCCAGAAGCGTTCCCAGGTCATATTGAAATAATCCTGCATTGGCCAGACGAGCCGCTTGAACTTCGTCTCGTAATACTGGTCCTTTAAAATTGCCTGGGTTTTTGAATAGTGCTCATCATCCGTGATTACCACCGGGAAGTTCAAAAGATCGCGCGTCAGGTCATCCTGCAGCCAAACCTTGTTGGGATAATCTCTGAAATACCACCAGTAAGGGTACAGCGCGTCGCCAATGTAGGCAACCTTGATATCCTTGCCGCCGGTAAGGCGTTGCGAGATCTCCACAACCTGCTCCAGCACGTCCTTTGGTCCCCTGGCTGCGTGGGCATACACCAGGAACTCTTTGCCAGTGTCATAATTGATGAAACTCGCCTGGTGAGCCGATCGAGCGGTCAGCACGAGCAGGATACCCCCCAGCATAAGCATCAGAAGTTTGACTATATTGCGGGGGTTCCATTTGAGCAGCATTTTCCACAGCAGACCAGCGGAGAGAAGGGTGGCGATCAAAGCAAACAGAAAAGTGCTGGTCGCCTTCAGCTGGTCCAGCTCATTGCCGGCGAAAGGCTTTTGGGTTCCCGCAAGCGAGGAAACTACCGCGCCAAGGCTGATGAGAAATACCGGCAGCAGGATGAGAACGAGAATTCCCTTTTTATTCGCCAGTTGATTAAACGGTGTGGAATCCACCAGGAAGCCGAAACCAAAACCCGCGCAGAGTATCAGCGGTAAGGTAATATGAACGGTCAACCAGGGCATCTTCTCGCCCGCCAGTGTGTACGCCACCAGGCTGGTCACTGCCCAAAAAACCAGCAGCGCCAGTACGGGGAGTTTTGCGGGTTTCTCCACAATAATTGGTTCCCCGTCTTCCGTTTCAGGCAGGGGTAATTGAACAGCGACATCAGTTTTTTCTGTGGTTTGGTGAGCGGGAGCGATTCCCGGGATTGTTGAGAACAGCTTATGTTTAATCCCGACAATTATGGCCAATATCGTTCCGACGGCAGGCAGGTATTCGTACATCGGTACCTGCAAAAAAGCGAAGAAATACCATGGTTGTGAACCGCGGTTCACACCCTGCTGGCTCAGCCAGTAACCCAGCGAGCCTACCATACCGGTGAAGAACCCCTGCCCGTTAGTAAAGAACGTTGTGTAGAAAACCGTGAAGATGGCATAGAAAATGCCGATATTGACCAGCCAAAGGCGCGGTTTCCACAACAATCCTAGAACGAGCGAGATGACCACTGCCCCCAGCAGGAAGAGGGAGGTGCGGATCAATCCGGGTTGAGAATAATCCAGCGGATTCCAGCCCGCGAGGTTGATGGGAAAAGCGATCAACTGCGGCAGGATCATGGTGATGGTTAGAATCAGCAGATCGAACGAACGAATATTCTTGACCACACGCCATCCCATTGACCGGATCAGGATGAAAGCAGCTACCACCAATCCAACGACTGCCAGCGCCAGGCTGATCAACAGCAGCGTATGGTAAATGGTTGGCGCGGCCTCGGCTGCCGTTTCAGCCGTCTCGCTGCCGGCATCCATCACCGCCGCTCCCAGGGCAACACCGATAAATAAAAGCGCGGCCATCATCGAGAAAATGAAAATATCGCGTTTACCAGCTTGCGGCCACTCGTGTTTTACCACGTCCCGCAGGAAAAGCAGCGCAAGGAAGATTAACAGTTGGGCAGTATAAATGAAGGCTGTTTCTTTGGTTGTAAAGTGAAGCGCCAGTACGGCCGTGAAGAGGTACAGGTTGGAATGCCGCCCGGTTTCGAGATAACGCATAACCGCGTACAACATCACCACCCCGAAAAGGGCGACGAATGCTTCATTGCGGGTATACCTGCCGTAAAATAGCATGTACGGAGACACCAGGAAGAACACACCCGCCAGAAGCGCGCCGGTCCTCCCAAGGTACCTTCTGAAACCGAAGATCACGAACGCGATGGTCGCGATGCTGAACAGAGCTGCCGGCACTCGCGAAGAAAAATCACCGTCACCAAAGAGAAAATACGAACCCGCCACAAGGTGGAACTGCAAGGGTCCATGCGTTACAGGGTCGTGCGCGTATCCCCTGCCCTGGTAGAGTTCATAGGATGGTACAACGTGGTTGACCTCATCATGGCTCATCACTCTCAGTCCAAGGTCATAGAAGCGTGACACGACCGCCGCCAGGAGAATCAGCGTAATTAATAGGTGTTGTATGGTGAACTTCGGAATATATGAACTTATCGGCCTGTCAAACCAGGCGGGTTTTGTTTCCATGTTACCAGCGTTGTCCATGATTAAGGCATTACCCTCTACATCTGCATTTTTTGCATCACTATACTTGAATCCAGTTGAACTGGCAAGGACTTGTTAGTCTCTGAAGGATTCCCTTTGTTTTTGCCTTAATCCGCGGCCAGGTTGTAGTAATTGTAAACCGCCCGTGACAGATCTGCGAATAACTGGTTGGCATTATCCCACACGATCTGGTCAGTGTTATGAATAAAAATCGTCAGTACATAGTTGCCGCCGGGAGTGTAAACCAACCCCGCGTCCCCGACCGTGTGCATCAATCCGTCCAGCGGGTCAATCGCCCAACCGTGTTTATGGCCAATTTGTGTGCCATCCGGCAAGCCTGCTTCAATCAACACACCGATGCGGTTTTGCGTCAGGTAAGAGATCATCGAGCGGCATTCACCCGGCGTCACATCCCCGGGGAAAACCGCCACCAGGCTGCCGCCGTCGTTCTGGGCGCAGTGGTAGATATCCGAAAGCAGTAAGCCGATCTCAGTCGGGGTCGTCTGATTGTACGGGTCGGGATCGGTGAATACGTCTGTCCGGGTATTGGCCGGGGTGGCAATGCCGCCAGAGAGCAAAGGTGCCCCTACATAAAACATACCATCAAGAAATGTGTTCTTTAAACCCAATTCACGTGCGGTGGCTGTTACGATGAGTGGACCTGTGGTCGGCGATAGCACCTCGCGCATCAGGTCATCTGTTGAGACGTTATCCGACTTGGCGATCATTTCCTGCACCAACTGGGATACTTCAGCGCTGGCGGGTTCTGTGATTTCACGGTACGCTGCGATCATGACGGCAATCTTTATTGTGCTGTCCGCAGAGAACGCGATGTCTGGAATCAATACTTCGCCATCCATGTACGCCAGCTGCATTTCGCTTCCTGATTTCAAATCCTGCAAATAGACTTCTACTTCCCCCGTGAATTCATTCACCTCCACGATCTGCTGCAGCAGGATACGCAGGTTCTCCATTGAAGGGCGTGAGATCTTGCCGGTGACGAGCGCTAGATTGACGATCCTCGCTGAAGGCGATCGCAGCGCGTTTGAGACCAGGAGCACTGAACGGTCCACGTCCAGGGTTTTACCGGGGACGCCGGCCTCAAAGGTCACACTTCCGGGAACAGGATTAAAAGAAGCGCTTTCCTCATCGTAACGGGCAGCAATCTCGTTAACAAGGTATGACCGTAATTGTTTTTCATCAATTTCAGCCCGCAGCGGTACATCGCTGGCGGGAGGTTCCTGGCTAAAAAGATATGCAAGGAAGGAAGACCAAAACGGTTCAGACGCTCTTACCTGGTCCGCGGCAGTCATCATGGTGGTCATGTCCAGCGAAAACCCAATCGTGGCAGGTTTTACCTGGATGACACTGTTTCCGTAGCGCAATTCCACCGGGATGGAATACGCCTGTGTCACCCTGGAAGCTGCCTGTTCCATTGATAACCCTGTGACATCCACACCGCCGATTTCTGTTCCGGTTGAGAATGATGAGCGCAACCTGCTAAAAACTACCAGCTGGAAAACGGTGAGCACAACAGCTGCCAGGATGAACGCCAGGGATAGCCAGCGAAAGATCGAAAAACGACCAACACGTTTCATAATTTAATCTACCACCAATATCATGATGCGAATTTTACCAGACTTTATTCTGCTGACTTTTTCCACATAATGCGAGCATTTTTTAGCCGCTTTGGTTATACTTATGATATGGAATTCGACAGCGATAGACCCACAGAATGGTTATCACAATTATTTCCTTTTTCGCTCCTGGATGAAGGCGAGTTGCGTGATATTGCGCCCATGGTCGAAGTGATTGAATGCCCCCGCGAGAGCCAGCTTTACGCAGCCGGGGATATCCCCGATTATTTTTACTGGATCCTTTCAGGCGATATACAGTTGACGGCAGGGACTGTCCGTAGAGGAAAGAGGGAACAAAACCTCGCACCTGGAGACTATTTTGGTGCGGAGGTGCTATCAAAGACGGATTACCGTTTCTCACAAGCCGTGAGTCTCACCAACTCAAAGCTCGCGAGAATCAACGAACAGGACCTGAACCAATTACGGGAACAGTTTCCCGTTTTGAAAAAAGCGCTCTCGCTGATTTACCAGACCCATAAATTCCGTTCCCGGCTATTCCTGCCCTGGCTGGAAAATGATGAGAAAGTGAACCTGGTTTGCCGCAAGCATCCGTTCTTCCTCATCCTGCGCATTCTCCTGGTTGGCGGGGTTGCCATAGGCGGATTTGCCGCGCTGCTAACCATCGCGATTTCCGGCAAATCCGTCGGCTTACTGCTGCTGGCGCTTCTTTTCCTGCTGCTGGGACTGTTTTTTACCGCATGGTCAGCCCTTGAATGGAGCAATGATTACTTCATTCTCACATCTGACCGGGTACTGGTACAAAAGAAACTGACCGGTTTTTTTGACAGCCGCCAGGAAGCCCCATATCCCGCCATACTTTCCACCGGGCTCGAGTCCACCATTTGGGGCAGACTGGTGGGGTTTGGCACGATCTTCCTGAGAACATACAACGGCAATCTCAGCTTCAAGCGATTACCCGTTCCCGGCATCATTTTCGAACTGTTGGAATATCAACGAAAGCATATTACCCGGGAATCCCGTCAAACCGAACATGACGAAATGCGCGAAACGCTTAAACAGCGATTGCATGGAAAATCAGTGGGGACCGAGCAACCCTCGTCCAGCAGGCGTACGGTCGGTGTAAAAACCACCTATGCCAGCGGCTCATTGCTCGACCTGGCTGCGCGCTTCTTTGGCCTGCGCCGTGTACGCTCTGGTTCTGTGATCTACCGCACCCACTGGTGGCGCTTGTTGGGTAAAACATTTATCCCATCCTTATTACTTCTGACTGTAGTTGTATTCATCATTTTGAAAATGCTTGACTTCATGCCTGCCCTCACTGAAACACAGGCTTATGCCGCCGCCTTTGTGGCAGCGATCGTCATCTGGGCATGGTGGCTGTATCAATACCAGGACTGGTACAACGACATCTATATCATCTCAACAGACCAGCTTGTGGATGTTGACCGTAAACCACTCGGTAAGGAGGAGCGCCGATCTGCCCCCATTCAGAACATCCAGACAGTAGAGTTTAAGAGAAAAGGTATCGTCGGATTGATCCTCAATTTCGGCACTGTGCGAATCCAGATCGGCAACCAGGAACTGACCTTTGATGATGTTTATAATCCTGCGGCGATCCAGGCAGAGATCTTCTCCCGCTTTAAGGACCACAACGATAAATCGTTTCGTGTGGAACAGGAAAAACTTGCGGATTGGATCACCACATATGATGAAATCAGAAAAGAAAATCGCAACCAGGGCGGGAATGATGAAATTTACAGGTAAAATAGCTGTGCGTGTGAATGAAAAGGATACTGAATGGCGCTGAGAGAAATTATCACGATACCTGATCCCATCTTGCGAAAAAAAGCCCGCAAGGTTACCGAATTTGACAAAGATTTCCAGGACCTCGTGGCAGACATGATCGATACCATGCGGGAAGCCCCCGGCGTCGGGCTGGCTGCCCCCCAGGTGGCGATTTCGCAGCGGTTGATTGTCGTCGAGTACGGCGATGATGAGGATGAAGAAAAACCCGCGAAATTGTATGTTCTGGCTAATCCGGAGATCGTGTCTGCATCTGAAGATATGGTCATGGGAATTGAAGGCTGCCTCTCCGTTCCGGACCTGGTGGGCGAGGTTGAACGGCACACCTCGATCGTCGTGAAAGGCCAGAATCGATACGGGAAACCGACAAAAATCAAGGCTAACGGCTGGCTGGCACGCATCTTCCAGCATGAGATGGATCACCTGGACGGCGTCCTCTATCCTGATCGCGCTGAAAAAATATGGAAACCTGCCCCTGATGAAGACATCCCGCTTGATTAGCATATGCATTTAACGCATCTATCCCTGACAAATTTCCGACTTTTTTCCCGCCTGGATATGGACGTTCCCCGGCGGATTCTCTTGCTCATGGGCGCCAATGCCCAGGGGAAGACATCGCTTCTTGAAGCCATCTACTATCTGGCTACGTTCACTTCTTTCCACGCCCAAAGCGACCGGCAGTTGCTTAACTTTATCGCCACGCGCGAAACCCTTTCTGTCGCGCGTCTTGTGGCACAGTACCAGCGTGGAGATCGCTCCCACCGTCTCGAAGTGCGCCTGATCCAGGATTCGAATGGCAACGGTGGATCCCGGTTGCGCAAAGAGGTTTTACTCGATGGCGTGAAGACCCCGCCCGGCCAGGTGATCGGTCACTTCAACGCCGTCATCTTCCTTCCTCAAATGACCGGTATCCTTGAAGATGGACCGGAGGAGCGGCGTAAGTACTTGAACCTCTCCATTTCTCAGGCAAACCCTGCCTATGCCCATGCCCTGGCGGATTACAACCAGGCATTGATCCAGCGCAACGCGCTGTTGAAGATTTTGAACGAACGCGGCGGCGACCGCGACCAGTTGAATTACTGGGATGAAATCATCGCGGCACGAGGGTCTTTATTGATCACCACGCGCGCTGATGTCATCCAGGAATTGGAAGCATTGGCAATACGCGTACACGAACGCCTTACCGGTTCAAGCGAGGTGCTGCGCCTGGTTTACCAGCCTGCCTACGATCCTCTTCCCTCACCACAGGGTCAATTTTCCCTGCCTATGCAGGTACAGGTGCAGCGCAACGGTTTGACGCAGGAAAAAGTAAAGCAGGGGTTCATCGCCCGGCTGGCAGAGGTGCGATCAGAGGAAATTGCGCGCGGGGTTACTACCATCGGACCGCATCGTGACGAGATGCGTGTGCTCAGTAACGGCATTGACCTCACCGATTTTGGTTCGCGCGGTCAGATAAGGACGGCGCTGCTCTCGCTCAAGTTGGCGGAAGTGGATTGGTTGAAACAGAAGACCGGTCAGTGGCCGGTGCTGCTTCTGGATGAGACCCTCGCTGAACTCGATACCAGACGGCGCGCGTACCTGCTCAAATACCTGGAGGACGCGGAACAGGTGCTGTTGACTACAACCGATATGAACCTTTTCCCCCATGACTTCAGAAGCAAATGCGAACGCTGGCAGGTGACTGAAGGAAACATCGAGCAGCTTGCGGCAGAAGATTGAACTATAAGGGTTTCCTGGTGGGCAAGCCCGCCCGACGCGGGTATTGCGGAGGTGTGGCAGCTTTTTTATCCACCACCACCAGGTAGCGTTCGTCCGCAACTCCCGGCAGCGTTACCAGCGTGATCTTTCGCAAGCTCCCCCCCAGGATACGGATCGATCTTTCGGCAGCGTGTACTTCTGAATGGGCATTTTCCCCTTTTTGCGCCAGCATCCCACCACCAACCCTCACCAGGGGTAGCAGGTATTCCGCCAGCACGGACATTGATGATACCGCCCTGGCTACAGCCCAGTCAAATTTTTCCCGGTATTGGGTTAAGTGTCCCAAATCCTCTGCTCTCATCGTGAGTACTTCTACATTATCCAGCTTCAACGTTTCGGTCAGGTGGCGGCAAAATTCGGCTTTCTTTCCCACGGATTCCACCAGGGTGAGACGCAGCTCAGGCAGCACGATCTTGAGCGGAATGCCCGGGAAACCAGCACCTGTCCCGATATCCACCAGGGATTCAGGCATTGGATTTCCTAATTCTGTAAGCGCGGAAAGTGAATCCAAAAAGTGCTTGGTGCGGATGCCCTCAATGTCACGAATGGCGGTCAGGTTGAACTTTTCATTCCAGGACATCAACTCCTGTTCATAATCTCTGAATGCCCTGACCTGCCGCAGCGTCAACCTGATCCCGGTGAGCTTGTGAATCTCTGAAAGGAATTTTTCCATGACAGAGTGATTATACTATCTGGAATTATTGCAAAGTCAACTCTTGAGGGTTGACGCGCGTCACAAGTTCAGGTAAAATCCCAATTGAATCAGCAGGAACGCGGGCGTGGTTCAGTTGGTAGAATGTCTCCTTGCCAAGGAGAAGGTCGTGGGTTCGAATCCCATCGCCCGCTCTAATAAAAACAGACTTTGTTGGCGCTGGGATGCTATCCCATCGCCCGCTCTAAAATAATGCCATTTTCTCATCTTTTATCTTCTGCTTGACCATCACCTGACCTTCTGATAAAATCCCTTCTGCAAGGCGACGTGGCCAAGTGGCTAAGGCAAGGGTCTGCAAAACCCTGATCATGGGTTCAAATCCCATCGTCGCCTCCTCTTTTTTTATTCCCCAAGTTAATTCGGTTTACCCGAAGCACCAATCGCTTCGGGCATCTGCGCTGCGCTTCGACAAATCCCATCGTCGCCTCCTCTTTTTTTTAATTCCCCAAGTTAATTCGGTTTACCCGAAGCACCAATCGCTTCAGGTATCTGCGCTGCGCTTCGACAAATCCCATCGTCGCCTCCTCTTTTTTTAATCCCCTAAGTTAATCCGGTTTACCCGAAGCACTAATCGCTTCGGGCACCTTCGCTGCGTTGCGACAAATCCCATCGTCGCCTCCTGATTTTTTATCACCCCCAATTCATTTCAGAAAGTAATTTCTAACGACCAGCCTGACGGCGCATCAGTCCATCGCGGGCAATGCGGCACAACCGGTCAACCCGTTCATTATCCGTGTTCCCTGAATGCCCCCTCAACCAGCGCCAGGTCACCTGGTGCCTGCCGCTCACCTTCAGCAGTTCCTGCCAAAGGTCCTGGTTGGCTACAGGACCGCTCGTTCCACGCCAGTTCTTTGCCAGCCAGCGAGGCATCCATTCATCCATCCCCTTTTTCAGGTACTGTGAATCGGTATATAGTGTTATGCAGGCTTTTTCTTCGATCGTACGCAATGCTTCGATTGCCGCTGTCAATTCCATGCGGTTGTTGGTGCTCTTTTCTTCCGCGCCGGAGATTTCCCGCCTGGTTTTTCCATCGATGATCAGGGCAGCCCAACCTCCCGGTCCCGGGTTCGGGTCGCATCCCCCATCCGAATAAATGGTGATCGTACTTCCCATCAGGGTTGTCTTTCTGAAAGTACCTGGGCGAGATCATCCATCTGGACCAGTATCTCCGGGATCTGTTCCTGGGTGATCTCGGTCATCCATAATTGCCATGCCGCGTCTTCCAGCACAGGCGCGATCACCTGCCAATCCGCGTCCACCGGCAGAACCCTGTATCGGTTAAACGTATCCACGGTTTCCTGCCAGATGGGGTTTTGCTCGCCGTAATCCCCCAGTTGTTCCATCACCAAATTGCCAAGCGGGAGCGTGCCCATAGTGGCCAGCAGGCGGGCCTGCTGCGTTGGTTGCGACAGCCAGCGGATGAACAGCCAGGCAGCCAGGTCTTTTTCAGCATCCTGGTGCAGCACGGCAAACGAGGAACCGCCTGTTAACACTGTCTCTTCCTCCATGCCTGGGAACGTTGTCACAGTCCAATCATCCTCTGAACCAATACGCGTCATCGCTGCGCGTTGGCTATTTAAGTCCTGCATCCACATGGTATACAACAGCGCTTCCCGGTTGGCGAAACGATCCGCCTCCTGGGGAGTGCGACTTGCCCAAGCACAATTCTTCATCTTGAGGTCAAACAAATAAGTAAAGGCATCCTCCGCGTCCGGCGTCGTAAAATCAAAGTCACCGTTGGTAAAAGGATCCGCATTAAAAGCCAATAGCCAGTTGTACACAGACGCGGCTTGTGTGTTGATGATCCATCCGCCGAACCCATCATTCGAGGGGTCGTCGTCATTTCTGAAAGAAGCATTCGCCGCACATATCTGCTCTCTGAATTCCTCCGTCGTTTGCGGGGCCGCCTTGAAACCCAGTTCCTCACCCCAACTGCTGTTGTAAGCCATCAACAACGCACTGCGCTGCGCCGGGATTCCCAACCGCTTACTATTAATCAATCCTTCATTCCAGTATTCCGAGTTGAAATCCTCGATCAGGGACTCATCAAGACCGAATGAAGTTGACGCGAGATAGGGTTTCAGGTCTATAACCAGTTCGTGCTGTTCATCAATGGCGAGCAGCAGGCTGATCGGTGCCACCACTACACTGGAAGCGATGTTATTTGCGATCTCCTCTGTTATCCTGCTGGTCACCTGGGCTGCCGAGCCAGGGGCGGTCATGATCACGTGGATGCCCCATTCATTGGTCTGGTTAAACTGGTCAACCATCGTGGTTAAAAGCTCGAGTGTTTCCCCTGTCCAGGGATGCAGAAAGTGGATCTGGATGCCTTCCAGATTGGCAACATCCACATTGAAATCGTTATCCTCTGGTGCAGGTTGGGGGGTAATTTTTACGGGTGTTGACGTTGCTTTCGCAGCCGGAAAATCGGTCGGATCAACCTGTTCAACGGGTTGCCGCGTGCATGCGGAAATCCCGAACATCAAGGTCAGTATTAGAACAATCGTTGCGGTTAATATTTTCCTCAATCTAAATCCTTCATCAAGCGTTCAGGCAATGAATTATGAGTATACCTGAGTTTTGACCTAATCAAAATCTGTGGGTAATTGCGGATCGCGCAGGTGATCGAACATGCGCTTGATTTGACCCGGTGTGACGCGCGCCAGTGAGAGCTCAGGCAGGTCATCTGGTGCGAAAAAGGTCGGTTCCGCGGTCTCGTAAGGGGCAATTTCTGTTTCTCCGAGCAACTCGCACAAAAAGAACAGTTTGTAGGTGTGAAAAACACCCGGTGGATGACCGTGCAGGTTTCGGTCATATATCGCCAGAAGTTTCTTCGCTTTCACGATCTTCCCCGCTTCCTCGCTGACTTCGCGTTCCACTGCCTGGCTTGGCGGTTCATTGATGTCCACCCACCCGCCCGGTAGCGTCCACCTTCCCGCGTCCTGCAATTCTCGTACCAGCAGGATCTTCCCGTCCTTGAACACGACCCCGCGTGTATCGACCTTAGGAGTGACGTAACCGCATTGGCTTTCAAACACTATCCTAACCTCACCGGGTTTTGACTGAGTGTTCTCCTCCATCATTTCAGCGGCTATTCGACTCAGATGATGGTACCTCTCGATGTCGAAGGGATTTTCAGTATACTGACTGCCGCTTTGCGCGATCGCCTGGATGCGCTGCGCCCAGGTGAGCCATTTAGGATTGCCATTCGTTTCAATTTTGTTATCCATGTAATTTTCACTCATTGACGACTGACCTTTATGTTTGTATAATCTCTTTATAATTCTATACGAGTCACGCCAAAAGTAGTAGGTTCGACAGAATGCTGGTAGAGAAGGAGCCCCCGGCTGAAACGCTCCACAGCCTTCCCGGACCGAAGTCGTTTGGTAGGAATGCCGAAGAAACCCATCATCGGGCGTAGAACGGCACGGGTAAGCCCGTTAGCGCGAAATCCGGATGACATCCGGAAAAAGTGCGCCATAAACATGGCGAATTGAGGTGGTACCGCGAAGCTTACAGCCTTTCGTCCTCTACGGATGAAGGGTTTTTTTAATTCAGTGTTTGAGGAGGTAGGAAATGTCAGAGGAAGGTCTTGCCAAAGCGTATGATTTCCATGCAACCGAGCAGCGGTTGTACAAATGGTGGGAGGAAAAGGGCTATTTTCAGCCATCCAACGATCCCCGTAAGGAAGGCTTCGACCCCGAAGTAAAGCCATTCGTCATCTCAATCCCCCCTCCGAACGTTACCGGTGAACTCCACGCCGGTCATGCGATGTTCGTCTCCATGGAAGACCTGATGATCCGATACCATCGCATGAAAGGGATCCCCACGTTGTGGGTACCCGGCACAGACCACGCCGGCATTGCCACCCAGATGCTGGTGGAAAAAGCGCTCGCAAAGGAAGGTAAAAAGCGCGATGAAATGTCCCGCGAGGAATTCCTGGAACACACGTGGGAGTGGAAGGAGCTGTACGGTCACCGGATCACCTCGCAGATCCGCCGCCTGGGTGCCTCATGTGATTGGAAGAGAGAACGCTTTACCCTGGATGACGGTTTGTCAAAAGCTGTGCGCGAAGCCTTTGTGCGCCTTTACGAAAAAGGGCTCATCTACCGTGGTCCGCGTATGATCAACTGGTCGCCTGCCCTGCGCACGGCGGTCTCAGACCTCGAGGTGGAGTACAGCGAGGAACCTGGTTTCCTCTACTATTTCAAGTACATGCTGGCAGATGGTTCCGGGACTTTCATCCCTGTCGCTACCACACGCCCCGAAACCATCCTCGGTGATACCGCTGTGGCGGTTCACCCGGACGATGAACGCTACCAGCAATTCATCGGAAAAAAAGTTGTCGTCCCGATCCTGAACCGCGAAATCCCCGTTATCGCGGATGAATACGTCACCATGGAGTTCGGTACCGGAGCGCTCAAGATCACCCCCGCGCACGACCCCAATGACTACACCATCGGACAGAATCACGGGTTGGAAATGATCAGCATCCTGGACACCTCCGCCCACATGAACGAAAACGCCGGCCCTTACCAGGGGCTGGACCGCTTTGAATGCCGCAAGAAGATCTGGGAGGACATGCGCGCCGCCGGTCTGGTGATCAAGGAACAACCTTACCAATTGAATGTGCCCAAATCGCAGCGCGGCGGTGAGATCGTGGAACCCATGATATCGACCCAGTGGTTCATCTCCATAAAACCGCTGGCTGAGAAAGCGCTTGAGGCTGTGAGGGACGGCCGCACAAAAATCGTGCCGGAACGCTTCACCAAGGTCTACTACAACTGGATGGAAAATATCCGCGATTGGTGCATCAGCCGCCAGTTATGGTGGGGGCACCGCATCCCCGTGTGGTATTGCGATGATTGCGGCGAGGTGATCGTATCCCGAGAGGACCCCTCAACATGCAGCAAATGCGGCAGCAAAGCTATTCGCCAGGACGAAGACGTGCTGGATACCTGGTTCTCCTCAGGGTTGTGGCCCTTCTCGACACTCGGCTGGCCTGATAACACCCCCGACCTGGCGTATTTTTACCCCACGTCGGTCATGGAGACTGGAGCAGACATCCTTTTCTTCTGGGTGGCACGCATGATGATGTTCGGTCTCGAGTTCACCGGACAGGTGCCTTTCCACACCGTCTACCTGCACGGGCTCATCCTGGATAAGGATGGGCAGAAAATGAGCAAGACCAAGGGCAACGTCGTCGACCCCCTCGAGATCATGGACGATTTCGGTACAGACGCGCTGCGCTTCACCCTGCTGGTCGGTTCCACACCCGGGCACGACACCAACCTGGATATCAAAAAGGTGGAGGCCAACCGTAATTTTGCCAACAAGGTCTGGAACGCCGGCCGGTTCATCCTATCAGCACTTGAAAAAGCACCCGGTGAAGCCGATGATGAGCCTGAATGGACGCTGGCGGATTCCTGGATCTGGGCAAAATTGAAAGGGCTGCTGCGTGAAACTGACCGCTTGTTCAAATCCTATCAATACGGCGAAGCCGGACGGCAGATCTACGAATTCTTCTGGAACGATTTCGCGGACTGGTATCTCGAAATCGCCAAGATCCAGATGAGCCAGGGTAAGGACCAGGCTTATTACACCGCCACCACCCTTGTGCGCGTGATGGACGCCTGCCTGCGCCTGTTGCATCCCTTCACTCCCTACGTCACCGAGGAACTTTGGGGCTACCTGAAACACGCCGCGCGTGAAAAAGGGTTTAAGCCATTCAGTTCCAGGCGGGGATGGGAGGAAGCGCTGATCATCGCGGGCTGGCCTGAAGCTGGTAGAGTGGAAGGTTGGGAAGACGAAGCCATTTCCGGATTTACCGTCGTCCAGGAAGCGGTGCGCGCGATACGCAATATCCGGGCAGAGAAGAAGGTCGCCCCGGGACGCAAGATTCCCGCGCTCATATCTGCGGGTACAAAAATGGATATCCTGCGCAACCAGTGCGCCACCCTCGCCGCGCTGGCGTCCCTCGACCTGGAACACTCGCATATCAGCCGCAGGATAAAAGAGGATACCAGTCAATACGTTTCTGTGGTCGTTTCCGGTCTTGAGATATTCCTTGACCTGGCTGAAAAAGCGGACACCGCGGAGGATATCGAACGCTTGCGTAAAGAGCTGGTTGTCGTGTCATCCCAGGTCGAGCGCCTTGAACAACTGCTCGCCAGTGATTTTGCCGCAAAGGCTCCCCCGGCTGTGGTGGAAAAGGAACGCGCCAAGCTTGCGGAATTTACAGAAACCCGTGATAAATTGAAGGCACAACTTGGTTGATACGAAATCCTTAAGAAAAAATGACCGGGCTTCCCGGTCATTTATTTTATTTGGGCATTTTTCCGAACAACCGCCTGAAAAAGCGATGGAAGGCATGGATGGAGGTTACCGGTTCCAGATACATGAAGATGCATTCGCCGCTTATGCAGGCGAGGTTATAGTTCCCCGCATTTCTGCTCGATCTCCTGTGAATTGGCACCCTGCTGTACCCAGATGTAGTGAATTCCCAACGCGGCCGCTTCTTCAACAACCTTTATGCCATCCGTGGATGGTACAACCACCACTACACCTTCAGGTTTTTCAGGCAGCGCACCAAGACCGGCGTAACAGCGGTCTCCCTCCACCATATCCGCATTTGGGTTAACTGCCATCACCTGGTAGCCGTGCGTTCTTAATTCACGATAGATCATGTTGCCGAACTTGTCTTTTTTGCGGGATACGCCGACCACGGCAAGTTTTTTTAATTGCAGAAATTCTTCAATGTTCTTGATTGTATTGATCATTCTTTCCGTTTACCTCGCCAGATATGATTGGTGCTACCCTCATAAATGTATTAAAGAGAGATATTTTGATCCAAATATTCAAAATTCACCAACGATCCCCGGCAGCTCCTCACACTAAATAATTTAAAATCGCACATGACAGACTAAGTTTACGACTCTTTGTTATTTTGCTAATTCGGAAATCAACCAATAATATATCACATAATGGATAGTAAGCATGTTCTTAACAGTTTGAAACTTTATGGTAAATTAATCACGAGCTTTTTCTCACAGTCCGCATCGTCTGCCTCGTTTGGCGCACCAGGCGGAAAAAATGCAGGATGTGTCGTAACGGTTTTATGTGGCTGGTCTCCCCGGCATAGATCGTACTAATGGGGACCCAGGATAATTTGTAACCCAGCGCAACACAGCGTACAATGATCTCCACTTCGAACTCGAAATTCTTTTCAGTACTCTCCAGCGAGGCTTCGATCATTCGCCGTGAATGCAGGCGATAACCGGATTGATTATCCGGGCAATACTGCACCCAGCGCCCGCGAGAAAAGCCACGTACCGATTGTGTTCGAGATATTGCGCGGAAACGGCATCTTCTTGAAATCGCGTTTCCCGATGACCAGATCTGCCCCGTTTATTAAATTCGCCAATGAATAGAGGAATTTCCTCAGGATCATGCTGACCATCCGCGTCCAGCGTGAGCACCGCTTCATACCCGTTATCGTTTGCATATTTGAAACCCTCTAGCAGGGCAGCACCTTTGCCGCGGTTGGGATACTGCCGAATCACCTCAGCACCCAACCCGCTTGCGATGTCAGCAGTTTCATCCGTTGAGCCGTCATCGACCACCAGCACAGGAAAAAACCGCTTTGTGCTGGCAATAACGCCAGCAATTCTTTCTGCTTCGTTGTACGCCGGGATCAACACGAGAATTGATTTGGATGGATTTGATGCATTTGGGATTTCAACCATTTATTGCCTGCCCATACCTCGAAGAATCATTCATCCAATATCGGTGCTTAATAGCTGTTGTAAAATTCCTCTTGCCAGGCGGGTGACAGTCTTTTGACCACTTTCCGATAGGGTCGTTCCAAATTCGATCCGTTCGGGCTGGACGCCGATTAGAAGCATCTCGCAATTCAATTCATCCTCCAGGAATTTCATCAATAACGTCAGCGGCATCGAATGGGTTGAGAAGGACGTCCCGCTGATGCGGTTTGAATCAACTATTGTAATCGTCCCCGGTGGTTCTCCAAGGTCTGCTGCATCGATGAAGATGACAAGCTCGGGTGAAAAACGCCGCAGTGGGCCAGTCATACTTTCGGGCAGAGGTACCCCCTTCAAGCACCAGCACCTCCTCCTGTTGGGCAAACGCAGGTTTCAGTTTCCTGACTGTCAGTAGACCAATCGCGTCATCACCGTATAGTTCGGCTCCGATCCCAACAATGGCGATCCGTTGATCAACCCTCTGGGCAGGGTTCTTCAGTTTCTCCGAGAGCTGCTTTTTCCAGGAGGAATTGGATATCTTCATCACGACCATAATAGACCTCAAAAGGTTCTTTGCCTGTCGATGCCAGTTCCCATTGAACGTCAGACATTTCCAGGCAATTGAAGCGGCAGCTTGCCACGCACTGCGCGCAATAGGTGCATCTATCCAGGTTATAGCGCATCACAAAGCGCTTGTTCACTTTATCAATCACGATCAATTCTATCGCGTTGGAAGGGCAGTCTTTAATGCACAGTTGGCAACCCGAGCAGTTTTCCGGTTTCCAAACCAGTTTTCCGCGCAGGTTCTCAGGTGCCGCGATCTTGACGAACGGGTATTTTTCCGTGACGGGTTTCGTGAAAAATGATTTTACGATATCTCCCAGCATTGAACCAATCGGCATTCTAACCTCCAAACAGGCGAGTGACCAATGGGGCTAAGCTCGCGCCCGCAATGATCATTAACAATTGCACCAGCACCAAGATGGCACCGATGCGCCACCATAATCCCACTGTCTGGTCAATGCGCAACCGGGCAAACAAGGACTGAAGAGCCGCGGTGATCAGAAGCAGGACAAGCGTTTTCCATAAAAAGTCCAACGGAGAGTTGAAACCCCCGAGGTAGAATGACGCGATCAAAGTCAGACCGATCACCAGTTCCACATCCCGGCCAATTTTAAACAAGGCAAAACCACGCCCTGAATACTCCGTCAACGCCCCAGCGACGATCTCGGTTTCCGCTTCGGGTGCGTCAAACGGCGGGAGTTCAAGCTTGCCCATCAGTCCGATCAGAGCAGCAAGGAAGCCGATGGGCTGCGACAGGATGAACCACAAGTTCTGGGTCGCGCCCTGGTTGATCTCACCGATGGTCCAGGTGCCCAGCGCGATTGCCGGTCCCAGCATTGCCAGCAGGAAGGGTGCTTCGTATGAGAACAACTGCGTGAGCGCTCTGGTAGCCCCAATGATTGAAAAACGGTCCTCGGTGTTGGCACCAGCCAGACCGATGCACAACGTCATCAGGCTGAGAAGGTAAAGTGTGGCGATCAGGTCACCCGGGTAGCTGGCAACCGGCTTAAATCCGAACAAAGGTACGCTCAAACCAGCGGTCAATGCAGCGGCCAATGCGACAATTGGAAGGGCTATGAACAGTGCTTTGATCGTGCCCGTAGGGATGATCTCTTCTTTCGCTAATAATTTGATCGTGTCAGCCAGCGGCTGGAACCAGCGAGGGCCAATACGGTTCTGAAAGCGCGCAATCAGTTTTCGGTCAATGTATTCAAAAAACAGACCACTGGCAAGAAGGAATATCCCGCCCGGGAAAAAGAGCAACGCGATGAGAGGAGGAAAGGTCACATTCATTTGTAATACTCGATCCCGTATTGACGTAACTTTTCCCACTCCCATACCGACTGCCCCGAATCTTGATTGACAATGACCATCCGGTCATTACAGGAGAAGCAGGGGTCGATTCCGGAGAGGATCATCGGCATGTCAGCCAGCTTATGACCAATCGCGGTGGTTAGTACAGAGCCCCAGTTGCATAGGCTCGGCGTTCTCACTTTAATCCGGTCCGGTTTATCTGAACCATTGCTCTTGATGAAGTAGAAAAGTTCTCCCCGGGGAGCCTCAACCCGGCTAATGGTTTCTCCCTCAGGGATGCGCCTTGGAACTTTTACCGTCAGGTCACCGGGGGGAATTTTTTCCACAATTTCGCGTACCAGGCGGTAGCTCTCGAACAACTCCTTGATGCGAACGACGAACCGGGCTTCAAGGTCTCCAGCCGTGGCGGTGACGATATTGACCGGGAAATCCGGGTAACCAGCATAGGGCGAATCCATTCGCACGTCCCGATGGAGGCCTGAAGCTCTTGCTGTAGGACCGATTGCTCCCAATTTTTTCGCCTCTTCATAGCTCATCACACCAATGTTGCGCGTCCGACCTAAAAATGTATCGTCTTCCGTCACCACCTTCAAGTAATGTGTCGTCCGTTCCTCGAGGTAGTCCATCCCCTTCAAAAGTTCGACCTTCTGCCGGTCACTGATATCGATCTTTACACCGCCAAGAACATTGGCAGAATAATTCACCCGGTTCCCGCTGATGGTTTCCAGCAGGTCCATAACAGTCTCACGATCACGCCATGAGTACATGAACAGCGTATCAAACCCGCCTTCATGCGCCGCGACCCCCAGCCAAAGCATGTGGCTATGAATCCGTTCCAGTTCTGCCACGAGCTCCCTGATGGCCTGTGCCCGTGGAGGAGCCTGCACCTTCGCCAGCCTTTCGACTCCCAGCGCGAAGGCCATGGCATGCACATGCGAACAAATGCCGCAAACCCGTTCCATAAGATAAAGGTCCTGTGTCCAGGTTCTGCCCTCCGCCCCCTTCTCCATACCGCGGTGAACAAAACCCAGCCTTGCAGTGGCGTTGGTGACGACCTCACCATCCACGGTAAATTCAAAATGACCTGGTTCTTTTAATGCTGGATGCTGTGGGCCGATCGGCACCACAAACTTTTCAATCTTCTGACGCTCTGCCATCGATTCTTCTCCTAATTCTTTGACTTCTCGTCCAAACCAGTAAACGTTTTGCGCAGCGGGTAAACACCTTCCGGCCAGCTATCCGGCAGGATCAAACGACTGGTATCCGGTGTGCCTGTAAATGTGATGCCGAGTAATTCCATTGCTTCTCTTTCGTACAATGAAACTCCGGGTAACAGGTCACATATGCTATCCACCTGTGGATTATCATAAGGCAGGACAACCCGAAGCGTGGTAACAGCGGCTCCTTCACAGAAGTGGTAGAGCACCTCCAGTGAACCACTTCCTGGAACAGGAAGCTTCTCCCTGGTGGTTTCATCCACCTGGTATACAGGCTGATCCATGGCGGTGATGGCAGAGAGGTACCCCCAGTGGTTGTCGAACCGCAGCGTTTTTACGACTTCCTTCAGCTTTTCAACCGGTATAACCGCGTCGAGCCGGTTCTCCTCCGGGCGGTTCATCGAGACCGCCACATCGTTGAGAATTTTTTCTGCTCTTGCTAATGACTCTTGAGTATCCATAATTTCCTCGCGTGTTATTGTTGCAGGCTTTTTAACAATTGCACAATACCATGGATGATGGCTTCCGGGCGCGGTGGACAGCCCGGGATGTAAACATTGACCGGGATCACCTCGCTGATGTCACCAACAACATTGTAACAACCATCAAAAACACCACCGGAAATTCCACAGGAACCGACGGCTACCACGAATTTCGGGTCAGGCATCTGCTCGTAGATGCGCACCAGCCTGTCCCTGGCCTGTAACGTCACCGGACCGGTGCAGATCAGTACATCCGCGTGCCGCGGACTACCCTGCAGTTTAATGCCGAAGCGTTCAACATCGAAACGCGGAGTTAGAGTTGCCAATATTTCGATATCGCACCCATTGCATGAACCACTGTTGAAATGGATCGCCCAGGGAGAATTCACCCTCGCCCAAGTCTTCACTTTTTCCATCACAACTTGTATCGGATTTTCCATAAAGGTCTCCAAAGTTATCCCGTCAGCCGAGAATGAGCGCAACAAGCGCGAGAATCAAGCCAAGGATGAAAGGGATCAATTTTAAGTGAAAAACTCCCGCTACCGATCACCAGTACACCAAGGTGAAGGATGGCAAAGAAGAAAGCAATTAGAAAGAATGGCCGGTATCCGGGAGACGAAAATGAGGTGGGCGCTTCCTCACCGCTGCTATAAAGGCTCGATTTTTCAGGGGTCGGATGTTCTTTCCCGACCAGTACTTTTCCCACCAGGTATAGAAGTGCGACCAAACCCAGGTAAATCAGGATCGAGATTGGAGGGGAGGTTAGGATTTGCATAATTTTCCGGTCTCCTAGTAAAAGAATGGATACAGCAAGCTCGCGGTGGCTTTACTGGTAAAGAAGTCCATCGCTGACGGCCAAAAACCGAGCACTACCACGGCAACAACCAGCACAAGCAGCGGAACGATCATCATCGCTGGAATTGGTTTACCTTTTTCGACTGCATCAGAGGTCTCACGCCGGTACAGGCGGTTGACCATTGGCGCGTAATACCCCAATGACAACACACTATTCAATGCCACAAAAAAAATCACAAACAGCATCAATGGTTCCTTGGCTTCGGCTCCTGCTACCAGGATCTGCCATTTCGACATGAATCCCGCCAACGGTGGTAGCCCGCCGAGGGCAAGCAGCGCCGCGCTCAAGGTAAACGCGACCAATGGGTATTTTCGTGAAGCCCCATTCAGGTCCGAGAGTGTTAAAGGAACATGTTCGTCGTTCTTCAAGTGAAGTGCATAGAGCAGCGCCCCGGCTGCTAAAAAGGCCAGACCTTTCATAAGGGAATGCGTGATGAGGTGGAAAAATCCGCCCGCGGCTCCATTGAGCTGTCCGTAAAGGAAACTCATCCCGAACCCCACCATCATGTAACCAACATGCACCAGGCTGGAATACGCCAGCAGCCGTTTGATTTCGGTTTGCCGCAACGCCATCAGGTTCCCGGCAAGGATATTGAGACACCCGAATGCAAGCAGCACCGCTCCCCAGTTGAAATCGATCTTGCCCATAAAACTCAGCGACCGCAGCATGGCGATCATTCCGGCTTCGATCACCACACCTGAGAGCATCGCGCTGATACCTGAAGGTGCCTGTGAATGCGCATCTGGCAGCCAGGTATGCAGCGGTACCAACGCCGTTTTCACGCCGAATCCTACGATCAAAAGGATGCCGCCAACCGCCATCAAGGACGCGTCGGCGGAAGTTGCCTGCCAGATATTCGCGAAATTTGTGGTTCCGGTCTGGGAGAAAATGAGCGCGATTCCAAGAAGTACCAACGCGGAACCCACTGCGGATTGCACCAGGTACTTGATGCCGGCTTCCAGCGAGGGAGGTTCCTCATTGTAAAATGCCACCAGGAAAAAGGTGCTGATCGCCATGGCTTCGAACCAGACCCATAAAGTGAACAGATCAAACGAGAGTCCCAGTCCGATGATAGAACCGATGGTGGATAAGAGCAGGGCGTAATACTTTTCTTCGCCTTTTTCATCAACCATGTAATCCATGGAAAAAAGGGCTACCATCAAGCCCAAGAAGAGCACCACGGCTGACAGTAATAACCCGATGCCATCCAGCATCAGGCTGACCTCACCTACATCCAGATACGCTCCGTTGGATTGAAGCGCGGCTCTAACAGTGAAGAAAAGCAAACAACCTTCGAATAGTAGGAATAATACGGTCAAAGCCCTGGCGAGGCTAACGCCCCATATTTTTCCCTGGCGTAGCGAGATCCTTCCGATCAAATAAACGATTATTGCTGCCACGAAAGGCAGAATGATGAGACACTGGAATAATAAAGTCGTATTCATTTCAGCCCCCCACCACAAGAATCGCAAAAAGGATGATCAGAGAAGCCGTGATAGCCAGAATATTCCAGTTCAGGATGCCGGTTTGAGTTCCTCGCATTGCTTCAGCGATATTGTTAGTTACTTCAACAACCGCGGTGTTCAAGGCTTCAAATCCAAAAGTCTTTTCTGAGGCCCACCTGATGCTGCGCATACTATTGGTCAGGCCTTCCAACCTGTTTCGCATAAACCAGGCCAGGATTCCCAACCCGATAACGATCAAGGTAACCAGTGTAGGCAAAGTCAGGATCTCATGGAAAAGTGATTCAAGGGATGTGCTTTCAATGCCGTGGAATGGCAGGGTCTTTTCACCGAGCAACTCCGAGAAGGGTTCTACTGCCAACCAGCTTACCAGAGCGGCTGCCGCGAGTGGGATCATTGCGACCTTCATTCCAATCCCGGTTGGATGGACATGGTACTCAGACCGCGCTTCTCCGAAGAATACCAGCCATACACAGCGGGTCGTATAAAGTGCAGTCAACCCGGCGACAATCACCATCAGTACATAAAGCCATGTGGGTCCGCCTATTAATCCCGCTTCAAGGATCAATTCCTTGCTCCAGAAACCATTTAGGATGGGAAGCCCGGCGAGCGCTAGCGAACCGATGAGGAACACCCACTTCACCAGTGGCATTTTCCTGCCCACACCCCCCATTTCCATCATGTCACGCGTGCCAACCGAATGGATGACAGCACCTGCACCCAGGAACAATAAGGCTTTGAAGATCGAGTGACTGAACAGGTGAAACTGGCTGGCAAACACGCCGCCGGCACCTATTGCGTAAACCATGTAACCCAGCTGGCTGACGGTGGAGTATGCCAGCACTCTCTTCAGGTCATTAGCCGTCAATGCCATCACAGCCGCCAAAATGGCGGAAAGCGTACCCACCACCATCACTGCTTCACGCCAGTGTGGTACATCCTGGAAAGCCGGGAAGAACCGCGCCAGCAGGTAAACGCCCGCGTTGACCATCGTCGCCGCGTGGATCAGCGCGCTGATGGGAGAGGGTGCTTCCATTGCGTCCGGAAGCCATGTCTGGAAAGGGAACTGCGCCGATTTCGCGGCGGCAGCGATAAGAAACCCGAAGCCAAGCAGGGAAAGAATATTGGCAGGGATCGTTGCCTTCATCGCCATGAAGGTGTTGATGTCATAACTCCCGGTGTACGCGTAGATCACCAGCGCGCCAACAAGAAGCCCTATGCCACCAAGAGAGGTGATGATCAGGGCTTTGATACCGCCCCGCACCGCTTTCGGGTCATCATTGTGAAACGCGATGAGCGCATATGAACACAAGGCAGTAATTTCCCAGAAGAAAAAGATGAGTAGAAGGTTGCTCGAAAGTACAAGCCCTACCATCGCGCCGATAAAGAAAAGGACAAAAGCGTAATACCTGCCTAGCGAAGCTTCGCCTTTCATATAACTGGTCGAAAATATTACCGCCAGGCTGCCGACAACCGTGGCGATAACGCTAAGGAAGATCCCCAGGCCGTCAGCCACAAAGGTAAAATCGCCAAACGCTCCGCCAATGGGAATCGTGAGGGCTGTGCTGTTTGCAGCACGCGGGATAAGCACGATGGATGCTGCTCCGGCAATGAGAGAGAAAATCACGGCCAGCCAGTGCTGCAGCTTATCGTGTTCATCACCAACCAGCCAGACGATAAGTGAGCCGAGCCACGGGACGCCAATCATGATTGCAATTAGAGCGATTGTCATGTAGCTATCCTTTCAAGCTCGAAAGTGATTTTATGTCCAGTGTGCCCGTCTTCAACCGAATCTGAACAGCCAGCGCTAGACCGATCACCGCGACAATTGTGTCAGCTACGATCACCGTCAGCGCAAGGGTTTGGGCGGTGTTCATTTGCCCGGTCAGGTTGCCTGCCAGGATAAAAGCCAGCACCGCTCCCTTTACGAGCAGTTGTAGCGCTACAACAACTTTGATCAGGTTGCGCGTGATGAGCAGGCAGTACAGGCCGGTACCGGCAAGACAGAAGATTGTGATTAGGACGATTAAAGGCGCTGACAGGCTCATTCTGTTGTCTCCTCAGGTCGTGGTTTTGCATTGTCTGCCAGCAGACCGATCACTCCGAGTACACCCGCGAAAATTAAGGCTACCTGCAAAAGAAGATCGATATATCGTGATTGCCACAATATTGCCGAATCTCCAGGGACTACCTCGGTTAGTGAAATGACACCGGTGCCCCGCAGGATCAGGACCAGGCCAAACCCCAATGCCAGCGCAACAGCACCGATGGCTATTGGCATTGGTATGATACTTCTTAGCCGGGTCGCATCTTCTCCGGCGATGTTTATGGCAAAAACGAATAATACCGTCACCAAACCCGCCCCAACACTCAATTCGATCACAGCGATGTGGGGGGCACCCAGCAGGTAGATCATTACCGCCACAAGCGCGCTGGTGAGAGCCAGCCAGATAGCGGTGATCAGCAATCGGCGCGAGAGGACTGATAATAAGGAACATGCCAGAACCCCGGCTCCCAATAAGAGAAAATAAACCATTCTTTCCTCCAATGTAACTAAATCGGATAAATCCAACTTAATTTTATACCACGAGAGTTAATATTGCACACGTGTCGCTTTTCTTAATCTCAGTATGACAAAACGATTATCACCCGATTGCATAACAAGAACTGCACGTTTACCTTCACATTTCAATGAACTCCCCCCGCAGCAAACTACAGAGTATCGAGTTAAATATTTCCTTCATTAGCCCGTATTTCATTCTCTAACTCCGACCTCTACATTACCCCTCTACATCCCAAAAATGGAGAGGGGTTTGGGGTGAGGCAAAATTTTCAAACCATTTTTCGTAGCATGCCGCAGGGAAATCCCCTCTTATCATCATAAGTTTATGCAACACATTTTATTCTATACAGAAGGAATAAAAAAAAACGCGCTCCCTCTAAAAGGAACGCGTCAAGGGGCAATGTATGCGACTACTCAGCGTTGATCAAGTTGCCAAACAGCCGCTTGTACATGGCGAATTCGCCGGTGCGACCTTTATGGTTCGGGTCAGAAGCATCCCAAATCGCCGAGAATGATGCGACGACATCATTCGCGTCAAAGTTACTACCATTTGAAAACTGAACGTTGTATCTCAAGTGGAAGGTCCATTCAGTCAGGTCCTCATTCGATTCCCAGCTCTCCGCGAGAAGCGGCTCGAATTTCTCGCCAGCAAAACCCGGGCTTAACAGCCTATCATAAAGCAACCGGGTGACCCTGAATGTGGTGAAGTCATCTTCATCAGCCGGCCATAAACTTTGCGGTTCGGCAGCAGCAATAAAACGGATGGTATTTTTGTCACTAACGATTTCATCCAGGTTCTCATAAAAAGCATTTGAAGCAATGTTCTGTAATGTTGCCCTGAAGACCGTGAGCCTGGGAGAATGACCAAGGGGAATAAGCGGTACCTCTTCCATCACGATCCGGTTGAGTTCATCAAATATCTTTTGCTTGTCTGCATCCACTCCAGTAGCATTAACTTCTTTGACCAAGGGTGGGATTCGGGAATATGATTCACCGAATTTATCGGCTTCGTTTACAAATGGTTTATCGAAAAATGCGCTTCCATCCAGATAATCGATCATATACCAGTGCACAAAGAACATTTCGCTTCCGGCTTTAAGGTTCTTTTCCAGTTCGATCACATCCAACGGACGGAGGATGACCTTTACATTAATTTTGGCGAGTTGATCTCTCACAGCCATTGCCAGCGCTGCAGGAGAATACAATGATTGCATCGGCGAATTCTGGTAGGCGATTGTGATCTCCTGGTTAAAATCAAACCCCGCCTCGGTGAGAAGTTCAGTTGCACGGGTAGCATCAAATTCATACCACCTCATATCTTCGGTCCTCCCGGGCTTAACCCCGGTTGGGATGACCTGCTGGGCCAGTTCTGTACCGCCAGGGAAGGAGAGGTCCAGTAGCTGAGCGCGATCCAATGCCATACTGAACGCCTGACGCACCTTCACATTGTCGAATGGTGGAATTTTATTGTTAAACCCCAGGTAATAAAGATTCAAGGGGTCATGGCTTTCTATCTTAAGATCTGGATTGGCATAGGTGTACTGCAAGTACGAGAAAGGTTTTGTCATCACGATGGAAGGAAAATCCATCCCTTCAACAGCGGTAAAATCGGTATCGCTGAAGCGGCGGCTTTGATCCGGCTGCCAGCGGAACTCGATCTTGGGTGTCCCGGCTGGAATCCCCCAGTAAGTTGGGGATGTCACAATCGTGGTGTCAATCTCATGCCGCCATTCCCTTAATACATATGGACCCGTACCAACCGGGTTCTGCGAAATTAATACGGAGTCGCCGCCTGTTTCAGCCAGGACATCACTATCCTGCACAGCAAAAATTGGTGCTGCAATCTTGGCAGCGAAGGTGGAATCAGGTTCGCACAGCGTGAAACGAATCGTATATTGGTCCACTGCTTCGACTGATTTGATTGCTCCACCGTAATTACATTTGGCGGCTCTGACGGCATCCGGGCGAAAAATGCCAGCCGTATCGACTTGCACTGTAGTTGTTGCGCAGCCTGTGAAAATAAACGCTGCAATGAGAAGGAGAGACAGGGTATAATTTCGAGTCACAGTTTTCATGTCTTTTACTCGCTTTATGGGTTTTAACAGGCGAAGTGGATTCTTAATAATTGGAACTTGATTTGATTATACGGGAATCCATAATGCTGTCAATTTACAAATTCGTTTTGATACACGTGCATTTACTTTTTTGGAAAATCGAGGTTTTATCATGAAGCGAGCAGTCAGTATCAGCCTGGGTTCCTCAAATCGTAACAAGTCCGTCGAAATCAATCTTCTTGGCCAGACCATACAGATGGAACGCATAGGTACCGATGGGGATATGGAAAAAGCAGCTGCCCTTTACACCGAACTGGATGGGAAAGTGGATTGCTTTGGTGTAGGCGGTGCCGTGCTCGGGGTTTTATTCAATGAAAAATGGTCACCCATGTACTCGGTACACTCCCTAATAAAAAATGTGCATCAAACCCCGGTCGTGGATGGCACAGGCCTGAAAATGACCCTTGAGAAAAAGGTCACTGATGTCATCAATAAAGACCTCGCCGGGTATGTAAAGGAAAAGAAAGCCTTTGTCGCTGTCGCGCTCGACCGTTGGGGTACAGCACAGGCTTTCCTGGATGATGGTTATCAATGCGTTTTTGGGGATCTCATGTTCGCCCTCGGGTTGGGTTTGCCAATTCGCAGTCAGAAAATCACTGGGCCGGCTGGCCAATGCCCTGCTCCCGCTGATGAGCCGCCTGCCTTTTTCATGGATCTACCCCACCGGTGAGAAACAATCCCAGCGAGAACCCCGCTTTGATGAATATTTCGAATGGGCATCCGTGGTCGCCGGGGATTGTCACTACCTGTGGCGTCACATGCCCGATAAATTACCCGGCAGGGTGGTCGTCACCAACACGACCACCACGGCTGACCAGGAATTTTTCAGATCAGCCGGGATCAAATACCTCATCACCACCACACCCATCATCGATGGTCGCTCATTTGGCACAAATATGATCGAAGCCGCCATCGTCGCTGCTCTCGGCAGGAAGGAACCCGTGGATTACAGCAACGCGGGGGAATATTTCCAGCTCATGGAAGATACGATCCAGCAAATACCGCTGAATCCCCAGGTAAAGGAGCTGTAAATGGATGTGCTTTTATTAGCCGGTGGTGGAAGCTCGACCACAGATCCTTTATATCCTATCGCCGGCGATCAGCCGAAATCTATGTTGCACATCGCCGGTAAACCAATGGCTCAATGGGTGCTGGACGCCCTTTCCGGCGCTGCATTAGTGAACACTGTCGCAATAATTGGATTGGAAAATTCCGTCAACCTCACCTGCAGCAAAGAACTCCATTATCTGCCTGATGCAGGTACACTGCTGCAGAACATGCAGAGCGGAGCGGCGCACTTCGCCGAGATAAATCCCGCCGAATCGCATATACTCACGGTTTCCGCCGATATCCCCGCGGTCACTTCGTCCATTATTGACCGTTGCATCCAGGCATTCAGTGAGATGGAATATGATGTCTATTATTCAGTTGTTGATAAAGAAACCATGGAAAAGCGCTATCCCGGCTCAAAACGGACTTACGTGAAACTCAAAGACGGAAAATTCTGCGGTGGAGACGTAAACTGCGTTAAGAAACAGGCCGCCATGGATCCTGATGGTGCCTGGGGTGAATTGATCCGCAATCGTAAGAACCCGCTCAAACAGGCTTCGTTGATTGGCTGGGGTACCCTCTTTGGCTTGCTCACAGGAACACTGCTACTTGATGATGCTGTCGATAAAGTTTGCCGTAAACTCGGAATTCGCGGAAAAGTCATGAAGATGCCATTCGCCGAGATTGGTATGGACGTGGATAAACCTTTCCAGCACAAGATCGTTGAACAGGACCTGTTGCGGTAGAATTGCGTTATGAGGCTTAATCGAATCCTGCAACAGGACATTGAAATTACAAACCGCTTGCGGCTGACCAACCCGAAATCGCGGTTGAAACCCTTCGCGATTTTCCTTGCTCATTCGGGTGATTCATGGTTTCTCCTGCTGGCATTATTAGTCATCTGGCTGGTCAGCGATGGTCTCTGGCACCGGATGGCAGCGCTGATGGCCGCCGGCGCGGTTGGCCTGGCACTGGTTGTCCTCGTTATCAAATTCACCATCAAACGACGCCGTCCCGAGGGAAAATGGGGCGCTATTTACCGCAACACCGACCCCCATTCGTTCCCCTCCGGGCACGCTGCCAGAACCGCGATGCTCGCGGTGATCGCCCTGGTCATCGGTCCGCTCTGGTTCGGGCTGCTTCTGGTCATCTGGGCGCCGCTGGTGAGTCTGGCGCGGGTATGGATGGGCGTCCATTACCTTTCTGACGTGGTCGTGGGTATCCTGCTAGGCGTCCTCGCTGGTGTCGTAGTCCTCCAACTCGCCCCCTGGTTGACCGTGACATTCCCCGCCATCTTCTAAACATCAACCTTGTATCTTCGCGTTCACAGCCTTGTCAAATCAAATTGGCTGCGGTATTCTTAACCGTGGGAGTGGATGAGTCCCGGTGGGTTCCCCGGTCTTCAAAATCGGTGGCGGGTCGCGATGCGGGCCGCGGTGGGTTCGACTCCCATCCATTCCCGCCTTTTATTTAAATTGGAGTATGCATGGACTCTTCTGAAAACACTGAAATCCTTGATCATCTCGTTCGCGGTGTCTTTCAAATCGAGGATATTACTTACGGCACTTCTCAACAATACTACAAGGTACGATACCGTGGTCGCCTGATAACGCAGGATTCAGTTGAAGCCTACGACAGACTGAGCGAATTGGTCAAACCTTATGATTTGACCCCGCTTTTCAGGGTCGAAGAGGATAAGCAGGTTATTTACCTGGTCAACGCACTACCTGCCCCCAAACCGGGTCGCCCGGTGATCAACCTGATCATGTTCCTGCTCACCCTGGTCAGTGTGCTTGTATCAGGCGGTCTCACCAGCTTCGAGGGCGAGCTTTCTCCGCAGCCTTTGACCGCTGCCGTGCAGCTCATCCAGGCCGGGTGGCCTTTCGCGGTCAGCCTGCTGGCCATCCTCGCCGCTCACGAATTCGGGCATTATTTTGCCGGGCGCGCGCACGGTGTGCGTGTTACCCTGCCTTTCTTTATTCCGCTTCCCTTCACCCCACTGGGCACCATGGGTGCGTTCATCAACATGAAGGAGATACCCCGCAACAGGCGCGTGTTGATGGACATCGGGGTAGCCGGACCGATTGCCGGCTATATTGTGTCCATCGTGGTCATTCTCATTGGATTGTCACTATCACAGCTGGATACCATCCCATTGACCTTTCCTCCCGGCGAAGGCCTCCAGATGGAGGGTAACTCGCTTACCTACCTCCTCCTTAAGTACTTCCACTTTGGCCTGGTTCTACCGCAACCTGCCAGCTTCGGTGATATGAACCCCGTGCTGTACTGGCTGCGTTTCTTCTTCACCGGGCGGCCTTTCCCCTTAGGCGGCCTGGATGTGATGATCCACCCGGTGGCATGGGCTGGCTGGGCAGGGTTGCTGGTTACCTCCCTCAATCTCATCCCCGCCGGGCAGCTGGATGGTGGTCATATTTTCCAACTCCTGTTCGGGACAAAATGGTCCCGCAGGATACTCCCTTTCATCCTGGCTGCGTTGGTGGGATTGGGATTCGTCTGGTCCGGTTGGTGGCTGTGGGCAGGACTGGTGTTCTTCTTCGGCAGGGTCTACGCTGAACCACTTGACCAGATCACGCAGCTCAACCCGGCGCGTAAATGGCTGGGATTCATCGCGATGGTGATCTTCATTCTCACCTTCATCCCGGTGCCGCTCAGCATAATTTACTAATAATTCAGTTGAAAATTACAGTTCAAGGTAATGCGCCGAAGTAGATCTGGTTGCCAAACGCCAGGAACGCCAGTTTTCCGGGCGAAATGGCAAAACTGCTCGCCGCTCCTTTTGGTCGGTATCCCGGGTCACTGAACATCGGCTGGATGATCTTTTGCAGGTTGCGCTGCAGGCTGAAGTGGAACAGACTGCTGCCATGCGTATCCAGCAGGTAGAATGAAGAATCCGGAGCGGCTGTCAACCGCATTTGTACGAATTGTGAGTCTGGGAAGTTGATCGCCTGCGGTTCATTGCCGCTGCGCATGTCACTGAAAGGTGCCGGGTCCATACATTCAGTGAGCTTGTAATCTTTCATGTGGCTGTAGGTGCACTCGACCATTTCGCCATTGGCACGCAGGATATAAAGTTCATCCGCGTTCACTTCAATTTCAATCGCGTTATCCAGGGACGGGATGACATTATCAAAGAAGAGAGTGGGCTTATCCTCGAACAGGATCCCTTTTGCCGGGAAAACGAAAACCCCATTATTCCCGGGATCCAGAACATAAAGATAATTTTGAAACATAGTAATCGCCTTGATGCCCTGCCAGCCCGCGTCAGGCGCGATCAATGAGGAGATGGTGCCTGATTTTCCGGGAATGCAGAATTCGATGTTCCCATAGGCGTCAATGGCGAACAGGGTAGCTCCAAATGAGTTACCGACGGGCAGGGGAAGTATATCCACCAGTTCGCCGATGCTGTTCAATGGGTTGTCCGGGTTTGGTCCGCAATCAAAACCATCATCTTTTACATACGCGTTGCCCGAGAGCGTGTAACGCAGCGCTTTCCCCGAAATATCGTCCAGCAGGTAAAGGTCGTTGGTCGTAGCTACCATCTGCGTGATGCTCACATTCCCCAGTACGTCCGCGGTGTTGAGTGAACCAAGTTCCAGCCGCACCACCCCCTGGATCGCGTCCAGTTGAGATTGCACGGCGGTATGGAGCGCGATGGATTCCGCGGTTTGGCCAAACTCCGATGCCTTCTCCAGGTACATCACGGAAGCCTGCAGGTTGAACAGGTACATGATCTCGTCATCCTTTTGCGCTTCCGCCTGGATGGCGTACTGCTGACCCTGCTGGAAATAATAAGCGAATTGCTGGGTTCTACCCTTGCGAATGTAGACGGAACCGGCGACAGCCACTACTACCAGCGGGATGACGATGGCGAACAGCAACAGCAATATTCGGGGTGTCGCGCCGTCGCCGGCAAACAGTTTTGAGAAAAGTGAAGCACTCCCCCGCTGCACCTTCTCCTGCACATTATCCACCACATCTACGTAACTACCGACCTGCGCTTTCAACTGCTCTCGATCGAGTGTGGGCTTTGTAGCCGCCTTGCGCCTATCGCGCGGTGTCATTTTTTGGCTTTGGGGCTTCTCCTGCCTGACCTTCTTTGCCGGCGTAGTGCCTTCAGGTTTGTGAGACTTAACTTGTAACGGTGGTTTTTCTGAAATTTCAGGCTCCCCCGCCTGGCTAATTGTCACAACAGGTTGCGGCAGGTCGATGAGGGTGGGTTGTAAAGCCTGGTTTGGTTCCTGCTGCTCCACAATGACTGCCGCTTCAAGGTCGGTTAGATCAACAGGTGGGATATCCTGCGCCATGGAACTTATTTTAATTTTGCCGTTGCCCTCTGCCAGGTGCACCAATGCCGCGCGCACGTCAGCCGGGTGCTGACTGAGAAGGCGGCGTGTAAGTGCGTCAATCGTTAATAGACCTCCTCCCACCAGCACCGAGGGGGTCCATTGAGGGTTGGGGGTAGGCGCTAAAAGCACCGCTCCACCACTGCTGATACCGCTCTGTGAAAAGACGCAGGTGAGCGATTGGTTCACTCCCAGTCCGCGCGGATGATTCTCGTGGTCCTCGACTTCTACCACTGCCTCACCATCCAGGATGAAGATCCTCCCCTGCCCGATGACCAGTGAATAAACCATGTCCTTGCGAAGCACGACCAGGCAAAGCGTACCGTTGACCTGCGATCCGCCGGATACTTTTTTCAGATTTCTGTCCAGCAGTTCATTGTTGATGGACTCTGCCATCATGCGCAGCGCGTTTGTCGTGGAACCGGGCGTGTTATAAAACAGGTCGGCTTTCTTCAGCATCCAGCTCGTCAGCGCTTCCTGGGTAATGGTTGATTTGCCGCTCAGGTCGACGAGCGCCACCAGCTGATCAACTTCACGACCCCTGGCGCATTTGCGCGGGGGTGCCAGCGCGATCAATCCTGGCAGCGCTTGTTCAGCCTTGCCGCCGCGCAGATGGATGGGATGGATATCGAGGTTAAACAAGAGGCATCCTTATTTTTTCGGACATATGTTACACAAATAGATACAAGAATCGGGCCAAAAGGCCAGGAGTTGTTTTTGGTTAAATTCCCCTATTTCATCTATAATAAAAAGAAAAACAGGTGGTGGATAATATGTCTGCAGAAAATTCAAATTACTTCATTGGAAGAGTTTTCGACCCGAAAACTAAAGGACCTACCAGCGAAGATGTGCTGTTGGATCCTGCAAACCTTACAACCCACTGCGTTGTCATCGGTATGACCGGGTCCGGCAAGACTGGGTTGTGCATCGGTATGCTCGAAGAAGCTGCGTTACAAAAGACCCCGGCGATCATCATCGACCCCAAGGGCGACCTCACCAACCTGGTGCTGCACTTTCCTAACCAGCAACCCTCTGATTTTGAACCCTGGATCGACCCGGAAGCAGCGCGTCAGGAGGGAAAAACCGTTGCCCAACTTGCGGAGGAAACCGCAGCCCGCTGGAAGAACGGTCTGGCAGACTGGGGGATGGGGAAGGAACAACTACAGGCATTGTCGGACGCCGCGGATTACACCATCTACTCCCCCGGGTCTACCTCAGGCATTCCTATCAACATTATGTCGTCGTTTGAAGCACCAGACATTCCCTTCCTGGAGAACGCTGAAGTATTACGCGAGCGCATCTCGACAACAGTGACGGCTATCCTCGGTCTGATCGGCCTCAATAATATTGATCCTCTTCGTTCACGTGAGCACATCCTGCTTTCCAGTATCATCGAAGAAGCCTGGATCAATAACCATTCTCTCACTCTCACCGATCTTATCTTACAGGCCCAGAATCCGCCGATGGACAGGCTGGGCGCGTTCCCGATGGATTCCTTCTTCCCCGAGAAAGACCGTTTCGACCTGGCGCTCCTCTTGAACAACTTCCTCGCTTCACCATCCTTCCAGGTGTGGCAGCAGGGTCAGCCGCTGAACGTGGGCGCGCTGCTCTACACCGCTGATGGCAAACCGCGCCATTCGATCTTCTACATGGCGCACCTGAGCGAGAACGAACGCATGTTCTTCGTCACCCTGCTCTTTGCTGCGGTTGAAAGCTGGATGCGCGGTCAGCGCGGCACGGGCAACCTGCGCGCCCTTCTGTACTTTGATGAAATCATGGGGTATTTGCCACCGGCTTCCAACCCGAACCCAAACCCACCTTCCAAGATAGTATTGCTGCGCTTGCTCAAACAGGCGCGCGCTTTCGGGGTTGGATTGGTGATTGCCACCCAGAACCCGATGGACCTGGATTACAAGGCGCTTTCGAACGCTGGCACCTGGATGATCGGCAGGTTGCAGACCAGCCTGGACAAACAGCGCCTGATGGACGGGCTTTCCTCTGCGTCCGGCGCTACAGATATCCGCACCATTGATAACCTCATCTCCGGACTGGGGAAACGCGTCTTCCTGCTGCACAGCGTTTACCGTTCAGCCCCGGTGCTCTTCAACACGCGCTGGGCGATGAACTACCTCGCCGGACCCATGACGCGCGACCAGCTGGCAGATGCCAACGCCCTGGTTGGCGTGTACGCTCATGGATCAAAATCAACGACCGCCGCAGGCAAATCCGCAGCAGATGCCTGCTTCAACAGTCCGGGAGGGTTCAGGATTGTCATCAAGCAGACCGGCGATCCCGGGCGACATCGCCGAGTACTTTTACCCCAATAACCTTGGTGTCAGCGAAGCAGCCAACAACGCGGGTATTCCCGCCGGAATTGCTTCTGAAGGGCTGGCATATCGGCCGGGTATTTTGGCACAAGCAGAAGTGCGCTATCTCTCGAGACAGTACAACCTTGAGCATGTCGGTAAAACGTCAGCCATCCTTGAAGATCCGGGAAGCGGTCTCATTCGTTGGGAGGACCTGATCACCAGCGAGATCGACAAAGACCGGCTGGAAATGCAGCCGCTCCCAAAAACCCAGTTCCACCCGGTTCCGTCCTGGCTGGCAGATGCCCGTAAAACCGAGGATATCAAGAAGGACTTCCTGGATTGGATTTACCGAAGCGGTGGTTTAAAGATCCTGGCGAATAACAAATTAAAGTTATACGGCACGCCTGAGATGTCGGAAACCGAGTTCCGCCGCAAAGCGCAGGAAGCTGTGGCGGATGCCGTGGAAGTGGAGATAGAAAAAGCCGGGAAAACCTACGACACCAAGATCACTACCATGGAACGAAAGATCGAATCTCAGGAACTGGATGTAAAAGCTGCCGAATCATCTGTCAGCCAACGCCGCCTTGAGACCCTTGCCACCGGCGGTTCAGCTGTATTCGGCATGCTGCTCGGAAAAAAACGCAGCATCACCGGCACTTTATCCAAGAACAGGATGACCTCCGCTGCCAAGGATAGGCTCGAATCTGAAAAAACCACCCTGGCGCAAAACATCGATCAGCTTGAAGAACTGAAGAAAGCCAAAGACGAGGTGGTCTCGGAAGTGAAAGCAAAATGGGAAGGAATTGCCGATGAGATCACCGAGGTGACCGTCAAGGCTGCCAAGAGTGATATCTTTTCCGACATTTTTGCTGTCGTGTGGCTGCCCTACTACATCGTCGACCAGGGTGGTAAAAAAGTCGAACTGCCGGCCTTTAAACGATAGCCCTGCACGAAAAAAGATAGAACCGGAGCAATTGCTCCGGTTTTTTTATGTCATTTCCTGCCTGCCGGCCAGCGCGCGCAGCAGCGTGTTCTGGTCCGCGTATTCCAGGTCACCCCCCACGGGCAAGCCGCGCGCCAGGCGGGTAACCCGCACCCCCAGCGGCAGCAGCTGCTGCCTGAGGTACAGCGCGGTCGCGTCCCCCTCCATGCTGGGGTTGGTCGCCAAAATGACCTCCTTCGCTTCGCCGCCCCTCACCCGTTCCATTAAACCGCGTATCGTCAGGTCATCCGGACCCACACCCTCGATTGGTGATAGAACGCCCTGCAGCACATGGTAACGCCCGTGAAATCCTCCCGTGCGCTCCAGCGCCAGCACATCCAGCGGGTCTTCCACCACGCAGATCGTGTTGTCTGCGCGCGCGGGGTCAGTGCAAACCTCGCACAGCTCCTGGTCCGCCAGCGTGATGTTCGCGCACAGCTTGCACGTGCCTGTGGCAGACTTAAGGTTCACCAGCGCGTTCGTCAATTGCTGCGCCAGGTCCTGCGGTGCGCGCAGCAGGAAGAACGCCAGCCGCGAGGCTGACTTGGGTCCAACTCCGGGCAGCCTTTCCAGCGCAGAAATCAGGTCCTGGATGGGAGCGGGCAGAATGGGCATCAGCCGCCAGCCCTAAAACAAACCCGGCATACCGCCGGCCATCGGGCCAAGTTTTTCCGATGCCATTTTGCGCGAATCATCCAGCGCCAGGTTGACCGCTGAGAGCACCAGGTCCTGCAGCATCTCGGCATCAGCATCTTTCAACAATTCCGGGTCGATTTCAACAGCCGTGCAGTGCTGGTCTCCGGTCATCGTCACCTTCACCGCTCCACCCCCGGCTGAAGAGGTGACGGTCTCAAGCGCCAGCTGCTCCTGCGCAACTTCCATCTGTTCCTGCAGGCGCTTGAGCTGGGCCATCATACCGCCTCCACCCTGCTGCCCGCCTGTTGGTCTATTAAATCCTTTTGCCATGTTTGTCTCCTCCAACTTGCTCAGTCTTTGTGGACCAATTTACCGCCAAGGTTGATGGCAGCATCCACCAGGCCGTTCGGTTCTGATTCATTTGCACCTGCTGCCAGCCCGCCTTTTTCGTTTACCACCACGCACTGAATCGGCATATCCACGTTTAACAGGTTCTGGATGACCCGCCGCGTGACTTCGATGTTTTCCGGGTTTTCCATCTTGGATTTGAGCACATCACTCGGAAAACCCAGTATCAGCACGCCGTTTTTTACCTGCAGCAGGCGCTGGGAATTTAACAACGCTTCTGCCTGCGTACGCCTCAACTTCACCTCGCCCCTGATGGCGCTCCACGCGCCTAGGACGTCCTGTGTCGCGACCTGTCCGCCTTCCACAACCGGGGCATTGTCTTCCACCTCGGTCTCCGGCGCGTCTTGCGTTGGTTGCAGCGGCTCTTCTTTTGCCACTACCGATTTCTGCTGCTTTTCAGCTTCAGGCACTTCTTCGCCGGTTTTTGCTCTTTTACTGTTGCCACCTCAACCACTTTTACCTGCACCTGTTCAGCTGCCACCGGGTTAAGGCAGCGGGCAAAAGCCACCTCCAGCGCTAGGCTGGGCTGCCACGTGGTACGCAGGTCGCTGATCGCCTCGTTAAACAGGCTGATCCAATCCATCAAGCGGCTGGTATCGATCCGGTCGCTGTGTTCACGCATACGGTTTTTCACGTCCCTGGTCGCTTCAATCTGCTTCTCGTTCCCCATTTTGAGCAGCAGCAGGTTGCGCAGGTACTCCACCACCTGGCGTGCATACTGGCGCGGGTCACTCCCGCCGTCCAGCGCTTTATGAATGGTCTGCATGCCCATACCCGGGTCATTCTTCAACAGGGCTTCGATCAGGTCAAACACCAGCTGGTTGGTCGCGGTTCCAAGCACGGTCTGTGCCAGTTCCAGGTCAATGAGCGTTCCGGTGGAAGCCAGCTGGTCTAGCAGCGAAATGGCGTCCCGCAGCGCTCCGGTGGATTGACGCGCAATCAGCAGCAGCGCTTCTTCATCCGCTTCGATCTTTTCCTCGACACAAATTCCGCGCAGCATTTTCACGGTTTCAGCCACGGGGATGCGCCTGAATTCGTGCCGCTGGCAGCGTGAAAGAACGGTTGCCGGAATCTTGTGGACCTCGGTGGTCGCCAGGATGAAGATCGCGTGCGGAGGGGGTTCCTCGAGCGTTTTCAACAGCGCGTTAAACGCTGCCGTCGAAAGCATATGCACTTCATCAATGATGTAGACCTTGTACTTCCCGTCGCTTGGAGAATAATTGATCCTGTCGCGCAGGTCGCGCACGTCCTCGACACTGGTATTCGATGCGGCATCGATCTCGATCAGATCCAGAAATCTGCCTGCATTCACCGCCTGGCAGTTGACACACTCGTCGCATGGCCTGTTGCCGCGGTCCTCATTGAGGCAATTTACCGCCTTGGCCAGCAGTCGGGCGGTCGTCGTCTTACCCGTTCCGCGCGGACCTGAGAACAGGTAGGCGTGGCCGACCCTGTCGGATTTGATCGCGTTGCGCAGTGTCTGCACAACATGATCCTGTGCCACCACCTGATCCCACTTGCGCGGGCGCCACTTCCTGTACAATGCCTGGCTCATAATCTTTACATCCGATCTTCAATATGTTGCAACAATTGCTAACAAGGTTAAGTACGATTTTACCTGAAACCACGGCATCCGCCTCCCGGCGGATGGATTTTTTAAGGTACGCGGAACTCGGCGCGTTTGTTCCCGGCCGCGTCCTTTAGCCGGATCAACTCGCCACTGCTGAAGATAGGTTCAGGCTGATTCCAGAACAACTCAATCGCGGTATCCACCCCGCCCCTGGTAAAGAGGTTGATCCCCCCTCCAGGGAAAATGGTGACGGATGGAAAAAAATAACTGTTCTTATCGTCATCGATCAATTCCCAGCCCAGCAGGTTCACCGGAGATTGTGACACACTTATGAGTTGTACCCGCTCATTTTTGATGTCTCCTGGTCCAACCACCACCTGTATCTCGATGGTTTTTTCATCCATCGGCGGCAGGGTCGCAGTGGGTAAGGCCTGGTTTTCTAGAATGGATAAATCCGCCTCGCCTTGCGGTTCGAGGAAGTTTATGATTCGCTTCCCAAATCATCAGAACGGCTAAAACCGTCACGGCTGAGACCGCGATGTTTAACAGCAGGTACGGGAAAATCTTTCGCATAAGAATACCGTTATTCCTAAGAAATCATAGCATAAAAATCAAAGTAAAATGATTATAGTGAATAACAATATGAAGAAAATCATCATTGATGGTCACAACCTGATCCCGAAAGTGCCCGGCATCAACCTTTCAGATATTGATGACGAGAACAAACTGATCACGGTGGTGGGAGAATACTGCCGCCTGGCGCGTGTGAGGGCAGAATTGTTCTTCGATGGAGCTCCACCGGGAACGGCTACCCGGGCGCGGCACGGGCTGGTCAATGTCCATTACGTCAAACAGGGTACCACTGCCGATGATGCCATCCTCCAACACCTGCGCAAAGAGGGTAACAATGCCAGGAGCCTTCTCGTTGTTTCATCGGACCACCGGGTACAGGCGGAATCCAGGTCTCTACGCGCGGCGGTGATGACATCGGACCAGTTTTCCATCCAGATGCAGCGCACCTTTTCGGGTCCCACTGCTACCAGGGAAATGAAGGAGAAAATTCCTTCTGAAGATGAAGTTGAAGAAATGCTGAAGTTGATGACCGCAAAAGCGGGATGAAAATTCAAAAAACACTTGATTTTTAGATAAATATGGTATATAATGTCCACATAACACACTCTTATTGGTAGCAACACCAGTGTGTTCCACCAGAAGTTTTACAAAAAACGGACGGTGGTGTTCCCTCCCTATAGATTGGCAGACATGTCCCCCCCATGCCTGCCAATCGCTCTTAAATGTCCTGATTAAACGACTCATTGAGAATTGCTGCACAAAGAAAATCCCGGCTTGTCTTATGACAGCCGGGATAGATCTGCGAAGAGGGCTGCGATGTCTGCGCTCAGTAAGAGTCGCGATTTATGCACCCTGGGAGCCGAACCGGTATTGTGTATTGTGAGGCGGAGAGGGTGGGATTCGAACCCACGATACCTTGCGGTATACCCGCTTTCCAAGCGGGCGCGTTAGGCCAACTGCGCTACCTCTCCATGCTCGAAGTCTCAAGCGCCGATATTATACCATCGCAAATAATAATAATTGGAAATTTTTGCTTTCTATTTGACATATCTAATTTTATTTTTCCTCTATAATTTTATTGGATTGAAGTTAGCATAACGAAAAAAGCTGGAAAACCACTATTTGGAGCGTGCAGACGGGAAATGTCTTCGATCGTACCCGACCTCGAACTACCCATACTGGTTGTTGATGATGCCCACTGGCAGAAGATTTCCCCATCAGGCGAGGAGGGAATGGAGTATTCCATTTCCAACAGGGAGGGTTTTCGCCTCTCGACCAAAGGTTTTGATTTCACCATTCCCGATGGAGCGGATTTCTCCGCTCCGAATATCATCCAGGTGGTCATCGGTAAAGAGCAGTTATATGGCATCGCATATGAATACGATTGCGAGCTCTACACGATCAACGCAGCCAACCTTGTACCCATGTACCACTCCCGCAACTTTTCAGGGTTTCAAAAGGGACAGAAAATTATCATCGCAATCGGTTACCTGTTTCCTCCAGGCCGTGACTTGCCTCAACCGAAATTCACCGTCCTATGGGCAGGTGTCGTGAATATTGGTTGAAATGTAACGGCTGAAAATTACCATTGTCATAAAAAGAAAATCCATTATAATAAGCAGCACCGGGCGGTTAGCTCAGTTGGTTAGAGCGTTGCGTTGACATCGCAAAGGTCGTAGGTTCGAGTCCTATACCGCCCACCACAAAACACCATCATTGTGGGTGTTTTTTTCTTGTAACCATGAGAATCTCTGATGTGTCAGCACGACAGGACAAAGAACTGGTCGCATCAATTTCCCTTTTCCGGTGTTATTTGTATGGAAATAGAATCATTTTTTCGCCAGGTAAGAACAATACTTACCTGATAACAGGTTTGTGATACACGAATAATTCGATTTTCACCAGGAGTAAAATGTCGCGATACCTGATCATCCTCAATCCAATTGCCGGTGTGGGAACTGCCATGAAATCACTTCCCAGGATCAAGGAGTTACTCACCCAGTATGAACTCAATTTCGAGATCGTATTCACCGATTATCCGGGACACGCAGTTGAAATTGCCCGCAAGGCGGCCGAAGATGCTTATGATTTTGTCATCGCTGCCGGTGGAGATGGTACTGCAAATGAGGTACTTAACGGCTTGATGCAACACAAGGCAGCCGGGGGATTCCTGCCGGTGATGGGCGTCATTCCTGTCGGAAGGGGCAACGATTTCGCCTTCGGCGCGGATATCCCGGTGGAAGTAGATGAAGCCTGCGCGCTCCTCGCTTCCCTTCCCCGTAAATGGATCGACATCGGACGGGTCAGCGGAGGTGATAAACCCGACGGGATGTATTTCGGTAATGGTGTAGGTGTGGGTTTTGACGCGGTCGTAGGCTTCCTCGCCGCCAAATCGAGATTAAAAGGAATGCTCACCTACCTGGTGGCAGCCATTAAGGCAATTTTTGTATACTTCAAACCGCCAACTGTTGAGGTCAAGTATGGGGCTGAAACGCTCACAATGCCTGCGTTGATGGTTTCGATCATGAATGGCAGGAGGATGGGCGGCGGTTTCATGATGGCTCCTTCTGCCTCCACAACCGATGGATTGTTGAACCTTTGCATCGTGCGCGAAGTTCCCCAGCTAGCCATGTTCGGTCTGATGGGTAAGTTCATGAAAGGCACCCATGAGGCAGACGCAGCCGTGAGCACCGCAAAGGCCGACAATATAACCATAACCGCACTGAAGGGCACCCTTCCAGTGCACGCCGACGGCAACACTGTGTGCGAAGAAGGCAAAGAAATACAAATCGTGCTACTCCCCCGCGCGCTTGAGATTATTAGCCGGCTGGATGCCTGATGCTCACTGCCTCGCATATCAACCCGCCAATCAAGGCCATCCTGCGCGCCTTCATGCGCATTAATGACGAGGCTGTCCGCTCTGTTCCCATGCAGGGACCGTTGATCATGGCGACCAATCACATCAACTGGCTCGACGCGCCTGTCGGGTTCAGCCACCTTCACCCACGACCATTAACCGCTTTTGCCAAGGTCGAAACCTGGGATAAATTCATCATGCGCACCCTCTTCACCGCCTGGGGTGCCATTCCCATCAACCGCGGTGAGGTGGATCTCACAGCATTCAAAAAGGCTGAAGAAGCTCTTGCTCATGGCAAGATCATCGCCATCGCTCCTGAAGGCACCAGGTCGAATGACGGAAAATTGAACACCGGCTATCCGGGTATCGTCATCCTCGCCCTGCGCACCGGGGCTCCCATTCTTCCCTTCGTCTTTTACGGCAACGAACACTTCAAGGAAAATTTCCGCCAATACCGCCGCACCAATATGATGCTTAAGGCGGGAGATCCCTTCAGGTTGAAAAAGATCGATGGCAATCCTGACAAGGTAATGCGGCAGGAGATGACGGACGCGATTATGTACGAGATCGCGCGCCTGCTTCCGGAAGCCTACCGTGGAAAATACTGCACACATCGACCCTTCCTACCGCCAGTTCCTTGAATTTGTCGACCTGTAACCCGGAAAATTGATAGCCTAATCCAGTTGACTATAAAATTGGAAATATGGTATTATCAAATTTAGTTTAGCCCGTTGACGGAACGGGCTAGTCTTAAAAATATTTAACAGGAGAAGACCATCAGTACTCAAAATTTCCGTGTCAATGAGTTAATTAAGACCTCAGAAGTTCGTTTGATCGGACCCCAGAATGAAAATATCGGGGTCGTGCCCATCCAGAAGGCGTTACAAATTGCGCGTGAAGCTGAGTTAGACCTGGTGGAGGTTGCACCCCTCTCTGAACCACCTGTCTGCCGCGTTATGGATTTCGGCAAATTCCTTTACGAACGCACCAAGAAGGAAAAGGAAGCCAGGAAAGCCCAGACCAAGATCGAGATCAAAGAAATCCGCCTGCGCCCGAAGACCAACGAACATCATCGCGGCTTTAAGACCCGTGATGCCCGCCGCTGGCTATTGGAAGGCAACAAGGTCAAAGTAACCATCCGTTTCAGGGGGCGAGAGATCACCTATCCTGAGATCGCGCTCGAGGACTTGCGGGAAATCGCCGAGGAACTGGCTGATGTTGGTCTAATCGAACAGGCACCCAACATGGAAGGACGTACCATGGGTATGGTGCTGGCTCCTGCCAAACCCGGCAAGAAAAAAGCCGCCGAACAGGAAAAGACTGAAGCACCTGAAGAAGCCTGAACCGTTTAACCTGTAAATCGACACGATTGATAAAAGATTCATCCCTGGAATAAACGAATTCTGGTATAATTCGCGTTCGCGCTATAAAATGCGTATTATGTTGAGAGGAGTATGCTGTGCCACGCAAGCTTAAAACCGGTAAGTACAAGCTAAAGACCCATAAAGCGACTTCCAAGCGATTTCGCCTGACGGGTTCTGGCGTCTTGATGCGCACCAAAGGTGGTAAAAGCCACCTCAGGCGCCGCACTTCAAAACGCTCCAAGGCCTTGTTATCTGAGATGATCCCTGTCAATGGCAACAAGATCGTCCAGCGCGTCAAACGTCTCGCCCCAAATATGAAGTAATTGAGACGCTGACCCGTCGTATCCGCATTAGTGCGTCTGTTGGGTGCTCACAACTGGTCAAAAACCGGCGCCCAGGGGTTCGCAAAGGAGTAAAAAATGGCTCGTGTAAAAGGTGGCTTTACAAGTCATCGCCGTCATAAAAGTGTACTGAAATTTACCAAGGGGCAGTTTGGCAGCCGGCATCGCCTTATCCGCCGCGCCAATGAAGCCCGCTTGAAAAGCATGTGGTACGCCACACGCGACCGCAAAAACCGCAAACGCGATCTGCGCCGGTTATGGATTACCCGCATCAACGCTGGCGCCCGCCAGAACGGGATCTCTTACAGCAAGTTGATCTTCGGACTGCGTAAAGCCAACATCATGCTCAACCGCAAGATGCTGGCAGACCTCGCCGCCCGTGATCCGCAGACATTTACTGCGGTCGTAGAAAAAGCAAAAGCTGCATAATTCCTGTCAACACGAATAACGGGATGGTCACGTACCATCCCGTTTTCATTTTAATTGGCTATCGGGTAGAATTGGAAAGATGAATTCATCTCAATTGCTGACTTCTTTTAAGAACCCGAAGCTCCAATTTGTCCGTGACCTGGTGAAGGACAGGACCGCCCGCGAAGAGACCGGGCTGTTCATCGTGGAAGGCGTTCGCCTGGCAGAGGAAGTGCATAAACATCACATCCTGCCCCGCTCTGTTTTTTTCAGCTCTCTTGTATCAGATAGGGGAATGGAACTTGTAAAACAGTATCAGGAAGCGTTAGTTGATATTACTGAAGTAAAACCGGACATCCTGGACAGGCTTTCGGATACTGAAACCTCCCAGGGAATTCTCCTTGTTCTTCCGCAAAAAATGATGCCAATGCCCGCAGCCACTGACCTGGTTTTGATCCTCGACCAGGTGCGTGACCCCGGTAATATGGGATCGATGCTGAGGAGCGCCGCGGCTGCGGGCACCGGGGTGGTGTTCGTCGCGCCGGGGAGCGTTGACCCGTTCATGCCCAAAGTAGTGCGCGCGGGTATGGGTGCCCACTTTCATCTTCCCATCGTACTGGCTGAATGGCCGCAGATCAGGGAGTACTGCATAGAAAAGAATCTCCCTCCACTCCAGATACTGCTGGCAGAAGCAGGATCCGGATTGAGCATGTGGCAGGCAGACCTTACCCGTCCTCTGGCAATTGTCATCGGTGGTGAGGCAGAGGGACCCTGTCAGCAGGCGCGTGACCTGGCTGACGCTCTTATAAGCATCCCCATGCCGGGAGATTTCGAATCACTGAACGCCGGTGTGGCAGCATCTCTTTTGCTATACGAAATCATCCGCCAGAGGAATTCATGAGGATCAGGTCCATTACAAGCTTTTATAACCCGCGCTCTCCCCGCGCTGAACATGACCTGCATCAATTAGCTGAAACAAGCGAAAACATCAAGGCTGCTATTGCCAGCCAGATTATGCCCGTTCAATCTACCCGCCTGGCTACCACACCCTTCCCAATTTTCCTACGCGACCTGACCGTGGATGAGTGCATAGAAAACGTCAATACACTGGAACAAAAAGCTCAACGGCTGGGCTGGCAGTACCTCGCGCTGGGTCCCGCCCTCCCCGCTGAACCATGGTCGTACGAAATGATCCCGCAGTTGATCGGTGCGACGCAAAACGCTTTCTTTAGCGCGGTGATCGCGGATGGAACATACCTTTACCCCTCCGCAGTAAGAGCAAGTGCACGCGTCATCCACCAAACTGCCACCATCTCGCCGGACGGCTTCGCCAACCTGAGGTTTGCAGCGCTTGCCAACGTGAAGCCCTATACCCCCTTCCTGCCGGCAGCGTACCATCGCCCCGGTTCTGGACCCGCCATATCCCTCGCGGTGGAATGCGCTGATGCTGTCCTCGAGACCTTTACACCGCAACGTGACCTGGAGGAATCCAGGGGGTTCCTGTTAGCACTGTTGGAAGAAACCGCTGATAAGTTAACAAAGCTTATTCAGCCGCAGTTGGCAGGTACACGTATCGCCTTCAAGGGGTTCGATTTTTCACCAGCTCCTTTCCCTGAAGACTGGTGTTCTCTTGGGGGAGCTGCGGAGAAACTGGGGCTGGAGCACATTGGAGGGGCAGGCTCGCTAAGCGCTATTGCCATAATCGCTGATACGCTGGACAGGGGAAAATGGCGCAAGGCAGGGTTTAATGGCATGATGCTGCCGTTACTGGAGGATTCCATCCTCGCGAAAAGGGCTGAAGAGGGTTTACTATCCGTTAAGGACCTGATGCTATACGCAACCATGTGCGGTACGGGGTTGGACACCGTGCCACTCGCTGGCGATATCACGCTGGAACAACTGGAATCCGTCCTGATGGACATCTGCGCCATATCAGTGCGCCTTGACAAGCCCCTCACTGCCAGGTTGATGCCCATACCCGGCAAAGCTGCCGGAGATTTCACCGGGTTTGACTTTGCCTTTTTTGCCAACAGCAGGATCCTGCCGCTGGAAGGCCAGTCACTCAGCCGGGTATTCGCAGCTGATGCCCCGATTAGCATAATTCCCCGCCGCAAGGCAACTTGAAGAACTGATCAACCTGATGGCTTTACCTTCAGGGCGTTGGAAATAGCGTTTCTAACAGCGCGTCAAGGGTGGGGAACAATGGTGTCGGTGTCATCGTTTCCGTTGGTGTTGGTGTTTCCGTCGGCATTGGCGTCGGCGTTTCCGTCGGCGGTAACGTGTTGGTGGGTGTTTGCGTTGGCGTGCGGGTAGGTTTGCGTGTGGGAGTAGATGTGGGCGTGCGCGTCGGCACCTTGATGTTCAAACGGATCAACTTTTCGGCATGCCCGTTCCTGGTGGAGGACATGAACAACCGCAGTGTGACGACACCGTTTTTAACCTTGGTCATATCCCAGGTGAGCAATTTTTGCGGGTTGGCAGATGCCTCCCCGCCGGGTTCTACCAGCATTTTCCATTTCTTCGGGTCTTTGCCTTCGCCGTATTCCAGGTAGAACTCATCAAAATGCTTACTGGCGTCGACCACAGCGTAGATATCCAGTGTATCCGAAGAGATTGTTTGACCATCGTCTAATCCAACGAATAAAAGCGTTGGACGAGGGTCATCCGCCCGGCATTCCCTTTTAGGCACAAAAATAACCGGGGTCGGAAAACCCAGTTTTTCAAGCCAGGCTTGCCCATCGTCCGTATCCTCGATCCATTTGACCGCCCATTTATCGGTGACATTGAGCACCAACGTTTCTTCCGTGAAACCTTCACAGGCAGAGGATGCTTTCAGGTTTGTCCAGGTATCCACTTTAACATGCTTCCACAAATCCTCTTCGCTTGAAGGAGGCAGCTGGTCAGAAGCAAAAATCTCCTTCCTACGATCGTTACAATCCTCAGAAGGTTCAGCCCCCGAATGGACGCATACTTCCTTCTCAACAATACCTTGAGGACGGGTGAAATCAGTTGGGGCGTTGCTCGTGAGATATGGGATGGCTGAGTTCATAAACTCGTTCCAAATCGGTGCTGCTCCTTCCACCCCCGAAGTTTCGACCATCGGTGAGTTGTCAGCGTTGCCCACCCACACTCCCACTACCAGGTCAGGGGTATAACCGAGCGTCCAATTGTCCCGATACTCATTGGTGGTACCGGTCTTGGCAGCCGCCGGGAAGGGCAGGTTCAGGATCGAATCCGTGCCAAACATGGGCGCGCGCGCGACGGCATCCGATAAAATGGAGGTGATGAGGTAGGCATGTTCCTCGCGCACTACTTGTTCAGGTTCCTGTGGTTTGGCTTCAAAAATGACGTTGCCATCGTGGTCTTCAATGCGTGTGATTGCGACCGGTTCGACCTTTTTACCGTTGTTGGCAAAAACGCCAAAAGCCATGGTCAATTCTTGTAACGTGACCTCGCCACCGCCAAGTGTAAGCGAAAGCCCGTAATCATTACGCTCGAGGGTCGTGATGCCCAAACGGCGCGCAAAAGCGATTAGTCCATCCGGTTCAATGGTGGCGGGATTATCATAGATTCCGACAAATTCAAGCGCTTTTACCGCGGGCACATTGAAGGAGTTCGCAAGCGCTGAGCGCACGCTAACCGGACCGTGGAACCTGCCATCATAATTAACCGGTTTGTAGGGCTCGCGGGTATCGTTCGGGTCACCAGAAGGCGGAAATTCGCTTGGCACATCCCACAACACCGTGGCAGCCGTCCATCCCTTCTCGAAAGCTGCGGCATAGGTTAAGGGTTTGATCGATGACCCTGGTTGCCGAGGTTGCAGCGCCATATTGATTTGCCCAGCGATCTCGTCATTATAAAAATCAGCAGAACCGGTCATGGCAAGGATCTCCCCTGTCTCCGGCTCGATTGCCACCAACGCGCCATCCGTCACGTTCCTTCCGCTTAGCGCATCAACCTGTTCCTTGACGATACGGTCTGCTTCCAGTTGAAGGTGAGGATCCAGCGTGGTGTACACCCTGAAACCTGAACGGTAGATCGTCTGTGGATCATACTCGGTTTCGAGCAGGTAACGGATGTAGGTAACCCAGTGCGGGTAGACCATGGGGTTAGCCCGCTGTACAAACTCATAATTATCAATCCAGATAAAAGCATCCGCTGCCTGCTGCGCTTCAATGCAGATTTTTTGTGGGCTGTTGCTCACCCGGATGCAGTTCTTTTCCTGGCTGAGATTGTACATGGCGGTTAAAACCTGTTTATTGCGGATGAGCGTCTTTTCGCGGTTGGTAAAAATATCGTACACACTTGGGGCTTGAGGTAGACCGGCAAGGAAAGCGGACTGTGCCAGGGTGAGTTCACTGGCTGTCGTGTTGAAATAGGTCTCGGCAGCGGCTTCTATACCGTAAGCTATATTGCCATAGTTGATCTCATTCAGATATAACTCCAGTATCTCGTCCTTTGAGTAACGCCGGGTAATTTCTGATGACAGAACGATTTCCTTGGCTTTTCTACGGTAGGAGACTTCCACCCTTTCTTCGGGTGTGAAGAACAGGGTCCGGGCCAGTTGCTGAGTGATGGTCGATGCGCCTGAAACCACCTCACCGCTGGTGTAATTAGAGATCATCGCCCTTGTCAACGCCATCAGGTCAAAACCCGGGTGGTTGTAAAACTCCTTGTCCTCGATCGCTAACGTGGCTGCCAGCACGTATGGAGAAATTTCCTCAAGCGGCGTGTAGGTTCTGCGACCGGCGTTCGGGTCGATCATCTCATACAGCACCTGATCGTTGCGGTCGTAGAAACGTGTGGTTTCGAATTGAGACGCATAATTCCTGATATCCTCCACGCTGGGTAGGGTGGCAGCGATGGTGAAATACTGGTAAACCAGGAATACTCCGATAATGATTACCCCCAGCACGATGACAAACAGCAATATCACAATCGCCTTGATCAGGCAGCCGCCAAAATTAAAACCCTTTTTTTTCTGCTTATTTGGTGGAGGGATTTTTGCTGCCATTTTTCGATGGTGCGGCAGGTTTAACCGGTGGTCTGGCAGGCGTTATTTTTAATCGGCTGTGTCACTTCTTTTTTAACCTGCAGCGCGGCCGGTGTCACCATGGTTGCAGAAATATCCACTTCATCAACTCTGTTTGGCAGCGGGTCAGTTTTACCTGCTGGCGGAAGTATCTTTTCGTTCATGTTGATCTCAACCGCCGCTTCCCCGTTCGAAAGCGGGATCGATGAAACCGTCGGCTGGTCCTCTATCGACAGTGCTCCCGCCTTATCGTCAGTGGTTTTGTCCTCAAATGCATCCTCTGCGGGTTGCACCGCGGGGTTTCTTCATCCGGTTCATGACCGGGCAGACCAACGCCTGTTGATCAATTGGATATCGCTCATCCACCGGGTCTTTTTGCTGTCCCGCAACAGTTTACTGATGGGGGTATCGCCGGAACCGTGTCCTGTGAATTGCTTTTATCGCTCAGGAATTGCCAGGTATAACCCGGCGGTTCCTCAGGATTCGGTACAGGCTGAAACCTGCGGATATTCGGGAAACTGCGGATCATGCTGGTCATTTGGCTCTGCCGGTATATCGGCAGGAGAATTCGTATCATCAGTCATTGTCTGTGTGCTGCCTTATTTATATTTATGTTGATTCTAGCATAATTCAATTGACCCCGGGATATTATGCTCTTACAATGTCATTATGTTAACCCCCGCATCTTCAGAGCGGTTCTGCCATTTGCTATGCGCAGATATGCGGTTCGGACACCAGTCGACCCTGAATGATCAATGCTGGGCGTTTCGGCCCCGGAATTGGAAACCCACAGGCGTTGTCCCTGGTGACCACTTATGGATTGCGCGCCAGCCGCATGCATATCTTCCCGGAATTTTCGTTCGAAGACCTTGTGATTCGCGATCCAGCCAGATTCCATTCCCGTCCGACGGTTAATTTTGCATCAGCCTGTTTTTTGACAGTCTGCTTTTCACCCTTTCCATTATTGGACGTAGAATTTCGCGCCTGGGTTCCTGATTCACAGGTGCTGGTCGGTCAGATCACAGCCATCAATACCAGTGATCTCACCCGCACCTTCGGTGTGGATTGGCGTATCCATTTGCAGCCTCTCAAAGGCGGCAGTCCTATGAAACAATCGCAGAACGGAATGAATACGACGCTACAGGGAGAATGCGCTGGTCTGTTCCCGGATTTCTACCTGACCGGTGGGGCTTACCCCAGCATCACTGATTTACCCGGTTTGGGAAATAAGATCCTCTTGCTGCCGGGTGCCAGTCGGCAGGTTACCTGGGCGCTGGCTTCGCTGTCTTCAATAGAAGCATCCACGCAGCTAGCCCGGCAGTACTCCTCAAGCTCGCTTGATGTAGAACAAATTAAGATCGAGATGGCCGATAACCGATCCAAAGTACATTGTGAAACGTCAAGTGCTGGTGTCTCGGATGTTCTGGAGAGATCACAGGATCGCGCCTTTCAATTGATCATGTCACCGGCGCGAAAACACACGTACCCCACATACATATCTGAGCGATCACCGGACACCGGAAATTATCACTCGGAAGAGATTCTTGAGATACACCCGGAGTGGACCGGCCAAACATTGCCTGAGGTCTATCTCCTCGCACAAACCCTGCTTCCAGGGCGACCGGAGATCGTAAAGGGACTGCTGCAGAATTTTATAAATATACAACAGCCTGATGGACGCATTGACCTTCGGGCGAGTGTGAATCACAATTTCACCGGCCATTCCTCGTTGCCAATGCTGGCAACGTTGGTATCTGAGCTCCACCAGTATCTTGATGATCAGGGCTGGTTGGCAAACATCTATCCGAAACTGATTGCCTTCCTGAAAACCTGGCTCAAATCGTCAGATACAGGCGATATAAAGATTTCTGAACTCACACATCCGCTCCAACTCGGCTTTTCAATTAAAGACCTCAATGCCAATGTAATTCTGGCAGACAATTGGGTCAGGTTAACAAGTTCCCGCAATCCCTTCCTGCTTTCATTGTTATGCCGAGAAACATCCGAGCTATTGCAGATTTCACGCTGGATCAAGCGGGAAGAAGACCGCGATTGGCTTGAAACAGACCCGCGACCAGTTGAAAGCGCTGATTAGCAGCTTATGGAATGATAAAAATGGAACCTATTCCACCCCCGACCTTTCAAGCGAACAGGAACACCCCGGTGTGATACTCGCTTGTTTTAAAAGCACCGGACTTCCCAGGTTGAAAAATAACATGCCGTTTCCCGGAAAGCTATTCATCCGGCTTGACCACCAGGGAATGCTGCCCGCAAATTTTTGCTGCCGGATGAGCGGTTTCTCATCAGGCAATTACCATGAATTGGTAATAAAAGCGCAGGATTTCAAGCAAGTTGAGGCTTGCCATGTGTTTGTCACTCAGGAAGCCTTCTCATTCATTGAATCGATCCAAATCCAGAATATGCCGACGGATGCAGCTGGCGAGATCGGTATGGCTGACCTGGCACGAAAGGATATCCTGAACCTTCTACCACTTTTTGCCGGGGTTCCTTCTACAGCCCAGGTCAACAAACTGCTGTCAAATATAAAAATCAAGGATTTTCTCGGTCTTGATGGTTTGACCTTGTTTACAGCGGGAGGCGAAGCACCTTCCCTGACGGTACCATCATTTATTACGGCGATGCTCATCGAAGGTTTGGTGAGATACGGCAAATACAACCAGGCCAGCCAGGTGTTCAATCAGCATTTTCTGCAACAACATGTACAAACAAATGCAGCCTCCGGTACGATCACAGGCTGTTCATTCAGAAAGATCGAAGCACTGGTACCTCTTCGCATCTTCCTGAAACTTCACGGGCTCATGAAATTATCCAACCACGAGGTCGTGATTTCCCATTTTGATGGAAAACTTGAACCAGTTACGGTAAAATATAATAAGCTAGCATTAATAATGAAGCACAATATCACCGAGATTCATTTGCAGTCAGGCGATGTGATTTACTTAAACGAGCCGGGTCTCAACAAGGTAGTATTGGATTAGATTAGGAAGGAGGATTTTGACCATGACAAACGATCCAGCCGAAACCTGCAATACCATGCTCATAGCAATCGTCCAGGCACAGGATGCGGATATTGTCGAAAATATCCTTCAGGACATGAACATATCCTTAACCCGGCTACCCAGTACTGGCGCATTTTTGGGTCGTCGCAACGCCACCCTGCTGCTCGGTATTCCTCATGAACGCCAGGAAAAGATCCTTGAAGCGCTGCACGACAATTGTCGCCAGCGAATAGAATACATCGCGGTTCCGCTCGAGAGTGCCCCGCTTCCCCTACCTGCCCCTACACCAGTGACAGTTGGAGGCGCGACCGTTTTTTCTCTGGAAGTTGAACACTACGAGGAGTTGTAGCCATGAAGATAATCATAGCCATTGTAAATGATGAAGATTCAGAAACGGTCACCCATGCCCTGACCCGCACTGAATTTCGCGTCACGACGATCGCTTCAACAGGTGGCTTCCTGAGGCGTGGACTCACGACCCTGCTCTGTGTTTTTGAAGACGAGAAGCTCACCAGCGCGTTGGAAGTGATCCGCGCGTGCTTCCCCAGGGTTAGCGATGAATCCCAGAAGCGCTGCCGCATATTCGTGTTGAATGTAGCAGAAACCCACCACTTCTAACGACTGTGGTTGTCAGACCCAATAGCTCTGGTTGTTAATATCAATTATTCGTGGAATTCCTCGACGCTATAGGTTTTAACCTGTAGCATCTTTTTTTGCCACACGTCTGCAGGTACGCCCATTTTTGCGCACAGGTGAGAAAGAAATGCATTGGGCTGGGGCAGCTGCTCCCAAACCTGCGGCAGGAACGTGGCGCGTCTGAACCCATCCTGAAGGATCACCCCGTCGACCCCGGGCTTCAAAGCAGTCGCCAGGTCAGCCGGGGATTCATAAACAAGGTCAATGGGTACCGTCAGGCGGGAGATTTCTATCATAGTCCGCGGCAGCTCATCTTCCGCCAACGGCGCGAAGCGGTAATCCTCAAATGCTGCCTGGAGCGCGTGTTCTCTGACATCAAAAGCCAGGCATTGGTGCGCTTCCAGGCTGCCGATGCACCCCCGCAAGTTGCCATGGATTGTCAGGGTTACAAACGAAGCCCCGTTTTCCCGCAGCGCTGGCGACAACAGCCCCGGGTCGATCTGCGGTTCAGGTTGATCGTTCAATGCACATGCAATGGTATCCCGCGCTAGCTTTAATAGGTACTGTTTTTCTTGTTCCGTCAACAAATCATTCATTTTTTATCCCTCGATATTCCCGATTAAAGTACACCAACGGGGGCTTATCTTCTGCTTTTTCTGCACTTATTACTTCACCAATATACAGTGTCGAGTTCTCCATCTCGTACCTGTGTACAACCCTGCATTCTAGATGCGCGGCAGCATCAACCAGGAGAGGAAGAAATTCCATCCCCGCCTTCACAGCCAACCCGTTAAAACGGTCTTCGTCTTCAGCGATCCTGCCGGCGAACCGGTCGGAGATATCGTCTTGCCCTTCTGAGAGCAAATTGATGGCGAAGTAACCGCTGCGGTCAACCAATCCTTTCGTGCGCGTGGTATTTGCCAGGGTCACCGTTACCATCGGCGGCTCAACTGAAACGGAGGTGAAGGAATTGACCGTCATTCCATGGACGTTACTTTTATAACTTGTGGTAATAACGGCAACCCCGCTTGGCCAGCGCCGCATCACCTGTTTTAGATCCGTTTTATTGAACATGTGTGTTCTATCCTTATATATATTTTTATACTAAGGCTATTGATTCAAGTCAAGTGCCTTGTCTGGAGAAAAAACGAATTCTGGCACAAACCTTGCTATAATTTACCTGAGAGACTGTATGAGCGATAATGCTGAAATAACCCCTGAAGAACCGCGCCTGGAGCCGATACCGGAAACGGAAGCGCCTGAATCCGCTGAACCTATAGACACGGAACGATCCAGGCCGTTCAGCGTGTGGGGGGGTATCCAATCGATCCTTATAACCGCTTTTCTCCTGGCTTCCCTTTTCACCCTGTTTACCCCCAACAACCTTTTTTCGGGTGAAATGCTCGACCGGGTATTCCAGGCCTGGCAGGCGAATCCCACTCTCTCAGCTGCCGTGGTGGTGAATACCCCCGCGGTTATCTCACTGCCCATCGGCATCGTCTCCGGTCACTGGAAAAACGACTCCGGCGCTGTGTGCCCCGACGGGCTCACCGAGGAACAGGTAAACCTGCAAATCGCTACCCTGGTGCAGCAGAAACTCATTGCTGAAGGTTTCCAGGTGGACCTGATGGAGGAATTTGATAAAAGGCTTTCGCAATACAAAGCGATGGCGCTTGTTTCCATCCACGCGGATACTTGCGAGTTCATCAGCGAAGACGCCACCGGGTTCAAGGTCGCAGCCGCCATCCACAGCCTTTACCCTGAAAAAGCCACCCGGTTGACCCTGTGCATGGCTGACCGATTTCAAAGCACGACCGGCCTCAAATACATGCCTAATTCATCCTCCGAAGACATGACCAACTATCACGCATTTGATGAGATCCATACCGAGACCACAGCCGTGATCATAGAAACCGGTTTTCTGAACCTCGACAGGCAGATTCTCACGGAAAATCCTGACCTGATCGCCCAGGGAATTGTAAACGGTCTGCTGTGCTATATCCGCAATGAAAACGTAACCCTAACCCAGGCTACCCCCGCGCCATGAACGAGTCCGAATTCCTCGCGTACAAACAGGCGATAATCAACGCCCAGGCAGCTCTACGGAATCGCGATTCCGTGGATGCCAAGCGTTGGGCGCTCAACGCATCTGTTATCGCCCCTAACCGTGAAGAACCCTGGTTGCTCCTGGCAGCAGTTTCGAAACCGGGAGATAGTATTTATTATCTCCAAATGGCTTTAGCTTTAAATCCCACGAGTGAAAGGGCAACAAAAGGTATGCAGTGGGCGCTCGACCGCCTTGCCCGAACACCCATCGAGGATTCTGAAACTACCGAGCCTGAACCAAAAAAATCCTCAGTGGATGAGACGCAGCCAATATTGATCGTCGCGCCGACCGCTGTTCCGGTAAAACCCGCCGAATTCGTATCGGAAGCCGTTGAAGATGTCGAAATCACTGAAATACTTCGTCAGCCCATTACGAGAACCCAGCCCGCCGCTGGAAAACCTATCAAACCCGCGGCAAAGAAACGGACCTGCGCAAGTTGGCTCATTCCCCTGCTGTTGCTTGCCCTAATCGGCCTCATCGCGTTCATCGTTTGGGCTGTTCTGCCCGGTTGGATCGCCCTCGCCCGTAGTTCCGCAGCACCCATCCCCGGTGACATGCTGGTGAAACCCAGCCTCACGCCCACCGCGACCGCGACCAACACTCCTACGCCTACTGCCACACCAACGTTGACCCCGACCGCCACCTCGACCGCTACTTTTACACCCACCGCCACTTACACTCCCCTGCCGACCGAAACCCCATGGCCAACACTCCCCCCGGCCACGGCTACATTGGAACCCGCCACCGTCAATACGGATAACGATGGGCATTGGATCGATATCAACCTGAGTGAACAAATGTTGTACGCCTACAATGGAGACGAAGTGGTCGCCTCCTTTTTGGTTTCAACCGGTACCTGGCTGCACCCCACGGTTACCGGGGAGTACCAGGTTTACGTTAAATACCGCTACACCGATATGACCGGTCCGGATTATTACCTGCCGGATGTGCCGTACACCATGTACTTCTATAAAGGGTATGGCATACACGGCACCTACTGGCATGATAACTTTGGCACGCCGATGAGTCACGGCTGCGTTAATATGCGTACCAGTGAGGCGGCCTGGTTATTTGATTTCGCATCGGTCGGCACCTTAGTGAATGTGCATGATTGAAACATGGCAAATACATTAGATATCCGCGGTATGACCCGGCGTGAATTTCTGAGAATGAGCAGCGCCTCGATACTCTCGCTGCTTGCCATCAGCCGCACCACGTACGCCTACGCGCAATCTCTCTCGCTGCAGGAGAACGCCAGCAACCTGGGACGGGTGACCACCAACAAGGTGGATATGTTCGATTCTCCCTCCCTCGAAGGCAAACCCGTGCGCACCCTGTGGAAAGACCTGGTGATGCCCATCACAAAAGTGGAAATCGCCACTGGCGAACCCAGCCATAACCGGGTCTGGTACCAGTTGGATGGTGAGGGGTACGTTCATTCCGGGTCCGTGCAGCCAGTGAAGATCGGTCTCAATGAACCAATGGATTCCGTGCCTGAGAAAGGTGTGCTGGCTGAGGTGACCGTTCCGTACACCGATGCCATCTGGAATCCGTTCTTCAAACAGATCGTTGCCTACCGCCTCTACTATTCATCCACCCACTGGATCACAGATGTGGTGCAGGATAGCCTGGGAAACTTCTGGTACGAGGTACTGGAGGATTTTTACCAGTTCAAGTACTATGTGAATCCTGCCCACATGCGCATCATCCCGCCGCAGGAAGTCGAACCGATCTCACCCCTTGTACCCCCTCAGGAAAAGCGGCTCGAAGTGCACCTGAAGGATCAGATCGTGCTGGCATACGAGGGTGATACACCCGTGCAAATGATGCGCTGCTCCGGTGGAACCGCGTACTACAATGGCTACCTCACCCCCACCGGGAAATTCCGCACCGATTACAAACGACCTTCCCGCCATATGGTCAACGGCAGCCTGGCTTCATCCTGGGGATACGATCTGCCGGGTGTACCGTGGGTCTGTTACTTCACTGAGGAAGGCGTCGCTTTCCACGGCACATACTGGCACAATGATTTTGGCCGCCCCCGCAGCCACGGTTGCATCAATCTGCTCTCTGAAACCGCCAAATGGCTCTACCGCTGGACCCTGCCCGCCGTACCCTACGAGGAACAACTGGCGAGCAAGGTGGGCGGAACAGCGGTGGAGATCGTCCTCTAAATTACCCGATCGCACAGTTGCCCATTCGCAGAACATTCGCTATTATGTATGCTTTATAATAAGGGTGGAGAATAAGCTATGGCATACGTACCAATATTCAAGGGTCTGGTAAGTGATGAATTCGATAACCTGGTCGGAACCGCGACCGTCGGAGAGGAACCCTGCTATGTTATTAATGATGACGGGTTCCTGCGACACGTGCCCTCCCGACCCATAGACCTCGAGATACTTAAAACATTTGGTAAACAAATCGAGGGTAACGAGGATGTGATTGCTGACCAGGCTGCCACAATGATGGGCCAGGATGACCTGTTCACCCACGCCATCCTGGAATCCTCACTAAAAAACCTTGATAAACATTACGAATTGATGCTGGAACACGGCATCCCCGAGGAAACCCGTGCCTACCTGGGCATGATGGGTTTTCGCGTCATCCTTGACCTTCACGGGGAAATCCTGAAGATCGAATATCCTTCCGCCCCACCCACTGATGGTGGAGGAGATGGCGAATGACAATACAGTTGGATGCAGGAGCATAAATGCCTTCTGAACATATCATTTCCGTCACAGACGCCAGTTTTGAGTACGACGTGATCGCGTATTCACAGAACACGCCAGTCGTCGTTGATTTCTGGGCGGATTGGTGCAAACCCTGCCGCGTTATCACACCCATCCTTGAGCGGATGGCGGAACAGTCACAGGGAGAATTCAGGCTGGCCAAGGTGGACGTGGATGCCAATCCGAACCTTTCGCTACGCTTCAGCGTGCGATCCATTCCCACCGTCATGGCATTCAGCCAGGGTCGCAAAGTATCCGATTTCACCGGTTTAATTCCCGAACAGATGATCCGGGATTTCATCAGCAGGATCCTGCCCCCCAGCCCTTCTGACCTGCTGGCGCAGAAAGGCAACAGCCTGTTAAGCATGGGGGAACTCAAGGAAGCCAGGGAAGCTTTTCTGCAGTCGCTAGACCTGGATGGGAATCACGCCTCCAGCACACTCGGCCTGATGAAAATAAGTTTGCTGCAGGGTCAACCTGACCTTACCCGCACACTTTTCCGCGATTTTCCTCCCAGCCCTGAATACAACGCGGCTGAAAAGCTCGTCCCATTGATGAAAGCGATGGAAGACCTCAACAATGACGCGCTTCCAACGGATACTGACCTCGATGCTATCTTCGTGAATTCCATCCGCCTGGTCGCACGCGGCAACACCATGGCAGGCATTGATGGCCTTTTGGATGTGCTGCGCCAGGATAAACGCTACCGCAAAGACCGTGCCAGGAATATCCTGCTGGCGCTGCTTGAACTGCTGGACCCCGAAGCCGAGATGACACGGAAATACCGCGCGGAGCTCGCCTCGATACTCTTCTAACAAAAGGCTGCCCGAAGGCAGCCTGATTTTTATCCACAAAATTTCACGAATAGGTTACTTGAACAGCACGATCTCACCCCAGGTTGTTGGATCGAGAAAATTGCGGTATTGCGCGGTGGAGATCATCGTCTCCTGGATATTCTTGCCCGGGCTGTCATTATCGTTCACCGAAACCGCGAAAGCCCAGGTGCAGGCCGTTGTAGGGGCTGACCCCCAGCAGCGACCAGGGAATGCCAACCTCCACACGGTAGATGGGGCTGGTTTCGAACAGCGATGCCACGAGCACCTGCGATTTGCTGCCCTTGAGGCTGACGGGGTACCACAGGTAGACCTCTTCATCGATGTCCTTGTCCGGGTTTCCGGGTGAAATGCCGAACTGGAAGTCATCGTTGTTCAGGCTGGTCACAAAGAAATCACCATCCAGGTTCGCGTCGATCAGCACCTCCACCGAATCCCCCAGGTACATCATCTCTCCGCTGAGGTTCTGCACAAAAATGTCATCGGTGACCTTGACGGAAATATATAGGTATTTATCATCCCAGCCAGCGGCGAACGCGCCTTCCAGGTCTGCCATGTTCTTCCAGTTGGCGGGCAGCCACACCAGGTGCGGGATGGCGTACTTATTTGTTTTATCCACCCACTCCGCGTAAGTGCCGTCGATCACCGGTGCGGTCGAAAGGTACCCGGCCTTCATCAGGGTACCGCCGCGCTGCCGTATTTCGGGTGTTGGCGGTACGCTGGTATTGGTGGGGATGGGATTCGTCGTCGGCGTAAAGCTGGGCCACAGGGTGGGGATTGACGCCGCGGTCATGGTAGGCGGGTTGACTGCTTCTGCCGTTGGCATCCCCGGAGTCACCGTGGGCGGGATGTTCATGCTGGTATCGAACAACGCTGTCAGGGTCAGGTTCGGCGGGATATTTTCGTCCACATCGTTCCCGCCAATAAACGGCAGGTTACAGGATGAGAGCAGCACAATGACCAGATATTGCAGTTATCGTGAACCGATATGCTCTTTTCATTTTTCCTCCAGGCTTATAAAACACTCGCAGGATCGTCGAAATTACAGCGACTGATAATATATTTCAGTTGCAATTTTCATGCGAGTGAATCTGCCCTGTGGCAAGTTTCGGGGTTTTAGTTTTAGTATTAGATCTTGAGCAAATAATCCAACCATAAACTCCGTCCTCTCCCCTGCCCCTCTCCATCCTGTGATGCGGATGGAGAGGGGTTTGGGGTGAGGAAAAATTTACAGAAATTGTCGCTGTAAGCTGCGGGCAAATGCCCTCGTCTGATTCAATTCAAGGAAATCAACCGAACACTCAACCAATCTATTGATTGACCAGTAACACGATCTTGCCTGTTTGCTGACGGCTTTCCATCAGCGCATGAGCTTGCGCTGCTTGCGCCAGATTGAATGTGCTTCCAACCTTGATTTTCAATGACCCGTCTGATAAATAGGTCAGTACTTTTTCTGCTGCTTCCGTTAAAAGCTCGGGGCGATGGTTGCGCGTGGTACCCAGGCTGAAACCCAACACTGACCGGCAGCTGGCGTGCAGTTCTGTGGTCTCAATCTGCCCGGCCTCTCCGCTGGCGCTGCCGAAGATGACCAGCCTGCCGTACATCGCCAGGCATGAAAGGCTCCTTTTTGTCACCGTGCCGGCGATGGAATCCAAAATCAAATCCACCCCCCTGCCGTCGGTGATCCGGTTCACTTCGACGGCAAAATCCTCATCAAGCAGTAGGACGTGGTCAGCACCGGCTTCCAGCGCGGCGGATTTCTTGCCCGCGCTTCCCACTGTGCCGATGACCAACCCCGCGCCCAGAATTTTCGCCAACTGAATCGCGGTCGTGCCAACGCCTCCGGATGCCGCGTGAATTAATACAGACTCGCCAGGCTGCAGCCTGCCAACATCTGCCAGCAATTTATAAGCCGTAACAGCAACTACAGGGCTGGCAGCCGCGGTAATAAAATCAACGTTATCAGGCAAAATATAGAGCCAGATCTTCATCCACGGCGACGAATTCCGCGTAACTCCCGTTCTTTGGAAACGCGATCACGCGCTGGCCGACTGCGAATTTCGTGACAGCTGCGCCAACCTTTTCAATGACGCCTGCCACATCCAGCCCCGGGACAAGCGGTGGTTTTCCACCTGCGTGATAAAGCCCCCGCCTGGTTTGAATGTCTGCAAAATTCACACTGGTGGCAATCACCCTGATCAGGACCTGATTTTCACTTATGACCGGAGTATCCATCTCCTGCATTTTCAACACTTCCGGTCCGCCAAATTCGGAAATAATGATGGCTTTCATGAATTTTCTCCTTAAAGCAAGACAAAACGGACTCGAAATAAGGTCTGGTGAATACAGTATGTTATTCATTATTTAATTGTCTTATCCAGAATCACGATGCTCTCCACATGGTAGGTCTGCGGGAAGAGGTCAAATGGCTGGATCGACCGGATCGTGAATCCGCCTTCGACCAGGCGTTTACAATCTCGCGCCAGCGTCGCCGGGTCGCAGGATACGTACACCAGCTCCCTGGCGGAGCTTTTTATCAAATATTCCACCACGCCTTTTGCCAGACCGGCACGCGGCGGATCAACGATGACCAGGTCCGGCTTTACCTCCAGCCCGGGCAGGATCTGCTCCGCGGTACCAATGTAGAGCGAGACATTGTCATATGCGTCCAGGTTGATAGCGAAATCGTTGCAAGCGCTCTCTGAGGATTCAACCGCAACCAGTTCCTTCACCCTGGGCGCGAGAAAGGCTGAGAACAACCCGACCCCGCTGTACAGGTCAAGCACTGTGTCTTGGTCGTTGATGCTGACATTCGCGAGAATATGATCCACCATCCTGCCCGCCTGCGCCAGGTTCACCTGGAAGAATGAACGCGGCGAGACCGATAAAGTCCACCCCGTTCACGCTCATCACGTTGTGCGCGTCACCCGCCATCAGGTAATCGCCCGCTTTACCCAGGAAGTGCACCGACAGCGGAAAATCGACGCTGAACTCGGGCGGCAGCTCGCCTTCGCTTTCCAGTCCCGCCAGCAGCTCGCCGTCTGAGCCGGCGCGCAGCAGCACGCGCCTGACGCCGGTGGCCGGGTCGATGTCCAGCAGCGGCCATAACGCGTTGATTTCGGGGACGGGCAGATGGCATTCACTGATCTCCACCACCTCCGCGCCGCCGCTCACCCTGAACCCGGGCTTGCCGTTTTCTGACAGGTGAAACTGCATGCTGGTGCGGTAGTTCCATTCATCGGGCGAGGGGATGATCTCATTAACAGGCGGCGCTGTGATCTTGCCGATGCGCCGCAGCTGGTCCGCCACAATCTTCTGCTTCACTTCCAGCTGGTGGTCATAGGAAAGGTGCTGGTAATGGCAGCCGCCGCAATCAGCGAAATGCGGGCATTTCGGGGTGATGCGCCGGGGTGAAGGGGTGAGGATCTCTTCCAGCTGGCCGAAGCAGTAATCCTTCCGCTCCACCGGCACGCGCACCCTCACCCGGTCACCCGGCATGGCGAACGGGACAAAAACCGGCTTGCCATCCTCCAGGCGGCCGAAAGCGTCCCCGCCGAAGGTGAAATCGATAATGTCCAGCTCAACTTTCACATGTTCATCTTGATTTTTCGTCATCGCATGTTCCAATTTTTACCCTTGAAGCGCGGATTTTGAAATGATATAATCACTTTGTTGCCCCGGTAGCTCAATAGGACAGAGCAAAGCACTCCTAACGCTTAGGTTGAGAGTTCGAGTCCCTCCCGGGGCACTGCTTTTTTAAGATTGCTATCTTATTTTACCCCTTGCAATCAATTTGGGTTTAGTGTATATTAAGCATAAGAAACATTTGGGTGCCCCCCTCACCCAGATGTTTCTTACTTTTTAAACAAAATACCCGGGTGCTATCCCGGGTATTGTTTCTAAATAACACAGATCCATCAATCTTCTTCGTCCCCGTCCGAGGGGTAGCGGATCCAGAGGAACAGCACCTGGCCTTCATCCACTTCGCTCGCCCGCGCCGCCAGGATGGGCACCTGCTCCTCAAGCCCCATCTCGTTGCGGTAATGCAAAAAGATCGGCTCGTTCTGGTTCCACATGCGGTGGCAGCGCTCCACCAGCGCCGGACCGTTGAACGTGCGCAGCCGGGTCAGCGCCATGCTGTAATAGGCCGGGCTTTCGTTCAGCCCCAGCGCCCAGCCGTCGTCTATCTTTTCAAAGACCGGCGGCGGTCCTTCAATGATCGTGATTTTATCTTCCATCATTTATCCTGGCCGGAATCATACCACAGCCTGATTAGTGGTTCTTCAAATCGATAATTATTAACATCCTTTTAATACAGTGCTTATCCTCCTCTTATAAACGGGGCATAAAATGACTTCATATGATCAATAAATATACGGAGGAAAAAAATGACACTATACGTTAGAACACCTGAAATGATGGCAGAAACACGCCGCAGGATGATGAGAAAAATGCTTGAGAATTCCTTCAATTCAGAGCGCGTGCTCACTTTCCCGATGGAAATGAAAGTGACCGAAAATGACTACACCCTCACCGCCCTGCTGCCGGGTCTTTCCACGGACGAGATCAACATCCAGTTCAGCAACGGCGTCCTCTCCATCGACGGCGAGTACCGCGACATCCGCGAAGAGAACGCGCAATACCTGTTCTCAGAAATGCCGGCGGGGAAGTTCAGCCGCTCGATCGAGATCAATGACCCCGTTGTGAGCGAGAAGATCAGCGCGGGCATGAAGGACGGTGTCCTCACCATCCACCTGCCCAAAGCTGAAGAAGCCAAACCCAAGACCATCAAGATCAACGCCAAGTAAGCCATTCGGGTACAAGTCCTTTGATAAACAGTAAGAGCGGTGCAAACCGCTTTTATTGTTTTAAAGTAGAATTGCCTCATCATGAACATTGGCTTGAAGAACGCGCTTGAAGGCAGCGGTGTATCCGATTGGCGCTATTTTGATGCCATCGCATCCACCAACACGGAAGCGCTTTCGTGGGCGGAATCAGGCGCGCCGGATTTCTCGCTGGTCATCGCCGATGAACAGACCAGCGGGCGCGGGCGGTTTGACCGCCGCTGGGTCACCCTGCCCGGTTCGTCGCTGGCGTTCAGCCTCATCCTGCGCCCGTCTGCGCTGGAGTTAACGCATCTCCCGCTTTACTCTCCCCTGTGCGGCATCGCCGTGCAGGATGCCGTGAACCGGCTGCTGAACATCCCCGCTGCCATCAAATGGCCGAATGATGTGCTGATAGACGGAAAAAAATTCTGCGGCATCCTGGTCGAAGCCGCCTGGCGCGAATCCCTGCTGCAGGGTGTGGTATTGGGGATCGGCATCAATGTCAACGCGGGGTCAATACCGCCGCCTGCCGACCAGAGTTTCCCCGCGACCTGCCTGGAGAACGCCGCTGGGCACCCGGTTGACCGCTACGCGGTTCTCAAAGGTGTGCTGCGCTCCCTCGCATTCTGGCGCGGCAGGCTCGGTTCACCCGAATTCATGCAGCACTGGCAGGAACACCTTGCCTTCAAAGGGCAGTGGGTGAGGATCGAAGGCTCGGAAAAACCGGCAATCATTGGTAAAATAGAAGGGATCGATGATTCAGGGCAGCTGGTACTCTCTGATGCTGAAGGGTATAAAACAAGCATTATGGTAGGAGATGTACACCTGCGCCCGGCTGAAACCAGCGATCCGGGAGGTTCACATGCTTGATGATCTGCGCAATTCAGTTAACACGGCCTACGAAGAAGAACTGCTCGAGGATGAAAGAGTAAGGGATGGCAGGTACACGATTGAACGCCCCCCCTTCCTGGGCATGACGGCCTTCCAGCGTTTCATTATCGCGCTGGTGTTCTTCCTCATGGTCGTTATCATCGGCATCTTCCTGTTGATCGTATTCCAGAAGGTCATGCCGCCCATCTAAAACCCATTGTGTCTGACAATAATAAAATCCCGGCACATCAACCGGGATTTTTCTGTTTATTCCTTTACCGGAGCAGTATCCTCTTCTATTAAGATTGCCTTCGTATTGATGCGCGCCAGCGAAGCCACATGGTCTTCCCCGCCAAGATCCATCAGCCGGAAGCCGCGTGTTGCACGCCCGCTTGAAGAAATATCCTTCACCTTCAAGCGCAGCATCACGCCGCCGCTCGAAACCAGCGTAATTTCGTCGTCCTCCTGTACCACGCGGGCGGAAGCAATGTGCCCGACCTTGTCGAGGTGCTTCTGATCGATGGTTGCCACACCGCCGGTCGCCCGTCCCTTTACCGGGTATCCATCAAGGTCGGAGCGTTTACCGAACCCGTGCTCCGTCACGATCAACAGTTGACCACCCGGCTCGATCACATCCATGGAGGTCAACCTGTCACCTTGCGCGTAACTTGATGCCGGTCACGCCCGCTGCCGGTCTTCCCATGTTGCGGATCACTGTTTCAGAGAAGCGCAGCGCCTGCCCGCCGCGGGTGACCATGATAATATCATCCTTCCCGCTTGTAAGGCGCACCCATCCCAGTTCGTCACCCTCATCCAGCGAAATGGCGATCAACCCGGAGGGTCTGACGCTGGCAAATTCCGCGAGCGCCACGCGCTTCACCCTGCCGGCAACTGTCGCCATGGTAAAGAAGGAACCCTCCTTAAAGTCAGGGACCGATACGGCGGCGGTGATGTGCTCGCCGCTGTCAAGCGAGAGAACGTTCACGATCGGGATGCCGCGGTCGGTGCGGTTGGCATCCGGGATCTGGTACACCTTTTCAGAGTACACCTTTCCCCGGTCGGAGAAGAATAGGATGGTGTACAGCGTACGCGCCGGAATGAGGAACTCGATCACATCCTCTTCGCGGACGGTCTGCCCGGATACCCCGCGCCCGCCCCTGCCCTGTGACCGGTAGAGGCTGGCGGCAACCCGCTTGATATAACCCTTGCGCGTGAAGGTGATGAGCACGGATTCATCCGTGATCAGATCCTCCTCCTTCAGTTCCTCGTGGGTCTCAGCAATGATCTTGGTGCGCCTTTCATCACCGAATTTCTCGGTGATCGTTGCCAGGTCATCCTTGATCAAACCCAGGATCTTTAAGGGATGGTCAAGCAGATCCTGCAAAAAGTCAATGCGCGCCAGTATGGTACGGTGCTCATCTTCGATCTTCTGCCGCTCAAGCGCCGAAAGCCGCCTTAACTGCATATCCAGGATCGCCTGAGCCTGTATCTCTGACAGCTTGAAGCGTGTCATCAGGCGTTCTTTAGCCACCTCGGCGTCTTTCGATTCACGGATGGTTTTAATCACATCATCCAGGTTGGCAAGCGCGATCAGCAACCCATCAAGGATGTGCGCCCGGTTCCTGGCTTTTTCGAGTTCGAATTTCGAACGCCGGGTAATGATCTCCTGCCGGTGTTCAATGTAGATCTGAAGCGCGCGCTTCAGCGAGAGCAGGCGCGGTTCACCGTTCACCAGCGCCAGCAGGTGCACAGAAAAGGTGGATTGCAGCGGCGTGTATTTGTACAGCTGGTTCAGTACCTGTTTGGGGTTGGCGCCGCGCCGCAGTTCCAGCACAATGCTCATCCCGCGCCTATCCGATTCATCGCGCATATCGGAGATGGAATCCAACCTTCCCCCGCGTGCCAGTTCGGCGATACGTTCGATGAGGCTGGTCTTGTTCACCTGGTAGGGGATCTCGGTGATGATGATCTGGAAGCGGTTCCCCTTCATCTCCTCGATGTGCGCCTGACCGCGCACCACCAGTTTGCCGCGGCCGGTGCTGTAGGCCTGCTGAATACTGTCGCGCCCCACGATGATCCCCCCGGTCGGGAAATCCGGTCCCTGCACAAAGTGCATCAGTTCTTCAATTGATACTTCGTCGATCGTCTCATAATGGTCTATCAGGTACTCAACCGCCCCGGTGAGTTCGCGCAGATTGTGCGGCGGGATGCTGGTTGCCATGCCCACCGCGATACCGCTTGAACCGTTGAGCATCAGGTTCGGCAGGCGGGATGGGAGTACAACAGGTTCTTTCAGAGAGCCGTCAAAATTATCGCTAAAATCAACCGTGTCCTTATCGATATCCGCCAGCATTTCCTCGGCATTGGCGTGCAACCGGGCTTCGGTGTAGCGCATCGCCGCCGGGGGGTCACCGTCGATCGAACCGAAGTTGCCCTGGCCGTCGACCAGCAGGTAGCGCATGGAGAAATCCTGCGCCATGCGGGCCATCGCTTCGTAAACCGCCGAGTCACCGTGCGGGTGATACTTGCCGAGCACTTCACCAACGATACGGGCAGATTTCTTGTAGGCGGTGTTCGCGCGAATGCCCATATCTGCCATGGCGTAAAGAATGCGCCGGTGCACCGGTTTTAACCCGTCGCGGGCGTCCGGCAGGGCGCGTGAAATGATCACGCTCATCGCGTAATCAAGGTACGCCGAGCGCATCTGCTCGTCAATATCCACCTGGTGTACTGTCCCAAAATCCATATTTCACCTTCCTGTTATATCAGCCGCCTGATTATACCTCATTCACTTTTCAGACCGTAAAAATTTTAAAAACATCAGCGCATTTCCTGATTCCTATCTCTTGGGGTAGAATTGGATTTATCGATGAAGCGCTTATCCATCCTCATCATGCTCTTATTCTTCCTGTTAACCGGGTGCAAGGGAGACGAAAACCGGGTCCTCTTCCCAGGGATTCCACAGATTATATTGAGAACAAGGGCTCAGACACCATCGTGAACCTCGCTCTCGCCTGGGCTGAGCGCTATCAACTGGTGAACCCCCAGGTCAGGATCTCCGTCACCGGCGGAGGATCAGGCACCGGCCTGACCGCGCTCATCAGCGGCACGGTGGATATTGCCAACGCCTCCCGCCAGATCAAGCAGGAGGAACTCGACGCCGCCCGTGAAGCGGGTTATGACCCCAGGGAATTCGTCATCGCCAGGGATGCCATCGCCATCATCGTCAACCCCGAGAACCCCGTTGACAACCTCACCCTGCAGCAGCTGTCGCTCATCTACCGCGGCGAGATCAACAATTGGAGCGAGTTAGGCGGGGAAGACCGCGAGATCGTGCGCCTCTCGCGCGAGACCAACTCGGGCACGCATGTCTATTTCCTTGAATCTGTCGTTCGCATGGGTGACCCGGATGACGAATCCATATTCTCAGCTGACACCCTGCTTCTTCCATCCTCGGAGGGCATCATCGCCGAGGTGAAGGATAACCCCAACGCCATTGGTTACGACAGCCTGGGTTACGTGACCCCGGATGTCAAGCTGGTGGGAGTGTCATCTCTTGAAAACCCCGACCTCTTCATCCTCCCCTCTCTGAGACAGTCAATAACAATACCTACCTCATTTCAAGGAACCTTTATATGTACACCCTGGATGAACCCCATGGAAATGTAAAAACTTACCTGGAATGGATCATGACTGATGAAGCCCAGGATATCGTCAGGGAACTCGGTTTTATCCCGGTCATAGCGGAATGAAAGAAAAGCAATGAAGCAGAGAGAGAGAAAAGGCGACTTTGTCATCAACAGCGTGATACGCATCACGGGGTATTCGAGCATCCTTTTTGTGATCCTCATCCTGTTCTTCCTGCTGCGCGAAGGGCTGCCGGCATTATCCAGCACATCACTAAAAGAACTCCTGAGTTCGCGCTGGTACCCGATCGAGGGATATTTCGGCATCCTGCCGCTCATCCTCGGCAGCCTGCTCGTCACCATTGCCTCGACCGTCATCGCTCTGCCGTTCGGTATCGGCACGGCCGTTTTCCTTTCCGAGGTCGCGCCGCCCTGGCTGCGGGATATTCTCAAACCGATCATCGAGATCCTGGCAGGAATTCCCTCCGTGGTCCTCGGCTTTATCGGCATCCTCGTTTTCGCTCCATTCATCCGCAGATTTCTGGATATTCCCACCGGGTTGACCGCGTTCACCGGTGCCATCTTGCTGGCGTTGATTTCCATCCCCACCATTGTCTCTGTGGCGTGAAGACGCGCTGAACAGCGTGCCCAATTCCTACCGCCAGGCTTCCCTCGCGCTGGGCGCCACCCAGTGGCAGACCATCTGGGATGTGACCCTGCCCGCGGCGAAGACCGGTGTGCTCACCGCCGTGATGCTGGGCATCGGCCGCTCGCTGGGTGAGACCATGGCGGTGATGATGGTCACCGGCAACGCGCCGGTGATGCCGCTTCAACTCAATTCACTTTTCAGACCGGTGCGCACAATGACCGCGACCATCGCTTCAGAAATGGGCGAAGTCGCCTCCGGCAGCCAGCATTATCACGTGTTGTTCTTCATCGGCATCACCCTGTTTCTGCTTTCCCTCATCATCAACATCACCGCCAGCCTGGTGAGCACCAGGTCAGCGCCAGCGCTCGGAGAGGCTGCTCTCCTGATGAAAGCCACCGGACTCAACCGCGCGAAGGTCACCCAGACGGTTGGTTTCAACCTGCTGCGGCTGGTCACCCTCCTCACGGTCATCCCCATTATCGGGCTGGTCGTTTACATCGTCGCTAAAGGCGCGCCAGCCATCAGCTGGGAATTCCTCACGGCTGCCCCATCCAACGGCATGCGTGAAGGCGGCATCCTGCCCGCCATCGTCGGCACGCTTTATCTCACGCTCGGAACGGCCATCTTCTCTGTTCCCATCGGGGTCATGGCAGGCATCTACCTGGCGGAGTACGCGCAGGAAACCCGCCTGACGCGCATCATCCGCATCGCCATCATCAACCTGGCTGGCATTCCCTCGGTGGTTTACGGCTTGTTCGGGTTGGGTCTATTTGTGTTATTCCTGAAGATTGGGCACCAGCATCCTCGCTGCCTCGCTGACGCTTTCCATCATGACCCTGCCGGTCATCATCAGCACCACTGAAGAAGCCTTGCGCAGTGTTCCCAACTCGTTCCGCGTGGTGTCCACCTCGCTCGGCGCCACCCGCTGGCAGACCGTGCGGCGCATCACCCTGCCGCAGGCGCTGCCTGGCATCATCACCGGCATCATCCTCGGCCTTGAACGCGCCGCCGGCGAGACCGCGCCCATCCTCTTCACCGGCGCTACATTCTTCCTGCCGCAGCTGCCGCAATCACCACTCGACGCCACCATGGCGCTGCCCTACCACATTTACGTCATCTCCACCCAGATCCCGGGAATGCCCGTCCAGATCCAGTACGGCACCGTGCTGGTACTGCTGGTCTTCGTGCTGGGGATGAACCTCATCGCCACCCTCATCCGATCGCGTGCGCGGGCGAAACGTCAATGGTGACCCGATGAAAGAGCTACTGATCAGAAATCTGTCTGTAAAATATTCGGACGACAACGAGAGCCTGAGGAATGTCTCCGTTGAAATCGAATCCAGGGCAATCACCGTCCTCTTCGGCCCTTCCGGCGGCGGTAAATCCACCTTCCTGCGCACCTTGAACCGGCTGAATGACCTGGCAGACCTCAAGGAAATGAAGGGAGAGGTGCTTTTTCACGACCGGAATATCCTCGACCCAGACACAGATGTCATCGAACTGCGCCGCAAGATCGGCATGGTGTTTTCACGCCCGGTTCCGCTTCCGCTCTCGATCTTCGACAACGTAGCTTACGGGCTGGAGATGGCAGGTGAACACGATCACGAGAAGCTCGCTCACCTGGTGGAGCAATCGTTAAAAAAGGCTTATCTCTGGGATGAAGTTCACGACCGCTTGAAGGATTCGGCCTACAGCCTTTCCGGCGGGCAGCAGCAGCGCGTCTGCCTGGCGCGCGTGCTCGCGCTCGAACCCGAGGTCATCCTGCTGGATGAACCCACTTCCGCGCTGGACCCGATTGTAACGTCCTATATCGAAGACATGCTGCGCGAATTGAAGAAAGAATACACCATCATCATCGCCCCGCACAACGTGCAGCAGGCCGCGCGCGTGGCTGATTACGCCGCTTTCTTCCTCATGGGCGAGTTGATCGAATACGGCAAGGGCATCGAACTCTTCCAGGTGCCCAAAGACAAGCGCACCTCCGATTACGTGACCGGCAGGTATGGTTAACGACTGTTTACGTTACCAATAAAGCCCCGAACCAACTCAATCTTCAACGCTCGCAATGAATCCTGATGTCTGTGTATCCGGGTAGTGACGGGTGATGAGCCACTTTGTCCGTTGGTCCCCACACGATACCTTCGCAGCCAAAACGCGCGGCATCCCAGTCGGATTGGCGCGGTTCCAGGCTGATGTTGTTTTCATCAATGAAGTGTCCCTCAACGAGAAAACCTTCGATGAGGTAATTGATATGCGCGCCAGATACGCTGTTATCTTTTAGGGTAAACGTCTTTCCCTCCGGCAGCACCAACCAGACCTGGCAGGTTTCGCCGGAACATGGGACAACCTCTGCCGGATCCGGTTCAGAAGAGCAAACCGGGTTTCCGTATGTTCCCGGCATCGGATTCCGGATACAGGCTCCACCCCACATATGAGGACCAATATTAATCCCCGTGTGCAGCCCACCACATTTTGAATCACCTTCACTAATGATAGTATTTCCGGTAACCTGAACTCCTGAGGTATCCGCTGTGTCCCAGGGGTGAAGGGCAATGGCACCGAAAGCACCGTAATTCCCAGCTGTTATCCTGACAGTGTTGTTGGCAATGACCACGTCCTGTCCACCAAAGTGGACGATCCCAATATCAGATGGATTGATAATCGTGTTGTTGATGACTTTATGCCCCGAGCCGACCATGGTTATCCCATCTGACCAGCCGCCGTAATCTCCATCATCGTCTGTATTAACGCAACCACTCGCGTGCACGTGATCACCAACAGTATCAATGGTTACATTCTCGATGGTTCCATTACCGCCGGTGAAAGCCAGGCTCGATCCGCATTCTCCCTGCTGATCTATAAGGTCATGTACAACCACGTTGCCGGCAAACCCGTCAAATCCCAGGTTCCCAGGAGAGCACCATGGATCATCGAACATAGTACATTCAGGCAGCCATGACCCCCAATTGTCTCCCTCTCCATTACCGACCCCATCCGGTCCCATGCAAATGCGTACATCCCGACCGCCGTGGATATCAATATAACCGAAATCAATATCAGATAAATTCTGGGTATTGGTGAATCGAGTACGGGCGAACAAGCGCACAACATATCCTTTCAAATCACTGGTCGCCCGTAACAGCGCGTGATCCTCCGGGTTGGATGAAGTGAACGTGAGGTCATGCTTGGTTGACATTCCGGTGAGGAACAGGGTTTTGTCGATCCTATATCCCTGGTATCCACTGGTATTAACCCCCGAGCTGAAGACGACGGTGTCCCCACTGCAGGTCGAATCCAACGCCGCCTGGATGGCTTCACTGTCAGGCAGGTCATCCATTGGACTGGCGCCAAAATCGTCTACATTTATTGTGACAATATTCGATTCAATCCCGAAAACACGTACCTCGCTGATGGTTTCTACCCCATTATTGTCATCGCTTATCCTGAAGTCACCACCGTTAACGCGGTTGGCAAAGTACACATCGCACAGGTTAAAGGCCGCAGTTTTGAATTCCCCGCTGCCGGTTTTTACCACCGAACCGCCGCCGGAAAATGCGCCGTCAGACCCCGCGGTCGGTTTGGCGTCGTACTGGAGGGAAAATGAATCCGTTCCCGCATCCAGGTAATCAACTTCTAAACGCACCCGTCCAACGGGTAAACCTTTGAAGATTTTTTCATAATCCAGGTTAAACTGAAGGTAGGAATCCGGCACAGTATTTCCGTCTATGGATTTTATTGCCAATCCACTTCCGCTTTGACGAGACGCTACACCATCAATTTCAACAGGAATGGTGTCCACATCTCCACCACCATCAAGTGATATACCGTTTAAGGTAACCGGATCATCAAGCGTGATGGATAGGGAAACCGGTTCACTTGTTACGACCTCCTCAACCAATGGCGTTGAGGCGGGTGCGTATGTCATAGCCGGAACTGGGGTCGATTCATGGGTGCCTTCCATGCTGCAGCCAGTGATGGAAAATAACAAAAGGATGGAAATGATATTAAAAACAGATTTCATTCTTCCTCCTTTTCAAACAACTTCCTTAAATCATTATAGACAGATAACAAATAGAATACTACAGGAAATTTTTTCCCTGATATCAGTTTCGCACATTAAATATGCAATCTTGATTGGAAAAGTATCGATGGTCGAACAAAGAGACCCTTCGTTGGAAGGGTCTCTGCTCATCAATCCTTACAATTACTTGCGTTCCTGGATCAGCTTCTGCGCCATCAGCGCACCGTCACGGATCGGTTCATAACCGGTACAGCGACACAAATGCTTGTTGAGCGCGTTCTCAATTTCGTTCTCCGCTGCGTCCGGTTTTTCCTCGAGCAGCCCGTACAGTTCCATCACGATGCCGGGTGTACAAAAGCCGCATTGGATGGCACCTGATTCCGAGATGGCTTTCTGGATGGGATGCAGTTCGGTGCCTTTCGCCAGCCCTTCCACAGTCAGCACTTCCGCGCCGGCGATTTTTGAAACCGGCATGTTGCAGCTCTTGGTGGCCTTTCCGTTGACCACAATGGTGCATGTACCACAGACAGAGGTATCGCAGCCCCGCTTGGTCCCGGTGAGGTTCAGTACGTCGCGGATCACATCGATGACCAGCATTTCAGGATCCACCTCAACCGTGGTCAGTTTACCGTTAATCGTAAAAGTGATTTTCTCTGCCATTATTTCTTCTCCTGCCTGGCTTCCAGGGCCTTCTTCATCACAGCGGGTGTGATGGGAATTTCATAAAAGTCGATGCCAACCGCGTCGCGTATCGCGTTCATGATCGCCGGCGCCGGGCCGATGACCGAATGTTCGCCTATGCCGCGCGCCCCGAACGGACCCACTGCGTCAGGCGTTTCGATGAATTCGATATCCATCGGAATGGCTTCTTTGTACGTGGGAATGTGATATTTGAAGAGCTGCGGGTTGTTGATATTGCCGTCCTCGCTGAACTCCAGTTTCTCATAGAGCGCGGCACCGACCGCCATCGTCACCCCGCCCATCACGGAACCGCGAATCTGCTTGGGGTTGATAACCTGACCTACATCAAAGACAGATGTGAAGTTGTCCACCAGGATCTTGCCGGTCTTCTTCTCGATCCGGATCTCGGCAGCAGTAGCGCCAAAAGTATAGTTTACGCCCAAGCTTCCCTGTCCGTTCTCATCCGGGTTTGCATAGCGCGGCAGGCGTGCGTCTGAAACCGCGTGCGCCATCTCACCAATGGTGATGCCGTCAGAGGTGATATAGCCGCGGTTGATCTCCGTCACCGATACCCGGATATCAGGATCGTTGCGCAGGTAGACGTAATCGCCGTCGTATTCCAGGTAATCCACGTCCGTCCTGAGCACCTGGGCGGCGGTGTTCTTGAGCACCGCGATCAGCTTATCCGCAGCGCGGATGATAGCACGCCCGCCCTGGGTGGTGAACATTGAACCGATCGTCTGCCATTCATAAGGCGAGTACTGCGTATCGATTTCGGTGTACACCCTAATGCGTTCCGGGGCGATCTTGAGCGCCTCGGCCGCCACCTGCTGGATCACCGTGCGCAGTCCCTGCCCCACTTCGGCGCCGCCCATGCTCACGCTGATGGACCCGTCGATGTTCATTTTCATGTAGCAGCCCTTGGTGGAGAACGGTGCTCCCTTGGGGCTTTTCATCGCCGCCGCGAAACCGCGCCCGTAATAGTAATTATCGTCCTCCACGGATTTGTCCTTGGAAAACACCTTTTCCTTGACGATATCGGAGCATTTCATGATGTCGCCGTGGGATTTCCACATTTTCTCGCCTAGCGCGTTCACCTTTCCCTCGACCAGGTAGTTCATTTCGCGCAGCTTGATGGGATCCATGTTTAACTTGCGCGCCAGCAGGTCCATCATGCGCTCCGTCGCCACCTGGGCTTCCTGGTGCCCGTAGCCGCGGTAAGCGCCGACCGCCGGTGTATTGGTGTAAACCGTATAACCGATCAGGTCGCAGTGCTCGAATTCGTACGGTCCTGCAGAGTTGTGCGTTGCCGCGATGGTGATGTTCACCGCGGTATCGGCGTAAGCACCGCCGGTATGAAGTACCTCGTTCTGGATGGCGACGAGTTTACCGTCCTTGCGCGCGCCAATTTTCATGCGCGAGCGGATGCCGTGTGCGATGAGCGTGGAGGTGAAATCCTCCTTGCGCGAAGCCACCCATTTCACCGGGTAACCGGGCACAAAGCTGGCTATCCATGCAACGGTCTGCTCAACAGTGATATCTGACTTGTAACCGAAACACCCGCCAATATCCGGGATGCGTACACGCACATCCGACACCGGGATGCCGTAGGAATTGGCCAGGTCCTCACGGATAATGAATGGGCAAATAGAGGAGGACCACACTTCAATCGTCTTGTCTTCTTTGAACCAAACGATCGATCCATGCGGCTCAATAGCGGCGCAGGAACCAAGCGGGTAATTGAATTCGGCCTCGATGACAACCTCGGCGTCCTTGAACCCGTCCACGCCAGCGCCCTTCTTGAGGTGATAGGTATGGGCGATGTTGGTTCCCGGTGTGGGTTTGAGCGTGGGCAGGTGCCAGTACTCACCGTTCTCTTTGTGTATCAGCACGGCGTCTGGTTTCATCGCGTCGCGGGCGTCAATGTACACCGGAAGTGGTTTGTATTCCACCTTGATCTTTTCCAGCGCGGCTTCGGCGTTTGCCGATGTGTCCGCGATGACCGCTGCCACCGGTTCACCGATGTAGCGCACCTTGTCCACCGCCATCGGAACCAGGTCCTTGATGTTATCGCCGTAGTGGTATTTACAGCCTTTACCGGTCACCACTTTGATAACGCCCGGCATTTTCTCTGCTTCTTTAGTGGAAATGCTGACGATCTCGGCGTGCGCGTATTCGGGGCGCAGGATAGCCGCGTGCAGCATACCCGGGATGCGAATGTCATCCAGGTAGACCGCCTTACCAGTCACCTTGCTAATTGCGTCCGGCCGGTTATAACTCTTCCCCAGGTATTTGAACTTCATTCCGTGCTCCTTTCAACAGATAATGGACGAAAGAGGGGTTCAGAATAACACCACCTCTGCTGATTTGCTTATGAATACATGGTAACCAAAAACGCGCCAGGAATCAAGGTGAAGGGGATAAAAATCGTCGAAATCAGGAAACTTGGCGTGAACGGTGGATGCCTAGTCTATTGAAATGATGTTGATGGTTATGATAGCATTATGGGTATGATACCAATACGTGAGATCGAAAAGCATTTCAGCCACCTCCCCCAGGATTGGCTCAATATCCTCCTGGAAATCCATAACATTGTCGCTACGGTCTCACCAAACGCCACGGTCGAGATCAGGCGCTACGGCATCGTTTATTATAACGCTGCTCGCGGCGGCCCGGTGAGCGCGGGTATTCGCCGAAGCCCTGGATGAATTGGAGACCGGGCACATCTCCGCCGACGACCTGGCGGATATCATGGGATATGCGGCTTATAGGATCAATCTGGGTAAGAAACGCAAAGAGGGTTGAGCAAGTAGATTTGGGGGGGCATGAGCCCAGCCCTATCAGCTCTCGGTGTGCTTTTCTAGCCTAATTTATGTTGTTGTCCGGTGACAATAATACTTCCCTTTAGTCTTAATAGTTATGCCAATAATCAGTGGATGCTTAGGATTTTGATATTTGGTGTGGGAAGTAGTCAGGTTAATAAATATCCATTACTTTGACAATTGCGACGAAATACTAGATAACGCGGATTGTGAATATTTGATCTATCAAACTTGGTTATGTGGTGTAAGGTAATTAAATAAATTCCAAGGGATTAATGCTAAACTAATACATATAATTTACTGTTCTCATCATCACTGCTGCATTACAAAGTTATGTAGGAGGTGCTCATGACGAGGTACAGAACCGGCAATTCATCTCCAGGCACCGTAATCGTGTTCCTCTGTGCTACCCTGGTGATCCTGTCATGTGCCCGCTTTCCCACAGACCTGACCGCGCTCCTGCCAAACAAGAAATCTGACCTCTGTGCGATCCAGCATAGCACCTTTTATGATTTCCAGGCACCCACGATGAGCGGGGTCTCCCCCGACCAACAAGCTATATTATCCGTGGACGGAGCGCCTCAGGCGTTCACCATGTATATTGAACCCACAACCGGTGCCATTATCGAGGAGTGGGACTACTTCACCTCCGGGAAGGAGATCATTTTCACGGATGGCGTTTACCAGGGCGGGTTGGAATTCCCCTTGCCGCAGGTAGATCCCTACACAAGCGCGCCAGAACCCGCCGTTTACCCGTGGGAGATCAGCCGCGTATTCACCCCAACCTGCGCCGTGGCACTGGCAGGACCGGCTTTCTTTGACACTTCCGCCCTGGTGCTCACCGGCTGGAACGACGGTTACGAGGTCGGTCGCCTGTGGACACTGGCGAGTGGCGGCAGCATGATTACTGTAGACGGTCACCTCGCCCTGCTCAGTATCGACCCCGGTGACGCAATCGACTTTGAATATAAGATCCGCGATTTTCTCATCGGTACGCTGGGCGAAGGCGATGCCCGCCTGGGTGCCATCCTCTCACCTGGCAAATCTAAGGGGACCTATCGGTTATCCCTCTCCCCCAGGGGCCAGGGCACCACGAAAGACGGGACAGAATACTTGATCGACCTGGAGGGATCTAGACTGACGCGTGAATATATATTTGGAGAGGATGCCAGCGCCAGCATGGTGAACCTTGAGGGCTACGAGAAACCTGTGGCTGCCAGCGGGACACTCACCATCAAGCGCGAAAGAAAGATCTATATCGTTGAGATCGACGCGAATGTGAATGGTCAGGAACTTCTGCTCGCTGGCCTGATGGGCAACGGTTTCTGGGAAGAAAACGACACCCAAACCTCGCAAGCCCTTGGCGACCGCTCACCGCGCGTGGTGGTTCAAATGGATGCATCACCCACACTAATTGCGGTAGATCCCACACCGCTCGCAGTTGCCCCGACCACCGCGATCGCTACATCCCAACCAGAACAAAAATCACAATGGCGGTTACTGCTTGAGGATACATTTGACGCCAACGATAACGGGTGGCCGGTCACCTACTCCTCTGAAGGAGAATTTGTTTATTTCCAATCAGACTTGTTTGAAAATCAATACCTGGTATTCGCAGAATACCGCTCAGGCATCCGCCCCTACGTCAAGAGCACCATAGATTTCAACTTGGGTCCGTCATTTCTTTTCGAGGTGGATGTGATGCAGAAGGGGCCATCCCAGACCGACTGCGGCTTGATCGTCTCCAGCGCGAATGAGGCTGTAAATGTAAGGTTCAGCGTATCCGCCGTTGATGGTGAGTTCATGGCAGAACAAAAATCAGGCAGCGGCAATTGGGTGGAGCTCCTCTCATGGACAGCTTCACCTCTCATCAAAAATGGTACAGCAAACAAGCTCACCATCATCGGTTACAGCGAGGGAGTTATGGTGTTTATCAATGACAAGCTGGCCGCCATCAGCGCAATATCCGCCATTGACGTGCAGCAATTGGGATTTACCGTATCGGTAGTGCCGGATACCAACGTGACCTGTACTTTCGATAATTTACGCGTTTATACACAGTAAGAGTACCGGAGAACGGAGAAAACAATGTTTATCCCAGTAATTGCGATAATTAGTGCAATCGCCATGGGGTCTAGCGTTGGTGAGTACCGCCATAAATATGAAGACGATCGTTGAGATGGAAACAGACCGCTACTATGTCGCTGAAACCGAAAAACTACTGGCGGAACAGTACAATGCAGCAGAAGAAAAACTGGAAATGGCACGTTTCCAGAACGATCCTATGGCTGTAGCGGAGTATGAAACACTTCTGAAGAATATCCGCCTGCTCAGGGACCGGTCAAACGTGGTTGCTATTGGCCGGCAGGTCGAACAGAAAAAAGCCACATTTATCAAAGAGCAGTGGGACGTATTTGTCGCCGATATGTCCATCCGCGCAGTCACCTGGGGCATGGGTAAGGTCGGTTTCGGCAAGGTCACTGATACCTTCATGCGGGGGAAGAACTGGCCACCCGGTTCAAATTTTGCTGTATGGAACCCGCTGGCCGGACAAAGTCAGCGCATCATTCTCGGCAGCAAACCGGAACTGGTGGCCATCCAGTTCAGCGATGAGCTGGCGGACTTCATGTCAGCCATTCTGACCGGTTTCGATGTTGCGCGCACCGTAAGCGCACCCGAGGACATCCGCCAGGCCGCAGACGCGAACACCTTTGTGACCGATGAACTGGCCAGCGGGGATGGAATGCGCCCTCTGCCCAAGGATATCGGGGATTACCTGGCTTCCTCTTATCGTTAAAAGATCATCAGGGAAAACCCCCAACTGGCAGGTGAATCAGACCTGACTAGGGCAATTTTTGGCCGCGAGCAAGCCTGTAACGCTCTAAACAAATTATGGCTGGAAGAACAACGCGATGTCATCCGCTCTGAGGCAATATTGCACGCGATTAATCGTCTGGAGTGCAAAAAGCTGTCCAATCCAATCGCTGGTGTCACAGAGGAAAGCATCCCTTCCGAAGAGCCGTATGAAACTGAAGAACCGGTAATTATTCCTGAAGAAACAGATCCCCCACCTGTCGTGATTCCGTCAACTTCAGCGCCTATTACTTCAGAAGAAATACCTTTTGGCACATACGTCGGCACAATAGAATTTTCGGATAGGTTCTTAACCTTTGCTGCCAGCATCACTAGTGAGGTGATCATTACGATAGGTATAGATGGGAAGGTAACCGGTTCGTTTGACGGTCAAATCATTGATACGCCCTATACTTATGAGAATTGCCCTGTACAGTGGGAATCTGTTTTTTCCGGAGAATTCAGCGGAACGCTTACAGGCCCTGAAGGGGTAATACAATCCTCAGAAACCATGGATTTTGATCCAAATACAAATTGCGTATCAACATTTACCAGGAACATTGATTCATTCGACCGGAGTGTCAGTATCCAGATCAGCGGCGACACCCTGACAGGGATCACCGATCTCCGTCCGGATAACCCTGATGAAATTTTTATCTTAACATTTAAAGCGATAAAACAATAGGTTGAAAGATCATTAACCTTCTGAAAGGAAAATATACGAATACTCTTTTCATACTTTTTTCTGTATAATAATTATTAGGTGCAGGCGTTCTGACCCTTGAAAGACTTAAGAAATTCGGTCAGCGGATAATCGGGAAAACATCCAAAAAAAGAGCCATTTTTCGCTGTTTTTGAACTCAAAACCCTCGCGGAAACGTAAAAATGGTCATTTTCCTGGGAAAAATCTTAAAATACGTCGATGGTGACATCCTTGGGTTTGCCCCTATCGTCTCACCACTTTTCTTTTTTATCAAAGTATCAACTGATCTATTTCCTTATCATTTTGCACAAAACCGCCCTCTCGGCGGTTTTTTCTTTTTTATGCACCAATTCTCGATCCATATTTTTGATCCGACCCTCTCAAATCAAGTTAATCTTGTTAATCTTTCCTCACTATGATAAAATCTGAAGTACCTAAAGCTTTTTAATTTTAATGATTTTGTGTCCAGCTGTAGTACGTAAAGATCCTAAAATTGCCGAGCCTTAGGTACTCCAGGGCGCGTGGCTCAGTTGGTTAGAGCGCACGGTTCACATCCGTGAGGTCGTGGGTTCGAGTCCCTCCGCGCCCACCTCACAAAAGCCACCCATAAGGGTGGCTTTTCACATCCGTGATATCTCGTCCCGGCAATTACAGCCGGGATCTCCGCGGTGAAAATCACACCGCTTCGAGGTTCGAGTCCGAGCGCTCTCTGCGAGTACAGACGTACGAGCGATTTTTGCGAATGCTGGTGAGATTTTTCGCCAGCACGACGCGCCCCGAGCGTTTTGTGCGAGCACAGCGTGCAAGTGTTCTTTACAAGTCCAGGAGTGTTTTTCTCCAGGAACCTCACAAAAGCCACCCATTCGGGTGGCTCTTTCTGATTCAGGTCTATGCTTCATATTAATATGATAATATATGTCTAATTAATAAATCTTTATTTACAGGAGGAAACCTTATGGACAGCCTCGACAAAGCGAGAATCACTCAACTCAACAATATTCAACAAAAAACCGGCAAGACGCTCGATGAATTAAGGGTGGAGATACAGTCTTCAGGACTACAAAAACACAGCGAGATCCAAAAGACGCTCATGGATCGTTACGGTCTAGGCTTTGGCGATGCCACGATGCTCGTCCATTTTGCGCTCCAAACCGACGGGCAAACCGCCGCCGAAGCATCCCAATCATCTCCGGAAGAAATCCTGGCGGAAATTTATTCTGGCTCAAAAGCCACTTTGCGTCCGTTGCATGACCTGGTTATGGAACATGTCGTCAAGTTTGGCGAGTTTTCCATCGCGCCCAAAAAAGGATATCTCAGCTTGCGCAGAAAGCGCCAGTTTGCCATGATCGGTCCGGGTTCCAAAAACAGGCTGGAGATCGGTTTGAACATGAAAAATGTACAGGGATCAGATCGCCTGTTGGAGCAACCACCCGGAGGAATGTGCCAGTATAAAATATTCCTCTCGTCTGAACAGGAAGTCGATGACGAATTCCTGGGGTATCTCAAGACCGCGTATGATGCCAGTGCATAAACCACAAGATTATTGAACCTGGGCTTCTACAAAGAGAGAGGTTGTCCACATGGACAGCCTCTTTTCGCTGGCGACCATCCAAATTTAACCGCATCAATTTACAATTTACAACTGTATAATACAAATAAGGTCATCACACCACGCCGCCACCCCTTTCCAGCCTTCCACATTCATTCAATGAACCGCATCGATGAATACTGATAACGGTGACTCGTGCTTTGGTTTATTACCAATCAGGGAGGTGGACATGAAAATCCGTTTATGTTTGACCATACTAATCTGGCTGCTTCTATACACTGGCTGCGGGTTGCATACTGCCGGTGTTGGTCCCGGGTATGCCATCTGGTTGGACGCGCCAATGGAAACGGAGACCACCGCCGGCACAGTTGTGGCCATTTCGGTGCATGCCAATTACGAGTTGAGCGAGGTCACCATTGGCTATAACCTCGTCGGTCAATCCAGCATGCCATACCGCACAATACCCATGACGCTCGTAAATTCCTCGGTATACGAGGGAACAACCATCTGGACCCCCCTCGAACCCGGTGAATACAACCTGCGCGCCTATTCATCGGATGGTATCATCTCGGTGTCCAGGTACATAAAAGTCCTGCCAGCAACTGAGGAGCGCTCTTATCCAACCCCCACCCCTCTAACGCTGCCCATGACCGCAGAAACCCCTTCACCAACAACCACCCTGCCAGCCATCCTCCCGAGCATCCAGTTCTCCGCGGATACCTACGACCTGCCCGCTGGCGGCTGCACCTTCCTGCGCTGGTCAAGCGTATATGTTGAAAAGGCCTACCTCAACGGTGAACCGGTTGAACTGATGCACAGCCGCCAGGTGTGCCCTGCCTCCACCACTACTTATACCCTGCGCGGTGAATCCAGCGGCGGTAGCATGGAAGAGACCGTCACTATCAATGTGACGCCTACCAATATTCCCACCACGGAAGTGCCAGTCATCCCGCCGCCTGTTGAGCCCCCATCCCCCACACCAGACGTCCAGGGTCCAAACATCGCCGCCATCAGCAAATCCGTTGAAAGCATCTACGACGGCACAACCTGCGGTGTTGCCAGCAACACCATCAACGCTTCGATAACGGATCCCTCCGGTGTGAGCGAAGTGGTGCTGTGGTACCGTGCCAGCAAGAACTCTCCCGCCAAAACCGGTGAGTGGCGCAGCATCGCCATGACGAAAACCAGCGGCAATTCCTACCAGGCATTGCTGGGAGTCACGCAGCTCACCAGCAGCCTCACTCTTTACACAGATGGAACGGTGGAGTTTTACATCATCGCGAAGGACGGCATTGGCAACACCACCCAGAGCGGCACCCTGACATTCGTCACCATCCTTTGCCTGGGATAGAGGAGGGAAAAATGATAAACGCAACCAGTAATAAAGATGCGAAAAGGACCGTTCTTTATGTCATCCTTGGAATTCTTCTGCTTGGCATCCTCGTGATAGGGGTTCTGTTTCTCCTCCACATCCTCCGCATAACCTCCAGCCCTGCCATCGAGATCATCGCGCCAGTAGAGGGGCAGTCCGTTCCAGCGCTCACTCCCGTGGTCGTACAGGCCGCAGCTTTGCAGCGTAAAACGCCGGTAAGCCGCCTGGATTTCTACGCGGATGGTATTCTTTATGGCAGCATCAGCGGCGCAACAGACTCTTTAATCGGTAGTTGGAATTGGGTACCTTCTTCCGGTGGAAGCCACGAGCTCGCCTTTGTAGCTATTAACACCAAGGGGGTGATGAACCTGGTCAGGCGTAATATAAGCATAAGCGAGGTGGCAGATACCGATGGCGACGGCATTCCTGATTCAACAGACGCCTGCCCTGTGGAGTATGGCTACGCAGCCAGCACAGGCTGTCTCGATGGAATGGACGCGGACGCGGATGGATTGGCAGGTGATGCGGATGCCTGCCCCGAGGTCTACGGCTCCGCTGCCGACGGAGGCTGTACGCCCGAAACCCGCCCTGACGCTGACGGCGACGGTATGCTGGATAGCGCTGACCGCTGCCCGGAGGTGAGTGGTATGGCGGAATTCGCGGGTTGCCCGATCGATTCCTGGTTCATCGACGTTGATGGCGACACTATTCCTGACTTCATCGACCACTGTCCTGACCTGGCCGGCAGCGCTGAAGCGTCCGGCTGCCCGGAGGCTGGCGCCGATGATAGCGATGGAGACGGTATTTCAGAATCTGAGGACGCCTGCCCGGACGAACCCGGCGGCGCAGGCACCGCTGGCTGTCCGCTCGCGGAGAGCGATGACAGCGACGGTGACGGCGTGGCCGACAGCGCCGACGCCTGCCCGGATGAAGCCGGTGTGGGCAGCGCTGATGGCTGCCTGCCTGAGGATTGGACCACGGACGCTGACCTGGATTTCATCCCTGACCTTTTCGACCATTCTCCTGACCTGCCGGGGCTGTTCGACCTGCTGGGGATGCCCCTGCCTGAAGATGAGGACGCGGACGGCTCAACCATCACCGAGGACAGGTGCCCCGGCCTGGTGGGTTCACCAGCCGATGGTGGTTGCCCGCGCGTTGAGCTGCCGGTGGATTCTTACAGGCTGCAGAACCTCTTCAGGTTGTTCCCAGGATCTCCTCTCGAGACACCAGTTGAACCTGAAGGTGTGGTGATTAGTTCGATCGTTGAAGCCTGGCCAAACGATGTGGATATGGATGGCGTTGACGATTCACTGGATGACGATTGTGTCGGTGAGGATGGAGAGCCTGATTCGAATGGATGCGCCCCGGAAGGCGATAATGACCGGGACGGCATACCCAATTCCATCGACCGTTGTGACGATGTACCCGGTTTATATTGGGGGGAATACACGGATTCGTACATGTTCGGCTGCCCGAGAGACCCGGTAGGTAAGGTTAACCTTGAACTAGAGATCACTGCGGTGCGGATTGCAGATGAAATGCATGCAGTGTATTGTTTTGCCGATCCTCATCCATTTACCACTACCGTCGAAGTAGACAGGTTCCCCCCAGCATATCGTTATTATTCAACCGCACTGGTCTCTGGTTATGGTTATTACTTGCGCTTGAGTAGTTATTTACCTCACGCTTCAGCTACTAACATAGATGAAACCAGGTCGATTAACCTTTATCTCACCTGCTGGGGACAACCTGAAGGCATATCATTGCCCCCCAGGTACCTTGGCGAGATCTACCGCAAGGTGGAGGTTGAAGACTGGGATTCGCAAATTCGCTACGCGGCAGGGATTGGCGATGGTCAGCTGTTGGAGGTTTTCTACCGCATCTGCCGTGATCACTGTCCGTGAGAAAACAGAAACATCAATCAAAAAACCGCCATTACTGGCGGTTTTTGGTTTATAGAACTGGCAAGTTAAGACAAATGTCATATTTATAATTCTCATATATGCTGTATAATATATGTACATAAACGTATATATGCATATTGGTAAAATAATTAGGGACAAAAATGAGTGATAATTTGCGCGAGGAAGTGGTAAGGCTGCACGCCCAGGTTTGCAGCGGGCTGGCTGATTCCAACCGAATTCTCATCATTTACAACCTCTCCGAGGGTCCGCGCTGCGTGAATGACATCGCTGCAGCACTGGAGCTTTCCCAACCCACCGTTTCCCGCCACCTCAAGGTGCTGCGCGAGCGCGGCATTGTACGCACTGAGCGCGAAGGGCAGACCATTCACTACCGCCTCAGTGATGCGCGCATCATCCAGGCGCTTGACATCCTGCGTTCCATCCTGGCCGATCAATTGAAAGACCAGGTGTTATTAGCAAGACAGGTGAACCAAAAGATCACCCCATAACCCAACAACGGAGAAAATGTATGAAGACATTCCTGATCCTCGGCGCCGGCACCGGCGGAACCATGATGGCGAACAAGCTGGTAAAACGGCTTGATCCCAAAGAATGGAAGATCATCCTTGTGGACAAGGATGAAGCCCATTACTACCAGCCCGGCTTTCTATTCCTGCCTTTCGAGTATTACAAACCGGAAGAGGTTTTCCAGCCCAAGAAAAAATTCGTTCCTTCCGGGGTTGAGTTCATCCTCTCCGATGTGGAATTGATCGAGCCCGAAGCCAGCAAGGTGACCCTGGTAAAAGATAAAAAGGTCATCCAATACGACCAGCTGCTCATCGCCACCGGCACCGATATTCACCCTGAAGAGGTGGACGGCATGCTTGATGGCTGGCGCCAGAACATCTTCGATTTTTACACCTTTGATGGTGCGATGGCGCTGCGCGCGATTCCTAAAGAATTTCAACGGCGGCCGCATCGTCCTCAACATCAAAGAAATGCCGATCAAGTGCCCCGTCGCTCCGCTGGAATTCATGTACCTGGCAGATTATTACTTCACCCAGCGCGGCATCCGCAATAAGGTCGATCTCATCTTCACCACCCCCCTCTCCGGTCCCTTCACCAAACCAGTCTCCAACAAGCTCCTGGGTGATGTGATGACGAAGAAGGGTATTCACACCGAATCTGAATTCGATGTGATGGAAATCGATGCTGCCAGCAATATCATCCGCGGATACGATGGTCGCGAGTTGGAATATGACCTGCTCGTTTCCATCCCCACCAACATGGGTTCGGACGTGATCAAGCGTTCAGGCATGGGCGACGACTTGCACTTCGTCCCCACCGACAAGGAAACACTGCGCTCAGAGAAATACGAGAACATCTGGGTCATCGGTGATGCCGCAAACATCCCGGCTTCCAAGGCTGGTTCTGTGGTGCATTACGCGGCTGAGACCCTTATCGAGAACATCATTTCTGCGCTTGAAGGAAAACCCCTTGAAGCGAAATTCGATGGTCACTCAACTTGCCACATCCTTTCCGGTTTCAACAAGAGCCTGCTTATCGACTTCAGTTACGATACCGAACCGCTCACCGGTCTTTACCCCTTCCCGGTCGTCGGACCCTTCCCGCTGCTCAAGGAAAGCTGGCTCAATTACATCGGCAAGCTCTCCTTCAAATGGATCTACTGGAACATCATGCTGCGCGGAATCCCCTTCCCGCTGCCACCCGAGTATTCAAGTGCTGGAAAAAAACAGGTCGCAGCATCCTGAACGGTCGCTGCTTCTTAACAATTGGATAAATTTTAGAAAATCTTAGGAGGAATAAATTATGGCAACAAAGAACATCGCAGGAATTGAAGTACAGGTCAATGATGAAGGCTTTCTGACCAACCCCGCCGAATGGACCAAAGAGATCGCTGTCGAGCTCGCCAAAGAGGAGGGCATCGAATTGACCGAAGCTCACTGGAAGGTCATCGACTTCTGCCGCGCTTCTGCCGAGACAAGCGGCGCCGCCCCCACGCTGCGCTCCATCACCAACGGCTCCGGCGTCAGCACCAAGGAACTCTTCGGGCTCTTCCCCAAGGGACCCGCCAAGAAGGTCGCCAGGATCTCCGGTCTTGGTAAACCCGAAGGTTGTGTCTAATTCTGAAATCTTGAAAGGATTATAAAATGACAGACGAACCCCGCAAGATCGCTTTTATTTGCTCCAAAGGCAACCTGGATATGGTTTACCCCGCCCTGGTGATGGGTTGGGCAGCGCTCGGCAATGGCATCGAAGTCACCATCTTCTTCACCTTCTGGGGTATGGATATGATCAACAAGGCACGCATCGATCGCCTTGAGATTCCCCCCATCGCCAATACAAGCATGAAGATGAACATGATGGGCGTTCCCGGTTATGTGGGCATCCCCCAGATCATGGGCATCATCCCCGGCATGACCGCATTTGCCAGCTCTTTAATGAAAAAGAAGATGAAAGGCCTTAAAGTCCCCACCGTTCGTGAATATATGGAAATGCTCGTGGATGGCGGTGCAAAACTTTACGCGTGCAAGATGTCCGTGGATATGTTCGAACTCAAGAAGGAAGATTTCGTTGACGGTGTCATCGACATCGTCACGGCTGGCGACTTCATGGATATGACAGAAGGCGCACAGATCGTTTTCATCTAATACCCCCCTTATCAACTATTAGAGCCGGGGTGAAACCATCCCGGCTCTTTTTTGTCTGGATGACAAGTCCGGGCAAACAGGTTAGAATCGAATAATGGAAAATAATTATCAACACAATCACCCGCAAAGCAGCTCAGGTCTGAACATACCACTGCGCACAAAACGGAAAACGCACCCCGTTCGCAATGGCATTCTCATCCTCCTGGTCTTCTTTCTATTCTTCACGCCCATGCGCACCACCGTGCTGGTCATCGGAATCGACCGCGTGCCAGAGGGTAGCGTGTTAGGACGCAGCGATACCATGCTCGTCGCCACTCTACCTCCGGTACTGCCAAAGATGAGCCTTTTCTCTATACCCCGCGACCTGTGGGTCACCATTCCTGACTATGGCGAGAACCGCATCAACACGGCGCATTACTTCGCCGAGCTTTACCAACCCGGAACAGGCATGCAAGCCGCTGCCGGAGTGGTGGAGGCAAATTTCGGTATCGATGTACCGTACGTGATCCGGCTGAGATTTGATGGTTTCGTTAACATCGTGGATGCCATGGGCGGCGTGACCATTAACCTGCCTGAACCCATGTCTGGGTTGGAAGCCGGTACACATACATTGGATGGTACCCAGGCGCTTGCCTTTGTCCGCGACCGTGCCGGCAGTGATGATTTCTGGCGTCAAAAACGCGGCCAGTTGTTCATCTCCGCTGCCATCTCAAATATGCTCAACCCCGCCAAATGGCTGCGCATCCCGGCCGTAATCACCGCCACATTGCAAGCCGTCGACAGCAACATACCCTTCTGGGTGTGGCCGCGCCTGCTCTACGGCACCGCCTTTTCCGCGGTTTTCGGTTTTGAATCCTACACGCTGGACAGGAACTGGGTCACTTCCTGGGTCACGGATGAAGGCGCCCAGGTGCTGCTGCCCAATTGGGACCTCATCAACCCCTTTATCGCGGAAATGTTTAAGTAAGAAATAAATGCTGCCATAAAAAGCCTGCTTGTCAGGCTTTTTATGTTCTTTTTTCCCTTAGCGGTAGTATCAGCAGCAGGGCGATAACCAGCATCACCAGCCCGGCACCGTCAAAAATGATGAAACGCGTCACGCTCGATGTGATCAGCGGGTGATCCCCCGGTAGCCCGAGGAGAATGAATGACTCCCCGGTAACCCCGATGAATTGCATGGTCACCGCTTCAACAAGTGAAATGAAATGCTTCACCGGGTGCACGGCCGCGAAAATATAAGGGACATTCCACATCAGGAACAACACCCCCATCCCCCTCACCATCGCCTCGCCGGGAACACCGGTCAGTTCAAACCCCCAGGCATAATCCTGCGGTCGCAGCATGAACTGGAACGCCGATTGCACATTCATGATGGTCACCGCAGCGATCAATACCCTGGCAATCCAAATTCGGAAACTTTTACTTTTATTTTCCATGATCTAATTATAGAGACTTCGCCGTTTAGTGCAATAACCATTCCAGCCTGAAATTTCATAGCAACATCTGGGGGTCAAATCACCATCTACCCCGATATCTTCGGTAAATTGCGTGTATATCTGTGGACAAATTTCGAAAAGTACTTGATTTTTCGAAAAATATGGCTAAAATATAAGTAACTGGTCTGACCTCTTACCACTACGTGTAAACAACAAAGGTGATCCAATGACAGAATGGCCTACGCCGCAAAAGCCCGCTGAACTGGCAGAGAACCGTATCGTTGAAGCCATTCTCGATGGTAGTTTCCCTGTCAACTCCCCGCTTCCCCCTGAACGTGAACTGGCTGAAAAATTGGGCGTCACCCGCCCCACACTGCGTGAAGCGCTGCAGCGCTTATCCCGTGATGGCTGGATCGAGATCCGCCACGGCAAATCCACCCGAGTGCGCGATTACTGGCGTGAAGGCAACCTGCTCATCCTTTCTGCCATCGCCCGCAGCCCGCAAAACCTCCCGTCTGATTTCGTCCCCAATTTACTGCACGTCCGCCTGCTGTTGGCACCTGAATACACCCGGCAGGCTATCCGCAACTCCCCTGCCGAAGTGATCCACCTTCTGGAATCGAACCAGAACATCCCGGATACACCCGCTGATTTCACCCGCGTGGACATCGAACTTCATTACCGTTTGACCGTACTATCCGGCAACCCCATCTTCACATTGATCCTGAATGGTTTCCTCGACCTCTATCGCGATATGGGCATGGTGTATTTCTCGTCCGCGCAAACGCGGGACCATTCCAGGTCTTTCTACAAGAAGCTGCTGTCAGCGGCACTATCAAATGATATTTTTATGGCTGAGGAGGTGACGCGCAGCATCATGCGTGAAAGCCTTGGCCTGTGGAAGGAACTATCCAACCAGTGAAATTATTGACCTATTAAGGAGGGAACATATGTGGGAAACGGGGTGGCGGCAGAAAACCTGGCAGGAGCTGGATGGTGAATGGGACATCCTGGTCATCGGGGGCGGTATTACCGGCGCGGGCATCCTGCGGCGCGCTGTGCAGGAGGGTTATCGCACGCTGCTGGTCGAAGCGGATGATTTTGCCAGCGGCACATCCAGCAAGTCTTCAAAACTGATTCACGGCGGTTTCCGCTATCTGCGCAATAAGCAGTTCGACGTGACCCGCGAATCGGTGCGAGAAAGAGAATGGCTGCTGAAGGAAGCCGCTCACCTGGTAACCCCGCTGGGGTTCCTGATGCCGTGCCCGGATGACCCGAAGCTAACCTCGCAATTCGCCATTGGTGTGATCATCTATGACCTGCTCGCGCCCAAATGGAAACACAATCACTTGAGCAAGCAGCAGATGCTGCGCAAATGCCCTGCGCTAGACGCTGATAACCTTACCGGAGGTTTCCTCTATTACGACGCTTGCATGGATGATGCACGCATGGTCTTCCGCCTCATCCGAGAAGCCGTCGCTGCGGGCGGTAGCGCTATCAATTACGTCAAAGCGACAACTCTTGTGAAAGATTCATCAGGTTTGGTACGGGGTGCCGTGCTAACCGACCGCTCTCCCGCTGGGTTGGGAGAGAAGGAAGTGAAAGCGCGGGTGGTCATCAACGCCACCGGACCGTGGAGTGATGAGGTGCGTGCTGGAATTGAAGCTCCTGAACGCCTGCGGAAATTGCGCGGTTCACACCTCGTTTTCTCCCGCGAGCGCCTGAACCTGCCCTACGCCGTCACTCTACTCCATCCCAAAGACCACCGCGCCATGTTCGCCATCCCCTGGGAGGGAGTAAGTCTGGTGGGCACGACCGATCTTGACCATCCATGGTCACTTTCACAGGGCGAACCCTACACCACCCAGGAGGAAATTGAATACATCCTCCAGGCTGCCAATGCCACCTTCCCCCATATCAACCTGACACGCTCCGATATTCTTTCCACTTTTTCCGGCCTGCGCCCCATCATCAACACCGGGCAAGCTGACCCATCAAAGGAATCCCGCGCCCACGTGGTCTGGGAAGAGAATGGATTGATCACGATTACCGGCGGTAAATACACCACCTTCCGCATCATGGCAGAAGGTGCGCTGCGTGCGGCTATGCCAGCCCTGCCTCATCCGGCGGACCTGACGCGCAGAAAGCCCTACTTCTCACCATTACCTACAGTCAAACCCCCGCAGGGAATGGCACCTGAAACCTATCTCTATCTTCTCGGCCGTTACGGTCAGGAAACGAATGCCCTACTGGATTGCGCCGCCTCAGGTGAGAATGAGCCCATTCACTCCCTGCCCAACCTTTGGTCAGAGCTGCGCTGGGCTGCCCGCACAGGCGCGGTCGAGCACCTCGATGACCTGCTGCTGCGCCGGGTGCGCATTGGTATGCTGCTGCCTGATGGTGCAAGGGGAGACATGGAGCGTATACGCGCCATCGTTCAGCCTGAACTGGGTTGGGATGATACCCGCTGGCAGGAGGAACTCACGCGCTACGAGAATATCTACACCAAGGCTTACAGCCCGTCACCGGCTGGTTTCTAACAGGAGGAGGAAATCATGGCAAAAGAAAAGAAATTCAGACCCAATTGGTACGAAGATCCCACGCCCCCCGGCACCTACCGCTCACTGTTCAAATGGGGGGACCTGGCAGCCTACAAACACCCCAACAGCGGGCTGGTGAAGTTGATGATGGATTCGTTCCATCTCTCCGCTGAAGACCTGCAGGATCCGATTGACCTGGCACTTGACCCGGTAACATCGGAACAACCGGTAACCATGGAACAAGCCCACATCGACGCTCTTACCGCGATTTGCGGAGTCGAGAACGTCAGCACCGACACATACACCCGCCTCAGCCGCTCCTACGGCGGCGGTATGATCGACGCCCTGCGCCTGCGCAAGCACATCATTGAGAACCTGCCTGACCTTGTGCTGGCACCCCGCTCCACTGACGAAATCCAGCGCGTCATCGATTACTGCGACGAGCATCACATCGCAATTTACATCTATGGCGCAGGCTCGACCGTTACCCGCGGCATGGAGGCCGTGAAAGGCGGTGTCGCGCTCGACATGAGCGTCCACATGAACCGCGTGGTGGCATTCAACGAGATTGACCAGACCATCACAGTTGAAGCCGGTATGACCGGTCCGCAGCTTGAAGAACTCCTCAACAACGCTCCTGAGCGGCTTGCAGCGAAACGCCGCTACACCTGCGGGCATTTCCCGCAGTCTTTCGAGTACTCCTCCGTCGGCGGCTGGGTGGTCACCCGCGGCGCCGGGCAAAACTCCACCTATTACGGCAAGATCGAGGACATCGTCATCTCCCAGGACTATGCCACGCCACGCGGCGATTTCAAGACCTGCCCGCACCCGCGCAGCGCCAATGGACCGGATTTTGACCAGATCATGATGGGCAGCGAGGGCGCATTTGGCGTGCTCACCGAAGTTACCCTGCGCGTCTTCCGCTGGCAGCCGGGCAACCGCCGCCGCTACAGTTACATGTTCAAGAATTGGGATGATGCCGTCGAAGCCTGCCGCGAGATCATGCAGTGCGAATGCGGTTATCCCTCCGTCTTCAGGTTATCAGACCCGGAGGAAACAGACGTGGCGATGAAACTCTACCATGTCGAAGGCACCCCCGCCGATTCCGTGCTCAAGCTCACCGGCTACCAGCCCATGCAGAAATGCCTCCTGTTCGGTCTCACCGATGGAGAAAAAGGCTTTTCGCGTCAATGTTAACCGCCAGATCAGGCGCATTTGCCGGAAATACGACGCTTTCAACCTCAGCTTTGCCCCGGTCACCAGCAATTGGGAAAAAGGGCGTTTCCGCGACCCGTACATGCGCGAAGACCTGCAGGATTTCGGCATCCTCATCGATACCCTTGAATGCGCTGTCACCTGGTCGCAAATGAAACAGGTGCATGCCCAGGTGCGCGGATTCGTGAAAAGTCATCCCAACACCATTTGCATGACCCACCTCTCCCACGCCTACCCGCAGGGAGGGAATCTTTACTTCATCTTCATCGCGAAAATCGATACAATTAAGGAGTACCTCGATCTGCAGTACGGCATTCTTAACAGCATCCAACAGAGCGGTGCTGCCATCAGCCATCATCACGGCGTTGGCAAGCAAACCTCCCCCTGGCTGGAAGGGCAGATCGGTACCGCGCAGATGGATGTCATCCGCGCGTTGAAAGCCCATTTTGACCCGCACAACATCATGAACCCCGGCGGCACCCTTGGACTGGACATGTCCCCGGAGCAAAAGGAAATGCGCTGGAGCAAGGACCTGGAGGACTGAGATGAAAGGTGAACATTTGCTGGCGATCGATGTCGGTACGCAATCCACCCGCGCCATGATTTTCGACCTGCGCGGCAACCTGGTGGCGATCTCGCGTGTGCCTATAGAACCCTACTATTCCACCGCGCCGGGATTGGCCGAGCAGGACCCGCAGGTATTTTGGAACGCCGTATGTGAGGCCTGCAACAAGTTGTGGCAGATGCCCGGCGTGGTAAAGGAAAACATTGCTGGAGTAGCGCTCACCACCCAACGCTCCACACTGATCAACGTGGATAAGGAAGGAAAGCCGCTGCGCCCTGCCATCCACTGGCTTGACCAACGCCGCACCACCGGGGTTAAACCGGTTGGCGGCATGTGGGGATTGCTGTTCAAGGTTGCCGGTATGAGCGAGACAGTTGCCTACCTCCAGGCTGAAGCTGAAGGTAACTGGCTGCAAAAAAACCAACCTGAGATTTGGGCGAACACATACAAATACCTGCTGCTTTCAGGTTACCTGACGATGCGCCTGACCGGCAGGTTTGCTGATTCCGTTGGCTGCATCGTGGCCTATGTACCCTTTGATTACAAAAAGCAGGACTGGAGCGGCAAAAATGACTGGAAATGGCAGGCCGTCCCGGTAGAAAAGGAAATGCTGCCTGAACTGGTCAAACCGGCTGAACAGATAGGCGTGATCACGGCAGAAGCTGCCGCGGCTACCGGTATCCCTGAAGGACTGCCACTCATCGCCGCCGCCGCTGATAAAGCCTGCGAGGTCATCGGCGCCGGCTGCCTCGACCCTTCCACTCCCTGCCTCTCCTTTGGTACCACCGCCACCATCAACACCACCCTTGACCGCTACCTGGAGGTCATCCCCCTCATCCCGCCCTATCCCTCCGCCGTTCCCGGGTCGTATTCGCTGGAGATCCAGATCTACCGCGGCTTTTGGATGGTATCCTGGTTCAAACGCGAATTCGGTTTGAGCGAGGAACGGCTGGCTGCCCAGCGCGGCGTGGCTGCTGAAGAACTTTTTGATGACCTGGTGAACGCAGTCCCTCCGGGTTCGCTCGGCCTCACCCTGCAGCCGTACTGGTCGCCCGGTCTCAAGGTTCCCGGTCCTGAAGCCAAGGGGGCTGTCATCGGGTTCGGTGACGTTCACACTCGCGCCCATCTTTACCGGTCAATCCTTGAGGGACTGGCCTACGCCCTGCGTGAAGGCGCGGAACGCACCAGCAAACACACCCACGTACCCATCAAAGAGGTCAGGGTCAGCGGTGGCGGCAGCCAGAGCAAGGCCGCCATGCAGCTCACCGCTGATATCTTCGGGTTGCCCGCCACCCGGCCGCATGTGTTCGAGACCAGCGGACTGGGCGCGGCCATTGACGCCGCTGTTGGGCTGAAACTGCACCCTGATTTTGCCACCGCGGTGCAGGAAATGACCCACAAAGGACAAACCTTTGAACCGATCAGGGAAAACCAGGCTGTCTATAATGAGCTTTACAACCGGGTGTACCTGCGCATGTATAACCGCCTCAAACCGCTCTATGACGAGATACGTGACATCACCGGTTACCCGCCCAGGGATTGAAGACTGGAATGTAGTAAAAGAACGACAGGATGACTTGCAAAGTCATCCTGATTTTTTTTCCTATTCTATATGGGAACAATCCCTGCGTGCATGTGAAAACCTATGAACCCGTATATAATTGCACATATTCCGATTATTCGTACAGGAGGTCTTTCATGGCGCATTTACCAACCGATCACAGTGATGTCCCTATTCGCCTGTTCAAATCCGATTTTCTCGAATTCTTTTCGCACATCAGCCCTGTCACCGTGCTGATTATCTGGCTGCCCATCGCGCTGTTTTTCCTCATCTGGTCGATCATAAAAGCCCCTGCCGGCGTCTTCCCGATCCACATCCCCGTGGGTTTTATTTTGGGGCTTTTTCTTTGGACGCTGGCAGAGTACCTCCTACACCGCTTCCTGTTCCACATGCCTGTAAAAAGCGAGAAAGCTGAGCGTATCGCTTTCCTCTTTCACGGCGTGCATCACGCCCAACCGCAGCAGAAGACCCGCCTTGTCATGCCGCCGGCCGTCGCTATCCCACTGGCAGCCATTTTCTATGGAATTTATCACCTGTTCTTCGCTGTCATCCTCAAGGCACCACAATGGGTGGCACCGGTTTTCTCAGCCTTCATCATCGGTTATCTCATTTACGATCTCACCCATTACGCCACGCACCATTTTCCCATGCGCAGCGGCTACGCCAAGTACATCAAGCGTTACCACATGCAGCACCATTACAAGACCCCAAACAAACGCTTCGGCGTCAGTTCACCCTTGTGGGACATGGTATTCAACACCAAACCTGAGTGACCTACGTTGGTCTGGCTGATCGTTTCACTCAGTATCGTACTCCTTATCATCGGTTTTTGCCTCTTATCAGCTCTTCCCCTGGTTCGACCCCGTCGCGGAGATGATTTCCACTCTCCTGATGAATACAGCCTGCTCTTCGAGGATATCAACCTCACAACAGATGACGAAATCAATCTCAAAGGCTGGTGGATCCCGGCAGATGCTTCAGATAAGACAGTCATCTTGCTGCATGGTCACGCTGGCACCATGGATCCAGACCTCAAGTACGCCCCCCGGTTGCACGACGCGGGTTTCAACGTCCTGATGTTTGACTTTCGGGCGCATGGACGCAGTGGCGGCAGCATTACCAGTCTTGGTCCCCTTGAAACACGTGATGTTCAGGCAGCCGTTAAGTTAGCCTGTGCCAAGGGTAGCAAGCGAATCGGTTTGCTGGGTTTTTCAATGGGCGGCAGGGCGGCGATCCTCTCCGCCTCGCAGACCCCACAGGTCAATGCCATTATCTCTGATGGCGCACCTCCCCGCTTGTTGACAGCAGTCACGCAGGTTCTAGAGTTGCGCAAAGTTCCCCGATTGTTTTCCTCGCTGCTCGCCCGTATGATCCTTTTCGGCGGGACCCTGCTTACCGGTAAAAACCTGTTTCAACAGGACCCGTTGGACGCGGCTTCCACTTTGGCAAGTCTTCCTGTTCTCTTCATACATGGCGGAAAGGACCGTTTCATCAATTCAGCGGAATTAAATCAAATGGTCGCGAATGCCGGACCGTCTGCCAGGCTTTGGGTTGTGCCGGAAGCAATGCACCGCAACATCGAAGCGACAAGACCGGAGGAATACCCGGACCGGATCATCTCTTTCTTTAAAGAAAATTTGTGAAGGAATAATCTCTGGAGAGAATCTATGAAACGTGTCAACGGCTGGTACCTTTTCGTCCTCAACGCCTACTGGATCGGGCTCTCTTTCATGTGGAACAGCCTGCACGTCACGATCCTGCCGGCCGTGCTGCTCAAATACATCCCCGATACGCAGAAGAACACATGGCTCGGACTGCTCACCTTTTTCGGGTTGATCATCGCCATGGTGGTTCAACCGCTCTCCGGCGCCGTCAGCGACCGCTGGCAATCAAGGATCGGCCGCCGGCGCCCCCTCATGTGGCTGGGCACAGCCGGAGACCTGGTTTTCCTGGCCATCATGGGGTTCATCGGCGGACTGCCCGCCCTCTTTATCGGCTACATTGGTCTGCAAACCACCTCCAACATTGCCCACGGCCCCGCCCAGGGGCTTCTCCCCGACGAGGTCCCCGCCGAGAAACTCGGCATGGCGAGCGGCATCAAGACCGCGCTCGATATGGTTGGCATCGTCCTATCCTCCCTGCTCATGGGATTTCTCATAACCTCAAAAGATCCGGATCCCAAACTCTCTATCACGGTCATCATCGTGCTGCTGGTTGTCTTCGGTCTGATAACCCTGATATTCACCAAAGAAAAATCCTCCACTACGGGTGGCAGCAATCGTATTGAGCTGGGTAAGGTTATCAAGGAAACCTTCAACTTCAAGGTGGTGGGAGATAAACATTACTGGCAGCTCATCCTTAGCCGCTTTCTTTACCTGGTGGGTATTTACGGATTTCAATCCTTTGCCCAGTACTTCATCCGCGACAAGTTTCCCGAACAGGACCCCATCATCTTTACCCAATTCGTCATGGGTACCTTCGTTATCGTCCTCATCATCTTCAGCCTGCTGGCGGGCAGCCTCAGCGACCGTTTTGGTCGCAAGAAACTGCAGATCCTTTCCTCCATCATCGGAAGCATCGGCGCAGTCCTGCTCATCTTTGCACATACACCCGCGCAGCTGCTCATTTACGGCGCGTTCATGGGTATCGGCCTTGGCATTTTCCTCAGCGTCAACTGGGCAATTGCCAATGACATGGCACCCAAGAAGGATGCCGCCAAGTACATGGGGCTTACCAACATTGCCACTGCCGGTTCAGCTGCAGTCGCCAGGCTGGAGGGTCCGATGACCGATGCCCTCAACAACGCCGCTCCCGGCGAGTGGTGGGGCTGGACCGCGCTGTTCGCTGTCTCTGCCCTGCTGATGCTGCTATCCGCAGTCGCGCTGCTGAAAGTGCCGGAAACAAGAAAGGTCTAATTCCGCGAATCCATACCGTATAATTACTTTGTGAGCACCGAGAAGTTCCTGGAGGGTTACCCGCCCGATGTGTACGACCTCATTACATTGGGACGCGAATATCTCTTAAGAACTGACCATGGTTTACAGGAAGAACTGGACCTCCCCTCTAAAATCCTGGTCTACCGTGTCGCGCCCGGGATGAAGGGTATTGTTTTTACTCTAATCCCTTCAAAGAAAGGCGCCAGGATCGGGTTCTACCGGGGTCGCGAATTGGAGGATCCTGCACGATTAATGCAAGGGAATGGAAAGGTGCATTCAACCATCCCCCTTAGCGAAGGTATATTCACAAATCCGGATTTCCACACCCTCATCAGATTGGCAACCGAAAAAGCCCGGTCGCGGGTTAAATATTGGAAGGTGAAGCATGGCAAGAAAATCGATCCTTGATAAGTTACAGATGAAACCCGGCCGCACTCTGGTGCTGCAGGGTGCCCCCGAGGGTTACCTGGAGATGGCGGGTGAAGTCCCCGTCGGTGCCCTGATCACTTCGGAACTGAAACCCGCGTTCATCGTGCAGGTTTTCATCCGTTCCCACGCTGAACTGGCAGCCGCCTTTGAAAGCCTCGCCCCGCTGGTGCTGCCGGGCGGCATGATATGGATAACCTACCCGAAACTGACCTCAAAGCTCAAGGGAGATATCCATCGTGATTCGATAAACAGCTTCGCCCAGCTGAACGGCTGGACCGGCATTGCTATCATTTCTATCGATGATGACTGGTCTGCGCTCAGGATGAAACGATTGTGAGAGCCGACCACCTGGACCTCATTTCCGGCCGGGTCACTTTTCCGGTCTTCCTGCCCGATGCCACCTACGGCGTCGTGCGCACCGTGGACGCCCGCGATTTGGAGAACATCGGGGTTGAAGCCTTGGTGATGAACACCTTCCACCTCACGCAAAAGCCCGGCTCTGCCATCATCCAAGCGCTCGGTGGACTTCATGAAATGACCGGTTGGCACCGGCCAATCATCACCGATTCCGGGGGTTTCCAGGCGTATTCGCTCATCCGGCAGAACGCGAAATACGGCCAGATAAACGACAGGGGCATCATCTTTTACCCTGAAGGTTCAAACCGCAAATACCAGCTCACACCGCAAAAAGCCATTCAATTACAGCTAGGCTACAGCGCGGACATCGTTATCTGCCTCGACGACTGCACCCACGTCGACGAAGATTACGAAGCGCAGCGCCTCTCGGTGGAGCGCACCATCGCGTGGGCGAAACTCAGCAAGGCAGAATATCTGAAGCTAACCGCCCAGAAAGAACAACCCGGGCAGCATCGCCCGTTGATCTTCGCGGTCGTTCAGGGAGGCGGCTTTAAAGAGCTGCGCCAGCGCTGCGCGGACGCGCTGCTTGAGATTGGTTTCGACGGCTTTGGCTTTGGCGGTTGGCCGCTGGACAGTGAAAACCAGCTCCTTACCGATATCATTGGTCACACCCGCGAGCTCATCCCCGCTGAATTCCCCATGCACGCGCTTGGCATCGGCCACCCGCAGAACATTCTGACCTCATACAAATTAGGCTATGACCTTTTTGACAGCGCCATGCCAACCCGCGACGCGCGCCACGGGCGGCTCTATACTTTCAATTTCCCAGACGAATCCGGGAGCGCCGGGCTGGATGGGGATTGGTTCTCGTACCTGTACGTGGATAACGACCGTAATATCCGCAGCCGCCAACCGGTAAGCCCACACTGCGATTGCCCGTGCTGCCGCGATTACCCGCTCGGTTACCTTTACCATCTCTTCAAACAGGGTGATCCCCTCTTCATGCGCCTTGCCACCTTGCACAATCTCCGCTTCATGGTGCAGTTAACCGAGCGCATCCGGAAACTAAAATGACAGCACCCGAATACAACCTCGACACCCTCGTAGAGCAGGTGCAGCAGGGCGCGAAGTACCGCAGCATCTCGCCCCAGCTCATCAGGTCACTTCTCATCGTGGAACTCGAAAAAAGGAACACACCCAAAGAGGCGGTAAAAGCTGCGCGCAGCAAGCTTCACCAGGTCGCCGCCTCCTACCAGGAAAAACTTATTCCGTACGCCCTGATGCGCGAAGAGATGGCACGCCTGCCCGCTGACCTCGCTGACCCCGATGTGCTCGCTTTTCTCACCCGCGCCATGCCTGCCCATGCCTCCACCCGTGAACGGGTCTCCATTCTGCCGCGCTTTTTCGCCGAGTGCCTTGCGCCGCTTGGCAGGATCAACTCCATCCTGGATGTAGCATGTGGTCTGAACCCGCTGGCCATCCCCTGGATGCCTCTCCAACAAGGCTTCACTTACACCGCCTGTGATATTTACATAGACATGATCGGTTTTCTCAACACCTTTTTCACCCGGTTCAACATCCACGGCGAAGCCGTTCTATGCGACGTCACCCGAGAACTTCCCCCCGTGTCAGCTGATTTGACCCTCGTTCTAAAAACCATCCCCTGCCTGGAGCAGATGGACAAGGATGCCGGGCAACAGTTGATAGAAACGATCGCCTCTCCGAATATCCTGATTTCCTTCCCAGCCCACAGCCTCGGCGGCAGGTCAAAGGGTATGGTGCGCAACTACGAGCGCCACTTTTCCGAACTCGTCGCTGGTAAACCGTGGCACATTACCCGTTTCGAATTCCCGGGCGAACTCGCCTTCCTGGTACAGAAATAAAAAGCGTATCCGGTGAAAAAAGTATCCAGCACTTCCCATGACGATTTCGTTTCACAGTTGATCACCCGCGTGAGTGAATCGCGCAAGTACCGTCACCTAGGCATCCCGCGTGCCACCCTGAATGACCTGGTCGAAAAAGCCGTGAACGCCCATGTTGACCCCCGGCTGGTAGAAAAAGCTGTGCGGCACAAGCTGCACAACCTGGTTGCACCTTACCTCGGCGACCCGGATTACGAAGCAATGCGTCAAGCGCTCTCCGAACTCCCCCAGGATCTGCATGCGCCAGCGGTGATGGATTGGTGCCTACAGCTGCTGACTTCCCACGCCTCCACCCGTGAACGCATCCCCTTGAACGAGACTTTTTACCGGGATATATTCAACCTTACCGGTACCCCGCGCGTCCTGCTGGATGTTGCCTGCGGGCTGAACCCTTTCACCTTGCCCTGGATGGGTCTGCCTCTGGATACGCAATATCTCGCTTATGACCTGCATAAACCGCGTGTTGAATTGATCAACGCCTTTCTCGCGCATGTGCAACAGACCGGGTCAGCGTACCACCAGGATATTCTTGTCGATCCGCCGCAGGTCGAAGCCGATGTCATCTTCTTTTTCAAGGAGGCCCACCGTTTTGACCAGCGTGAACGCGGTGCCAACCGGGAGTTTTTCAGAAAGCTCAAGACGCGCTGGCTTCTCGTCTCTCTCCCCACGGTTTCACTCAGCGGTCAACGCTCCATGCTGGAAGGCGACCGCCGCCTGGTGGCCGAAACCTGCGCCGGCGAGGACTGGCAGGTGCGCGAATTGATGTTCGACTCTGAGATCGTATTCTGCATCCGGAAGCAGCCATGAAGCGCAAACAGGTAAAACGCCACCAGCCCTTAACCCCTGCCAATTCTCTGGAACTGGCTGCTTCCTACCGCTCAATGCTTTCACCGGATGAGTATGAGTTATTGATCCAGGAGCTTGAGGTACCGCTTCCTCCTGCTATCCGGGTCAACCCTCTTAAATCCCCGCCCGACCTGCCGCTTCGGCTGAGCCAAAAATACGGCTGGCAGATGGAACCGATCCCCTTCTGCCCTTCCGGTTACCGGGTCATCACGGGGCGCGGCCCTGAGGTCAGCGCCAGCGCTTGAGCACCGACTGGGGATGTACTACATCCAGGAAGCCGCATCCATGCTTCCGGCCGAGTTGTTCACATTTGAGCCTGGCAGCGAAGACCTTGTCCTTGATATGGCGGCGTCGCCCGGCGGGAAGACCACTCACCTTGTCAGCCGCCTTGGTGATACCGGCCTGGTGCTCGCCAATGATTCCAGCCAGGGACGCATCCAGGCGCTGCGCATCGTGCTGCAAAACTGGGGCGCGGTCAACGTCGCCATCACCCACTTCCCCGGCGAGCGCTTTGGCGATTGGTACCCTGGCATGTTCGACAAAGTCCTCATTGATGCCCCGTGCAGTATGCAGGGCTTGCGCACCTCAGAATCCCATGCATCCCGCCCAGTGACGGAAAAAGAAAGCCGTCAGCTTTCACGCCGTCAGCGCGCGCTGCTCTCCAGCGCTATTCACGCGCTGCGTGTCGGCGGCGAGGTCGTGTACGCCACCTGTACGCTGCTGCCTCTCGAGGACGAGGCCGTGGCTGACGCCGTGCTGCGCGAATTCGCGGGTACGGTCGAACTCCTTGATGCTCAGGCCGTGCTGCCTTCTCCGGCTCCCGGCCTCACCTCGCTAGATGAGGTTGACTTTTACTCGGGTATGGAAAAAACGGTAAGACTCTGGCCGCAGCGATACCACACAGCCGGGTTTTTTGTTTGTCATTTGAAAAAGACAGGTCTGGTTGAGAGGCAATCCTCCTCGCCGCCTTTCCGCCCCATGGAACAGGTCGGTTTTCAGCAAATGACGCCCAGGGACGAACGCGCCTTCTGTGAAGCATTTACGGGTACTTTTGGATTTGACCTCGCAGCTGACCTTGAGCGTTTCCAACGGATACTGGTCAGGCGTTATGAAGAAGTGCTCTTGTTTCCCGCGCTCATTCTGGATAAGTTTCACGGTCTGCCACTTAGCTCCGCCGGCATACTGCTCGGGCAGGACACGCCTGATGGTTTTCTCCCCTCCCACGAGTGGGTTAGCCGTTTTGGCAGCCAATGTACCCGTAATATCGTTCGCCTTGATGAAAAGGAAAGTGAATCCTGGATGATCGGCGCTGACCTGGAAACCCGCGGTAGCCCCGTGAAGCAGGGGAATCAATACCGTATCGTCATGAACGTTGAGGGTATGGTTATGGGGTGCGGCAAGGTCACCGCCACCGGGCTCAGGAACCTGCTCCCCCGGCGGTTGCTCTAAGTTATTCCAATTCGTGAAAGATCAGCGCCGCCGTCACTATTGCGGCGGTTTCCATACGCAGGATACGTTTGCCCAGCGTAACCGGTTTGAACCCCGCGTTCATGGCTTGTTGCACTTCCTCTTCAGAAAAACCACCCTCTGGCCCGATCAACACTGCTACGCTTGTCTGGAGCATTTCCCACTCAGCGCATCTTTCAGCGAGGTTTTTTTCTCACCCTCCCAGGGAATGAGACACAGCCCGTAACTCCGCGCGGCATTCTCCGCGGCTTCAGCCAGGATGGCAGCCGGTAAAAGATCAGGCAGCTGTCCGCGTCCACTCTGCTCCGCCGCTTCCCTGATGATCATCCGCCAGCGCTCGTACTTGGCTTCCGCCTCTTTCCGATTCTGAACCAGCGATCGGCTGGTGATGACCGGTTGAAATGCGGAAGCGCCAATCTCGGTGCATTTCTGCAGCATCCACTCGAACTTCTCGCGTTGCGTGAGACTCAACAGCATCAATAATCGTGTCCGGGGTTCTTCGGCTGCTGTCCTTTCGATAACGCGTGCGGTGCAGCCATCTTTATCCACCTGTGTCAGCTCCACGGTCAATTCACTCCCCCGGTTATCCAGCACAACGCAGCGCTCGCCGGCTTTCAAGCGCAGCACGCGCGCGATTTGCCTGGCGTGCACGGGCGAAAAGACGATTTCATCGGCTATTTGTTCTTCAGGGGTGATGAAAAAACGATGCATGATTTTCTCCGCGTCTGCTCTTTCCTGGATTATACTAGGAGCGTGGCACCACCCTTAGTATATACGAGTCTCAATGGATAAGGCACACCTCCGTACCTACCGGTATTTCGACCTGGTGATGGCGCTCTTTGTCACGGTGCTCATCGTGAGTAACATCGCCTCATCGGCCAAGATCGTTGACTGGGGAGTGTCCATCCTTAACCTCCCGCTCGCCTTTGACGCGGGTACCATTCTCTTTCCCATCAGTTACATTTTCGGTGATGTCCTCACCGAGGTCTACGGCTTTAAGCGCTCGCGCCGCGTCATCTGGACGGGTTTCGCCTGCCTGGCGCTCACCGCCGGCGTGCTGTGGCTGGTGCGTGTGATGCCCGGTGAAGCCACCTGGCAGGAACAGACCGGTCAGGCGGCGTTTGACGCCGTCCTGGGCGGGATGACCACCGGCGGGATCGTCCTCGCCAGCCTCGTCGCCTACCTCGCCGGGGAATTCATGAATTCGATTGTGCTGGCAAAAATGAAAGTAGCCACAGCGGGCAAATGGCTGTGGGCGCGCACGATATCCAGCACCCTCGTGGGCGAAGCGGTGGATTCGCTTGTGTTTGTGGGCATCGCCAGCCTCACCGGTGTTTTCCCCTGGAGCCTGTTCTGGACCCTCGTCGTCACCAATTACCTGTTCAAGACAGCCATCGAGGTGATAATGACTCCGGCTACATACGGGGTGGTAAACCGGCTAAAGAAGCTGGAACAGGAAGATTATTTCGACACGGACACGAAATTTAAAATCCTGGGAAGTTAAAGATAAGTCAGTTATCCGCCCCGGCGATCACCACCGAGTATTCCCCCAACAGTTTATCCCCTGCTAACTGCTCCATCACGCTGCTGAGCGTTCCCCTGTACATCGTCTCAAATTTCTTCGTCAGGTCATTCGCCACAGCGCACCTGCGGTCGCCGTAGACTGCCAGCGCGTCCTGCAGGAATGCCAGCAGGCGGTAGGGGCTTTCGTAAAAGATCAAGGGTGTGCGGGCTTTCCCGGTCAATTTCCAGCCAGCGCTGCCTGGCCGCGCTCTTGCGCGGCGGGAACCCTCTGAAGGTAAAACTGTGAACGGGCAGCCCCGAGAGCACCAGCGCCATGATCAGCGCTGTTGGCCCGGGAACCGCCGAGATGGGGATGCCCTTTTCGAGCGCGCTGCGCACCAGGATGAACCCGGGGTCCGAGATCGATGGTGTGCCGGCGTCGGTGACCAGCGCCACTACTTTTTCCAGCTCCAAAAACTCCATCACCTTCGGCAAGGCCCGCTGTTCGTTGTCCTCCCTGAAGGATATCTGCGGTTTCTTGATGCCAAAATGGTTGAGCAGGAACCCGGTCTTGCGCGTGTCCTCGCTCACCACCACGTCAGCAGATTCAAGCGCGGCCAGCGCGCGTTGCGAGATATCGCCCAGGTTACCAATGGGTGTGGAGACAAGCAGCAGCATAGTGAACTCCCTTTCGATGGCAGTATATCATGTAATCATTTTCCCTTCGCGTTCGAAAGACCAGCTTATTAGGTGTTGTTATTCGTCGGTTTCAGGAGCAGGTATAATACCCGTTGGAGATAATTATGCCCAATACGCCCACCCGAGACCGCATCCAACCAGCCACTTCTGACCCCAGCCCGCGCCGCCGCCCGGATTGGATCAGGGTGACAGCTCCTTCCGGTGAAACGTACGATCAGCTGCAGGAATTGATGCGGCGCACCTCCCTGCACACCGTCTGCGAAGAAGCCGGCTGCCCGAACATGGGTGAATGCTGGGGCAGCGGTACCGCCACCTTCCTCATGCTGGGTGATGTTTGCACGCGCTCCTGCCGCTTCTGTGATGTCAAGCACGGCCGCCCCGCCCCGCTCGATTGGGATGAACCAGAACGGGTGGCGCAGGCGGTGAAGGCCATGGACCTCAGGCACGCCGTCATCACCTCGGTCAACCGCGACGAGCGCGAGGACGGCGGCGCTCCGATTTTCGCGGCTGTCATCCGCCGTATCCACGAACTGCAGCCCGGTTGTTCCGTTGAAGTCCTCATCCCCGATTTCAAGGGCAGCGTACCCGCCCTCAAGATAGTCATGGACGCCCGCCCTGAGATCCTCAACCACAACGTGGAAACTGTGCCATCCCTGTTCAAGGAGGTGCAGCCGCAGGATCATTACGAGTGGTCGGAAGCCGTCCTCCGGAATGCCAGAGCGCTTGACCCGCAAGTATTGACCAAATCCGGCATCATGGTCGGCCTCGGCGAGACCATGGAGGAATTGAAAGCCGTGATGCGCGACCTGCGTGAGTGGGACGTTGACATCCTCACCATCGGCCAGTACCTGCAGCCCAGCCGCCGCCACCTCCCCATCGAACGTTACTACACGCTGGAGGAGTTCGCCGAACTCAAGGAATACGGTCTTTCCATCGGCTTCAAGTGGGTAGAAAGCGCGCCGCTGGTACGCTCCTCCTACCACGCGGCCGAACAGGTGCGCGCGCTCAACCCCGCCTTCAGCACGCAGTCCCGAGAATAAATTTCTTGCTCACAGCTTTCTTACAGCTTTCACTGCCAGGTCAAACAGCAGCCGCCGCGCGTCTCCCCTGCCGTTCCACGAGCGCAGGTCCCAGCCATCCGGGTGCACCAGGTCACCGCCGTACACGATCTGCCCCAGCATGATCTCGCGGAACTGAGCCACCGCGAAGAAGGTCGCCGCCTCCATCTCCACCACATCACAGCCCTCCGCCAGCCGGATATTACGCTTACCCGGGGTCTCGCGGTAGAACGCGTCCGTCGTCCAGGTCTTGCCCAGGCGGTATTCCACCCCCTCTTCGCGGCACACTTCCTCCAGCACTTCCACGCCGCGCGGGTGAGACTTGACCTCGCGTGACGGCGGGATATAGTGATAGGATGTGCCCTCATCACGCACCGCCGCGGTGAGGATCACCGGGTAGCCGGGGTCGATCTTGCGGTCAAGCACGCCGCAGCCGCCGCACACGATGTATTTCGTCACCCCAACGGCGATTAGTTCCTCCATGAAGGCGGCTGCCAGCGGCGCTCCTATTCCCGGGTGGAACACCGTCACCGGTTCGCCGCCGTCGCTGTAGCGGTAGACCGGGTGATTGCCTATCTCCGAGCCGAGGTTTCCCAGCAGGGTCAACTGCCCTTCTTCCACCAGTTGAGTTCAGTACATCCTGAAAGAAGCACAACACGCCGCGCGCGGGGATGATCGTCCCCACACCGATCGTGAAGGGATCCGGCATGGTGATCGAGGTGCGGTCTTCGTCAAACTCGAGAATTGGATAAGATTTGCTCATTGAATTCCTTCTTGCTCCTTTGATGGTCCAAATTTCTTTTCAAACTCTCTCAATGCGTCATTGCCGATCCACCTGGCGGAGGGCTCGGGCCGTTGCGCCAGCCTGCGGGCACAGGCAACCGCTTCATCCCGCAGACCCGGACGCCGCTTGCCGATGTTGCGCAGTGCCCAGTTCACCGCCTTCTTGACGAAATTGCGCGGGTCGTCCGCGTAGAGCTTCAATCAGCGGCAGGTAGCTCGCGACCACATCATCCGGGAAGCGGCTGCCGTGCCAGGCAATGGCTGCCAGCGTGGCAAAAGCCGCACGCCGTACATACTCCTCTTCGCGCTGCGCCCACTCGGGAATCAGTTCCAGTATCCCATCGGCATGTATGAACAGGTTGTCGGTCGCCTGGTCACACAGGTCCCACGAGTCGAAATCCTCGACCCAGGCGTTCATCTGTTCGCGGGTCACCTGCGCCGGGTCATCCACCATCGTCGCCAGCAACCGCGCGTCGTGCACACCAGAAGCCCACAATTGCGCCGCCAGTTCGTGGTCGCGCAAACCGCGTGCCAGCTTGCGCAGCTCGTAGATCGAGATGCCCAGCATCTTACTCGCCCCTGATGCCAAAGCGCTGCTGCCCGGCGATGTTGACCGGGTTTTCAAGCGCGTACAATTTTGCCATTACTTCAGTCGTAGGTGGTTTGTTGGCTCATAGTTCATCCATTCAATATCCGGCTCACCTTTGAAGCGCTCGGCCATCACCGCCAGCGCCTGCGGGTTATCATCCACCAGGATGAACTTGCGCCCGAGCTCAAGGCAGGCGGCGCCGGTGGTGCCGCTGCCGGCGAAGAAGTCCAGCACGGTGTCGCCCGGATTGGACGACGCGCTGATGATGCGGCGCAGGATGCCCAGCGGCTTCTGCGTGGGGTAGCCCGTCCTCTCGCTCCCATTGGTGGGGACGATGGTGTGCCACCAGGTGTCGGTCGGCAGCTTGCCGCGCGCCGCTTTCTCCGGCCCCACCAGCCCGGGCGCCATGTACGGGATGCGCGCGATATCGTTGTAGTTGAAGGTGTAACGCTGCGGGTCTTTGGCGTACCACAGGATGTTATCGTGCTTGGCCGGCCACTTGCGCCGCGTGCGCGCGCCGTAGTCGTACGCCCAGATGATCTCGTTGAGAAAACTCTCCCGCCCGAAGATGCCGTCAAGCAGCACCTTGCAGTAATGCACCTCGCGGTAGTCGATGTGGAAGTACAGGCTGCCCGCGGCGCTGAGCACACGGTAAGCCTCCACCAGGCGCGGCTCGATGAAGGCCAGGAAATCATCGAAGATGTCGTTGTATTGCAGCGAACCCAGCCGCACCGTCTGGTAACGCTGACCCTGGAACCCCACCCGGTCGCCGGTTTCAGAGCGCACCGTTTTCAACCGCGTGCGCGCTTGCGCCTTGCCCGTGTTGAACGGCGGGTCGATGTAGATCAGCTCCACCGACGCGTCGGGCATGGCGCGCAGCACCTCGAGGTTGTCACCGAAATAGACGCGGTTGGTCACGCTGCCTCACTCGCCAATGATCTTCACCAGCACGCGCTTGGAGCGTCTGCCGTCGAACTCGCCGTAGAAGATCTGCTCCCAGGTGCCGAAGTCGAGGCGGCCGTTGGTCACCGCCACCACCACCTCGCGCCCCATCACCTGGCGCTTCATGTGCGCGTCGGCGTTGTCTTCGCCGGTGTCGTTGTGGCGGTACTGGCTCACCGGTTCGTGCGGCGCCAGCCGCTCCAGCCAGGCGTCGTAATCGCGGTGCAGCCCGCTCTCGTCATCATTGATGAACACCGAGGCGGTGATGTGCATCGGGTTCACCAGCAGCAGCCCCTCGCTGATGCCGCTCTCGCGCAGGCAGGCCTGCACCTGCGGCGTGATGTTGACGAACGCCCGCCGTGACGGGATGTTCAGCGTGAGTTCCTTACGGTAGCTCTTCATAGCAGGTTCTCCTTACTGCCTGATTTTAGCCTGAAAGCGGTTTTCGCGCTGTATTTGCGCGGCTGTATTTGCGCGGCGTTACCCACATACGCGAAACGCGGAGCACCCTTGCACTGCTCCGCGTTAGACTTCATAAGTAATGCGTTACTGCGCCGGGTTCTCCCAGAACTTCATCTCATCAAACTTCACCATGTACTTGGACGTGGTCACCGAGCGCACGAAGGTGCCAAAGAATCCCGCCGGGTAGGTCGAGTCGCTCACCTCACCCTGCGGCACACCGTTCATGTAGATGCGCAGCGTCTTGCCCACCGCCATCACGCCCAGGCGGTTCACCTGGTTCGCGCCGGACTTGATGTCCATCGACTCTTTCCAGTTGATGAGGATCTCAGCCTCACCCTTTGGTTTGGCGTTGCCGTTCCACTCCCACAGGCGCAGGTAGCCGTCACAGGTCACTTCATATAAATAACCTTGCGTGGGCTCCTTGAACACCGGCACGCGGAAGATGATGCCGTAGGAATCCTTGCCCTGGCACGCGCCCGAGTTGACCGTCAGCTCGATATAGGTGTTGGTCTGCTGCGAGATCATCGGCAGCCGCCAGCCCGCCAGCGTCGTCAACCCGGTCATCTCCATGTAGCCGCCGTTGAAGTTCACCTTGAGGAAATCATCGGAACCGGTCGGCCACGCCCACTTCTCGTAGCTGTCGAACGGGTCAACGCTGGTGGGGTTACCCAGCTTGCGCGCCGGGTCGGTATCCGGCAGCGAGGCTGTAGCCGTGGCAGAAGGCGTTACCGTCTCCTGCACGATCAGCGTTTCCTCCACCACCACGGGTGTCTCGGTCGCCGGCAGGTTATCTGGCTCCTGCGTGGCCGGCGGCGCGGTCGGTTCAGGCGGCGCTTCGGTCGCGATCAGCGGGGTCGGCGTCGGCGGGAAGACCATCTCCGTCGTCGGCGTCGTCATGGTCGCCAGCAGTTCGGCCACGCGCGTCGCCATGTCTGAGTCGGTCTCCGGCTCATTGCCGGGGTTGAGCGGGAAGTTCCCGCAGGCGGTCAGCACCAGGCTGAGGATGATCACTACAGGGATGAGTTTTTTCATGGTTCTCTCCTTATTTACCAGGCGGCGGAGTTACCCTCAACCGGCCTTGTATCCTATTTTGCGTAAAAAGTCCACGCGCCAGCGCACGTCAGACTCGCTTTCGAACCCCTTGGGCGCTTCGCCTTCGACGATGCCCATGATGCCGCGCCCGCGCCCGTTATCGTACACGATGACCTCGGTGGCGTTGGCGGTGGCGCAGAAGATGCCGCACACTTCGGGGACGTTCCTGACCGTGCCCAGCACGTTGATGGGGAAGTACCCCTCGCCCAGTATGATGATGAAGCAGTGCCCCGCGCCGATGTTCATGGCGTTCTCGCGCGCCATTTCGGTCAGCGCCTCGTCTGTGCCGGAGGAGCGGATGAGGCAGGCACCGGAGGCTTCACAGAACGCCAGCCCGAACTTGATGCCCGGTACCGCCGTCACCAGCGCTTCGTGGATGTCTTCCACCGTCTTGATGAAGTGGGATTGCCCGAGGATGAAATTGATGTCTTCCGGTTTCCTGATGCTCACGCTCTCAAATTCCATGTTCACCTCTCCGTTTACACCCATACGCACACTGAACAGCCGTTCACGCGGCCGCGGCTTAATCCACGCCGTACCTTTGGGATTGCAAGCTTCGTGCCATTTACCGCCCCGCGTCAGCGCACCTCTTGGGGTAAAATAGGTACATCATCTGAAAGGACACCGCCATTGTTCGAGATCACTTTCCTCGGTACCTCAGCCTCAGCCCCCTCCCCCAAGCGCAACCTGCCCGCCTACCTGGTACAGCACGATGAACACCGCTTCCTCGTTGACTGCGGAGAGGGCACGCAGCGCCAGATCCTACAGTCGGGCGTCGGCTTCAAGCGTCTCAACCGCATCCTCATCACCCACGGTCACCTCGACCACATCCTCGGGCTCGGCGGGCTGCTCTCCACCTTCATGCGCTGGGAGAGCATCGACCACCTTGAAATTTACGGCGGCGCGGGCGCGCTGGAGCGCATCAGCGACCTGGTGCACGGCGTGGTACTGCGCGGCGCGAAACCGCCCATGCCCGTTGACCTGATCCCGGTCACCCCCGGTGTGATCTTCGACGCGCCCGATTTCATGCGTCAGCGCTTTCCGTGTCAGCCACCGCGGACCCGACAACTACGGCTATCTCTTCGAGGAAAAGGGGCGCCAGCCCTTCCTCGCGGACGCTGCCGACGCGCTCGGTGTGCCGCCCGGCCCCTTGCGCGGCAAGCTGGTGAAGGGAGAGAGCGTCACCCTGCCAGATGGCAGCGTGGTCACCCCCGAGATGGTCACCGGCGCTTTCAAGCCCGGCGCCCGCCTCGCCGCCATCGGCGACCTCGGCGAGACCGACAGCCTCACCGACCTGCTGCGCGGCGTTGATGGGCTGGTCATCGAGGCCACCTACCTGGAGGAGGAGGCCGACATGGCGCGCCAGTTCGCCCACCTCACCGCCCGCCAGGCGGCCGAATTCGCCACCCGCATCGGCGCCGGCAAGCTCATGCTCACCCACATCAGCCGCCGCTACCGCGACAAGGACGTGCTCGCCGAAGCCCAGGCTGTGTTCGAGAACACCTCCGTCGCCCGCGATTTCGACAACTTCACCATAAAAAAGGACGCCTGAACACGAGCACCACTTCACCTATCGCGTCTTCCCCGGTAACCGGGTAACACGCGTTTTTTAAGATTCAGATGATATACACGCACTTTGATTTGTGGTATCTTATTCATAGCGAAGACTGAACTGTTCACTTCACAGGTTGATATGACCACGTTCTCTGTGTACCAGGGTGCGCCGATGGTCGGCGTACCGGAGAGGGGAAACCCGGGCACACGCCCGCCGCACAAGAAATGACACCCGGCACCAGAACCTCCAACAAAGCCGCGCCTTTCGCGTACGCCTGCCCGCACCTGGGCATGCTCGATGACACCACCACGACCACCACCTTCCCCTCGGAGGTCAATCACTGCCTGCACTGCAAACCCGCCTGCGTGCCATCCAGCCAGCACCAGTCGGCGTACTGCCTCTCGCAGCAATACACCAACTGCCCCATCATCCACCAGCCCGCCCCCGCCAGGCTGCCCGCGCACTTGCGCTGGGCGCGCGACCCGGCGGAATTTAAGTCCATCTTCATCAAGACCGCGCTGATCGTTTTTGCCACGGGTATGCTGGCGATGTTCTTTGTCCTCGGCGCGCCCGCCCGCATCACCAAGATGATCCAGGCTTTCGTCCCCGATACCACCCTCGAGGCTTACCAGCCGGTAAACTTCGCCACCCGCACCCCCACCTCCGACGCGCGCGCACCCTATCCCACTTGCCACTACCTTTATCAGCAGTATCCAGATTTCCACCGCCATCCCCATTGCCCAGATCGTAAAACTGACGGTGATCGAGCTGGAAATGGGCGCGTACTGCCGCAGCGGTCCTGATGTGAGCTTCAGCGGCGTCACCATCCTCGAAACCGGTGATGTGCTGCAGGCCCTCGCCAGGAACACCGCCAACACCTACTACTACGTCCGCGTCCCCAATCAGATCGTGGAGGACTGCTGGGTCGCGCAGCCCTTCGTCAAGATCCAGGGCGACCAGGATACGCTGCCCATGTACACCTCCATGCCCACGCCCTGGCCCACGCGCACGCCCACCGCCGTGCCCCCCACGCCCACTGAGTCCCGCCCGCCAGCGGGACCGCAGCCCTATCCCACCTACAAGCCCACCAGCCGCCCGTCCACGGACGTCCCGGTGATCCCCACCGAGCCGCCTCCCACCAACGAGCCGACCTCCCCGCCTGCCGAACCAACCCTGCCGCAAGAGCCGACAATCCCGCCCGCCGGGTAAGGCAGTGAGCAGTAATTTGTTATCAGTAATTAGTAATCAGTCATCAGGTACGAGTCACGATTCCCTCAACACTGTTCCCTATTTACTGATTACTAATCACAACTCTCGCCTCTCGACTCTCTATTCTCCATTCTTGCCCGCTCTTAGGGCATCTGCCCGATCGTAGGGCATCCAGGTCCATCACGCAGTGAAAGACCTGGACTTCATATCACGAAGTGAAGGAGCAGGACTACCTAATTAACATGACTTCTTCCATTTGACACGCGCCCCCCAAAGTGATAAACTGTTTGCAATTGAATAGCCCCTAAAAACGGCACTTCTATCCAGAGAGGCGGAGGGACCGGCCCGATGAAGCCTCGGCAACCAGGAACAGGAAACTGCGACATGGTGCCAATTCCGGCAGTAAAGAATCTGGAAGATAGAGGGCAGCCCGCGACGCTTATGTTGCCCCTCGAGTTTACCGGTCCGGGGCAACATTTTATTAACAAAGGAGAAACAAAAATCATGTCAGGCAGCTCTTTCATGCAAAACCCCAGCTTCAAATTCACCTCCGAGTCGGTCACCGAGGGTCACCCCGATAAACTCTGCGACCAGGTCTCCGACGCCGTGCTCGACGCCTGCCTCACCCAGGACCCGCGCTCGCGCGTGGCCTGCGAGACCGCCGCCAAGACCGGCTACGTCATGATCCTCGGCGAGATCACCACCAACGCCTTCGTCAACTTCAACGACCTGGTGCGCGACGTGGTCAACGGCATCGGCTACGACTCCTCCGATAAGGGCTTCGACGGCAACACCTGCGGCGTGCTCTCGGCCATCTCCTCGCAATCGCAGGATATCGCCCTCGGCGTGGACCACTCCTACGAGGAAAAGGGCGGCGAGGTCTCCAACGAAGAACTCGACGAGATCGGCGCCGGCGACCAGGGGATGATGTTCGGCTACGCCTGCGACGAGACCCCCGTGCTCATGCCCATGCCCATCTACCTGGCGCACCGCCTCACCCAGCGCCTCGCCGACGTGCGCAAGGCCGGCACCCTGCCCTGGCTGCGCCCCGACGGCAAATCCCAGGTGACGGTGGAGTACGCCTACGGCAAGCCCGTGCGCGTCGATACCGTCCTCATCTCCACCCAGCACTCGCCCGATGTCTCGCACGCCGATATCACCGAGGGCGTCATCGAGCACATCATCAACCCCGCCATCCCCGAGGAGCTGCTCGACGACCAGCCGAAGATCTACGTCAACCCCACCGGCCGCTTCGTCATCGGCGGACCCATGGGCGACGCCGGCGTCACCGGGCGCAAGATCATCGTCGATACCTACGGCGGCATGGGCCGCCACGGCGGCGGCGCTTTCAGCGGCAAGGACCCCACGAAGGTGGACCGTTCCGCCGCCTACGCCGCGCGCTGGGCCGCCAAGAACATCGTCGCCGCCGGTCTCGCCAGCCGCTGCGAGATCCAGGTGGCCTACGCCATCGGCGTGGCGCACCCCCTTTCCATCAACGTCGAGACCTTCGGCACCGGCGCCATCCCCGATGAGCGCATCGCCGCCCTGGTGGCCGAGCACTTCGACCTGCGCCCCGGCGCCATTATCCGCGATCTCGACCTGCGCCGCCCCATCTTCCGCCTCACGTCCAATTACGGTCACTTCGGCCGGGAACTGCCAGAGTTTACATGGGAGAGGACGGACAAAGCAGAGGCATTGAGGAAAGCGGCAGGACTGTAAAGGTTCGAGAGTAGAGAGTCGAGAGAAGTAAGTAGTCCAGGTCGTTCACGGCGTGAGGGACCTGGATGCCTAATAAGCAGGCAATAAAGGCACGGAGTGATCCGTGCCTTTTTCGTTTATGGTAGATAGCATGATTCGATATTAAAAACGAATAAAAACGAATACTTTTCATGGTTTCGATAACTGCGGTATCGAATAAAAACAAATCAAAACAGCGTGTGGCAGACCACGGCGAGGTGTTCACCGCCGAGCGTGAGGTCAATGCCATGCTGGATTTGGTCAAGCAGGAAACCGAACGCATTGACAGCCGTTTTCTGGAACCGGCCTGCGGAGACGGAAACTTCCTGGCGGAAATTCTGCGCCGTAAACTGGCTGTTGTTAAAAGGAAATACAGAAAAAGCCCCATTGATTATGAAAAGAATGCCGTGCTTGCCGCCACCAGCATCTACGGCGTGGATATCTTGCAGGACAATGTGGACGCCTGCCGCGAGCGTATGTTTGAGATATGGGACAAGGAATACAAGGCGGTCTTAAAGAAGGAAGTCAACGAGGATTGCCGCGAGGCGGTGCGGTTTATTTTCAGCCGCAACATTGTCTGCGGCAATGCACTCAGCCTAAAAAAGGTGGATCATATGGCAATGATACCGACGAGCCGATCGTTTTTTCCGAATGGGCATTTGTGACCGGCTTTAACCTCCAGCGCAGCGACTATACCTTTGACAAACTGCTGGAGGGGGACGAAGAAGGCAGGGACCTTTTCGGTAAAGGGAAGAAAACGAAAAACCGGAACCGGTGCAGCAATCACTGTTTGATGAGCCGGACAGACGGACAAACCCGATGATGAGGGCAAATTTTTAGGAAAATATATTTCTCATTACAGGAGGGTGCAGGATAATGGCTGATGATTTTTACAGCGGAATTTACAACCCGGACGTGCTGTCTTGCCTTGCGAACTTGTCCAACGACGAGGTGTTCACCCCACCGGAGATCGCCAATCAGATGCTGGATTTGCTGCCGCAGGAACTGTTCCAAAGCCCCGATACGAAATTTCTGGATCCGGCCTGTAAATCCGGCGTATTTTTGCGCGAAATTGCCAAACGGCTGCTGAAAGGGCTTGGAGCCGCAGATCCCCGACCTGCAGCAGCGCATCGACCACATTTTTCAACACCAGCTGTACGGCATCGCCATCACCGAACTGACCAGCCTGCTTTCGCGGCGTGGCGTGTATTGCAGCAAATACCCCAACAGCATTTATTCGGTGACAGCGTTTGACGACGCCCAGGGCAATATTCGCTTTAAGCGCATTCAGCACCGTTGGAAAAATGGCAAATGTGTGTTCTGCGGTGCATCACAGAGCCAGTATGACCGGGACGAGGCTCTGGAAACCCATGCCTATGAGCTGATTCACACCACCAAGCCGGAGGAGATATTCAAAATGAAATTTGATGTGATTATCGGAAATCCACCGTATCAATTGAGTGATGGGGGATTTGGCAAAAGCGCAAAACCAATTTATCAAAAATTTGTTCAACAAGCAAAAAAACTTAAACCAAGATATTTGACAATGATTATTCCATCACGTTGGTTTGCTGGTGGTAAAGGACTAGATGATTTTCGAAAAGAAATGCTTAAACGATAACCGAATTCGAAAAATTGTTGATTTTGAAGATTCAAATGAAATTTTTCCTGGAGTAGATATTGCAGGAGGAATTTGTTACTTTCTTATGGGATAGAGATAATAAAGGTCTATGCGAAATAACAAATAAGTATAATGGGTACAGATATCGTTACTGAACGAAAACTTGAATGAGTTTGAAATATTTATTAGGCAAAGCCAAGCAGTTTCAATTGTAAGAAAAGTTCTGAGTAAAAATGAGAAGAAAATGAATGAACAGGTTTCTGCCTATAAACCTTTTGGATTGAGAACATTTATAAAGCCACAGAATACTGGTGATATTGTTTTATATTGGCAAAAAGGTACAGGACCTTACAGTAGAAAAGATATTACTGTAGGAGTGGAAATGATAGATAAATGGAAGGTTATTTCATCTCGTATCAGGACATGAACATGCTGGAAACCTGGTATAGACGGAATGCGCCGAGTAATTTCAAAAACGGCTATCTTACCTCCAGGTACTATTTGCACAGAAACATATCTTGTTGTTGGAGCTTTTCCACTGAAGAAGAAGCCAAGAATTTATTAGCATATATGAAGACACGTTTTTTTAGATTTCTGATGTCATTACTCATGTATTCACACGGCATAACAAAAGACACCTTTTCCTTTATTCCTATTTTGGACATGAATTTCAAAAGTGACAGACGAAGAACTCTACAAACGATACGAATTAACCGAAGACGAAATTGCTTATATTGAATCGAAGATTCGCCCAATGAGTCAGAAGAAGAGTGAGATGCAGAGGAAGAGTTTGATGAGTAACGAATTTTTTCCCCAGCGTCCCGAATCACACCCGATGATCTACGCCTATTCCGACAGCAACCCGCAGTACAAGGGCTTGCTGAAGGTGGGTTATACCGAAAAAGATGTGGAAAAGCGTGTGGCGCAGCAATACCCCACCAAACGTCCGGATGGCCTGGTGCCTTATAAAATCGTCCTGGCCGAGTCGGCCATGCGCAATGACGGCACTTGCTTTACCGACCATGACGTTCACCGTATGCTGCGCAAGAAAAGAGTTAACGGAGTGGGCGGCGAATGGTTTCGCTGTACGGTCGAGGATGTCAAAGCAGCCATTGTGGCCATCAAAACGGGCACAACCAATATCGAAAACCGTACCCAGACCTTTGCCATGCGCCCGGAACAAAAAGAGGCCGTGGATAAGACCATTGAGTATTTTGCTTCTGCGAAAAAAGATTTTCCCGACCGCGCCCCCAAAGTTCCTGTGGAACGCCAAAATGCGTTTTGGCAAGACCTTTGCCTCCTATCAGCTGGCCAAGCGCATGGGCTTCAAAAAGGTGCTGGTGCTGACCTTCAAGCCCGCCGTGGAAGCAGCCTGGGAAGAAGACCTGATGACCCATGTGGATTTTGAGGGCTGGCAGTTCATCTCGCCGTGGAGCCGCATGATATCAATACGACCAGAAAGCCGGATAAATCTCGCCCAATCGTTTGTTTCGGCTCGTTTCAGGATTTCCTCGGCACGAATGATACCGGTGGCATCAAGGCGAAAAACGAATGGGTCCATACCACCAATTGGGACCTTGTCATTTTCGACGAATACCATTTCGGCGCGTGGCGCGAAAACGCCAAAAACCTGTTCGAGCAGCCGGATGAGGATGAAGATTACGATTTCGATCTGGAAAAATATAAAAAAGATGAGGCGGACAACGCCTACAACGAAACTTTCTTGCCGATCACCACATCGTATTATCTGTTCCTGTCCGGTACGCCGTTCCGCGCTATCAACAGCGGCGAGTTTATCGAAGATCAGATTTATAACTGGACCTATTCCGACGAACAGCGGGCAAAGGAAAATTGGGGCGACGCGTCCGATAATCCTTATGCCGCCTTGCCGCGCATGGTCATGCTGACCTACCGAATACCGGACAGCATCCGTCAAATCGCCATGCAGGGAGAGTTCAACGAATTTGACCTGAATGTGTTTTTCTCAGCCAAAGGAAAAGGGAAAGAAGCAAAGTTCGTTTATGAAAATGAAGTGCAGAAATGGCTTGACCTGATCCGCGGTTCCTATCTGCCTGCCAGCGTGGATGATATGAAACTTGGGCAGGACAAGCGACCGCCGATGCCGTTTTCCGATACCCGCCTGTTGAATGTGCTCTCGCATACCTTCTGGTTTTTACCGAATGTGGCCTCCTGTCACGCGATGACAAATTTGCTCGAGCAGAAGCAGAATACCTTTTTTCACGACTATACCATCAACGTCTGTGCCGGGCCAGGTGCCGGAATCGGTGTGGATGCGCTTGCCCCTGTGCAAAAATCCATGGGTGATCCGCTTATCTACCAAAACCATCACACTCTCCTGCGGCAAACTGACCACTGGCGTTACGGTCAGACCGTGGACGGGTATCTTCATGCTGCGCAATCTTAAAAAGCCCGGAAACTTATTTCCAGGCGGCTTTCCGCGTGCAAAGCCCATGGGAAATCATCACCGGAGCGCGGCACAAGCGAAATCATGAAGCACGAGTGCTATCTGTTCGACTTTGCCCTTGACCGTGCACTGAAGCAGATTTCCGATTACAGCTGCCGACTGAATGTCAACGAGAGCAACCCGGAAAAGAAAGTGGCGGAATTTATCAATTTCCTGCCCGTGCTTGCCTATGACGGCAGCAGCATGAAGCAGATCAACGCGCAGGATATTCTGGATATTGCCATGGCGGGTACTTCAGCAACCCTGCTGGCCAAGCGTTGGGAATCCGCGCTGCTGGTCAATGTGGACAATGAAACGCTTACCCGCCTGATGGCAAACAAAGAGGCGATGGCCGCCCTGATGAGAATTGAAGGCTTCCGTAGCTCTGAATTCCGATATTGAGACGATCATCAACAAATCCGAAGCGGTTAAAAAGGCGAAGAAAGACGGCACAGACGAGCTGACCCCAAAAGAGAAAAAAGAGCTTACCGAAGAAGAAAAAGAATACAAATCCATGCGCAAACAGATTCAGGAAAAGCTGATCAAATTTGCCACCCGTATTCCGATTTTCATGTATCTGACCGATTACCGCGAACGCTCTCTCAAAGATGTGATTACCCAACTGGAACCAGGGCTTTTCAAAAAGGTCACCGGCTTGGATGTCAAAGATTTTGAACTTTTGGTATCATTGAATGTGTTCAACGGCTCGCTGATGAATGATGCCATTTTCAAATTCAAGCGTTATGAGGATTCCAGTCTCTCCTACACCGGCATCGATAAGCATGAAGGCGAGGATATCGGTGGTTGGGATACCGTGATCAAACGCAGCGAATATGAAACGCTTTTCTACAATCAACAATCCACGATGGAAGCGGCGGCTGATTATGTTGTTGATTTGCCTGATGAATCTGTTTTCGTTGTTTCCGATGAGGATAGATGAGGAAGAGGAAGAACCTGTAATAGCCAAAACCGCAAAGCCGATCACATATCCCAAGCGCGCCCGTAAAACCCCGGTCACGCCGCCCGTGCCCGATTTTGTCACAGCCAGCTTTGGCATAAAGTCTCCCATCGCGCCGGAACCTGTGAAGAAAGAGGTAAAACCAACAGTGGACACCTCCGGTGTTGCAGTTGGCGTGACCGTGCAGCACAAAGGGTTTGGGGCGGGTAAAGTGATAGAACTTGGCGGCGGTTTGATCACTGTTGCTTTTGAACAAGGTCAAAAGCGTTTCGAGTTCCCAAGCGCATTTGAAAACGGTTTCTTAACGTCGTAAGAAAAAGTAAGCATTAATCACAAGTAGGTTGGTGGTATCTATGCATACCCACCCCCTTGACAACCATGTTATAATTAAATAGAACAATATTTCTATTCTGGTTATTCATCACCAGGTCTATTCACATTCCCGCAGGAGAAAAATGTCCTCCACCCCTATCTCTGCTTTTACCTTTTTCTCACTTCAGAACCTTACAAAATCGGATTTGTTTTTGATTCGTTCCAACACTTATCGCAACCATACATCATCTAAACACACGAAAAGGTATTCGTTTTTATTCGATAATAAAAAACGAATCCGTGTGTTTCGGTGTTTTCGTGTGTTTCGTGCACGCGATTTTTGCGTGTACCGCGAAGGCCGCTGCCTTTGCGTCCTGGCTCGTTCTTTGAGCCACGGAAAGGTAATGCGTGAGCAGGTATACATGAGTTTACCTTTGCCCGATGTGGTAAAATTAATGCAGCATCAGGAATGCCCATGTGAATGGGCTGGCAACCGGCCAGGAGACGGCAGCGGTGCCCCGAGACGCGACCCTCTCGATGCGCGGGATCAAACCCCCGAAAGATAGCCTCCGTTTTTGTTTTAACAATTCCTGATGACTACCCATATCAGGAGGTGTACCATGACCACCAGCAAGAGAATTTACATCCGCCCCGATGAAGACCTGTCCCGCGAGGAAGGCATCCGGCAGGTCGTCAACGCGCTGCTCGAGTTCATCATCGAGCAGGCTGAAGCGCGCGGCGACCACAAGTCCGCCGCCCGTCTGCGCGCCGAACTGGCAGCAGACTCAGCCACCGACCAGGAGGCATCACCGAAAAAAAGCGCGGTAAGAAATCATGAACGGATCAGGTCCGGGTTAAACGCGGAACACGCGATACACCGGTTAATCGCGTGTTCCATTCAAAAGGAGGAGAAGGTTCCCTGTCTTGCAGGTCAACTGATGCCCATTATACGGGCAGGCGCGGAGACGCTGGTAAAGAATTGGTATAGAAAGACACCGGCTGCATGCGGGAAGAAATGTGCAATAATGGAAGAAGATGAACCTCACGGAAAAACTCACCCGGCCGTCGCTGCTGTCGCTTCTCCTCAAGGCGACCTTCATCGCCCTGGTGAGCTTCGGCGGACCGGCCGGCGCGCTGGCGGCCATCTTCCCGCGCGTCTTCTTCGGGCTCACCGCCTTCGTCGTCTGCCCGCGCGGCGCTGAGATGAACTTCGAAGAGTGGTACGACGGCGAATCCAACCAGGTGCGCATGTACTGCGTCGACCCCGTCAGCGGCGATGCGAGCGAGCGCACCGTCCTCGCCCTGGCGGTTTGGCTGGGCGTGTTCTTCCTCGCGGCCTTCTACATCGCGCTGGCGGTGCTGCTCATCATCCGCGCCGTGAACAAGAAGAAGTACGGCGTCGATACCTGAGAGCCATCACTCCACCGGTACGATCAGGAAATGCAAAGGCATTGAAGCCCCGGCTCTGACGGTTTCTTTCCCATCGTAGATATCAGCAGTGGTGATGTAACCGAAACGCACATGGTATTCCTTGCCCAACTCGAGACCCTCCAGCACCACCCCGATGGTATTGCCGTACAGCGTCACGGAAGGGTCGAAAATATCCACGGTGGTATCCACGCCGAGCAGCGACTCGTTGAAACGGTCCTCACCGTCCACTTCGAAATAGAAGTCGATAGAGGGCAGGCTGGATGCCAGGTAAGATTGATCGGTAACGAAAAAACCCGTCTGCAGATGCAGCGGTTGATCGTAAGGCACCTCCACCCTTATCTCCTGGCCGGTGAACTCCTGATCAAAATCCATGTATTGGTAAATATTGGTGGCGTTGGGGCAATCAGCAGCAACCGGGCAGGCGGTGAAGCTCAGCTCACCCGGGGTAGAGGAGGAAGCGGCGGGGCAGCCGCCATCAGGGCAAACGTGGAGGGTGCGCACTACATCGAAGCCGGTGTCGTAATCGTCCCAACCGTCGTTAAGCGGCGCGGTGGTGACGTAACCAACACGGATGGTATGCGATTCATGCGGTACCCAGCCGGTTACCACCACGTTGAGGTAGATAATGCCGTTCATCCTCGACGGCACGTCCGGGTCAGGTTCCTCGACCACGGAGGTGAACTCGTCGCTGTAGTAATCTTCACCGTCGATATCGAAGAAGAAATCGACGTAAGGCATGTTCTGCTCAAGCGTGGCCTTGTCGATAGCACCCCAGCCGGTGCTGACAAAAAGCTGTGTTGCGGATGGGATATCAAAGGTGTATTCATAAGGCGGCGCGATCTCGTAAAACCTGCTCGCGGAGATGGCCGCCGGGCAGTCATCAGGGTAATCCGGGCAGGGGAGGAGCGTCAGTCCTTTTGGTTCGGGGGTGAGCGTGGCAGTCGGGGTGGCAGTTGGCGCAGCGGTTGGGGCAGCGGTTGCCGGCAGGGTTGGCTTCGGTGTTGTAGTAACGTATATCACCGCGGGCGTGGTCGGTTCCAGCTCAATGTTCCCGCCGCTGATGGTATCCGCGAGGTTGCAGCCTAAAACTGTGAGGAGGAATAAGGTGATCAGAACAAGGCGAAAGACGGTCGAGCGCTTCATGGTTCATCCTTCTGGGTCATCATATCATCGGCATTTCGCTGCGTATCACGGGGCGGGCGGGCAGCCGCCATCCGGGCAGACGTGAAGAATTTGGGTAAACACATCACCAGCGTCATAGTCATACCTGCCGTTGTTTATCGCACCCAACACTTCATATCCAAAGCGCACGGTGTGAGGCTGCTGCGGCGTCCAGCCTGAGATGGTAGCGCTCATGGTCTTCATACTATCGATCTGCGTTTCATCGAGGATGTAGGGTTGGGTCTCAAAAAAGGTAAAGCGCTCATCGAAGACATCCTGCCCGTCGATTTCGAGGATGAACCTGACATTCGCAAGGTTCTGCTGCAGCGTTTCCTCGTCCACCGCGTTCCAGGAAGTTAACACAAAGAGCGGTGTATCTGAAGGGAAATCAAACGAATCCTCATTGGGCGGACCGAGTTCGATGAACACGATGAAATGCTCCGAATCCGGGCAGTCCACCGTCCGATTAGCGCAGGCCTGCACCACCAGGCCGCCGGGAACCGCAGGGGTGCTGGTGGGCAAGGGAAGCGGGGTTATTGTTGGCGCTGGCGCAACCGTGGGTGCCAGTGTCTCCGTGGGCTCTCCCTCCACGATGATGTAGATGGGCTCCTGTGTTACCGCTGGCGCGGCATCCTCTCCCCCGATGATGCCGCTGAGGGCATCCGTGAGGACGCAGCCCAGCATGGCGGGTAGCAATAGCAATACGGCTAAAACGCGGACGGCGGTTGAAGGTTTCATGGGGTTCCCTCTCTAATTGGCAATACGAGAATGGGAGCGGTGAAACTGCGATGAAAGGAAGAAGCAACTGAACGATTAAATTATACAGGTTTTAGAGTGTTTTTATCCGATGCGATGGGGGTAAAAAATCCAGCTATACCAGTTCGATAGTCTTAGCATAATCTGAGAAATAATTTGCAGGATATGGAGGAAAAAACGCAGGCAGTGAGGATTCTAGCTAGTGCGAGGTGAAACGCAAGCGTAACCGAAACGCTTAATCAGCAGCGGATTCAGGTTCGCCGGTGAGTGCCAGGGGAGCGGCAGCTTCATGCCGCCTGATATCAGACAGCATTTCGGCGGTGAGGGTCTTGAGCTTGAGGATATGCCAGGAGACTCCGGCAGCAATTGCCAGCAGCAATCCGCGCAGCCACCAGTTTTCGGTAATGAAGATAACAGAGTAACCGATAGTGAGGTAGAGGAAAGCCAGCGCCACCAACTTTGTGCGGAGTGGCACCGCGCGGTAGAGGCGATAATTACGGATGAAGGGACCGAACACACGGTGCGTGGTCAGCCACAGGTAAAGCCGCCCGGAACTGCGCATGAACATGGCAGCCGCGAGCAGCAGGAAGGGCGTAGTGGGCAGCACGGGAAGGAAAACTCCAAGCGCGCCGAGGGCGAGAAACAACAGCCCGGCAGCAAGGTACAGCTTTCTCTGGAATCCTGTACGATTTACCATGGAGCAAAGTATACCCCATCAAGGCGGGTAAATCTTTTGCTGCAGGTCAAATTATAGGTTTTTTGGATAGTATGAATGTAATTCTCAACCCATCCCAATCTTGTTTATGGTCTCAAACAGAACCCCGGAGACTGGATTAAGCCTCCGGGGATTCACGGTCAATTTACAGTTTGTTAAGAGCTATTCGCACCAGAACTCGATCTCATCTCCATCCCCGGCCGTGCCTGAGATCGAAGCATTTCCGCAGCCGTAAGCCGTGTAACTGTACTGCCCGGAGCAGAGATTGAGCGTTTGCGTACCAGCCGCGATGTAGAAAGTGTATTTCGCCGGTCCAGTGAAGTACATGGTCACTTGCCCGCCGGTGTCATTCTTGATGACGATGGAAGTGCCGAGCTCGCAGGCAGGCGTTAACGTGGGAGGTACGGCTGTTGGTTGCGGGATGGGTGTATTGGTAGCGGTGGCAGTGGGAGTGGCAGTAGGCACAACAACCGGATTAATGATGTAGGTATAGTGGAACATTGTTCCGGGTTCCATGACCACACCCGCGTCAGTAACTTTATCAAGAAATTCATACCCGATGTGCACGGTGTGTGTCTCACCGACCTTCCATCCATCCAGAATATAACCAATGCCCACGGTGAGATGGGAAATTGAAGGATCCACAAGATCTTGTACAGCACTCACCCCCACATCCTCCTGCCTGGCATAATCCTGGCCATCAATCTCGAAGAAAAAGCGGAACACGTCGAGGTTTTTCTCTACCACACCAGGCTCATAGATCAACCAGGCTGTGCGAACAGATAACGGCTGGTCGAAAGGAATATCAACATTGTATGAATTTCCTGATCCCACCTGTTCAGGTATATAGCTCTGAATATCCAACATACCGGGACAATCTTCAAGAAATGAACATGGTATTAATGCCAATGCTGGAGTAGGTGTTGGGGAAGGCGTATCAGTAGCCATTGGTGTAAAAGTAGGGGTGAAGGTCTTGTAAGCAGGCAACGGCGTCGCTGTAGATGTAGCAGTGAGCGTTGGTGTTTTTGGAGCTAAAAACTTAGGTAACTCAAAAGCGGGTTTTGAAGCGCATGAAGGCAACATTACAATTGACACCAGCAAAACAAGAATGGTGAATAACCGGTTTTTTGGCATGGCAATATTCTCCTCTCGAATCCGACCTCGTAATCATCATTGAGGAAGTGTTCAAATGCTAAATAATTGAGGTATAAATTTTTAATGAAGAGACGTTATGTAAGTATTATACAGAAATTTTCAGGAATTTCCAAATCCGCCAAACCAACCCTCCCCAAAGAGAGGATACATTGGTTAGTTTTGATGTTCGGGGATGTTTATTAAAGTGACAGGTGGAATTCTCTCGTCAGCGCGCTTTTCGCGGCCAGGAAACCGCACATGCCGTGAACACCACCGCCGGGGGGCGTGGCAGAGGAACACAGGTAAACCCCATCCAGCGGCGTGGCATAAGGATCCCAGCGCGGCACGGGACGGGTGAAGAGCTGACCCAGGTCCTGCGCACCGGTGTTGATATCCCCGCCGACGTAATTGGGATTGTAGACCTCATACGCTGCCGCGTTGATCGTGCTGGCTGCCAGAATGGTCTGGCGGAAACCGGGCGCGAAACGCTCCACCTGGTTCTCGATGATCTCACGCATATCGACCGCGGAACCATTGGGCACGTGGCAGTACGCCCAGGCGGTGTGTTTGCCCGCAGGCGCGCGGGAGGGGTCAAACAGGCTGGGTTGGACGAGCAGGACGTATGGTTTTTTAGGATGGCGACCCGCGGCGACTTCGTGCTCAGAGGCGGTTATCTCCTCCAATGTGCCGCCCAGGTGCACGGTGGCGGCACCCGCGACAGAAGGGTTTGCCCAGGGAATGGGAGCGGAGAGCGCCCAATCCACCTTGAACACGCCAGGTCCGTAGCGGTAGCGCGCGATACGCTCACGGTAAGCGGTGGGAAGCGCTTCGCCGGTGATGGTTAATAGATCACGCGGAGAGACGTCCAGCAGCAGTACCCGGGAAGGAGGAAGTTGCTCAAGGTTGCTGACCATGCGCCCGGTCACAATTTCACCGCCGAGTTCACGGAGGATCGCGGCCATAGCATCCACAATGCGTTGTGAACCGCCCTTCACCACCGGCCAACCAACCGCGTGGGCTCCAAGCGCTAATACTAAGCCAAAAGAGGCGGTTCCCATACGGTCGAGCGGAATCATCCCGTGCGCTGCCATACCGGCAAAAACTGCGCGCGCTTCTTCGGTTTTAAACACAGAACGCGCCAAACCATTTGCACTGCGCAGCGCTTGTAAACCAAAGCCAGCTATTTGAAAAGGTGAACGGGGTAAGCGGAGCGGACTGAGCAGGTAGGCCATTAATTGTGGATAGCGATCTACCAGCGGTTGAAGCAGGCGGAAATAGGCTTTAGCGTCCCCGCCAAGCGAGGCTGCCGTTAAGGCGAGTGAAGGGTTCACCAATACCGCCCGGCCGCCGTCCAGGGGATGCGCCAGGGAATACTGAGGAAAAACCCACTCCACACCATGTGCGGCCAGGTCAAGTGATTTGAAAAAAGGGGAAGATAGCGCCAGCGGGTGAACTGCAGAACACACGTCGTGGGTGAACCCGGGCAAGGTGAGCGCAGCGGATCGGGAGCCGCCGCCGATGGTGTCCTTTCCCTCCAGCACCAGTACGCGTAACCCGCGGCGCGCCAGGGTGATGGCAGCCGCCAACCCGTTGGGACCGCTGCCAACGATCACGGCATCGTATACATTTTTTCCATTTTCTCGAGATTTCACGCTTCTATCAACACACCCTGTTCGCTAATGATCTTCTTAAGAGAACGCCCGAAGAATCGCGGGATGGATCGGATGCCGGCATTGTACCAGATATTGCCAAAGTAACGCCATTGGATATTGCGGTCAATCGTACGGTCCTCCTGCTCCACTTCAGCTTCGATACCCAGGTGGCGGGCAAAATTACGCAACCCGGTGTGCCAGAAGTGATCTTCGGCTGACGTTCCTACTCCAAGAAGGAATGTGAGTTCGTACAATGGGTCACCCGGCCTGACGAGCGCCTGTATCTGCACCATCAGTTGATTGTCCTCCATAAAAGTGCTGAAGGTGATCCATCCCGCGAACATGTGCCCCTGTAAAGTCATGAGGGAAAAAGAAGTCTCATCCACATACATCACCCTGGCTCCGGTAACAATCCGCATACCCATAGGCATGGAAAGAAGGATGACCCCCAGCGTACCGGGTTCGATGGCCGCTCCACAAGTAAGAAAATAATTACCCTCCGGCCAAAAGCTGGAGAACTTGTTTTTCCAGGTGGAGAACACCTGTTGAGGAGATAATGCAAGGCCGGTAAGCCTGGTGCGGTAGGTCCGTAAACGCAGCCCTCCGAAACCCTCGAAAGGCGCGCGTGGTTTCAGGGATTGGACCATCCTGAGTACATCGGACGGTACCGATAGGCATGGGGTGCGGCTATTTCCTCCATCCCACCCTTCATCCTCTCGAGCGGAAGGATTTTCGGTCTGGCGGTCCAATCCTATTTACTCCACCCGGCGATTGCCTGGTATTCATTCTCGCAGTTGCGTAGCAGGTTTTCCATGCGCGTTAACTGAAAAACCTGGCGGACGCTCGTATTCACCCCGTATGCCGCGAGCTTGCGGTTGAATTTACGCATCTGGGTACAAAAGATCAGCAACTGCTTCAACCCCAATCCGTCAATCCCCTTCACTTCATTGAAATTTAATACGATGTTCTTTTCGGGACGACCCCGCAGGGTGTTAGTCGCGACCTCAAAAGCTCTTTCAAACCGGGAGCTTATAAAGCCACATAGATCAAGGATGACAAATTCAGGGTCTGTTTGCCGTAAAGTGATCACATCCACCTGGTCGCACATCGTTACTCCTTTTTCAAATAAGGGAACCACCTGTTGTGATGAATGCTATGACGATCTTATTTTATAGATATATTATACCGCTTTTATCCTAATATTAAACGGAAAAAAATATCCCCGATAATAAATCCAATCCTCTACATGCCGTTTAGATTCGGAAAGTTCACCAACCGCCCGGGATAGAAACCCAACTTTTTGTCATATGTGAATAATAATCCCGATGAGTGAATCCACAACAATGTTACGATACTATTTTTTTACAAGGCAAGCTGGATTATTTTCATCGACTAATTCAATTTCAAACCAATCGGGATAGACAGAATACCATGATTCATCAGGTAATAATTCGTAATCAGTTGCAAACACCCCGTTAAAAATAACCCTGAATGTGTTAACTGGTGTGATTGTCGAAAACAACTGTGATTCGACCTCTTTTGGAACATAATAAGCGTTTAATATATCCATTCGATTTGAACCATCGATTCCATGGTCACCCTGGATGATAATGATTGGGTCGTTTTCTGAATTATTGATAATTTCCTTCACGATATTTAATATTTGGTCTTCAACGAAAATAACCTGCCGTTTGTAACCCTCAATGAATAATTCTTGCGTTGCTGGCTGGCCTAACGCTTCTCGATAAAAATCTGAATCAGTTTCGATTGTGCCATCTTCACGGAATAAATATGGCGGATGCGGAGCCATGATGTGAGCAAATACAAATTTCGGACCGGAAACATCTACAGACAAAGGTAAATTCCTCAGAATGTTTTCCTGCGCCTCCACATATTCGCGATAAGGGAAAAAAAGCTTATCGTATAAATCAGAAAACACCCCTAGGTCAACGTCATAACCAATACGCAAGAACGAACCATAGACAATCATATTCTCAAATGGAGAATACGGCCGAAAAAGGAAGAAATTTTGATGTTGACTGATTAAAAGATCCGGGTTTTCGATTTCAGTGAGACCAAACTCGTTATTAAATACGATGGTCTTATAACCGATATTCTCCAATGATGAGCGAACAAGCGAATTGCTCATGGGTTCACGCAACATCCCGCGATCAGTCATACCTGATTGAATCTGATCTAGATAATGCGCATTTAAGGAGGAAGTGATCGATAATTGGGTTGACGCATAATTACTACGGCTACAATCAGCAACGTAAAACCCCAAATCCCGCAAGGAGTCAACAAATTCTGAATTATCAAACCCTGTATACTCTGCAATCACATCACTGCGCGCAAACATATCCGGAATAATGTAATAGATATCAGGCATATTCCCATTTTTCGCCACTACCAATGGCTGTTTTACCCTCGAAAGCCAAAGATTCTGCGCCTCATCTGCATTAATAGTTGAAGAATTGGTGGGAACTTTTCTTACCAACATAGTTGAAGCAACTTTGTAAATTGAAAAAAAAGTTAAAACTACCATTACCAGATTTAGATAAGTACCCACTACCGGATTCAATAACTTCTTCTGAGAAATCACCAGAATTGGAATCAATAACATTAATCCCAGCCAAACAATACCAATGATGCTGTGGTGACCTAAATTAATACTTAAAATAGGATGAACCTCTAGAAAATCATGTACATGCCCATACAAGAAAAACAAAGTCAATACAGAAAAAACAATGATTGATGCTCTCATAGAGTCGTGAATAAATGCATTCACTAAGAAAAATAACCCGAGAAAAACGAACAATAACACTACAAGAGGGCGCAGAATATCAATAAATTCGACTTCTGTAATATTGCGGGAATATAGATATAGGATGATGAAAATTGGGAGTAAGAACAAGAAAAACGGGAATGATTTATGCTTTTTCATCTAATACGGTAACACCAGATTCTTTTAGATCCCCATAGTCCAAAATTTCGTGCACCTGCGAACCTGGTTGTTGCGGTCCAATGATTTTCTGGTCCTCGAGGGTATCGATCAGTCGCGCTGCACGGTTATACCCAACGCGCAAGCGACGCTGCAACAATGAGATGGAAGCTTTCCCGTCTTTCCGTACCACTTCGATGGCTTCCTGGAGAATGGGGTCACCATCCTGGTTACTCTCGCCAAAAAAGGACTGCTGCTTGAACGGTACAGATAAAGGCAAATACTCAAAGGTGGCACTCATCAAATCATTCCCCCCTTCCGCTCGCCGGTTGGCGTCTATCAGCCGCCATGAATCCACCAGGCGTTGAATCTCACGATCGGATACATACACACCCTGCAGTCTGATGGCTGCCGGCGCATCTGGAGCCTGGTAGAGCATATCCCCGCGACCCAGCAGGGTCTCTGCACCAGGTTTATCGATGATGACACGGCTATCCGTGCTGGAAGCGACCATGAATGCCACCCGCGCCGGGAAGTTCGCTTTAATGATTCCGGTTATCACGTCCACTGAAGGGCGCTGGGTGGAAATGATGAGATGAATTCCCGTTGCCCGCGACAATTGTGCCAATCGGGTAATGCTTCTTTCTGTCTCTTCCTTCGCGAGCATCATCAGGTCTGCCAACTCATCAATGACTACCACAATGTAAGGCAGATGTTCCTCACCCCTGCGGTTGTAATCCTGCAAATTGCGTACACCCGCAGCCGAAAAACGTTTATAGCGCGAATCCATCTCCCGTAATACCCACTGCAGTGCGCCAGCGACACGTTCCGCATCAACCACCACCGGAGCCAGTAAATGTGGAATACCGTTGTAGCCGGTCAATTCCACGCGCTTGGGATCGACGAGTACAAGGCGAAGATCGAGAGGTGTATTGTTCAAGAGAAGACTGGTCAGGATGGAATTCACCAACACGGATTTGCCGGAGTTAGTTGTGCCCGCGATCAGGAGGTGAGGCATGGCGGTTAAGTCCGCGCAAACCGGTTTGCCGGCAACGTCTTTGCCAAAAGCAAAACGCAGGCTTGACCTGATTTTCTTAAAAACATCGGTTTCGATCAATTCGCGCAATGAGACCAGTGATAATTCTGTATTGGGGACCTCGATGCCAACATAGGCCTTGCCAGGAACAGGTGCCTGGATTCGGATACTGGGGGCTGAAAGGGCGAGCGCCAGGTCATCCGCCAGGTTGACGATCTTCGCAACGCGCACCCGGGTACGCCCCGTGCGGGTTTCAATAAATTCCGGTTCCACCCCAAACTGGGTGACAGCCGGACCACGGTGAATTTCAACGATGCGCGACGGAGCATCAAACGAAGCAAGTGTTTCTTCAATGATGCGAGCGCGGTCACGGTCGTAATGTGACTGTACAGCCGCTGGCGTTGCGGGGTCGAGGATCTCGTTTACCGTCGGTATGGCCCACGGAGCTGGAGGTGAGGTCACCCTGGTGCGAACGACCGGTGCGGTCTCGGTGGTAGTGGCAGCAGCGCGGGCTCCCTGTTCTCGTGTAACCGCTCCCGGTCGGGTTTGGTTAGGGGAATGAGGATTGTCGCCATTCTCACCAGCATGATTCTCTTCAAGGTCGATGGGATTGTAACCCTCCGGTAGGTCCACCGCAGACTCTCGTTTCACGTGGTAAGGTTTTGATTTGGTAAAGTTGAATACCGGTTGCCGCTCAGGTTCTGTATTGGGTTTTTTATATTTTGAGTAAAACTCATTGATTCTTCGGGCAATCTCAGGCAGTGGAACATTGAGAATAAATAACAATGAGACCATTGACCATGCGATGAGAAAGACGGCCTCGCCAGCAGCGCCAAGCGTATTTACCAGCCCCCGGTCTAAGATCGCGCCAACATATCCTCCACCGTTACCGGCTTTAGCGGTAGCAATACCGCCACCATCCGCAAAGTGGAACCAAGTGAGTATATTCAGATAAAGAAGGCTCACCCCAGCCAAGCGCCAGTAGGAGATGCGCGGCAGTCGTTCGTAATGCCGCAGCAGCAGTGTGGTTCCGCCGATGATCAATGCCAGGGGGATGATCACCCCTCCCCAACCCGCGATCTTTGCGGTGGTTTGAGCAATCCAATCTGTTAACGGTCCATTGGACTTGGAAAACAGCGCGACGATGGTGAGAACCCCAACCAATACGATAACCCCGCCAATGAAATTCAGGCGCTGATCAAGGGTAAGGCTGGAGCGCGAATACTGCTGACTCCTCCGCGAGGAGGATCTGGAGTTTTTTGGCGGGTGGGCGTATGATTTTCTGGTTTTCGCTGTTTTGGCCATAATTTTGTCACAGCTATCAGGAACATGGATGCAGGTTCCGTACCATTTTACCATTCACCGCTCATACCTATGAGAGGGATGAACGTAATTGGATGGAAATTTTATAATTGTCCGGGTAGTTCGGTCAGGGAATGAGCGCGCGGGCTTTAGCGAGTAAACGCTGTGTGGATTCAAAGGCAAGAATGGGTAGATCTTCGAGTAAGAACCAGGCAACCTGGTCAGCATCATCGGCAGCGGCGAGCGTACCATTCAACACATGAGCGCGGTACACAATTAAGATATCCGAACCCCGAATATGTTCCCGTCCGGTGAGGAGGTCGAAAAGACCATCCAGCTCAGCGGTCAGCCCGGTCTCCTCCATGCACTCTCGCAGGGCGGCGGCCGCAGGGTCTTCAAAAGCGTTAACGAATCCGGCAGGGATGCTCCAGGCACCGATAAATGGATCCATTATGCGCCTCACAAGAAGGACCTCGCGCCCACGCAGGATCAGTACACCAGCCGCCACCTTGGGGTCTTCATAATGCACCCAGCCACAGGATGGGCAGGTGAGACGTTTCTCGCCCATTTGCAACTGCAGTAGCAGCGGGGTGGCGCACATAGGACAGAACCTGAATCCTGCCCGGTTGTGGCTATGCATTTGAAATTTTGCGCAGGATGAGAGCTGCAGCGCCTGCAATGAGCGCGGTGCTGCCAGTGATGACCATTAGTAACGTGCGTGAGGGTAACCGCGGTTCCGGTGCTACCGGAGGTTCTGTGCGCAGCGGCATAATGATAATCATTGTGCCGGCCTCGTCGGAATCCGGCAGACCCAGGATCAGGTTGGAGAGGTCAGCAGCAGGTTCTTGAGCTAATGCATCAGGCGCGGGTTCGGCAAGGATCTCTGTCCCAGGTTCTTCTGTGGGGGTGGGTAACGACTCAGGCAATTCAGCCGGACCCCCACCTCCTGCCCCGGGTGCGGTGAGAGTGAAGCCGGGTCCACCAGCCCCACCGATCCCATCGCCGCCGGTATAGACTTCTTTGGACACCGTATCGCTGCCCCCCCCACCCATGCCAAGAACCGGGTTCCAGTTGATGATGACGGGAGCCGCAGCCTCTGTAATAGCGTTATCCGCTGCCAACATCTCCGCCTGCGGTGCCTGCGCCTGGCGCATAAGACCACCGCCGAGGTAGTTGAATGAGAAAATCACCACCAGCATCACACTGGCGGCGACGGAAACGAAACTCAATGCCGGCTGCAGCCAAAGCGCGCGGCGCGGCGCTTTCACCATCCCGGCAGAGAGGGTAAAGTTACGCGGAGCGCGTTTTTGCGGCAATGATGCCAGCAGTCGCCTGGTGTAGGCAATTTCATTAAGGGATCGTTTAAAAAGAGGATCCACCTTGAGACGCTCTTCCACCCTGGCTTTGCCGGAAGGTGAAAGGCGGGCATCAAGATAGGCCGAGATTAACGTCCAATCCCTGTTGTTCAATCTTTCAGTCATCAATATTCTCCACCAGTATGACGAAATTGAGGTGGTAGAAGTTCCTGAAACTGCTGCAGGCAGTCGCGCAGCTTCAGCCGCGCCCGTGCCAGGCGGCTCTTGATCGTTCCAAGCGGCGCGCGCACCGATTGGGAAACCTCATCGTAATCCATGCCCTGCACATCCACCAGCACCACGACCGCGCGGAAATCAGGCGGCAGGTTCTCCAGGCAGTGCTGTAGAGCGTGCTCCAGCTCGGCCTGGTCAAATGCCTGTTCAGGTTGGGGGTCATCGGATGCCAGCCATTCGGCCGATTCCATCTCTTCACCATCTTCGGGATTGACCGGCTCGAGAGGAACGGAAGGGCGGCGCTTCTGGCGGCGCAGCTCGTCGTAACAACCGTTGGTGACCATGCGCATCACCCAGGCTTTGAAAGAGCCACCGCGGTAGGCGCGAAGGTTGCGGTACGCGGAGAGGAAGGCGTTCTGAACCGCGTCAGCGGCAAGGTCTTCATCCGCCAGCATGCGGTAAGCTACGTTAAAAGCCAGATCCTGGTACGCCAGCACCAGGCGGTTGAAAGCATCCATATCCCCATTTAGGGCGTCAGTGACAAGAGCCTGTTCATCCATGTTCAATTTATTGTAACGCAATTGTATCTTTTCTAAACAAAAATTAAAATTTCCCTAATTCCAGAAAGCTTCACGCAAGCAAGAATTCTTGACAGGCTTACCCCGCAAGGTATAATCAGAGAATCAAGACCAGCTCGGGGTACAATGCCAGGTGAACCCTCTCAGAGAGCCGCTGAATAGTGTGAAGCGGCAGGTAAGCCCGGCATTATCCAACCCGATCGCCTAACATGGCAGGTCGTCTCCGCAGGGGCTGTAAAGCCGTAAGGAGACCGGCAGTACCGTTATCACTGCAAAGAGGCTCTCAATTGAGAGTGAATGCAGGTGGCACCACGAGCGCGCCCCTCGTCCTGCAAACGGATGAGGGCGTCATTCATTAAAAAGCGAGGTGCACAATGTTAGACATCAATACCATCCGTGAACAACCCGACCTGCTACGCAAAGCGCTTGCCGACCGGCAGATGGACGGCAGTGTGGTTGATAAGCTGCTGGCGATGGACGCTGAAAGACGCAGCCTTCTGGTGAAAGTGGAAACCCTTAAGGCACAGCGCAACGCGGTCTCCAAGGAGATCAGCCAACTCAAGGATGCCTCAGCCCGGCAGGAGAAGATCGAAGCCATGCGGGCGGTCGGCGAGGAGATCGCGGCGCTTGATGAATCTACCAAAGAAGTAGATGAAGGACTGCAGGGGCTGCTGGCAACCATTCCCAACATCCCTGATGCCTCGACACCGATCGGCAAGGATGAAAACGAGAACATTGTGCTGCGCACATCAGGCTTGCTGCCTGAATTTGATTTCAAACCGCTGCCGCACTGGGAACTGGGACCCAAGCTGGGGTTGATCGATTTCGAACGCGGTGTCAAGCTTACCGGTTCGCGTTTCTATATTCTTAACGGCGCCGCTGCCCGTTTACAGCGCGCGCTCATTGCATGGATGCTCGACCTGCATTCCAGGCAGGGCTACGTCGAACGCTATACTCCTTTCATGGTGAAAGCTGAAACCCTTTTCGCCGCCGGGCAACTGCCGAAATTCATTGACAACCTATATCATGACATCGAGGAAGATTTGTGGATGGTGCCGACCGCTGAAGTACCGCTTACCGGTATGTACCGGGACGAGGTGTTGGACGAATCCAGCCTGCCGCAGCGCTTCACCGCTTACACCCCCTGCTTCAGGCGGGAAAAGATGAGCGCAGGGAGGGATGTGCGCGGCATCAAGCGCGGTCACCAGTTCGACAAGGTGGAAATGTACACCTACTGCAAACCAGAGGAATCTAATAACGAACTACAGAAGATGCTGGCGGATGCCGAGGAAACCTGCGCTCTGCTGGGATTACCCTACCGCGTGAAGTTGCTGTGCACCGGCGACCTTGGGTTCAATTCGGTGGTCACTTACGACCTCGAGGTTTGGGCAGCCGGATGCGATGAGTGGCTGGAGGTGTCTTCAGTTTCAAATGTGGGTGATTTCCAGGCGCGGCGCGCGAATATTAAATACAAAACGGGCGACGGCGGCCGCAACCGCCTGGTACACACCTTGAACGGTTCAGGGCTTGGTATGCCGCGCACGATGATCGCGGTGCTGGAGAACAACCAGCAGGCTGACGGTTCAATCAAAGTACCGGAAGTTTTGCTGCCGTGGATGGGCGGGGTGGAAGTAATCAGGTAGTTATGGAAACCATCGCGAATTCTTCCTGGTTTGTGCCGGTATTGGCTGTCATCATGGGCATTGGTCTGCTTGGGTTGATGCTCTACATCATCCCCGGGCTTACCATCATCTGGCTGGCCATCCTTGCTTACGGCATCGTTACCGGCTTCACACTACAAAATGGTATCCTCTTCGCGGTCATCACACTGCTGATGATCGGCGGTAATCTCATTGATAACCTCTTCATGGGGGCAGAGGCCAAGAAGACTGGCGCCAGCTGGGTAGCCGTGGTGGTGGCCCTTGTGGCAGGAATCGCGGGAACCTTCATATTACCACCCTTCGGGGGTCTACTTTTCGCTGCCGTAAGCATCCTGGTGGTTGAGTGGATCCGGAAACGCGATTTCAAAGAAGGCGCAAAGTCAGCCGGGGGTATCCTCAAGGGTTGCGGTTTCGCGGTGATCACCCGTCTGGGGATCGGTCTGCTAATGATCGGTTTGTGGGTGGTCTGGGTGCTCTGGCTCTAATCGGGTTCTTTGAATTGTTTGTTCACTGGAACAGCATGGTCCGCCTGTTCCAGTTTTTTTGCGCGTGAACCAAGGCCGGCGAGGATGCCTGCCGCGAATCCCAGGACAATGATCATCAGATACATAGAGAAACCAAACATCGCCCAGAGCTTCTTGCCGAACACGAAGAATACTGCCAGTAATAACACCAGCAGGGTCGAGACAAGCGCCATGCTGAGCCTGCTGCCCTGGATCTTGCGCGAGTAATAATAGCCTAAAGCCACAAGAAGGATAAAAACAAGAACCCGGAAAAGCACGGTCAGCCGACGGCTTTTTGGCGCGCCAGCAGCACCTGGTAGAGCACAATCGAACCGGCGACCGCGGCATTGAGTGAATCGATTCGCCCGCGCATCGGCAGGCTCAACATATAATCACAGGATTCGCGTACCAGGGGGCGTATCCCCTCCCCTTCATTGCCGACGACGATGGCGATTGGTCCGGTGAGCGGAATTTCTTCCGGGGGTCCACCACCCTCTTCCAGACCCACGACCCAGGCACCAGCTTCCTTGAGCTGTGCCAGGCTGCGGGTGATGTTGCCACTGGCGATGAGCATATGCTCAGAAGCGCCAGCGGAAGCAGAAACCACAGCTGGCGTCACCTCTGCCGCGCGGTGCTGCGGGATGATCACACCGTGGACCCCAGCGGCTTCGGCGGTGCGCAACAGGGTGCCCAGGTTCTGCGGGTTTTGAATAACATCAAGCGCCAGGACGAAAAGCGCTTCCCCGCGTTCCCGCGCCAGATCGAAAATATCGTAAAGCTCAACATATGGATACGCGCTGACTTCAGCTGCTACCCCCTGCGGGTTTTCAGCCAACTTATCAAGCCGCTCACGTGGAACGCGTTCCACAGGGATCTTCTCTGTGGAGGCTACACGCAAAATATCCGTGATGCGCCCTCTTTCCTCTACCCCGGATGACAGCAACAGGCGAAACACCTGGCGGCGTTTCGCCTGCAATACTTCCATCACCGGGTTACGTCCAGTGATAAATTCCTTCATCGAATGATCATTTCCAGTGCCAGGAGGTACCTTCCTTGCTGTCTTCCAGGATCACACCCAGTTCAGACAGGCGATCGCGTACCTTATCGGAGAGTGACCACAATTTGTTGGCGCGCAGATCCCTGCGAATTTCCAACAGCAGGTCAACGAAACCGTCCACTGATTGGTCAGACTCACGGACAATTTCCAGGGTCAAACCGAGCACTCCGGTTAGCTGCAGCAGTTTTTGCCTGGCTAAAGAGAGTTGTTCATCCGTAGCGCTTTCAGCGCGCACCTGGTTGATCATGCGCACCAGTTCGAATAGATGAGCCAGCGCGCCGGCAGAATTGAAATCGTCATCCATGGATTTTATGAACCCGGCATCAGTCGCATCCACCTGGCGTGCCAATGAATCCAGCGCAACCTGAGGCGCACCAGAAACGGCGGGTAGAGCAGGTTTTAAACCTGAACGCAGACGGTCTATGGCTTTCTGGGCTTGCGACAGAATCTCTTCGGAGTAGGACAACGGGTTACGGTAACCGGAATTCAACACCAGCAAACGCAGCGCATCAGCCGGATGGTTGGCGAGGAACTCCTCGATGGTCACCAGGTTGCCAATGGATTTCGACATTTTCTCACCGCTCAACTGCAGCATGCCGTTGTGGATCCAATAACGGGCAAACTTTTTGCCGGTGAAACTTTCACTCTGGGCGATCTCGTTCTCGTGATGTGGAAAGACGAGGTCATTGCCACCGCCGTGGATATCAATCTCCTCGCCAAGATGGTTGAGGTTCATGGCGGAGCACTCGATATGCCAACCGGGTCGCCCCTTCCCCCAGGGACTGTCCCATGCGGGTTCGCCGGGCTTGGCGGTTTTCCAGAGGGCGAAGTCCATCGGGTGTTCCTTGCGTTCGTCAACTTCAATGCGATAGCCGGACTGCATGTCATCGATGCGGCGGCCGGAGAGTTTGCCGTACTCGCCGTCTTTGGTCACCCTGAAGTACACGTCTCCATCTTTGGCGTAAGCGCACCCCTTGTCCACCAGTCCCTTGATCATAATAATGATCTGGTCCATTTCACGGGTGGCGCGGGGGTTCACGGTAGCCGGCAGTATGTTGAAATCCTGCAGGTGATGCTCAAACTCGTGGATGTACATCTCTCCCAACGCAAAGGGGTCAATCCCCTTTTCGTTCGCGCGCAGAATAATCTTGTCATCCACATCGGTAAAGTTCATCACATGGCGCACATCATAACCGCGAAATTCGAGGTAACGGCGGATGATATCGAACACCAGCGCTGACATGGCATGACCAATATGCGCCTTGGCGTAAACAGTCGGACCGCAAACATACATCCTGACCTTGCCGGGCTCGAGCGTCTGGAATTCTTCAACATTGCGGGATAATGTGTTATAGACTTTCATAAATAAACCTGTTCCACTTTCAATTCATGTTTTCTTCAGGACGGGCGAAGATCATTCGGCCGGCGGCTGTTTGCAGCACCTTGGTGACCATCACCTGGATGGTCTTGTCCATGTAGTCGCGCCCATTCTCAACCACAACCATGGTGCCGTCATCCATGTACGCCACTCCCTGTCCGGACTCACGTCCTTCCTGGATGACTTGCACGGTCATCATTTCGCCCGGTATGAGCACAGATTTTACGGCGTTCGCCAGTTCGTTAATATTCAAAACAGTAACGCCCTGCAACTCAGCGATGCGGTTGAGGTTGTAATCATTGGTGAGGATCGGACAGCGCATCTGGCGGGCGAGCACCACCAGCTTATCATCCACCTCGCGCATACCCTCAACATCAATATCGCTGATGCGAACGGGGATGGCAGGTTCCTTTTGAAGCGCGGAGAGCACTTCCATGCCGCGGCGCCCGCGCTGCCGGCGCATACTATCAGGTGAATCCGCGATGTACTGCAATTCATTGAGTACAAAACGGGGAATGAGTAGAGCGCCAGGTAGAAAACCCGTACGTGAGATGTCCGCGATACGACCGTCAATAATGACACTGGTATCCAGCAGGATGGTGCGGCTCTCCGCCCAACCGGCGCCTGAGTCCTCGTCCTTACCGGTGGATTGTGCTCCCCCGCGAAGACTGGAGAGGAAACCAAAGATATCCTGCTGACGCATCTTGAAGACAGCTACACCGAGATAACCGAAAAAGACCACCCCTACGAAGGGCAGAACGCTGCCAAACCATTCCGGCAGCAAGGAAAGCGGGAATGACAGCAATGCAGCAACAATGAGGCCCACAACCAATCCAAGTAGTGATGCAACAAGTGATTGCGTGGTGGCCTTCGCGAGACTATTCTTCAATGCCCTTGCGGGGCGTGTCGTGAAGTATGGTGTGAGGATCAATCCGAATAAGGCCCCCATCAACCCGAAGAGGAAGCGATACTGGTCCACTGGCATGGTGTCGGCAGAGGAACTGGAATTAGCCAATTCCCCTATTTCGTTGCCCCAGATTCCCCCCGCGCCTGCTAAAATGATCATTCCAATGATGCGAAAAATAAAGTCGATCGACATAATAAATGCTCCTGAATAAATGAAAATGAGTGTTAATGTGCAATAAATTAGAATAAAATATAATAAAATGATAATAGCATGCCAACCCCTATTCGTCAATTGATTGTAGTATATATTCCGATCACAGTACCTTGTATTTTAAGTATCAATTCCCTATAATTAGGGCATCTTTTAATTTGAGCTCGGTGTGGAATATTAGTTGTAAAAAATTGTATATCGGTATCAATCGGGAGCATCGCGTTGAACTCAGAATATATCCTGGAGATGAACAACATAGACAAAAGCTTCTTCAAGGTGAAAGTCCTTGATGATGTTTCGCTTAAGGTCAAACCAGGAGAAGTACACGCCCTCATCGGAGAAAACGGTGCCGGAAAGTCCACCCTGATGAAGATCCTCATGGGAATCTACGAACGTGACAGCGGTGAAGTGGTACTGGATGGCAAAAAGGTTGTTTTTCAAAACCCACGGGATGCAATAGAGCACGGCGTGTCCATGATTCACCAGGAATTGAACCCGGTCCTGGACATGGAAGTTGCAGAGAACATCTTCCTGGGCCGGGAGGTGCGAAGCCTCAACGCAGGTCCTTTGAGCCTGGTAAATAAAAAGGAACAGCGCCGCCAGGCTGATGAATTATTCAACAAGATGGGTGTTTCTCTGGACCCGAAAGCCTTAATGCGGAACTTGAGCGTGGCACAACGGCAGCTTGTTGAGATCATCAAGGCGATTTCACTTTCAGCCAAAGTGGTCATTATGGATGAACCGACTTCAGCGATCACTGATAAAGAAGTGACCACACTTTTCGAACAAATTTCAAAACTTCAAGAAGCAAACGTCGCTATCATCTACATCTCTCACAAGATGGATGAGATCTTCAAGATAGCAGACCGCATTACGGTATTGAGAGATGGACAACACATCTGCACGGATGAAGCAAGCAATTTGACTTATGATATGTTGATCCGTATGATGGTCGGACGCGAGATCACTGAGTTTTATCCCAAGCTTGAAATCCAGCCTGGCGAACTCGTGATGCGTGTGCAAGGATACTCCCGGGGAAAGAAATTCCAGGATATTAATTTCGACTTACACAAAGGGGAAATCCTGGGAATTTCCGGATTGGTGGGAGCCGGGCGAAGTGAATTGGTAGAAGCCATTTTCGGGATTACCAAACCCGACAAGGGAGAGCTATATCTGGATGGAAAACGGGTGAGCATTCATCACCCCAAGGACGCGATCAGGAACAAAATGGCGCTAATCACAGAAGACAGAAAATTCACCGGCTTAAACTTGAAGGCGACCGTTGAACACAATATCTCACAGGTAGGTCTGGATACATTAGCCAGGATTGGTGTGATCAACCGTAGAAAAGAGGCAGTGGTTACTGAGGATGCGATCAAGCAGATGAAGATAAAGGTTTTCTCGCGGAAAAGCATGCTCTCTTCTCTCAGCGGTGGCAACCAGCAGAAAGTAGTGCTCTCCAAGTGGCTTCTGACTCACCCGGATATCATCATTATGGATGAACCAACAAGAGGTATCGATGTTGGGGCAAAAAGAGACATCTATGTTCTGATCGGTGAACTTGCGCAGGCTGGAAAAGCCATATTGATGATTTCCTCAGAAATCCCTGAATTGATGGGATTATCCGACCGTATCATTGTCATCGCAGCAGGCAGGTTGACTGGGATCCTTGAACGAAAAGACTTTTCACAGGAAAATATCATGAGATTCGCATCCAATTTTGAGGCAAGCTGATGAGCGAAAAGAATAATAAAATCCGGATCGGATCTGTGCGGGAACTTGGCATTTTTGCTGCTTTCGCTTTGATACTGATTATTTTAACCATCCTATCACCAGATGCTTTTGCCAGGCCAGCGAACCTGATCAATATTCTAAAACAAGCTTCCATTAATGGCATTCTGGCGGCAGGAATGATGTATGTCATTATTTCAGGTGGTATTGACCTATCCGTAGGTTCCATCGTGGCATTGAGCGGGGTAATGGCAGCGCATTTCGCACACCCTGGTGAATACCCTCTGATCGTTCCAATCATCATCGGCGCTGGGTGTAGGAGCACTTGTTGGTCTTTTGAATGGTGTAGGGGTCGCTTATGGTAATATTCCTCCCTTCATCGTCACCCTTGGAACGATGACGATCGTCAGGGGTGTGGCGTTGATCGTTGCGAATGGACAGCCGGTTTTTGGCGTGACCAAGGAATTTGAAGCCCTCGCCGGCGGGTTTGTATTCAATTCCATCCCAAACCTGGTCGTCTATTTTGTAGTGATCACTCTAATACTGGCTTTTGTGATTACCAGAACCGTCTTCGGCAGAAGGGTCTATGCCATAGGCGGGAATGAAACAGCCGCCAAAGTTTCCGGAATAAGCGTTGAAAGAATCAAATTGGCCGTATACACACTATGCGGTTTCCTGGCGGGGATAGCGGGCATCCTGCTGGCTTCTCGTATCATCTCAGGCAACCCGACTTCTGGTCAGGCATACGAGTTGGACGCAATCGCTGCGGTAATCATCGGAGGGGTCAGCATGTCCGGTGGGGCGGGAAAATGGTATGGAACCGTGATCGGCGCCTTGCTTATGGCTGTCATTAGCAACGGCTTGGACATCCTGAATGTTTCCTCACATTTCCAGCTGGTGATCAAAGGGCTGATCATCATTGTCGCTGTGCTCATCGATATTAAAGGAAAGGCAAAACAATAAGCCATTATCCCTCGCAGAACCGGTTTACTTCTGAAAGACAAAAACATTTAGACAAGGAGAAAGTATGAAAACAAAGAAATGGGTAACAATGATTTTTGTGTCAATGCTTCTGGTAGCGCTTCTTGCCAGCTGCGCTGGTGGGGGAGCCGCGAAAGAAGAAAAATACGGTCTATTCATGAGCCACATGACCAACGCATTCACGATCGAGATGTCTGACGCGGTGAAAGCCAAGGCTGAAGAACTGGGGCTCGCGTTGACCGTTTATGACGGTGGGCAGGATCCTGCCAAGCAGGTGAGCCAGGTGGAAACAGCCGTGACACAGGGCATCAGCTGCATCGTGATCGAACCCGCTTCGGTGGATGGCCTTGTGCCCGCGATCGAAAGCGCAACGAAAGCTGGTATCCCGGTGGTAGTTGTAAACCAGATGATAAGCCAACCGGAAGTAGCCTCCAGCTTTGTTGGTGTAAAGAATGTCGAGGGCGGCGCCCTTCAAATGAAGACTGCTGCCGAGGCAATGGGCGGTAAGGGGAACGTGGCCTTCCTGCTCGGCCCGATGGGTTCTGATGCCCAAATCGGTCGTACAGAAGGATATTACCAAGTCCTTAAGGATTTCCCTGATATCACAGTCGTCTTCGAACAATCCGCCAACTGGAAAACCGACGAAGCACTGAAGATCGTGGAAAACTGGCTGCAGACTGGCACTGAGATCAACGCGATCGTCGCCAACAACGATGGGATGGCCCTTGGCGCGCTAAAAGCAGTGGAAGATGCCCAGATGCTGGACAAGATCAAAGTATATGGTCTGGATGCCACCCCTGACGCGTTAGCCTCAGTCAAGGAAGGCAAACTGGCAGCCACTGTTTCTCAAAGCACAACTGATCAGGGCAAGACCGCCATGGAAACCTGCGCGAAACTGGTTAAGGGTGAAACAGTCGATAAGGAAATCTTCGTGCAATTCACTCTGATAACACTCGATAATATTGGCGATTACCTACCGTAAGCAACCGGCAAAGTAACCAGAAGTAGACCCTCACGCGATGTAGGGCTGCCAGAGCAATCGGCAGCCCTATTTTGTTGACACTGAGATTTCACCGTGATAAAATCCTTGCACTTGCCCCCATCGTCTAGTGGCCCAGGACGCGGCCCTCTCAAGGCCAAAACAGGGATTCGAATTCCCTTGGGGGCACTTTCTTATTAATCGCTAAAATCCGACAGCTCAAATTCCCTTGCTCTTTACAGAGTGCCGCGACCCTTTTCAAGGTGCTGAGCGAGGAGCACCTTCGTTTATAATTTATAGAATATAACAATGATTGAATCGTTTCCTCTCCCCTGCTGTCCGTTGGGTCGAATGAATTCATTCAATCTTCAGGTTGAGAAAGCTCATTGTAGGTCAGTGTATACTTTGAACTTTTCTGTTCCGGTTCGTTATAAGGAAAACCCCCCATGTCAAAAGCTACGACCCTTAATCCAGGCTCATACCACGGCTCGAATAAAAACCCGCCCTTCTTTGAGGGCTGGTACTATAAATTAGTGAGTGCTGATGAAAAGCACAAAGTGGCCATCATTCCGGGAGTGATCCTGGGAAAGGATGCACACGCTTTCATCCAGGTGTTGAACGGCGTGGATGGCACAACTGCGTATCATGAATTTCCACTGGAGAGTTTCATCACCAGACCCCCACATTTTTCGCTGGTGATCGACCAAAACCACTTTGACGGAAACCGCCTGTCGCTCAATATAGATCGCCCTCATCGCCAACTTAACGGCGAAGTCCGGTTGGGACCGCTCAGCCCCTGGCCGGTTACGATTTGGTCTCCAGGGATCATGGGGTGGTATGCATGGGTGCCCCGAATGGAGTGCTATCATGGTGTCCTCAGTTTTAATCACACCCTGGAAGGAACTCTAACCCTAAATGGGCAAAAAATGGATTTCAGCGGGGGGCGTGGCTACATAGAAAAGGATTGGGGACAATCCTTTCCGGCTGCCTGGGTGTGGTTCCAAAGCAACCATTTTAAAGGTTATACTGCCTGCATCACGGCTTCCGTTGCGATCATCCCCTGGCTCGGTCGTGCTTTCCGCGGATTCATCGTCGGTCTGTGGGTGAATGGAAAACTCTATCGTTTTACCACACATAACAATACCAAGATCGAATCTTTGGTAATATCCGATGACCAGGTGAAATGGGTCTTACGCAATCGCCAGTACCGCTTGACCGTGGAAGCCCGGCGTGTGGAAGGCGGTTTGCTGCGCGGTCCAACCCGCGTGGACATGGGAACAAGGGTCATGGAAACACTGAACGCCTCGGTTAGTGTGGAACTTAAGACCCTTAAGGGAGATTTGATTTTTGAGGGAATTGGTAAACATGCAGGGCTGGAGGTGGTCGGCGACCTGCCCCGGCTACTAGAGAGGTAAAGCATGAGTTTCGAAAAGAGCCATTCCATTTTCGAGCTAGGAAAATCCGCATGTTGATCACATTACTAGCCCCCGGTAGCAGAGGTGATGTCCAACCTTATCTTGCGCTTGGGATCGCGTTAAAAAAACGAAATCTGCGTGTCCGCGTCGCGACCTTTTCGATCTTCGAAACCTTCGTGAAGCAGCATGGACTGGAGTATTTTCATCTCCATGGCGACATCTCCCAAGTCGCTTCCAGTGGAATTGGCAGGGAGGCGATGCAAGCCGACAATCCGCTCAAACTGCTGCTCAGTTTCAATGCTTTGAAGAGCCAGATATTTGAGCTCCAGAAAGAATTGTTCGACGCGTGTCGCGGGTCGGACGCGATTGTTTACCACCCGGGTGCGTCGATCGGTTATTTTGCTGCGCAGGAATTCAAAGTCCCTGCCATTCTAGCTACTCCCTTCCCGATGACGCCCACCAGGGAATACCCAGCGCTTATCTTCTACAATTCCCCGAGCATGGGTAGAATGGCCAACCTCGTCACGCACAAGATCTTTGAGCAGGTGATGTGGCTGGCTTCAGGCTCACCGGTCAAGGAATTCTGGAAAAAAGAATTCGGTCATAAACCTGCAGAGTACGGGAGCCCATTCAGTAAACAAATAACCCGCCGCTTCGCGACGATCGTATCCTGCAGCGACTATGTTTTTCCACGGCCAGCTGACTGGCCGCAGCATGTACATAACACCGGTTACTGGTTCCTGGAAGAGGAACCATCCTGGAAGCCATCCCAGGATTTGCTGGACTTTCTAGGCCAGGGGCCGACCCCGGTCTACGTCGGGTTCGGAAGCGTGGGCGATCCCGCGCTGGCGGATCAAACCACCCTCATCGTGATCGAAGCACTGAAGCGGTCTGGCAAGCGGGGGGTCCTGGCTACTGGATGGAGCGGGATGACCAACGTGGCCAGCGTTCCAGATGACATTTTCATCCTGGAGAGTGCACCTCACACCTGGTTGTTCCCGCGGATGGCAGCGGTTGTCCACCACGGCGGTGCAGGGACGACCGCGGCTGGATTCCAGGTCGGAGTACCTCAAGTCGTGGTCCCGGGCGGCAATGACCAATTCGCCTGGGGAAAGCGCGTCTATGAGCTTGGCGTAGGATCGAAGCCCGTTCCGAGAAAAACTCTCACAGCGGACAGATTATCCGCAGCCATCGATTTTGCGTTGACTGAGCAAGTTACCAACGCAGCAACTGAGCTGGGAAGAAAAGTTCAATCCGAGAACGGTGCTGAATCTGCCGCCGGGATCATTATAGATTCCCTTGAGTAAGGCAAAAACGAACTGATCAATTCCTTCGAATTATGTCATCTCAGGAGTACGTTATTCTAGGTCAAAGAGTGGCTCAACGCACCTATTGAATCGATCCGCTGGCTGGGCAATCACCAGGGAGAATCGTGGCGCACCTTAGAGTGGATTTTTACTGTCATTGCCCCTGTTGGCATCCCGACCACCCTCTCAACTTTGAATAATCTGTATATACAATATTCCCTTGCTTTTTCAGATGGATTCGTAACTGCTTTTAGAACGATCTTGAGGATGCATGATTTTTATACCGCGTTCCAGGAAAACACAATTCTCTTGCCGCCTGTGTGAGCATTTATGCTATAGATATGATGAACCCCACCGCTGCTATAATGCAGGAAAAGGAAGGCTGCGCGCTGTACAGAAAGAGAGCATATGTTTTCAGTACAGACTAAGGAGTGAGGGTTGTGTATCATGAAAAATCCAATTAGGTCAAGGTTCCTTCAACACCCAGCAACAAAGACTGGCTGGTGGGCAGCCGTGCTTGCAATTTTGGCGACGCTGATGATAGGTGTGAATATATTAGGGCTGAATCCCCTGGAGGGACCCTCCTTCCTAGTATCGGCGTACGATCTGACCATGTTCGCGAGCATGGTGGCGGCGATTTTGCTGGGGGTGATCTCGTTAACCAACAAGCGCGAACGCTCGTGGATGGTGTGGTTGTTCCTGATACCAGTATTGATCTTTGCGGGGGCACTGCTTATTTTACTGATCGAGCGGTTGAGATATACCGACCATGTGGGGATCGCTCCCACCCCAAATGCGAACGTTGAGAGAATGGCCATATTATTTGATGATGATGGCAGTCCTGACGGAACGAGCGCGCTGTTGTTCCTGCTGAGCGAACCACGGGCTGATGTTAGAGCAGTGAGCGTATCCTACGGCGAGGCGCACCCGCAGGTGTACGTTCAGCATCTTGGGTGGATGCTGGAGCGTTATGGCTACGGGGATGTACCGCTAGGCGCGGGGCAGGACGCGCCGCTCGAGGGTGATAACAGTTTCCCGGACCACGTGCGTGAGTCATCTGACGGGTTCTGGGGATTAGATTCCGGGAGTGGAGAGCAATTATACCCGGTGCAGGACAGCGCTGAATTGATGGTCACGACGATCATGGAGTCGGATAAACCCGTGATACTTTTTGTCAGCGGATCGCTGACCAACCTGGCGAATGCGCTACGATTGGATGAAAGCATCAGGGAAAACATTGAGGTTGTCTTTATCATGGGAGGAGCTGGGTATGTTCCCGGCAACATTTCTGGTCTGCTCCCTGAAACCGAGAATTCAGTGGCTGAGTGGAATATTTATGTTGACCCCCTCGCAGCAAGTGAGGTTTTCGCGTCCGGGTTGAATTTGTACCTGATCCCGCTGGACGCGACAAACCAGGTGAACCTGACGCGACAGGATATCAACGCGTGGCAGAAGGGTGGGAGCATCCCGGACTTCGCTGCGGAGATCTACAACTCGCTGATGGGAAGGTGGGGTGTGGATAGGATCGAAATGTGGGACCTGATGACGGCGGAGATCATGATGAACCCTCACCACTGTGCCTTCACGCCTCTGCGGCTGGAGGTCGTGACAGCGGAGGGGGACACGCAAGGGCAGACTAGGGTTGTGGAGGGGGAAGCGAACGTAAACGTATGCCTGGAACCGGATGGCAACGCGATCAAGCAGATGCTGGACAAGGTCTTCATCTCACGGAGGTAACAGAATGACTGGAAAGCACAACCTTGATCTTTCCAGAGTGCTCCACAATCCTTTGCTAGGGTGCTGTGGGGCTCTTAATTGGGTGATTTGCGACTCTTTACAGGGTGTTTAGCAAGTGTGTATAAATCTGCCTGATTAATTTTTGATCTAGTTTTTGTCACACACTCTTGATCTTCTTACAGCCCAACAGCATGGCTAACCGCAGGCGGAACGTCTGATGCAGCCAACTTCGTGCGCCTTTTGCCTGACATAACTATCTGCTATTCCTGAATTCAGGTAAATTTTCAAGTGGTATACCAGGCAAAGAAGGACGCCCGTTCTTGTAGTGAAAGTCGCAACAATTACCACCATAATAGAGTGTCATGGTTCGGTGTAATCCTGTGCCAAGAGCATGTGAAGATGTCAGATCCATGGCACAAACATAAGGCATATAATTTTCAGCACCCATTTTTTGGTAATACCTCAACACCGCGCATTCCGTATAGATACAACTGTAATCGAACTCGATACCATCGCCTTTGATAAATTCCATTACCCAGTTATCCGGATATTTGCGCAACTGTGATTCTTTAGAAAAGTTTTGGAGTTCTTGTTGATGACGAGAAGAAAATTCAGCTCTTCGGAGCAACCATCTGGCAAAACCAGGCAAGGATGTGTATACATCAGCATAAACTTCATTAAGAATCGTTCCTATTAAATCGACGGAGAATCCATATCTTTCGAGAACTCGCGTGTATGCCAGTGCTGCGGCACTCGACACGAAAACAAACGATAGCATATTCTCTTCGCCCCCAATATATGGCAACTCAGAAAGAAGTAGCTTGAATTCGCGATAAGTTTCTTCGCTTACACTCTCCACCGATGAGACGTCCATATACTTTGGGAGTATGTTCTTTGACGATTTGAAAAGTCTCCCGAGTTTTTTCCAATATTGATCTGTTCGACAAAGGTAGTAATCAGACGCTTCAATTGTTTTCATAAGAAACACCTGGTTTTAGGACCTAACATCTGTTCATGTGGACAGGCTGATCATTTTTGGGTTCCCTATATTGCCGCCTATCCTTGATGAGACGTTAGGCAGAACGATATGAGAAATTGGTTAGAATTAATCACATTATAGCAATCCCCTGCGAAAGGGGCAACACGAAGACAGAACGGTCACTTGTCCCTCCTAAGCCAAAGAAACGCTTCGATCGAGTGAGATATGCTATCCGCATAGCAGCTTTACACAGCATTGTGGAAACGCAAGAACTTCGGCCATCTCAAAGCCTAAGAACGCGACCATCCCAAAGCGTGGGGGATCCACAGAGTGTAAAAAATTCTTGACAACCACGATATCCTGATGATATAGTATTTTCTTGTTGCATTGAACGGGCTTCCGTTCTGCAACCTGCTTTCCCAGATCCAAGACAACCAAGGAGTGTTCTGATGAGCATCATCGAAGTCAGCCATTTGACCAAGTTCTACGGAAAATCCCGGGGGATCGTCGATGTTTCATTCAATGTGGAGGAAGGCGAAATCTTCGGTTTCATCGGCCCCAACGGTGCCGGAAAATCGACCACCATCCGCCTGCTCCTCTCGCTTATCTACCCGACCAGCGGCGAGGCAAAGATTTTCGGTAAGGACTGCATCAGGTTTGGTCCGGAACTCCGGCAGGAGATCGGCTACCTGCCCTCCGAGGTCTTTTATTACGATAGCATGAAAGTGCTCGACCTGCTCAAGTATTCTGCCAGTTTTTTCAAAAAGGATTGCACGCAAAGAATACACGAACTGGCTGACCTTATGGAACTGGATCTGAAACGGCGTATCCGCGACCTCTCCTATGGCAACAAGAAGAAAGTCGGCATCGTGCAGGGGCTGCTGCACTCGCCAAAGCTGATCGTACTTGACGAGCCGACCGCCGGCCTCGATCCACTAATGCAGCACAAGTTCTTCGACCTCATCCGGGAGGAAAACAAGCGCGGTGCAACTGTCTTTTTCTCCTCGCACATCCTGGGCGAAGTGCAGCGCATGTGCAACCGGGTGGCGATCATCAAAGAAGGCAAGATTATCGACATCAAAGACATCAAGACCCTACAGAAGGATAACTATAAGAAAATCCATCTTGCGGGTAATGACCTCGACGAAAAACGATTCCAAGTTGAAGGTGTCACCGAGCTTATAAAAGAGAACGGTACGCTGCGTTTCTTCTACAAAGGTGATATCAATGAGGTCGCCAAACTTATCGGTGCAACGGAACTCACCGACATGACCATCGAAGATCAGACGCTCGAAGAGATCTTCATGCACTATTACGAATAGGGGATGGCAATGAACATTTATTTGCATGAGTTAAAAACAAAGCTGCCATCCGTTTTAATCTGGTCGGCATCGCTCGCTATCCTCATTCTGGTCTTCCTTTCCATGTTCCAGGGATTTGCTGCCGATGCAGCCATGGTGACCGAGCTGATGAACAGCTTCCCAAAGGAGCTGCTGATCGCTTTCGGAATGACGGACATGGACTTTTCAACCATCCTGGGATTTTTCGGCCTTATCTTCGTCTTCTGCCAAATCTGCCTGGCGATCCAGGCTGCCAACTACGGGGTGGGGCTGGTATCGGTCGAGGAGACGGAATGGACAGCGGATTTCCTGTTGTCAAAACCGATCCGACGGACAAAGATCATGACGAGTAAGTTCCTGGCTGCCATCACCGGGCTGGCAATCACACAGGCAGTTGTCTGGGTGAGCAGTTTCCAGTTCACCAACCTTTTTCGCGGGGATCAGGTGATCCATGTCAAGCCGCTGGTATTGTTGCTGCTCAGCATGATCGCGTTTCAGCTATTCTTCCTCACAGTCGGCGTGCTCATCTCGCTTTTAGTCAAGCGTATCCGTAACATACTGCCCATCTCGATGGGGCTGGTATTCGGCCTGTACATCCTGAACGCCTTCGGCGGGATGATCGGCGAGAAGAGCTTGGAGGTCATATCGCCGTTCCAGCATTTTGCCCCTAATTACATCATCAAGCATGTCGATTGGGATTGGCCGCTGGTGAGCATCAGCATTGTCGCAATCATCATTTCGATCATCGGCAGCTACTTGCTCTACTCGCGCCGGAACATCCAATCGCCGGTATGAGGAGACGATACGATGAATATCTTCCTGCGTGAATTGCGAGCCAACCTGAAATCCCTGCTCATCTGGAGCGCTATCGTCATTTTGTTCAATGTCGTCGGTTTTTCAAAATTTTCGGCTTTCTACGAAAATCCTGAACTGTTAGCCATGCTGGACAGTTATCCGCCGGAGATGATCGCCGCTTTCGGCATGAACACCTTCAACCTGACCACAGTGACCGGTTTCTATGGCATCATGATCATGTATTACGGCTTAATTCTGGCAATCGCCGCCGCCATGTGGGGCAGTGACATCATCTCGAAAGAAGAGCGCGACCGGACGGTAGAATTCTCCCTGTCACTACCTGTCACGCGCACTCGCCTTGTCACCGCCAAGACGGCTGCCGCCGCTGTCAATTGCGTGATCCTGCTGCTCGTCACCTGGGGTATTACCCTGGTCGGCGCGCAGAACTACCAACCGGACAGCGAATTCTACAGCTTTGTTGCCATCAGCATGCTGGCTTTTTTCCTGTTGCAATTGATCTTCCTGGCGCTGGGCATTTTTCTTGGCTGCGCGATGAAGCGTCACAAGCGGGCTGGTTCTCTGGCAATGACGATCCTACTGAGCACGTATTTCGCCTCGATCCTAGCCGGGTTGAACGAAGACCTGAAGTTCCTTCGCTACATCTCTCCTTTTAAATACTTCGATCCTGCCAAGATGCTGAATGAGAACCAGGTGGAGGTTACCTTCGTTTTAATATCGGTCGCCCTCGTCATAATTCTCCTGGCAGGCGCTTACCTGACCTATCAGAAACGGGATCTCTACATTTAGTTTTCCCCACAAATTTTTCAGCTCTTTAAAGGGTGCTGTATTTGTCCTTTTTGGATTGTAGCAACCCATCCTTTGTAAAAAGTACCTTTCGATATTCTCGAAAGTTACTCGTTATGTACCCCCCAAATAATCATAACTGACCTTTTTCTGTACGGCCGCAATCTGAGCAAAGACCTGTTTTAGGCTCTCCTTCTGGATATCCCCAAGCTTTCCAGGGTGTACAAGGTTGGTTGGTATTTGACCGTACTGAATCAGGGCTACCTGGTTTTGCAAGCGAAGTTGCATTAGAAAATCATACGCAGCCACCAACTCATCGCGGCTGGCTGGCGTAATGATTTCTTTATCGCTCAATTCCTCAATCCTATGAATGGTATGGGTCTGGTTGACCTGATGGTGCAGGGCATATAAGCGCGCGAAAGAAACCAGGGGCATCATCGCGTCTTTAAGATTGATCTCACCGCCAGGTTCGGTTGTTGCTCCACCCAGGTAAATGTTACCAAGCAGGCGGAAAGGTGGCTTAAAGGCAAGCGCGTTTTGTGCAAAGAACGAAAAGAATGAGGGCTTTTCCCTGAGTGTAGTGTAAATTGAGCGCCGAAGTTCATGCGCCAGATCGTTCTGACCGTACACAGTACGGAAATCCAAGAAGATACTGAGATTAACAATTTCCTGCGGTTCCGCCTTCTGCACCCAATCATTGAAATCAACGGACCACTCGTCTATTGACCGACACCAGCGCGGGTTGCTCGCCATAACCCCTCCGCGGCATGGCAAATATCCCACACGGCTTAATCCATCACAAACCCGGTTTCCCAGCGTCAGAAAATAGTCTCGAGTGGTTTCCACACCAGCCACCGCAGAGTTAGCGAAGATGATCCCGTTATCCTGGTCAGTAACCAGCGTTAATTCCTGGCGTCCCTGGCTCCCCATGCCAATAAAGGCAAACTCAGCTGGTGGAGCACCAAGTTCAGCGATTGCCAGGTCGATCAATCGGGTTGTCACCGAGTCACAGATGGATGCCAGCATATTCGTCACATGGCGGGGACGAGCGCTGCTGTTCAATAAGGATTTCGCCAGCGTGGGAATACGTTCCATAAGAGAAGAGATCTCCTCTTGCGAGGCTGCGCGTGAAATCTCGCGTGAGAGGATGATTGGACCGTAGCGTTGAAACTGGATCAATTCCTTGTTATCAATGATGCTGATGATCCTGTTTTCGTGATCCTCCACTGCCAAATGGCGCACCCCTGTTTCCTCCATGTACATCAATGCCTCGTAAACCAGTGCGTCTGAGGATATTTTCGTCAATGGAGCGCTCATCACTTTGTGGACCGGAGTGTCCAATGATAAATTTGTTGATAACACGCGCGCACGAAGATCATGATCGGTGATAATACCAATAACGGTATCGTTCTCACTGGTCACCAACGCAGCGGAAACATTGTGAGCAGTCATCAGTTTGGATGCTTGCGATACACTGGTCAGCATCCCACAACTCAAGATGTTTCTACCCAGGCGGGAAACCGGTTCATGAAGGAATAGCAACGAGGTCTGCAATTTTTCAATCAATGCTTCCCGTTCGGCAGCCATCTTGCGTTCCTGTGTCATGTCCTGGATCACCCCTTCAACAAAATCCATCTTTTCGCTTTCGTCATGGACCATCCTTGCAGAGAGAGATATATGGCGGGGAATCGCATCGCTGGCTGCTATCTGAAGATTCAGAGCGTTGATTTCTTCCCCCTGCTGCAATTTTTTGATGATCACATCAAATTCCGCTGCATCCGGGAACAGGTCAGCCAAAGCGGGTTGCGGATTTTCAAACCAGGTTTTTGCTGCCGGGTTCATCTCTATCAAATTCGCTCTGCGGGTAGCGTGAGCCCGGAAAATTCCTACAGGCGCGGTGAGAGCCGCGCGGTAAATGCCTTCATGGTTCAGATAGTCTTCCTGGCGGGAAATATCACGTGCCAGCAGTATCAGGCCGGGTTGCCCTGAAACATTAACGGGGTTCAGAACTATTAAGCATTCCAGCTTGTCTCCATTTACATGCTGCAAAACACCTTCGAATGACCCGGTCCTCTGCGCTTGATCTGCCTCAGCAGCATCAAACCACGCCCAGACTGCTTCGTTTTGCGGGACGCGGGGAAGCAGATCGAGAAAATCCAGGTACTCCAACTGGTTCGGGGCATAGCCGGTCATGGACAAGAATGTGGGGTTGGCATAACGGCAGCGCTGGTTGACAATTAATACAGTTCCTTCAGTAGTCGCCTCCACCAAAGCGTGATATCGGCTGGTTGATTCCCGCAGATCGTCCAAAGTTTCCTGGCGCTGGTGTTCAACACGCAAGCTGAGTTGAAGGACAAAAAGGAGCAGCAGCACAACCACACCAGAGACGATCAAAGCGGTGTTGATAATACTCTTTTCAAGGCGCGCGATCTCTTCGAGTACATCATCGGTATAGATACCTGTTCCGATGATCCATCCCCAGGGCTCGAAGCCCCTTATATAAGACTGCTTGGGTTCCAACCGGGCAGGGTCATCCTTCCACTGCCATACATAATCGACGTAACCTTCTCCATCCTTTCGTACAAGATCGGCGAACTTGACAAAAATCTCCACGCCATTTGGGTCCGTAAAAGTACTTAAATCCTGCCCATTAAGTTCAGGGCGGAAAGGATGCATGATCATGCGAGGTTCCATGTTCTGGATCCAGAAATAATCCTTGCCCTCGGGACCATAACGCAGTGATTCGATGCGGGCAGCGGCCAATTCCTGCGCCTCTGGTCGCGTTACCAGTCCATCCTGAACATCCTCCTCATAAGAAACAAGAATGCTCCAGGCAGAATTGGTGAGTTCGCGGATCATATCGCGCTTTCGATCGATTAAAGATTGTTCAAACGAGGGTAAAATGATGCCCCAAATTGCGGATAAGAATAAAATGATCGCAATAAGCGTGGGTAGTAAAATCCGCCAGGTATAGGATCGGCGTTGAAATTTATGCGGTTTGCTTGAAGAAATGCCCGGGTGAGTTTCTGTTCCTGATTTAACTTCCTCTTTTATCCCCTCAATCTCTTCGTTCACCAGGCAGCCAAAGACCGCCTGCCTGAAGGCAACCCAGTGGTCACGCGGGAAATCCATACCCATCCTACTGCTATTCAGATTATTAACACTGTGTAGATCTGTGCCTGCGCAGACGAGCAATTTGTGGTTTTGGGCAATGTGCAAAAGAATGGCGCGCTGCTCAGGAGTATATGGTTCATAGAATGCTTCGAGACCGTCCAGTCCCATGTCTTTTAACAAACCCACAAGGGTATTAAGTCTATCGGGGTCAGACTCATACTGAAAAGGATGTGCCAGAAATACGATTCCCCCCGCCTGATGGATCAACGCAATCGCTTTATCGATCTCCAACCGGCCATCCGGAGAAGCAGAAAGCAAGTTCTCCCCACCTGTAGTCCCCGCGTGATTGTTGGTTCCTTTTTTGCGAAGTGACCCGGCGATACTGTGAACCTCAGTTCCTATTATCTGCCGTATAGAAATCAGTGTCGCGATTAATTGGGGATTGTTGGTGTCAAAACCGTATCCCAACAAATGAACTTCACGTCCTTTATACCACGCGGTAATCTCCACGCCGGGGATAGTGGAACCTCCGCGCCTCTTAAAAACCTCCTGGAACTGAGAGAGCCCCTCTATACTGTCATGATCGGTCAGCGCTGCATAACGCACCGACGCTGCCGCCAAGCTGGCAGCCAGATTTTCGGGTGATTGTTCACCATCGCTGAAAACCGAATGGCAATGAAAATTAACCTTAATGGTCTCTTTCATTACTCACCAATTGTAGTGCAGCATACCACTATGACAGCTTAATCTTCAACAGGCTCCAAAACATTCTTGCGATCGTTTTGAGTTAACAATGATACAACAATTAGAGTTAGCAGGCTCAAAGGAATGGAGATTATTCCCGGATTATTAAATGGAATAGGCGCATCGAGCGGGTTCAGTCCATATAATGTGTACAATTCCGGAGAAAATGCGATCAAACCCAATGAGCTCACAATTCCGACGACGATTGAAGCAGCAATTCCTCTCGCTGTTGTGCGCTTCCAGAAAAGGAGCATGATAATCGCGGGCAGATTCGCTGACGCTGCTACGGCAAAAGCCAACCCGACGAGGAATGAAACATTCATTCCTTTGAAGAGTATTCCGAGCAGGATGGCGATACCGCCTATGACAAATGCTGAGATCTTGCCGGCGCGCACCTTCTGGCGATCATCCATCTTAATCTTGAAGAAGCGGTCAAACAAGTCATGTGCCACCGCACCAGAAGCCGCAACGATCAAACCGCTCACTGTTCCTAAAACTGTGGCAAACGCGATCGCGGAAATTATGGCGAATAGAAAGGTGCTGAAGGAGCGCGCCAGTAATGGAGCGGCCATATTGCTATCAGCCGGATTAACCACACCATTGACCATGGCACCGAGACCCATAAAGAGCGTGAGTACGTAGAAAAATCCAATGGCTGCGATCGCCACAATGGTTGATTTGCGGGCACTTTTTGGGCTGGGGACAGTGTAATAGCGGATCAAAATGTGAGGGAGCGCAGCAGTTCCGAGGAACAAAGCCAGCATCAAAGAGAGAAAATCAATGCGTTCCAGCAGAGTGCCCTCAATTTTGAATTTTAATCCGGGGCGCATCACACGGTCGCCGGGAACATCCTGAGGATAGTAGATCGTAACCCTTGCGCCTTCAGCATCAGTCAGAGACGCGGATTTCCAGGTTCTCACAATGGTTTCGCTGTCTGTCATTATAGACAGGAATTTAATTATCGATAACCTTCCGGTCGAGGTGTCACGTTCACCGCTTATTTGTTCAAGGTTACCTGTCTGGCGAAGCTGATTTTCAGCGGAAGCGGGTTTTCCATTTATATACCGTGTATCACCACTGACAACCACAGATTGGGTTTCCTGCAGGATGGTGCTGCCATCCTTCTCAGTTAGCAACCACCATGTTTGCTGCCCCGCGTTTTCCAGTTTCGCGAAGACCAGGCCACCTTTAACCTCGGTCTTCTCCAGCACCTGCCATTGAGAATCTGAGATACTCAATGAATCACCAGATACCTCAACAGGGATTTGTGCGTATTGATGTGGCTCGACCGTGCCACCCTGATCTGGAGATGTGGAAAAACCGCGAATGATGACCGCGCCAACCAGGATCGTCGAGAAAATGATCAACAAGGTGCCTTTGATGAACTGAACATAGGTGGTAGAAGCCATACCCGCTGTGGCAACGATGGTAATGACAATGGCGCCAACCATGACGACGCCCCAGGCATGCGGGATACCAAGCAGCGGTTCAACAAGAACACCAGCGCCAACCATTTGAGGGATGAGGTAACATAAAGAGACAACCAGGGTACTGATCGCAGCAGCCAACTTGATGCCGCGCGAATTGTATTTTGCGTCAACCGCATCAGTGAAGGTATATTTTCCCAGCTTTTTTAATGGCTCAGCCACAACAAACAGCGCTACCACCCAACCTGCGAGGTAACCTATGGAGTATAAAAACCCGTCAAATCCAAGGGTGGCGATCAAGCCGCAAATACCGAGAAAAGATGCTGCTGAAAGATAATCTCCGGCAAAGGCGATGCCATTCACTCCCCAGTGGATCTTGCCCCCGGCCGCGTAATAACCGCTCGAAGTTTTCGTTTTATTACCCAGAAAAAAGGAGAGACCAATTACAAGTACGACAAAAACGATAAAGATAGCGATCGCCATTTGATTAATCCTTTTTTATTGTTTGGTTTAAGGATGCACTGTTCGCATCTGTCTTCAATGTCTCGTTCTCTTTCCTGGTGCAGAGAGCATCATAGATCAAAGCTTCGACCAGCGCGACAATAATGAGGGCAAAACCATACACCGTCGCCAGATTCAGACCGCCAACAATGATCAAACCCATCCAATGAGGGGCGATCAGGTTGATGGCAACAAAGCTCGCGTAGAATAGCGCATAAAACGCGAACATCCAAATACCAAGGCGCATCTTGTATTCACCAGCCAGATCTTTACCCGTAGGTGAAGCAGGTTCATGCAACATGTGTGGTTCTCCTTCTATGGTAATGTGGGATTAATAATAAGATTATAGCTGAAATGGAAGATTTTCAACCTTAATATAATGCCATCCATTGACACAGTTATCACCTCTCCATGCAAATGTTAAGGATATTTGATTTCGATTTATCAAACCATTTAGAACAAATTTATATTATTAGAAAATATTCATCGGGAGCAGCGCAATTAAACACAATATAATTGGCGCATGACCAATTTGCAGGGTACAGAGCGTGAGCAGTACGTGAAGAAAACATTTCGTCATGTCGCCCGGCACTACAACAGGATGAACCACCTGATGACCTTTGGTATGGACATCCTGTTGCGCAAAGAAGTGATGCGCCGCGCCGGATCACAAAAAAGTGAACGGATACTGGACGCCGGCACCGGCACGGGTGACCTGGCGCGCGAAGCACGCAGCGTATGCCCGGGCGCGCACATCACCGCGATGGATTTCAGCCTGGAGATGATGACCGCGGGAACAGATTGGAAAAGCATAAGGCGCTGCCAGGCTGATGCACTGGCGTTGCCCTTCGCCGGCCATTCCTTTGATGTCGTTGTAAGCGGCTACCTGGTGCGCAATGTTTCTGACCTGGCTACTACGCTGGCGGAGCAATACCGTGTGCTCAAACCCGGCGGCCGCATCGTGGTGCTGGACACCACGCATCCACGGAAAAACCTGCTCACTCCATTCATTAAGTTGTATTTCCGTACTGTCATCCCCCTGCTCGGAAAACTACTTACCGGAAACCGCGAAGCCTACACCTATCTCACCCAATCCAGCGAGAACTTCATCAGCGCCGAAGCCCTAACCAGTGCTATGCGGCGCTGCGGTTTTACAGAAATTAAGTTCCGCGTACGCATGTTCGGGACAATGGCAATCCATTACGCGTTAAAACCCTGAATACAGTAAATGTTTTTGGCGCATAAACTCCTTAAAGCAGGGTTAATTTTTCAATTTCAAAAACATGTAACTCTAAAAATCATTTCCTACAATACTATTATTGGATATATTTCATCTTATTTATCGCATATTGTGTTATGATAATCAGGACAAATTATTTTCACTAAGGAGAAAAATGTCAAAATTCTTTGGTCCTTCTCAATTACAAGACGCCCCGTTTATCAAATTCATGTTTTCTAACACCAAAATGGCCTGGTTATGGCTGGTCGTACGGGTTTACGTCGGTTATCAGTGGGTGAATGCCAGCTTGCACAAACTCTCTGCCCCTGAGTGGATGCAGACCGGTGATGCGTTGAAAGGCTATTGGATGCATGCGGTTTCAATACCAGAGGCACCGGCTAAACCCCCGATAAACTTTGAATGGTATCGGTCTTTTATACAATCGATGCTCGACAGCCAATCCTACGTATGGTTCGCCAAGTTGATCGCTATAGGTGAATTCGTAGTTGGTATTGCCCTGATCCTTGGGTTATTTGTGGGAATGGCAGCATTCTTTGGCGGATTGATGAATCTCAATTTCCTGCTTAGCCGGGTCGCTGAGTTCTGGTCCTGTTTTGCTGATCCTGGAAATCCTGCTGGTTGTCGCCTGGAAGATCGCGGGGCACCTGGGTGTCAATTACTTTATTCACAAGCATTTCGGCACATTCTGGCAGCCGGGTCCGGGTTTGAAAAAGAGAAACTCAGTATAAACTTTCTAGAGGCGTCCCAATTGGACGCCTTTTTTTTATCTGCGATTAATCTTTTTAATGAGTAGAAAGAGCATCGCAGCGATCAGGATCAGGAAACTGCCCCCTACAAAAAACCATTTCAGCGGTGTGAATAAGGGTGCCAGCAGCTCGCCCGGCGGGCAGTGGACCGGGTACCGCCACATCACCAGGCTGGTCAGCGTGTTTTCAAGAAAGTCCAGCACCATGGCTGCCACCGGCACCAGGTTGAGTAGCCGCCAGCGGGAATCCTGCGGTAGCGCCCGGTTCAATAGCCAGCTGACGGAGGTAGCCAGGAAGAATGTGTACACGAGTGGAAAAGCCAGGTCAAACGTCCAGCGGGCTTTGAGGTAAGCCGCCCTGCCTTCTTCTCCGTAGAGTTCCGCTATGCGGTAAAGCGCGCTGCCGCTGTAAAAGATAGAAGTATCCGGGGAGCCGCTGCCCTGCGAGTAAGTTTCTGCCAGCGTACTCTGGCCCGGCAGCGTCAGCACGCTGAAAATAATAAAAATGAGAAACGCCGCCAGCGCAATCCATCCCTGTGACATTCGGTAAAGGAATTGAGAGAGTTTTTTCATGCGCCGCCTATTTTACAAGTGTCGTTAAAAAGTCGATCAGACGCTGCACGTCAGCGAAATTGCTCACCAGTCCAACCGAGATACGCACCGCGCCAGATGCCTTGGTATTTAGACAGAGCCTGAATTCATCATAGGTAAGCCGTTGTTCGTGGTCAGGACTGGTAAAACATGAGGTCAGTTCCTCTGCGGAGATATGCAGCGCCAGCTCTCCCGCTCCGGGGTTGCAGAAACAACCGGTGCGCAGCGAGATGTTGCGCGAACCAGCCTGCTCCTCAATCCAGCGGTGGTCAATGGGAAGTCCGTCGGGGTTGAAAAAGTTCAACGCCACCGCCCCGCCGCGGCGTTTCATGTCTAAAGGACCGTAAATCTTGACCAGTGGTTTACCGTTCTTATGCTTCAGTTCTTTAAGATTGGTTATCAACCATTCGGTAAGGCAGCGCACGCGTTCGTGAACAAGCTCCAACCCAACTGACTCGAGGTGTTCCAGTCCAACCATGACGGAGGGGATATTGAGATAATCGGGGGTGCCGTCTTCAAAGGATGCAGGAGCATCAGCAAAGTAATATTTCTCTCCCTGTACCGAAGCCACGGTGATAGTTCCACCGGCGAACCAGGGGCGCTGTAACTTTTTCAACACCGCGCGCCGCGCGATGAGCGCTCCCACCCCCGTGGGATAACCAAACATCTTGTAAAAGGAAATGGGAATGAAATCCGCGCGCCATTTGGAAAGGTCCAACCGATTGGTAGGCGCGAAAGCAGCCGCGTCGAGCAGCACATCCCAACCGGCAGCGTGCGCTTTGTCGATCCACTCCAGCGGGTGCTGCACAGAAGAAAAGTTGGACTGCGCCGGGTAGGCGAAAAGGTTGTTGCAGGAACCCCGCGCAGACGATAGGTGTTCCTCAAGTTTCTTCTCATCCACGCGTAGGCGGGGGGGCATAACCGGCAGATACTGCACCCTCGCGCCCTTCGCCAGCGCGTACTCACGGATACCGTTGACGGAATTATGATTGTCAAACGTCAGCAGGTAACAACAATCCTTACCGAATGGGTAGGCTTCACCCACCAACTTTAATGCCCCGCTGGCATTGGCGGTAAAAATCACCACATATTCGTCCGGAGAGGCGTTGAAGAAACGCAAAACAGCTGAACGGGTTTCTTCAACCAGTGTGGTTGAGGCCCGCGAAGTGGGGTTGGACGAATGCGGATTGCCAAACACTCCCTCCAGCAGCATGCGCTGGTGTTTTAGCACCTGTGAATCCGCGTACAGACCGCCGCCGGTGTAGTCGAGGTATACATGCTGCTCTTTATCGAGACGGCTGTAATCCTCCTCCCTCAGTTTGTCGATGCTGGTCGTGCGGTTGTATTCCGGGTACTTCTCAATGAATTTGTTGAATTGGGAATTTGTCATAGATGCATTAAACCATAAAAATTCATTTTTACCTCTCCGTGTATATAATAAGATCATGAATGAAACCCATCTTCTGGCTGAACGGTTACACCAGGTCAAGCAATTCAATGACATTCCGATCGAATATGTAGAGAAAATCATCGCGGACGGGGATATCAAGGAATATCGTAAAGGCGAGTATATTTTCCACGAGAGGAATGATTGTGCCGGTTTGTTCGTGCTCATCACAGGACAGGTAAATTTAAGTAAACTTGGTCCGGATGGTAGAGAAGGTATCCTTAATACACTTGAGCCCGTCATCATGTTCAATGAAGTCGCCGCCCTTGACGGAGGTTTGAACCCGGTGACCGCCAATGCCCACACGGATGTCAGGTTGTGGCATGTGGGTCATGTGAAGTTTCAGCAATTGTTGCATGAATTCCCGCAGATCGGTCTTAGCCTGCTTGGTGTGCTGGCGAGGAGAAACCGGCTGCTTCTTACTCATTACAGTGATCTCTCCTTCCGCTCTGTGCAGGCGCGCCTGGCCAAACAACTGGTCAACCTCAGTGAATATGGCAGCCGTGTGATCGACCGCCGGGAAAACCCGATCCATCTCATCGCTGCCCGAAGCATCACCACGCCAGAAGCCGTCAGCCGCACACTGAAGGTACTTAAGTCAGCAAAAATAATCGATGCATCCAGATGCGAGATCAAGGTACTGGATGAAAAACGCCTGCAGGAACTGGCCAGGATGGACCTCTAACCAATCGGTGAGCTTCGCGGATCAATAAACCCCAATTTTGATTAATGTCAAAGACTATTATCTCCCCGTGTGCTATCCTTTAATGTAGTTAATCATATCCCCGGGAGATGAATTATGCAGTGGTTAAGTAAAAGATACCAGTTCCTTTTCCGGTCCACCAAAGGGTTGATCCTGGTGGCCATCGCCTTCGCCGCGTTGATCTCTGCTTTCTTTGGCATGCTGTCAGGTCCTATGGCGGATTACGGCATTAAAGACGTGGTGGTGCGCGTCATGAACATCAACCTCGATCCGGCTGAAAGGGAGGGCAGGTTGATCGTTCTATACCACACATTGGCGATGATCATGATCGCGGTGGAAGTGTATATGGTCACCGACCTGCTGAAAATGAAAGACAGTCAACGCCTCTCCATCAACAGCACGATCACGGTCGGATACCTGATGGTGATATTCGGCGGACTGCCGTTCGCCTATTGGGGTCACAATTGGGTGCTGCACGGCATTTACATTGCTGGCTTATCGCTCATATTTTTCGCGGGTTGCCTGCTGCTGTTGGCGCTTTGGCCATGGCGTGATGAATACCGCTTAACCACAAAAGAATACGCCCACACCAGGAAAGGTTACGACCTCGAGCGGGTCGCTTTCTTCATGGTCGCGCTCACGACGTTGATCTCAGCTATTTTCGGGGCAGTTCCGGGATCATTCTTTGGTAACGGGTTCGAAGTCTTTCTTGCTGAAAACGTGGTGCGCGATCCCCATAAAACGGCTCTGGACCTGTCGATCATCGGACACCTGCACATCATGCTGGCCTTGATCGCCATCATGTGCGCGCTGATCATCGGAAGGTGGATGGATTTCAAGGGAATCTGGCAAAAGCTCGCCATGCCGCTCTACATCGTTGGTGCATTTGTTCTTTCGCTTGGCACCTGGCTGGTGGTTCAATTCGAAGCTATCGCTCACTTCATCATTTACGGCGGTTCTACCATTGCCATGCTCGGCGCATTGTTCCTGGTCATCGATTCCTGGCGTAAGATCATCCGCAGCGGGCTGGATGTAAAAGGCATCCGCAAGGGGAACTTCTTCCAGGGGGTCGCCGCGCTGGTGAGAGACCCGGTAAGGTTCGGGCCTACGTGGCAGATGGTGTTCATGAATTTCACCGTCAGCGGCGTTGGCATCTTTACCGCGGTAAAACTGGACGAGATCTTCCGCCAGTGGCAATTCATGGACGAGCGCTCGATCTTGACCGGTCATTGGCATATCCTGGCGACGCTAACGGCTACGATCCTGCTGTTGTATTATGCTGACCTGGCCGGGCTGAAGGGTAAGGTACGCAAGTGGTTCGGCTGGTCGGTCATAATCTTCTCCAATATCGCTTTTGGCGCAGTAACCATCTACGAAATGAAACGCCTGTTTGTCACGGAAGGCGAACAGCAGCCGCTGGTCAACCGCGCTGTCCTGGCAGGTGATATTGGTTTAATCGTGTTGCTGCTCACATTAGCCGCGATAATGGTGTGGCGCTTGACAGACCTGTTCAAGAAAAAAGGCAGGTGGGTTGAGGAAATCGACCACCGGTTGCCCAAGAAGGAGGAGGTGCAGCAATGAGAAAAATCATCATTACCGTAACCCTGCTGTTCATCCTGACGGCCTGTCAACAGGTTGATTTCCAGGCACCACCCCCTGTTTTCGAAACCGGGATGGAAACTGATAAGTGGGTGGAGGTACCGGCTGGCGAATTTCTGCAGGGTCAGTTCAACAAGGAAGTCACGATTGACCATCCTTTCAAGATCATGGTCACCCCGGTCACCAACGCTCAATACGCCGATTATCTGAATGAAGCCATCTCCGCAGGAACGATCCAGATAAACGGCAACCAAGTTGAGGGATATTATCCCGGCGATCCATTTGCTGGCGCGAGACACGAAGAGGAAATCAAGGCAGGCTATTACCTTCATGTCCCTCTGGAAGATCCATTCCTGCGCCTGGCATTTGACGGCACAACCTTCACACCGATTTCCGGCTGGGAAGATCACCCCATGACAGTGGTCTCCTGGTTCGGTGCCAAAGCATACTGTGAGTTTTACGACTGGCGCTTGCCGACGGAACTTGAGTGGGAAAAAGCTGCCCGCGGCACCGACGGCAGGGCTTTCCCATGGGGTGATGAGATTGCGCGCAACAACGCCAATTTCTACTTTAGCCGCGACCCGTTTGAAAACATGGCTACCTTCGGTTCGCGCACCACGCCTGTTGGGTTTTTTAATGGTCTGACCTATAATGGTTATGTCACATTGGATTCACCCAGCCCCTATGGGGTATACGATATGTCTGGCAACGTGTGGCAGTGGGTCGCGGATGTTTATGATTCACAGCATTATCGATTCATGCGCGGAGGCAGCAAAGATATGTACGAAAACAACCTTCGTGTATGGGCAAGAAACAACGCCACACCCACTTTCACCAGTCCGGGTATCGGCTTCCGCTGCGTCAGTGACATGGAGTAATGGCAAATGAGGATTTTGCTGGATAAGGTCAAACATTACTGGCCACTCATCAAGAGCCTGCAGACAGCTCTGCTGACAGTAACGGGTATCGCAGGGTATATGAGTGCCCGCTGCCCGTTCACACACTGGACCACGATGGCCGGGCTAATCGCAAGTTTGCTATTATCCATCAGCGGCAGCACGGTGCTGAACATGTGGTACGACCGCGACATTGACAATGTGATGAACCGCACTCACCACCGCCCGCTCGCCAGGGGGATTGTGACGCCAGCGGAAGCATTGCGGTTCGGATTGATTCTATCCGCAGCAGGTGTGGGCGTGGCATTGCTGCTCTCTCCCCTTTTCAGCGCTTTGATCTTCGCCGGTATCTTCTTTGATGTGATCATTTACACCGTGCTATTAAAGCGGCGTACCTGCTGGTCAGTCGTTTGGGGTGGGATCGCCGGGGGAATGCCGATCCTGGCCGGGAGAACGCTTGGTATGGGATACATTGATTTTATTGGTATCATGCTGGCGCTGGCAGTGTTGTTCTGGATACCGACGCACATGCTGACCTTCAGCATGCGCTACCGGGAGGATTACGACGCGGCAAATATCCCGACCTTTCCTTCTGCATACGGAGAACGCGTCACGCGTACCATGATCGCGCTCGCCAGCCTTATTGCCGCCGCTTTGATAGGTGGTGCGGCAGTATTGATTGGGGTGAATCAAGGCCTCCTGCACCTGTTAGGCATTTTATCCGGCGGATTGATGGTAATGGCCGTTCTGATGATGGTAAAACCATCCTCCAGGCTTAATTTCCATTTGTTCAAGTACGCGTCGGTTTACATGCTGGCATCGATGCTGCTGCTGGCTATCTAATCTAATCAAAGGGAGAAAGGAACAATTATGAAACCTGAAAGCGGATTGGCAAAATTTTTAAGATTCATCGGTATTTTATTCATGTCGCTCACAGCAGGTGTAACCGTGCTGGCTGGTGTGGGGACCTCGTGCGCCGCGCTGTTTCCCACCAAGTGGGATTCCATGGCACCGCTGGCACCGTTCCAGTGGCTGTATATCCTTTATGTCCTCGTGACCATCGCTATTGGCGTTCTGGGCATCAGGGCAGTGGTGATGCTGGCAAAGGGCCGGCAAGGCGCGTACAAAGCCGCTTTGCTTGCGCTGGTGCTGGGGCTGGTGGTCGGCGTGATCCACATGATCACCTCGCGCAGCCTGAGAGGCTCCTCCATGCCGGTGGATGGTATTGTTTACATCACCGTACTGACACTGGTCATCTTCCTCATATTCCGTATTCCTGCCATTTGGAGCGGAGTGGGTTACACGAAAGCGCCGCGCAAGGAAGGCAAGAAATCCGGCGGGGCTGCGGCCATCGTCACCGGTGTGCTGTGCATGACGATCCAGTTCTTCGTGGCTCCCACACACACCTGGGGCGGGGTGAATTACGCTGACGCGTTTCATGCCACGATGAGTATTGTTGGAGGCGGGCTTGTCCTGCTGGGAATCGGGTTGATCATCAGCAACCACCTGGCTGTCGCGGCGATCAAACGCGAAGTTGAAACAGTAAATTAACCCAATACCAGGAACGGAATCCTTACAACAAAAGAACTGGCTTAGCGCCAGTTCTTTTGTTGTAAGGAGGAGGAGTAATTCGATTACGGGAGCAATACCGCGTCAATGACGTGGATGACACCGTTGGAGGCTTCAACATCGGTGATGATCACCTGGATGGTTTCATTGATGTACACCTTACCATCCATAACCTTGATGCTTATCGGTGAACCGAGAACCGTGTCAGCGCTGGTCAGATTGACCACATCAGCAGCCATTACCTTGCCGGAAACCACATGGTAGAGCAGGATGTCGGTCAGCTGTTGTTTGTTCTCATCCAGCAGCAGGGTGTCGAGGGTACCAGCGGGTAACTTGGCAAACGCGTCATCGGTGGGGGCAAAGACAGTGAAGGGACCTTCACCCTTGAGGGTCTCGACCAATCCTGCCTTTGTTAGAGCGGCAGCCAGGGTGGTGAAGCGGCCATCGGCTACAGCCGTGTCAACAATGTCCATCATGTCAGCCGGGGGCAGTAGTACCGCGTCGATGACGTGAATGACACCATTGGAGGCTGCGATGTCGGTGATGATGACCTTGGATTCGTTGATGTAGACATTGCCCATATCAACCTTGACAGCCAGGTCTTTGCCAAGCAGGCTCGCAGCGGAGGTCAAACCGACCACATCAGCAGCCATCACCTTACCTTCGACAACGTGGTACAGCAGGATTGATTTGAGTTGCTCAATATTCTCGGCCTCGAGCAGTGATTCAACAGTGCCTTCCGGCAGGAGCGCGAAAGCGTCGTCGGTGGGGGCAAATACGGTCAGGGGGCCTTCGCCTTTGAGGGCATCCACCAGACCGGCTGCCTGCACGGCGGTCACCAGGGTGGTGAAGCGGCCATCAGCAACGGCTGTGTCAACTATGTCCATGAGTTCCGGTTCCGGCATGGCGGTGGGTTCGGGCATCATGGTGGGTGCCGGAGCCATGGTGGGCGCGGCGGTGGGGGTGGCCTGCGGGGCGCAGGCGCTGATCGCGAAGATCGCGACAATCAATAGAACAACGGGGGTTACGAGTTTCATTTTCTTTTCTCCTTTTGATATTGTATATAGTTTGTATATCATTGACCCAATGATAACAAATGCAACGTGAGATTGTTAGGGTTTGTATAAGGTTTTGATACTTTATAAAAGGCAATGATATGCATTTATCCAATCCACGTGAGTTAAGAACTATTCCCATGAATCTTAATTTTCTAATTTGGCACATTCCCTGGTAACGATAATATAATGTAAGGGTTTAATACTTAGGCAAATTCACCCCTGCAGCAATCGGAGACAATATTGAAAACCGGAAAATATCAACTCTATTCATACCGTTGGGTCGTTCTGGCGGTTTTTATGTTCGTTAATATGATGATGCAACTATTGTGGATCTCTTACGCACCAATTACCGGTGACGCTGCTCGTTTTTACCAGGTGGATGATCTTAAGATTGGCTTTTTGGCCATGTCTTTTATGATCGTTTTTATTCCGCTATCAATCCCGCAATCATGGGCAATAGATAAGTGGGGTTTTCGAAAGGCCGTTGGTCTTGGTGCCATATTAATGGGAACATTTAGTATATTACGCGGTCTGGCTGGCACCAATTATCCCCTGGTGTTAATCAGCACCTTGATGATTGCTATCGGACAACCTTTCATGATGAATTCCTGGACAACGGTGCCAGCCAAGTGGTTCCAGCAGGAATTCCGTGCTACTGCCGTTGGACTTGTAACGCTGGCTGGATTGATAGGTGTCGCGCTCGGCATGGTCATTACACCCGTGTTGGCAAAAATAATGAGCATCGCAAATGTCCAGTTAACATACGGCGTAATTTCCGCATTTTCTGCCATTCTGTTTCTTGTTTTGGCAAAGGAAAAACCTCCCACACCACCCAGCCATGAGCAAGAGAGAACGCGAGCCTTAATGCTGGATGGATTGAGAAATGCCTTATCCAATCGAACGTTCTGGATGATTTTAATTATCGCTTTCATTGGAATGGCAATATTTAACGGTATCACCACCTGGGTAGAAAATATCGTCCGCCCGCGCGGGTTCTCCCCTTCTGATGCTGGAACGCTGGGGGCATTACTCCTGGTTGGAGGAATTTGCGGAGCGATAATTCTGCCCGCATTATCTGACAAGGAACATAAAAGAAAGAAATACCTCTTTATAGGACTTGGAATGGCCATTCCCGGCTTGGTTGGCGTCACTTTTGCCCAAACCTATTGGGTATTATTGGTTTCCGCTTTTGCATTAGGCTTTTTTCTAACCAGCGCCAGTCCAATAAGCATGCAATTCGGAGCTGAAATCACGCAACCTACTCCTGAAGGAACCTCCAATGGCCTGTTCCAATTATCCGGTCAGATTTCTGTCGTGTTTGTATATATCATGGAAGCCTTAAAGACGAGAAACGGCGCATTCACGCCAGGTCTGCTCCTTGCCGTATCGTTATTGGTTCTGTGCTTAATTGTTATCTCACAAATAAAAGAACCACGATCTATAATAGAAGCCGAACTGTAAAAAGGCTGATTTGATTTCTTCCAAATAGAGGATATTTGAGCTACCTATTCATTGTCTCCTTGATATGGGCATTCTCCTTCGGTCTGATCAAGGGCAACCTGGCAGGCGTGGATTCGACTTTTGTAGCCTTTGCACGGCTGTTCATAGCCGCGCTGATATTCCTGCCCTTTATGAGGTTCAAAAAGGTCAACCGCAAGACAGCCCTCAAACTATTGCTGACCGGGTTGCTGCAGTTCGGTGTGATGTACATCGCCTACCTGGCCGCCTTCAGGACTTTGAAAGCCTACGAAGTGGCGCTGTTCACCATCTTCACCCCCATTTTCGTCACGCTAATCGATGATGCATTTTCCCGCCGTTTCAACCTGCTGCACCTGGTTGTGGCGCTGATCACGGTGGCAGGCACAGCGATCATCGAATGGGAATCCATTCAATCCCCGGGTGTGGTCAGCGGTTTCCTGCTGGTACAGGTATCGAACCTGTGTTACGCATTCGGGCAAATCTATTACCGCCGGCTGATGCTGCAGCACCCTGAACTTAAAGACAGGGAAGTGTTCGGGTACCTTTATATTGGCGCGGTGATCATCACCGTGCTGGCAACATTGGCATTCACACCCCTTAGCACGGTACATCTTTCAGGCATTCAGGTGGCAACGATACTTTACCTGGGAGCCATTGCTTCAGGTTTGGGATTTTTCCTGTGGAATATTGGCGCGCGCAGGGTCAACACCGGTACACTGGCAATATTTAATAATCTCAAAATCCCTCTCGCGGTGGCTGTCTCGCTGCTGGTTTTCGGCGAAAGCACGAACATCACCCGATTGCTAATTGGCGGGGTGATCATCATCGGCGCGCTGGTACTGAACGAGGCATTCAGCCGAAAAAAACAGGCAGAGCCAACACCGGGTTAGAAAGACCCGCTCTCGCGAGCGGGTCTATTTTTCATTTGTTGGTAACAAGTTCAATGATCTTCAGTATCACATCCACTGAGCGTTCCAGCGACCGGGCAGGCAGGATCTCGTACTTGCCATGCCCGTAAAGTCCGCCGGTGAAAATGTTGGGGGTTGGCAACCCCATAAAGGACAAGCGTGAGCCATCCGTTCCACCGCGGACCGGGACGATCTTCGGTTCGATGCCAAGCGCGAGCATGGCATCACTCGCCGTTTCAACGATCTCATAAACCGGTTCAATCATTTCACGCATATTGTAGTACTGATCAACGATCTCCAGCCCTACCCGGCCTTCGCCGTAACGCCGGTTAAGCAGTGTGGCAGCATCTACCATGTATTGCTTGCGCTTTTCAAGTAACGCGCGGTCATGGTCGCGAATGATGTACCGCAGTTGCGTATGTTCAACTGAACCCCGCACGAGAAGCAAATGTATGAAACCCTCACGCCCTTCCGTGAACTCGGGACGCTCGTTTACCGGGAGCATGGCATTAAACTCCATTGCCAGCAGCAGGGAATTGATCATCTTGTTCTTGGCTACACCGGGGTGGACATTTCTCCCGTTGATGGTGACCAGTGCTTCAGCGGCATTGAAGGTTTCGTATTCAAGTTCGCCGATCTCGCCGCCGTCGACCGTGTATGCATACTCAGCGCCGAATTTGGTCACATCAAATTTATCCGCCCCGCGTCCAATCTCTTCATCCGGAGTGAACCCAATGCGGATCTTGCCATGCTTAACCTCAGGATGGTCCACCAGGTAAGCCATCGCGCTCATGATAGCCGCCACACCCGCCTTGTCGTCTGCCCCGAGGAGCGTGGTACCGTCAGTTGTGATGAGCTCCTGGCCAATATACTTTTGCAGCTCAGGGAAGTCAGTTGGTGTGATGCGGATGTCATGGTCCGCATTTAAGACAATCTCACCGCCATCGAAGTTCTCAATGATCTGCGGGTTAACATTCTCACCGCTCATATCCGGGCTGGTATCAAGGTGGGCGATAAAACCTATCACGGGAAGTAGTTTATCCGTGTTGGCGGGCAGGGTGGCCATCAGGTAACAATTTTCGTCCAGGTTAACCTCCTGCAGGCCAAGATCACGCAATTCTGACTCGAGCAGCCGCGCCAGGTCAAATTGCACTATCGTGCTCGGGCAGGTCTCGCTGTCGCGGTCAGATTCCGTGTTGATCTTGATGTACTTGATAAAACGCTCTTTTACAGTTGGCATCGATCCTCCTAAATAATTGATTAAGTAGATTATATTACGAACTGGTATTTGACATAAACGAATGTTGCTGTATAATGTTTATCAAAGGTTTAACCAAAGAAGCCATGACAGAGATCGCAGACAAACCAAGGTACAGGATCAACGCCGTCAGTAAAAAAACCGGCATCATACCGGTGACCTTACGCGCCTGGGAACGGCGCTACCAGGTGCTGACACCCAACCGCGAGGAAAACACCTACCGTCTTTATTCCGACCAGGATATCGAGATACTTCGCTGGCTGAAAACCCAGGTAGATTCAGGGATATCCATCAGCCAGGCGGCGGCTGAACTTAAGGACAACCAGGCTGCAGGGATCACGATAGAACCGCGACCTGATGTAGAAAAACCCGTATTAAGGGTGGATGATCATGGAACAAAATTATTAGCGGGTGAGCTGTACACCATGCTGGTCGCCCACAATGAGATTGGCGCAGCGGCTATTTTTGAACAGGCAGCCGCGTCCTTGCCCCTCAACGAGTTATTAGAAAAAATCATCATTCCCGTGCTGGTAAGGGTTGGAGAAGAATGGTACCTGGGCAGGATCCTGGTGGCGACCGAACACTTTGCCAGTAATTTCCTGCATGCACGCCTGATGAAGATTTTCCTGAAGATCCCTTTAAGGCGCGGCACCAAACGGCTCCTGGTTGGTGGTGCCCCGGGCGAGATGCACGAGCTGGGCATACTGATGATGTCCATCCTGCTGCGCGAAGCGGGTTACCAGGTCGAATTCCTGGGTCCGGACATGCCCCTGGATGACCTGGTTGACTACGCTGCTGAAGTAAACACGCACATGGTCATTCTCTCAGCCACAACCAGGGAGGCCGCTGAGGAATTGACGCGCTTCAGGCATAAACTTGAGCGGCTGAAAAAACCACCCCTGTTTGGTTTCGGTGGCGGTGCTTATGCTTACTTCCCGGAAATGATCGCGGCTACTCCCGGCATCTTCCTTGGAAAGACCCTCTCAGATTCAGTGGTGACGGTTAACACCTGCTTTCAACCTGGCTAGCAATCGTAAAAGGTCTTAATCCACGTCTTGACCAGCCCTGCGCTGCAATTCACGGCGCATGGTTCGGTATTCAATGATGGGCTTGTCCGCCGGGATTAATTTCTCGCCAATCTTCAATCCTGACCGCTTCGGCCTTTGGGTCAACACCACACGTTTATCCTGGTTGAGGATAACGCGGTTGGAGGGGTTGAAAAACCAGGTCACAATATTGCGCAGCACAGGCACGCGCATAAAGCGCTGATAACTGCGTAGATATAAAATGCAATTCTCTTCATCTATTGGGGTAAAGAACACCGTGATGCGAATATCGTCAGATATGCGGTTCATCCACAGGTTGGGGAACATAAATTTCAGGAAAGGCGGTCGATCGGGAGGCGGAAGTTCGGAAGCGCGCCGGGCTGTGCTTGCTCCATCATCCGCGCGATTGTAGACCCATATTTGCATGCCGTTATCATCTACCACCGTAACCGGTCCGTCTGCGATAGTGCGCCTTCCGCGCCCGATGGTGGTGTCATGAACAAAAGCCAGGTGAAAAACATCCAGCTGGTTTTCGATAGCGCGGGAATAGTCCACAGTCCAGTGGTCCTGTAATTCAGCGGTGGTGAAAGTATCATCAAGTTCATCAAACCACGGCAGCGGTGGATAATCCGCACGTTCCTCCCCCCACCAGATGTATATGTATCCGTGTGCTTCGCGCACGGGATAGGTAAACAGGTGCATGGCGTTGGGTGGTTTGGCTGCCAGGCCGTTCGCCGGTACGCAAACACAACGCCCGCTTGGATCATATTCAAACCCGTGAAACGGGCATTGGATACCGCCATCCTTCAACCGTCCGATGCTCAACGCTGCGCCGCGGTGCGGGCATAGATCCGCCTGGCAAACGACCCGATCTTCAGCATCGCGCCAAAGCACAAGTTTTTCTCCCATGCGTGTCACCCCCACAGGTTGACCACGCTTCACTTCTTTGGAACGCAAGATCACGTACCATTGATCACGAATCATCGTTCATACCTCATAGAAATTTAACTTATTAAACCACAGAGCCGTCATCGAGACGGCTCCGGGGGTTTGGCGCTGCGGCTTCCCTAATCTATCGCGAGGAGGGATGCCGCAGCGCTGTGTTCAAAACTTGTACACATCGTAGACATCACCTCCTCATCGTTAGGATAGCAAACTGAATCCTAATTAAGTAAATCACAATTTAATTCTAAAGTCAAGTACAACCAGCATCTGAGACCGGCTTGCCCACTCCAATCATCACCTTTATAATTCCATCCATGTCAATTTCAAGCGATCCAAAACCAAAGAAAATCTACCTTCTTAACCTCGGGCTGATTATTTTAGCACTGATTATTTTTACCACCTGGCTGGTGTTCACGCCTCCAGGGATTGATGGCAAGGTTAACGCGTTGGGTTATTCGGTATGCCACCAGATAGACAGCCACTCTTTCACTGTAGGCGGCAAGGTGCTGCCGTTGTGCGCGCGCTGCACAGGTACCTTCCTGGGTTTACTGATATCGGGGGTATTCCTGTACTCAAAAGAACGGCGCAGCGGTTTTCCATCGAGGTTAAAAATGGCTGTGCTCCTCCTGTTCTTCCTTTTCTTTGCGCTGGACGGCATCAATGCCAGTCTGACGCTACTGGGCATAGATCCGCTTTACCCGCCATCCAACCTGCTCAGGCTCATCAGCGGGCTGCTGTTTGGCATCACCCTGGCAAACGTAGTGTTGCCGCTGTGGCATCAGACGCTGTGGTCAACCCAAAACCCTGAGCCTGTTTTTCACAGCTGGCGCCAACTGGGATGGCTGCTGCTGTTCTGCGCCATCACAGGCAGCCTGGTAGTCGCGGATATCGCGATACTCTATTACCCGATTGCCATCCTATCCACGGGGACTATATTGCTAGTACTGGCAATGATCTATTCGTTGCTGTGGTGTATCATTTTAAAAAAGGAAAACTCATTGCATCATTTTCGCGATGGTTTCCGTATATATAGTGCCGGTTTGATAACGGCAATCACCCAGGTTGGGGTAATGGATCTCATCCGTCATACACTTAGCGGGACCTGGTAAAACAAAGGAATCAATCAAGATGGACATTTTCAACATTTTTACGGCTTTCGGCCTGTCAGCAAGCGCGGGGCTTAACGCCTACATTCCACTGCTCGTGGTAGCCCTGCTGGCGAAGTTCACCAACCTCATTAACTTACAGGACCCATGGAACCTGATGACCTCGTGGTGGGTCATTGGCGTTCTGGCTGTGCTAACAGTCGTGGAGATCCTGGCGGACATGTTCCCGGGTGTGAACCATGTGAACGATGTTGTCCAATCCTTCATACGGCCAACCGCGGGAGCGATCGTGTTTGCTGCCACCGCGAGCCAGGTTGGAGATGTTAACCCTATGCTCGGTTTGATCGCAGGACTTCTGGTTTCGGGCAGCGTCCACGCGGTTAAAGCGCTCGCAGTGCGCCCGGCGATCAACGTGGCTACCGGTGGTTTGGGGAATGTACCGGCTTCCGTCGGGGAACAGGCTACTTCTACCGTCGTTTCCATACTCTCGGTCATCATCCCGGTGATCGTCGCGATCATGCTGGTGATCGTCCTGATCATCATCATCCTCTGGGCGAATAACCGAAAAAAGAAAAGGGAAACGCGACCGATAGAGTGACACAACCTGAGAATGAACTAACAGAAATGGAACGCGCCGAGCTATACGCCCGGCGAAAAAAGCAGGTGTGGCAGGTGGTGCTCGTCATGGTCCTCACGTCCTGCGCCGGAACTACCCTGCTGCTCTTCCTTTTGTGGTTGATCCTGCAGAAAACATTACCCTGAATCTAGTTTAAGCCAGATCCCGCGCTCGGCGGGATCTTTTCATTCCGGGATCAACATTACTTCACCAGGGAGTAGTTTCAGCATTATCTCCTGCCCAACTGGCAAGGGTGTAGATGAGACAAATTCAAGACTTAACCCGGAGCAGATAGCCAATCTCACGCGGTAATGATCCCCCAAAAAGCGGCTCTCTTGCCACACTGCCGGTAATGCTGCCGGCGCATGGCTCTATGGGGTCAGTTCGGATGACGGAAGGTTTAATGAGCAACATCACATCGGTTCCCAGTGAAGGCAAGTTTCCCACTTCTGGCGCTAGCGGCTTCATCTGTCCGCAGGCGGTTTCCACCACGAGTGGATCGTTCGAGAGCACCTTCCCCGGCAGGAGGTTGGTCATCCCCAGAAAGCGCGCCACCCAACTGCTGTTCGGCTGCCGGAATACCTCTTCGGTGACACCGCTTTGTACAATGCGGCCTTCATGAAGCAGCGCGAGCCGGTCGCCAAGCAGGATCGCCTCCTCCTGGTCGTGGGTCACGTAGATCGCCGGGATGCCCGTTCGATGCAGCAGCTCACGCAATTCCTCCTGCAGTTCAACCCGTAAACTGCGGTCCAGAGCTGCCAGCGGCTCATCCAGCATTAGCAGCTGTGGACCGGGTGCGAGTGCGCGCGCAAGCGCAATACGCTGCTGCTCGCCACCGGAAAGGTCTGTGACACGCCGGTCAGCAAAACTGGACATATTGACGCGCTCGAGCGCCGCCAACACCCTGGATCCAATCTCGGCTCGGGGGACACGCTGCATGCGCAGCCCAAATGCCACATTTTGCGCCACGCTCAAGTGGGGGAAGAGCGCGTAATCCTGGAACATGAGACCAAAACCCCGCTGGTGCACCGGGACCGTGCTGACATCAACACCATTCCACAACACACTACCGGAATCCTGCGTCTCTATACCGGCGATGATGCGCAGGATGGTACTTTTACCGCTGCCCGAACTACCCAACAGGCAAAGTGTTTCTCCAGCATCCACATGAAAGTTCACCCCTTTCAGAAGGGGTTCTCCTTCATATTCCTTGTGCAGGTCTACAATTTGCAGTCTATCCATTAGGTCTCCGTCAATCCGTTCCTGCGAAAGCGCGACTGAGGTTTTCAAGCAGACCGATGCTGAGCGCGCAAACAAGAATAAGAATGGTTGCCATTGCCATCGCCTGCCCGTAGTTCAATGCACCAGGTTGCGCAAGAAAGCGGAAGATCGCCACCGGCAGGGTAGGATTATCAACCCGTGAAATGAAGGAGGTGGCACCGAATTCACCCAGCGATATGGTGAAAGCAAACAACGCTCCGGCCATAAGTGACCGGCTGATAAGTTTCATTTCCACCTCCCACCAGGCGCGCAGGGGCGCTGCTCCAAGCACAGCAGCTGATTGCCGTAGTGAATCCGGTATGGAGGCCAGCGCAGGTTGGATTGCCCGCAGCACAAAAGGCATGGCAATCAGGCTATGCGCCAGTGGTACCAGCCATGGAAATGACGCTCTCGCAAGCGCAGTGCCGTTGAACGCGATGATAAAACCAAGTCCAAGGGTGACTGCAGATGCCCCAAATGGCAGCATCACCAGCGGGTCGAGCCAGCGCCTCACGCCAGGCCGCTTCACCAGCGCGAACGCCAGCAGCGTGCCGGTCACTACAGAGACTACCATGGTGATTCCAGCGTAAACCAGGGAGTTCATTATTGCGCGTGATGGTGGAACGTAAAAAATGCTGTCATGCTTGTTGACAAAAAGCGCGCGGTAATAATCCAGGGTAAACCCGGTCTGAATCTCGCCACGCTGCCCGCGCTCAGCCTCAAGACGGACGACAGAACGCCCGGCGAGAGCCAGCAATGGTAATACCTGCAGCAGGAACAGGAAGCACACCGTTAATAAAACGACCAACTTCTCTGTAGCTGTGCGCGGGCGCCGTGTGCCTTCTCCGTGCAGACGGGGAAAGAGCGGAACATCCCTACCCTGGCTCGCACGACCGTGCAGCAGGAGGATGACAAGGGTAAATACAAGCTGAATGATGGAAAGCAATCCGGCCATTGGCAGGTTAAGGTAATGCATCGCCTGGGTGTAAATGGCTACCTCCAACGTGGCAAACCCGGGTCCGCCCAGCATGAGAATGACACCAAAACTGGTGAAATCGAAAAGAAATACCAGCAAGGCAGCCGAGAGGATCGAACGGCGAAGCAGGGGGAGGGTGACCGTGCGAAACGCCTGCCAGGGAGACGCCCCCAGCACGCGCGCGCTGTGCTCCAGGCGCGGGTCCAGTTGCGACCAGGCGCTGCCAACAACGCGGATGATGATGGCAATGTTGTAAAAAACGTGCGCCACCAGGATGGCGCCAAAGGTGTTCAGAAAGGTGATCGGCGGAATGGATGAGCCCGTCAGGTTCATCAACAGTAAGTTGACCCAGCCGCGAGGTCCAAGCAGGGCGTTGAAGGCCGCAGCAGCGACCACGGTAGGCAGGATGAACGGCAGCATAGTGAGTGTGCGCCACAAGCGCTTAGCGGGGAAGTCAAAGCGGGCAAAAACATACGCCGCGGGTAACCCAAAGAGCAGGGTCAGCAGGGTGGAAAGAAGCGCCTGGTACAACGTGAACCAGAGCGGTTGCAGGGCGTCAGAAAGAACAATCGTGCCGGTGCGTTCGAACATAACCCACAGGATCGAGACCATTGGGATGAAGAAAAATACCAGCAGCAACGCCAGCGGCAACCCCCACAGGAGCACGCCGGAGCGCGACAACGCTTTCTTCAACCTGGTCAACAATTTCACGGAAGCATCACCCTGCTCCAGCCAGCGATCCATTCATCTCTCTTGTTGGCAATCAGCACGGCATCCAACCTGGCCGGTGCTTCTGGACTTACCGCGTAGCGGACGAATGCTTCGGGCAGGACAGCTTCAGGGTTGACCGGGAAGACGAACATCTGTAATGGCATATCCTGCTGAAATACAGGGCTGAGCATGAAATCGATGAAACGCTGCGCCATTTCAAGGTTTTCCGTGCCTTTTAAAATGCCTGCGTATTCGATCTGACGGAAGCAGGTGTTGTCACCGATGATGGAAGCGGTTGGCGCATCCGAAAGCGGTTCAGCGGCAAAGATGACCTCAGCAGCGGGACTGGTGGCGTAAGAAACGACCATCGGCTGCAGTCCGCGACCGGATGAGGCGGAGAAATTGGTGTAATAGGCAGTTTCCCAATCATTCACCACCACCACTCCGTTCTGCTTGAGCGAACGCCAGTAGTCAAGGTAACCGGCCTCACCATACTCAGAAATGGTCGCCAGCAGGAATGCCAGGCCGGGCGAAGAGGTCGCCGGGTTCTCCACCACCAGCAGGCCCGCACCCGCCTCCCCTTTGTACACGGGCTTGGCCAGGTCTGCCAGTGTTTGAGGAACGGGCAGCCCGCTCGCTGCGAACCAGGCTTTATCGTAATTGATGCAGACATCAGCGTAATCGATGGGAGTCACCATGCTCATAAGCCCACCGGTGAATTTCTCCGGGATCGCGGAGAGCGCATCCGGTTCATAAGGTTCAAAAATTTCCTCGCGCACAGCACGCGAGAGAAAGGTGTTATCCACACCGTAGAATACATCCGCTTCGGGGTTGCTCTTCGTGAGGATGGCGCGGTTCAACGCCGCGCCAGTATCCCCAGCCTTGATGAATACCAGCGTGACGTCATGCTCTTCCTCGAAAGCTTTCACTACCTCCTCGGAAATGGCAAATGAGTCATGGGTCATGACCGTGAGGGTATTCTTCTGTGCTTCTGTGGGTACCGTCTGCGCGCATGCCGTCAACAGGATGCAAGCGCTTAGACATAAGATCAAACAGGAAAATCGTTTCATGGTAACACCTCAACTCTCTTGTGCACACATAACAGAATGCCAGACTGGATCTCGACACGCGCTCGTTCAGACACCATCTCGTTACTGATGCCGCGGCTGCGGTAGAAAATCAGGCTTTCGTCTGTGAGCGGATATTTCAAACCGGTGGTTGAAATGCAACGCACGATGGGCGACAGCGGCAGCAGTGAAACCGTGTCGCCGGGACGACCGTCGATATCAAGCGCATGGTGGATAAGAATCACCTCCTGTGAGCCGTCATCGATGCGCGCGTCAAGGTCGGTAAGCGCAGGCAGGTTGAGCAAATAAATATTTGAAAGAGTCTGGTCGAGACGTCCACCGAGGGCAGCGGTGATGGTGATGCGGTCGCAACCTGCTTCTGCAGCCTCCTGCAATGCCAACTCAAGATCAGTTTCATCCTTGTCGACCGGGTAACGCCGCACCCTGGCGCCCTGTTCCTTCGCCCAGTTGATTTGTTCCGGGGTTACCGAATCAAGGTCACCGATAAGCAGGTCGGGCTTTAGCCCAAGTGCCTGAATATGGGCAAGCCCACCGTCCGCAGCAATGAGCAGACTGGCACTGGCAGCCATTTTCCTAACTGCTTCAGGATCCAGCAATTCTCCATTGGCAAAAACTAACGCGTGTTTACCAGCCATTAAAAAACCCTCCACCAGGGAGGGCTGCTGCCGTGATACACATCCCTCCGCCGGCATGATCCGGATCAGGTAATGCGGGTCTAGGGCGGTTTCCCTACTCTCAGCCCGGAACGCCGGGCTCCCCGTTCTTATTATGATTTGAGTATAGACGGGTGAAGCGGAGATGTCAAGAGCGCATAATAGCTGATAGCATAACGCAACTTTGACCCTGCATAATGCTCAATCAAGGCATTTTATTCACATAAGTGGTTTTTATAATATATCCGGGTATTTTTCGAATATCCTTCTTGTTTTTTTTACCACACGTGCTAATATAAACTCTAAACTTCCTCGAGGAGAAATGCATGTATAGAAATCCATTAATAATGTTCACTGGCATTCTTATTTTATTATTCTCGCTTGGGGCTGACGTTATCGGGCTGGGAGATAGCAAGGGGATTCATTGGGTGCAGCTATCAGGCACCTTGGCTAGGATTCTCGATACTTTGCTATGGGACATATCTGCATTTTTTTCAAGGAAAGCCAGTGACGAACAGGATATCCCTCTTCATTCGAAAACTATTTAGCTGGAGAAATATTGGTGTTTTCTTAACATGCGGCGGGTTACTGATAGCTCTACTTTTTACAGCCGCTAACCTGATCGGATTGGGAGACCAAACAGGGAGTCAATCGGACGCAAGTCAAAGGCGTTCTCTTTGGCGTGGCTTTAAGCATCCTTGGGTTATGGATGTGGCGCCCGGACAAGGGTGCACCAAAATTTAAACAATCCCGGTTGCTTCGCTTTCTTCTCTCCAGGGTGGGAATAGGTGTGATACTTTTTGCCGCCGGACTGGTGCTTATTCTGGCAGCGGTTGGCGCGGATTTAATCAATCAAGAACTGGAACCCGGTTTCGGATTCATTCAAGTTGCTGTTGTAATACTTGGATTATTAATCATGTTAGCTGGAGCCTGGTTATGGTTCCTGCACAAGTACCTGAAAATGCGAAAAACTCAATCCTGTCCTCCCGTACTCGAGGATCCAGAGAATGTATATTTCGTTAATGATCCTTGGATTGGGTCTTACAGGTATTTACCTTGTTAATAACATCTATTCCAGGATCAATATGCAGTCGGAATCATTTGACTGCATCAATTATTTTACCGAGGCAGCAAATCATGTTGGTGCGGATTTTCGCACCGGCATTTACCGCCCGCCAAAGTCCGAATTGCATCACGAAAACATCTACCTGACCGGGCTATCCAATTACCCTCCATTTACCATATTGTTTTTTACTCCGCTCCAGGTTTTCAATGAGGACACCGCATATTTGATCATCGTCGGCTATGTTGACATTGGCGAACATACTGTCAATATGGTTATCGACAATTCTTGTCAGAGATCTATTGTTTGCCCGGTTAAAAATGGGTTTCAGCAATACACTGATGATCTCAATCGCATTGTTCATGGCAATTCTCTTCTATACTATTTCTGGTTATCCCTTTATGTTCAGCATCGAGCGGGGTAATTATGATAGCATCGCCATTTTCTTTGCCATTCTTGCCGTGTACCTGGCAATTAAGAAACCTGATTCCTTGTGGTGGCAGATAATACTCCTATCCGCCGCTACTCATTTAAAAATGTACCCTGCAGCCTTGTTCATCGTTTTACTCTATAAACATGGCAAGAAAATGATTCTGCCAACCATTTTAATTAACTTGGCTGATGCTGCTCTCGTTGGGCTCACCGGAATGCGATCTGGTTCATTGAAATTATGGTCAAGTACACGCTGGCACCCCAGGTTTGGGTTGGCAATCATTCAGGTTATTCATTTGCAGGATATCTGCTGGAGAAAATCCCGGACCTGGCGATTTATACATCTGAATTGATCAGGCTGATGTCAATTCTCCCGATCGTTATCTGGGTATTTTCATGTTATTACAGCATTAAGAACCTTAAAACCGATATTTGTATCCTGATGCTTTTGATGACATCCATTCCCCTAATGTGCATGCTGCCGACTGTCAGCCACGACTACAAACTGGTGGTTTTACATCCTGCTATATTGATTTTTATTGCCTTACTGATCTACAAAATCATCAGGTCCTCCAAACTATGGGATTACCTGCAGTTGATTGTGGTGTTTGTGTTATCTCTGCTGATAAGCCGGTCTTACATGATCATCCCTGATTCCGCCTGGCTCATCAGCAACAAGTACCCTCTCCTCCTGCTCCTCTCATTGATGATGCTGCTCAACATTTATTATCTCAAGGACGATGCCGCCCTCTCGACTCGTCAAATTGATAATCGGGTGATCAAAGCCGATGCGATAGAAAACCAGGCTTCTACTTGAAAGCCTGGTTTTCAGATTACCTGATTGAAGATTATTGTTTATAAACCCGCTTGTTACTTCTCTTCCTCACCTGATGGTGCAACTACCTCACTGATTTCCGGCTTCTCTTTAACAAAATTCAACCCGAGCATCTCCAGCCCCTGCATCAGTAACCCCAGTTGCGAAAGCGCCAGCCAGATGAGCGCGATGGTGATGAACGTTGATATTCCATCAAGGGTTCGCGGCATGTTCTCCCTGGTCTTGTCCAAGTTGGATATCCAAATCCTCCAGCACATCGAGGTATTGCGTGGTCACGCCCTGGGCATCATTAAGACTGGTTTCCATGGAGGCGAGGTTATCTGCGATATCGCCGAATGCCTGGTTAACCTCCTTGATATTGTTCCTTGAGTCCTGCAGTGACTCATCCATCGACGAAAGCGATTCAATCATCGGATCGAGGCTATCCGCAACCCCTCCAAAGGCGGTGCCAAGGGGCGGCTGATTTTTATATGAAGGTGTCGAGAGAAATGGGATAGCCGTGAGAAGTGACAGCGTGTTATCGATCACCTGCGCGCTGGCTTGGGCAGATTGGAGTGCTGTCTGTGTGGATGCAAGAGCGTTTGGAAGATCTTCCGTGGTCATTTTCTCGAGTGAATCGAGCAATGGAACAGTATCTTCAATCGATTGTCCGGTTGCTCTTACCACGGATACCAGCGACACCAGGGAATCATTGGCCTTATCCAATGAAGTGGAGGCGATGGTAAGTCCATCATGTGTGGCTTTCAGGGTTGTATCGAGCAGGTCAACCGCATTAATGAGGCTGGTCTTTACATCCTTCTCAATGCGCCACACACCATAGATACCATATATACTAATCAGCATACCGGCGATGGCAGCAACTACCAGTACGATACCAAGGGATGAAAAAAGCATGCGTCTCATATCAATTCCTCACTTTTAAATGACCAGATAATTGATTCTTATTGCGAATTATACACATGGAAGAGAAATTCCTGTTGTTTACATCATCCATGAGTTTTTCCATCTGGGATACAATAATCAGCAGGTAACCTGATGCCACCTACTTCGAATGGACTACCGATCACCCTGCAGGATATTAAAGATGCGCACGCCCGCATCAAACCCTACGTGATGCGTACACCGCTAATACCCTCCAGGACATTGAGCGAAAAATGTGGTGCACCGGTTTTACTCAAACTGGAGAACCTGCAACCAACTGGATCGTTCAAACTGCGCGGCGCGACCAACCGGTTACTGCAACTAACAACCGAAGAAAAGGCGCGTGGTGTCATTACCGTCTCCAGCGGCAATCACGGAAAGGCCGTGGCGCACATCGGGCAGGTATTGGGCATACCGGTCACCATCTTCCTTTCAACGCACACGCCAGCCTGCAAAGTGGAAAGCCTGCGCAAGACACACGCCTCGGTGATCGTAACGGGGAACAGTTACGACGAGGCGGAAGCCGCCGCGGCAGCCCATGAAAGAAAACACAACCTGGTGCACATCCCATCCTTCGACGACCTGAGCATCATCACCGGGCAGGGTACAATGGCGCTGGAGATCTTTGAAGACGCACCTGAAACCCGTAGTATTATTTTTCCCCTCTCCGGCGGTGGCATGGGCGCGGGTATCGGCTGCGCTGCCAGGCAACAGACCCCACCGGTTGCCATCTGGGGGGTGAGCATGGAACGCGCGCCGGTGATGGTGCGCAGCCTGGAGGCTGGAAGGGTTCTCAGCCTGCCGGAAGAGTTGACGCTGGCGGACGGTCTGAAAGGCGGTTTGGGAAATCCAAATTATTTTACCTTCAACCTGTGCCAGCAGTTGGTGGATCACACCACGCTCGTCAGCGAGGAGGAGATCGGTTTGGCTATCGCGTTTCTCTTTAAAGAGCACCACCTGGTAGTGGAAGGTTCAGGAGCGGTGGGGGTTGCCGCGCTGCTCTCAGGCAAGATCACGCCAAATAACCCCACAGTCGTGGTCATCAGCGGCAGCAATATTGACCTGTCTCAATTCGTGGAACTGGTCGAGCGTTACTCAGGACTTCTTTGATTCCATCTCGAAACCCGGGATGCGGGTCTTTCGTTCCAGGTACTTCAACCCCCAATTTAATATAAATACCATCACCAGGTAGACCACGGCAACCGCCAGGTAACTACCGACCGGGTCGTAGGTATCAGCGGCGGCACGCTTGGCTTTTGCCATCAGGTCCTGTACCGCGATAAGGAAGACGATGGCAGTGGTTTTCAACAACGAAATCGGCTCGTTCGACCAGGCAGGAATCACCAGCCGCAGCGCCTGGGGCAGGATAACATACCAGATGGTCTTCCAGCGTGAAAGCCCAATCGCTCTGCCGGCGGTCATCTGCGAGGAGCCAATGGACTGGATGGCGCCTCGAATGTACTCCGCCTGGTAAGCTGCACTATTCAACCCCAAGGCCAGGAAAGCTGACAAAGTCTGGGAAAGCGTAATGCCCATCGAAGGCAGACCATAATAAATGATAAACAACTGTACCAGCAGCGGGGTGCCGCGGAAGAGCTCAATGTAACCAATGGCGATGGCTTTCAGCCATTTCGGGGCGTAAACACGGGCAACCGCCAGCGCTAATCCCAGGACAAAGCCAATGGACAAGCCAACCACGGTCAGCTCAAGCGTGACCCCTGCGCCCTTGATGAATTCGGGCAGATAGCGCTGGAACAGTTCCAACCATTCAGCCATTTAGTTCTCTTTTTCCTTCTTTCCGTACAACTCGGTTATCTTCCACAGGAACTCGCGCGTGCGCTCATGCTTCGGATGGTAGAACAGGTCATCCGGTGAACCCTCCTCCACAATGCTGCCCTTCTCGAGGAATACGATGCGGTCAGCCACTTCGCGGGCAAACCCCATCTCATGCGTCACCACCAGCATGGTCATTCCCTCGAGTGCCAGCTTGCGCATCACTTCCAGTACTTCGCCGATGAGTTCGGGGTCAAGCGCTGATGTGGGCTCATCGAATAGCATGATGCGCGGGTCCATGGCCAGCGCCCGGGCGATGGCCACACGCTGCTGCTGCCCGCCGGAAAGTTGGCCGGGATAATGGTCGGCGCGGTCGGATAACCCAACCCGCTCCAGTTCTTGCAGCGCCTTTACTTTCGCTTCCTCGGGTTTCATACGCTTTACCTTGGTCAACCCCAGCATGACATTATCCAACGCGGTGAGGTGATTGAAGAGCAGGAAGTTTTGGAAGACCATACCGATGTGCTGGCGTACACGGTCATCATCACATCCCTTGGCGGTTATCTCCAGGTCATCCAGCCAGATCTGCCCCTCATCCGCGCAGGTAAGCAGATTAACGCAGCGCAGCAGGGTACTCTTGCCGGTACCGCTGGGACCGATGATGACAATGGTGTCCCCCTCGTTCACAACCAGGTCAATATCATGGAAGATGACATTCTCACCATACTTCTTGGTCAATTTTTTTATCGTCAGAATCGGTTTTGCCATACCTGTCTCCAAATCACGGATTGGCCGGGATGCGCAGCCGCCGTTCCAATACATCCAGTAAACGGTTGGTGATAAATACCAGGATAAAGTAAATCAGCGCTGCCGTCGCGTACGCCAGGAATGGTTCCTGGGTACTGGCGCTGATGAGTTGAGCGCGCCGCAATATCTCGGGTACACCCAGGGCGTACACCAGCGACGAATCTTTCACAACGATGGCGGCTTCATTCGACCAGGGCGGAATCGCCAGACGCAATGTCTGCGGCAGAATGATGTGCCGGATCGCCTGGATCCTGCTCAAACCAATGGCGCGGGCGGCCACCATCTGCCCGCCGCTGACAGACAAAATCGCGCCGCGTATGATCTCCATCTGGTAGGCGCTGCTGACGATGCCAAGTGATATTGAACCTGCCCAGAATGGTGAAAGGTTGATGCTGCCGGAGACGATGAAATACAGGATGAACAACAGCACAATGGGAGGAATGCCCCGCATGACCGTGCTGTAAATGGAAGTTAATCTTTGGGTGGCTTTACCACCGTAGACATTCAAAAGCGAGAAGAGGATGCCCAATACCAGCCCGGATGGCAGGGCGACAAGTGTGACCGCTATGGTGTAAGCGGTGCCAGAGGCGATGTATTGCAGAAACCGCGCGATATCCAACGCCCGTTCACTCCTCTTTGATGATAACCAGCGCTTTCCCCCTCTTGCTCACACAAATTAGAAGGGGGTAACGGTTCTCATATCCAGAGTACCATTACCCCCAGTACCGAGCCAATATTATTCTGTGAAGTACTTTTCAGCCAGCCCATCAATGAAACCTTCATCCTGCAGTTCCTTGATGATCTTGTTAATCTCCGCCTGTCAAATTCGCATCGCCTTCAGGGACCACGATGTTCATCGGTCCGGTGGAAAGAACGCCGTTGTACACAACCTTCATACCACCGAATTGTTCCACCAGGGCTTTCGCAGGTACGTAATCGGCCATGATGACCTGGATCCGGCCAGCCTGTAGATCCATGAAAGCCTGGTCAACTCGCTCATAGCGGAAGAGCGTGTCTGATTTAACTTGCCAACCGATTCAAAATTATCGGTCAACCAACCATCCTGGGTGGTACCTGATTGAACACCAACAATAAATTTGTCCAGGTTTTCGGGAGTGGGCATATCGCCGGTAAGCGTATCCAGAACCACCAGGGCATCTTCACTTGTGTAGTAAGCGTCAGTGAAGTCAACAGTCTTGTCCCGTTCCTCGTCATAGTTGAAAGCAGCAATCGATGCGTCGATCTTGGCACCCTGCACGGCGGCGATGAGGCTATCGAACGGCATATCGGTCCAGATAATAATCACGCCCATGCGTTTGCCGATCTCGTTCATCAACTCCACATCAAACCCGGTTGTGGTTCCCGCCTCGTCCACATATTCAAAGGGCGGGTAATCGGCTGACGTACCCACGACCATTTCTCCATCCTTCTTGATCGTTGCGAGGTGATCTGAAGATGAACTGCACGCGACAAGAGACAAAACTAAAACCAGCACGAAAGCAAGGTAGATCAGGCGTTTCATTAGTTCCTCCGTATAAATTTTGTTGTTTTTTCGAAATCTTATAGATATTATATAACAGATTGTAAATAGCAAATTAGCGCATCATTTCACTCACGTTTGATGCAATCAACATCCAGTATAATAACCTTGTAAGCGCAGCCATCATGTTTTCACGGAGCGCGTTTTGCCGCCATTGATCCAGTTCGACCATGTCACCTACCGGCATCCCGGCAGTGATAATTCTTCCCCGCCAGCATTGAATGATATCTCCATAAGCATCGAACAGGGTGAATGGGTTGCCATCGTCGGTGCCAACGGCTCCGGCAAAACCACATTTGCACGCCACTGCAACGCGCTGTTGTTGCCCAGCCACGGCCGGGTGTTGATCGATAGGAAAGACAGCGTGCAATCCGCCAATCTGCCCTACATCCGCTCCCGGGTCGGTATGGTGTTTCAGAACCCCGAGGACCAGATCGTAGCCACTCTTATCGAAGAGGATACCGCCTTCGGCCCTGAAAACCTGGCTGTGCCTCCAGCGGAGATCCGCGAGCGCGTGGCAGCCGCGCTGGAAACGGTTAAAATGACCGGGCATAAGCAACAGCTGCCGCACCTGCTTTCGGCCGGGCAAAAGCAGCGTGTCGCGCTGGCCGGTGTGCTGGCGATGCAGCCGGAATGCATCATCTTCGATGAATCCACCGCCATGCTCGACCCGCGCGGCAGGCTGGACGTACTGGCGGAAATGCAATCGTTGCATAATCGCGGCATCACGGTGCTCTTCATCACCCACTTCATGGAGGAAGCCGCCCGCGCTGACCGCGTCTTAGCGCTAAACAGCGGTAACCTGGTATTTGACGGCGCTCCAAAGGACCTTTTCGCTGACCTTGCCTTGTTAAGATCTTGCGGGTTGGAACAACCCTCGACATTAATGTTATTGAATGAGATTCGTAGCCTCAATCCGCAGTTGGCAGGACTTTCAGCTGATTTTGAACAAGTATTGGCGAACATTCCTCAATACAACGGCTCATTCGTTCGCCCGCCGGAACCTTCACCTCCCGCTCCTGGTGAAGCCTTGATCGAAGTTGAAGGGTTAAACCACACATATCTGGTCAACACACCGCTCGCCCACCAGTCGCTTTTCGATGTATCGCTGGAGGTTCACAGCGGCGCGGCGCATGGTTTCTGCGGCGCTACAGGGTCCGGGAAATCCACCCTGCTGCAACATCTCAACGGACTTTACCGCCCGCAGACCGGCCGTCTGCGCATTGGCCCCTACTCCTTCTCTGACCCCGACCTCGATATCAAGGCGGTGCGGCGCTACGCCGGACTGGTCTTCCAGAACCCCGAGATCTATTTCTTTGAGCAGTTCGTGGGCGATGAGATCGCGTATGGACCGAAGAACCTGTATGGCAGGGAAGGTCTTTCCAAGCGGGTGCGCGACGCGATGGAACTGGTGGGGCTGGATTTTGAAAAATTCAAAGACCGCATCACCTATACCCTGAGCGGCGGCGAGAAGCGCAAGGTAGCGCTTGCGGCCACCATAGCCATGCAGCCCAGGCTTCTCATCCTGGATGAACCCACCGCCGGACTGGATCCGGCTTCCAGGCGCAACCTGCACGGCATTCTCAAGAATGCCCAATCGGGTGGGGTCGAACTGATCCTCAGCTCGCACAGCATGGGCGATATCACCGAATTGACCGAGAATCTGACCATCCTTTCGAAAGGACGGGCGTTGCGAACCGGCAATACCGCTGACTTGTTCAACGACGCGCAGCTCATCAACGAAGCCTCTCTTGGGCAGCCTTCGATCGTGAAGCTGGCGGGGGCGATGCGCACCAAAGGCTGGCCAATCCCGCAGCGGGTGGTGCGGGCAGAACAGCTGTTTGCCGCGCTGCGCGCCATGAATGGAAGAGGGTCACATGAGTGAATTTGACTTCCTCTCACGCGTCCCACTCGGTCAGTACATCCCCACCGGTTCATTCATTCACCGGCTCGACCCGCGCGCCAAGATCATTATGTTCGGTGCGCTGCTCATCGCCATTACCTTCACGCCCTCCTACATCGGGCTTGGCATTGGGGTCGCAGTGCTGCTTATCGCGCTGCTGTTCTCAAAGGTACCGGTCGGTTTCGCCCTCAAAGGTCTGCTCGCACCGCTGCCCTTTTTGTTGATCATCGCCATCATCCAGGTGTTCTTCTATTCCAGCGCCCTCGATCCCAACATCCTGCTGAGAATCGGCAAACTGAATATCACTCTCGCTGGACTGCTGGCTGGCGCCATGCTGCTCATCCGTTTCGCAGGGCTCATCCTGTGCCTTAGTTTGATGAGCTTTGTGCTCTCGACATCTGAACTGCTGCATGGGATGACCAGGCTCCTCAAGCCGCTCAACCGTATCGGTATTCAAACGATGGATTTCATCATGATCATCCAGGTCACGATGCGCTTTTTACCGTTCCTGGCGCAGTCAGCGGAACGCATCGCCAAAGCCCAGGCGTCACGCGGCTCAGATTGGGGACAGAAACGCAAGGGATTGATCAACCGCGTTCGCCAGGTGGTGCCCATGATCATCCCGCTCTTCATCACCAGCCTGCGGCGTTCTGAAAACCTGGCGCTGGCGATGGATGCGCGTGCCTATGGCGTACTAAAATACCGCACCAGCATGGCCATTCTGGATTTCACCTGGACGGACGCAGTAGCCGTGTTAATAAGCATAATGGTCTCACTCGCAATTTTTCTCGTGTGAGACCACTCTTCGTTTATATTCTGTTGGGGATTAGTCCAGGTCAGCGCCCTTGCGTTTACCCACGGTAAACTGGCGGTATGCCGCCACTACCAGCAGCGTGATCACCGCTGAAACTCCCGCCTCGGGCAGTCCCGAAACCACCGCGATCCCTCCGAGAGTTTTCCATAAGGCATCACCAAACACCTGAACGACCAACGGTGAGCGGCTGAAGAAGAGACCGAGCATACCCAGCACTAGCACCGTGTTGGTAAGGCTGCCGGCGATACCGCTGGCGATCAACCCGACCACCGGCCATTTTTTCAATGCTGACCACACCAGCCAGGCTACCGGACCGATGAACAGGCGCGGTAATACCGCCAACAGCGGGTTAGTGAACAGCGGGTCGAGCACGCCAGTCGGGGCAATGGCTGCCTGCAGCATGCTGAAAAGACCGAAAATGAGACCGATGCCGACACCGACCAACGGACCCTCAAGAATGGCGCCAATGATGACCGGTACGTGCATGATGGTGAGGGATATCCCGCCAAACCAGGGGATGAAACCCCAGTGCGTGAGTCCGAGGAGGATAGTGATCGCTCCCAGGACAGCGGTTACGACGATCTTACGGGTTCTATCTTGTGCCATTGATTGCTCCAGAAAAATGTTGTTGCAGCCGCGTTAGATCAACGGTTGCCCATGAATTTTAGCACACCCAGGCCAGTGTTGCTCTGTGCGAGTGTCGGGCTGCCATAATACTCTATCACCCCGGCGCCGGAAATGGACGCCTCAAGTGAGTCCTTCGCCCAAACCGTAGCGCTACCCACGCCGCTGAGCCTGACGCTGGCCTTGCCTGCCTGCAGCCGTCCGGCTTTGAACGCTCCGGCGCCGCTGAGCGTAACCGCCAACACGTCGGAGGTGCCGGCAACGTCGATCGCGCCAACGCCTGAAAGGCTGGCTGCCAGTGAGGTGGTTTTCAATTCACCAACTGTCAACAACCCCGGTCCGGTAATCGCCAACGACAGGCTGCTGGTTTCAATGCGCGGCGCGTCAAGGCTGCCCACACCCGAGACAGAAATTGCGTTGATGTCCCGCATCACCAGGCGGAAGACAATCTTGTCGCCGCTCAACGTGCGGATGCCAGTCCAGTCCTTCCAGTCCTCGTCGTAATCAATGTGCAGCGTGCCTTCGCGCACCTCGGTCTTGATGCGTGACCGGATCTCGGGCTGGGCTTCGATCACCAGCTCCTCATGGTCACCCTGGGTCAGGTCAATCCTGCCCATCCCCCTGAACATTAACGCGGAAAACCCGCTCACTTCCCTTTTTTCCTGATTGTTGTAGTTGTCGCTCATATCCATTCCTTTCCCTGAAAATCGTATATAACTCATATACGAGATTTTGCGGTGTGAGGTTCAATTAATCCACGCTTATTCTAGACCTTTTTGGCATATAATCAAAGCGACTAAATCTTCCATGAAGGAGCAAAAATGACCACGCAAACCCCTCCCAGGTGGGACCTGACCAATGTTTACCCCTCTCTCGATGCAAAGCAATACATATCCGATTTTGACAAGCTGAATACCCTGATCGACGGGATGGAAAGCCTGATCAAGGAAAAAGCAGCTGGCGCGACCGGGAAAGAACCAGCGGGGCACTCACAACGCTCGCCAAGGAATTCATCGACCGCTACAACGCCATCCTGCTGCTCGGCGGCACGCTGCGCGCGTATATCGAATCATTCGTATCGACAGACTCCTACAACAAGGATGCCCTGCGCAAGGAATCGGAATTTGACCTCGTGGCTGTTCGGATCGGGCAGTTTGAAACGCAACTACTGGCATGGATCGGCAAAGTGGCGGAACGCCTACCGGAAATGTTTACAGCGGAACCATCGCTCGAGGCGCACCGCTATTTCCTGGAGGATTCGGCCAGGCAGAGCCGCTACCTGATGTCAGAAGCCGAGGAATTGCTGGCTGCCGAATTGAGCCTGAACGGTTCGAACGCCTGGTCAAAACTGCAGGGAATGATCACCTCGCAGGCCAGCGCAGAGGTGGAAGTTGACGGTGAGGTCAAGAAACTACCCTCGCCCGCGCTCATCAACCTGCGCTCCCATCCGGATGGCGAGGTGCGCCAGCGCGGTTATGAGGCTGAAGACAAGCTGTGGACATCGCTGAAGGTACCGCTGGCAGCAGCACTGAACGGCATAAAGGGCGAGGTCAATGTTCTCAACCGCCGGCGCGGCCGGGAAGATGCCGTGCACAGCGCCATAGACGCGGCGCACATCGACCGCCAGTCGCTTGAAGCGATGCTAGGCGCTATGAACGATGCTTTCCCCATGTTCCGGCGTTACTTCAAGGCTAAGGCCAAACACCTGGGCAAGGAGAAACTGCCCTGGTGGGACGTATTCGCCCCGGTCGGAGAGATCAAATCTGATTACACCTTCGACGAGGCCAGGGATGTCATCCTCACCAACTTCGGCCGCTTCGCACCCGAGCTGGAAGCCTTCGCCAGCAACGCGTTTATAAAGCACTGGATCGACGCGGAGCAGCGCGATGGCAAGCGCGGCGGCGCCTTCTGCATGGACGTGCCGGGCGTGGGCGAGAGCCGCATCCTTTCCAATTTTGATGGCTCCTTCGACCAGGTCTCGACCCTGGCGCACGAGCTCGGTCACGGCTTCCATAATGATTGCGCGGTAAAGGCCGGCAAGACCGAGATCCAAAAGTTCACCCCCATGACCTTGGCAGAGACAGCATCCATCATGTGCGAGACCATTGTCACCTCAGCGCTGATGAAGGAAGTGACCAACCCGCAGCAGGAGCTGGCCATCCTCGAGAGCCAATTGAACGGCGATTCACAGGTCATCGTGGATATCTATTCGCGCTACCTGTTCGAAAAAGAGGTGTTTGAGAAACGGGAGAAATCGGAGCTCAACGCCGACGAGATCTGCGAAATCATGGAGAACGCGCAGAAAGCCACATACGGCGACGGGTTGGACGAGCGCTACCTGCAGAAATGGATGTGGACCTGGAAGCCACATTATTATTCCGGTGGATTGTCGTTCTACAACTTCCCGTACGCATTCGGGCTGCTCTTTGCCACCGGTCTGTACGCCATCTACCAGCAGCGCGGCGCGGACTTTGTGCCGGATTACATCAACCTGCTGGCGAGCACCGGCGAAGCACCGGCAGCCGACCTGGCAAAGCGCTTCGGTATCGACATCCGTACACGCAAATTCTGGGAGGACAGCCTCAGGATCTGCGAAAAGCGCGTGGATCGCTTCTGCGAGATCGCTTAGCGATGATTAACCGGGAGGTCGCGGCCTCCCGGTTTTTTTGACTTGCCCATTCATTAAGGTTGGTTTATAATCCTGAACGTTACGCGGGCATAGCATAGTGGTAGTGCGGTAGCCTTCCAAGCTACTTAGACGGGTTCGATTCCCGTTGCCCGCTCTTTTGTTTTAACCTTCACGGGTTTGTCAATGGGCATTTCCGCTGCCCTCCAATCCCCTTCGGGGACCTGCACTGCGTTTCGGCGATTTCCCCGTTGCCCGTTCTAAGACGACCCTCACGGGTTGTTTTTTTCGTTATTGGGAGGATGCTCTATCCACAAGTGCGTCAGTAAATTAGCTCGAAGGGATTCCTCGGCAAAACCAGATACAACTGATGCCACCAGGTTTCATTATCGGGATGATTATCAGGGCACCAGGTCCATTATGTGAGAAGTACAAGTCCCTTGCAACCCATCCTGACTGCAGAGCAAAAATGTCACCGTGAAATTATTCCCCTCGGGATCATAGTTGAAGTGCCCCACACCGCCGGCTTGAGGATGGGGGGAAACACTGGTAACCGGTAGAAGTTCCCCAGGAGGTAAAGCGGGGTGATCCGAATCCATGGTCCCGCAAATATGCGCGTAAGCCTGGAAGTAATCCGATGTATAAACATCGACGACTCCTCGCGTGTGATTATTGAATGTGATCTGAATGGATTCCCAGGCAATCTGACCGGTGTTGAGCACGTTGAACCTGAGTGCATATGAAGCATAACAGAGAACGACATTGACGTATTGCACCTCGAAATCAACAAAGGGTGTGGGTGTGGGTGGTGGGGTGACCCTGGGAATCGATTGGGCATCCCCACTGATCGAGGCGTACTTGCCATAAACCCAGCAAGTGGTGTTCGGATTCGAAGGCAGCTTGATCAACCAATCATCGCTGTATTCGTTGCGGGCGATGACCTCAGCGGGTTGACCGATTGGTAGGATACCCATCGATTCATAAATCGTACCCGGACCTGAGCGGCAGTATGTTTCGACGGATACTGTGAGTTTAGCAACTTCACCGGTGACCGCGACTTCAACGGTACTTATGTTGGGTTCTGGTGTAGAGACAGGAGCAGATTCAGGCGTCATCGCTGATAAAGTTGTAGCCAGCGCAACGGCAACTTGCGTTTCGAGCGCCGCGGTCGCGGCCAGGTTGGCGGCTATCTGTGTACTGGTGCTATCGATGGCTTGCTGGATATCAGGCGTGGAAAACTGGCTGTTGGTAGGGATGTTGCAGGCAGGGATGAGCAGCAGCAGGAAAAACAGAACCGACCGTTTTAGGTTGTTTCGCAATCCACACACTCTCGACAAGTCTATAAATGCCCGTTTGAATGACTCGATTATACAATCACAATTTATAGAATAGCAATACTCGATTTACCAACCATTCTGATATCGTCAATCAATAAAGCTAACAAAATGGCTCAATGCAATTCAGGATGCGCCGCCCACAAGCGCGCCAGTTTTTCAGCGTCGGTAAGCTCCACGGCAGCATCGCCCAGCTTTTTCACGTAAGCCGGATCAAGGCTGATCCACTCAGAAAGCGTCTGGCTGATGCGCCCGTACCCGTTCTTCTCCTCGTATATGCTGTATTCTCCTGGGTAATCCGCCCGCCTGAGGCGGTTGTAAGTGCTGCCGGGACCGTTACGTACCAGCAGGTTGTAGATGAGTATTTTCACTTTGTAGAGTTCCACTTCAGCCTTCTTTCCCAGAAACTGTTGATATTCAGTTTTCGTCCCCAGCCACGCATTGAGGTCAAGGAACTTATAGGCCATGCCCATGGTGATACCGTCTGCCTTGCCGTCATCATTAATGTCGCCGTCGCTGGCATATTGCCAGATGAGACATTTCCCCCGCCAGTTGCGATCTGCCACCGCTTTTTTCACCGAGTTGATGGACTGTGATTCGTTGTACCATGCCACCCACAGCGGACGTTTCCTGAGGCTTTCGTTGAAATAAGTACACATGCTCAAGGAGCAGTAGATGCCATTCACCTTGCCTGAGAGTTTGTCAAAATGATCGAAGAAGGACTGCGCGATGGTGAGTACGCGCGGTTGCACGCTTGAAAGCGCTGGTCCGTAACTGGATTTCTCGATATCCAGGAAAACAACGCCCTCGGGGTCGTTCTTGAGCAGGCTCCAGCACTTTTCCGCCTGCACGCGCCCCCAATCCTTGTCACTGATGCCGTAGGCACTGGTCGACTTGTCGTGATGGCTGTAATAATCCATGTACCAGTAACCCAGGCGGTTCACCTTGCCTTTCGCCCCCGCCCAGTTGGTCTTGAAGCGGTTATCGGTCACGCGCCCGTGACCGATGCGGATGGCAGCGAAATGCCCCTGCACCTTTGACCAGTCAATGGCACCGTTGTATTCGCTGACGTCAATGCCGCGGATATTAAAATCGCTGTATTTCAAACCCATTTTTGCACCGCCATTTCCATTAACAGCAATAAGGAACCAGATTCCGGGCAACTCTTACCCGATACCCTTGGTAAACGATGCAAAATCAATGCCAAAATAACAGTGGTCGACCTTTTTGAGAGCTGTATATCAAAAAATTAGGTATTTATGGTCTTATGTTCAGTCGGTACTCGATAAACTCCCGGCTGCGTTGCATACCGGCGCGCTCGTAGAATCTGACAGCATTTTCGTTGCGCGCCGCCACCCCCAGCGCCACACGCGGGATGCTGAGCTGCCAGAAAACCGTGAACATGTGCCGCAGCAGCAGCCCGCCCAGCCCCTGCCCCTGCAGCCCCGGGCGCACCGCCAGCTGCCTGATCCAGCCATGGTCACCCTCGTCATAGGAGAGGGCTGCGCCAACAAGTTTACCGCCATCCCGGACAAGGACGAACAATTCAGGGTCATAGCGCCCGCCGCGGAAAACCAGGTTGCGCCACAAATCGATGGGTGTAGGCTCGCGATCTTCGCGCGCGAATGCGGTCTCGATCAGGTCATATAACTCACTTTCATCCGCCGGGTTATAAGCGTTTATTGAAAACCCCAAAGGCCATGCCACGGCGGCTGGAGATGCGTCAAAATCGATCTGCATGCGGTAGTGATATGTGTGGCGAACAAAACCAAAACGCTCGAACACGCCCTGCAGCCTCGGATTCATGCTGCTGGCGTAACCGGTCAAAATCGCCTCTTGACCCTTCTTCTCATTGCTGAAGACTTCCCTGGCGCGCGTTATGCAAGACCGCATCATTTCATCCTCCAGCTCTGAGGGTGAAGCGCTCATATTAATGTAAATGTCCATCTGTAGCCCGTTTCCGGCGTCTGATACGCAGGCGTACCCCGTGAGGTTCCCCGCCACGTCCCGGGCAAGCCAGGCGTCCCGCGCCAGGTCGATCTCGCTCCACAACTCCTCCAGATCTTCACGGCTCGAATCCTGGGTACCAAATTCGGCAATGTCGCATTCCACCTGGAAAGCGAAAACATCATCCATGTCTTTCTGCCTTGGACTCTCAAATAACATCATGGCACTCTCCTCGTTACTGCTATGCGCACTGGTTTTCAAGCGCTGCCCTGTTCATACCCGCGCAACTCGCTGAACATGCGCGCCAGCGCAATGTAAGTCTTCATATTGACCGTTACTGCCTTGAAGGGCAAATTATAACCACGCTCGGTATAAAGCCGGTACACAATTCCATCCCTGAAGGAAGGAAGCGAGGGGATTTCACTAGCGCCCATTAACACCGGCAGAGGCAGGTTCGCCGGCAACATGTGAGCCGTGGTTCCCGTGCGCTGTGAAAGATAAGCCACCAACGCTTCAGCCTGTGGTAGTGAGAAGGTATCGCGCGCCTGCCCAGCGAGGTGCTGAAACCCGGGTGATTCAGGTGTGTACCCCAACGGCCCCAGCAGGGAGCATACCTCATCGTCCGTCATCTCGGGTTGAAAGGCGATAACCTGCATCACGCCCGATCTGGCTCCGCGACGCTGATGGTAGATCACCTCAGCCCGAACGTTGTATCGACCCGGCCATCCCGACATGCTGGCAGCAGGAACATCCCGACCTGTCATACTCGCCTCCATTTTTGCTGATGTTGCGAAATTATAGCCCTATTTTCCCGGTGGATGCTGGCGTTTTTCTTGCAACGAGTTTGTGACTGCATTGTGGTTAGAAATGAGGTGAAGCATGAAACCCTTCAGAAGAAACGTGGCGATAGCGATCGATGGAGGTGGCATCCGCGGACTGATCGTGACCCAGGCGCTGACCATGCTGGAAAATTACCTGCAGCGCTCGGTGCACGATGTTTTCCGCCTGGTGGTGGGCACCTCCACCGGTTCCATCATCGCGGCAGGCATTGCCAGCGGCATGAGCGCCGATAAGATGACGCGGCTCTACCGTACCATCGGTGAATCGGTCTTCCCGGATTCGCTGCGCAAGCGTCTCTTTCCGCTCACACGTTACCGCTACCCCGCGCAGCCTCTTGAACACGCGCTGCACACCCATTTTGGCGAACAAAAGATGGGCGATTTATGGGGTCCGTATGTACGCACTGACCTGGTGATCACCACCTACGACCTGGAGGAAAACCGCACCCGCTTTGTTAAACCCTGGAAGATAGAATACGCCGATTGGCCGGTGACGAAAGCGGTTCAGGCTTCGTGCACAGTACCCACGTACTTTCCAATCGTTGAAAACCGTTACATCGACGGCGGCGTGGGTTCGTACGGCAACCCGTGCTACATCGCCGCTTACGAGGCGAAGGAGTGCCTCAACTGGGATTTGTCTGAGACCACCCTCATCAGCATCGGCACCGGACGAGAACCGTATTCATTGAAAAACGATCGGGTACGGCGCATGTGGGGCTGGGAGTGGATCGGACCCGCGCTGGGTGCATTCACCCAATCGGCCTACGATCAACAGGTGCACCTGGTCAACACCTATTTTGATCAAATCGATTTTCGTCGTTTCCAGGTTAACCTCAGGGAAAAGATCGAGATGGATGACATCAGCCAAATGGACAGGCTGCTGGCTTACGGGTCACGGCTTGGGCGCATGATCATCAATGACCAGTATGATCAATCTCAGGGAATTGTGATCAAGCATCCCGCGTACTTCAGCGCAGATAACTGAACCAACCGTTAAAATCAGGGTCTATCGGATCAAGCAAGCTTACAATCTTGTGATTAGTCTATATGGCAACTTGTGCTATGATTCTAATATTGAATTGAGGAGGAAGCCTTGTCCAGAAAAAATGTTAGCTACATAAGTATGATAGGGGGGGTCCTCATCGCTTTGGTGTCGTTACTCGCAGATTTAATCGGCATCGGTTCGTACCCGGGTTTAAACACGGCGCAGTACCTCGGCCTCCTGCTCGGTCTGGCCTTTATCATCATGGGGTACCTGTTGTACCGCACGCCGCGGAAAAACAAAGAACCAAAAGCGAAGTAATCACAATAGCAGTAACAGCTGATTTGTGATTCCCGGGTTCAGGGATTGATTCCCTGCTCCCGGGTGTATCGATTTCACCTTTAAATAACAATTGGAAGATCTGTTACTACGGCAACCTGACCTGCTGGAGCAGGATCATACTGTACTTTATCTAAGGGGTAGAGTACATCGCGGTCGCCAACTGGGCGGTTCATTTTAATGCCGCGTTTACATTTCCAGGCGATGGATATGACAGCCTGCGTGAAAGGATCATCCTTGTTTCAGGCGCTATGGGCACGGAAGAGATGCAGCCCGTGCTGGAAAAGTTCGCCAGCCGCGATCCCTTCAGAAAAACATAGTAACAGGATATCAACGGTAACATCACGTACACCGACAATTCCGATTTCGAATACCCGCTGCGTGACCTGGCCAAGGAGGAGGTCAGGAAGATCCGGGCGGGGTCGTAATTAGCAGGGTCAATATTCTCTGGCATGGAGGCAATCCTTTTCCTGGTCTTCTGTACTAGTTTTTATTACTTGTTCAAGTGACCAGCGTGACGAATAGCACAAACAATGGCAGCAGCTGGGTGAACATGCGGTTGGCGCTGTCATTCCACTGGGGGTGGTAAGGAGCGCGGTACAGGCTCATCAACAATATCGCCAGGTAGTACAACAGCAAACTCAGCCCGAGGATACTCACCGGCTGCTTGACCAGATACTGACGGTAATACAGCAGCAGCAGTGCCAGCAGTGCCACAACGGTCAACCAGGCTGCATCCCAGCCGCCAGTGAGCATTGTGGCGGAGAAGATCGACCTCATACTGGTGAGTATATTTTGCGGATTGATCACCAGCGCAAGGACGAAAGCAGCAGCCACTGCGATGGAAAGCAGTTTGTGGAAATTCGGGATGATCTTGTCTTCTATCCACCTGGTACGGCTGATGAAAATGAACAACATGAAAAGAATATAAACAGCGATCATCCCCATGATAATAGCGACAGGCAGCTGCACGCTCAGCCCGGCGTCCACGCTGCCTGTGTCAATAAATAACGAGACCACGAGTGAACCTAGAACGATAGTCAAAGCCGGCAAAATGATCCGCGTACGCTGACGCCAGGAGGTGCCAGAAATGGCTAGAAACAGCCCAAGGAAGAGCAGCAGCAGCAGGGGGTTTTCGGTGCGCGTGATGCCAAACCCGGTGAACCCTGCCATGGCGTAAGTCAGCCAGAATTCCTCCCTGGTGCGGGCAAGCAGGATCAGCGCGACAACGCTGGTAGAAGAGGAAGGCGGCGCTTGGCAGGTTGGTATGAATGTACGCGAACTGGAAACGCATCATGGTGCTGGTGAAGAGGAAGGTGACCGCGGTCAGCCCGAGCAGGACGCGCAACCAGTGCGTGAGGAATGCGCTGACGATGAAATGCAGGATGGTGAAGAATATGAGCACAATAAAGTTTGCCGTGAGTAACGGGCTGAAACAGGTAGAGGTAGTCAAGCTTCAGCGCGCCGGCTGCAGCTTGTACCAGGCTGACAAAGTATCCGTATGCCGCCGGTGAGGTCCACGTCAGGTGGGTAAAACCGCTGGTCGCGATCTGGTCCGCCATCTTCAACAGGAAAAGCGAATCGGGTGAAACCCGGCTCAAGTTGAAAAAAGAGAAAACGATCGCAACAACAATGAAAAATCCACTATAAAGGAGGATCAGCAACCAATCCCGCTTAGTGAACGAGAGCGTTTTTGAGAGGATGACGCGGACGAGTGCAGCCACGACCTCCACCCCGTTGAGAACAAGCAGGAATACAAGGCTGACCTCTTGCAGCAGCAGCACCGATAGCAATGTCAACAGTGCCCAATTCAATGCACCCCAGAAAAAGGCGGTTGGCAGCAGGAACCACAGCGGTGCGCGTTTCTTCAGGCAAAATTGAAACATCATGCCCGTGACGAAGAAGGAGAAAATGAGCATGAGTTGGGCCGTCATAACCCGCCCTCCAGACGCTGGTTGACAGAAAACGGCAACGAGGATGATCCAGTTTTCAAACTGGCGCACGATCACCGCCTCCCCGGGTTGAAACGCAGTTACATCGGTAAAGAAGTACTGGTATCCCCGCCCGTCATTCCAGGTGCCATGTTTTTGCGCGAGCAGGAAAGCGAATTCCCCTGATGTAATTTCCGGTTCAAAATCTTCACTGCTCAAACGTTCCAGGTTCAACCTGGATGTGAGCAAATCCACATCCGGATCCATCAGACGGATGGTCTCATTTGAGATGATCAGAACCCTGCCATCCAGGACATCCTCGTACCCATACAGCAGGGAGTTATCAAAGCCGTTAAAGACACTGATGACCAGCGCGTTAATTGAATTCGTTTTGTCGTGAACCAGCTGCGGGAAAGGCTTCAAGATATTGGCAGATAAACAGAATGCCCGGTCACATTCAAGACACTCCCGGTAATGAAAAACACGAGTATCGCCGTAAATAATAGAAAGTATTTCTTTTTTGCCGATACTCGATAAATGTGAAGATAATCCATTCCCAGGAATACCAGCAGTGGGACGAGGAGTACGACTGAGAGCTGGTTCGTCAGTAAAACAACCATGGTGACGATGGTCAGGATTATCATGCTGGCCAGCAGGAAGCGCAACTCTTTTTTTATTCCGTCGCGCCCGGCAGGCACGCTACCCGCGCGGATGGAAATGTAACACCACCTCAACGCAAGCAGCACACCGGCTGACAGCAGTGAGAACAGAATAAAATCCAACCCCTTGAGCAGCTTTAGCAGCACCGCCCAGCGCGGCGTGAGGCTGCCCGAATCCGCTTCTCCGAAGGTCAGCCCTAAAGAGGGATCGACATCACACGCATCAGCATCGTAAGATCTGCCATCCACCGTGAGCACTAATGGCATCGGGCAGCGCGACGGGGTAAGGTATACGTGCAGGTTCCCGGAGTACTGGGCAGCGATGGATACGGAAGAATCCGGGAATAATACAATTCCATCTTTTTTCGCGTCAAAGTTACCGGCACCATGTAGTTGAGATAATGCCAATCCCTGGACCCCGAGTTCGTGAAATTTCGCCGCGGTGATCGTAAGAGAATCACCCGCATCTTGCGCCACACCACCCGGCAGAGAGATGGTGATGGCGTGCTGTTTGACAGGTTTGATCTCTGGATAAAGGAAAAATGTCATGCCCAACCCAAACAACAATGACAGCACCACAATCACCAGAATTATTCTCCGCCCCTGTACAAGCAGCACAAATCGCAGGATGATGTGAAACAGGGCAGAAAATGGGATAGCCGCGAAAAGGAAGTAGACGACCTTGTCAAGGCGGGACAGGCTCTGCGCGATGCCGGAGTGGAAAGAGAACGAAACCGCAGCAACGGTACCGAGAGCGATGGAGAGCAGAAATAAGAGGGAATTACGATACTTTTTCAAAGCACCTTTTATTCAGCGGTGAGAATCCCTGTCTGGATTTTACCATTTTACCCGGTGTTCGTTTCGCAACATCGCCAGGTCTTTGATTTTAGTTATTTAAACAAAAAGGCTGCCCATTTAGATGAACAGCCATTTTGCAGAAATTTTCACATTAACTATTCAAAAACCGTAGATAATCAATAATAAAGAAAAGCCCGATTCCAACCTCGACAACCCCAAATGCCATTCCAATCCAGGCCATCCAAGTACCTCTTAACTCTCCCTGTCGCCTGCGGCTCTTTACAACCGCGAGGACCGCGAAGATAATCGTGACCAGGCCAATGATCAAGACCCCGATCACATGAATGAGCAAGGTGGAGACAGTATTGGAGCGTAAAACGAAAAGCCGATGCCATGGGATAAGCAGCAACGGAAGGACCAAAAAAATCATTAGCAGGCTGGTCAACGCCGGGATGTTTATTCTTTTTTTGTGCTCAACAACTTTTTTTGCGCTCATTTATCACCGCCAGAAGTAAAGTCATAAGATTATATCACCACGATTTTTAATTTATTGTGTATCATTAATCAGGATAATCCAAAAAGGCTGATATATGACTGATCTCAATTCTGGTGTCGTCTTAAAATCAAGGTATAAGATCATCAATCTGCTGGGCAAAGGTGGAATGGGTGAAGTGTACCTAGCAGAGGATGAGAGCCTTGCCAACCAGGTAGCGGTAAAAGCCAACCACAACCTCAGTACTCATGCCAGTGCCCAGTTTATACGCGAAGCCCGCCTGCTGGCATCTCTTAAACACCCGAACCTGCCGCGCGTCATCGATTACTTTACCGAGAATGACAGCCAGTACCTGGTGATGGATTTCATCCCCGGCGAGAACCTGCGCACCATGGTTGAGCAAAAGATGCCCCTTTCCACTCCGCTGATCCTGCAGTGGGCGGAGCAGCTTGGGAACGCGCTCAGTTACCTTCACACCCAGAACCCGCCCATTTATCATCGCGATATCAAACCGGCGAACATCAAGATCACACCCAAAGGGGAGGTGGTACTGGTGGATTTCGGCATCGCCAAGACCGGCGAAGCCTCCCAGGAAACACAATCCGGCGCGTGGGGTTACACCCCGGGTTACGCCCCGCCTGAACAGGTGAGCGGTTTACGCACCGGCCCATATTCTGACCAGTTCAGCCTGGCAGCCACCCTCTACTACCTTTTCGCGGGGAGACCGCCTGCTGACAGCGCCAAACGCATGATTGGAGAGGAGGATCTCATCCCTCTGCAGCAGTTGAACCCCTCCATCCCTCCGCACACAGCCTTCGCCATCGAAAAAGCGATGTCGATCAAACCGGAGACGCGCTTTTCCACCATCCAGGATTTCATCGCCGCACTGTGCAATACCTCCCCTATACCTGATCCGTCATCCATGCAGCATACCGTTGTCGGTCAACGCGCGGTCATCGGTGCACAACACGGCGCGCCGCCAATACCTGCGGCTGGTGTTGTCACAACCGGTCAGGCGGTCCCCGCCGCTACCGCTCACAAGAAGTCACCAGTAGGCTGGATCATCGGTGCTGTGGCTGTGATCGGGCTGGGAATCGGGGCCGTGCTACTGTTAAGCAATATGGGGGGCGGTACCGGGTCCTCAGATCTACCCGCTGTGCCTTCGACAACACCGATGGTCATCGTGATCACTTCACAAGCGGCTGACACTCCAATACCCGCTCAGGGACCCACTGCGCCAGTGGTGGAACCCACCCTGGCTGTAACTGAACCCACTACTACCAGTGAACCCCTCCCCACCGAGACAACCGCCCCTTCTTACACATCAGTGGGCCGTGGAGGAAAAGTTGCGTTTATCAGCAACCGCCAGGCTGACGGCTATGACCAGATCTGGTTGATGGATGTCGTGCAGGACGCCTCCGGTAGCCTGATGAGCATTAACCCGACCCAGCTGACCTTCAGCGAGGGCAATAAGAGCAATCCCGCCTGGTCGCCTGATGGCAGCAAGCTGCTCTACAGCGGTTACAGCACTGGCTTCAATGCCAATGGCAATCCCCTCGCCAATGATATCTGGTTGCTTGACCTCTCGACACCTGGAACTGAACCAGTCGATATCAGTTCACGTCAACGCGACGATAAATTTCCCTCCTGGTCACCAGTTGGCGATATGATCGTATTCACCAGTTACTACCGCGACGACGGCATTCCCCAACTCTTCATGACCGACCCGCAGGGATCGACACAGACACGATTGAGTGAGCGCTTCGCGGAATCCTACGCCACGTGGACGCCTAATTCCGAGTTTTTGCTGTTCGTACAGACCACCGGTGCGCTGCATGTCGTCTACATGCGTGACAAATACAGCCAATTCACCAACGGTGAAAATAAATTCGATAGGTCAACCGATGAAGGCCGCCTGGGATTGGTTTCCGAGCCCAACCTGAGCCTGGACGGGGCGGTGCTTGCCTACACAAGAACCAGTGGAACGAAGACAAATATATACACCGCGCCCTTTGCTGACCGCGGCGGGAATGTGCTCGGGTTGACTGACAGCGGCAAAGATCGTTGGCCGTTCTGGTCTCCGGATGGAAATTGGCTGGTGTTCACCTCGGAACGTGATGGGAATGCCGAGATCTATATAATGGACAGAAGCGGCGGGCAGGTCACCAACCTGACCAACCTCGCCAGCCAGGACAAGGAACCGGCATGGCAGCCAGCACCTTTCCCCATTCCATAAGCAAAACTCCCGGTTACCCGGGAGTTTTTATTCGAGTTGGGTGGAGCGCTGCACCTTCGGTTTGGCGCGGGACTTGGAGCGCGGGATTCTGGAGGTAGAAATGGTTTTTCCAGCATTCGGACTCAGCAGCAGAGTGAGCCGGGTAAGCGCGTTTTCATCGTATTCACACCGACCGCAAATGTCGCAAACCCAGGCAGGGAAATCCGGCACGGTGATCAATTCATCACCCAGCCAGGTAAAGTAGGCAATGTAATCGCGGTGCATGTGACCCGCCTGGCACTCGTGGCAGGGAAAGACCGGGTCAATATTGTGTAAGTGTATTCTCAGCCATTTTCGTCTTATCTCAGCTTAAGGTTATCATAAAAATAATTTTTTGGCATCAATTTTTACCAGTTAATTTACCGGGAATAATGCTGGTTGATGGTGTGTCACAAGCTTGACCCTGTCCAGCGGCCAGTAAACAACCAACGCTTTTCCTACCACATCACTCAGTGGAACAAAGCCCCAACTGTGTGAATCTGAGGACTGATTACGATTGTCTCCAAGAACGAAGATGGCGTCTTCCGGGACCAACCAGGATCCACTGTATTCCGGGGGCGCGGCAATATACGGCTCGATCAGGAGTACCGAGTTAACAAAGACCTGCCCATTTTTCACCTCCACAAGATCACCGGGTTTACCGATGAGGCGCTTGATGAAATCCTCGGAGCGATTATTGGGTGCATGGAAGATCAGCACGTCACCGGTTTGCATCTCGCCAAATTTATAAGCCAGTTTGTTGACCATGATGATATTGCCTTCAACCAGTGTTGGCTGCATGCTGATGTTGAGAACCCGTACGCGGGCAAAAACCGCGTCAATGGCGAAGTAAAGCAGCGCTGCAAGGACGAGGGTTTGAATAACTTCCAAAAGGAAGGATTTGCCCGTCTGTGGATCTTTCTGCTCTTTGTGCTGAAACTCCTCGGGTAATTCTTCAACCGGTGTCGGGGTCGGGTCAAAAGTCATAAATCTTGCACATCTCCAATGCAGCATTACTCATGGCGCGGTTTGAGCACAATTCGGATCGGTGTCCCGGTAAACGGATATTCCTTGCGGATCTGGTTTTCAAGGAACCGCATATAGGTGAAGTGCGCCAGTTTCGGGTTATTGCAGTAGATCATAAAGGTCGGTGGGTCTGTGCGCACCTGGGTGCCGTAATACAATCTGATGGAGGTACCTGTCCGCGAGGTGGGAGCGTGTATATCCTGGGCTTTTTGCAGGATGCGGTTCAATGAACCGGTGTTCACATGCGCCAACCGTTCCTCCTGCACCTGCAGTGAAAGCGGCATAACCTGTTCAACCCGCTGTCCGCTTTTAGCGGAAATAAAGAGTAGCGGAACATAGTCCATGAAATTTAGCTCAGCACGGATACGGTCAGTAAAATGCTGCACGGTGTAATTATCCTTCTCCACCAAATCCCATTTGTTCACGATCACCACGGTACTCTTCCACGCGTCTTTTACATACCCCGCAATATGTGTGTCCTGGGCGGAAATGCCTTCGACGGCATCAATCATTAGCAACGCCACGTCACAACGCTCAATGGCGCGCATAGAGCGCACCACGCTGAATTTTTCCACTCCGGGATCTATCTTGCCTCTTCGCCGGATACCGGCGGTATCGATGAGGGTAACAGGAATACCTTCGTAGATGACGGAAGTATCCACTGCGTCCCGGGTGGTACCGGGTATTTCGCTTACGATGGAGCGCTCTTCACCCACAAGGCGGTTCAGCAGGCTGGACTTACCAACGTTCGGTTTGCCAACAATGGCAATCTTGACGGAATCATCCTCGCGTTCATCATCTTCTTGCGGTAACACGGCGATCAAAGCATCCAATAGGTCACCTGTACCGGTGCCGTGAACGGCTGAAATCGAATAGAGATCACCGAGTCCGAGTTCGTAGAATTCATGTACAATTTCACGCTGCCGGTCGCTGTCGGCTTTGTTGACGACAACAAAGATGGGAGGACGGGAAACGCCATCCACGACCTTCTGTGCTTTGCGCAGGATACCCGCCACTTCCACATCTGCCGGGGTAACCCCGCTGATCGCGTCCACCAGGAACAGCACAGCATCCGCTTCTGTCACCGCAATCACAGCTTGAGAGCGAATTTCTTCGATGAAATCAGCCGACCCAATTGAAAGCGGCTCACCGCGGCTGCTAGCGCGTGGGTCAATACCCCCGGTATCCACCACATCAAATACACGCCCGCTCCACTCAGCCTCGCCGAATAGGCGATCACGGGTCGTGCCCGGGGTATCATCAACTATAGCCAGCCTCTCACCACATAAGCGGTTGAATAGCGTGCTTTTTCCAACGTTTGGTCTTCCGACCAGGGCAACAACAGATTTAGACATCAATCCTCATACAGAGACCTATTGTACCCCCATTCCAAGCATAGGCGCGGTCTTGTAATTCAGTTATTACTTTTTTGTACTGATGGTCACTTCGAAAGTGGTGGGAGAAATGCTTTCAATCTCAAGGCCTGGGATATTCAGGGTCGGCGCAGCCTCAATTGAATAGGTTCCCGGCATCCGCCCTGACAGGTCGATCAACACGCGAAGATCATTGATAAACAAATTATTCAAAACTGGCACAGGGCCGGTGAGGATGATATTCGCTTTTTCAGGCAGGATGATTGCGGTGAGATTGGATGCCAGTCCGGTTGGTTCAAGTGGTATCTCGGAAAGAGATACACTGCTTACCACAGGTTCAATTTCAACTTTGACCTCAACCTGTGAATTGCCAATCACCTGCAAACCAGTGGGCAGGCTCAACTCCACAGACTCGGTGAATCCTGCTTCGCGTTCCACCAGGCTAATCACACGGGTATCCACGTATCCCGGCAGGGCATCAACTGTGGCTGTGTCAGAGGAAAACACGGTCACGGTTGGCGGATTTACGGTAACACTTGTCAGGCGGTAGCCATCCCTGATCTGTCCTTCGGTCACCACCTTGACCACTACATTACGGTAGCCGCCGCGCTGCGAAACGGTCTGCAGCAGGGTAATCCTGTCTGGTATAACCGTGATGTCGCGCACCAGCAAACCGTTGGCATCCACTGGCTGTAATGTAACTGTTTGGTTAATATCCGACCGGACTTGCGACAGGTCAAGCACAGCGCGTACCTCGGCGACCTGTGAAACAAGGGATTCCGCACCACTAACGACCGCAGTGGTCTCGGACAGGCGGGGTTCCTCCGTCTGGTAGCCAACAGGTAGAGCACCACGGTTGACCACGAGGATATCAAACTGCTGGTTACTCAATCTTTCCAGTACAAGGTCAACCTGTTGGGGGGTGTAAGAAACGATCTCAACCGGTTTAATTCCCACCTGCACCTGCACCGGGGAGGTATTTTCACCAGCTTCCACACTTGATAGATCAATGAACGCGCGTACACTCGCCTTGCCGGTGTTTAATGTCTCCCAGATCGAGTTTGGCGCGCGCAGGTTGATAGTGACCGATTCCGGCAGGTCATTGATAATGACCAGGTTGGTGGATTGTCCGATAATCTCAATGGGCACCGGTTTTGGATATGCCCGAGTTTCAGACGGGTCTGAAGAGGTTACCGCCAGGATCCAAACTGCGACCGCCACGACCAACGATGTGAGGATCAGTGGGATCAGCTTACCAATTGAGCGTAATCTGGCTATCATCATTCCTCGCGCCTTTGCACCGTCGTGATCTTTTTAAGCCAATCAAACGGTTTAAACTTGAATACCGGGCTTTCTGCCGGTTGATAAAATGCCAGCAGGATGTTTTCGAGCCGTTCGCTATCCAGGCGGCGGATCATGCGCCCATTGTGAGCGATGGAGATGGAACCGGTTTCTTCAGAGACAACCACAGTGATGGCATCGGTAGCTTCGGAAGTGCCGAGGGCGGCGCGGTGGCGCAGCCCCATCTGGCGCTCAGGAGAGCGGGTGAGAATACCGCTGGATGACAGGGGCATCACACAGGCACCGGCGATTATCTGGTTTTTGGCAATGATCACCGCGCCGTCATGCAATGGTGTATTCGGGTAAAAGATTTGCAGCAAAAGTTCAGGGGTCACAGCGGCATTTAATCGCACCCCTGTGCGCGCATATTCTTCCAGGCTGTCTCCGCGCTGCATCACAATGAGAGCGCCATGTTCACGGGCTGAAAGCCGCGAAGAAGCGGTGACGATGGAACGGATGGTCTTTTCCATTAATTGGACCTGGGATTCGGTCTGCCGCACCAGCAACTGACTGGAGCCCGCCCGCCCAAGTTTTTCAAGACCACGCCTGATCTCCGGAGCAAATATGACAGGAATGGCAAACAACAGAGCAGGGACGATAGTGCTGACCAGCCAGGAGAAGGCAGGCAGGTTAATGAAAGTGGTGAGCAAAACCAGCAGCAGGATGATGACCACAACCCCGCGCAGCAGTATCATGATCTGTGTGTCGCGTAAGAGTGCCAGCACCGCGAATACAACAAAGGCGACCAGGAATAGATCCAGGACGCTGAGCCAGTTCATGCGCTGGAAGATGTAGACGATTTCACTCCACAGATCAGACATATTTCCTTTGTTTAATATTGCCGCTGCCGGATTGCAGCTAAAATTATATCGGGCGTAATACTCTATCCTGGCGCAGTTGCTTCACGAACAGGATCGTATCAGGCTGCATGGATTCCTGAGCGGCTTCGCGCCAGGCAAGCACGTTCAGGTCCGCTGGTTTTTTCTCAGTATACCCCAGGCTGATCCACAGGGAATCGTATCGTGCCAGGTGCGGGGGGACAAAGAGGAGAGAGACCTCACACTGGAGATGAGTGGAGGCGTGCTCCATCTCACGGATGAGAATCGGCAGGTACTGGGCTGCGGGAACCGCGGTATCGAGCAGGATCTCAGTTGTGCGCGCCACCAGGTTTTCCACCTGCCAGCCAAGAACGCCCATGGTGTGGTTTTCCACCTTCAATAACAGAAAAGCCTTGTCTCCGAATGCCGCCATGATATCGTCTGCATTGTAGGTGGTTTTTCCTTTATTTACCTGGTTGTAGATACCAACAACCTCTTCCACCTGCCGCGGACCGGCACGCTGCACGTTCACCTCGCCCAGCGGCAGCTTCACGGGTTGAGATACCGGGAATGCACCTACAGCCCGGGAGGGAACAAAACGCTGCCAGGCGGTTGTGACCTGTTGCCAGGTTTCTTCGAAGGTAGCGATGTTCTTGATGATCACCGAAGCCCGGTCAAACCGGGTTTCCTGAGGTACCTGCGAGATAATGCGCTGGCGAGATTCGCTTTCGGGAATGTTGCGGTTTTGCATCAAACGCGCAAGCTGGATCTCTGGCGGGGCATAAACGACCCAGATGCTATCACACATGTTCGCAAGATCAGTCTCGAGTAGCTTGATGGCCTCGATCACCACCACCTTATGCGGCGCACGCCGTACCAGCAGGTCCACCGCCTGCAGCACAAGCGGGTGAATGATGGACTCAAGTGCTTTCAACGCCTCGGGGTCATTAAAGACCTGCCTTCCGAGTTTCGCACGGTCTATCTGCTCATCCTGCCCGATCAGGTAGCGCCCGAAGGTTTCGAGGATCGATTCATAACCGGGGGCACCTTTCGCAATGGCACGATGACCCAGCGCGTCAGCATCAATGCCGTAAGCGCCCAGGTGCTCCAGCATGCGGCGCACCACGCTCTTGCCGGTACCAATGCTGCCGGTGAGACCAATGACGTATTTACCAGGCCACCTGCTCAATACCTCTCCTTGTCATTCTGTTGATTGATCAATTAATAATATCATTTTATTCACTGCTACGTGCGTTGTCAAACCAATTCCCTCAGTTCATTTACGTTTACCGGGTGCCTGCATGAGAACCCACTATAATAGCTTCAAGATTAAATTCACAAGCACGGAGGTAATGATATGCCGGAATTACGCACGCTGTATCCGAAGATCGAACCTTACAACACCGGCTGGTTGAAGGTGTCAGACTTGCACACGCTGTACTACGAGGAAGTGGGCAACCCGGAAGGCATACCGGTGGTTTTCCTGCATGGAGGACCGGGCGTAGGCGCGCAGGTCATCTACCGCCGTTATTTTGACCCGCAGCGCTTCAGGGTCGTCATTTTCAGCCAGCGCGGCGCAGGTAAAAGCACCCCTTCCGGGGAGCTGCGGGAGAACGATACCTGGGAACTCGTGGGAGATATCGAGAAGCTGCGGGAATCGCTGGAAATCGAGCGCTGGTTCGTTTTCGGTGGCTCGTGGGGCAGCACACTGGGGTTAACCTACGCGCAACTACACCCTGACCGTGTGCGCGGGTTGGTGCTACGCGGTATCTTCCTGGGCACGCGCCCGGAATACAACTGGTTGTACGTGGACGGCGCATCGCGAATCTACCCGGAGAACTGGCAGCGCTTCGTCGATTTTATCCCGCCTGAAGAACGAATTAACCTGCCTGCAGCCTACTATAAACGGCTCACCTCCCCGCAGCGAGATGTTCAATTAGCCGCGGCCAATCACTGGTACGACTGGGAGGAGGATATCATCCGCCTGCTGCCGCGCGAGGTGGCACGCATGGACGAGGATGAACTGCTGGCTTTCGCGCGCATCGAATGTCACTTTATCGTCAACAACCTCTTCCTGCCGGAGGATGATTACCTGATCAACAACGCGGGGAAGATTGCCCACCTGCCCTGCTGGATCGCCCAGGGAAGGTACGACATCATCTGCCCGGTGGTCTCCGCGCTCAGGCTCAGCCAGCACCTGCCCAAAGCCGAACTGCACATCGTGCCGGATGCCGGCCATTCCATCTCCGAACCCGGCATCGTGGACAGCCTCATCAGGGGTATCGAAAGCCTGGCAGAAAGATTTTGAACCGTGTCACTTATGTTAGAATTCGGCATCAAAGAAACAAACTAACTTGAGGTGAAGCATGTCAACAAAGAAGAAAATGGTTGCACAGAAGAAACAGCAAAAATGGCTGCTCCCCCTGATGCTCGTCGCTGTGGCGGTGATTATCGGGGCCGTGGTGCTGCTCACGAATAAACCCCAAACAGATGCCCTCCCTGCCACCGTATCGGTGGAAGATGCAGCCCAGCGGTTTGACCAGGGTGCGTTCCTGCTGGACGTGCGGACAGTTGAGGAATGGAACCAGGGTCACATCGACGGCGCAGTACTGATCCCGCTGGACGAATTATCCTCGAGGATCGATGAAGTACCCACCGACCAGGACGTGCTCATCATCTGCCGCAGCGGCAACCGCAGCGGCCAGGCGCGTGATATTTTGCGTGCTGCCGGGTTAAAACGCACCACCAGTATCAGCGGTGGTATCAACGAGTGGATCGCGAAAGACCTGCCTGTTGTAACAGGCCCTTAACCTTTATCCTCGGAATTTGTTTACTCAAGCCCGGACTGCACAGCCCGGGCAATTTCTTCATTAATGCCGGGCACAGTCATTAGGTCCTCTAACGAAGCCTGGCGGATGCTCTCGATATCCCCGAATTTTTGCAGCAGCGCGCGGCGGCGAGCCGGGCCGATGCCCGGGACGGCGTCCAGCCGGGAAGCCACCCCCACCTTGCCGCGCGCTTTACGGTGCGCGGTGATGGCGAAGCGGTGCGCTTCATCGCGGATGCGCTGCAGCAGGTAAAGCCCCTGCGAGTGACGCGGTAGCGTCACAGAATCGCTCCTGCCGGGTTGAAATAATTCCTCCTGCTGCTTGGCCAGGCCTGCAACCGGCACTTTCCCTGAAAGTTCAAACCCTTCCAGCACGGTCACCGCTCTGCCCAGCTGCCCCTTGCCGCCATCCACGATGAGCAAATCGGGTAGCACGGCGAATGAGGGATCAGGTTTCGCCCCCAGCAATTGCTTTTCCTGGGCGGCCTGCCAGCGTTTAAAGCGCCGGGTGAGCACTTCCTCCATGCTGGCAAAATCATCCGGTCCGGTGACGGACTTTGATGTTGAAGTGGCGATATTGACCACGGCTGGGGGTGCCCTGTTCAAAGACCACCATGCTGCCCACAGAAGCCGTGCCCTGGGTATTGGAGATGTCGTAACACTCGATGCGGTTGGGCGGCTCAGGCAGGTTGAGCGCCTGCTGGATCTCGGCCAACGCTTGAGTTTGCTTGTTCTTGTCGGCTTCCCACTGCGAGCGCAGCGCCTGCAGGGTCTCGACCGCGTTTTCGGTCGCCATCTTTACCAGGTCATGAGCCGTTCCCCGGCGTGGTACATGCAGTTCAACTTTGTTACCGCCGCGGCGCGTATTCAGCCATTGGCGGATGATCTGCGCTTCCTCCACCTCGTTGGGCAGCAGCACCCTATCAGGGATGACTGCTGCCTCGGTATAGAATTGCTTGATGAACTCGGCCATCACCTGGTCGTCGGGGATATCCTCGGTGCCTTCCATGACGAAATACTCGCGTCCCATCAGGCGGCCATTGCGCACAAAGAACACCTGGATGCAAGCTTCGTTATCCGCGCGCGCGATCGCCAGCACATCCGAGTCACTCTGGTCGCTGGTGATCACTTTCTGCTTTTCGACAACCCGCTCAATGGATTGCAACTGGTCGCGCAGCACGGCCGCTTTTTCGAAGTTCAATGCCTCGGCAGCCGTGTTCATTTCCTGCTGCATGCGTGAGACGATGGGGTCGGTGCGACCGTCCAGGAAAGCGCACAGGTCAGATATCAACTGGTTGTACCCTGCGCGGTCGATTGCCCCGATGCAGGGACCGCTGCACAACTTGATATCGTAATACAGGCAGGGGCGGGCGTCCTGCCCGGTGATCTCGCGGTCGCAGGTGAGATAAGGGAAGATGCGCCGCAGCAGGTCAAGCGTCTGGTGCACCGCCCATACACTGGTATAGGGGCCGAAGTAACGCGAGCCGTCGTTGACCATCTGGCGGGTCACAGTCACTTTTGGGAAGGCATCGGCCAGGTGCACCTTGATGTAGGGATAGCGTTTATCGTCCTTGAGGCGTACGTTGAAACGCGGGCGGTGCTTCTTGATGAGATTCATCTCGAGGATGAGCGCTTCGAGCTCGGAACCCACGACGATCCACTCCAGGTCGGTGATCTGCTCCACCAGCTTGAGCACCTTGCGCTCATAATCGGCACGCTCCTGGAAATAGGAACGCACCCTGCTGCGCAGGTTGATCGCCTTGCCGACGTAGATCACCTCTCCGGAGGCGTTCTTCATGATGTAACAGCCGGGTTTCACCGGCAGGGTGTCGAGGATTCCCTTAAGGTGGTCAGTGAGTTCAACCATAAGCGGATTTTAACACAGGGTCAGTTAGTAGATGATGTGCGAAAAGAACGCTGTCTCAGGTGATGGTGATGCCGCTGCCAGTGATCACCTCGCCCACCTGCCAGAACGGCGCGTTCTTAGCCACCATAAAGGATTCAAAATCAGCGGTACGGTCAACTGGAACGGCCATCAACAAGCCGCCGCTCGTCTGGGGATCATAGAGCAGCATTTGCATGTCCTCGCCAATTTCACACTCCAGCACGACATGCTGTTGAAAGTAGGCGCGGTTATCGTACGCGCCACCGGGAAAGATAAACTGCGACGCGTAGGTTTTCGCGCTCTGCAACAGGGGAAGGCGGTCAAACTGGATTTGTAACCCCACCCGGCTGGCTTCCGAGATCTCCAGCGCGTGACCAAGAAGGGAATAGCCGGTTACGTCTGTGGCAGCGCTTAACCCCGCTTGCGGTACCCGCCTGGCTGGCATCGCGGTTAAGGCGGACCATCCAACTCACCGCCTCCGCCAGATCCTCATCGCGCACCACCTGGCGCTTGAGAGCGGTGGTGATGGTGCCAAAGCCGAGCGGTTTGGTCAGGTAAAGCCGGTCACCCACTCTGGCTCCGCCCTTGGTGAACATCTTGCGCGGATCGACAAATCCCGCCACAACCATGCCGTATTTGGGTTCTTTGTCCTGGATGGAATGTCCGCCGGCGATCACCGCACCGGCCTCTTTGGCGATCACCGCACCGCCGCGGAAGATTTCGCGGCTGATGGCAGGGTCGAGATCGGGAGGCAAGGCAGCGATGTTCAACGCCAGGAATGGCGTGCCACCCATGGCGTAGATATCTGACAGGCTGTTGGCCGCCGCGATGCGCCCGTAATCGAACGGGTCATCGACCACCGGCGTGAAGAAATCGGTGGTCAGCACCAGGGCACGGTCTTCATCCAGTTTCCAGACAGCCGCGTCATCAGGCGAATCCAGCCCGGCGAGCAGGTCGGGCGTATCCGCGGGGTCGAACATCTCCTGCATGGGGCGCAGCACCTGCGCCAGCGCTTCAGCGCTCAGTTTGGATGCTCAACCCGCGCAGCTGGAAAGGCTGGTGAGGCGTATCTGTTTGCCTGACGGCTTCAAAGAAGGGTTATCCATGGGGTAATTATACTTGAGGCGGGATTATTGGGATTGGCAAAAGTTCCGCCGGTGATGCAAAGCTTTGTTAAGTATTTACGACAGTGAATTGCCCTCAATCTCTGGAGGGTGATTTTTTGGCGCTATTTATTGTTAAAGTGGTGGGTTCAACACCGAACCCACCCTACCAGCTGCAACAAGTTCCAACCTGCGGTCAGCACCTGAGATTTGGTTTGTTCATGATACGTCCTCCGTTTAGAGGACGTTTTTGGAAAAAAATGAGCAACATCGTGATATTGTTTAAAACCGATTTAAGTGATAATGTATATCTAAATTGTCGCATATAGTTATTGATGACAAAGGAGAATGACGATGACATTTATTAAGACAGTCCCAGAGGATGAGGCAGAAACGCTTGTGCAGGAGTTGTATCAAAAGGCAAGGGATAGCATGGGTTATGTACCCAATTATGTGAAAGCCTTTAGCATTCACCCTGAAGTATATGATGCATGGACAAAGTTCATTGGCGCAATCAGATCCAAAATGAGAATACGGCGCTATGAGCTGGTAACGTTTGCAGCGGCAATGACATTGGAATGCACTTATTGTATGCTTGCACATGGCGCAATACTTCGTAAGAATTTCTTCAATGCAGATCAATTGATGGCAATCGTAATGGATTTCCGTAATGCTGGTCTTTCTCCTGAAGAAGTTGCTTTGATGTCTTTCGCCCAGAAGATTATCCTCAATGCGCATCAAATAAACCAGGGCGATGTTGAAGTATTGCGGAAATTTGGCTTTACCGATGAGGAAATTCTCGATGTAGTATTGGCAACCACAGCTCGAAGTTTCTTCAGTAAGTCCCTTGACTCACTCGATGCAAAACCTGATGAAATCTATCTGCAGCTTGAACCCGAACTTATACAAGTGCTGGCAATGGGACGCCAATTTCCGGAATCATGATTTTTACGATGCTCAACTCAAAAATTAAAAAACGGCTTAGGACCAAATCTTAGAATAATGAAAAGCAACTCGATTCATCTTTTTCGGGTTTCTTACAATAACAACCTTATGGTAAATACTTTATAATGAAAAGGGATGATTCATCGCCATTCCATTAAAGAATAAGAAATCATCGCTTTTGGTTGAAGGATTTTCTGAAGTAGGTTCCAATTTTCACATAAGGAGAGATAAAATGACTCAGAAACCAAACAATATTGCAGTCGTCTTCACTCTCATTCACAATATTATTAGTCGTGGTTTGAAAATATCTTTACAAAATATTGAGCAGTTCTCAACGCTTGATTCAGTAGATAATGAGAGTCTGGAAGGGCTATTGAATTACACACACGCCCTTACTTCTGTTGTAAATGCCCACCACCTTACCGAGGATGAGCTTGCATTTCCTTATTTTAAGGACCTGCTGCCAGAGGCTCCTTTTGATGAATTGAGCAAATGGCACCAGGTGATGGTGGGTGTTCTCAACGAAATCAACGCGGCTTTGGCAGCTAGTGAAAAAAGCGGATTCCGCAGTGTAGAAATAGAAGCTCTCAAAGATGCCTTGACCCGTTTCATTGAAATGTGGCATCCGCATATTCAGATCGAAGCAGATGAATTCTTCAACAAGGCCGACGCCGTGATTTCTACTGAAGAACAACTTCGGCTAGTCAAGGCTATGGGCGAGCATGGACAGCGACTTTCCACGCCGCCTTTCCTGACTGTCCCATTTTTACTCTATAACCTCCCACTAGAAGACCGTCTTGTATTTTCGAAAGATATGCCTGCGGAGGTTCTAGAGCACCTCGTCCCGATCGTATGGAAAGACCAGTGGGAGTCTATGAAGCCATACTTACTACCTTGAGATTTATGTTCTAATCTACGCTTCCATTTCAAAATTAAGATAGTAAAACTGGGAAACTGAAAACCTATTCACCTTATAATTTGGCAATCCGCTCCAGCAACACAGGGTAGTCCGATTTCTAGCCGGTAGCATCCTCCAACCTACCTTATTTCTATGTCTTAGTAACGCTGTACCAGGAGATTTCATTGTTAAAATTCCGAGGAAGGTTAATATTATGTCTGACCTAAATCCGAACTATCCCATTCTGGAATTACGCGTAGCTGTTACCACAAGCGACTACGAGCGCATGACAAAATGATATCGGTTGTACGGGAATACGTACTGTTACATCTCCAGCCAGATCGTCACCGGGCCGTCGTTCTCGAGCGCCACGCGCATATGCGCGCCGAACTCGCCGGTCTCAACATGGATGCCGTACGACCTGAGCTGCGCGACGAAGTGGTCCACCAGCGGGCTGGCGACCTCGGGCGGCGCGGCGTTGATAAACGAGGGGCGGTTGCCCTTGTGGGTATCGGCGAAAAGGGTGAACTGCGATACCACCACAGCTGAGCCGCCGGTATCCAGCAGGGAGAGGTTCATCTTGCCCTCGCCATCCTCCATGATGCGCAGCTGGGCGATCTTCCTGGCCAGCGCGGCAGATTTCTGCTCGTCATCCCCCTCGCCCACGCCCAGCAGGATCACCAGCCCTTTGCCGATATCGGCGGTGACGCGCTCGTCAATGGTTACCCTGCCGTAATTGACCCTTTGTACAACGGCACGCATGTGTGACTATTCTTTCTTGAGCGTCGGCAGACCAACAGCCGCGCGCACATCGACCATGGTCGCTTCGGCGAGCACGCTGGCGCGTGCCGCTCCTTCACGCAGCATCTCCCAGGTGCCATCAGGGTCCTTCTCATATCCGCGGCGCTTTTCGCGCAGCGGCGCGAAGTAGGTGTTCATGTTGGCTGCCAGAATTTTTTTACAATCCACGCAGCCGATGCCCGCGCGGCGGCACTCGGTGTTGATCTCCGCCACCTTTTCAGGCGGGGTGAACATCTTGTGCAGCGTAAACACGTTGCACACATCCGGGTTGCCGGGGTCAGAGCGGCGCTGACGCGCCGGATCGGTGACCATCTGCATCACCCGGGTAGAGGTTTCTTCTGCCGTCGCGGCGAGCTCAATGTCGTTGTTAAGGCTCTTGCTCATCTTGTTCACGCCATCGATGCCCATGATCTTTGGAAACTCGGTGAACTTCTCCTTGGGTTCGATGAGCGCGGTCGTGTTGATAGCGGAAGTTGAACGAGCGCACCGTCTCGCGGGCAAACTCGACGTGCGGCGCCTGGTCGATGCCCACCGGCACCACGTCGGCGCGGTAGAGCGCGATATCCGCCGACATCAATACCGGGTAACCCACCAGCCCGTAGTTCACGTTCTTCGGGTTCTCGCGCACCTTTTCCTTGAACGTGGGCAGGTCGGTCAGTTTGCCGAGAGGGGTAACCATGGAAAGGATGGTGTGCAGTTCCGTCACCTGGCGCACCATGGATTGCACGAAGATGATGGACTTGTTCGGATCCATTCCCGCCGCCAGCCAGTCCCAGGCCATCTCGAGGGTGTTCTGCTTAAGGTCAAGGGTCGTTTCCAGCGTGGTCAGCGCGTGCAGGTCAACGATGCAGTACACGCACTCGTAATCTTCCTGCAGCTTGACATAATTGCTGATCGCCCCGAAATAATTTCCGATATGCTGGCGCCCGGTAGGCCTGGCGCCTGAAAAAACACGTCCTTTTTTACTGGTCATGACAAACCTTCCTCGATCTGTTTTCTTAATAAAGCCTTCACCTCGCCCGGCTGCGCGTGCCGTCCGTTTTGCAGCTTGGAGTAAATGAGCACGCCGTCCACGGTCACCTCGAACGCCCCGCCACTGGAGGGGATGAGCGTGAGCGATTTAATACCCGGCTCATAGGCTTCGAGCAATTCAGCCGCCAGACCGGCGGCTTTTGGTGTGTAGTGTCAGACAGCGCAGTATTCGATGGTGATGATCATGATGGGTTCTCCCTTGGTGAAGTGTGGTTATTATATCGTAAAGTCATCCCCGAACGCCCGTTCAATAGGCAATTTTGGTACAATCATGTGGATGGCTCGATTTTTGACGCGTCTCTTTGACCTCCTCATCAGCACCCTGCTGCTGATTCTACTCTCGCCGCTGCTCCTGGTGCTGGCGCTGCTGGTGCGTCTCAAACTTGGCAGGCCGGTGTTCTTCACCCAGGAGCGCCCCGGCTTGCACGGGAAGCTGTTCATGCTGCACAAGTTCCGCACCATGCGCGACCTGTACAACAATGAAGGCAAACCCCTGCCCGATGAAGAACGCCTCACACGCTTTGGACGTTTCCTGCGTGCCTCCAGCCTGGATGAACTGCCCGAGCTCTTCAATGTTCTGAAAGGTGAAATGAGCCTGGTGGGTCCGCGCCCGCTGCTGGTGGCTTACCTGGAGCGCTACACCCCCGAGCAGGCACGGCGGCACGAGGTGCTACCGGGTATAACCGGCTGGGCGCAGGTGAACGGGCGCAACGCGCTCACCTGGGAAGAAAAGTTCAAGCTTGATGTTTGGTACGTCGATCACCAGTCCTTGTGGCTTGACATTAAGATCCTTTTCCTCACGCTGTGGAAAGCGCTCAAACGCGAGGGCATCAGCGCGCCGGGCAGCGCCACCGCCCCTGAGTTCATGGGGTCAGAAAAAGAGTAACCACCTATAAAAAAACCCGGAATCGCTAAACAGATTTCGGGTTTTTGAACTTGAGTAACAAAATCTGGTATGTTCTCTACGGCATATTGAGAGGGATAATGATCCCCGCAGCGAGGTCAGCGGCGACTCGGTTGAAATTATCGATCTTCCCCGGTGTGATGACACTCTCATCCGTATTGGTAAGGATCTTCACCTGCGCGCTGACGCTCAGACCGCCTGTACCCGCAACCACCTGTGGCAGCAGTTGCTGCAGGGCAGGCAGGGTATCATAGCCTAGCAGCGCGGTGAAGCGCTCGTGGTTCGGCGTACCGCTCAGACCGATCAAATGAACATCGTTGAAAATTGCATCCTCTAATGCCATCAACCCGTCCAGTGTTTCAACGGATGCTGCGGCCGGATCTACGTAATAGGTGTTCACGAAGTGCTGCCCCAGCACCGCAACCTGGGCACCCCAGGTCACCGCGTCCGCCTGCATGGATTCCTGCGCCAGCATGGGGAAGGAAACGACAGGCGCAAAAAACGGTGTGCAGACACCGCACATGTAGCGCGCGCCATTGATGAAAGCGTTCGTTTTTTCCGCGGTCATGACCACATCATTCGGGATCAAGCCAGCTGAGCGCCAGTCCCAGGCGATCATCTGGGTGAGATAACCGCTCATGAAAGCCAAATCTTCCCCTCTGGCACTGATGACAGACAGGTTTGGCAAACCCTCTGAGTTCACATTCCCGATCACAATAAATTGGGTTGCCGGCGAGGCGGAAACGAATTCCGCTATTCCCGGGGGTTCTGCCAGTAAAATGACCACCCTGGTTTCATCAGTCTGCTGTGAAAGTTCCGCTGAATTAACTGTTTCCAGTAGCAGACCGTTCTCAACGGCGAAAGAGGTCAGGTAGGCAATCAGTTCAGGTGATGCTCCTCCTGCAGGATCAACCAATTTCATTTTCGCGGCTGGAGGGACAGGTACCGCGGTCTCCGCTTGAGTCGGCTCAGCTGTAACCGGCGCTTCAGTCGGCACTGGAGGCTGGTCAGTCGGCCGATCGCAGCCCGAGATGAGCAGGGTCAACAAAACCAAAATCGTTATGAGCAAAAATGGGAGAGATGATCTATTGCGATTCATGGGGCAATTTTACCTTAGTTGCCGTGAATTTTGAGTGTATTATAATAATGACATGATTTCCTGCGTTATTCCCGGCCGTGATTCGATTGAGATCAGCCACATTGTGTGCGACATGAATGGCACCCTCGCGCTTGACGGTAACCTGCTGCCGGGTGTCAATGAAGCTTTTGGTCAGCTAAAAGGTCTGGTTGAAATTCACATCGTCAGCGCTGATACCTACGGCAGGCTTTCCGAATTGGAAACAGCTCTGGGTGATTTTGTGAGTCATTTCAAACGGCTCCAGCCAGGCAGCGAAGCCGAACAGAAACTTGAATACGTTGAAGCGCTGGGTGCTTACTCGGTGGCAGCCATTGGGCAGGGTACCAATGACCGACTCATGTTGAAAGGCGCAGCGCTTGGCATCTGCGTTCTTTCATCTGAAGGCACCGCGGTTGAAAGCATGCTCAGCGCGGACATCCTTGTTCCGGATATCCTGACCGCGCTGGGGTTGTTCCTGAACCCCTCGCGGTTGAAAGCGACCTTGCGGCAATGAGCGAATTCCAACAGGAAGCGGCACAAGAAAGCACGCCAAGCCGCATCGATGAATCACGCCGCAAACGCTCGCGCAAACTCCTGATCCCGCGCGGAAAAAGTGAACGTTCGTTATACCTGGGCGAGATCGCCAAGCGCCTGGTACCGGGAGTGGAATTCTTCCTGTTTTCACTGATCGCAGGGCTGGTCATTACACTCGCCATCCTGTTGGACAGTCCCGCTATTTTCATCCTTGGCGCGCTGCTGGCGCCGTTCATGGCGCCGGTGGTCGGGCTCGGGTTTTCCGCAGCCATCGGATCGACGACCTTTTTTCTACGGTCAGCCGGCGCGCTGCTGATCGGCTGCGCGCTGGTCTTCGCCAGCGGAGCGCTGGGAGGTTGGATCTCAAGACTGTTCACTGACCTTCCATACAGCCAGGCACAACGCTTTTCCGGTTTCACCCTCCCTGATTTCCTGCTGCTGACCATCGGCATCGTGCTAGCCATCTACCTGATCATCCGCATGCCCAAACAACGATCACTGGTGGCGAGCGTACCCCTGGCCTATGAAATTTACATACCGGTAGCGGTAGCTGGATTCGGGTTAACCGCCAGTGCAACAGGCCTATACCCCGACGCGCTGATCGTGGCCGGGGTACACATCGCCTGGGTGATCCTGGTGGGAACGCTGATGCTGGCGATCCTGAAATTGCGGCCGTTCACTTTCTTTGGCTATGTGCTCACGGCAGCGGTCGTCGGAGCGGCGTTCTACGGCCTGGTGATTTCCAGCGCGCTGGGTTCCGCGCTCGAAAAACAAATGGCACCCTTCATTACCCCCACCTCGGTGCAAGCCACTCTAATAGCGATCGCACCCCCTACCGATGTAATGGAAATTCCCACGCCGGAAGCGGTTGAAGTGACAGCCACCCTGGCTCCAACAAATACTTTTATCCCCACACTTACACCAACGGTCACCATCACCCCCAAACCCACACCCGTCTGGGCCAAAGTCTACAGCCCCACCCTCACCGGTGTAATGGTCAGGCAGGCACCAGGCTATGACGGTAAATACCTCACCAGCCTCGATAATGAATCCCTTATCCAGGTGCTGCCGGATGTTGAATTTGTAGACAACACCTACTGGGCACACGTGCTGCTTGAGGATGGCCGTGAGGGCTGGATGGTGAGGAGCCTGCTCCTCACTGCCACCCCGGCACCCAATTGGTAGATTTCACACCCTTTTTTGGAGAACAACGATGACGATCCATTTTGGAACTGATGGCTGGCGCGCAGTAATCTCTGACACTTTCACCTTCACCAATCTACGCCTGGTTGCCCAGGCGATTGCGGATGCTGTTGCCTCCCCTGAGTGGATCAACGGTACCCCGCTGGAAGCCAAACCCGATCCCCACAAAATGGTAGTCGGGTTTGACACCCGCTTCCTTTCCGACCGGTACGCCACCGAAGTGGCACGCGTGCTGGCAGCCAACGGGTTCACTGTTTTCCTCGCCCAGGCGGACGCGCCGACTCCGGTCATTTCACACGCGGTGCGCAACCTTAACGCCATTGGGGGAGTGATGATCACCGCTTCTCATAACGCGCCGCGCTACAATGGCATCAAATTAAAATCCGCATCAGGCGGATCCGCCCTGCCGGAACAGTGCCGCCGGGTCGAGGTCTACCTGAACGATAATGAAACGCTGGCGCGCGGACCGAACCTGATGGACCTGGACCAGGCGCGCTCGCTAAAATTGATCCAGCGTTTCAATCCCATCCCAGCTTACTACGAGCACTTAAGAACGCTCATCGATTGTGACATCATCGCCGAGAACCCGCAGCGCTTCGTCATTGATTCCATGTACGGATCTGGCAGAGGTGTCATACGCGGCTTCCTGCAGGGAACCGGATGCGAAATCAGCGAGATCCGCGGAGAAATGAATCCCGGCTTCGGTGGTGTACACCCTGAACCGATCCGCCAGAACCTGGGTGCCCTGGCTGGCGCCATCGGCGCGGGAATGGGAAACTTCGGCATCGCCACTGACGGCGACGCGGACCGCATCGGGGCAATGGACGAACGCAGCAATTTTGTCGACCCGCACAAGATCATGGCACTGGCGCTGCGCTACTTGTTTGAAAAACGCGGACTCACCGGCTCAGTGGTTCGGACGGTTTCAACCACCCGCATGATCGACCGCCTTGCCAGTAAATACGGACTCACCGTGCATGAAACACCGGTCGGGTTCAATCACATCGCTGATTACATGATGAAGGAAAAGGTCCTGATCGGCGGAGAAGAATCCGGCGGGATCGGTTTCAGCGGTCACATACCCGAGGGAGATGGTGTGTTGATGGGGCTGTTGATCGTTGAGATGGTTGCGGAAGCCAAATCAACATTATTTGACATGGTGGAAGACCTGCAAAAGGAGGTCGGCCCGGTGTTTTACGACCGCATTGACCAGCGTTTGAAATACCCTGTATCCAAAGAAAAAATGGTATCCAGGCTGGTTAACCACCCACCTACAACCCTTGGTGGTGAAAGCCTCACCGAAATTAGCACAATGGATGGCGTTAAGTACATCTTCAGTGATGATTCCTGGTTGCTCATCCGCCCATCGGGAACCGAACCGGTACTTGCGCGTTTACGCTGAGGGAAGAACACCCGAAATGGTGAAGGAATTGCTCAACTTCGGCAGTTCCATAGCAGATAACGTTTCCTGATTCACGGATGAATTTAAATGAAAAATCCGGGGTTGGGAAAATGCAACCCCGGATATGTTTTGTATTTGGCTCTACCTGGAGGATAAGCGCAGCTTACGGCTGAAGACGATGATGGCAACAAGCAGTAACGCCATCCCGCCCATCAAAGGCAGCCCGAATTCGTCAGCAAAACCCGCGTCTGGCAGCTCGGTAGGTGCCAGCGTTCCCTGCCCGGCCATTTGCGTCTGAAGCGCTGCCACAGTCGCCATCTCCGCCTCTGATAACCCTGTTTCGGCGACCACTGGCGTGTTCACCACAACCGCCACGACAGGGGTGCTGGTGGGGGCAGCCGTAGGGTTCAACGCCTGCGCGGTGAGCGCGAGTGCTGTCTGCTGCTGGTTCGCAAGATCAAAGGCTGCCATCGCGGTAGCTGTATTAGCGGCGTTGATCAATGCAGCCTGCTCCATATTCGCTGCACGCTGGCTGGCGAGATATTTTGGAGCGAACAGCAGTAATCCCAGCAACGCAAGCAGGAAGACTACTCCCAGAATAATGATAACCGTCAGAAATGTCCTGTTCCCTGACCTTGTTACCGGTTCAGGCGGCAGATCATCCGGAAATACTTCCTGGTCGAATTGTTCCTCATCAAAATTGTTCAGTGCCATGGTTATCCTCCTTCATCGGATGTACCGGTGAATCAATCATTTAATAAGATCACATCAAGATTTGCCAGGGGAATGATCTCCCTTGAATTTTCTCCAAAAATAACGCGGGCTGCATTGGCACGCAGACCACCGGGAAGAAGCGTGAGCCCCGGCAGGAGGCTTTCAATCCTGCCAACCCTGCCCGCGTAGGATCCCGTGTGAAGGCGAACGGTCTGCCCGGAAGCGTAAACAGCCTGTTCCGTGTAGGCTTCAGCCTCTGTAGAAAGCGGTATATAAACCTCCGGTCTGTCACCGGTTAAACGGTTCCATTTCACTGCGTTAATTGACAGATCGCGTCCCTCGTTGGCGATTAACACCCGCCGTGAGATCTCATCGAGACCGTGATCACCAAACCCGCAAAGCACAATAACCGCGTAAGGTTGCGCCTGGGCGATTGTGATGAGTGATGAAGACATTGAACCGAGGATCAACCCGCCAATTTCCTCACTGGCGGCTAAATTAAACATCTCTTCAGAAATGGTGCCGGCCAAGTGGATCGTACCTCGGGCTGTCACTCCCAGAGTGGAAGTTCTCAGTTCGCCATCCACACTCTCTGGATCGATCACCAGGGGACCGTTACCCAGCTTCGCGTTACCCCAAACACCCTGGATGAGCGCGCCATAACATTCAACCGTCACGCCCCGTTCCGGGATAACCTGGCTGATCTTACCTGCCATGCCAGCCTGGAGACTTAGGACGGCACTCTCAGCTTCGATCAGGACCCTCCCCTTTTTTATTGAAACAACCCTGCCTTCACCCGGAGTACGAATCACCCGGGACAATATGCCACCGGTTTCGGCGATGATGTCATTTTTTTTCAGTATCTCACCAGGTTTTCGTGTGATGAGTTTTTCAGCAGCACCCGCAGTTCGGGTTCCTAAAACCCTGGCCACATCCACCAGGTAATGCTTTGAGGGAATTGAGGCTTCCGCGACAATATCTGAAGGGCTGACCTTTTGACCCTGCCTGACGTTAACGGAACCAGGAACCGGCAGCAGCCGATTGCGGTGAATAAGGGTTAACGGGTTGATCTGAGTCAATTGGGCGTACATAAGAACTCCTGATGGTTATGTTGCAATAAATGTACCATTATTTGGCACCCAATAAGAATTCCCACTCCTGGAATAATTCATGTCTTCTTTCGGCATCTTCAGGAAGTTTGATCGGCCGACCTCGGGCATCCAAAACCACCCCGCATACACCCCCCATTACCTTCACAGGTTCACTCCCAAGCGTCACTTCTTCTATCTCCACCCGGCGAACTGCACGCATATGAAGCTGACCTGAAGCGCCTGGGGGTAAGGGCAGTGAAACGATGGAGCCCTGCTTTACCTCGGCTTCAATGAAATTCCCGTCGGCGTAATCCAGGCGGGCATTCAGGAGGGTACTGCCCATGTGTGCCTTGCCGACCACGTTGACCACGGTAGCAAGGTTGGTGAAAGCAGCCGATTCCAGCAATTGCACCCCCAACAACGGGTTGATTCCGGCCGCCGCCCCCAATATTGGCAGAATACCGTGCTTATCAAGTATCAACGGACTGATACCCAGTGGTTGAAGGCCATCGAGAATGACGAGGAGCGACTGCACCGGTGAAACAGCGCGGTTGATGGTGGATCCGCTGATGAGGATGGGCTCAAAGCGCGAAGACGGAAGCGCGTCGCGCATTGACAGATCATGCATCATCAACCTCAACAGCTGCCGCGCTGCGGCAAGTTCGATTTCTAATTCAACCGGCGTTGTTGCGACTGTATAGCGGATAAAGGGAGCGGTTCCATAAATAATCGCTTACCTCGGAATCGGTGACCGGGTTCTTCACCCAACGGGAGATTTCTTTTATAGGGGTACTGACCAGCAGTTCCTCGATACCACTGCCAAGTCCCAGATTAAATGTATTTAACGCGGAAAACCTGTCATTGGCATAAGCCGCCACCGAATATGTTGCGCCAATATCCAATCCCAGCACTCCCTTGCCAGGATCATACTGCCTGCCAAGGAATTTGATTACGTTGTGAAAAGCCTGGCTCGAGAGCTGCGGTGGTGTGCTGCATAGAGGGGATACGCGCGCTAATCCGCTCACCTGTTCATAAAGTCTTTCCATTACCATCGCGTCCAACTCGACGGTGGCAGGACCCAGGATCTCGTCGTCCAACGATGGCCTTATGTTGGCAGCGACGCGGACACTGGTGTACCTTTCAAAAGCATCCCGGAGCGTACCACTCAACGCCTGATTGCCACAGTAAAGCACCTGCGGGCGATATCCCCTCGGCATGATTCCTAGCACACTGCAGATCATATCCGCTGTTCTGACCAGGGAACGGTTTGCGCCATTGTCCGTTCCACCTGCGAACAGGATCAGGTCAGGACTGGCCGCAAGCAATGCGTCCATTTGTAAATTCAACGGACGCCGATCATTGATGCCGATGGCATCGACCAGTCTCCCGTATGTGGTATACGCGAGTTTTTTTGCTGATTCTAGTGAAACCTCGTTCAACAAGCCCACAGCCACAATTTTTAATACAGGTGCACAAGAAGAAGTTATGAGAAACAGGTCCACACCTTCCCCGGTGGATTGCGATGGGATGATCAGGCCCCCGCTTGTATCCAGTAACGCGCGTCCGGTTACTTCCTGAATGCGGGTGATCACCTCAAATATAGCTTCACCGGTGTCAAAAACCGGTTCCATATGGGTGGAAGGTACCACGCTTGAAGCGATGAGCCGGTAACTGTCCTCCACTACATCAAAAAGGAAGCCGCATGTATTTGCCGTGCCAATTTCCAGCCCTAATACCGAACTGGCGTGTGCCAGTGAATTTTTCATCTCACCTTACCTCACCAGCAACGCGATCGTTGAAAAGATGAAATCTGAGCGTTCCACCAGGGCGGTGATAGCTGCGGTTAACACACCCGCGAATACCGCCCCAAGTGTAATGGCAATGAACACCTTGCCTATAGCCGCGAAGATCGCCACCAACCAGTGTGGCTTCGCCTCCAGATTTTGTTTTCTCCTGGCGGAAAAGTTAAAGTAAGCCAGTGTTGCAAGTGTACCGATGAGAAAGAAAACGCCCTCCGCTATAACCATGGTTGGAGAAGAACCGGGTTGGTTCATATCAGGGCTGAAGAAAGCCAGTGCACCTTTCACCTGCCCGAATAGCGTGCCCAGAACCGCGCCTCCCACCGCGACTGCCGCGCCGACCCCAACCAACAGCGCCATGGAGGTATTCCCCAGCCTGGTAAGACGGGGCGATAATTTCATCAGCATCAAACCGGAAAGGAACAGCGGCACCAGGGTCAGCCTGGAACCCTGCAGAAGCGGCACGACTAGGCGGGCGAGAAGAACCTGGTAGATGATGACCACAGTGAAATAACCGGCGGTCACGCCGATAAAGAGGGCTGAAACAAACCTGAAAAACGGGTTGTCTCCCAACAGGTAACTGAAGACCAGGAGGGTAAGGATGAAGCTGATGACCAGCCAGATAATTTCAGTATTAAAAGCCATCAACTTCCTCCCTTCTTTTTCATATCAGCACTTGTTGAGAGGATCAATGTGACCATGCCCCCAATAAATACCAACAGGGCAGCGGTTAGGATCGCCAGCTGGTAGGAGCTGTAAGTGCTGGAGGCTTTACCGGGGACCTGGCGTATCAATTCGTATGTAAGCGCGCCACTAATGCCTGCAATGTATCCCTTAATCTGACCACTGTCGTAGTAGGGCTGGACTAACGGCGCAGCCTGGGCACTTACCACCGCCAGCAGCGGCGGGGGTGAAACCGCCCTACCTGCCTGCTCCACCCAGGCGCGCGCTATCTCAGGGTTATCTGTGAGGATCAGGACAGCGCTAAACTCTGAAAGCGTGTTCACACTATCGATAGCGGGTAACTCCCAGGCTGGTGTGAGCTCCGTGGAGAAAGGCAGCGTCTGCTGCAAGTCACTGACGAGTGAGATCAAACCTATCGTCCCGCCAGGCAGATAGCCAAGGTTCACCACTTTTTCATCAACCGGGTAATTTGTGGCGTTTTCAGCTGCACGGTTCAATTGATCCTGCAGCATCGCATAACCGGTGACATTTGTTGATGTTAAAGCCATGGGGACACCGTGAGAAACAAGGTGTTCGATCACAGGCTCCGCTGCCCACGCAAGTTCACCAGCCAGCCCCGCTTCATACTGCGCCGCTACCAATACGGGTTTACCAGCAGGAAGCTCCTCAATAAAGCTCAACGTGTCCACCACCTCCTGCGAGTAGAGAACTGGTATGATCGCGGTAATTGGCCTCAACAGGAATGGAATAAATATGGCGAGCAATAAGACCACTGCCACAATGATGCGAAATTGCTTATTCCTACCAAGCGGAATCTGCCCTGTTGTTTTCGCAGCGCTAGTGGGAGGTTCTGCCTGAAGCAAACTGTGGAACAATTCGGCGTTCCTGAGTTGTGCCGGTGTTACACGCAATTCCTGTTGATTTGAAGCAGATCGATTTTCCTGGCTAGTGAGGGTTGCTGCCTTGAGAGTGCCTTCAATACCGGCGAGAACGCCGTGCTCCTCCACTGGTGCCTGTAAATTCCCCGCGTTTGAGGCTGGTGCTACTGCATCCAATGGCTGGATGGCTTTTAGCCACGCGGGCAGCATACCTCTCTCGAGTTTTCCTCCTGCTGGAGCGGAGGGCTGCTCTTGGTGGTTTTGGGGAGGAGAAGCTAGCTTTTTGATCACATCTTTTTCAGAGGTAAGCCACTCGGGCAAGTCATCAACAAAAAAAGGCAAATCGGGTTCAGCAAAAGGTAAAGCCTCAGGTTCGGTTGTTACATCTTCAAATGGTGTATCTTTTTCACCTGGATTATTATTGTCGCTTTCAACCGGGGATCGTCCATCCCCGGAAATGTCTTCATTAAAAACAGCGGCTCGAACCACACCATCTGCGCCTGCCTCGCCTGGCAGCGATTCCAGTTGTTCAGATATCTCCCCCGCCACCTGCTGGACAGGTTGCGAATCCTCCAGCGGCGGTTCAACCTGCAAATCATTTTCCTCTTTCAGCGGATTTTCAACTGACTTTATCTCAAGGCTGTCTGGATCAATCCCTCGCAGGCTCTTGAGCCACAATGGAATTTCCCCATCCTCTTCCGGTTCTTCTCTTTCCGGTTCAGAGGCACCGACCTCCTGTTCCTTTAATTTCCGGATCCTTGCCAGCCAATCCGGCACCTCTTCTACCAGCTGCAAATCTTTATCGTTATTTAGTGTACCATTTTCACCAGTTGTCTCCCCGCTCAATTCCGGGGCTTCAACTGGTGAATCCGGTTTATTATCTTCATGAACGGAGTTCGCAGATTTGCCGCGCAGGAGCCCCTGGCAGTACCAGCAGCGTTCTGCGCTGGCGTCGTTCACGTGATCACAGATAAGGCACCTGATATCGGCCATGGTCACCCGTTATAAGGTCTGTCTGAACCGATAAGGACGCGAATGCCTGTGGCCAGGCTGCCGAGGGCGATGCCCAGCAGCATGCCCCTGGCTCCGGCCACTGGAACCCGGTGAAAGGCCGAAAGCAGATCCCTGAGTACAGGAATCTCGGTCGTAAAAGCAAGCACCCCACTGTTTAACACCAGGAACAGCACAACGCTCAGAAAAAAGATGAAACCCATCCAATTGCGGTGACGCTGCAGTATCTTGAGACTGGCGAGCACCAGGGTAATGGCCAGCACGGCCATCAGGCTGGCTTCGATGGGAAACTGAACACGTGTGACAATTTTCTGGAAACCCTCACTCGCGGGGTCAAGGTAGATTCCAGCGCCAACAGTGAGAAGAAACGCCGCAATCAATATGGCGCTGTAACTTTTGCGCGCATGGTTATCGTGCACACGCTTCCAGTGGATGCCGAACACCAGGTGCAGGATCGCCACCAGCCCTGCAACCCCGCTGAGCGTTACCGCCCAATTCAACAGCGGTGTTCGAATGATCTCCAATCCGGTATGCGGAAAGAAATATCCAATCAGTACGATCAAGCCAGCAGCAACCGCGATGATGAGATTAAGGATTTTCATAGGATACCGAAAACCTTCAACAACGCGCCGGTCACCAGTGTGATCGCCAGCAACAGGCGTAAAATATCCTGTACCCGTAGACTGGAAAGGTAGGTGGGACGGTAGACCAGGTAGGCAGGTATCGCGAATAATTCCTCGCCAATCAGCACATCCCTGGTGGTGGCCATAAACACGGACTGCGCCACGATCGAATCACTGGCTGCCACTGTGAAGGCACCGTTTTCTTCAGACGCGGTGGTCAGGAACCCGGCTTCTGGACCAAAATTTCCAACAAGAACATTCGTTTTCACAACCGGGTCAGTCATAACTTCCATTGCACCTAACGCATAAGCAAGCGGGGTAACGCCGGTCAATTGACCGTGGTCGGGATTGAATAATTCACGGGTATTGGTTTCGCCAGCGACCATTCCCAGCACGTCCTTACTGAGTAGGGCGAAACTACCATCACCGCTGGTGCACACAGGAGGCTGGTCAGAGGTTGAGCTTAACTGGCCGATACGGTGAAGTGAATCCAGACCCACCAGGGCGGATGGATTTGTTGCTTCATTGAGATTCGCGTTTCCCAGCGAAACATGCACCCGGCTGCCATCTTCCACAGAAAGGCCGATAGCGCTTTTCAGCCGGGTAATTGCCGGGATCCGCCGAAAAACCGGAGGATAAATAGTGCGAACCCCCTTTAATGAAAAGGTGATCGTTCCGGCTGCGGCAAGAATCACCACAAGGAAAGCGAGGAACCCTTCAAGATTCATGATTTATCCTGTCGTAAATGGTCTGCGAAAGTGCGGCTGGTGTCAGGTTCCTCCAGCATTTCAGCGAAAGCCTTCCAGGAGTTTTCCGCCGATGATCCCACAAAGGGGGATAAAGCCAACATACCCTGGGCAAGGATCACTTTTAGAGGCCCTCCACCCTCCAGCAGCGTGAGTATCGGGGAGGTAAAGTGAAATTGCCGAAGCGTGTCAGTCCATCGCGACCAATTAATAGGATCCATCAATAAAAGTTTTTACATTCCCTTTCGCAAAGAATTGGTGCATGAATCAGGCCAAAATCCCGCGCCTCTGCGAGTTTAGCAGCAGATTGTTGTACAATTGTTATAGATTTCATCCCCACAGCCCAGTCCAAGGAGCGCGCCATGTCATTCTTAGGTTCTTTGTTTAAACCCAAACCTTATTCCTCTACTGATAGCATGGAGGTTGATAAACTGGTGGAAGAACTCATCCGCATCGGAATAAAAGAGGATTATCTTTCAGAAACTCCTGGAAGAGGGTATAACGGGCAATGCCGGCACATCCGTACGCGTGAGATTGGTAAGCGGTTGAACGAAATTGGGGGAGGCGCCCTTATGTCCTGGACGTTTGGAAAAGTTCGCAAAAAAGCGGGGAAAACGCCGGCATCTCACCTGGAGTACGCCTGGACCGATATCGGCGACTGGCAAGCCTGATGAAAAAAGGTTCCTTGACGGAACCTTTTTTATTCCATTTCAATCAAACCTTTTACGGTATTTATGATTACAGCCATGCGGGTTCTCCAACTGTAGGCTTTCACATCCTCTTGTGCCGCGGTAGACAGTTTCTTGCGCATCGCTTCATTTGAAATCAAAACTGCGAATTTTGCACAAAGGTCGGGAAAATTCTCCGGCTGATAGAACACCGCGTTCCTTTCGTTGAGGACCTCGCGCAACACCGGCAGGTCACTTGCCAGGATACAGCGCCCGGTCGCCATGTACTCGAATAATTTCATCGGGCTGCTCACCGCAGCGATATCCCCACCGCCGCTACCGCCAAAAGCAATACTATATGGCATCAGCAGCACATCCGCTGTAGCCTGGTAGGATGATAATTTAGCATTCGGGATGAAACCGGTTAGGTTGATATTTCTAACACCAGCGGTACTTAGCCTGCCGCTCCATTCGGTCACCTGCTCCGGGGTGCCCCCGATCCACAGGAATTGCACCTGTGGAAAGGCCAGCGCAAGCTGTTGCATGATATCAAGCCCGCGGCCCGCGTAAAACCCGCCCGAATAGACAGCTGTTGTTGTCTCCTCCAGGCCAAGCAATGCTCGCGCCCGCGGTGGATCGGGAAGATCCTGGAAACGCTCAAGGTCCACCCCATCAGGCGCAACGAGGAATTCACCTTCGCGGGCTTGTACGCCAAGGTTGGCGTCCGCGAGCTGCTTCAAAGCGCTGGTAATATAAACCGACAGCTTTGGTTTCTCAAAGCGCAGAAAACGTCTGTATATCGTTGGACCAAAGCGACCGCCAGGCAGATCGTGAAGCTCCAGTACCACTGGCAACCCCCACAAGCGCGCGAGGAATGCGACCCACAACATGCGCGTGTAAACGAGGTCCACCTGCTTAATACGCGCATCCCTGAGGCTCGCCAGGGTGAAATCCATTCGCTTGAATAATCGACGGGACTTAACCTGAATGACCGGGAATGGATCGATTAACCCGTAATAATCCGCGAGTTCCTCCCACGAGACGGGATCGGTCCCAGGTACGTAGAGGCTCAGGCCCTCACCATTTTGTACCAGCGCCTGGCAGACCTTCATCACCTGGATGCTGTTGGCTTTTATAGACGGCAATTGAGCAGTGGAGATACAGGCGATTTTCATGTTACTCCGTGATTAATTCCGCTTGTTCTCCCTGCCGGATCATGCGCAAGCCGATCAGCACCAGCACCCCGGTGGAGATGATGAGATAAGCCGAAAGGAGGATGCTCTCGCCGATGATCCCCCAGCGTGGAACCACCCAGAATGCCAGCCCGCTCTTGACCACCGCGGTTACCAGCAGCACATAAAGCGGGATGTTGGCTTTGCCAAAGGAAAGCAGCAGCGAACGGTTCCAGAAGAAGATATTGGCAAAACCAAACCCCAGCAGCAGGATCATCGTCGCCGGGTAAGCGGGAACAAATTCAACGCCGTAGAACAACCTGATCAGCCATTTTCCGAACACGAGCATCACCAGTATCACCATCAGCGTCCAGGAAGCGGATATCAGGGTAACCCGTTTTAATAATCTCTGCAGTTGCGCCCACAGCCTGGCAACGACACTGCGCGTCATCTCAGGGAACGTGGTGGTGATGAACGGGGTGATGGGCATCATCAGCGGGTTGACGATGGATAATGCCAGTTTATACAGACCAACCGCCTGCTGGTCCAGGAAGAAACCGACCCAAAGCGGTTCGCTTTCGCTGGCAACCATCTTTACCGTTCCGCTCAGGTTGGTACTCGACGCGTATTGTGCCATTTCTTTGAAAGGCGGCAGGACGGATAGCGAGGTCCTCCACCAACCCGGTTGAAGGTGCCTGGGCAGGTAATAAAACGCCAGGATTGCTGGGGTGATACCCAGCAGGATCTTTCCCACCAGGTACGCGCTGAGGACGAAATAGATACTGCCCTCCAGCACAAAAGCAAGGAGGATGAGCAGCGCGGTAATTACGCTCTGGATTAGGTTGATCATGGCTTGCGTGCGAAAGTGGTTGGTGATCTGCAGAATGCCGATGGAGGTCTCAGAGATCAACTTTGCCAGAATGGAGACGGCGAAGAGTTGGATCATTGGCAGCGCTTGCATATCTTTGGCAATGTACCTTGCACCTAACGGCGCTAACAGCAGTAAAACCACAAAAGCCACCACAGATGTGAGCGCCTCGGTGAGCATCGCGACCTTTACAACAGCGCCGGCTTTATGGCGGTTATCTTCGGTCAGTTCCCTGCCCAGGTATCGGATGATGAACTCGCCCATGCGGAACGAGAAAAGGCGGTTGACGTTGCTGACAAACGCGGTGACGATCCCGACAAGGCCGAATGCCGCCACACCGAGAAGACGGGCGGCGAAGATGCTCTGTATCAGCGATAAGATCAATCCGAGGGAGGTGGAACTGAAGAGGTAGCCGGTGTTTTTTAATACCCGGGTGAGAATGCTATCCTCAATGAGTAACTTCCTGATCCTGGCGAACAGGGATTTCATGGGATGATAATGTCACGCGCCCAATCACGCTCGTCAAGGTACCAGTTCACCAGGTGAGTGATGCCTTCATCCAGTGACACTCTGGGTTCCCAGCCAAGCAGGTTACGCGCCTTCGTCACATCCGCCCAGTTGGCGTCTACGTCAGCAGGGTGCCGCGGAATAAAATGAATGTCCGCTTTTTTACCCACCAAACTTTCAATGCGCTGCACCAGGTCATTAATCGTGATCGTTTCGTGACCACCAAGATTGATGATCTCGTATCCCACCGGCTTGAGAGCTTTGATCACGCCGTCGGCAATATCATCCAGGTAGGTGAACCCGCGCATCTGGCTTCCGTCTCCGGTGATGAACACAGGATCACCCTCCGCGATCCAGCGGGCGAATCGGAACATCACCATATCCGGCCGCCCTGCCGGGCCGTAAACGGTAAAGAAACGTACGACCGTTGTGTCCAGCCCGTACAGGTGATGGTAGGTGTAGGCCATCACTTCAGCCGCCTTCTTGCTGGCAGCGTAGATTTGCAGCGGGTGGTCGGAATCCGCGCTCTCAGGCGTGGGCAGCGGCGGGTTCGCGCCGTAGATTGATGAGGTCGAAGCCATTACAAGTTTCTGCGTGCCGGTGCGGGCACACCATTCAAGGATGTTTAAGGTGCCAGCCGCATTGGTCTGCAGGTACACTTCAGGGATTTCCACCGCCTGCCGCACCCCCGCCCTGGCCGCTAAATGGATCACCCCGTCAAAGAAGGAGTGATTGTCCGAAATATCTGTGAAGCACCCAGGCCGGCAGATGTCATCCCGGATGAAGGTGAAACCCGGCAGTTTTTCGATCTGCCGCAAACGCCATTCCTTCAAGCGCGGGTCATAGGAATCGTTCAGGTTGTCAACCCCCACGACCTCATGCCCTTCAAGCGAGAGTCTTTCGACCACCTTGCGGGCGATGAACCCGGCTGCGCCTGTCACCAGGTAACGCGCCATTACAACCGAACCACCTTGGAGGATTTTTTGCCCATTTTGCCCAGCGCGTTGCGGGTATCAACGATCAATTTCGCCTGGTCAAGGATCGCCGCGTAATCATAGGACTTGTGATTCGTGACGATTACGACACAATCAGACTCTTTCACCGCCTTCATCAGGTCTTTTACCGATTCGATCTCCCAGTCATCCTCCCTGACGCGGGGAATGTATGGATCATGGTAACTGACCCTGGCTCCCTTGGCCTGGAGCAGTCTGATGACATCGATCGCGGGGGATTCCCGCAGGTCGTCGATATCCGGTTTATAGGCCACGCCGAGCACCAGCACGTTGCTGCCCTTCATGGGTTTTCCGTGGTCATTTAACGCGTCCTGCACCCTGTTAATGACGAAGCGCGGCATACTGGTGTTGATCTCTGAAGCCAGCTCGATGAACCGCGCGGTATAGTTGAGCGAGCGCATTTTCCACGAGAGGTACATCGGGTCGATGGGGATGCAGTGACCACCCAGCCCGGGACCGGGGTTGAAACGCATGAATCCGAAAGGCTTTGTCGCTGCGGCATCGATGACCTCCCAAACATCCACACCCAACCGGTCGCACATCAATGTCAGTTCATTGACAAAACCGATGTTGATCATGCGGAAAGTGTTCTCCAACAGTTTCGTCATCTCGGCCACTTCAGTGGAGGAGACCGGCACAACCGTATCCAGTGCCTGGCTGTACCAGGCAGTGGAGACCTCGGTGCATTTTTCTGTCATACCGCCGATAACCTTGGGAGTGTTCTTGGTGGTCCAGTCTTCTCGCCCGGGGTCAACCCGTTCCGGGGAGAAGGCCAGGAAAAGCTCCTCGCCAATCTTCAACCCGCTTTTTTCTGTCAGCACCGGCAGCACGAGCTCTCGCGTGGTTCCGGGATAAGTGCTTGATTCCAGCACGACTACCATACCCGGATGCACGTAAGGCGCGATCCCTTCCGCCGCGCTGATAATAAAGGAAAGGTCCGGGTCTCCGGTATGGCGCAGCGGGGTGGGGACGCAAATGGCGACGGCATCAATATCCCTCAAGACGGAATAATCTGTCGTGCCCCGCAGTTTGCCATCATCAACCAGCTTTTTAGCCAGCGAAGTTGGCACATCCAGAATATAACTCTCGCCACGGTTCAACATCTCCATTTTTTGTGCGATGGGATCTATACCGGTCACATCAAAACCGGCCGAGGCGAATACGGTGGAGAATGGCAGCCCCACGTAACCCATACCCAGGACGGCAATCCTGGCAGTTTTGTTATTGAATTTTTCGATCAGAGACTTCGCGTAATCCATATTCCACCTTGCCCATCAGAATAATGACAACTGTTCCGGTTTTTCTTCAACTTTCTTTTCTTCAACATCATCAGCGTGAACCTGGCTGGTGATAATCCTCCCGGCTGCCCTGGCACTTTCAATGGCGGCTGGCAGTGCCTTGAAATCCTCAATCACAGTTGGCTTCAATGAGGGCTGATGCAGGGCTGCTGCCGGGTGATACATGGGCACGATCAAGCGGTCCTGCACCCAGAATGTTTTCCCGTGTACTTCGCTGATCTTCGCGTTTGGCAGGAATTTACCCATTGACACCCTGCCGAGGGTAACGATCACACAAGGGTTAATGGCATCGATCTGACGGTCAAGGAAACGGCCGCAGGCTGCCAACTCATCCGGTAACGGATCACGGTTGCCTGGAGGGCGGCATTTAACCACATTGGCGATGAACACCTGCTCACGGATGTAACCCGCCTCCTTGAGCAATTCATCAAGGAACTTGCCAGCCTGCCCAACGAAGGGACGCCCCTGCTCGTTCTCATGAAAACCGGGGCCTTCGCCGATGAACATGATTTCGGAATTGGGGTTCCCTTCACCGGGAACAGCGTTCTTACGTGAATGAAATAACGAACATGCTTCGCAAACAGCGACCTGGGCAGCAATTTCCTGAAGTATCGCAGCGGTGTTCACTCAACAACCTCCAAATGGATGGAATAACTGAAAAAGTATAATCCCAATTTTACACTACAGTAAGGACATCAGACTATCCAGGTCCAGGTGGTCCAGGTTCATCAGAATCGCGTCCTCGCCGTTATCCTTGTAATAATTGCGCCGTATGGCGACTTCACGGTAACCAAAACGCAGATACATGGAAATCGCCGCCAGGTTGCCACTGCGCACCTCGAGAAAGGAACAGTTGCCACCTGAATGGTAGGCATCCACCAGGGTGTGTGCGAGCAACCGCTGTGCGATCTTGTGGCGGCGGTGTTCCGGCGCGACCGCCAGCGTTGCGACGTGTACTTCATCCTCGATCAACCAAACGACGATCATCCCTACCAGTAATGGCGAAGCATCAGGCAGGAGCAGTTCAGCTACCCAGCAGCGTGACACTTCGTTGATTTCCAGTTCGAAACGGAAGGAACGTTCAGGCCACGGCAATGAAAACGAACGCTGGTCGAGTTCGATCACATGCGGCAGGTCGCTGTTTTCCATCCGCCTGATGCGGACCGGGTGAAGCGTGTTCGATTCTGTCACTCGCGAAGGATCCCGGCCACATGCAGGTAGATGGGCGACAATAAAATGGGGTCATCCACCTGCCCTTCCTTCCAGCGTTTCCAGGCCATCTCGGCCAGCACGGAAGGTCGGCGCATGGCGAGCGCAGGGGGTGCGATCATCGCGTTCTTCCACTTGCGCCCGATCGTTTGCCTTTCCACCGCGTTCATCTCGCCGCATATCCGCGTTGGCCCGGTGATGCGGTCAGATATCTCTTCAGGGGTCATCACCTGCGCTTCATCCACGGCCTGCCAGCTGCCGCTATCCGCAGCAAATTGTTGAACAGCCATGCGCGTACGACCTGCCGGCAGCACGGTCAACATGGGTTCAGCCGTCAACGGCTGCGGGGCAACAAGGTATTCAAATGTCGGGATACCGATTATGGGTATATTCTGGGCAAGGGCTAACCCCTTGGCAAGTGACAGCCCGATACGCAGGCTGGTAAAGGAACCGGGGCCAAGCGCAACAGCTACAGCACCCAATTCAGAGGGTTTCACTGCGCAACGGCGCATGAGATCAACCAGCGCCGGCGCAAGCTCAACAGTGTGATGGCTCGCGGTCCGCCAGGTCATCTCGCCGATGATGACAGGGTCATCATAAAGAGCGATCCCGATGGACTGTGTTGAAGTATCCAATGCGAGCAGCAAGTTATCCTCCGAATGCCAGCCGTTTAAAGTCGTCCAGCATCTTTTTATAGCGGTCGCCATGCGGGATGAACACCATGTTGCGTTGCTCATCGTTCACCCACGAGAAACTGATGAACAGGTTTTCTTCCGGCAGTGCTTCAAGAATCCGGTCAGCCCACTCCACCACCAGGATACCGCCAGTCAGCATTTCATCGATATCCAGGTCCAATGCTTCGGGGACGGACGCTATTCGATAGGCATCCAGATGATGCATCAGTTTGCCATCAGGCCGCCGATACTGGTTGACGAGCACAAAGGTCGGGCTGGAAACGGCATCCACTGAACCCCACCCCTGAGCCAGGCCTTGAACAAAGGTGGTCTTGCCAGTGCCCAGGTCACCCTCCAGGCAGAGGACATCCGATGGCTTGAGGAGTGTCCCCATGCGCATCCCCAGCCGCCTGGTTTGTTCCGGGCTGCGGCTGACAAAATCAACGCTGAACGCGGGTAAGATAGGCATTTACATGATTATATGACAGCGGGGTAATGCTCACAAGTGACCACCTGGTTTACTTCCACCTTCCACTTCAGCTACCGGTATCAGGGTTTTCATACGGTGAGCCAGTTCCCTGCGGGTCAGCATCACACGGTGCGCGCACGTCTCACATTCCAGTCCAATATCCGCACCAAGCCGTACGACCTTCCAGGTATAACCGCCGCATGGATGAGGTTTGCGCAGCCTGACCCTGTCACCGAGGTTCAATTCCGGAAGCATGGTGCGATTATAACCCATGTTATAATTCCAAAATTATCCGTAACCGGCTGGGCTTAGGAGGAAAGAAACCTTCATGTTGAATCTGGCACCAAGCCTGTTAATTTCCCGTATCCTCACGCTGATCATCGCGTTGACAATCCACGAATTTTCGCACGCATTTGTTGCCGACCGCTTTGGCGACACCACGGCGCGTAATGCCGGCAGGTTGACCCTGAACCCGTTGAAGCATCTGGATGTATTCGGATCGTTGATGCTCCTATTGGTGGGCTTCGGCTGGGCGAAACCGGTCCCCGTGAACCCATACGCGCTGCGCCGCAGGTCAGATGCAGCGCTGATGTGGGTGTCGCTGGCAGGACCTGCTTCCAATCTCCTGCTCGCCATTCTGGCAGGCCTCGTTCTCCGGTTTCGCCTGGTTCCCTGGACTGCATCAGGATCCTTTCTTCCTTCAGCAGCTGAATTCCTTTTCACTTTTCTATCCATTAACCTTCTGCTGATGCTGTTCAATCTTATCCCCCTCGCGCCGCTGGATGGTGAAAAAGTTTTATCATTCCTCCTGCCGGCAAAAATGCAGGAAGGCTTTGCTGGTATCCAGCGTTACGGCCCGATCCTGCTGATGGTGCTGCTATTCGGGTTGCCGCTGGTGGGAATCGACATCATCAGTTGGGTAATGACCCCCGCGTTAAACCAGCTGCAGAAGATAATTCTTGGAGTGAGCTAATGAGCACACAAATTGCTGTCATTGGACTTAAACAGGTCGGCGCTTCGATCGGTCTTGCGCTTGGAACTTATAAGGACAAGATCATACGGATCGGGCATGACGCCGACGCAATCATGATGAAGAAGCTGGAAAAAGAGGGAGCATTCGACAAGACACACATCAAGCTAACCGATGCTGTTCATGACGCGGACCTGGTGATATTAACCCTCCCCACCGACCTCTTAAAAGACGCGTTGGGGCTCATTGCTGCTGAAATCAAACCTGAGACCGTGGTGATGTGCTTTAGCGTGGTGTCAAACGCCACATACGCCTGGGCGCGTGAACTCCTCCCCGCCGGGCAACCCTTCATCGTCCTCCAACCAATGATTCACCCTGCCAGGTTGAAAGATTGGGAGGACAACTTACATAACCCGCAACCCGGCTTGTTTGAAAATTGCGACATGCTGGTTGTCACTGATTATGATACACATTCGCGCGCCTTCCAGATGGCGAATGACCTGTGCGCATTGCTGAAGGCAAAACCCTACATAACCGAACCCCTCGAGGCTGATGGCATCATGGCACGCGTGGAGCAGCTCCCCAAATTGACCGCAGCAGCACTGCTTTCGATGATGGTGGATCAACCCGGATGGGACGACGCCCGCAGGTTGACCTCGCGCGCTTTCTTTCGCGCTGCTTCCATCAGCACACTCTACGACGAACAGGAATATTTCGGTATATCCGACCTGATGAACAAAGAGAACATCACCCGGGCGATCGATCACTTGATCGCGTCCCTGATGGAAATGCGGGATATGATCGACGAGGGTGACGAAGAAGGGTTGAAACAAACCCTTGAGAAGACCAGGCAGGGATACGAGACCTGGTTTGAGCAGCGCATGAGTGGTGAGTGGGATAAGGAGAAAAAGATTCCGGAACTGGTCGAACGCAACATGATGAGCCGCCTATTTGGCGGCAGACCGAGGGATAAGAAAACCGATCAATGAGCTACTACTGCTACATTGTTGAATGCGCGGATGGTAGTTACTACACCGGTTGGACCCTCGATCCCGCCCGCCGTGAGAAGCAGCACAACAGTGGAGCAGGAGCTGCCTACACCAGGTTGCACCGCCCGGTGCACCTCGTCTATATCGAAGAACAACCCGATCTATCAACAGCAATGAAGCGCGAAAGGGCAATCAAAGCGTTGAACCACACGCAGAAGGCAAAGTTGATCATGAAAAACGGGGAAATTTATGCTGAGCAAGGGAATCGATAAAGGTCTCGTCATTTCTCCCGGCAGGGTCAACCTGTTGGGAGAACATGTGGATTACAACGATGGCGTGGTGCTGCCTGCGGCCATCGACCGTTCGGTTAGGATTTCGTTCCAGCGAGGGGTGGGGAGCCTAATATCGATCTCCGCTCCGGACATGAATGACAAGTGCCAGTTCAGCCTTGACAATCTCGAAAGCAGAACGACCATCAAGGGCGAGGCGTTGCCCGACTGGGCGCTTTACCCTGCCGGGGTAATCTGGAACATTAAGCGCCGTGGTTTCGTGGTGGGGGGTTTCAGCGCGGAGTTCAGTTCCACAATCCCGATTGGTGCGGGCTTGAGCAGTTCGGCCGCTGTGGAAGTGGGTTTCGCAGTGGTTTGCGAGAGCCTTGGCGGCTGGCGGCTAGACCGCATGGAGATGGCGCAACTTTGCCAGGAAGCTGAACGCGAGTATGTGGGAGTCAACTGCGGATTAATGGACCAATTCGCCTGCGCATGCGGAGTGCAGGATCATGCCGTGATGCTCGATACCCGCAGCCTGGCGTACAAACCCGTTCCATTGCCTGAGCACACTTCTCTGGTCATCGCCGATTCCACCCTACGGCGCTCCCTCATCACCTCCGCTTATAATGACCGCCGCCGCGATTGCGAAACAGCAGTGGCATACTTTAATAAAATTGATCCTCAAATTAACTCCCTGCGCGACCTTGACCCAGAACGATTAATGGCGCATGAAAATAAACTGCCGCTGAATGTCTTCATGCATGCCAGGCATGTGGTCGAGGAAATCGACCGTGTTGACCGGGCTATCCGGTTGTTAGAAGAGAACGACGCGGAGGGATTCGGTAAATTGATGTTCGCCACCCACACTTCGCTTCGGGATCTATTTGAGGTTTCCCGACCAGAATTGGACATCCTGGTAGAGATTGCCGGATCGATCGATGGTTGTTTTGGTGCCCGGTTGACCGGTGCCGGTTTTGGCGGTTGCACGGTCAACCTGATACAAGAGAGCCATGTGGAAGAATTCATCGGTAAGTTGAAAACCATTTACAAGCGTAGAACCGGGCTCGAAGCAGCAATTTTTGCCACCCGGGCAAGTCGTGGTGCGTTCCTGAAAAACCAATAAATTCCTACGGACAAGCACATGCCCAAGAATATCACTGATAACGCAATCGAAACCACATCCTTATCGAAAACCTTTAAGACAAAGCAGGGATTCTGGAAACGCACAACAAAGGCCACCGAGGCGGTGCGTGAAATCACCTTCCACGTGGAACGCGGCGAACTTTTCGGCTTGCTCGGACCGAACGGGGCGGGTAAAACCACCACGGTCAAAATGCTCTCCACGCTGCTCATCCCCACCAGTGGAACGATACGGATTTTCGGGCAGGATATCATGCAGCATACCACCGAGGTTCGCAAACGTATTGGGTTCACCTTCGGCGGTGCGCGCGGACTTTACGGTCGCCTGACCGCAATTGAGAACTTGCGCTATTTCGCGGAACTTTATGCCCTTCCTCCTGAGTTGACACGGAAGCGCATCCCGGAGCTGCTGGAGTTGGTAGGACTGCTCGACCGCGGGAATGACAAGGTGGAAACGTATTCAAGCGGAATGCAGCAGCGCCTGCACCTGGCACGCGCCCTTTTGCACGACCCTGAACTCATCTTTTTAGATGAACCGACGGTGGGCATTGACCCGGTAGGGGCGCGGGAATTAAGGGCGACAGTGAAGAACCTTAAAGCGCGCGGCAAAACCATACTCCTTACCACCCATTACATGGCGGAGGCAGATGAACTGTGTGACCGCATCGCAATCATCAATCAAGGTCGCATCGTGGCAATGGACAGCCCATCTTCTCTTAAAAACCAGATGACCCGCGATTCATTTATCGAGCTAAAGACCTCCAGCGATAACCTGCCCGCGTTAAAGGGAATTCTTGCCAGGCTCGAACCGGAGGTTGAGATCAACTACACCCAGCAAGCCTTTGACTGGGGAGTGAGCATCCGCACTTTGCATCCAGGGGCTGTGATCGAACTGCTCTCCCCCCTGCTTAGCAGCAGCCTCATCCAGAACCTTGAAGTGCGCAACCAAACGATGGAGGATGTGTACGTGTCGATCATCCAAAGCGGGGGGCAATGATCAGCAGCTTTTTCCGGCTGGGAATCCGCCAGATGGATGTGCAGTTGCGTATGCGGGTGCTCAACTTGTGGAGCCTGGGATTGTTTTTTATCCAGCCGGCCATCTTCAGCGCAATCGGATTGCTGCTCTCGCGCGCGGCTGGTAACGCCAACCCCGACCTTATCTACACTGTGCTGGGAGGGGGGATCATGGGCATGTGGAGCGGATTGGTCTTCACGTCAACTTATGATATCCGCGCAGACCGGCGCGAAGGCACACTCGAATTGATCGTCGGCAGCCCGACCCCGTTGAGAAGGGTGGTGGGTTTCCGTTCCCTGTTGAATATACTGGCTGGATCGACCAGCATGATCGCCGCGGTGGCCGCAGCGATTTTGATCTTCAATTATTCATTTGCCGGCATCAATACCGCCGGCGTGATCATCTCCTTCGTGCTGCTGCTTTTCGGGTTGTGGTGCATGGGTATTTTCCTGGCAAACATGCTTGCCTGGTCGCGCCTGTCTGGAACTTTCGTGGACCTGCTTGAGATGCCCATCGCCCTCCTTTGTGGTTTTATGTATCCCATCAGCATCCTGCCCGTGTGGATGCAGCAGATCTCTGCAATTTTCCCCATTCGTTGGGGGTTGGAAGGTTTGCGGGATTCGATGCGAGGCGCGCTGATCGATCCGGAATTGATGACCAAGTGGCTGATCTCGCTGGGTATATCGCTGGTCTTTTTTTTCTTAGCCCGTTGGTTTGATGGCAAGGTGCACGATCACATCCGCGTCACCGGGGAACTGCACTCAATATGATCAACACAATCGTGCACACCCTCCGGTTGTACTTCTTCCAGGCCTGGTTTTCTTACCGGTCGCTTTTCGCCTGGAGCACGCCCTTCAGTTATATGACGAGCAAATTCGGGTTCCCATTCTTCGCCATGTTGATGTTCGTCTTTATGGGAAAATTTGTCGGCTTCCTCGACCCGATGTTCATTGTTATCGGCAACATCCTGATGATACCGACCACCAACGGGCTTTACGGCATTTCGATGACCATCGGCAATGAACGCCAATTTGGTGCCATGTCCTACCTGTTGGGCAGCCCCGCCCCAAGAGCGCCACTTTTTCTAGGAAGGGCATTTTTCCATATTCTCGATGGCTTTATCACAGTACTGGTCGCCCTTCCGATCGCGATGCTGATCTTCAACATCAGCTTTTCAGGCATCAACCTGCTGCTCCTTGCCTGCTGCCTGATCCTATTATCCATCACGACAACCGGGTTGGGATTCATCATGGGAACGATAAGCCTGTTGAGCCGGGATGGCTGGATGTTCACCAATACGCTGGGGCAGCTTCTTTACATTTTGATCGGGGTAAACATTCCCATAGAAAAACTGCCCGAAATCCTTCAACCCATTTCGGGGTACCTGCCGATGACCAGGGGGATCATGGCTACGAGAATGGTGCTGAATGGCGCAGGGTGGATGGATGTGTCCGGGTTGCTCGCAGGCGAGACCCTGGTAGCATTCGTTTATATCGTCATCGGGTACACGCTCTTCCGGCTTGTTGAAAGAGCCAGTATGACTACCGGCTCTTTGGATTCCATCTAATTATTCAGTTGCGGGCGGTAAAGCCTTAAATTTAGTCAGTGAACACGGGTAGGTGCCCCAAGGATATGATGTCGCGCCACTTGGCACGTTCACCTTCAGTGAATATCGCCACCTCTGCCACCACCTCCGCGCCGGCTTTCTGCACCAGTAGGCGCATACCCTGCAGAGTGGAACCGGTGCTGATCACGTCGTCCACAATCACCACCCTCCTGCCCTGCATCAGGTCACGATCCTTTTCATCCAGGTAAAGGTACTGCGGCTCACCCGTAGTGATGGAAAGCGTCTCGGTTTTTAAAGTATCACCCATGTAGGGTTTGTAAATTTTGCGAAGCACGACATATGGTTTCTTTGTCTCGACCGCGAGCGCGTGGGCGATGGGGATGCTCTTGGCTTCAGCGGTGAGCAGCAGGTCATATTCGACAGCTACGAGTTTTTCCGCCAGGGCAGCAGCACACGCCTGGACGAGTTCTGTGTCGCCCAGGATGTTAAGGATGGCGATCTTGAGCCCGGGTTTAATTTCGAATAAGGTTAATTCGCGGTGCACACCAGCGATATCGACCGGATACGTTTCTTTTTTTCCCATGGTTAACCTCGGAAGATGGATTGGTTTGCTACGAGCCATTACGAGTTTATCATATTTCAGCATTGACACATTAAAATCGCGGATTCCCGTGCTTCGGTTTACGGGAATCCTTGGTAATAGGAGGGCTGTGGTAAAATCATCGAGTGCCGGGGACGCCGACCCCGGCACTCTTTACTAAGGAGGAGAAGAAAAGAAGTCGCCCTGTGAATATAATAACAGTGATCACCGGAAACTACTTGACTCTTACCCTACGATTACCCTACGATAAATATATACGCAAATAAAGTAAAAAAATCGCCGAAACTTGCGTGAATTCAAATATTTTATTCTAAAGAGCACATAGCCATGCTACAAGGTATTCACTTCGACAGTCCAATTGGTGCGATCTCTGCTTTCTGCACTGAGAGCGGTATTTCCCGCATTCTTATCGGCGCTTCAACAGCTGGCAACCTCGCTGGCGCTATGGGGATTGAACTCCTCGAGCAGTGTAAGCTGCAGATGAATGAATACTTCGCCGGGCAGAGGAAGATTTTTGATCTGCTGCTTGATTGGAGCATCCTCACAAGCTTCCAGGCTGATGTTCTGCGCGTCACCCATGAAATCCCGTATGGCGAGGTTCTCACTTATGGCGAAATCGCCACAAGGCTGGGAAAACCTGCCGCCAGCCGCGCTGTCGGCGGGGCACTGGCGCGTAATCCGCTGCCCATCCTGATCCCATGCCATCGCGTTGTCTCCGCTTCCGGGCATCTCACCGGCTTTTCGGCCGCGGATGGAATTATCGCTAAGTCATGGCTGCTGCAACTGGAAGGACACCGCGTTGACGCCCAAAAACTGGCTTAAATTCATCGCACTTGGCCTGATCTGGGGTTCCTCTTTTTTCTGGATCAAGATCGGTCTACAGGAAGTGGGGCCGTTCACCCTGGTCTTCTTCCGCGTGCTGTTTGCGGTGATCGGGTTAGCCATCTTCTTCCTTCTCACCCGCAGCAAACCGCTCCTGAAAGCATGGCGGCTTTATCTATTCCTGGGTATTTTCAATGTTGCGCTGCCTTTCGTCCTGATCTCCTGGAGCGAAAAGCATATCACCTCAGGTATGGCTTCCATCCTGAACGCACTGGTACCATTGACCACTTCCCTCATCGCCGCCATCTTCATCAAGGAAGAAAAGTTAACCTTCCAGCGTATCGCTGGAGTGGTTCTCGGTTTTGGCGGTGTGCTGGTGTTGATGTCGAACAAGTTGAGTGGTGAATCCATCAACCAGTCCTTCGGTATCCTCGCCATGGTCATCGCCGTCTTCTGCTACGGGTCGAGCGTTGTTTTCGCGCGCATCAACAACCGCGGCGTCAAGCCTGAAGACCAGGCACTCGGCCAATTCGCCTTTGCTCTGATATTTATCATTCCCGCCATGTTAACGGTAGAAGCCCCCTTCGCCCTCCCGGTGCGTCCCATATCTTATATCGCGTTTGCCTGGCTCGGACTGTTGGGGTCCTTCATAGCCGCCATCATGTGGTACGCCCTGCTTGACGAGATCGGCCCTTCGCGGGTGAGTATGACAACCTACATGTTTCCCCTGGTTGGGGTGCTGCTCGGAGCCATCATCCTGCACGAAAAGGTTGATTGGCAGGTTATAGTCGGTGGTATGATGATTCTGTTAGCGATTGTTATCGTCAACAGCAGGCGAAAAATATCAGTTAATATGATCCCAATAGAGAGTGACCAATTTGAAGGATAAAACGATGGACGAAAAACAGGAATTCCGCGCCGGGTATGTGGCTGTCATCGGACGGCCGAATGTCGGCAAATCCACGCTGATCAACGCGCTGCTCGACCAGAAAATTGCCGCAGTCTCAGCTAAACCTCAGACCACGCGCAAACGCCAGTTGGGCATTCTCACCCTGCCGGGTGCCCAGATCATTTTTGTGGATACCCCCGGGCTGCATGTGCCGCAGCACAAACTGGGCGACTTCATGAACCAGGCTGCCAGCGAGGCGTTAAGAGACGCCGACATCATCCTTTGGCTGGTGGACGCCAGCGTGCCTTTCACCAACGAAGACCACCTTATCGCGGAAAAACTGGGCGCGATGCGTAAGCTCCCACCGGTATGGATGGGGCTGACGAAGACCGACTTGATCGATGAGAAAACCCTCGACGACCGCAAACGCCAGGCGCTAGAACTCTACCCGGCACAGGATATTTTGGTGCTCACTGTAAAACATAAAGAAAGCCTCGATGCCCTGCTGGCACTGCTGATCGGTCATCTGCCAAACGGTGAACCTTTCTTCGACAGCGAAACGGTTACCGACGCCTACGAGCGCGAAATCGCCGCCGAGCTGATCCGTGAATCCGTGCTCACCTTCATTCACGACGAGGTGCCACATTGCGTGGCGGTTAAGATCGAAGCTTACGAGGAACGCGAGGATGGCAAAGATTACATAGAAGCAACACTTTTCGTGGAGAGGGATTCGCAGAAAGGCATCCTCATCGGCAAAGGCGGCGAGATGATCAAGAACATCGGCACGCGCAGCCGCCAGGAGATAGAAGAGATGAGCGGGCGCAAGGTTTTCCTTGACCTGAAGGTCAAGGTGAACAAGAATTGGCGTAATTCACCGGAAGCGCTTGAACTGCTGGGATTCAAGACCGTTTCGGAGTAATCCATTGTTCACCTGGGCATTCTTTGTAGCGGTGTTGTTCGCTTTCCTGGATTGGGCTTCCACCTGGAAGGGCTGGAAGAAAAGGCTTTACATCGCCAAGCCAGCCGTGATGGTCTTTCTCATCATCTGGACGATTCAAATGACCGGTTGGAAGGACGAAATGGCCTGGTTCGGCGCGGCGCTGGTCTTTGCATTGATCGGTGACATCGCGCTGATGCTCAATCCGCGTTACTTCATGGTGGGCGGGGTCGCCTTCCTGATGGCGCATGTCGCCTACCTGGTTGGCTTCAACCAATCCCCCGCGCCGCTTTCGAGCGGCGTGTTCCTGGTGGCGGTGCTGGTGGGCGTGTCTGCCGCTGTGGTGTTCCGGCGCATCAGGCCGGGAATCATGCGCGTACCGCGCGGCAAACGCTTCCTCACCGCGCTCAGCCTTTACGGCATCTCGCTCACCCTCATGCTGCTTTCGGCGCTGCTGACCCTTTTCCGGCAGGATTGGCAGTTACTGCCCGCTGCCCTGGCTGCCGGCGGCGCGATCCTGTTCTTCGGCTCGGATACCATGCTGGTCTACGACCGCTTCGTGCGCAAGTTCACCCACGCCCAGAGCTACGTGCACCTCACCTACCACCTGGCGCAATTCGCTATCATCAGCGGAGCCGTGCTGCACTTCCTCCGCTGACCAACTTCATTTTAGCGGCCTGAACCCCTCCCCCAACGCTTCGTGCGTGACGCCAATGACCATGAACGCCCGTGGATCGATATCCTTAACCACCTGCTTCAATTGATTCACCTCGGCGCGCGTGATAACGCAGTACAACACCGGCTTATCAGTACCGGTATAAGCACCCCGCCCGCTGAGCACGGTCACGCCTCTTGAAAGCACAGCCATGATCTCATTTGAGATCAATTCCGACTTTTCCGAGATGATGATGGCGGTGCGGAAGATGGCAGAACCTTCCGATACCATTTCTGCGGCCAGCCCGCTGACGTAGATGACCACCATGCCATACAGCGCGTTCTCCCACGAGAAAGCAAACCCGCCGGCCAGCACAACGATGGTATCGGTGATGAGATAAGCCTGCGAGATCGAGATCCCCAGGCGGTCGTTGAGGATGCGCCCAAGGATATCCGAACCGCCGCTCGTGCCGCCGCCGCGGTACACCAGCCCCAAGCCAACCCCCAGCAGCACGCCTCCGAACAGCGCGTTGAGCACGTTGTCCTGCGTCATCCCCTGCGGGGGGATGATGAATACCAGCAGATCGGTGAACAGCGCAAATGCACCAACCGCGACGGCGGTGCGCAGCGCGAAACGGGGACCCCCAAGGAAGCGCCAGCCAAGTATAAAAAGCGGGATGTTGCCGATGAGCACCATCAAACCGATGGGAAAACTGACAAAGTGATTAATGATCTGGGCAGCACCGCTGATGCCGCCGCTGACCAGCTGACCCGGCACCAGGAAGAGGCGCAAAGCAAACGCCTGCACCAGCGCGCCAAGCAGCACGACCAGGTACTCGCGCACAGTCTTCCACGAGAATTCGAGCGGACCAATGGCAGCTCTGATACGCTGCCAGGGAGATATTGTTCGGGGGGATTGGACGGTCATGGTCACCTCTGATTGGATTGAGCCCAATTGTAACCGATGGAAAGCAACCCGAGTTGGCGGATTTCCTTGACGGAGCGTGCCGGAGGTGTTATTATAGGAATCCGCGATGCGGGGTAGAGCAGTGGCAGCTCGTCGGGCTCATAACCCGGAGGTCAGTGGTTCGAATCCACTCCCCGCTACTATTTTCCAGACGCCCAGCAATGGTCGTTTTTGGTTTAAACATGCGTTGATTCCTTGAACTATTTAATTGAGAAGAGAAATCTTATTGTTGACTTACTTAAAGGTTCTCTTCTTGAGATAGATCAAGGTTATCATTCCAGTAATTCCATGGCAATATACCAATATCGGTAGGTTTTTAACCTCAAAACCTATCCAAATTGATATATTGTAGAATTTCGGAATATTTGTTAGTCGAAAGCAAAACTATATCTAGCAGAATTCATTCAAGTAATTATTTCAATCCAAGTCTTAGCAGTTAAATATTAAGATTCCTCTGGTGTAATTAAGGTACAGGATACTTCACAGAAGTATCGTGGATTTAGGATTCACACTCATAACCTTGTGGTCAGGGGTTTGAGCCTCCTTAGAGGGATAAACTTTCCCAGAGACATCAAATAGATAATTTTAAGCGGTTTCTGGCTAGTTACGTTTTAACCAATAAAATTAGAGAAAATAAGAAATTATGATCTGGATTCATAGAAATAACTTTACGAAAATCGGACCGAGTCATCTGAGGCAATTAGAAAGTATCTTAGGCTTTACTTTTTATATTTGTTCCCCATTTTTCGGAATGGAAATCACATCCGTGCTTGGCCGATATGGCAATTTGTAATCCATGGATTATTGGTAAGTCCTGGAATATGAACAATTAGAATTCTCAGACAGAAAAAATGGGGTGAGACAATAATAGATAATATCGAAGAAGTTTTGTTTGTTGAAAATTCTCAAGCGTGGTGACCTTCTAAAAAGTATTTCACATGGTTTGAAAGATCGAGAGGCGGTAACGCACTTTTTGGCATAGCATTGCACAGCAGAGTGATGTACATCACCGGCCCAAGTAAAACCGCGAGAAGGTGTAATGGATGTTCCTTTCGCAATTGCCCATTTTCTTGGTAACGTGCAACCAACTTACCCATATCAAGAAAAATGGTAAATGGTTCATCAATTGAATCAACCAATTCAGGATGGCGGGACATTTCTGAAAAAAGCGTTGTAATGAAACTCCCATGTTTGCCTGCTGAATCTTGGTACGCCTGAACAATTCTGGTCAGATCAACATTGATATCACCGGTAAAATGCGCGGCAGATGCTAAATCTGACAAGTTTATGATTGATGAAATGGCTTGTTTCACCAATTGCTGCTTACTGCCGTATTTCCGAAAGAGGGTAACTTCGCTGACGTTGGCGGCATCTGCCATTTGTTTTGTGGTTGTCCCAGAATAACCACGCTCAGCGACTACTTGTATCACTGCCCGGTAGATTTGTTCGTTTTCAAGGATCTTTGGCATTTCTTGCTCCAAACTTATGTTTATTAAAGTGATTACATTTTATCATATGTTAGTATTGACTTACAATAATATTTATGTTACATTATAGTTAGTATTCACTAACAATAATGTCTTAGATTTAAATTAAGGAAGATATTATGACTCCTAAAGAAAGAGTTTTAGACACGCTTGTCGAACAATATAGTGCCTCCAAAGCCCCCTCGCTAGATGCTTTGTTATCTCACTTCGACAAGGAACTGGAAAACTTTTCAGACCTCGTTCAACCTGCGCCTGAATCAAAACCGCGCACCCCCTTCGACAGTCCTAACGTCAAAGCCAATAAATTCAGCGGGATACGTCTCGCCCAGATCCCCGATCTGCTTTCCACCATGCTTCCGCTCGTGCTTAAAATGAGACAGGGCTCAAAACTCTACGATGGCAAATTCCAGCCCAAGGCCGATACCGCTACACCTGAGTTTATTGAAGAACTGGAAAAGCTGGCGCGGCAGGATGGTGCAAGGGATATTCGCTATATTAAAGTACCGCGTAATGCCATCTTTAAGGGAAAAGGTTTACCGTATCAATACGCAATTATCTTTACCGTCGAGATGGACAAGGGCAAAATGTCTACAGCCCCAAGCTTTGATGCCTTTCTGGAGGTTGCCAAAGGGTATAAGCGCATGGCCTTCATCTCTTACAAGATTGCGGTCTTGATGCGTAAAAATGGATTTGCTGCTTATCCGGGAACGGCTTTGGGAGGCATCACAGATTACACCCATCTTGGTGAATTGGCTGGTTTAGGCGCGATAGGTTATCACGGCTTGCTCATCACGCCCAAAGAGGGAGCGCGGGTTCGTATCAATACTATCTATACCAATATCGAGAATCTGCCCATCACCGAGCAAAGCGAAAACAAACATCTCTGGGTGCGTGATTTTTGTGCACTGTGTAAAAAATGTATTCGCAGTTGTCCGGCTAAAGCAATCTTTGATCAACCTGTTCCACGTGGTGACGGCGGCATGCAGTCTATCGATCATGCTACTTGCCGCGATTATTTCAATCAATATCAGGGCTGTGCCATTTGCCTGGCAAAATGCCCTTTTGGCCAGATTGGTTATGCCAAGATCAAAGCCAGCTTCAAAGGTAATCAGTTTGCGCCGCAAATCCGCATTCCAGTTTCTTCCGTTTCAGATAGTGGAAAATCTATCTCAATCAATTCTATTCCAAAGATTGTGGAAAAACCCTCATGAAAAAGATACTCTGGTCAGTCCGTATCAAAAAGGCCCCTTGGTTTTTTACCATCGAACCATACCTTCGCAAACAAGACAGACCCGTTTCCAGTCACCCAGAGGCCCGCGAACCGCGCATCGTCCCCCTGGTGGTATTGGATTATGGCAGTTTACGATCACGATTTAAGCAGATGCGATATGAAGGTTTGAAAGAATACTTCATTGGCACATTACGGGAAATGTATATCAGTGCCAAGAGCATTAAAAACAACCCCTATTCAGGTAAAAAGAGCATGGACGTTGAAACGCGGGCAGAATTGGAAGCCTACGCCAAAAGTTTAGGGGTAGCGGAGATCGGCTATACCAAAGTAAATCCCCGCTATATTTTTCGAGGGTTCCGCATTCTGTATGAGAATGCCATGGTATTTACCATCGAAATGGATAAAGCCAAGATCAAAGGCGCACCCAATATGGAGTCGTTTAAAGAGGTCTTTCGCACATACTACCAGGTAGGGTTGACGGTCAATAAAGTGGCTGAGTGGATGCGAGAACGCGGTTTCAATGCCCATGCTGGGCCAGCTGGCGGCGGCGATGTGAACTATATCCCCATAGCGATCGATGCCGGATTAGGTGTGGCTGGAAAGAACGGGCTGCTGATGACACGCAACAATGGCCCCCGCGTGCGATTGGCAGCCGTTTATACGGATATCGAGAATCTTCCTTTTTCCCAAGAAAATCCACATGGCTGGATCAGAGATTATTGTGAAACTTGTAATCTTTGTGTGAAGAAATGCCCTGCGAATGCGATCTATATGGAAACTAAAACCATTGCCGATGGGTGCCCAGCATTTATTGACCATACCTTGTGTGCTGTCCCGTTTTCTAACGATAATGGCTGCACATTATGTATCAAATATTGCCCTTTCAGTTATGGCGATTATGGCAATTTGAAGGCAAAATTTGAAGCTAAAAAATAGGCGTAATTTACTAAAGGAAAATCAAAAGACCGTTATCTCAGAACTTTTCGATATTTATTTGAAGGAAAACCATGACATTCAAAACCAGATTAACAAACACTTTCAAGCAATGCATCTTGACGCCCCAAATGAATCGTCAAGATTCCTGGGAGAAAAGAGTTGTAGATATCCCTGAGGCTACCCGCGGTGGTGAAAACTCACCGGTGCGATTTAACATCCCCCGCGAGGGGATCAAGCTGGAAGGCGATCACCCACCACTGCCCGGATTTCCAAAATCAATACCCCAAATGATTGGCAGTATCATTAATATTCGAAAATCAATCTTTGATCTGGAGAAAAATCCCTCTGATGGAAAGAAGACGATTGATCCTAAAACATTAGGTGAACTTCGAGCGTTTGCTAAATCTGCAGGTGCCGATGAAATTGGGTTCACATCTATTCCACAGGATTGGGTATTCCAGGATCTTGCCATACGTTATACGCATGCCATTGTGCTGGTCATGGAAATGGACAAAGCACGCATGGATAAAGCACCTAACCCGGATACGGCTGTGATGGTGCACGAAACCTATAATGCGCTTGGCCAAGTATCGAATAAGATTGCCAAGTGGTTGCGAGATCGTGGCTTCGCGGTTCAAGCTGGACATCCTTTGGGAGGCATGGCCTTATATCCGCCAATGGCACAAGCTGCTGGATTAGGTTGGCGCGGTATTAGCGGATTGGTGATCACCCCCCAATTTGGTCCACGCGTTAGATTGGCTGCGGTATTTACTGAGATCGAAAATCTGCCGGTTTATGCAGGGGAAGAACACGCCTGGATATTGGATTTCTGTGAGTCGTGCAAACGTTGCATTCGTGAATGTCCATCCAGTGCTTTCTACGATCAACCCATCTACCATGATAACGGGCTGGTGACCGTGCTTAATAATAGCAATTGTTTCCCATATTTTGCGAAAAATCATGGATGTTCGGTTTGCATCAAGGTTTGTCCTTTCAATCAACAGGGCTACGATAAGGTCAGAGCAGGGTTTCTTGACACTAAAAGTGCAATATAAACCGAACAAAGGAAGAATACCAAGCGATAGCCAGGGAATGTCAAACGGCGTTGCAATACGGTATTTCCATTGATGTAGATGAGTTGTCTGATTATGTAAACAAAACCTGAACTGCCTGACGGATGTGTAAATATCTGATAGGCTTGGATGGGCAGGTTGTCTCTTCGCGTGGAATAGACCCCAACAATTACAAATCGGCTGAATTTATGATCACAATAATAGATTGTCAGGAACGAAGAAAGGTTAATTTCTCATCACGGTAGGAAAATACCTAAAAAGTCTATGCGCCAAGTAATTATTCAGTTAATCTCGACAAAAATATACCAAGTGATCGAAAAAGGCGTTATTCAACTATCAGAGAGTTCGTATGATCTTGGTGTATAAAGATTCGAACCCATTGAAAAGAAAATATTGCTTCAGGAAATCAATTAAAAGGACTTGACGAACCCACGTAAAGAGGCTACTATACGAATATCGATCAACTACTGCTGCGTGCCGGGCAAGCAAGAGCCAGCGTTCGTCGGTTTGGCTGATTTGCAGAACCCGCCGCACAAATGGCACGGATTCAGGAGCATTACTCATACCACACCAGATCGTGGTACCACTTCGTGGCATTTGTAACCCGGAGGTCACGAAGTACTCGATAGAGTAGTGGTTCGAATACTCCTTCGGGGCACACGTACCCCTTCGGGGCACACGTACCCCTTCGGGGCATTTCATCCACTCCCCGCTACTATAAACCACCATTTCTGGTGGTTTTTTGTTGCCTAAACTCAATTTGGAATAATTTTGTTAAGAAGAAAAAAACTGACTGCAAAGACGCTAGTTCCGACATGTGCGATGATGGAAGGGGGAAGATCACAGATTGAAATAGTTTTATGCTCAAAGGATGAAGAAAAAATCTCCGTCAGTTCCATTGAAAACTCATATGAATCAGGGTGAAGAATGGTCAAATGAGAATCAGAAGTTGGAGGGCACTTCTTTATAACAAGTTCAATGACTCTTTCAAAAGCCCGTTTCTTAGTCCAACGACTTTCAAAATGGCTCACCTGTCCATTTGTGAAATGCAAAATAGGTTTGATTTGTAGAATACTTCCAGCTAATGTTGCTGCGGCTCCAATTCGGCCACCCTTAAATAAATATTCGAGACTATCCACATAAGCGTAGATGACGGATCTTTTGCTGAACTCCCTAATGCGCTTCGTGATTTCAAGAATGGAGACACCTTGGTTAGCCCAATCCACTGATAATCGAACCAAGTCTCCCAATCCTGGTCCAAAAAGTTGAGTATCCAATATATGAATTTCTTCCTCGGGAAAATCATGAGCAGCTACAATTGCATTACGATAAGTACCACTAATTTTTGAAGAAGGTGTCAATACCAATGCAGTATCGCCTTTTTTTCTAATCTCTTCATAAAAGGGGGAAAATAAAGAAGGTGGAGGAGCGGCAGTTTTAGGAAAAATAGTTGAGTTTTTCATTATGTCGAGAAATTCAATGGTAGTGATTTCGTAATCATCTCGATAAGATTTATCACCAAAAAATACGATTTGGGGTAAGTAATAAACTCCCAAATTTCTTGCTTCATCCACAGGTATAGTCGATGTAGTATCAGCGAGAATTTTTATCAATTCCGTCCCTTTTTCAATAGTATATTAGAAAAAAATGAGCTAAACTAAAGAAATAAATACCTCGAATTTTTAATCTAAACATTTGTTTTACATATAACACCACAGATTTTACATTAATAGCTTCTTTTTGTTTTGAAAGATTATTAATTCTCTTTTTTGTTGCTCTATCATTTTCAAGAATTTACGCATCTATATCCACCAGCATTTTTTTAAGGAGAAAGGTGGAATTATGTCCTCCTACAAAATTCAACAAATTGATCTCACCAATGCTAAACAAGTTAATGCGTTTATTCATCTACCCTACAAAATCTATCACAACAACCCTAAGTGGGTACCTCCCTTAGATTCAGACATTAGGTTTATGTTGGATTTTCGAAAAAATCCTTTCTACAAACATTCCAAAGCAATCTTTTTATTAGCTCTAGATGACAATAATCAACCTGTTGGACGCCTTGCTTGTCTTATAAATTCTCAATACAACCAATATAATCAGTCGAAAATTGCTTTTTTCTATCTATTCGAGTCCTTAGATCTTCCAGAGGTATCCGTCTTATTATTCGAAACAGCTTTCAATTGGGCTCGCACGGAGAGAATGGACCGTATTATTGGCCCAAAGGGTTTTTCTCCATCCAATGGACTTGGATTATTAGTAGAGGGATTTGAATATGTACCCGCTTATGGTGTTCCATATAATCTCCCATATTATTCCTCGCTAGTAGAACAAGCTGGGTTTACGAAATTCACAGAAATCCTTTCTGGATATATTAAGGCAGATATTTTTGTAGATGAAAAAATTGACCTAATTGCTCGACGCGTTCAGGAGCGCCGTGGTTTGCATATCGCGCAATTTAACACCCGACAGGATCTGCGGAAACTATTACCAAAATTACAAAATTTATATAATGAAGCCTCAAGGGGAACTGTGGGAGGATATCCACTTCCAAATGTTCCTCTTACCCAAGAAGAATCGAAAAAGGTAGTTGATCATTTTTACAAAATTGCTGATCCAAAATTACTTAAATTTCTAATGAAAGATGATCAAGTGGTGGGCTATATTTTGGCTTACCCAGATATATCTGAAGCGCTTCAACGCTGCAAAGGACGTCTTTTCCCATTTGGGTGGTTAGATATTTTGATTTCTTTGCATACCACTAAGGTCGCTGATATCAATGGCGCAGGAATAATCGAAGAATACCGCGGTTCTGGTGGTACAGCAATTCTATTTAACGAATTTCACAAAAGCGCACGAGAAAGCCACTACACCAGAGGTGAGATTGTTCAAGTAGGAACAGAAAATACACCTATGTTGCGTGAATTGTCCAATTTTGGCATTATTTTCCATAAGAAACATGGAATTTTTATCCGTGAACTTTGAGTGAAAAGTCTCACCACCAAAATATTATTTTTTAAACTTATGGATGGTAGAAATAATGATTCAAATTGAAAAACTGCATAAAACTTTCCATCGTGGAACAGAAACAATTGAAGCTATTAATGGTATTGATCTTCAAGTTAACAAAGGGAGTTATGTTGTTCTCCTCGGCCCCAGCGGAGGAGGCAAGTCCACTTTGCTCAATTTGATTGGTGGAATTGACCGTCCAACATCGGGATCAATCAGAATCAAAGATATTGCATTGGAAACCGCCAGTGAAGAAAAACTGACCCTATTACGCCGTGACCATATCGGGTTTATTTTTCAATTTTATAATCTTTTACCTACATTAAGCGCCATAGAAAATGTCTCTTTGCCATTATTAATAAAAGGTGTTGCTTTTATGCAAGCTAAAGAAAACGCCGCAGTAATCCTTAACAAAGTAGGGTTGCAAAATCGAATGAACCATCTACCCGCCCAACTTTCAGGAGGAGAACAACAGCGTGTTGCCATCGCCCGATCCATCATCGCCAAGCCAGAAATTATTCTGGCTGACGAACCCACCGGCGACCTCGATTCAAAGACTGCCCAAGGTATCTCGGAACTATTGCATGAATTAAATAAACAATTGGGAATCACTTTTATGGTTGCCACACATAATCCCCGGCTTACAGAATATGCAGACCAGGTTTATGAACTAATTGACGGTAAGCTAAAACCAAATTCTAATGAAAAAAATAAGTGACATTCTCTATTTTGTGTTCAAGGATTTGTACTCAGATTATTTTCGCAGTCTGATTACAATTGTTAATCTACTTGTTTTCATAAGCTGTTATTTTGGTATTGTCGCTTATGCTGAAGCTACTTATAAATTTGGCCATCAGCCAACCGATAATACAGCACTAGTCATGATCTCACAAAATATATTTGATCCACAGGAAAGTATTGTGACCGATCAGGATATGCTTCCTGCAAAAGAAATGATCCCAAAATATGTAAACAAAATCTCTCCCGTTATTTTTAAATATCTAAAAGTGAATGGCTATCTGATCCAGGTTCGTGCAACTAGATTGGAAGATATGCAGACGGTACATTCCTTAAAACTGGTTCAAGGAAATTGGCCTAAAGGAAACAAGGAAGTCATTATAGGAGAGGGTATCGTTTCATTTACGGATTGGAAAATTGGAGATACCCTCCACATTTTTGGCAGTGACTTCACGGTTGTCGGGGTAGTTAGTGCTCCAGGAACAAAATTTAGCTCGGTGTGGATGACTCTGGACACAGCTTATGATTTAATGAACATTCAGGGTAAATATCAAATTGGTTGGATCCAATTGCAGCCGAATGTGGATTCTGAAATGGTTCGATCTGCACTTCAAAGTGACCCGCGTATTATCAACCAATTTGAAGTCTATTATGCTGATAATCTTTATAAACAATTTACCAACGCGTTATCAGATATGCAGGGAATAAGCGGGATCCTCTTGTTTTTGGCTTTATGCGCTGTGATGCTTGGAACCTACTGTAATATTTTTCTCATCCTCACGGAACGTAGAAGAGAGATTACCATTTTACGTGCTATCGGAATGCAATCGAGGGCTCTCCGTACATTAATTACTCTTCGTATGCTAATTCAAGTGACGATTAGCTATTTATTAAGCTGGGGTGTGACGTCAATTGTGCTAAATTGGTTTAATCGCATTGATCCAATGTCATTGAATTACAACCCATTGCCGGTTTATATATCAGGATTGTCTTTAGCTGTTGGCTATATCCTTTGCATAATATTTGGAGGATTGGGTGTTTTGATTCCAACACGGCATTTACGCAATAGAAGCGTGGCAAGTTTTATAGCCAGGTAGAAGAACATGATCATCGTTATTCGAATTGCGCTTAGAGACATAATAAAACGTTGGACTCTTGCCTTTGTGATGGCTGTTCTCTTTGGTATCACCTTTGCCAGTTACATAACTTTAATTACAATTAGCAGATCACTGAACTTGACTTATTTTTCGCTAAATAATAACCAATTGGTCGTTCAATCTAGCTTTGGTGGAGGTGAAATCCATGGTAGCCGTCTGAAAGCTGAGATTGGTCAATTGTTGATCGATGATGGCTATCAGCCCATTCCAGAAATCCATCAGGTAGTTGGTACTTCGTTAACCAATGCAATAATGATACGCGGAGTACAGGCTGAAAATCTAACCCAAATTAGCCCATTTACACTTGAATCCGGACGAAATCTGGCACCTGGAGATCCTCCACGGCTTGCCATGATCGGGATCGGTATGGCTGATAGATTAAAAGCCAAAGTAGGAGATACGATACTTCTACGTGGACGTAAATTTGTGGTAATTGGAATATTTAAAAATGGTTCCTACGAGGATGATCAGGCCTGGATTTCTCTTTCGGACGCGCAAAAGTTGCTTAATTATGGTACTGATGTTTCGGTTTATTACATTCCCGATGGAGGCAAACTTCATGAAGGAGAAACACTGGCTAAGGGGATTTCTATCGTTCGTAGAGGCGATTGCGCCAATGATTACGGTAACAATACAAAGAACTATATCTCTTATTTAAGTTTGCTCGGCAATTTTGTTGGTATTGCCACGATCATTACCCTCACCAACATCCTTTGGCGTTTGGGATGGCTGCATCGGCATGATTTTGGAATTTTGCGAACATTAGGCTTCAGTAAAAAATCCGTATTAATCTATTTGCTCACTCAAGCAGTATTGATTTTACTGCTAGGCATTATCTTTGGAGGTGTTTTTGCCTTCGCAGTTTTATTCGCACGTATCGAAGGTTTTAATATGTTTGGAATTGGTTTAGCACCTGTATGGGATTGGTATACGATTGGAGGAATCTCACTACTTACGTTCCTTTTTGCGGCAATCAGCGTTGCTTTACCTGCCAGAAAGATCAACTCGATGATCATCTCTGAATTATTGGGGAGAGAATAGATTATCTTTTAATTGACTGGAATTGGGTTTACATGCTATGGTGGCCAATCCGTGGAACTCATAACCCGGAGATCATGAAGTACTCGATAGAGTAGTGGTTCGAATACCCCTTCAGGGCACAGGTACTCCTTCGGGGCACACGTACCCCTTCGGGGTATGATATCCACTCCCCGCTACCAACATAGACACTCTTACGAGTGTCTTTTTTTATATATAAGTGGTTCCCTGGACTGGTCATCGCATCGTCCGAATGTCCTAGGGGGGCAGGCGAACACCTCTCCGAGGCGCACAAATCCATTACCATTTTCACAACCACGGCGGCAATCAAGGCTAGCAATGGCAAGAGTATCTTAACCCTTCTTCACAATACTAATTAGGATCCCAATATCAATCGAATTAGCGGCAAATTCAGCAGGAAATCATAAATGCCAATTCCTATCAATAGAACACCACCAATGATATTAATCAATCTTGAGTGCTGGGCCAGCCAGCGCGTGATGGAACGCTGAAGCGCACCTGAAATGAGAGATAATGCCAGTAATGGTAGCCCAAACCCGATACCAAACCAAAAAAATACACCTAACCGGCTGAGTGCCTCAGTGGTTGTCAACGAGATCGCAAAGATCCCCACCACCAGCGGACCCGAACATGGCAGCGCTATGGGGCCATATAATAAGCCGTAAATAAATGCATTTACAAATGGATTTTTTAATGCTGGGATTTTTATTTGGGGTAGCGCTTTAAATGGATTCTTGTCAAACAATAACAGTATTCCCAGTGTTATCAAAAGCAAATCTGCTATGGGAATGATAACTGAAAGCGCGCTACCAATAGATATTGATAATAACGCGATGATAAACCCAAGGGTCAACATCATCGTTAACACCCCAGCCAACACAAAGAAACCCAGAAAATAGCGGCCTTTTCTTTCTTCACCTACTGCCGCGCCGCTTAAATAAGCGAGATATCCCGGATAAAGCGGAATAATACAGGGACTGGCACTCGCAAGCAAACCTAAACCGATTGAAGTTAATATTGAATCCATTTAAACCTTTCGAAAATGATGGCTGCAAATTGAGATGCTCAATCTGCAGCCATATGCAACCAATTCTTAGTTACATGCCTTCAGCCAGCAAAGGATCAATAAACTTCTGCAGATCATCTGCACTTTTGATTCCAAATGGCATCAGATGCACACCGCCTTTGCGGTCAATGATAAAGATCGGTGTTGACGGCGGATTCAAGAAATTAGCTCCGATACAATTTGCTGATCTCATTAAGGACTTCTTGAGAGGGCACTGCATACACCCAATCAAAGCCGTTGCTGTCAGTATATTTCTTTAGGTCAGCGGCATTCTCATTCGGGTCCACATCAAAACCGATCGAGATCAAGTCAGAATCCATACCCAATACCTCATTTAATATCTTTACCTGTTCTTGTTGCTTCTTGCAGTTGGGGCACCACATAGCCAGGTTTTCTACCAATACAACTTTTCCTGCAAAATCTGAAATCTTGAAAGATTCACCGGTGTTTACATTGGTTAGTGAAACCTCAAAAAAGGCAGGTGTCATCATTTCATCCCCACTCATTGCTTCTGTGGCTACGGCGTCCATTGCTTCTGTAGGAGTTCCCATCATGTCGGCTGTGGGAGTAGCCATCATATCATCGGTGGGGGTTTCCATCATGGCTTTTTGGGTGGGAGCTGCCGGTGAACAGGCAGAAAGTACAAACAATACTGTGATTAGAGAAACAAGAATTTTCTTTTGCATTTGAACCTCCTTTATATTATTGACTTCAGTGTAAATTCAAAAGGTTACGCAAAAAGAAAAAAACCTTGCGATACCATGAACAAGCGTTAAGAGTTATGTAATATTTTTGGTATACAATCAAATTTATTGAGAAAACCATGACACAAATCGTAATTGTGGAAGATGAACCCAGTATTAGTGAAGTAATTAGCCTGTATTTATCTCGTGCTGGTTATGAAGTAACCACCTTTTCAGATGGTTTGGCAGCTTTTGATTATTTTGCCAAAATGCTACCTGATCTGGTCATTTTGGATGTCATGCTGCCTGGGATGGATGGTTTTTCATTAATAAGAAACATACGCGACCGCTCGGAAGTACCTGTGATCTTGCTGACTTCAAGACGTGAAGAAAGTGACCGCATTGCAGGTCTTGAACTTGGTGCGGATGACTATGTCGTTAAACCCTTCAGCCCCCAAGAATTGGTTAGCCGTGTCAGGGCGGTTTTACGCCGCACACAATCCAAAACCGAGTCGCCAACTCATAGAATCGTTCAGACTGGCAATCTCAATATTAATCCACAAACCAGGGAAGTCTCGGCAAACGGCAGCGAAATTATTCTTACTGCCAGGGAATTTGATTTGCTCTACCATCTTGTGACACATCCCAGGCAGGTCTTTTCTCGCGATCAACTACTTGAAAGCATCTGGGGGATGCACGATTTTATTGACCCAAGCACCGTCACTGTTCACATCAGGCGCTTGAGGGAAAAAATTGAATTGGATCCCACCTCCCCGGTGCATCTTGTGACGGCCTGGGGTGTCGGTTACAAATTTGAGCCATGATCCCATGAAAACAAATCAAAATCGTACTTTATTTTTTGCCAGCACCATTGCCGTTGTATTGTTGATTTCTTTGGTGATTTTTTATTTATTGATGCGCCCTACCCTTGGTGATCTTAAACACATGGCTCAATTTCTGGCCATCACAGCCGTCATCTCAATCGCGATTGGCTACGGCGCTTACCGCTTCAATTGGTTGGAATTTGCTTCATCGCTGCGCTGGGTACTGATTGGATCGTATGTTATTGCCAGCCTCTTAACTTTTCTAAATGTTTGGCTGACGGCCAGATTGATGTTTGCCAGCAAGCATGATCTTTTATTGGCTACAGTTTTACTCTTGTTTGCCGGTGGTATCGCGGTTGCCCTGGGTAGTTTTTTCTCCAGTGCATTAATTGACCGTATCTCGCGTCTTGAATCTGCCACGCATTCAGTTGAAAATGGAGATTTGTCCACAAGGGCGGATATTCCCGGAAATGATGAAATTGCTTCTCTTGCCGCATCCTTTAACAAAATGGCTCAGCAATTACAAAGTGCTGATCAAAAACAAAAAGAACTTGAAAACCTGCGCCATGATCTGGTCGCGTGGGCTGGTCATGACCTGCGCACTCCCCTTTCATCTATACGGTTATTAATTGAAGCGCTTGCTGACGGAGTAGTCACAGATCCAAAAGAAATCCAGGACTATCTTTCCCAGGCCAAAAAACACGTCGACACCCTTTCATTCCTGATCGATGACCTCTTTCAAATTTCCCAATTGGATTCCGGCGGGATGCCGCTACACCTGGAACCTGCCTCAATCAGTGACCTCATATCTGACACACTTGAGAGCTTTTCGGGTTTGGCTGCTCAAAAAGGCGTGAAGCTCTGCGGTTCAGCCGATGAAGGTGTGGATCCGCTTTCCATGGACGTGCTCTGGATGGGGCGCGCATTCAACAATTTAGTTAGTAATGCCATCCGTTATACACCCGCAAACGGCGAGATTAACCTGACTGCAAAAATCATCAAGGATAGGGTAACCGTCTGCATCAGGGATTCCGGCGAGGGCATTTTACCTGAAGACATTCCCCATGTTTTTGAGCGTTTTTACCGGGGAGACAAATCCCGAAATCGTGTCAGCGGCGGTGCAGGTTTGGGGTTAGCCATCGCCAAAGGGGTGGTCGAAGCGCATAAAGGTGAAATAAGCGTTCAGAGTGAGCACCTTAAGGGTACCACTTTCACAATTACATTGCCAAAGCGTTAATCTTTTATTCCTCATTAGTTAAGAATTACGTAATCATTGTTGATTAACATAATCATATCGATAAGGAGATATGGTTATGCGATCAATCATTTCACTCATTTTTATAAGTTTTTTACTTCTAACCGCTTGCGCCCCAGGTAAAAAACCGACTGAGAATTCTTCATTAGTGAAATTAGAAGACCTCGGTCCAGCTCCGGAATTGACCAACACCGTTTGGATTAACACTCCCACCCCATTAAAACTGGCAGACTTGCAAGGCAAGGTTGTTATCATTGAAATGTGGACTTATGGCTGCATTAACTGCCGTAACGTGATGCCCTACTTGATTGAATGGCATAACAAGTATTCATCAGAAGGATTGGTGATAATTGGCAACCATTATCCAGAATTTGACCACGAATCAGTGCTTTCAAATTTACAACAAGCTATCCTTGACTTAAAAATCCCCTTCGCTGTCGCAGAAGACAACCTCGGAGCGACCTGGAAAGCCTACGACACTCATTATTGGCCTACCTTATATCTGATCGACAAACGCGGGCACATCCGTTATATGCATATTGGTGAAGGTAAATATCAAGAAACCGAAGACGCGATCGTGTCACTTCTAACCGAGAAAGTAAATTAACAAGGAGCAATCATGAAAATACCAGTAATACCCTCATCAGAAATCACCCCGAAACAGGTTTATCTAACCAGACGGGACTTTATGAAGGCAGCAAGTGTCATCGCCGGTAGCTTCGCTCTGGTGGCTTGCAATGTAGCGCCTGTAAAAAACACACCGTCCGGGACCAACATAGGAACCCAACCGTCCAACACCACCGGGGATATACCCAATACTTTCGAGGAAATCACCAATTACAATAATTACTATGAATTCACAACGGATAAACAAGGGGTAGCCTCCCTGGCAAAGGATTTTAGAACCTCACCCTGGGATGTGGAAATCTCCGGTATGGTCAATAATCCCGGAAAATACAGCGTCGATGACCTGGTCAAGAAATATCAGCCCGAAGAACGCGTTTATCGTCTGCGCTGTGTCGAGGGCTGGAGTATGGTCATCCCATGGGTGGGTTTTCCACTTTCAAAATTAATTTCAGACATTGAACCCACTTCGGATGCCAAGTATGTGCGTTTCGAAACCATCTATAAACCTGAAGACATGCCCGGACAAAAACAGTCCAGCTATCCCTGGCCTTACCAGGAAGGACTGCGGCTTGATGAAGCTATGAACGACCTGACTCTCCTCGCCACCGGTTTATATGGCGGAGAACTCCCCGCCCAAAGCGGTGGCGGCATCAGGCTGGTTGTGCCCTGGAAATACGGCTTTAAATCCATCAAAGCTGTGATTAAAATTGAACTGACTGACAAAAAACCTGCGACCATGTGGTCCACGATCGCCCCAAATGAGTATGGTTTTTACGCTAACGTAAATCCACAGGTAGATCATCCCCGTTGGAGTCAAGCCTCTGAACGAAGAATTGGCGAGTACAGCCGCCGCGACACCCTCATGTTTAACGGGTATGCCGAACAGGTATCTTACCTGTATGAGGGTATGGATCTAAAAGAGAATTATTGAGGAAGTCATGAAAACAACTGCCATTCCTCTTTTTACCCAATCTTCCGCTGCTCGCTTCTTTTCACTGCCCTGGCTGCGCATCGGAATCCACATCATCGGGCTGCTGCCGATTGTAGAAATAATCTGCTAAATTTTTCATGCATCAACTGACGGTAAACCCAATCCAGTTTATCGAACAATTCTTTGGCCGCGCCGCTTTAAACTTGCTGGTGGTTACACTCGCTATTACGCCAATAGTCACCATTTCGGGTTGGAAAAAGCTTTCCAAACACCGCCGGGCCCTGGGTCTTTATACCTTCTTCTATTTTGCTTTGCACTTCATCACTTTCTTTGCGGTTGATTATGGTTTTAATTTCAGGCAGATTTACCTTCTAACCACTCAAAAACCCTTTATTATCTTCGGCGCGTTGGCTGGAATAATGTTAACAGCCCTGGCCGTCACATCCTTCAAATATTGGATGAAACGCCTCGGTAAAAACTGGTCAAGATTACATAAATTGGTCTATTTGATTGGCGGTGTTGCCGTTCTACATTATGCTTTGGCTGTCAAAGGATCGCTCAGTACCCTCAGCGGCAATATCGCCCGCCCTTTGGCGATGGGATTATTAGTAACCATACTGCTGGTTCTCAGGATCAAGCCTGTGAAAACCAGAATCATTGCTTTGAGAAAGCGAATCATTGATTATTTTAGAACAATTAGGATCTCACCGACATTAGAGGATGTTTGATCTGAAAAATATGACCACATAGATTTCCAAATCCCCTGAAAATTATTATCAGACAGATAATTGAATTGGACTCGATCGTCCGTGTTAGGTTTCATTAAAACAAGAATTAATAATCAATTAATCATTTTCTATTTCTAAAAAGATAGCATGGGAATTGACAAACCATCTTTCCAGGCTGCTTAATGAACATCAATCAACGACATCAGCGTGTATGGTAAACAATAATCAAAATCTGTTTGTTTTGTTGATTTACTTAGCCTAGCAATCAAATCGCACGGATACAGGATCTAACCTCACACCACCTCGTGGCAAATTGTAACCCGGAGATCACGAAGTACCCACAAGGGACGTGGTTCCCAGGACCGACCGTCTCTTTGTCCCTATGTCCTAGGGAGAGCAAGCGAATACTCCTTAGGGGCACACGTACCCCTGCGGGGCACAGGTACCCCTGCGGGGCACACGTATCCTTCGGGGTAAATTTATCCGTCCAAAAGGGCGGATTTTTATAATATTCGTAATTCTCAACGCGAATCTTGACGCTTTCTTGACCCATCTCGTTCTTTTCTTGCTGAGTTCTTTATCCACTAAGAAGTAAATTAAATAAACGAATAACAGGAGAATAATGACTGACCTTTTGATAATCGCGTTGGTAATCGGTTTTTTTCTATTGATGGGGGGATTTGTGCAGTTATGTTTTTCATTAAACAGGGATTGATATGAATCTTCTTACCATTCTCACTGGCATTATTTCGATAGTCTTATTGATCTATTTATTTGTTACGCTTATCAAGCCGGAGTGGTTCGGATGAGCATGACCAGCTGGCTTCAATTTCCGCTTTATTTAATCGTGTTACTTGTACTGGTAAAACCATTAGGTATATACATGGCTCGTGTCTTCCAGGGTGAACGCAATTTTCTTACTCCAACCTTTTCGCCAGTTGAAAAACTTTTTTATCGTATTGCTGGAATCACATCAAACGCTGAAATGAATTGGAAGTCATATGCATTTGCAGTTTTATCGTTCAACTTTATCGGTTTACTCTTTCTCTATTTGCTTCTCAGAGTCCAGCATTTCTTACCCCTTAATCCAATGGGATTTGAGAATCTCTCACCAGACCAGGCATTCAACGCGGCAGTAAGCTTTACAACCAATACCAACTGGCAAAGCTATGGCGGGGAAACAACACTCAGCTATTTATCCCAAACACTTGGCATGGGTGTCCAAAATTTTCTCTCTGCGGCTACCGGTATGGCTGTATTGATTGCCTTAATCCGTGGAATTACCAGGAAAAATACTCGGGATGTAGGGAATTTTTGGGTTGATATAACCCGAGCGATACTCTATATCTTATTGCCCTTGGCGCTTGTGTTAGCATTGCTACTTGTTTCACAAGGCGTTGTTCAAACCTACCAACCATACGCGGATTATCCAGCCATTGGATCAATCCCAGGGAGTACTGACTCAAACCGTCCCCCTCGGACCGGCTGCGTCTCAAATTGCCATCAAACAATTGGGGACAAATGGCGGCGGCTTTTTTAATGTCAACTCTGCCCACCCCTTTGAAAACCCCACCCCTTTCTCAAATTTTTTAGAGGTGCTCTCCATCTTACTAATCCCGGCAGCTCTGACTTATTCATTTGGCAAAATGGTCGGTGACACCCGCCAGGGATGGGCCATCCTTGGAGCTATGACAATCGTTCTGGTCATCATGGTTACCATATCAATTTGGGCCGAAGCGCAGGGCAATCCCGCTTTCGCATCCATGGGTATCGATCAGGCAGCCGGAAATATGGAAGGTAAGGAAACCCGCTTCGGAATCGTTAATTCCGCAATTTGGTCCACAGTGACAACCGCTGCATCCAATGGTTCAGTAAATGCGATGCACAGCTCATTTACCCCAATAGGGGGACTTGTTCCTATGTGGATGATGATGCTGGGCGAAGTAATCTTCGGGGGGGTTGGTTCTGGATTGTATGGAATGCTTGCCTTTGTTGTAATCGCTGTATTTGTAGCTGGATTAATGGTCGGTCGCACGCCGGAATACCTGGGTAAGAAAATCGAAACCTATGAAATGAAAATGTCTGCCTTAATTGTGCTGACCCCCGTTGTGATCGTCTTATTCGGTACGGCCATCGGCGTTCAGAGCCCAACAGGTACTTCACAAATATTCAATGCTGGACCTCAAGGTTTTAGTGAAGTTTTATATGCCTTTACTTCAGCTGGAAATAATAATGGTTCAGCATTTGCAGGTTTAGGAGCAAACAACCCCTTCTACAACATATCTTTGGGCATAGCGATGTTGGTAGCCCGTTATGCTTTGATTATTCCCGCGCTGGCAATGGCTGGATCGCTGTCAAATAAAAAGAAGACGCCATCAGCTGGTGGAACCTTGCCTACTCATACCCCATTATTTATCTTCTGGTTAATTGGTGTGATTATCGTTGTTGGAGCGCTCAGCTACCTACCCGCTCTGGCCCTTGGACCTATAGTTCAACAGCTACTACTGGGTACAGGAATCCTGTTCTAATGAGAAAACATAGTACTTCTCTCTTCAATGTGGATAAAAAACTTTATCGCCGCGCAGTCCTGGATGCCTTTAAAAAACTCCATCCAAAACACATGGTACGAAATCCGGTTATGTTTGTTGCGGAAGTCGGGAGTCTACTCACTACTTTTTTCTGGATACAGGCTCTGGCAGGAAAAGGAGAAGCACCAGCCAGGTTTATTGGTGCAATCGCGCTGTGGTTATGGTTCACCGTTTTATTTGCGAATTTTTCTGAAGCTCTCGCCGAAGGGCGTGGTAAAGCCCAAGCAGAATCGCTGCGTAAGGCGCGTCAGGATACGCCGGCAAAACGTCTAAAAGGCATAGTCACAACATACGAAGCCGCAATAAAGACAATCGAACTGGTCTCTTCCACCACCCTAAACAAAAATGACCTTTTCCTGGTAGAAACCGGTGATATTCTGCCAGCGGACGGTGAGATCGTAATTGGCATTGCCTCGGTTGATGAAAGTGCCGTTACCGGCGAATCAGCTCCGGTGGTACGTGAAGCTGGAGGGGATCGGTCTGCTGTGACCGGCGGAACACGCATTCTTTCTGATTGGTTAATCGTAAGGGTAAGTACCAATCCAGGCGAAGGTTTTTTAGACCAAATGATCTCGCTGGTTGAGGGTGCCAAGCGCCAAAAGACTCCAAACGAAATTGCTCTCAGTATCCTCCTCTCAAGTTTCACGATCGTTTTTCTGGTAGTGTGCATAACACTCCTTCCTTTTTCACAATTTAGTGTGCGGGTTGCCGGGCAAGGATCTCCCATCACAATAACTGTTCTGATCGCTCTGTTAATTTGCCTTATCCCAACAACTATTGGCGGCTTACTTTCAGCAATTGGCATCGCAGGGATGGATCGTCTTATTCAGCGTAATGTCATCGCAATGTCAGGCCGAGCTGTTGAAGCAGCCGGAGATGTAGATGTACTGATGCTGGATAAAACCGGCACTATCACGCTGGGAAATCGTCAGGCAGTAGCTTTTATACCGGTCGGCGGAACGACGATGCGAGATCTCGCGGAAGCAGCTCAATTAGCATCATTGGTAGATGAAACCCCTGAAGGCCGTTCCATCGTTGTACTGGCCAAGGAATTATTTGGGTTTCGTGGCCAGACAATGGGTTCAAGTGAAAAAGCGCCTGGAGGAATGCATTTCATACCATTTACTGCCCAGACACGTATTTCAGGCGTAGATTTTAATGGCACCAGGATACGGAAAGGTGCTCCAGACACGATGATTACACTGATCAAGGAAAACGGGAAAAGCGTACCCGTAGACCTTCTCCCTGCTGTAGAAAATATCGCAAATAGTGGTGGCACTCCGCTGGTCGTTGCTCAAAACGGAGACGCCCTGGGAGTTATTCACCTCAAGGACATTGTCAAAGGGGGAATCAAAGAACGCTTCATGCAATTACGCAAGATGGGCATCAAAACCGTAATGATCACCGGCGATAACCCCCTCACTGCGGCAGCAATTGCTGCAGAGGCCGGAGTCGATGATTTCCTGGCTCAAGCAACACCCGAAACCAAGTTAAATCTGATCCGTGAATACCAGGCTGGAGGGCGTTTGGTCGCCATGACTGGTGATGGTACCAATGATGCACCTGCCCTCGCCCAGGCGGATGTGGCAGTAGCGATGAATTCCGGTACACAACCCGCGCGTGAAGCTGCAAACATGGTGGACCTTGACAGCAACCCAACCAAACTTATTGAAATCGTCGAGATTGGTAAACAGCTGTTAATGACACGCGGTTCACTTACAACATTTAGTATTGCCAATGATGTGAGCAAATATTTCGTCATCATCCCGGCAGCATTTTCCAGCACCTACCCAATTCTTGGCTCACTGAATTTCATGCACCTGGCTACTCCTGAGAGCGCGATTCTCTCCGCGGTGATCTTTAATGCCGTTATTATCATCGCGCTCATCCCCCTGGCTCTCAAAGGTGTTCCTTATAAACCAAAACCGGCAGCCCAATTACTGCGTGACAACCTCATTATCTATGGCGGTGGCGGTTTGATTGCGCCTTTTGCCGGTATTAAGGTTATCGACATGATGCTTACATTATTAAGATAAGTAAAGGAGAAATTGTGAAGAAAAATCTAGATCTTGATAACTGGGTGGGGGTACTGATAACACTTGCATTTTTTATTGTCGCAATAACTCCAAACTCATTTCATATTCCGATCGTAGCACAACCCTGGATATTTATTGGGTCCATGGCGTGGGTCATTACTTTTACATCCGGTGTATTCAGCTCATGAAAAATCAGATTCGTCCGATTTTCACACTTTTCATTTTACTTGCCATAGTAACTGGTGTCATTTATCCCCTTATTGTGACCGGGCTTTCACAGGCTTTTTTCCAGAATCAATCAAACGGAAGCCTTATTATACAAAATGAAACTTACGTAGGGTCAAAACTCATTGGACAGAATTTTGTCAGTGATCAGTATTTCTGGGGGAGACCCTCATCCACCTATGGTACACCTTATAATGCCTTTGATCAGGAATCCTTAACTGGATCTTTGGGCTCAAATCTCGGTCCTCTTTCTCAATCATTAATCGATTCTGTTCAAGACCGTGTAAGTCTCTTGCAAAATGCTGACCCTTCAAACACAAAACAAATTCCTGTTAACTTAGTCACTGCATCAGCATCAGGACTGGATCCGCACATCTGTGTTTCAGCCGCTTATTTCCAGGTTCCGCGTATAGCCCTCTCCCGCGGTATGAGCGAAACTCAACTTGTTGCACTTGTTGATAAATATACTGAGCGCCCTCAATTTGGTCTATTGGGTGAATTCCGGGTCAACGTCTTGTTGTTAAATCTTGCCTTGGATAGGTTAAAATAACCACAAATGAATTCACGGCCTGATCCCGACGAGTTGTTGAAAAACGTACAAGCAGACGATCCTTCCCGCGGCAAATTAAAAATATTCCTGGGCTACGCTGCTGGAGTCGGGAAAACATACGCCATGCTTGAAGCAGCACACCAACGGAAGATACAAGGCGTGGATGTAGTAATCGGTTATGTTGAAACCCATGGTCGAGCAGACACAGATGCGATGGTTCACGGTTTAGAAGTTTTACCCCGGCGGCAAATTGACTACCATGACATAAAACTACAGGAACTTTATACCGACGAAATTATCGAACGCAAACCTGATCTTGTATTAATTGATGAGTTTGCCCATACCAATGCGCCAGGTTCACGACACCCCAAGCGATATCTTGATGTTGAAGATATCCTTTCAGCTGGAATCGATGTGTATACAACTCTCAACATCCAACACCTCGAGAGTCTAAATGATGTGGTCGCCCGGGTAACTGGTTTAGTGGTACGGGAGACAGTCCCGGACAGTGTAATAGATGATGCTTCTGAAATTGAGGTTATCGATTTGCCTCCTGATGAACTTCTCACACGGCTTCAAGAGGGAAAAGTTTATGTCCCTGAACAAGCAAAAAGGGCAATTGAAAAATTTTTCCGCAAGGGTAATCTCTCCGCATTACGTGAATTGTCATTAAGGCGGGCAGCAGAGAGAGTGGACAATCAGATGCGCACTTATATGCGCACGCGGGCCATTCCCGGTCCCTGGCCTGCATCTGAGCGTTTATTGGTCTGCATCAGCCAAAGTCCCCTATCCGAAAAACTTGTGCGTACAACACGTCGCCTCTCAGATGAGTTGAATGCTGAATGGTTTGCTGTCCATGTGAACATATCCTCTAAACCAGAACTTAACCAGGCCGACCTCGAACGCATCGACAGAACGCTGCAGCTTGCAGAGGAATTAGGAGCAAAGATCCGGACCTTAACTGGACGATCCATTCCGGAAGCTGTGTTAGCGTATGCTAAAAAACATAATATAACCAAAATTGTGGTTGGAAAACCCGTACAGCCACGCTGGAAAGAGTTCATCAATGGATCGGTTGTAAACCAATTAATTTATGCGAGTGGCGACATTGATGTATACGTGATTAACGCTCAACCAGAAACCAACTCGACAAGACTTTCTCAGGATCTGAGACCTCATCAACCCTACTGGCGATATTTTTTAGGATTGGGGCTGGTGATACTCACAACGCTAATTGGACATTTCATCAAAGGAAATATTGAACCTGCCAACCTGGTAATGTTGTATCTGGTGAGTACTGTGGTCGCTGCAATATTCTTAGGCCGTGGACCTGCCCTGGTAACCTCAATTCTTGGTGTTCTTGCATTTGATTTTTTTCTCGTGCCGCCTTATTTAACTTTTGCAGTAACCGATACACAATACATTCTTACATTTATTGGATTGTTCCTTGTCAGTTTGGTCGTAAGTACTCTTACAGCGCGGACACGTGAACAAGCTGAGGCTGCCATTCAACGCGAGGCACATACGTCCGCCTTGTACACACTTGGGCGTGATCTGACCTCTGCCTCTGACCTACCCCAGGTGACCGAAATCATTATTTCGCACATCAGCCAGGTTTTTGGACGAGACGTTGCCGTTTTTATTCCAGAACGCGGGCAATTAAAGGTTTACGCAACCAGTCCTGGTTATTATCCAGATGAAAACGAAATGGCGGTTGCTACTTGGTCTTTTGATCATGATCAGCCTGCTGGTCTCGGAACTGAAACGCTGCCGGCTGCTACTGTGAGATGTCAGCCTTTGAGAACAGCACTTGGTAAAATTGGTGTGCTCAGTATCCATCCACAAGAGAGCGGAAAACTACTCACCCCCGAACAGAGACAGACCTTAATTGCGTTTTCTCATCAGGCAGCCTTGGCAGTAGAGCGGGCAAGTCTCGCTGAACAAGCCCGTCAGGCAGACCTCCTTCAAGCCACCGAAAAACTACAAACAGCCTTGCTGAATTCAATTTCGCACGATCTGCGCACACCGCTGGTTAGTATTACCGGCGCTCTAAGTAGTTTGCGTGATGATTCTCTTTCAATAAGCCATGAGGATCGCACAAGTCTTCTTGAGACTGCTTATGGAGAAGCAGTGAGACTAAACCGTCTTGTTGGCAACTTATTAAATATGACCCGTTTGGAGGCAGGTGCAATTCACCTCAGGTGTGAGCCTTGTGATATCCAGGACGCAATCGGAGCTGCTCTAGATCAGCTTGATGAACGAATCGGAAAAACACCAATAAGGGTGAAAATTCCTGAAAACCTTCCACTCATATCTTTGGATTTTTCTCTATTCGGGCAGGTTTTAGTCAATGTAATAGATAATGCTGTAAAGTATTCACCCAAAGATACCCCAATTGAAATCATCGTAAGCCAAACTGATTTCGATGTAAGTATTAAAATTTCTGATCGGGGTATTGGTATTCCTGTTAATGACTTAGAGCGAGTATTTGATAAGTTTTACCGAGTCTCCCACCCTGAGAATATTAATGGAACTGGACTTGGGCTATCGATATGCAAAGGAATCGTTGAAGTACATGGTGGATCTATAACAGCAAGTAATCGTCCAGGTGGAGGAACAACAATTACCGTAAATCTCCCAAAGGGATCAGTAAAATGAGCATTGTTGGTCTGAAAGTTCTGGTGGTGGATGATGAAATCGCGATCCAACGGTTCTTACGCGTAGCATTAAATGGCCAGGGATTGATCGTTAGTGTCGCAACTACCGGTCAAGGAGCATTGCAGGCACTTGTATTTGAACGACCAGACTTGATGATCTTGGATTTAGGCTTACCCGACATGGATGGGGTAGAAGTCACTCGTCGATTGCGGGAGTGGTCGAAAGTGCCGGTCATCATTTTGTCAGTTCGTGAACAGGAGGAGGATAAAATTGCTGCTCTTGATGCAGGAGCAGACGATTATTTAACCAAACCATTCGGGATGGGTGAACTGCTAGCCAGGATAAGAACCGTCATGCGCCGCCAGCCCACCGAATCTTCAATGCCGATTGTTTCAATCGGAGATCTAACCGTTGACCTCGCCAACCGTTTAGTTACCGCGAATGACAAAGAAATACAACTGACACCAACTGAATATGATATTCTACGGGAGCTAGTCATATCAGCGGGGAAAGTGCTTACCAACCGGCAGCTGCTGCATAAAGTTTGGGGAGTAGGATATGATGATCTACACATATTAAGAGTAAATATCAGCAATCTACGCCACAAAATTGAGCCTGATCCATCAAGACCTACCTACATCCACACCGAACCTGGTGTAGGTTACCGTTTAAGAATGTAAGTTATGTTGCGATTTCGGTTATTCTTGAAAAACAAAATGCTGATTCCTTAATTGCATCGATTTTTACTGACCACACCTGGTTAACCTTTTTGTTTTTAGAATATTTAATAAATTTCAATAGTTCGACGCTCACACCCAATCACCTTACGCTGGGCGCTTCAGTTTCACGCGTTTCGGATTTCGGCTCAATCCCCGTTTTCAATCGAATCGATTAATTTACCTCCCGGCGCATCATTAAGATACTAAGGATAAGAAATACAAGGGTGAAACCGAGCAGTATCAATAAATACGGCCAGATCTCTGCCAAACCCCAACCCTTAATCATTACATCGCGTAGCGCTGAATTGGCATAATAAAGTGGCATGGTATAAGCAATTGGTCTCAAGTACGCCGGCATGTCGGAGACCGGCCAGATGGTGCCAGAAAGCAGCGCCTGCGGGAGTATGATCAGCGGTATGAATTGCAGCACCTGGAATTCGGTACGCGCGAATGCTGAGGCTAAAATCCCCAAATTAACCCCCATAACCGCCAGCAGAGCAATCACGAGGAACAACAAAGCCAGGCTGCCGCGGTAATGAATGTTCAGTACCCAGACTGTGAAGAATAAAATGACTGCTACCTGGATGAGGGCAAAAATTCCCAGACCGAACATGTACCCTTGTACGATTTCTGCCCGGGTGGCCGGTGAGGCTGCCAGGCGTTCCATTGTTCCCTGAGAACGTTCACGAAGAAAAGCTACGCAGGCGAGGAGGAATACAAAGAACATCGCCAATAGTGCTATATACACTGGCGCTATGTAATCCATCATATCGAACTCCTCACCGCCAAACAGGTAGCTGGTCTCGATGGTTATCGGCTGTGGGATACTCCCGTCATCGGTAGCTACAGCGCCCAGACTTGAGCCTGCCAGAGTAGCCAGAGCTTTTGTGGTGGCCTGGGCTACCTGACCGGTGATGGCGGCATTGCGGGTTGGGTTCGAACCCTCGAGATGAAGATCCAAAACCACACTTCGCTCTTTTACGAAACCAGCAGTAAAATCCTCGGGAAAAACGATAACCGCCTGGACTGTCCCGTCACTCAAACGGTCGATGATTTCAATTCCTGAAATTTCTATGATTTCCAGTGTGTCACCCATCGATAGTTCTTGCTGGATATGGCTGCCAAGGCTGATCGATCCAGCAGTTGGCAAGGTTATCCCCTGGTCTTCATTAACAATCCCCAGGGGGATTTTAACCGGGTCCGCACGGAACAATATCGCGCCTAAAGTTAACACTAACATTGGACCGAGCAAAAGGAGGGCAACAGTACGCCGGTCCCGCAGCACCTGCCTAATGACACGAATGGCGATCGTGAAAATGCGCCTGGAGTTCATGAAACACCTCCTTGCGAGTCGTTGGAGGCAAACTTCAGAAAAGCCTCTTCCAGGGTGGCGGTGCCTTTTGTTTGGCGAAGTTCCTCAGCTGAACCCTCAGCCAGCAGCCTCCCCTGCCGCAGGAATCCCAAACGGTCACAACGCTCGGCTTCGTCCATCACATGACTGGAGATGATAAGGGTAATCCCGCTTTCTGCCAAATTATGGAAATAAGACCAGAAAGTAGCACGAAGCTGTGGATCCACACCCACCGTCGGTTCATCCAGGAGCAGCAGTTGAGGCCGGTGTGCCATGGCACACGCAAGTGAGGTGCGTTGCCGCATACCCCCTGACAGCGTGCGCACAGGGCTCCTGGCGCGGTCTCCCAGGTCCACAAGGTCGATGATTTCATTGATCCATCTCGTGTCACAATGACCATAAATCTCCGCGAAGAAGTTGATATTTTCACGGATGGTCAATTCTTCATACAATGCGCTTGCCTGTGTCATATAACCCACCTGGCTAAGCACTTTTTTATCGGGCATCTCTACGTCCAATAACCGGATGCTGCCGGATGTAGGACGCAACAGACCGAGGATAAGCCGGATAAGGGTCGTTTTGCCGGAACCATTCGGCCCGAGCAAGCCGTAGATTTCACCTTGCTGGATTGCGATGCTCACGTCATCAACGGCACGGATCTGTCCAAAATGCCTGGAAACGTTCCGGGTATCCACCACAATTTTTTGTGACATACGCGCTCCTTGAAAAGAAGGAAGGAACTCTACACGCGAAAGATGAATTGGAAATAATCTGTCTTCTTTATTCTACTGGTGATTGCTCAAACCGTACTATTAAGCATGGATATAATCTGCCTCACATAACTTAATGACAGCTCTACATGATTGCAGCCATAGCTACAATAGTCATAATAATCTGGCGATTGTTACAAGTTTATTCGGGAATTTAATTTCTGCAATAAAGCCTGGATATTTGCGTTTCAGATATTTAAAGTTCAACGTTCATCAATTATTGATTAGTTTCCCCAAAAATATTTACATTGCGGTCAGGAATTCAAGAGATTATGTATAATCTATGTATGTCACAACCTCCTGAGCACGGTGTAAACCTAAAAAATAACCCGATCATAAATTTTACGGAAAAGTATCTCTATCCGATCGATTCATTGTCGGAAACCTTTTTCAGCATTCTGATTGTTTTGATGTTTACCCTGGCTTACCGGATATTTTCGATTTCATCAGCAACAACCTCAATAGAACCCATAAATTCATCCTCCAGAATTCTTATCGCCATATTAGGCGCTGTTATTGCCTGGGGGATTATCGACGGGGTTATTTACGCTGTTTTGTCGATTTTTGAAAGGGAAGAACAAGGCCGTTTTCTACGAGACGTCAGTGCGGCACAATCTGAACAGGAAAGAATTGATAGCATTGCCGAGGAGTTTGAAGATATCTTTGAGCCGGTCACTGACGCTGATAAAAGAGATCTTCTTTATCACGCGATTTCTCAAGCTTTAAAACCAACGCATGACGATAAAGTTGGGCTGAAAAAGGAAGATGTCATGGCAGGCGTGGCACACATATTTGTCGCGGTATCCGCTGTCCTCCCCTCGCTTATTCCTTTTGTGCTGTTCAATAATAATGCTTTACTGGCGATTCGAGTGTCAAATATGGTCTCATTTGTGATGCTGTTCATCACCGGATATCGGTGGGGTAAATATACCCAGGTCAACCCGTTGAGAACCGGCCTGATCATAATGTCTGTCGCAATTGTATTAGCCTTATTCGCCATTCCGTTGGGTGGGTAGTTTCTACTATACTTAACGGCAAAAGTTGCGAAACCTCAGAATACCAACTCTCGCCAAGCCAAAAGGGAAATGATATCGAGTTATGGGGTCAGTTTTCCATAACTTCAGATACTTAGTTTTTACGAGTGTGTTGTGATTTTCTCACAATTGTTGTTTTTTATAATGAGTTCTTCCATCTATAACGCCATATCAACATCGTTATGAATGCCCATAGTAATGCCGCACCCCAGATCAATAAGTAATGAATTGGATGTTGTAGCGGCAGCACGCGCAAGTACCTTTGGAATAGCGGGACAAACGTTAAAAGATTAAAGGCAACAAAAAGGACAATGACAACCCAGGTGAGACGCCAATCATTATGGGGTTCTTTATCGACAGAAAAGAGACCCGTTGGGGGTTGAACAAGAATAACCAGTAGCAAACCGATGAACAACAGCAAATGAGTGATCAATTGGTGTATATAATCCAATTCCACCCCTCGCCCTCGTGCTACATAAAAGGTCGCCAGGATAAACATGGAAATCGTCATGGATGCGGGAATAATGAATTCATTCAGTTGTCTTTTAATGCTCATCCTGGCGAGCTTGATAGATGTTGACCACAAGCTGATAAAAAAGGACGGAATTACGATCGTGATTATCCCTATTACACCGCCATGTATTGGCTGGTAAATGAAAATTGCGATTTCCTGTGATGAACATCAGGATCAATAAAATGAGCAGATAGCCGATTTCTGTCAGGTTGAGTTTCATCATGTCGATGACACTCTGAACAATATTCTGACCTTTTCGAAGTAAAGAGGGAAGCGCATCCGGAGAGTTTCGCATCAGGATAATGTCAGCCTTGGATAACACTTTGGGACTATTCCCTCGTCTTGCTATGTTCAAATCTGCCTGTAACATGACCGGAAGGTCAGATATTGAGTTACCCCGGACTGCAACAAATTCTCCCTGGTCTTGCAATCCGCGTATCACTTCCAGCATCTGGTCAGAGCTTAGTTGCGCGAAAATCGTGTTCGTCTTCAGAATTTCCAAACCACGCTCAGCCAATACCTGAGAAAAATCCGCTCCGCTAATATGATCAACACCATGGGATTCGTCATCGATCAAGCCCAGTTCGTTGGCTAAAGAAACCGCGACTTCAGGTTCCTCGGTAGTCAATACTTTAATGGATGCGCCCGCGGCCAACAACTGGTCAACCGCGTTTTGCATCTCCGGGCGCGCTTCTTTCACAAGTACCAGGCTGCAAATTGGAGTCAATTCTTTCGGGCAAACTGGTGTTAGGTCTTGGCTAAATAACTTTTGTTTTTTGGGTGAATAGGCAAATAATAAGCGTAAGACCTCGCCTGTGTTTTCTGAGGCATCTGGGATTTCGCTAATCAGCTCTTCAGCCTTGTTTTTCTTGAACAGACCAGATATTCGCTTTATGAGTGAGCGGTCATTTGGTTTGTCTTCTGACTCTATTGCAGGGGTAATCTCTAAATCCCGAGGCTCAGATTGTCTCTGCATTTTTTCATCACTGGTGATATTCTCTTGTAACTGCTCCTTGTCATTTTGCTTTCTTTTCTTAAACAGGTTGGAAACCCGTGTGAAGAATTTCGTATCAGTTTTATCCTTCTGCGCTGAAAGGGGGGCGTCCGGTGTTTCGACTTCCTGCTTTACCAGGTAAGGCTCCAGGAACTGAGGTTCGCCTATTACATAAGTTCCAAGCATGTCCTCCGATAAGAATGTTACTGCCTCCCAGCCTAAAAGAGAAATGTAACGCGCTTGTTGGTCAACTGGACGGTCTTCCCCATCAAGAGACTCTCTAAAGATAGAAAGCGGGTATTGTACGTCCCGGGCGCTATGAGCATAATTTCCCAGCAGTTGTCTGGTCCGACTCTCAGTAAATACCTGCTCTCCATCAGAGGTTAACAACATTTCAATTTTAAAACTTATTGCATCCGTGCTGTCACGCCGTATAATGCACATGCTTGTGACTTGAGCCAATGATTCAATCGCCAGGCTATTTCTAACTAAAGCGCCAGATTTGGCGATGTTCGCGCTGCCAACAGCATAATTGACCACGATCATGAAGATTAACCCTGCTGGGGCAATCGAAAAAATGATCGACATGACCTGGCGATACATGGTTAATAATTCGGGTGAAAAGACATCCAGGCGTAACAGGTCCAACAGAATAATGCCATAGAAAATCCCGGCAATCACCAATAATCCCACCAACAACGAACGGATGGTTTTCTGTAATGGTGTTTGAATGTCAGATATTGGCGTAGCCGCTACACTAATTTCATCTCTGCCAATGTCCTCGGGATAATAATCAACACGATAGGCTGACCAACCCCCTTCACAAAACGTACCGGGGTAAACCGGGTCATCGACACCTTTCGTGACATGGCCGCCATCAGGAACAATGTGTGATTCATCAACTTTTAAATTAGAGGACTCAAGTATGACCCCTTGGGCGAAAAACTCATCCCCTTTACCTACAACCAGCACATCACCCAGCACGATGTCATCCTGATCAATTGTTTTCAACACACTATTGCGAATAACTGTAGCCCGTGGGCGTGTCATAGAGAGCAGTTTTCCAACCTCGCGTGCTGATCGCGCCTGTTGGATTATACTAATTGAAATATTCAATAGTAACGCGCCTAACGTTCCCAAAGCCCCCCATATATCTTTCATGATCAACTGTGAGACAGCTAAAATAAGCATTGTCACGTTGAAGATGGAAAAGATTCTTCGTCTTCCCTGAAGGATCTGTTCCTGCTGTTCTGCCAACAAACGTGCTTTAACGCGGGTATCAGATCGGCGCTCGGCAACTTCTGCGTCACTCAGTCCGGTTACCGAATATTTGAATGGATTAATAATCGCTTGTTTTTTATTCTGTTGTTGTTTAACACGCGCTTTTATCCAAAGGAATAAAGAGGTAGTTAAACCTATACCCATCAATATCAACAAAATTCTTTTGTAACGATTGATGTTTTTGGGTTTTTGCATTTGTCAGTTGACCTATAGAATTTTCATTTTACCAAAATTGTTGGTGGAACTCAAAACCAAATCATTGGGTCAGGGTTATATTTCTTCATAAGAATTTGGATTGTGCCTCAACAGTTTTGGTAAAATTTTAAAATCTAAATAAACAAATGAATACCCGCTAAGTGACAATATGCTCTAATTAATATGAGCAGGGTATCCTCCACACTTTGACTACTCTTTGTTATTTTAGCAGGGAATCATTAGGTCATCTCGTTGACCAAGTCAGGCATTTTTCCGCAGCACACCCCTTGCACAATATTTATTAAGAAAAGGCACGGTATGGACAGTCCCATTCTGGTCAATAAACCTGGCTAAAAAATCAAAGCCATGGATTCAGATGTAAGTTAAAAACCACGAATAGTTGATTATCCAAGTACAGATATTACAGGAATATTAATCCAATCATTGTAGGTGTGACTGGTTACGAAACCAATTCAAAATGAAAATCTTTAAGCAATGAGTTTTTATTCTATGAAATTGGAGAAGTAAGTACAATAATTATGCCGTTAAGAAGGTTAGAACTGGCTAAAATGAGTAACGCAATTTGAATTTTTATCGGATTCAAATTTCGAGATGATGCCGGCAAAGAAAAGAACGGATGCAAATATTACTGTAAATAACGCATAGTTATCAGAATTTTCAGAAGCTTTGCCTGCCTCGACCAATTTTTCTTCTGATATCAATAACAACTCCTCTGATTCAATCTGAAGCGGAGAGCGATATTCCGGCATCATGAATGGGGAGGAAGGTGCGTTCTCATTACTTAGTGGTTTTAATGCCACCCACGCATCAACCGCGGTTTTCAATTGGGGTGTGAAACGTTGATAAAGGAAATCAGTTAAAAGATCATTACCCAAGCTGTAAGCGTGGGCGTATTCCAAAAACATGCTCACATCAATGACCGTGTATTGCATGGCTGTAGTGGATTTTCGGATGGACTCAGTCCTTGTGTTTGTTGCTTGTCTGGCCAGACTCCGTTCGACACTATTCCAGCTGGCGGATTGGTAAGCAGACCAGGCGGATGCCACTGTCGCTAAAGATAAAATAATTGCGGAAATTATTTCTAATAGTTGGTGGATCGATTTTCCGGCAATAAACCTGGAAAATCGACCTGGTCTTCGATTATCGTTTGTTGGGGGCAGTGTTGAATTCTCCATTTTTTGGCTCAAATTGATTTTTTTATGAAAAATGGAATGACGTTTAATTTTCACAATGCAAGACTCGCGAAGATTATCTTATATTACACTTAAAATGGCTATTAACTTTCGTTTAATTGTCTTGCTTTTTTCCCAACGGCTTAAGGGCTTTTGAGAGCCTCTGCGTCGTTTCATCCTCCATGATCAGATTGACGTTATCTGCAAAATGAGGAGAGTCAATCCCTGCCTCATCCAGCGCATGCTGGATTGCTGTGTGTACTCTGTCCAAGATGACACGCGCATCCATATAGGATTCAATCCACCAGCGAACACGGAACCTCATCGCGGGACCCGTCATATCAAAATACAATGCATCAACTGGTTTATCTTCCAGGATACCATCAACATGGCTTACGGTATCAATCAGTAGCGCACGAACCATTTCCACATCTGTTCCATAGGCGATATCCACATGTGTTTGCACACGGTAGCGAGGATCCGGATAGGTGTAGTTAACGATTTGGTTGTTTCCGATGGATGAGTTCGGGATGATTACCATGCGGTTATCGCGCGTGCGAATTTTCGTTGTGCGCAAACCGATGTCTTCCACATCCCCCCAGGTACCCAGAAATTGGATCTCAATCCTGTCACCAACACGAAATGGTTGATCTAACGAGAATAATGACGCCCGCGATCGCGTCAGCGATGGTATCTTTCGCAGCCAGCGAAATGGCAAAACCGCCAATGCCAAGCGTGGCGGTTAGCACAGCAACATTTATTCCAAAATTCGACAATAGAATTGTGACACCAACGATAACGATCACGATCCTGCTAAAGCGGTTAATGATGATCACGATTGGATCAAACTGCTCGCGTCTGTCTTCGTGGATCCAGTTGGACTGGACCCATTCTGTTCCTACCTCAACCAGGTTGATAATGACGATGATGGCAAAATACATACCAAAAACAAAAATAACATCATCGAAAAACGTCTTGACACCAACACTTAATAAATTGCAGCCTGTTGATCGCAAAACGGATGACCGGTAATAATGATCAACCATCTGAGGTTCGCCCCGATTTTCTTAACCGATTCATTGCCAAACTGGCTTGAAGTCCGCTTTCTAATGTAATTTAATAAATATTTGCTGACCCAGAAGGCCAGGAAGTACGCGAACAAAATAAATAGCGCTGATATGCCCAGATTGAGCCAATCAGCAACGAACAAACCCAGGAAGCGTAAATTTTCGACCCCGATATTCTCTGTGACCGTTGTCGACCGCGCGATTAATTGACCCGGGGGTTGCTGTTGGATCAGGGATCCTTACCTCGAGCAATTCTTCAGGCAGGAGCGGTGTTGGACTGGGATTTGGGGTTTCAGTGGGAAGCACGGGCATTGTTGGCTGTGACAGGCGGGTCGCGGTTGCTTGACTTACCGGTGGCGGAGACACGTTTGTACAGGCCGATATTGTTAATATTATCGATACAAACACTAATACCAATCAGTAGGGTATCTTGCTGCCGCGAGAATCGATACTTTACGAGATTCTAAATGATGCGGCATGCAATGACCGATTCTGTGGAGGAGGGATTCCTCATGAACTTTTTCCATGGCGGGGATAGTCCGCGTCAATAGCGCAGTCATTTCGATGGAAGTAGCTTTTCGACTGTGATCCATACGTGTGTAAAGACATGTTCCCGGTTCGGAGACGTGTTTGGTCGATGAGTGAGACTGGAAAGTCTGAAAAATACTTCGTTTAGTTGCCATACATCCCTCACCTTTTTATTAACTCCGAAATCACCGTCTCATCGAGGCACTATTGACAGGCACTCATTAGTCATACAAGTAAATTCCAAAGTAAGGAATAAGATGGGTTATATAAGTTCCTCATTCTTTCCTTTTTCCCTTTTTACTCAATATGATACCGACCATGGCCATTGCAACAGGAATTTCAACCGCATTTACAAATAGGCCACTCTTTAATATCCTCAAGATCAGGTAATTGAATCCCAGGCCTATCCGGCGATGCTGCTGGTAAATCTGGTTCAGCAGGCGCTTGAGTTGGTGGTTGCGTAGCAGGGGCGCTTGGTTATCTCTCCTGGTGTTTCTGGTGTGTAGGTTCATCTTCGCCGCTAAACACCGTGAAATAAAGTATGGCACTAACAACCAATAAGATCAAAAAAGTGATGAGTGTAATGACCCATCCATTACCCTTCTTTTTCACTGGTGCTGCTACCACAGGTATTGCTTGTGCTGCGTTTGGATCAGTGACTGTCGAAACACGAAAGGCTGCTTCTAAAGCTGATTGAAAAGTCTCTACGGATTGAAAACGATCTTCCGGTTTTTCTGACAACGCTTTTAGAACCACCTTTTCAACGTCCGCGGGCAGATCCGGTCTCAAGGTGCTCAAGGAGACGATACGGTGCAAATCCGGGGGAGATCCTGTTAATAATTCGTACACGAGAACACCCAGAGAGTATATGTCCGATCGGGGATCAATTGGTTGGTTGCTTCTTACTTCAGGACTGTTATACGAATTCGCCGCTGCCGCGTCGGTTGATTTAACAATACCAAAATCACCAAGCAAGGGTTTGTTTCTCTCATCGAGGTAAATATTCGCTGGTGAAACATTTAAGTGGACATAACCGAATTGATGGATGTAGGAAACAGCCGAACCCAAGTCCAAGACCAGACCAAGAATGGCTTCAGTGTTATTGAACCACTGCTTGTTCTCCTGTAGTCTTCCATTAACACCAAACAAATATACGCGGTAGTAAATACCATTTTCCTGACCGAAATCATAAAATGGTGCCAAGTGAGGATGATGGATTTTTGCCGCGATATCATTCTGGTCTAAGAATCTTTTTAATACCACATCGTTAGCGACAAATTCTGCTTTTAGAACATTGACAACAACATAACGGTTTATCGAGGGATTAAAACCCTTATATACCTCTGTCCCGACTGTTTGATCGATAACTTCAATAATGCGATATTTTCCCAGGGTTTTACCTACAAGGTCATACATTTCACATTCCTCCACAATTCTTTATAAAAAATGGTGATCGATTTTCAACATTCGCATAATTGATGGCTTCACAAATCCAAAATTGCCAAAGAACTTTTTTCGATCTAATACTGTTGATACAAAATACAAATCAGGCAGCGTATTCACACAATTATTTTAATAATTTTTCTGTATTATTAAAAATCAATTTCCTAGATTACCGGCACCTTTACCTTGTTAAATAAATGACACCACTTGCGTGGACTTGATGCTAGTCCTCTTCATGTTTCCGCGGCTGCCAGGGCCATCTTTCTTCATTTTCCAATACCAATGACCAGTTTAGAAACGTCCGCACAACCACAAGAAGACCAAGTATCAGGATGTTATTAATGGTCAGATCGATTGTGACCGTCATAATGATATCCGCGGCTATCAAAACTTCGAGCCCTAACATCAAGCCTTTGGCTAATTCATGACGGTATTGGCGGAACGTCTCGTCAGATGAATGCTCTTTTTCAGAAAGTACTTGGATTAGATATTGAGCCGTTCCATAAATAATAGAAGTCACGATGATTATTATTGCCAGGGCTTCAATAAGTACGATAATTATTTCGACCCAATGCTTAAATACCATAGAAAAAGAACTTTGTGCATTTACAAGGTCAAGGAACATCAATCACCTCCTGGCGAAATGAATTAGGTTAATTATAAATGAGCAACCCAATATTATGTATAGATTTAATCTGCATATAATCGTATTCAACTTAGTCAATGGTTGTTACAATTTTATCAATCTTAGTCGAGATTAGATCTTTATCCCGCTTTTTTGAGGATAATTTTTACAGCACCCATTGAATTGGATTCATCCATACAACCAGTAATCTATTATCAATTTATTGTTGACTTGGAAATCAGCAAAAAGATTATGAATATTTAATTTAATGTGTTAAGATTAAAATATATTTTACTTCGGTCAAATATAATCAATGACAATACTGTTTTTCCTTAATGCCAAAAAGAAAATCTGGAAATGAATAATTTTTTATCGGTACCCCGATTTCATCTTCTGGCAAAACCCACTGGCGCGACCTGCAACCTGGCATGTTCCTATTGCTTTCTTCCTCGATAAGGAACTCCTCTATCCAGACAGCCACTTCAGGATGACAGATGAGACGCTGGAGAACTACATCCGGCAGATAATCGAATCGCACCAGAGCTCAGAAGTCACCATTGCCTGGCAGGGTGGTGAACCAACGTTGATGGGGGTGGATTTTTATCGCAAAGCCATCCAATTTCAAGAGAAGTACCGCAAGCCGGGTATGACGTTTGAAAATACCATGCAAACCAACGGAACTTTGATCGATGAAACCTGGTGCGAATTCTTCAAAGAAAACAATTTCCTGATTGGCATCAGCCTGGATGGACCCGCCCACCTGCATGATGCTCACAGGGTCGATAAGGGCGGTAAACCCACCTTTGACCGCGTCATGAAGGGTGTGCGGCTACTACAAAAGTACGGGGTGGAATACAACGTGCTGGTGGCAGTAAACAGCATCAACGCGGATCATCCCCGGGAAGTTTATGAATTTCTCCGCGACGAGGTTGGCGCAAAATGGATCCAGTTCATACCCGTCGTTGAAAGGGTCAACGAGACCGGGTTGAATCTCATCCAGGATGGTGATCGTGTGTCGCCGCGGTCGGTGAGACCAGCGTTCAACTCGGCCGCTTCCTGATACAAATATTCGACATGTGGATTCAAAACGACGTGGGCAAGGTGTTTATTCAGACGTTTGAGGCCGCTTTACGCAACTGGCTGGGAATCTCCCCGGGAATGTGCGTTTTTGACAGGACATGCGGATACGGATTGGCGTTGGAACATAATGGAGACTTGTATTCCTGTGATCACTTCGTCGAACCGGATTATCTGCTGGGCAATATTAATGCAATCCATATGCAGGAAATGATCGGTTCTCCAAGACAAACCGGCTTTGGACAGGCGAAGGCTGATAGCTTCCGAGATACTGCCTGGATTGCCCGGTCTTGTTTGCCTGCAGAGGTGAATGTCCCAAGAACCGGTTCATGATGACACCGGATGGAGAAGCCGGGTCTCAATTATCTTTGCGCGGGCTATAAAGCCTTCTTTCATCGCATTGACGCAAGTATGCGCTTGATGGCAACCATAATGCGCAGAGGTCATGACGCATCAGAGATCATGCCGATCGCGGCGCAGGAATTGACTGCCATTAGAGTCAGCTTATGAAGTCTACAAACCAGAAAAACCCTGCCCTGCGGGAGCGGACTTCAGTATCAGGAATGTCATGGATGGAAAATGCCATCCAAAAATCACAACAGAAAGAAACCATCATTCCAAACCGCGCCCACCGGTACATTCGGTGACCGGATTGCATGCATCATTTCAACCTACCCAAGAACCGAAACAGGGGAGTATATAATTTTACCAATTCTACAAGACGTGTCGCAAACATATCTGTTTTTCAAATTTTAAAAAAGGTATAAAAACAGATCAATGTGATAAAAGGAGGTGAAACAGACGAAGGTGGAATGACCTGATTTGTTGGTTGGAATAAGCAACAAAATAATAAAATAATTGATTTAAGGAGAAAACCATGGCAAACAAAAAGCCAAACATTTTAATCATGTGGGGTGATGATATTGGGATCAGTAACCTGAGCTGCTACACCGACGGGTTAATGGGTTACCGGACCCCAAACATCGACCGAATCGCAAATGAGGGTATGCGGTTTACTGATGCCTACGGCCAACAAAGCTGCACGGCGGGCCGCTCTACCTTTATCACCGGTCAAAATCCCTATCGCGTTGGATTGACCAAGGTGGGGATGCCTGGGGCTGATATTGGTTTGCAGGCAGAAGACGCCACGATCCCGGAATTATTAAAGCCTCTCGGTTACGTGACGGGCCAATTTGGCAAGAATCATCTTGGTGACAAGAACAAATTCCTTCCAACTGTCCATGGCTTTGATGAATTCTTTGGAAATTTATACCACCTCAACGCAGAAGAAGAACCTGAAAATGTAGATTATCCAGCCGATGAAGAAATCCCAAATTTCAAAGCTATTTTTGGACCCCGTGGTGTGATCCACTCGTACGCCACTGAGGTGGATGATCCCACTGAACATCCCCGCTGGGGCCGTGTCGGCAAACAGAAAATTGAGGACACCGGGCCGTTAACCAAGAAGCGCATGGAAACCTGCGACCTGGAATTCGTTGCAGCCGCCAAAGATTTCATCAAACGTGCCCATGATGATGACAAGCCTTTCTTTGTCTGGCTGAATACAACCTGGATGCATTTCAGGGTCCATCCCCCCAAAGAAACCTTGGGACAGGCCGGTCGCTGGCAATCCCCGTACCATGATGTAATGGTGGAACATGACAAGCACATCGGTGAAATGTTAGATATGTTGGATGAAATGGGTATCGCCGAAGACACCATTGTCATGTACAGCACCGATAATGGACCTCACATGAATACCTGGCCTGATGGTGCGATGACACCTTTCCGGAATGAGAAAAACTCCAACTGGGAGGGCGCCTTCCGCATCCCCATGATGGTACGCTGGCCCGGTAAGATCAAGGCGGGTACTGTCTCCAACGAGATTATCAGCCTCACCGATTGGTTACCCACCTTGCTGGCTGCCGCTGGCGATTCAGAAATCAGTGAGAAATTAAAGAAGGGCTACCAGGCTGGTGATAAACATTTCAAGGTTCATATTGACGGCTATAACTTCCTGCCGCACTTCCTGGGAAAAGAGGAAAAAGGTCCGCGGCCCGGTTTGATCTACTTCTCAGATGACGGCGACCTGGTTGCGTTGCGCTATGACAACTGGAAATTTGTTTTCGCCGAGCAACGTGTTCAGGGCACAATAGCGCTTTGGGCGGAACCTTTCGTCTTTTTACGCGTCCCCAAAATCTTCAACCTGCGCACAGACCCTTATGAACGCGCAGATATCACCTCCAACACGTATTGGGATTGGATGATCGACCGCGCTTACCTGACCTACGCAGCCCAATTTATTGTAAGGAATTTCCTGGAAACATTCAAAGAATTCCCGCCAAGAATGAAAGCTGCCAGCTTTGGCATCGACCAGGTCCTCGCGAAAATGGAACAAGCTCTCAATATCGACTAAAGACCAAAATAACCAGCATGAGCAACCAGATGATCATCCGGTTGCTCATGCCAATCCATAATCAATTTTTCACATTATAGTAATTATCCATGCATGAAAGAATAAACAAAGCGAATGCCACTTTATGCAATAACTTGATAAAATGAATAATTTTTCTGATTTAACAAACACGTCTAAAAATACTGACGCTAATATTCAAGCGTTTTATGATCAGTATCCCTATCCTCCTCCTGTCGAGAACCTGGATAAATATCAGCGCGAAGGGCAGGATGAAAACATTAGAAGGGCTGAATTTCACCTGCATTGGCCGGGGAAGCATTACACTGAAAAAATTAAGGTTCTGGTTGCAGGTTGCGGCACTTCCCAGGCTGCCAAGTATGCCATCCGTCATCCATTAAGTGAAGTCGTAGGCATCGATTTCAGTGAGACAAGCGTGCGTCATACACAAGCGCTGAAAACCAGGCACCATCTGGCAAATCTTGAGGTACATCAGCTTCCCATTCAAGAGGCAACCCAGCTAAAACAACGATTCGACAAAGTCATCTGCACGGGGGTGTTACATCATTTACCAGACCCCGAAGCAGGTTTATCGGCTTTAGAGAAGTTCTTGCGGATGATGGGGTGCTGAGCCTGATGCTGTATGCCCCTTACGGCCGCTACGGGATCTATCTGATCCAGGAATACTGCCGGAATTTGGGCGTTGAGCAAACCGACAAAGAAATAGTTGACCTGGCGCAAACATTGACTGCGTTACCTCCCCGCCATCCATTGGCACAACTTCTAGCGGAGGCACCCGATTTCCGGCGCAAGGATGCCCTTGCTGATGCCCTGCTAAATCCCCAGGATCGTGCCTATAAAGTTTCGGGGATATTTGATCTGCTCGAACGTTGCGGCTTATCCTTCGGTCGCTGGCTCCACAAGGCACCTTACATGGCGGAGTGCGGCGCAATCGCCCAAACCCCGCATGCCCCACGCCTTTCTCAGCTTCCGGTGCAAAAGCAGTATGAAATAATGGAACTTTTTCGAGGTACCATGCTGCGCCATTCATTCACAGCCTTCATCAAGGGGATGGAAGACGTTGGTACACCAGACTTTGAAAACCATAATTATCTATCCTATATCCCCATCCGTCTGCCCGAAACAAGGATCATTGAAAAACGACTGCCACCTGGTGCAGCAGCAGTATTGATCAACCAGGCACATACCGATACGGATATTTTTCTGCCGATAAATTCTGATGAGAAAGAAGTTCTCGACGCAATTGACGGTTTGCGAAGCATCAGGCAGACAATCGATCAGATCAAATCCATTCATCCTGCCAATCGTCTTCTTGAGATGAAACAGATACAAAACCTGTTTTCCCGATTGTGGAATTATGACCAGGTTGTATTTAACACTTCACAGGTGGCATGATCCTCGAATTTTGATTGATTTTTAGATATTTTCGTCAGGAGTACTTCAAATGCGCGATACATTAATTGATTTATTACCCTTTATTCTTGGCAGCGCAATCGTGCCTGTTCAAATCATCATCCTGTTGATATTTCTTAAGAACCCAAAAAACGGTTTGCAAAAAGGTTTTCTATTCCTGACAGGTATCACCATAACCCGGCTCCTGCAAGGCATCTTATTTGGTTTGATATTAGACATGGGAGCCTCGGCAGATAAAACGAGCGGTAATGGACCGGTTGTATCGACACTTTTATTGGTGCTGGGTATTTTGCTGCTAATTTCCGCCTATAAGAAAATTAAGAAAGAAGAAGATCCTGAGGACGAACCCCCGAAATGGATGGGAACGATCAATTCAGCAACGAATGTCAAAGCGTTAATTTTAGGACTGGAACTCCCCTTGATTTCGCCAAAAATGTGGGTGTTTATTTTAAGCGCTATTAGCACGATCTCTCTTGCCCAATTAGGACAACCTAAAAGTTTTTACACCTTCATTATCTTTATACTGCTTGCCCAATCATTATTAATATTAACTATCGGGGTACGGTTGCTTTTACCCAAACGGTCTATATCATTGCTCACATCAGCCTCTTCCTGGTTGGCGAATAATAACCGCATCATCATGATCTTGATCTCGTTGATATTTGGCGCATTCTTCCTGTACCAGGGATTGACTGGATTATTCTTTTAATTTTAGGCACGGTTCGGAAAATCAATAACCGGATAAATAAGGAGACTTGATAATGGAAGAGATTGAAATAGAGTACCGTAAATTGACCACACCCAAAGCGGCATCCATTGCCGGGATTTTGTTTGCCCTGCTTTTCGCCTTAAGTTTGGTATTACTGCGATTGGCCATACCGGAAGATCTAACCGCTGACATAAATTGGATCGAGACTGGGCAATCAAAAATCAAAGCAGCTTTAATGATCTCACCTTTTGCCGGAGTGGCCTTTTTATGGTTTGTGGGTGTCGCTCGTGACCGCCTTGGAGAATACGAAGATAAGTTTTTTGCGACCCTGTTTTTCGGCAGCGGTATCCTCTTTCTCGCCATGGTCTTTGTAGCGATGGGAATCATTGGCGGTCTCATGGCAGTTGCGAGGATTTCAGACGGTGCCTTTCTTGACGAAAACATGATCTATTTCGCCCGCTCTATCGTCTATCAGCTCAGTAACATCTATGGGCTGCGCATGGCTGGCGTTTTTATGTTTTCCCTGGGGAGCAGCTGGATGGGAACCCGTATTTATCCGCGCTGGTTGGTAATCATCACATTCTTAATCGCTACCGCGCTACTGTTGATCATCAATTTCAGTTTATGGGTGACCCTTCTGTTTCCAGGCTGGGTATTCTTCATAAGTGTTTATAAATTGCTCGTTAATAGGAAGACTGCTAAATAGATCCCGGTCAAAGGGATGTTTACCCGCTCTTGTTACAGGTAAGGAAATTGCAGAGAAATTCAAACGTTTTGCTGAAGGAATAGGAGATTAGACAGTAAACCAATCGCTGAACTTATGGAAAGATAATTCAACCCGCCGGACCATTGAAGAATTTGTTGTTACCGTTTCCTCTCCTGGCAGCCCGGATTTTGTGCCAATCGCAGACCGGATCGCCACATTTGACAACGATGGCACCTTATGGTGTGAAAAACCGGCCTACATCCAGCTTTTTTTCGCGGTATAACGGTTGAAGGATATCGCCAACGAGAATCCTGTGTATCGCAAACAACCAAATTATCGTGCCGCCCTGAATGATGACCTCTCTTACTTCGCCAGTTTATATCCAGACAATACCCGGGACCTGATTAACATCGTCTATGATACACATGCAGGCATGTCCCAGTCAGAATTCGAACTAAAGGCAGGTGATTTTTTTGCGAAAGCAGAACATCCCAGGTTCAAAAAGCTTTTCAAACACCTGACCTATCAACCAATGGTTGAATTGATACGATTTTTAGAAACTTATGATTTTAAAGTATTCATAGCCTCTGCTGGCGGCATGAGTTTTGTACGAACAGTCAGTGAAGAAATTTACGGCATTTCAAGAGAGCGCGTCATTGGTAGCAATGTGAGTTTTGAAACACGAATCACTGAAGATGGTCCGTTGTTGTTCCGCAAAGCTGGCTTGAGAGATCCTCTGGATGACGGACCCGGCAAACCAGTGAATATCGAATTGCACATCGGACGCACACCTATTTTGACAGCAGGTAATGCTGACGGCGATATTCACATGCTATGGTACAGTCAGACCCAACCCCATAAGAATTTACAATTATTAATTGTCCACGATGATGAAAAACGCGAATATGCTTACACCCATGGCGCTGAAAAGGTGCAACAAATGGCCGACGATTATAATTGGTTAAAAGTAAGCATGAAAAATGATTTCCTGAATATATTCGAATGAGAAGGAGTTAACAATGATGGATTTTCTTTTAACCCTAACAAATTTGGCAACGATTATCTTTGTCCTGACCAGCATGTTATCCATGGGTTTGAGTTTAACGATCAAAGACATCCTCACCCCATTAAAGAACGGCAAACTGGTGATAATGGCGTTGGTCGCAAATTTTATCCTGGTACCCATCCTGGCCTACCTGATTCAGTTGATCATACCCCTCAGTGATGGGCTAAAAATTGGATTGATCCTGGTTGCCCTGGCGGCCGGCGCGCCTTTTCTGCCAAAATTAGCTCAATCTGCAAAAGGTGATTTAGCCCTGTCTGTGGGTTTGATGGTGATGTTAATGGTGGTTACGATCATCTTTATGCCAATTGTATTGCCATTAGTATTAGAAGGGGTCACTGTCAACCCTTGGGACATTGCCCGTCCGTTGATCTTCTTAATGTTGATTCCGTTAGCAGTTGGACTGTTGGTCAAGTGGCGTTATGAAAATATCGCGTCCACGTTGCAGCCTTACATGGCGCAAAGTTCTTCGTTTGCGATGATCTTGTTGGTCGTTGCCGGGTTGGCAGCGAACTTTAAGGATCTTCTCGCTATCATTGGCAGCGGAGGAATTATTGCTGCCCTGTTATTCTTAGGGACAGCATTTGTTGCCGGTTACTTCGCAGGTGGAAAGAATCCAAAAACCCGTTCTGTGTTAGCCCTTGGTACAGCGCAACGAAATTTATCGGCGGCGTTGGTGATTGGAACTTCGAGTTTTTCAAGCGACCCTGAAGTGCTGATTATGATCCTGGTAGTTGGCTTGATCGGATTAATCTTGTTGATGATCACAGCGGGAGAAATAGGCCGCCGGAGTGTTGCACTAGAAAATCAATCCTGACATTAAAAATGAAGTAACCGGATTTAGCTCATTGTTTTTTCTGCAATTCTCGTTATAATACATTCATGTTTATGAATGTAAAAATGGGGGCTGATCCCGTAAATCAACTATCTGACCTGCTTTCGCAGATACGACAACCCGCGCGCATACAGATCCTGCTGATCATCGGCGCGGACGAAACCTGTGTCTGTCACATCGAGGCCATCCTTGGCCTGCGCCAGGCCACGATATCGCAGCACCTTATGGCGTTGCGAAAAGCCGGGCTGCTCGTTACCCGGCGCGACGGCCGGCACATTTACTACCGCCTGGCCAACCCCGAGGTAACCGACCTGCTGCACCACGCCGGTGCGCTGGTCAGTATTCCACCTGACAAACTTGACCGCTATTCGATAAAGCCTTACCCCGGCTGTACCTGCCCGCAGTGTAACCCGGAACCCGGGAAAGACCCGATCTGCTAAGAAAAGACTCAATCCATGTCTGAGGAGATGTATAACGATGGAGAATAAGAGTGTCACCAAACGTCTTTCATTTCTCGACCGCTACCTGACCCTGTGGATCTTCCTGGCCATGGCGGTCGGCGTGGGGTTGGGTTATCTCTTCCCCAAAGCCGTCGAAGCCTTCAACGGAGCCGTCTCGGTCGGCACCACCAATATCCCCATCGCCATCGGCCTGATCCTGATGATGTACCCGCCGCTGGCCAAGGTGCATTACGACGAACTGGGCAAGGTTTTCCGCAACTGGAAGGTGCTGGGGTTGTCGCTGGTGCAAAACTGGGTCATCGGCCCAATCCTGATGTTCGTGCTGGCAATCATCTTCCTGCGCGGCTACCCGGATTACATGGCCGGGTTGATCATGATCGGTCTGGCGCGCTGCATCGCCATGGTCATCGTGTGGAACGAGCTGGCCAAAGGCGACACCGATTACGCCGCCGGGCTGGTGGCCTTCAACAGCATCTTCCAGGTGTTGTTCTACAGCGTGTACGCCTACGTCTTCATCACCGTGCTGCCCACCTGGTTTGGGCTGGAAGGCATGGCAGTTCACATCACCATCGGTGAGATCGCCAAGTCAGTCTTCATCTACCTGGGCATCCCCTTCATCGCCGGTTTCATCACCAACATGGTGCTCACCCGCGTCAAGGGCAAGGATTGGTATTACAAGACCTTCATCCCGAAGATCAGCCCCATCACGCTCATCGCGCTGCTCTTCACCATCCTGGTGATGTTCACCCTCAAGGGCAACCTGATCGTCTCCATCCCGCTGGATGTGGTGCGCATCGCCATCCCGCTGCTGATCTACTTCGTCGTTATGTTCCTGGTCAGCTTCCTGATGGGCAAGGCGGTCGGCGCCGATTACAAACAGACCACCACGCTGTCCTTCACGGCCGCTTCAAACAACTTTGAACTGGCCATTGCCGTGGCGGTGGCGGTCTTCGGCCTGAATTCCGGCCAGGCCTTCGCGGCGGTCATCGGCCCGCTGGTGGAGGTGCCGGTGATGATCGGCCTGGTCAACGTGGCCTTCTGGCTGCAAAGGCGACTTTACAAAGGCCAGTTGACCGAAGGGAACACAAGCACCTGATATCTGTTAGAAATCGATTACGTGCCAGAAACAAAGAAAACCCGTTTTATTTAAAATCAATGCCGCGCAAGAGACTCAATAAACACAAAGAATTACTCTTGACAATTCATCCAAATAATTTATAATCATATTCATGGAATTGAATATTATGACAGGGCAATCGACACCCACATTTGACCTTCAAGCGCAGCAATTTAAGGTATTGACCCATCCGGCGCGACTGGCAATACTGGAAATCCTACGCGAAGGCGAACACTGTGTCTGCCACATGGAAGCTCACCTGGGCTACCGGCAGGCTTACATCTCCCAACAGCTCTCAGTGTTGAGAGAAAACGGCATCATCCAGGATCGCAGAGATGGTTGGAACATTTTCTACCGGGTCACGGACAGGCGCATTTACGACGTGCTGGACGCGATGTACAAGCTTACCGGTGCCGTAAAACCGGAAATCAACCATCCCCTATCGCCATGCTGCTGTCCGCATTGCTCAGCGGATGAAAAATGAAAATATCGACATCATCATAAAAGAACTAAGGAGTAAATCATGCTGAATATTAAAATCCTGGGGTCAGGCTGTGCCAACTGCAAGCGCCTTGAACAAATGGCGCGCAAAGCAGTTGAGACACTTGGATTGGAAGCTGAAGTTGAAAAGATTACCGACTTCAACGAGATCATAAAGTACCCAATTCTTTCAACACCAGGTCTGGTAATCAACGAAAAGTTAGTATCATCGGGCCGAATTCCCGGCGAGACCGAGATCACTGACTGGCTTACACAGGCATAATCTACACAGGGCGGTGACTATTCTACCGCCCGTCTTTTTCAGCACAGCATATGCAATAACCTGAATATGATCGTGGAGGTCTGGCAAATCAACATGGAATCCATTCTCGCTTACATCGGAACACTACTCTGGTCAGGCTGGACCGGCCTGCTGGATTACCTGGCCGCCCACGTGCTGCTCTGCCTGGTGCCGGCCTTCGTCATCGCCGGTTTCATGAGCTCAATGATCCCTAAAGAAGCCATCACTCGCTTCCTGGGTCCCAAAGCTTCCAAGTGGATCAGCTACCCGGCCTCCGCCTTGGTGGCTTCATCCTGGCGGTGTGCTCCTGCACCATCCTGCCGCTGTTCGCCGGCATCTGGAAGCGCGGCGCCGGGCTGGGACCGGCCATCACCTTCCTGTTTGTCGGTCCCGCCATCAACATCCTGGCCATCACCTACACCGGCGCGGCCATCGGCTTCGATATCGCCACTGGCGCGCCTGGTCCTGTCCATCGTCTTTGGCATCGTCATCGGTTTGATCATGGCCTGGTTCTTCCGCAAGGAAGAAAAGGCGCGCTCCGCTGAAATGGAAGCGAACGGCGTATTTGACCAGACCGCTAAAGTAAAACCGGCTGTGTGGGTGCTCTTCCTGCTGCTGATCGCCGTTGCTGATCGTTGGCACGCTGCAGGTTGGATCTGTTCACAGGTGTTTTCGCCTCAGTCAACCTGCCATTTGATCTGACCAGCGGGCTTGGCAATCTGCTGACATCGCTCAACCTCACTTTCCAGGGCGCGCTGCTGATCCTCATGCTGGTGGTTATCGGCATTACCGCCTGGAAAGGCTTTGAAAATATCCTCGACGGATTTTCAACAATGGACTTACGCCGCCTTCGCCATGATCGCCCTGACCATCCTGATCGCCTCTCCCAAGGAGGATGTAGGATCCATGGTGATCGGTCTGAACGGCCGCCTGATCGGCAGAGGTTCATCCTGCTCATCGCCATTGGTATTGTTGCCAACCGTTCATTCACCAAAGATGAACTGACCGGCTGGATCTGGGAAACCTGGAAATTCGTCAAGCAGATCTTCCCGCTGCTGATCATTGGCGTTTTTGCGGCTGGCATTGTCAAGGTCATCATCCCTGAAACCTGGGTGCGCACCATCGCCGGGCAGAACACCATTTGGGCCAACGCTGGTGGGCGTGGTATTTGGTGTGTTCATGTACTTCCCCACACTGGTGGAAGTGCCCATCGCCAAAATGTTCCTCGACCTGGGCATGGCGCGCGGTCCGCTGCTGGCTTACCTGCTTTCCGACCCGGAACTGTCGCTGCAGTCCATCCTTGTTCTCAATGGAGTGATGGGCAAGAAGAAGACCGTGATTTATGTTTCGCTGGTGGCGGTATTAGCACGCTGGCCGGATATCTGTTTGGACTGGTGATGGCGGCATTCTAATCTACGATAAAGGAGAAGAAAATGGACAATAAAGAAATTCTTAACAAAGCATTGGAGTTCCATGGTCACCGCTGCTGGGCCAGTGTAGCCGGCGTGCGCGTTGGGCTGGCAGCGCTGGAAAAACTGGGCGTCAAACGCTCCGGCGGAACCCAGCTTTACGGCATCGTTGAGATCGGCGAAGAGCACGGCGGAATGTGCTTTGGCGATGGCATCCAATACACCACCGGCTGCACTTTTGGCAAAGGAAACATCCGCAAAGAGCCATTCGGAAAGCTCGGCTTTACCCTGATCGACAAAGACACCAACCACGCGGTGCGCGTGGTCTACACCAGCAAGTTGCAAAAGCAGATTGCCGAATCCAAATTCATGCAGCAACGCGCCGCGGGTATTTCGCCTGATGAGATCCCGCTGGAAGACCAGATGGAACTGGTTGACCTGGTGTGGAACGCGCCGACTGAAGATGTTCTGAAAGTTGGTGAAGTGTTTGATTACCCCCACAACTGGTTACCTGAAGTGATGGGCTTCAAAACCTGCGACCGCTGCGGCGAATTGACCGCGCTGGCATACCTGCGGGTGGTTGGCACTCAGCACGTTTGCATTCCCTGCTCTGGTTACGACCGCTAAACAGGTTCGAATGTCAATTGAAATCTACCTGATCAGCGCAGTTCTGGTACTTGTTTTTTCCGGTTTGCTTGCCATGGCGGGGCTGGGCGCCGCTTTCCTGTTTGTTCCGCTGTTCTATTACCTTGGGGTTCCGCTGGCGGAAGCAACCCCCACTGCCTTGCTGCTAAATGTGGTAAGCCTATTGTTTGCCACTATCAACTACTGGCGCGGAAGGTTGATCAACTGGCGGGTTGGCATCCCTGTCCTCATCACCGCGGTTGTGCTCTCCCCTATCGGCGCAAGGCTTACCGCTAGCACCAACAAGACGCTTCTTTTGGCTATGTTTGCAGGATTCCTTGTTTTTGCCGGGTTCATGATGCTGTTTTACAAGGTAAAGGTGCGCGAACAGGCGCTCAGCCGCCCGCTGAAGTGATTGCCGGGGCAGGCGTGGGAGAGTGGCAGGCTTTTTGGGTGGGCTGCTGGGAGTGGGTGGCGGCAACTTCATCCTGCCGGTGCTCAACTGGCTAGGGTTGGATGCTAAGACGGCGGCTGGTACGACCGCGCTGGTGGTCGTGTTCTCATCGCTATCGGGCTTTTTGGGTCACGCGACTATGAGCAGTTTGGACCCTATCTTTATCGGCGTCATGGCGACAATGGCCGTGGCTGGCTCAATCATGGGCTCACAGTTGATGAAAAAGAAAGTATCCAGCGCGCAGCTCAAACGTATTATCGGTATTCTTCTTTGGCTGATAGCAGCCAAGATGATCTTTGATTTATTAATATAGAGGAGAAAAAAATGGATCGAAATGATGAGCTTTATAAGGCCGGATTATTACTTCATGGTCACAAATGCCCGGCTATGCCGATGGGATTACGTGCGGGGCAGGCGGCACTTAAGGCTTTAGGTGTTGAACGTGCCATGGACGGACAACTCTCCGCTTTGGTTGAGATTGATAGCGATCATTGTGCCACCTGTTATGCCGATGGTGTGATGATGGCTTCTGGTTGCACCTTAGGAAAGGGGAACATTCGCAAGCTGGGATATGGCAAATTTGTCCTCACCCTGATTGATAACATAACGGGTCGCAGTGTACGTGTGGCAACGCGTAACGAAGTGATCAAGCGCAACCAGGAATCGGAGTTCATCAATTTCCGTAAGAAGGGAATCCCCGCTTCAAAAATTCCGGTGGATTTAATCGACCCAGCAGTTGACTTTATCCTGGTCGAGACAGATGAGAATCTTTTCAAAATCGATCCGGTTCAAAAAGGCAAGCTGACTCCTGGACGACCGCATGACTTCAACACACATATTTGCGAAGAATGCGGTGAAGTGATGGTGGAACGATACGCGCGCATCAAGAATGGAAAAACTGTTTGCATCCCTTGCGCTATAAAAACAGCCTGAGGTTTAGGTAAACAAGAGTTAGCGATGAAAGTAATTGGCTATATGGTCAGATAAGTCCACTCTTGGTGAAATGTGTTTGTCCCTGCTAGTAAACTTGCATTAGGCTTGGAATAATGATTCTTACCCGCGTCACTATTCATCTCCACCCCAAGCGGTGGAGCGAATTACCGTAACCGGCAGGATTAATATTATTGGCATAGTTAAAAACCCAAAACCAACTCCTGCGCAGGTAACCTCACTGAGATGATCATGGATGGGTATAATGACAATCAAAAACTTTGGATGAGTTGATGAAAACTAATGAACCTACCTAAACAAAAAGTCCTATTCCTATGCACTGGGAACTCCTGCCGCTCGCAAATGGCAGAAGCTATTGTAAATGCACACTATGGTGACCAATGGGAGGCAGTGAGCGCTGGCACTCAACCCACCGGGTACGTTCACTCAAAAGCGATAGCAGTATTGAAGGAGATCGGGATAACCCACGAGGGTTCATCAAAAAACACCGATCAATTCAGAGGGCTGGATTTCGACTTGGTAGTGACCGTATGCGATGACGCCGCGGAAAACTGCCCGGTATGGTTAGGCAAAAGTAAACGGGTTCACATGGGTTTCCCCGATCCCGCTAAAGCGGTAGGCAGTGATGAAGAGATCTTGGAGGTCTTCCGCGCTGTGCGGGATGGTATGCTCAAGATTATTTCTGGATTGCTTTCATCATGAGCAGGGAAACTGATTCTCTTATTCCTAAACAATGGTGGATTTCTGCGCAGTGACTCCCTGCCTTCTATCCGTCTGTTAGATCTCGATTCCAGGATAAAAAAGCAAATGTCACTTTTCTATTCTTTTCGCATCCATATAAGGTGGATAGGAAAAAACTATGACAATTCACATTGAGCAGAATACGGTCACAGACGAACCCAATTATGATGTGCTTATCATCGGTGGAGGTCCTGCGGGGGCAACCGCGGCGATCTATACCTCCCGGGCTGGGCTGAAGACCCTGGTCATTGATAAGGGATTGACAGCAGGCGCTTTGGGAATCACCGGCAAAATTGCCAACTATCCGGGGGTTGACGCGGAAGTGAGCGGCGCGCAATTGCTGGAAAACATGCGCCACCAGGCACGCTCGTTCGGCGCTGAATACACTACCGATAAGGTGATCGGCGTTGACCTGCTCTCTGAGGAGAAGACCGTTTTCGGTAACGGTGGTACTTACTGCGGGCGCGCGGTGATCATCGCCACCGGCTCGATGGGGCGCGGCACCCGCGTGAAGGGTGAAGACGAACTGCTTGGGCACGGCGTTTCTTATTGCGCCACCTGCGACGCAGCCTTCTTTCGCGGACAGGACGTGGTAGTTGCCGGCAACAGCGACGAAGCAATTGAAGAGGCTTTGTTCCTGACAAAATTCGTAAACCGCGTCCACCTCCTCTGCCCTACCCCTGAACTTAAAGCACCGCAACATCTCATAGATGAGGTGTCTGAAAACCCGAAGGTGACCTTATTAAAAGGCGCGAGCCTGAAAGAGGTCATCGGACAGGGCAAGGTAGAGGCCGTTAGGTTCGCGGAACGCGGCCAACCGGAGCAGGTACTGCCAGTAACCGGGGCATTCATCTACCTGCAGGGCGGCAAGCCTATAACCGATTTCCTGGTCGGGCAGCTCGAGATCAGCGAAACCGGCTGCCTGCTGGTGAACGATGAGTATCAAACAACTATCCCCGGCGTCTTTGCTGTTGGCGATATCCTGTGCAACCACATCAAACAGGCTGTGATCGCCGCGGCAGACGGTGCGATAGCCGGTATGGCGGTTGAGAAAACCCTGCGCGGACGTAAACAACTCACTGTTGATTGGTCAAAATAACAATAATCCAAATAAATTTAGGAGAAAAGAAAATGAACGAACCTGTACACGTAACTGATGCTGCTTTTGAAAAAACCGTTTTACAGTCTACCCTGCCGGTGATTGTGGATTTCTGGGCACCATGGTGCGGTCCCTGCCGCATGGTCGCCCCGATCCTTGATAAGATTGCCAAAGAATTTGATGGCAAACTGGTAATAGCCAAGGTTAATACTGATGAGAACCCCGAGTGGGCGATGAAATACGGCGTCCAGGGCATCCCCACCATGCTCTTCGTAGCAAACGGCAATGTTGTGCACCAGCAGGTCGGCGCGCTGCCGGAACCGATGCTGAGAGACGTGCTGGGTCAATTCCTCGAGATCGTCGCTGAGGCTGAAAAAGCAGGATAATCCAGAAAATCTAATTCCAGTAAGAGAAGTAACTAATTATCAAGGGCAGCCAGTCAAAAAAAGAACTGGCTGCCCATGTATTATTGCTACCCGAGATACGGCTTGTGCTAAACTACCGCTGCCCGGTCGGTGTTGCGATGGACAGTAGTGTAACCTGGCCCAGAGCATTGACCAGTTACACCTGACTCATATTGAGTATTAACCGCCCCTTATAGCGTGTTTATTTAATACTGAGCGATTATGTGGCCTTCACCCAGTATTCGATTATCAGAGGTCAGTTAGTTCGCCGCTTGCGAAACGCCAAGAAAATCTCAGCGATACCGCCGATGATGGCGAATACTGCCAATACCCAGATCAAGGTAAGCATGAACGACGGGTTGGTCCAGTTCGCGATCAGGATAACGCCAAAAATCGCGCTCAAGGCGCCCCAAATACCCATGCCCCAGCCGCCGCCTTTGAAGGCAAGCACCAGTTCGATGAGACCCGAGATGAGACCCTGGATACCAAGCAAAAGGATCAAGGTAGCCGTTAGCGTGACCGCTCCGATAACAGGATTTTCCATGAGGAAAAGTCCGGCGACGATACCAATAATACCTGAGAAGAGTTTCCAACCCCAGGCGGAGTGATCGACAAACATGTTAATCAGTATGAATATTCCCTGGACGAACCAGAATAAACCGATTACCCATGCAATCGCGGTGGTCTTTAAGACCGGGCTGCTGATGAGGAGGACGCCAACGATTAGGCTTGTGATACCTGACATCAATAGCAACCACCAGGGGGAATCCTTCGTTTCTAATACTACTGCTTTTTCCATTTCTACTCTCCTTTTTTGATTTTGATTATTTTATCAAATATTCAAATATCGCGTACCTGCCCGCTCTTCCGGCTTTGAGGCGATCAGAATAATATTGAACGTAATTGGTGGACAAATTACTATCATTTGTCCAATCTCATGGCTGCGATGGCCGCACCCATTCCAGGTCTCCCAGAAAGAGCGAGCCGCTCGGAGTCTGATCAAAAATCAGCGCTACCTGGCTGATGTCGGTCAGATCGACCCCTGCGAAATCACTCAGCATCCAGCGGATGTTCGTCATGGGGACGGGACTCGTGAACAGGCTACCGAAGAAACTGTCTTCCTCCACCACTCCAGCCGGGAATACCAGGGCTGGTTCATCGACCCGAGTTTGCACTATGGCGGTATTGTCTGCGCGGTCAGTCAACCTGAGGGAGAAGGACTGCGGGATGCCCGCGGGGTTTAACGGTGACAACGGGTCCACCGCCGCGCGTAACGTGAATGTTGTGTAATCACTCAGGTTGCCTTCTCCCGCTGGCAGCGTAAATTGCCACTCACCGCCCGGTTCGGACCAGGATACCACCACCAGCGCTGGCTGGCCCGGAATTGTTACGGTAACCCGTCTACACGGTTCGCTTCCGGGCAACGTCTCAGGGGTGTAATAGCCTTCAGGGCAAAAGTGGGTCGTGACGCCCACCTCCGTCACAGTTCCTCCTGCCAGGTTGGTCGACAACTCTTTTGCTGTCGCAGGTACCAGCAAGGTTTGCCGGTCGTCAGCGGCAGCCATAAATCCGACCCGTGCCGGAAGGCCGTACAATTCATTCAACACAGGGGACCGGACATCAAGATCCATACGGTCTGTAACCTCACCCACCATGTCCATATCCTGACTCCAGATTTTGGTCAGGAAATCTATTGTAAAGTCTATCAGGAATCCGCTCTGCACCTCCGGGTCCAGGATCTGCTCGCATTCAGGCCGGTTCGCCTGACTGAAAGGGTCCTCGGGCAGAAGCAGGTTAAAGAAATTATGGTTAGCACGCTCCAGCCAGACCGCCGATATCCAGTTCGTTTGCTGTGAGGTCAGCCGTGCCGCTTCAAAGAAATGCTGCCCATCCTGAGTAATTATGTCGCCATCACAAGCCGGCAGAATGACCGCCATCGGCACCGGAGCGCCGCCGGCAGGTTCAAGCGATGTTGCGCTCGAGGCGAGCAGAATGACCCCGTCCACAGGACCATAGGGAAGGTTAGCCGCAGCAACACCTTCCTCCTGCAACTGGCGTGCCAGGCGCAGGCTCTCTTCGCCACCACGCGAATGACCAATAAGAACTAGGCGCTGTAGATCGGCTCGACCAGCCAGTTCCAAACCAAAGTTGTTTTCACCGCCGGCTGAAGCTGCAGCCAGGGCACGCATATGCAGGTCAAACACTTGCTGCAAGCGTTCTCCCGACACCGGCTCGCCAAAGCCGAGTGTGTTCTCGGCATTAACGTTAAGCGAAAGGGCTACATAGCCCTGCGCGGCAAGCTCCCGTACCAGGTATTCAAAACCGCGGTAATTGGGCTGCTCCACATCGGGGTCACAGGGCCAGCGGTCTACGCCCATTTCGTCCACCGGACAACCATGATGGTTGCCGTGAAGGATCACAACTACCGGGTATGGGCCGCTTTCTCCGGACGGTACGCCAATGAGCCCATTTAAGCGCACCGGCATCTCACGGAAGCGGCTGTCTTCAGGGAAGCGCTCCTGCAGGATAACCGCCTCTCCAAGGTCGTATTCGACCACACCCGATAAATCGACTGGCCCCTCGGTCACCATTGGTGGGGAGGTAGGTGGAGTCGATGGCGTTGCCATAACCCCCTCGGTGGATTGTGTCACGGACCCGGTCGGAACAGAAGATGCCGAACACGCCGACAGCACCAGTGTGCTGATGACCAGTATCAGAGCGATTCGAAATTTCTTATTGCGCAAACCCATTTTCCCTCAATTGCATTTCGCCCACAAAAATAAACTCAACCTTCCATTTACTACTTCTTGGATAGATATCGTAATATATAACCCTGACATTCACTTCTGGTTACCCAACCATTCTTCATACAACGCGCCAAAAAACGTTCCGGGAGAGGTAGGATGATTTTGTTTATGCCATGCATACGCCATTAAAGGTGGGGGAGATAAAATTCCCATGACATGGTTAATCCCGCCCGAACGCTTCTGCTGCGGGAATCATTGCGCTGATTTTCTACTCACCCCAGCTGCTCCTGGTTGGACAGGCATCATTATTATTGAATGAGCAACCGGCCGCGCATGGCGCGCATCCGATGCTGGGCAAGCAGCCCAATGACCAGGACCGTTAAAAGGACGACAAACGCCGGGCCGGTGAACGGCACCAGTGCCGAAACATAATCAGCGCCAACCCCCACCGAAGCCGGGAAGAGATGGGTGATGCCGCTGATGATGGCATACGCGCCGGCAAACGTCGTTGCCAGCATGATCACCCAATCCCCCAGGCGGTTACCAAAGAACCCAACCACGCCTGTACCCGCCAGGATGAGGATGACGCTCAGCACGTCCGGCATTCCCGTGGGCAGGATCGACAACAAGAGCAAAACCACCGTCGCGCCTAAAAGTCCGCCGGCGATGTGCAAAACCATCTTTACCAACGCGTAGCCGATGATGGCTGCCACTCCGCCAATTGCCAGGCTGATGAGCAGACGGGTGGCCGGAGGCTGCGCGGCTAACAACCATAACGCCAAACTAAAGCCCAACACAAACAAGCCAACAGCCAGGGTGAATCGAAACAACAATCCGCCATAGACCAATAAGAAAATTCCAGCGGCTATGAGTAAGATCGAAATCCAGACCATGCTGATCCTCCTGTCATTCACTCAACCATCCTGGCCTGGGGTTCTCAACATGCGGTTTTAACCCGGCGCTGCAAAATGGTTATAAAAAGGCGCGGCAAGGGTAAAAAGGCGTAATACCAACCTCACAAGGGAAAATTACCCTCCCTTAAGGTGGCGTACATCTTAATTTACCAGGTAATGCCCCGCCTTTTGATTGGCGTAATAACCTGAAGTGGTTATGCTACCCGTTAAGCAGCTTGGCCTTGGCAGCCTCGAACTCCGCATCGCTCAGGATGCCGGCTGTGCGTAGATCGGCGAGTTGCTGCAATTGAGCAACCAGGTCACCGGCAGGTGGCACGGCCATCGGCGGCGGTTGTGCGGGTGCCTGCTGAGCAAGGGCATCCTGCACCGCTGCGTCCACTTGCGCCTGCTTCGCTGCAGCCTGTTGCTGCGCAGCCTGTTGCTGGTTTCTGGAAACATTCCCCGACACAGCCGTGGCGGTACCGGCGATGACCGCAGTACGCGCTGCGGTTCCGATTAAACTAGGCCTTCTTCTTGCTCTTCGCATTTTTAATCTCCTATTCTATAAGTCGCCATCCAACAGGCGGCGATCACAATAAATCACTTGCTTCAATGAGTGTCTGGCGCATTTCCTCAACCACATCGTTCGGAATACGCGTGTTCAGCAGCATCTGTCCATCAGCCTTGAGAATGGCTTGAGAAAATCTTCCCGCCCACACATTTTCGAAGAGCATCGATGCGGCAGTGTAATTGAGTGGAAGCGCTTCAGCCTCCTCCAGCAGGTCCTGCTCTGTCAGCAGACCCATCAATGAACAATCTAATTTAGCGAGTGCCTGGCTTACATCATCACTCAATTCGTTGGCTTCAAAGATCAAGACGTTTCCATCCTTGTCTTTACTGATAACCGCAAGATCCAGAATGCGGATAAGACCCTTGTCAAGCAGGTCTGTTAGCGCGGGAACAATCTCACCTTTAAACTGATTCCCCTCGAACCCAACAATCAAATGTTCAACTGGTCCTAATTTACTTTCCATTTTTTCTCCTTTTTCTTGTTCCGACCGTCTAATATTGGCGGGAACGGTTTTTGATTTCAGGGTTTGCACTACCCTGCCGAATTTTCGATTTTAAGTCATGAACCCATTTTCATGGGCTTTGAGGCAAAAAGGTTTAGCCCGAGCTGTTCTGATAGGAACCTGGTCGCGAGCTGGCCCCGGATACTGTTTCCGGCTGCGTCTAGTGGAGTGCTGAATGTGCATAATCCACCCTTACCTGGCGCTGCGGTAATGATACCACCACCTACTCCGCTTTTACCTGGTAATCCGATGTCGACCAGCCAGTCGCCTGAAGTCTCGCAAGCCCCGCGGTCGCCATGACAGCGAGCGCATAACGGCAGGACGCGGCATCGAGAACACGCTCATGGGTAACGGGGTTTACGCCGCCGTCAGCCAAAGTAGCTGCCATGATTGCCAGATCCTTTGCTGTTACATTGAGAGAACTGCCGGATGTAAACATCCAGGGTCTCGAGCGGATCAAAGTACAACCGGTCGTATTCAAACATCAGGTTGACAATTGCCCGGTTACGATAGTTGCTGTCCATCGCAGATGCAAACATCTCCTCGTTATGCATGAGAGTCCGGCCAGCAAACTGCGACAGCTTCTCGAGGATGAACTGCCACTTTTCCTCAGCGGTCTCGCCAGGAACCAGGTTGACCACCGCGATCGCGCCAGGATTGACCATTGGATTGTTCAGGCGGTGCGGCTGCAATTCGATGCCCATCATCGAATTGAGCGGCAGCCCGGTAGCATTCAAACCCAGTTTTGCGCGCGGTGCCTGGATACCAATCGCCTGGACCACCAGCGCAAACGTGAATGGTTTAGCCACGCTCATGATGGTGAACGCATAATCGGTATCGCCGGCGGCATAGATTGAACCGCTAACACCTACAACGCACACGCCAAAGAGCGCGCGCGGTACCCGGGCCAGAGCCGGGTAGTACAACGCGTTCTCGCCCTCGTCGTTGGTTTGAAGCGCGCGTGCACTTCGTTGACCAGCCTCTGATTTGTTTCAGGCGGGGGTAGTTGACCACTTGAGACGTATGGGATGTCAGACATATCCTCCAGGCGTCCGGATTCGGTAATATTCATGAACCTTCTTCGCTCATTAGATCATTTCTCGCTGTGACCACTCAAAAAAATCTGTCACTATCAATTCTGCCGATTGTAGATCCAGCCGCACTCATTCATAGCGCATTGCATGTGACGCTTTGAGGGTTGGCTTCCCGGTCAGTAGCGTCGTAACTATCTCACACTAACCAGGAAGCCGCCCGATGGTCCTTCAAGCCCGAATGATTTGGACTCGTCGAACTCCTATACTTTTAATATTTCCAACCAACCTTCATAATATCTTGTGGTTCTAAAATGGTTGGTTTTCTTCCCCAGTTATTGACCAGCAGAAGCGGGTACAAACATCACCGCGATTTGGTCGGCAGCTGTGCGAAACTCAAGCGAGTCGCCATTATTGATGTACGTGGCCGCGCTCTCAAGCGCAGCCAAATAGGCTGCCTCTTGTTCCATCACGCCGGCTGGCGTTTCACAGAACATCATGGTCGCACCGGGCATATCGATCGTAATCGAACCACCATCCACTGCAAAACCGGCGAAGTACCGGTTGCAACCGGCGCTGCCGGATACCTGGACGTCGTCAAAAGTGGCAGTAATCTCAGTACCCTCAATTAAGCCTACAACAGCTTCTTTACCATTGTTGAAAGAGACCACCTTCCATGAGGTGCCGGTCAAATCCTGCGACAGAACCACGAAGGTTGCCAGGATCATCCCCTCTGCATCCTTCAGGATCAGGCTGCTACCGTCAGCGATGACGCTCTTGACGCTTGCCAGCGCTGTTGAAAATTTTGAAGCCTGGCTCATGATTCCCTCTTCACAGGCCATCATGGTGGTTGCCCCTGGTTGAACGAAGGTAAGGCTATCGTTCTTCTGGGTAAAGGTTGTGTTGAAGCGGTTACAACCATCTGAACCAGAGACGGTACCGTCAGCCCCGAACTTCATGGTCACCGAGGTACCAGCCTTAGGCATGGTACCGCCCAGCGAACTCAACACCCAATTCGTATCAGCAAGTGCAACGGCGGTATTCCCGCCAGGAACCTGCTGACAAGCCGTTAATACCAACGCCGTTATCACTACTAAAACAATTAAAGTCTTTTTCATTTCCAACTCTCCTATATTATTATTGATTACCGCTTAACCGGTTACGTAACTCCAGCAACGCAGATTATACTTATATTATCTACATTATACTATTAACATACAAAATGTAATACTCCTTTTATTACAAATAATTGAACAAATTTCTCAAAATCCAAGCTTTCCAAAAAAACTAAAAGCGGGGATAAACAACTATTGTGAACGAGTTAGGTAAATTAACATCATGTACAGTCATTATCGTCATATTTGTAGAAACTGAACCGAGAACTGCTCTGCCAAAATTTGACCACCGTATCATCGAAAAACGCAAACCCGATATCAGCATGACATTCAGGAGTTTGTAAAAGTAGCTAGTTTTACGAACCATTGTATTCATCTTCCATCCCTTTAACCCTCTTTCCGAAAAATGATTCTAAGTCGCTCAATCCCCTTATCATGACCATTTGCAATGAATATCCTTCTTTCATTTATTGTCATTGCTTCTATGCCTACCGATATTTTCCCCAGTAACATTTCTTTTGAGCCAATGTTAATGATGTGGTAACCATTTATCTGACGGATACGCGCGCCTTGACTTGACTCGATAACCCAATATAATCAGGGTTACGACAGAGGAGCCACGTCATGCCGATACTGACCCCCGGCCGCAGATGGCAGCCGATTTTTTATCCGTTCAAAAAAGACAAGTTTGGTAACCGCTTGCTTATCCAGCTGGAGATGCTGTACAAGGGTCCCTTATGGGGATGCCGCCAGTGTGGTAATTGTGTGCTGCAGGAAACGGCATTCATCTGTCCCATGGAATGCCCAAAAGGGCTGCGCAACGGACCTTGCGGTGGTTCCACCCCGGATAACTGCTACGTTGACGAAACCCGACCCTGCATCTGGTACAAGATCTACGAACGAGCGTTCGAAATGGGCAGGGAGGAATTGCTGATGGAAGTGCTGCCCCCGCTGGATTGGGACCTGGTGGGCAGTGAACAGCTTGGCGGGTTGGCAAACCAGGTGAAGAAGAATGGCGTCAGGCGCGTCTTCTCCGGGTTGGTTTCCACTGACAAGGAGAAAAGGAACAGCACATGGGATGGCATCTTCCGCCCGGTACGCCAGCCCGAATGGTGGAAAGGCGATTCTGTTTACCACGCCCCGCGATATGAGGGAGATGCGTCAGACCTGGAACACCGGCTTAAAGCGGGTGAGTTCGTTGTTACTGCCGAGGTCCAGCCGCCGCAAACGGCATCCACCAACAAGCTTAAACAGAATATCGAACACGTAAAGAACCACGTTGCAGCGGTGAACTTTACCGACGGCGCGTCAGCGACGCCGCGTATGTCCTCGTGGGCTTGCTCCGCCATCGCGGTGCAAATGGGCGCGGAGCCTGTGCTGCAGATCGCCGCTCGGGATATCACGCGCGTCAGCCTGCAGGGTGAAGCGCTCGGCGCGTCCGCGCTGGGAATCAGGAACATCCTCTGCGTGACCGGTGACAGCAATCGCCTGGCGCCTAAACCCAGGGGCAGAATGGATATTTATGACCTGGATGCGATCCAGATGCTGTGGATCCTGCGCGAAATGCGCGATGAGGGTAAGTATCTTGATGAACGGAATATCAAGTTTCCTCCCAAATACTTCCTTGGCGCTGCCGCCTCACCCTCCGCATCTGAAGTTAAGTTCCAGGCGCTGCGTGAACATAAAAAAGTAAACGCGGGCGCGCAGTTCTTCCAGACCAACATCCTCTTTGACCTGGAGCGATTTGAAGAATGGCTGAACGCCCTCGCCGCCAGGAACATCCTCGACAAGGTGTATATCCTAGCCGGCATCTCCCCGCTACGGTCACTGAGGAGCGCGCACTTCATGGATCAGGATGTGCCTGGTGTGTGCGTACCTGCATCCATACTTAAAAGAATGGAAAAAGCAGATGAGGCCGGGAACGCCCAGGAAGAGGGCGTTCAGATCGCGCTGGAAATGATCGAAAGAATTCGAAAACTTGAAGGCGTCAACGGACTGCATATTATGACCGTGGGCTGGGAGGAGATCGTCCCCAGGCTGATTTCCGACGCCGGGCTTTCACCTCGCCTTCCTTCTTAAGACAACCCAACAAATGGCAGGAAAAAACATGACAGACCTGATGCCAATTCGAGAAGCCCAGTTAAGCATCCTTTCAGTGATCAAAGGAATCAAAACGGAATCCTGTGTCCCGGAAGAAGCTTATGGCAGGGTGCTGGAAGAAGAAATACGCTCCCCGCTGCGGTTGCCCCCGTTCGCCAACTCTTCGATGGACGGTTTCGCGGTGCACAGCGATGAATTGGCAGGCGCTTTACCAACCAGCGCGGTGAGATTGCCGGTGGTAATGGACATCCCGGCAGGGTTTTCACAGGAATACACCCTCCCACCGGGAAATGCTGCGCGCATTCTCACCGGCGCGCCCCTCCCCCACGGAGCCGACGCGGTGATCCCGGTGGAGGACACTGACCAGTTCAGTTCGCTGCGAGAAGAAGCGCTGCCAGAAACGGTTGCCTGCTTCGCCTCCGTCAAACCGGGTGCCAACTGCCGCCCTGCCGGTGAGGACGTGGAATTAGGCCAGGTGGTGCTCAGCAGAGGCAGAGTGTTGCAACCCCAGGATATCGGTCTACTGGTGTCGCTAGGCATCCGCCAGGTGCAGGTAGTGAAAAAGGCAGGCATCGCACTTTTCTCATCAGGCGATGAATTGCTGACCCCCGATCAGCCGCTGACGCCAGGGAAGATCTATGATGCCAACCATTATGTTCTCAAAGGGTTGCTCGAATCCGCGGGGGCGGAAGTGCTGCACCTGGGCATTGCCAGGGATAACCCGCAGAGCGTAATCGAAACCCTAGATAAAGCACTGGAGAACCCGCCGGACCTCATCATCAGTTCAGCTGGCGTCAGTGTCGGCGTCTTTGACTATGTCCAGCAGGTCATCGCGCAGCAGGGCAATCTCTCCTTCTGGCGGGTGAACATGCGTCCCGGTAAACCGGTCGCGTTTGGGGATTACAAGGGTATTCCCTTCCTGGGCGTGCCGGGCAACCCGGTATCCGCCTACATCGGCTGTCTCGTATTCGCGCTGCCCTTCATCCGCAAGCTTCACGGACAGCCGCTCTTCGCGCAGAAAACCATCAAGGCCGTGCTCACTGAACCATTGAAATCCCAGGATGGCCGGGAGAGTTTCTACCGCGGCATCCTGGAAACTGAGAACGGCGTCATCAAGGCTTCGCTGGCCGGTCACCAGGGATCGGGCAACCTGTTCTCGCTGGTACACGCGAACGCGCTGCTGATCGTACCGGCAGGTGTGAAGCTGATCCCCGCAGGCGAGATCGTGACCGTCTGGCTGCTTGAGACCGGTCTTGATATTTAACCTTCAGAACAAGGAAATCACATGACAGAAAATCGTACGCATTTACATTCCGGCAAGATCGACCATCATAAGAAAGCAGCTGAGTTGCCCCCCGCGCGCATCGCCGTGGTGACCGTCAGTGACTCGCGTACCACGGAGACGGATGTAAACGGTCAGTACCTGAAAGAAAAAATTAGTAGTTGCGGTTATATACTCGCCGCTTATCACATCGTTCGCGACGAACCAGAGGAAATCGAACAGCTGCTTGAAAGCCTGACCGGATTGGATGTGCACGTCATTCTCTTCAACGGCGGTACAGGGATATCTAAGCGGGATTCCACTTACGATGTGCTGGTTGGGAAATTGGAGAAGGTTATGCCGGGTTTCGGCGAGCTGTTCCGCATGCTGAGTCTCGAACAGGTGGGAGCCGCTGCTATGTTCTCACGCGCCACAGCCGGAGTTTACCGGGGGAAAGTGATCATATCCACTCCAGGGTCGCCAGCTGCTGTTCAACTGGCATGGGAAAAACTGGTAGCCCCGGAACTTCAGCACCTGGTTTGGGAAATGATATAAGTAATAAACCGTTAGGGTAATATTCCAGGATTCAGAATATTTAATCGAAAAAATCGAATAGAATAGTAGTGAAAAGACGTCATCGAGGATTATCATCAAAGTCAAAGTCTTTGTTCCCGCATTGGTTAAACACGAAGCAGTAGATAACCATGGCATGGTATCCCTTGAAGAAGGTGCCACGCTGGCTGATCTATACCGCAAGATAAGGATGCCGCTTCCCTTCGGTTGTCCTTCCTATACGCCATAAATTACGAGCAGGCAAAATGGAATTCGATGTTGAACGATGGGGACATCATCACCTTTTTTTCTTTCCAATTTCCGGTGGTTGATCGAACACACAAGGATGAATCATGAAAGGTTAACATGCTGGCAAGGTTTTATTCGTTGATCTAACATCTGGCGAAATCCGGGCGGAATCGTTATCCGATGAAGTATATGAGCAATACCTCTCCGGCGTCGGGTTGGGGGTATATCTGTTGTACCAACACGTACCAGCTGGCGCAGATCCACTCGGTCCTGAAAATATGCCCTGAAAATATGCTGGGGTTCGTCAGCGGGCTGCTGACCGGTACACCCAGCGTGGTGACCGGCCGCTGGATGGTGGTATGCAAATCGCCCATCACCGGCGGATGGGGAGACGCGAACTGCGGCGGAACTTTTTCACCCGCGATCAAACAGTGCGGATACGACGGCATTTTCATCAAGGGCGTTTCACCATCACCGGTTTACCTTTATGTAGACAACAAGATTGCCGAGTTGAGGTCCGCTGAACACGTATGGGGATTGGACGCCATCGAAGCAGAGAAGATATTGCAGGCGGAGAACTGGAAGGTCAAGAAACCTGAAGTAGCTGTCATTGGTACAGCCGGTGAAAGGGTGTCTCTCATCTCCGGGATCGTCAATGATGGCGGGCGCATCGCCGCCCGCTCCGGCGGAGGGGCGGTGATGGGCTCGAAAAAATTGAAGGCAGTTGTGCTCGCGGGTGTAAAGACCATCGGCTGCGCACACCCCGGGGAAATGAAAACGCTCAGCAAGGATCTGCAAGGATCTATCAGGCAAGATGCGTAAATTCAATATGCCCGGGTTCGTGCGCGGCGACACGCTCCCCGCGTCGGGAAAGTTAATGGGCGCAATGAAAACAGCCATGCCAATGGATGGTGCTCTGTGCTGGGAATCCTGATGAAGCGGTGGGGGAACAGTGAGTAATAATACCCTCGGTATCACCTCCGGCGATACCCCGTTAAGGGCAAACTGGAAGGGTTCTGTGGTGGATTACAACCGTTCCTACTACAAGAACCTCAACCCCGAACATATCATGAGGATAGAAATAGAGAAGGTCTCACTGCTATTCCTGTGTCATTGGTTGTGGCGGTATCGTTGAAATCGCGAAGGCGACCAACGGGGAATTTTCCCACACCCATAAACCAGAGTACGAAACCTGCGCAACCTTTGGCGGGCTGGTGATGAACAAAGACCTTGATTCAATCCTGTACATCAATGAATTATTGAACCGCGCCGGGATGGACAGTATTTCCGCCGGCAGTACCGTGGCTGGCGTTCGCCATGGAATGTTACGAGAACGGCGTCATCACAACGGAAATGGCTGACGGGCTTGAGTTGACCTGGGGGAACAGCGAGGCAATAGTGGCGCTGGTGAAGAAAATGATCGCGCGCGAGGGCATCGGTGACCTACTGGCTGACGGTGTGAAGGTAGCGGCCGAAAAACTTGGTGTGACCGGTAAACCCTACGTGGTAACCGCGGGCGGTCAGGAACCTGGCACTGCATGACTCGCGTTTTGATCCGTTACTCGCGATCGCCTTCAGCGCGGACCCCACCCCGGGGCGGCACACGATCGGTTCAGCGCAATATTATGACATGATCCACCTTTGGGAAAGAGTCTCCTGGGCTCCCCAGGACAGGCGCGTATCTCAAGGCAGACGAATGTCTTCCCGACCGAGAAGCTTGCTCTAAAATCTGTAGCCCTTTCCTGTTACAAGGAGCTGGTTGATGGTTCCGGCGGCTGCCTGTTCGCTATGGTGCTGGGCGTGAATCACTGGGAAATTATTCGAATGGGTGAACGCCGCCACCGGCTGGCAAAAAACACCTGATGAGTACATGGAAATCTGGCAAGCGAATTCAAACCCTGAGGCAGATGTTCACGATGTTAAACATGGCATTGATCCGATGAGCTATAAGATGAGTCCACGAATGGCCGGAGAACCACCGCTGCAGGAAGGACCGAACAAAGGGAGGACAGTACCGATAAAAGAGATGATGCAGATGCACTGGCGACCTTGAGGTCTTTCGCGCAAAAGGCCCGCAGCTTGTCGGCATCAATGGCAATCAACTTCGAGGGAGAGCGGACGGCCACGACCGCCGTGGACTTGTACGGCTCCACCAGGGCGGACCACATCAGCAACTCGCCGGGCACCACGTGTCCACGGTCCGCAGCTCGCCTGACCCTAACGTGTACTGGATGTCGACTTCTCCTTCGATCAGGATGTACAGTTTGTCGGCTTTATCACCTTCGCGATACATGATGGAGCCGGCGGAGACATTCATTTCGTCGCAGATCATCGCCAGGTTTCGCAGAGCCTTCGTCGTTGGCGGCGGCGAAGTACGGATAGCGTCGGAGCATTTCCGGTGAGATCATTGTCTGGTTCTCCTTGCAGGGTTTCGACCAATCGGACGACTTCCTCGACGACCAGTGGAATGGCGGCCGCGACGTCCGGGGTGCATTGTTCGCTGAAATTTACCACATCCAGGGCCTCGATGCCCACCAGACGCACGTCGACGTCGTCGGGCAGCTCGGCCCCGGCCTGCCGGCCGAAGGCCAGGGCCGTCGGCAGGTTCACGTCATGGGCCGACGCACTCCGCTGCGTGGCCAACATGTCGGTCGACAGGTGGTGAATCGTACCGGGTGGGGCACCCGAGCAGATCGCGTCCACGACGATGGCCCGCTGATACCCGATCATGCGTTCCATCAGCCGCAGTCCTCCCCAATAGTCTTCCGTGACATCCACGTCGGAACGATGGGCCAAACGCGTGCGGAGGTGCTGCGCAATGCGGAGCCCCACGCTGTCGTCTGAAATGAGTGGGTTGCCCAGACCGATGACGAGCGTTCTCGCGGGGTCCCCACCGGGCACGGATTCACCTGACATGTCCTGGCCTCAATCGACGTACTGCGTCAACCGCCGGACGAGATTTCCTTGCGGATCTCGCAAGCAGACCTCCAGCGGCATCTGGCCCGGCAGGTTGTGCGTGGCGCACCCGAAACACGGATCGTAGGCGCGGAACGCCATTTCGACCATGTTCAGCAAGCCTTCACGCACTTCGCCCTTCTTGATCAGCCCTTGAGCCGCCTTCTTGACCGACATGCAGATCGGCGCGTTGTTGTTCGTCGTGCCGACGATCAAGTTGGCCTTGGTCACGATGCCCCGCTCGTCGGTGCAGTAGTGGTGGGTGAGCGTGCCGCGCGGGGCTTCCACGCAGCCCACGCCCTCGGTCGGCGTCTGGGTCGGCAGCACGCGATAGTTGTCGCTGGTGATCTCGGGATCGGTGGCCAGCCGGACCCAGTTCTCGGTGGCGTAGAGCAGTTCGATGAGCCGAGCCCAGTGCGTGGCCAGGGTTGGCTGCACCGGCTTGCCGCCCAGCGTTTCGTAGAACCGGGTGTACTCCTGCTGAGCCAGGGGGGTGGCCATGCCGTCGGCCGCGTTCAGAGCGCGACAGGGCGTGGCGCGGTAGACGCCCGAATCCAGGCCGTCCACGAACCCCTTCCAGCCAATCTGCTTCAGGTAGGGGAACTTCAGGTACGACCAGGGCTCCACGCGTTCGGCCACGTACTGCCGATAGTCCTTGGATTCGTACTTGAACTTCTCTTTTCCATCCGGACCGACGACGCGGATCTTGCCGTCGTAGAAGTTGACATGGTTGTTGGCATCCACCGTCCCCATGTTGTAGGTCTGGTGCGTGTACATGTCACTCTTGATCAGGTTGACGTAGTCGGTGTTGGACAGCACGATGTCCTGGAAGACCTTCAACGAGAACTTGGCGAACTCGATCGCATCGCGGCCGAGCTTTTCGATTTCCGCGCGTTTCTCTTCATTGAGTCCGCAGCTGACGCCGCCGGGCAGGCCCCAGTTCGGATGCACGGCTCGGCCACCCATCATCTTGATGATCTTGTGGCCGTCGCGGCGCATCTTGAGCACCTTGCCGGCCACGTCCATTCCCACCTTGTTGATGACGCCGATCAGATTGCGTTCGGCGGGTGGCGCTTCCGGGCCGACGACGAAGTCGGGGCCGCCCAGCGCGTAGAAGTGGGTGGTGTGGTCGGTGGCGAAGAAGACGCTGTAGAACAGCTCTCGCAGCTTCTTGGCCACGGGGGGCGGATCGACATGGAAGACGGCGTCGATCGCTTTGGTGGCGGCCATGTGGTGGGCTTCCGGACACACACCGCAGATCCGCTCGGTGAGGTTCGGCATTTCCTCGACCGGCCGTCCGACGCAGAATTTTTCGAAACCGCGGAGTTCGGGGATCTGCAGATAGCAGTTGGCGACATCACCCTGGTCGTCCAGGAAGATGTCGATCTTGCCGTGCCCTTCCAGCCGGGTGATCGGGTCAATCGAAATACGTTTCATAGTCCATCCGCTCCTTTTGGCACCGCGGCAATTGGCCGTTCAGCTTAGTGACTCTTCCCGTTGCCGACCGGTTTCTTGCCGCGTCGCAGCAAGCTGCCGGCCAGGCTGAAACGATAGAACGTCCCGACTGGATCGGGAATGCCCCGCTCGATGATCTCGTCGATCTCCTGGGGGTCTCCCGAGTCAATCACGGAGGCCAGCGCGCTCATGAGGCGGGCGCCGAAGTCCTCGGCCGTGCCACTCGGGCCGTAGCAGCCGATGCAGGGAGAGTTCACTTGCGGGCAGAGGCAGCCGCAACCGGCGCGGGTGGCGACCCCGCAGCAGATGATGCCCTGCTCCAGCAGGCACGTATCGGGATCGGGAATCACTTCCCAGGTCCGCTTGAACTCCTTGATCTTCTTCTCGCTTCGCGTGCGGTTGCAGAAATCGCACACGGTGGTGTGCGAGCCGATGACCGACCCGGCTGGCGGCAGTTGGCCGGTCACGATCGCTTCGATCGCGTCCCAGATCCGGTCGGATTCCGGTGGGCAGCCAGGCAGGTAGTAGTCGACCGGAACGGTCTGATCGAGCGTCTTGAACGTATCGTAGAACACGGGCAGGTGCAGGTCGCCTTCGGCCACCGTGGTGAGCGGTTGAGGCCGCACGTTCTGCGGGTTTTCCGTGGAGGGCGATTTCCGAGTAGGAGTTGTCGAAGATCTCCTTCTTGGTGTGCAGGTTGGCCAGGCCGGGGATGCAGCCCTCGCAGGCACACGAGCCGAAGGCGATCAGCACCTTCGACTTGCGTCGGAGCAGTTGGGCCATGTACTCCTGTTCGCTGGTGCGGACACCGCCATTGAACAGGCACACGTCGATCTCGCCGTCCGCCATCCGTTCGACATCGCGGACTTTGCCGTCCGCGATGCAGGGGCAGAAGACGATATCGAAGGCGGCGGCGACGTCGAGGATTTTCGTGTCGATGCCGAGGATTGAGATTTCGCAACCGCCACAGGAGGCGGCCCAGTAAATGGCCAGTTTGCCCTTCGGCTTGGCCGCCGGCGTGCCGGCGGCTGCAGTAGCTGTCGCGCTCATCGGGGTACCTCCATCGCCTCGTTGTGCTCGTTGACGATGTCTTCCAACGCGTGGATGTCGGTCGCCGTTCTCGTCCCAGTTCTCGGACCAGCCCAGCGGACCGAGTGCCTTGACATCGGCGACCAGACGGTCGATCGATTCCGCCAATTGCTGTCCTTCGGCGGCGGAGGCCCAGACCAGTTGCACGCGTTTCTCTTCGACGCCCATCGCTTTCAGCGTGTGCTGCAGCATGTGGAAGCGTCGCATCGCCTTGTAGTTCTGTTCAATGTAATGGCATTCGCCGGGGTGGCAGCCTGCGATCATCACGCCGTCGGCTCCCAGCGAGAGAGCCTTGAGTACGAACGTGGGATCGACGCGGCCACTGCACATGACGCGAATGATACGAATATTGGGTGCGTGCGCGATGCGCGCCGTGCCCGCCAGGTCGGCGGCACGGTACGAGCACCAGTTGCAGAGGAACCCAACGATTTTCGGTTCGAAACTGTCGTCGCTCATGGGATCTCGTTGCTCCTTACGCGGACGCCTCGGCGGCCACCGCCTTGCCGAGAGCAGCCGCGGGCTCTTCAGACGTCCCACAAGACTCCCTCGATCTCGGCGAAAATCTGTCGGTTGTTGAAATGGGCTCCCGTGATCACGCCGGCCGGGCAGGCGGAAACGCAGGTTCCGCAGCCCTTGCAGAGGGCCGTGATGATGTGACTGACCGCCCGCGTCGCGTCGAACTCGATCGCGTTGTACGGGCACATGTTGTTGCAGATCCGGCAGCCGGAACAGTCCTCCTCCTGGATCGAGGCCACGACCGGCTCGATCATCACCTTGCCCTTGGTGATCATGCCGGCCACGCGCGCCGCCGCGGCCGCACCCTGGACCACCGAGGCCGGAATGTCCTTCGGACCTTGGCAGGCACCCGCGATGAAGATGCCGTCGGTCATGGTGGCGACCGGATCGAGCTTCGGATGCCGTTCGGTGTAGAAGCCCGCCATGCTGCAGGAAATGCCGCACTTGAGCCCCATCTCGCGGGCGTCCGCCTGCGGTTCCAAGGCGCCCATCAAAATCACCATGTCGACCGGATACCGCTGCTGCCGACCGGTCAACGTGTCTTCGCACTGCACGATCGTCTTGCCACGTTCGGTCGCACTCCGCGCCGCATCGGTCACTTCCGACACCTTGCCGCGCACGAACCGGACACCCTCCTCCAGCAGTCGCTGATAGAACTCCTCGTAGTCCTTCTGGTTCGTCCGCATGTCGATGTAGAACGAGTGGACCTCCGCGCCGGTCTTTTCGATCACCAGGTGAGCGAACTTGAGCGACGCCATGCAGCAGATACTCGAGCAGTACGGGTTGTGGTTCAGATCGCGGCTGCCCACGCAGTGGACGATGGCCACCGACTTGGGCGTCGTCTTCGCCGTCCCGCAACACGATCTTGCCGTTGGTCGGGCCGGCCGCATTGCACAGCCGCTCGAACTCGAGGCTCGTGTAGACGTTCGCCAGACGGCCGTAACCGTACTGCGGAATCTTCGTGCAATCGAACGGCTTCCAACCGGTGGCAATGATGATGTTGCCCACCGTCAGTTCGATGACTTCGTCTTCCTGATCGAAGCGGATGGCGTTGGTCGGGCAGAGCTTCTGGCAGGCACCGCAACGCTGACGCTCGAACCAGATGCACGACTCGGTGTCCAGCACCGGCACGCGCGGAACGGCTTGCGGGAACGGCATGTAGATCGCCTTCCGCGTGCCCATGCCGGCTTCGAAGTCCGTGTCCAGCACTTTGCGCGGGCACTTCTCGACGCAGATGCCGCAACCGGTGCAGAGGTCGAAGTCGACCTTCCGCGCCTTCTGCCGGATCTTCACTTTGAAATTGCCCACCGAACCGGAGACTTCCTCCAGTTCCGCGTAGGTCAACAATCGCACGTTCTCGTGCTGACCCGCTTCCGACATCTTCGGCGTGAGGATGCAGGCCGAGCAGTCGAGCGTGGGAAACGTCTTGTCAAACTGGGCCATGTGGCCGCCGATCGACGGTTCACGCTCCACCAGCACCACCTTGTGACCGGCGTCGGCCAGTTCCAACGTGGCCTGCAGGCCGGCGATGCCGCCGCCGATGACCAGCGTCACCGGATTGACGTCGACGTACATCGGTTCCAGCGGTTCCTGGAACTTGACCCGCTCGACCGCCGCCGAGACCAACGCCTTGGCCTTGACGGTCGCCGCCGCCGGATCCTTGGTCACCCACGAGCAGTGCTCGCGGATGTTGGTCATCTCCAGCAGGTACGGATTGAGACCGCCGTTGGTACAGGCACGGCGGAAGGTCTTTTCGTGCAGGTGGGGACTGCAAGCGGCCACGACGACACGCGTCAGACCTTCCTTCTTAATGTCCTCCTCGACCATCTTCTGGCCGAGATCCGAGCACATGAATTTGTAATCGCGAGCGACAACCACACCATCAATGTGCTCGCCCGCCCACTTCGCGACTTCCTCCACGTCCACCTTGCCAGCAATGTTGCTGCCGCAGTGACACACGTAGACGCCGACTTTCTCGGCCATCGTCAACCTCCCTTTCGCAGCAGTGAGGGCTGATTGTATTGCAATTCCTGATGCCTGACTCGCCCGACGAACCGCTTGGGTACTAGGCGTTCGCCGGAGCGGCCTGCGCCGCCAGCCTGGCCTTGATCACCGGCCCCGCGGCCACGATTTCCTTGCCAATTCCCACCTCTTCAAAACTGAGGCCCAACGCCACGCCCAAGCAACTGCGTGAAGAAGATGATCGGCACCTGGAAGTTCTTGTTGAAATGAGCACTGACTCGAGCCTGGTACGCGTCCAGATTCAACTGGCACATCGGACACATGCACAGGATCAAGTCGGCTTCGTATTCCACGGCGCTGTCCAGCAGGCGGCGAATCAACTCGAACGCCGCGTCCTCGCTGATCTGCGTCATGTGGCCGCCACAGCAGTGGGCCTTGACCGGATAGTCCACCACTTCCGCACCCAGCCAAGTGAACATCTCGTCCATCTTCATCGGGTACTCGGTGCTGTCGAAGCCGTCCAGCGGCCGCACCACCTGGCAACCGTAGTAGGGCGCGACACGCAGACCCTTGAGCGGCTTGACCAGCTTTCTCGCGTAAGGCCGCCTCGCCAATGTCGGTGTAGATCAGGTCCAACAGGTGACGAATCACCACGCGGCCCGGATCGTAGTGCAATCCGCCCGCCGCCAACGCCTGGTTGACGTTCTTACGCACGTCCGCATGCTCGGCCATCAAGTGGTCGGTCTTCTTCAGATTCAGGAAACAGGCGGCACAGGGCGCGACCAACTGCTTCTGGTCCGGACGGCAAATCGCCAGATTGCGGGCAATCACGCTGGTCGCCACTAACTCGTCCTGCGAGAAATACTCCGTGGCCCCGCAGCAGTTCCAATCGTCCAGCTCCTCGAGCTCCATGCCCAGAACTTTCGCCACCGCCCGCACCGACACGTCGTAGGCGGCACTGCCCGATTCCAGCGAACATCCCGGATAGTACGCGTATTTCACGATCGGCCTCCGATCTCTCTGGCTTTCTTAATGATCGCCTTCAACTGGTCCATCTGCCGGATCTTGTTCGGCTTCAAGTGCATGCGGCCACGAGCCAGCATGGAAAGCCCCATCGGGACCAACTTGAACATGCTCAGCGGCTTGTTGAAGAAGTAGTACCGACTCGCCAACCCAAACTCGAAACTGCGCCCGTAGCTTTCCACGAACCCAGTAAAGGTCTTGGCCAACGCCGGAGCGTCCGTGTCCTTCGCCATCCCTTCGGCGATCGCCAACCGCTTCAGGGCATACATGATGTCCGTGATCGGGATCTGCTGCGGACACCGCGTCGTGCAGAAATAGCACGATACGCAGCACCACATCGTGTTCGACGACAAGACCTCGGTGCGACGATCGGCGTTGATCATCGCGAAGATCGCGCGCGGCGTGAATTGCATGTCCGCGCCGTTCGGGCAGGAGCCGCCACAGCTCCCGCACTGCAGGCAGTGCGCCAACTGCTCGCCACCCGGCGTGTCCGATATCACCTCATGGAAAAAATCCGAGCGGTGACTGCTATGTGTGTCCGTGACCATCGGTTTCCTCCGACACGGCGTCGCGTGCCAACCTCAAGGCTCTCACACCGGCTGCACTCCTACGCTCCCATCCGTCCCCCGGTTCTCCGCTACATGCGACCGGGCTGAAGTGCTCGGGCACTCCTCCGTCGCAGCGATGATCCCATCGCTCGGCAGCCGTTTCGTTAGTTGTTGGGACGTCCTGATAGCAACGCACATGCCAGACTGCGATTAATTTCACAGACGCGCTTTCCCGGCGGAAATCGCACGTCCAGGTAATCGGCGGCCCCCCTGAATGTTGGGATGCCGGTCCGCGCCCCACGGATTCTCGCGACTTGGCCCACGGAAATCCGTGGATTTGCTGACAGATTTAACCCTTTAGGAGGGTTTTTGGGAATGGTTGTTTAGGTGGATGGGTTGAATGGGTTGAATGGGAGGGGTGCTCCGAGTTCGCTTGGAGGCTGGAGCGGAGGCAAAGCGACACCCTGAAACGGCACCTGCCCGGATGCACGGCTGCCCTTCCAGGGCATGCCTATCCGCCGCGCGGCGGACATGCTCAAGGACATCTCCGAGGGCGAAGGCGACCTGACCAAACGGCTCGCGGTCGACAGCCACGACGAGATCGGTGACATGGCCCGGTACTTCAACCAGTTTGTCGAGAAACTGCAAGGCATGATCGGGCAAATCGCGGGGAACGTGAGCACCGTGGCCTCGTCGGCGACGGAACTGTCGGCGACGGCCACGCAACTGGCCAGCGGCGCCGAGGAAACCACCAACCAGTCGGCCAGGTCGCCGCGGCCGCCGAACAGATGTCGACCAACATGACCAACATGGCGGCCTCGACCGAGCAGATGTCGGCCAACGTCAAGACGGTCTCGGCGGCCGTCGAGGAGGTGACCGCCAGCATCGGCGAGATGGCCAAGAGTGCCGAGCGGGCCGCGACGGCCGCCGCCAACGCCGCTCAGCTCGTCGATGCGAGCAACACGCAGATCGGCGACTTGGGCCACGGCCGCCGACGAGATCGGCAAGGTGATCGAAGTGATCCAGGACATCGCCGAGCAGACGAACCTGCTGGCCCTGAACGCCACGATCGAAGCGGCCCGGGCCGGCGAAGCGGCAAGGGTTCGCGGTGGTGGCCACGGAGGTCAAGGAACTGGCCAGGCAGACGGCCACCGCGACCGAGGACATCCGCCACCGGATCGAGGGCATCCAGAGCTCGACCGGCCAGGCGGTCAAGTCGATCGGCGGCATCGGCGACGTGATCCGGCAGGTCAACGACCTGTCGACGCACCATCGCCTCGGCGGTGGAAGAGCAGAGCAGGGTCGCGGGGGGGGCCGCGTCCAGGGGTTGCGAGCTTCGCTCTCACCCCTGGCTACGAACGAGTCGGCCTTCCAGGCCAAAGAGTCCCAAGCACGAAGTCCCAAGCCCGAAGCCCAAGACACCCTGACTCGGCCTAGAGCAGGCCGTGCTTGGCCAGCTTGTCGCGGAACGTGGAGGCCTTCATGCCCAACGCCACTGCAGCGGCCGTCTTGTTGCCGTTACTGCTGCGGAGCGCATCGACCAGCAGTTGCTTTTCCGCGAAATCGATCGCCGCTCGAAAACTGCCCCCTTCATTACCGCGAGACAGTTCGGCAAGCCCGGCGTCGGACAGCGGACGGCGAATCGTCGAAGGAGTCGTCCGCTTCCAGGTCGTTAGCGCAGCATTTCGGCCGAGATCGGTCCGCCGCCTACCAGCCAGGCACGCTCCAGCGTGTGGTAGAGCTCTCGCACATTGCCGGGCCATGGGTGCCGCCCCAGCACTTCCAGGGCGTCGGGAGGAATCGGTTGGTAGTTCTCTTTCGCGATCCGCCGCAGCAGATGGTCGGCCAAGGGCCGGAATGTCCTCGAGTCGCGCTCGCAGCGGCGGGATTCGCAGGCGGAGGACATCGAGCCGATAGTACAGGTCCTGACGGAACGTACCGTTGGCGACGCGATCGAGCAGGTTGAATTTGGTCGAGGCCACAACGCGTACGTTGGCCTTGATGACGCGATTGCCCCCCACACGCTCGAAGACCTTTTCCTCGATGACCCGCAGCAGCTTGGCCTGTTGGTCCAGTGAAATGTCGTCGACATCGTCCAGGTAAATCGTTCCGCCGTCCGCCAGTTCGAATCGGCCGGGGCGATACTGATCCGCACCGGTGAACGACCCTTCCTCGTGTCCGTACAGTTCGCTTTCAATCAGGGACGGGGGCAGCAGCGTGCACCCCACTTTCACGTAGGGCGCTTTGCAGCGGTGGGACTGCCGGTGGATGACCGAAGCCACCAAGTCCTTCCCCACGCCGGTCTCGCCGTGGATCAAGACGTTGGCATCGGCCTGCGAGGCGATGCGAATCATCCGTTTCACACGTTCGATGGCGGGGGAAACGCCAATGATCTCTCGGTCGATGTCTCCGCGACTCTCGGCCGCCGTGCGGGGGCGAGTCGGCGTGGTGTTACCCCGGTGCCGATCAATGTCCGTCAGCAGCGTCCGGAGTTTTTCGGTGGGAATCGGCTTCTTAATGAAGTCGTAAGCGCCAAGTTTGACGGCCTGGACCGCGACCGGGATCGAACCGTTCGAGCTCATTAGGATCACGGGAGTCTCGGTGCGCGGACCCTGCTTGATTCGCCGCAACAACTCCACTCCGTCGATCTTGGGGGTCTTGGCATCGACGAACACCAGATCGAACGGCTCGTCGTGGAGTCGGTCGAGCGCCTCTTGGCCATCGCCGACCGAGGTGGCCTGGTGTCCGTGCGCAATCAGCTTGTCGGCCAGATTGGCGCGGTTCACTTTCTCGTGATCGACGACGAGGATCTTCATGGAGCATCCAGAATCGAGACGGTCGCCAGCAGCCGAATGCTCCGCATTCTTCTGTTGTGACCAATGAGCAACCCACAGCACATTCTAGTTCAACGGCGGACCGATTCGCCAGGGAGTGCCGTCACACGAATCCCCATCCGGTGGGTTTTGCGGCGAGTGAGAAAATTGGTGGCGCTCCGTTGCACAGGTGCCCCAGGAAAGGGTATCACAACCAGTTGTCGTTCGTTGATCGCGGTGCTTCTGGGGAGGGTGTTCATGGCCACTGCAGAACGGGTTTCGTCTCGGCCGACTGACATGGAGGCTTTGTACCAGCAGCGGCTCAGCCGTTACGTGACCGCGATGCGGAACGACAAGCCGGACATGATTCCGATTCGGCCGTTTGTGGCCGAGTTCACCGGGGCCTATGCGGGCTACACCTGTCAGGCTCTGGCTCACGACTACCAGCAGGCGTTTGAGGCCGCCTGCAAGTGCGCGGCCGATTTCGACTGGGATGCGGTGGTCGCCAACATGGTGTACGTGTGGACCGGGCTGGCCCAGGGGGTCGACCTCGCCTATTACGGCATTCCGGGCATTCACGTGCCGGCCAACATGGGGTTCCAGTACTTGGAGCCGCCCGAAGATCACGCCTTCATGCAGGCCGACGAATACGATCAACTGATCGCCGACCCGACCGGGTTCCTCTACAACGTCTGGCTGCCGCGCGTGGCTCGTCCGGTGAACCGCTGGGTGAGCCGGTCACCGAGGCCCACAACCTGTCGTTCCTCAAAGGGGGCATGGCCATGATGTTGTACTTCATGTCCTTCCCCGGCCAGATTGCGCGATTGCGGCGCGAGTCGGGGACCGTGTCGGCGATCGCCGGGATCTTCAAGGCGCCGATGGACATCATCGCCGACAAGTTGCGGGGTTACCTGGGATTGGTCGACGATCTCATGACGCAGCCCGAGAAGGTCCTGGCGGCATGCGAGGCCCTGATGCCCTATCTGTGCCAGGTGGCCATGTCGGCGTGCCGATCCCGACAAGAACGTCCCGATCGGTTACTGGATGCACCGCGGTTGCGTGCCGTTCGTGACCCCCGATCAGTTCAACAACATCTACTGGCCCACGGTCAAGCCGATCATTGAGGAATTGTGGGCGGCCGGGCATCAGACCCTGTTCTATGCCGAGGGCAATTGGGATCATCACCTTGAGTCGTTCGCCGAATTGCCCGACCTGAGCATTGTGTATCACGTGGATCAGGGGGACATTTTCAAGGCACACAAGGCTCTGGGACACAAGTTCTGCCTGTCGGGCGGGATTCCGAACTTCATGCTGGCGTTCCGCCAGCCGGATGACATTCGGGCCCAGTGCAAGAAAGTGATTGACGGAGTGGCCAAGGACGGAGGCTACATCATGGACGCCAGCGCGATCATGCAGAACGACTCGCGCGTCGACAATGTGCGGGCCATGACCGAGTTCACGCGCGAGTATGGCGTGTACTCGGACGGCCACAGCACGCCGGCCCCGCCTTGTGCGAAATCGGACTACGCCGCGAGCACGTCAGCGCATTGCCGGCGATCCAGCCAGGCTCGCGACCGCCAGGCAGTGTTGTGCCGTGGGATACAAAGCGGGCCGAATTAGGCGATCTGAGCGGCAACGTTCAGCTGCTGAAAGATATCTGGACCAACGTCGATTCGTTGGCCAATACCTACATCTGGCAACTGCTCTTGTCGTTCTAGTTCCGCTCGTTCTTCCCGTGACCGGCGGGACGATACGGACGATAGTCCGGGAACCACATCGACCGCTCGACCAGCGGTTCGATCGCGTCGTCGTGCAACAGGCGACCGACGCCGTCCTGCCTGGCTTGGCGGATGACGGCCGCGGCGATCTTGGCGCTGACGTATCGCAATTGCGACTGGTCGGGATAGACCGATCCGGTGGCCAGGCGGTCTTCGCCCACACAGGCGGCCAGTGTCTTGGCGGCCACCAGGAACATCTGGTCGGTAACTTGGTGTGCCTGGGCCAGGATGCAGCCGAGTCCGATGCCCGGGAAGACAAACACGTTGTTGGCCTGCCCGAAGATGTGGGTGCGGCCGGCATACTCCAAGGAGGGAAATGGGCTGCCGGTCGCAACGATGGCTCGACCATCGGTCCAGGCGATGGCGTCGGCTGGCGTGCATTCGGCCTTGGATGTCGGGTTGCTCAGCGGCATGACGATCGGCCGCTCGACATGCTTGGCCATCTCGCGAATCAGCGGTTCCTGAAAGTAGCCACCTTGTGCCGTGGTTCCGACGAGCACGGTGGGATGACACGCGCTGCACGATTTCCAGCAGTTGGTAGCGGTTGCCCGTGAAGCCGTAGGACTGGCACCCCGGTTCGTTCAGCGCGAATTCAATCTTGTGCGGGTCCTTGATCGAGCCGCCGTGGAACAACAATCCGTGTCGATCGGCAAACACCTGGCTTTCCAGGATGTGCTGCGCAGTTGTCGCACTCTTCCCGCATGGCGGCGCGCACCAGACGTGCGATCCCGACACCGGCCGCTCCGCGCTCCGCATAGAGAATGCGCTGTTCGGAGATCTTTGCCGCCCGTGATCCGAATCGCGCCCAAGATGCCAGCCAACGCGACAGCGGCCGTGCCTTGAATGTCGTCGTTGAAACTCGGCAGCCGGTGCCGATAGCGATCGAGAACGGTAAACGCGATGTTCTTATGAAAGTCTTCCCACTGCAGCAGTGCGCGGGGAAAGACCCGTTTGACACCCTCGACAAAGGCCTCGATGAACTCGTCGTAGGCCGGGCCGCGAAACGCCGTTGTCGGTAGCCAATGTAATACGGGTCGTCCAGCAACGTGACGTTGTCCGTGCCGACATCCAAGCTGACCGGCAGGCAATGGGTGGGATGAATGCCGGCTGCGGCCGTGTAGAGCGCCAGTTTGCCGATCGGAATGCCCATGCCTCCTGCGCCTTGATCACCCAATCCGAGGATTCGCTCGTTGTCGGTGGCGACAATCAAACGCACGTCCTGGTGGGCCACGTTCTTCAAGACGTCCGGGATGCGGTCGATGTCATCGGGCGTAATCCAGACGCCGCGCGGATGCCGCAAAATGTGACTGAACTCCTGGCAGGCGCGCCCGACGGTCGGCGTGTAGACGATCGGCAGCAGTTCGGTGAGGTGTTCGACGAGCAAGCGATAGAAGAGCGTCTGATTGCGGTCCTCCAGGGCCGCCAAGCCGATGTACTTTTCCAGGTCGTCGCCCTTCGCCCGCAGGTGCTCGAGTTCGAGCGTCATCTGTTCGTCGATGGTCAGCTGCGCGGCGGCAGGAGGCCCTGCAAGCCGAGGGTCCGCCGTTCTTCGGCCGTAAAGGCCGCATCCTTGTTCAACAGCGGGTTCTGAATGAGTTGGGCGCCTCGGGCTGGCACTTCCAGGGGCTCATCTTGATCGTGCGGGCGGGACATGTAAGTCACTCCTTCGTTGTCGTCTGTCGAGGTGCTTGTCCCAGCGGGAGAATTCGCATCCCGGCGCAAAGCCGCATGTGGCGGGCAGCCAGCGGCGCCCCCTGAACAGCAACAATGTACGACACGGTTCCGGAACGCGAAACCCCGAGATGTGTCGTGGGATGGACCGCGTTCTGCACATCGCCAGCGATCCGCGAAAGTGGACCGTTCAGAGGTCCGTCGCCGCGGTCGCGGTGAACCGCATCGTCTACGGATCGCCGGTTCCCGCCGCCTCTTGCGACCAAGTGAGCGTTGCTTGCGAGACCGATCTCCGGCCGCCGCATTTCGGCGGTGAGCGATTCCGTGAAGGCACGTATTTCGGGCGTGTCGTGGTGACGAGTTCAGCCAGATGCCGGGCGCTAATGGACTGGTAGCACAGAGTCGCTTCGAGAGTCCAGGGGCCGGTTCCGGTTAAGACGACGGAGTAGTCCACTCGGTCGCTGCCACTCTGAAAATCGTCGTCGCTGGTGGTCCCGACGCTGGCGGTCGTTGCCGCATCAGGATGTTCGGCCGACCAGCCCTGTGGCAGGATTCGATTGTCTTTGCCGTAGGCCGTGCCCTGAAGCAGGCGAAACGTGGGACGGCCTTCCGGGTCTTGCATCACCGATTCATAGATCTGGACTTCGCCGGACGAGTCGATCTGCGTACGATGCGGCGCGACAGGACCGCCGGCCACCTCACAACGCAAGACATTGCCTTGATCGTCCACGAGACAGCCGTCGGCGTTCACGATGCCCGACGAAAACACCACGCTGCCGGTCGCATCTTTCACCACAAATTGCAGCCAGGCGCGGCGACTCGGGTAGGCTGTCGGGAACTTGTGTCCCGCCAGGTTCTCCACCGTGATCGGAATCGTCAAGTGCTGGGCTGTCGCCCGTGGGTGTGTCGATGGAAACTCGCGCCGCTGCTGCTGGAGATGGCGACGGATATCCGTAACGCGTGCATGCAGCGCTTCGGACGGAAGCGCCCAACTCAGTCGTTTCCTCCGCTTGATTGACGGAACTCATCAGCCGCGCGAGTACGGTGTTGGCACCCAGGAACCGATGTTGGCCGAAGGGGGATCGGGGAGAAAGGAACGGAAAGTCCCGTCCGCCCGGATTGTGTGCGATCCGGGTTTCAATCGCCTTGCCGTCGTCATCCCGTGTCGGCATGTGGCAGTCCTGGCAGGTTGCCCGCGGCGGTCCCGAGGCGGTTTCTGGTTGTGCAAAGAGGGAGTTGCGCCACTCGCGAAACGGATTCTGCTCGTGCAAGGTATGGCCAGTCGGCTGGCCGTCCGACGTGAGTGCGGCGGTGTCGAGCGTATGGCACGGCGCAGAACTCCGCCGTACGCACGTGAGCGCTGAACGTGGGTGTGTAGCCGGTGTGCCGCCGCATCGGCATCGGAAACGGGTCTTGTGCGGGCCAAACATCGGGCCTTTGGGGCCGATCTCGAAACCGCCCGAATAATGCGATTCATCGCCTGGTGCGACCGGAAGAATCTGGTGGCAAACCGTGCAGGAAACGCCATCCATCGCGGAGGTCGGTTCGCCGGTTGCCGTCTGCAAGATGCGCCAGCAGCGGCCCGCTGGGCTGGATCTGTTGGGCATCCGCCATCGGCGCATGGCACCGCGTGCATTTTGTTTCGATCGCGACGCGGGCGCTGGGCACGGTGGCGACTTCGGCTGACAGCGCG
>CAWFCH010000003.1:0-710141 GCA_963814295.1 uncultured Chloroflexia bacterium
ACCATTAATCAGAATCCCAATAATGGCGGAGAAAAGCACCAGTATGCTGCATCGGGCAATAAACGCATTTATCAACGAGGATGTGGAAGAAGCGAACCGCATACCGGTAGAGGACGATGAAGTGGACAAGTTGTATGAAGAGGTTTATCACACGATGTTGAAATTCATCGCTAAGGATGAGAACGCCATAGAGCGCGCTAACTGGATATTGTGGGTAGCGCACAATCTTGAGAGGGTGGCTGACAGGGTGACAAACATCTGCGAACGCACCATCTTTACCGTCACCGGTGAGCTCAAAGAAATCCGGTCTTCCGACCAATAATGCCAAACTGGTGCCCAGAAGGCACCAGTTTTTTATCCAAAGAAATTGTACTCTGCTATACAGGTTCTTCGTACTTGGTCCATTTTTTCCACAGGCCAGGCCAGAGAAGCATGACAACCAGGATTAATGAAACAATTGGTGCGAGGGCGAAGAGAGAAAAGCGACCGAGCTCCTGGGCAGTCACCACCGCCAATGGGATGCCAACGATCAATTCGACAACGCCAGAGACCAATCCCAGGACGCGCTGCCATTCCCTTGGTTTGATTAAGATTCCTGCAGTGACCACACCCCAGCCGACCATTGCGACCCAATGCAGGTTCTGCACAAGCACGAAGATGTCCGCTCCGACGGTGATGATGCGGCTGGTGCTCGATACCCCGTTCATCCAACAGAAGATGTAACAAATTCCCGTCAGTAGAGCGAGGAGCGTGCGGCTCCAGGAAAGTTTACCGACCATTTTCATTATGATGAAGTAAATAACGAGGTACGGGAAAAAGAGGATGAGATAAACAGGTGGAAGGTTTGCCGCCATAAAGGGAATATTGACGAAAAAGCTTCCGAGCAGAGCGGGAATGATGGCAAAAACCGATAACGCAAAAGCCCACTTCTTTTGGATGAAAAACCCGTACGCACTTACAGCGAAGAGCGCGGCACCTAGCAGCCCCAAGTTGGCGAGAAGCGGATGGATAGTCTTAAGCAGGATCTCGCAACCAGGTTCTGCGCTCTCGGCATGCATTCCGACCTGGTACCATTGAAAGAAAAGTACAAAGTGACCAATGATACCAATGATCGCTGCAATCACAGCTAAAATGCCCCCAAGTTTGTAGTTTGTTTTCATAATTCTCTCCTTATGTGTAGTTTTGATTAATTAGGTTCGTTTCTTCGTGTGGATTATTAATGGCAGGATGAACAACTTTTGTAATGGGCGCTGTTATTGTGAGCAGCCACATAAACCACCGTGTCAGGCGTAATTTCGTGATTGTAGCTATTTGATAGGAAGAAGGGCTTGATGTCCCACTCTTGAAACGTGAGATCACAGGTCACATAGATCGTTCCTTCCCACGTATCGTTGCACATCGGAACTTCGATGATGCGGTCAACGGTGACTGTTTTACCCTTGATTTCAATTTCAGTTTTTTGTGGGGTTAGCGAAGCCGATGTGTCCGGTGGAAACTCGCTCGCACTCTCCAGGTAGGTCACACTACCTTCCGGGCATGGGTTTTTTGCGGTACAGCCAGCGAGCAGCAACACAAATACGACGAGAAGTGACAGGTTGATAAATTTCATATATTTCTCCAATGAGATTTTCTTCAGTATGGCAGAAGCCAGGTTTAATTACTTTGCTTTTGGTTAAATTGAGGGTCTTATTTGAACTTGGTATAGAATTAAGAGAGATAAGCACTACCAGGAGTATCAACATGGAATACCCGCCAGATTTTTTGGGGAATCACATATTCGATGAGTTAACCGCAAAAGAGCGAGAAATGGTCACCGCTTCAGCTGTCAGAAGACCTATGAAGAAAGGGGAGTACCTGGTGCTTCAGGGGGATGTATGGCATTACATGTTTTATATTGAACAGGGGTCCATAGTCGCTGAAAAGGATTCTTTTGATGGACGCACCTTTGTCGCAGCCACATTCCGCCCCGGAGAAATTTTCTGGGGGTTGGGATTCTTTTTGGAAAACGCAGCCATGCCAGCGAGCCTGCGGGTTTTTGAGGACGGGGTGATCTACCAGTGGTCGAAAAAGGACTTGATGCCGATCATTGAGTCCAACGGTTTATTCTCATGGGAATTGAGTAAACTGGTGGTCAGCAGGATCCAATTTGTAAGCGAAATACTTGAGACCATGACCTTTCAGCCAATTGCTGTCAGGTTGGCGCGTTTGTTGATGCGGATCTCAGATACCGGAAAAACAAATGCCCATTGAGCGAAGCCTGACTTTGGATGATATGGCTGCCAGAATCGGCAGTACTCGGGAAATGGTTTGCCGCTTGTTGTATAAGTTTTCAGACGAGGGATTGATCAGAATCACCAGGACGGAATTCACCATCACGGATGCGGAAAACCTGGAGAAGCGGGCGCAGAAATAGGCTCAGGTGTGGCGATCGATCGAAGATGTAAGGTGAGCCCCAAATAGAATGATCCAGCTGCTCAAATAAATCCAAAAGAGCAGGGCAATCATTTTTCCCAATGAACCGTAAATAATTTCGTAATTTGCCATGCCGCTGGAGAGAAATGCGCTGAAAACAGTCGTGATGAGCTGCCAAAGGAATGTGACAACAACAGCTCCACTCAAAGCGCTCATTTTGTTTACTTTGATCTGGGGAACCCAAAAATATAGGCTGAAAAAAACCAGGACTTGAATCAATACTGGTAATACCTTGGTGTAAAAAAATGAGGACAGGAATTTACTCACAAGCGAGTAATCAAAAGTGAACCCGAGGTTGGTGAGCAGGTGTTTGAAGGTGATTGTGAACGAGGATAGGATCAACAAGAGCACCATGGCGGCAATGATGGAAAGTGACCACAAGCGCATGCGGATAAAACTATGCGGAGCTGCGGCTGGCCAGGCGGCATTGATATTACGGATAATGGTCGTGAAAACAGCTGTAGAAGACCAAAGCAAACCTACTAAAGCGATGGACGACACCGCGCCCCGGAGTTTGAAAACCTGTTCCACATTCGAGAGTATGAGTTCCTGTGATATCGGGATGATAGTCGGCAAGAAAGCCAGTAGTTCCTCTTCGACAGTTGCCTGGTCAATAAAAAATGAACCGATGCCAACCACACTCAATAAAAGGGGAAAAATTGAGAATAGTGTATAGTACGAGATGCTTGACGCCGCCTCTGGTCCCTTGGCCAGGGTGAAGGTCATGAGCGCTCCGCGAATGATCCTGTAAAGTGTCGAAAAAACACTTTTCGTGCCTTTGGAGAGCCTTTCAAGAAATGTCTGTTGTGTCGCCATTGTGCTTATCCAATATTATTCCATCACTCCAATGCTTCAGCTTTCTGCTGGAATGGATTATAGGCTGCCTCGAGCTGGGTGCGGAACTGCCTGGTGTATAACTGGTGGTATTTGCCGCGAATTCTTAGAAGCTCCGCGTGGGTTCCCATTTCCGCGATCTGACCATCTTCGATGACCAGGATGCGGTCAGCTTTCTTGATGGTGGAGAGGCGGTGAGCGATGACAAAGCTCGTCGTCGAATCAAGCAGTGTCTGCATTCCTCTTTGTATCAGCACTTCTGTAAGGGTATCCACAGAGCTGGTGGCTTCATCCATCACGAAGACCTCAGGGTTTGCCAGAACGGCTCTCGCCAGGCTGAGCAATTGTTTCTGTCCGACTGATAGAAGGTTGCCGCCTTCACCGACCTCTGTGTCCAAATCCCTTTTCAAATCGCATAATGAAATCATAGGCACCAATCACTTTTGTAGCATCGATGATATCCTCATCAGTCGCATCCAGTCGGCCGTAACGCAGGTTCTCTGTGATTGTACCGGAAAACAAGTGGGGTGTCTGAAGTACCACACCAATGCGGGATTGGATGGCCTGCAAGGACAAGGTTGTGTAGTCACGACCGCCGATGTAGATACGGCCGGATTGCGGTTCGTAAAACCGGCACAGGAGATTGATGATGGTGGATTTTCCACCACCGGTTGGCCCCACGAGCGCGATGGTCTCACCACGCCGCACATGAAGGCTGAAATCGTTCAGCACCGGTTTTTCGTCGACTTCGTAGCGGAAAGTGACATGATCGAAGATGATATCGCCTTTTATCGTTCCCGGATCGATGGCTTTCGGGCGGTCCTGGATCTGCGGCTGCGAATCAATGAGTGAGAACATTCTTTCCGCTGAAGCGATGGCCTGCTGCATTTCGGCGAAAACACGCGCCAGATCCTGGATCGGCCACATCATGAATGTGATATAGGAAACGAACGCCTGTATACCGCCGATCGTCAACGCACCTACCTTCGCCTGACCGCCACCGTACCACACCACGGCACCGACAGCGAACGCGGATATGATCTGAACTGTCGGGAGGAAGAGAGCGCTGAGCCACGCTGCACGAAACGACGAGTGGTACATTTTAGCGGTGATCTCTTTAAATTCGTTGAGGTTCTCTTTTTCACGCCCCAGTGCCTTGATGACCCTCACGCCGGTGATGTTCTCGTTGTAGGCTCCCACGATCTTGGAGTTGGTTTTGCGCACATTGCGGTAGGAGGCGAGGATCCATTTTTGGAACCGGGAAGCGATGAATAATAGAACGGGTAATAATGCCACTACGATCAGTGCCAGTTTCCAATTGATAATAAACATGAAGACCATCGATGTGGCGATGCTCATGAAGCCCCAGGTGGAATCGACAAACCCCCATGTGACCAGGTCAGCTACGCGTTCTGAATCCGAGGTGACCCGTGCCATGATCCAACCAACAGGTGTTTTGCTGTAGTAATTCAACGACAACGCCTGAAGATGATTGAACATCTTTTTACGCAAGTCGTAGCGAATGCGTTCACCCAGGATTCCCGCCAGGTAGATGAACAGGAAAGTGCTTCCAGATTGAACAAGAATTAGCACGCCGTACATCATCATAATATCGACCAGCACCTGCCGGTTACCCGCCATTATGCCGTCATCGATGATCTGCTTGGTCAGATAAGTTGAAACGGCGTCCAGTCCTGCCACAACAGCGATGGTCAAGTAAAAAGCCAATCACCCACTTCATGTGGGGAACGGTGAGTTGAAGGATACGGACAAGGACTTTGCCGTTGAACCTGGATTCGAACTCTTCTTCGTCGAAGTAATTATCCGGCACTCGCCAGCTCCTTTTCCAGTTCATCCTCGATACGGGTCTGAATGTTGAATATCTCCCGGTAAACGCCATCCGCTTTCACCAGGTCAGCGTGGCGTGCCATGCTGGATCACACGGCCTTTATCCATCACCAGGATCAGATCAGCGTTGGCGACACTCTGAATGCGGTGGGCGATGATGAAGGTGGTACGGTTCTGCATCAGGTTCCACAACGCCTCGCGAATCTCGGCTTCTGTTTCGGTATCCACAGAGGAGGTCGAGTCATCCAGGATGAGGATGCGCGGGTTCTTGAGCAATGTACGGGCGATGGTGAGGCGCTGTTTTTGCCCGCCGGAAAGGGTGACTCCGCGTTCACCAACCAACGTCCGGTAACCCTCCTGGAAAGTGAGTATCACGTCATGGATCGCGGCGGCTTTCGCTGCTCCTTCCACCTCCTCGTCACTCACCTCTCGGCCCACACCATAGGTGATATTCTCACGTATGGTTCGGGAGAAGAGGAAAGGTTCCTGTTCAACGATACCAATCTGCTGGCGCAGGAATTTCCGCGGGTAGCGGTTCAACTCAATCCCATCCAGCAAGATCCTGCCGGATGTATATTCGTAAAACCTGGGAAGCAAGGTGGACCAGTGTCGATTTTCCGGAGCCGGTCGACCCGAGCAGGGCAATCGCCTGACCAGGTTCGATCTTGAAATTGATATTTTCAAGTGTGTGGTCACCAGGTTCATATTCAAATCCGACGTCGATGAATTCAAAATTACCCTTTAGGTTGCTATCCGGGATGTAATCACCCTGGTCAAGGGGTTCCTTCGATTCCTTGATGATATCCATGACGCGGCTGTAGGAAACCAATCCAGTGGAGGTTTGAACAATGATTCTGCCAAGGTTTCGCAGCGGGTAAATGATATAAATCACCAATCCAGCGTATGCCAGGTACGTGCCGACGGTGATTTCCCCGTTTATCGCCATGATGGCACCGACGAGATAACCGGCAAGCAATTGCGCGCCGCAAAGTATATCGGACACAGGCCAGAAGAGCGAATGCATAATCAGCAGCTTTTTTCCGCGCGCATATTTTTCCCAATTGTCTTTTTCGAATTTTTCGATCTCATAGTGCTGGCGCGAGAAAGCTTTCACAACGCGTACACCTGAAAGGTTCTCCTGCAGGGTTGTGGAAAGAATGGCTTCCTGCTCCTGATAGGATTCGTATGCCTTGGAAACCTTCTTAAAAAGGTAGATGGACACCGCCAGAATGAAGGGAATGACGATGATCGATATCAGAGCGAGTTTTACATTCAGGTTGAGAAGGGTGATGAAATTGATGATGAAGAGCAGCAGAATACGGCCGATATTGGTCGCCTGGTCTGAGAAGAACCTGCGCAGCGCATCAACATCCGAAGTGGAGCGCTCGATGAGTTCACCGGTTTTGGTGTTGGAGTGATAGGTAAAGGAAAGATGTTGTATATGATCGTAGAGGAAGTTCCGGAGGCGCCGGGTTACCCCTTCGGCAGTCTGAGAGGCCAATACCCCGCTGAGGAAGGTAAACCCCCCCTCCACAAAAGCCAGCCCTACGAAGCCGAGGGCGATGTACGGCAGGCCGATACTGGCGTCCTGCGCGATGAAATAGGAATCCACGAAGTATCGCAACAGCAGAAAAGTGAGGGTTTTAGCTGTAGCTGAAATGCCAAGGCTGGTCACCGCGCCAAAGTAACGAAAACGGAAACCTTGCATCATTTTCCAGATGCCCACCAGGCGGTTTTTCGAAATGGTTGTCTGAAGATCCAGGTCTAGAATATCTGGCGATTGCGACACGATCATCCTCAATTCTGCAGCAAAACTGAATTATATATCGAAAATACGGAATTATTTCTGCAATAGTGATTAACCTGAGGATGGTTTTATCTAAGAGGCTGACATTCCGGGCAGATGAATGAATGGGTGCTGCCTGTGCGGATCTTCGCAATCGCAGTACCACAGCGCGGGCAGGGGGAGCCTTCGCGGTAACCCACAAGGATGTCTTCCATCCGGAAACCACCTTTTTGACCATAAAGGTCGGTCTCATAAAAAGCGCCGCCCTTGAGAAGGCTTGGGAGCAGACCATCTCTTATGGCGGAATGAAGTTTTTCAATTTCCGGCTCAGTTAGTTGAGAAAGCAGGTTCAATGGATGGAGACCGGAAAGAAACAAAATGTCATGAATGTAGGCATTGCCAATTCCAGCGACCCTGGACTGGTCGAGTAAAAAAGCCTTAACCCGTGTTTTCGCAGATTGTGCTTGAACAATTGAGATGAATTCAGTCAGCGAAAGGTCAAGAACGTTTGGACCAAGTTTCGCAATCATGCTGATAGAAGCCAGATTATCCAGAGGGGCGTAAAAAGCATAGCCGAACCACCAGAAATTTACTGAAAGGCAGGAGGCGTCAGTGAAATCGAAAATAAGGCGATATTTTGCCGGCAGCGAGGTGCGCGTAGACAAAAGAATTTCTCCACCCATGCCCATGTTCAGCAAAAACCAACCTTTATCGGTGCTAACCTTGATCCATTTTCCATGATAAGACACTATGCCTATGACAGCCCCGGTTAGCGCCGGGATGAACTCTTCTGGAGGGAGGTTCAAGCATTTTGGTTGCAGAATCTCAATCGCGCTGATCTGTTTCCCTGGAAGTGCGAGATTCATTTCATTGGCGCGGGAGGCGATTTCAGGAATTTCCGGCATTATTTTCTCCTTCAGGGTAGCAGCATTTTAACACAGGAAGATGAACCATTAAGAAAATTGGTGCTAATTTTGTCTGGACATTTGCATTTTGATATATAATTAAGTCACTATACTCATTCAAGAAGGAGGAAAACATGGCAAGTGTAAGGTACGATAACGTTGTAAAGAAATTCGGAGATTTCACTGCGATCGAAAACCTGAACCTGGAAGTATATGATGAAGAGTTCCTGGTTCTGGTCGGCCCGTCAGGTTGCGGCAAGACCACTGCTCTGCGCTGCCTGGCCGGGCTTGAAGAGGTGACGTCTGGCAATATTTACATCGGCGACCGCCTCGTCAATGATGTGCCGCCCAAAGACCGCGATATCGCAATGGTCTTCCAATCCTACGCGCTTTATCCGCACATGTCGGTCTTTGACAACATGGCCTTCGGTTTGAAATTGCGCAAACTGCCCAAGCAAGAGATCCAGCAACGGGTTGAGAAATCCGCCAAGATATTGGGTATTGAGAGCCTGCTAAAGCGGAAACCACGCGAACTTTCAGGTGGACAGCGGCAGCGCGTTGCGCTTGGCCGGGCTATTGTGCGCGAGCCAAAAGTCTTCCTCCTGGATGAACCACTTTCCAACCTGGATGCCAAATTAAGAGTGCAAACCAGGGCAGAGATCAGCAAGATTCACAACAAACTTGGCACAACCTTTGTCTACGTGACCCACGACCAGACGGAAGCCATGACAATGGCCAGCCGCATCGCGGTAATGAACAAGGGTAAACTGCAGCAACTCGATACTCCCCAGGTTTTGTATGATAAACCCGCCAATATGTTCGTGGCCGGTTTCATCGGCACCCCTGCGATGAACTTTTTCACCATGAAACTGGTCAAAGAAGGTGATGGCATTTATGCAGATAATGGTGAGATGAAGATCAAGATCCCAGAAAATCGCAACCAGCTGCTGGCACACCTGGTCGACAAAGAAGTCGTCTTTGGCATTCGACCGGATGATATCCACAACCCGGAATTTTCCCCGCAGAATATCCATGGTGAGCTCGTCAAAGCCAAGGTGGATGTGGTGGAGTTGATGGGTAATGAGATCCTGGTTTACCTGGTCTCAAGCAAAGGCAATAATTTTGTGGGCAGGGTAGATCCTCGATCAAAATACGTCGTCGGCGAAACTGCGGAAGTCGTCTTCAATATGGATAACAGCCACATCTTCGATCCTACAGCGGATCCTGAGAATCCTGTAGCTGTCAGATAGTATTATTCGGATATGTATCACGAGTAGCGCAAGGAATGATCTTGCGCTACTTTAATAAAAGCGAAAAGGAGTATTTATGTATAAGATCGTCCTTCTCCGGCATGGAGAGAGCCTATGGAACAAGGAAAACCGCTTTACCGGCTGGACAGATGTTAATTTGACGGAAAAAGGCGAGGAAGAAGCCCGCACCGCCGGCGACCTGATGAAGGGTGAGGGGTTCCAGTTTGATGTTGCTTTTACATCGGTACTAACGCGAGCGGTACGAACTTTGTGGATCGCTCTTGAGACCATGGATATGGTCTGGATACCGATCATCAATTCATGGCGGCTGAACGAACGACATTATGGTGCACTGCAGGGGTTAAACAAAGCCGAGACCGCAGAGAAGTATGGCGATGACCAGGTATTGATTTGGCGCAGAAGCTACGATACCCAACCTCCCGCGCTCACTACCGATGACGAACGCTATCCGGGTTTGGACAGGCGGTACGCGGATCTGACGACCGGAGATACTCCGCTGACTGAATGCCTAAAAGACACGGTCGCCCGCTTCCTGCCATATTGGCACAACGACATCGTGCCGGTCATTAAGTCAGGCAAACGTGTGCTGATCGTAGCGCACGGCAACAGCCTCAGAGCACTGGTCAAATACCTTGATGGTGTGTCTGACGAGGAAATTGTAGGCTTGAATATTCCAACAGGCGTACCCCTGGTATATGAACTTGACGATGGTTTGAAACCGATCAAGAGTTATTACCTGGGTGACCCAGAAGAGGCGAAAAGAAAAGCCGAAGCGGTCGCCAACCAGGCGAAAAAAAAGTAGGGATGAACCGGCAGTAATCTGCCGGTTTTTCATTCTTTTTTTGAAAGCCTTCCTGCAACAAACACACAGAGGATAGCACCGACAAGCGTGAACACCCCCATATAAATAAAGGCGTCTGACCATAATTTTTCAGGGAAAAGACGGATAAGGGTATCACTGGTAAAGAACAACCAGGTATCCCCCTCAAAGAAAATGGCGTGAAAACCCGCGAAAAGGGCGTTGAAATCAATTAGAACCGCTGCAATGATTACCAGGATGAACCCGAGGGTCAACCATCCACCATACGAAATTGCTTTCCAGAATTCTTTGAGCGCGTCTATCTTCCATAAAAAGAGACCTGTCGCTATCAAGAATGCGGTCACGATGTACCAGGCTGTCAAGGCTGCTTTAACCAGTATCCTGACGTCCAGCATATGGTCGAGTTCGCGCTCATTATACAGCGGGGAACCATCTGTCAAATTTCAATGTACCCAGGTACTCATCACTTTCATTATTGATCAGATATTCCAGCGAGAGCTTGCCCCATTTCAAACGGTCAACGGTCGTAAAACCGAAATCGTCTGCGGGAAAAGTTGGTAATCCGTATTCATGATCAAGAAAGAAAGGATTTATCAGTATCCTGATGGACCCCATGAGCAGGAAAAAAGGGACATAAATGGTGACAAGAACTGAAAGAATCTTTACCAGTATTTTCATTCGAGTTCTTCCGCTTCTCCTGATGCCAGGAAATTGAGGATGATGGAGTTGGTTATCTGTTCGACAGGCGCATGGTCATCAGTGAAGACCAAGGTACCCATCGCGGGCAAGAGGTTGTAAACCGGCGTAAGTGATTGCCATGACCTCGAGTAATAGAGGAGGAGTTTGCGGGTCCTCCAGGAGGTTCACGTAATTTGCCAGGTAATTCTCCAGGTTGGTTTCCTGCACAGTGGCAAAGAGGAGTGTGTTGAAAGAATCCGACAGGTCAGAGATGTAAATCGTAGGGAAAACGGTACGAATGGTCGTCGCCAGGGCATCGACCAGCCGCCTGTCCGTAGGTCCGCGGCCGATATTGATCACCATCACACCGTCATCGGTCAGGTGGTCATGCACGGACTGGAAAAACTCACGGGTGGTCATGTGCCAGGGGATGTAGGGAGGGCGGTAGGCATCGATACTGATGATTTGGTATTGCTTTTCGCTTTTCTCTAGTGCCCAGCGGCCGTCCTGGATGATGATGTTAAGGTTGGGGTTTCCCATGTTAAAGTACTGCAATCCGACATCGACGATGAGCGGATCGATCTCCACCCCGTCAATTTGCACATTGGGGAAGACGGTGAATAATTCACGGCTGGTGGTGCCACCCGCCAGGCCGATGATGGCAGCGCTGGTGATGGAAGTAGGGGATACGGGAGCAGGATTGAAGAAAGGCGCGCTCATCACCTGTTCCCAGGGACCGTTGTAATTCAGGATCTCAGGATGGTAGATCGAATGCACGCCCTGTCCTTCATTGAGCCGCAGCAGGCGAAATCCATCCTCCTCCAGCACCTGGATGTAGTTGTAACTGGATTCCCCTTCGTAGATCTGCCCGCTGGTATTCTTATCACCTCCCGGAGTACCCCAGAGAAACAGGGCTAGAATCACAAGGGGCATCCATAAATAACGTATCAGATATTTCCATTTTCCCACCAGGTAGATGCCAATGAGAACGAAGACCATCAATATTGAGCTGATGACCAAAAAGGTGCGATAAGTCCCAACGAGGGGGATCAATATCAATACTGGAAGAAATGTCCCGATGAAAGAACCGAGAGTGGAAATGGCGTAGATCCTGCCGGAGACCTTGCCGGCGCTCTCTTTATTTTCGATGGAGAGGCGAATGGCGAAAGGTGATGCCATACCCAGCAGCGTGACCGGGATGATAAACAGAACCATTACCGAGCTGAACGAACCTGCCAGGATACCGATCTGCAGATTATCGAAAGCATTGGAGGAAAGGCGCAGTATTGGCCTTGCTATCAGAGGGATTAGGCCGATGGCCAATGCTGACCAGGCAAGAATGTTAAAGAATGTCTCGTAGCGTGGGGAGCGATCAGCCCAGGCACCGCCAATGAAATAGCCTGCCGTGAGGTAGATGAGGATCAACCCTATAATACTTGCCCAAACCAGGTTACTGGTGCCGAAATAGTTACCCAGAAGTCTCGAAGCAGCCATTTCAACTGCCAGCGAAACCATGCCTGATATAAAAACGACGAGATAGATGTATTTACGCATTTTGATGATTATACTTGAGAAGACCCAGGTCTTCCCAGCATTGTATAATTATTCTATTCATGGAGAGAAAATGAAACTGATCAGTGTTACTGAAATGCGTGATCTGGAAACAGCCGCCAACGCTGCAGGGTATTCATATGCTGAGATGATGAAAACCGCGGGTGTTGGCATTGCGGATAAAATTGACAGCCTTTACCATGCAAATGGCGAAAACGTTGCGCTTGGTCTCGTTGGAGGCGGCAATAACGGTGGTGATACGCTTGTGGCGCTCACCGCCCTGCAGAAGGCAGGATGGTTCACCAAGGCGATTATTACTAAAGATAAAAATAAGGAAGATCCACTGCTCGCTCTCTTCACCGGCAGCGGGGGAGAGATTATTGAAATTAGTGGTTTAACCGGATTAGAAAGCAAAACCGGGATTATTCTGGATGGTATTTTTGGGACGGGATTTCGACCGCCGCTGACAAAGAATTTCATCACGCTACTGGCTGAAGTAAAACGGGCATTGCCAGCGTATTCATGGATCGCGGTGGACTGCCCGTCTGGCATGGACTGTGAGACGGGTGAAGTGAGTACAGGCACCCAAAGGGCGGATGTCACCATTTGCCTTGAAGCAGTCAAGAAAGGGATGTTGACCTATTCAGCCTATCCGTTTCTTGGTGAGTTGATCACGGTTGATCTTGGTATTTCCAGAGTTATTGAATCCGCAGGAAAACCCGGCGATATTGTAGTGACCAAAGACTTGGTTAAGGAGATACTACCGCAACGGACTGACCTGTCACACAAGGGAAGTTACGGGAATGTGCTCGTCATTGGCGGGTGCGTTAATTATCCTGGAGCGCCTGTGCTGGCCGGCAGGGGAGCCTATGCGGTGGGAACAGGATTGGTGAAAATCGGTGTGCCGGCATCGATCTACCAAACTGTAATGGCATCAAGCCTTGAACTGACCTGGGTGATCCTTGAGGATGCCGGGGGTGTTATTTCCGAGATTGCCGCTGAGACCGTACTGCCTTTTGCGCTTGACTCGCAGTGCCTGGTGATCGGTCCAGGGATTGGACGCGAAGACACCACACGCCGATTTCTTTTAGACCTTCTTTCACCTGGGTCAGAACCCGAGAAATCCCGCGCCGGTTTCCCGGGTATGGACAGACAGGTTAAGAAAAGGGCATCAATTTCTGACCTGCCACCAATTGTGATCGACGCGGATGGATTGAACCTAATGGCTAAATTCGAGAATTGGGCTGAAAAATTGGGGTCTTCCGCTGTATTGACCCCGCACCCGGGAGAAATGGCGCGTCTGACCGGGTTATCTGTTGATGAGATCCAGAGGGATAGGTTGGGAATTGCAAAAAAATACGCGGAAGCTTGGGGGAAAATCGTGGTATTGAAAGGACCTTTAACCGTCGTAGCCGCGCCAGGTGACAGGGCAGCTGTTATCCCGATCGCTACTTCGAGCCTGGCAAAGGCGGGAACGGGTGACGTGCTGGCGGGAATGATTGGTGGGTTGATCGCCCAGGGTCTTAGTCTATGGGATGCGGCGGTAGCCGGTGCCTGGCTGCACGCCAAAGCCGGACTTGCTGCATCAGAAATTGTTGGATGTAATGAATCCGTCCTGGCGAGTGATGTAATCAGGGCAATACCCAGGGTATACCAATCGCTTTAACTCAAACAACCTCCCACGAGGGAAGGTTGTTGATTAACATATTTATTTTTCAGGAAGCTTTTTTCTCTTTAGGGGCTGGTTTTTCCGCCTCAAGCACGACAGGAGCTTTTTTAACGACTTCCGCAGCCTTCTCTTGCGCAGCTTTCAACAACTCTTGTGCTTTCGCAGCTGCTTCCGCAGCAACCTGCTCCGCCTTGTGGTAAGCCTCTTCCGCGGTGACCGCGGTCTTGTCTTTTAATTCGATGGCTTTTTCTTTGATGACTGTACGGGTCTCTTCACCTGATTTCGGGGCATAGAGCAAGCTGACCGCGGCGCCGGTGATGCCACCGACCAAAAAACCAACCAGAAACGCACCAAAATTATCTCTATCTGACATGTTAACTCTCCTTTTTTCCTATAAGATGTTTATTTCCTGAACAAACCGATGAGGTCGAGTAATTTTCTCAACCCAGCGATTGAGCTGTTGACCTTTATCACAGGTGTTGCCAGGTTATCGCTTAAGAAAGCGGTCGTTCCCTTTAATGTGTTTACTGTTTCACTGGTGGATTTCAGAATCGGTTTAATTTCGTTCTGAAACATGTTGATCAGTGATGCCAGCTGTATGACGAGGATGATCAGCGCTACGCCGATGACAATGGATTCAAGCGCCATGAGGATAATGAAGATGTCTCTTACGGTGGAAGTGGTACTCGGGTTCTTGGAACTTGCTAAAAACACGATACCGGCGACGAGAAGACCCATCATCACCACACCGATGAGGATGAATAACCAGGTTTTACTTTTTTGTACAGGAGAAGGATCGCTCTCTTCCCCTTCTACTTCAACCGCGATGAATTCTTCATTCTCAGTCATAATAAAATAATTATAGCATATCCTTACTTGAAAAAAAATTAATTGTCCAGTCTATATCTAAAACATTCTACAGAAGATTGGTGTTTGTAATAATCATTTCGAAATGTTTGATTCTTCGCCAGCTTCGTGTTAAACTTACAAATTGCCATGTTGAATACGCTTGTTTTTACCAGATTCACCGTCATAATTCTCATTCTTTTGTCTGGATGGTTCATTACACCCGGGCTGTACATCACATCACCTGAGAGCGGAGCATTAATAGAGGGAATCGTAGAGATCAGGGGAAGTATCCCGGAGGAAGATTTCTCATCTGCTGAAGTCCTGTACTCGTACTCGCAGGAAGGGGTTGAAAATTGGTTTCTCATTGAACGGATCGACAGCGTGATTCAGGACTATGTGCTGGCCACATGGGATACAACCACGATCACGGATGGTGTGTACCAGATAAAACTGGTGGTGATAACACTGGATGGAAAAGCGATCGAGGTCATCGTCAGTGATATTCACGTTTCGAACTACACCCGAGGTGATGAGCAACCGACAAGCGCAGCCATGGGATCCTCCGGCATCAACCCGGGAGCAGCGGATATCCTGATGGTCACCCCGGGTCCTACAAGGTTACCAGTTAACCCGGCCTCGATCATCAGAGATGAAGTGAGGTTGACGGTCATTACCGGGATCCTCATTACCAGCGTATTACTGGGTTTGCTCATCGTGTATACATCGATTCAATCCTACCGCAGGCGAAGATAAGAGAGTGATATGGCCTTGTTAAACTTCTTAAGCAGAGGTAATAAATCAGAGAGCGACAGTATTGCCGAGATCTTCATGCTTGTGGGATTAGGGAATCCCGGCAGGGATTACCGCGAAACCAGGCACAATATCGGTTTTATGACCATTGACGCGTATGCCGCCTTGCATGAGATAAAGCTGAACAAGGTTCAGAATAAAGCCATCACGGGCAGCGGACGTGTGGCAGATGCCCGAGTGATCCTGGTAAAGCCGCAAACCTTCATGAACCTTTCCGGTCAGGCAGTCGCGTCCTTGGTACGCTATTACAAGATCCCCTTGGAGCATCTCATTGTAACGCATGATGATGTTGACCTGCCGTTTACGACCATCCGCATGCGCCCCGGAGGCGGGTCTGCCGGTCAAAAAGGCATTGCCTCGATCATTAAAATGGTAGGAACCCAGGACTTCGCGCGTTTACGAATGGGAATTGGCCGTCCCCCGGGGCAGATGGATGCCGCGGACTATGTGCTGCAAACTTTTTCGCGTTCAGAAAACGACCAGCTGCCTGCATTTCTACAAAGGTCAGTGGAAGCGCTGGATTGTTATATAACTGACGGGCTTGAAACTGCAATGAACCGCTTTAATTCCTCAGATCAGGTCTGAAATGCTGGATATTTTACGTAAACAGGCGGCCTATCAACAGTGCCTGGACGCGATAAAGGTCGGAAAACAACCATCCAGCCTGGGATTGCTGCGCTCCGCCAGGCTGCCAGTGCTGGCAGCTTTATGCCTAGATCTCCATGTTCCGATCCTCCTACTTACTGATAGGGCGGACCGGGCGTCGCTGATGTATGATGAACTGCACTTCTGGTTGCCGGATATCCCGACCCTGTACTTTCCTGAACCAACCCCTATGTTTTACGAAAAGGCAGCGTGGGGCAGCCTCACACGCCGTGACCGTCTTCTCACCATGGCCACCCTGGTGAATTATTTCAAACCTGGAAGTCAGAAACCTGATAAGCCCTGCGTGGTAGTTGCGCCGCTGCGCGCGGTGATGACACGCACCCTGCCGAGAAGGGATTTCATCCTTGCCAGCAAAATTATCAAGATCGGGAGCCGGTTCACCCCGGAATCCTTGCAGCGGGAGTGGGTACGGTTGGGGTATGAAAACGTTGATGTAGTGGTGGATCACGGGCAGTTTTCTCGGCGTGGCGGCATACTTGATATCTGGACGCCATCCGAAAAGTTCCCTGCCAGGCTGGAGTTTTTTGGTGACGAGATAGATACACTACGTTATTTTGATGCCACAACACAACGCACTGTGAACAACATTGAGCAGGTTCAGATCACACCAGCCCGGGAGTTTATTCCAGGCATTAAAGGAATGGATGAGAATGGTGATGAAGGACTGGACGAGTTCCAGATACCTCTCTTACATCCCAATCCGTCCACTATTCTGGATTACCTGCATCCAGATTCTCTCATCCTGGTAGACAGCCTCTCGAACATTCAAAGTTTTGGCGAAGAGGTCGAGGAGCAGGCACTGAAGAACCGTTCTGAAGCCGTTCGTGAAGGCATCTTACCCGCGGATTTTCCAATTCCCTATGTATCATGGTCAGAGATCGTGGACATGGTCTCAAACCGGCGCTGGATGGAAATGGTGCGACCTTACGGCGAAGATGTGGATACACTCGGTTCGAGGTTTTCACCCGGGATGCGGTTTGCCGGGCAGATAAAAAACTTCATGACCTACCTCGAAGAAAACTGCCGTTCAGGAGATGAAACAGTAATCATCTCAAGGCAGTTGTCTCGTTTAAAAGAAATCTGGCAGGAAAATGAGCGAGATTGCGGGGATGGCAGCAAACTTCGCTTTATTGAGGCAACGCTTGGTGAAGGTTGGGACCTGGCGCTTGATGATGACAAAACCCTGCATTGCATCACAGATGGAGAAATCTTTGGCTGGGAGCGGCCACAACCCCGGGCGAGGATAAAAGCCCGGCACGCGTCACCGGAATCGGATTTTGCTGACCTGAAGATTGGTGATTGGGTGGTGCACGTGGATTATGGCATCGGCCGGTTCTCAGGGCTGGTGAGGCGCTACCTGGATGGGGCTGAGAGAGAATTCCTGCTGGTTGAATATGAAGGCGGAGATCAGGTCTACGTTCCCATTCACCAGGCTGACCGCATCAGCCGGTATATCGGCACTGGTGGAGAACCTCCTCAAGCGTCACGGTTGGGCAGTAATGAATGGAACCAGACCAAGCAGACGGTCCGCGAGGCTATCATCCAGGTTGCCCAGGATTTACTTGAACTATACGCCAAGCGCCAGTCAGCGGTCGGGCATGCCTTTCAACCCGATACGCCGTGGCAACAGGAACTTGAAGCTAGCTTCCCGTACATTGAGACGGAAGACCAATTGAAAGCCATACATGACATCAAGCATGATATGGAGAACCAGAAACCGATGGACCGCCTGCTCTGCGGGGACGTGGGATACGGAAAAACCGAGGTCGCGCTTAGAGCTGCTTTCAAGGCGGTGATGGACGGAAAACAGGTGGCTGTGCTGGTACCGACAACCGTCCTCGCGCAGCAGCATTACGAAACCTTCAGGCAACGTCTGACTCCGTATCCTGTATCAGTGGAAATGCTTTCACGATTCAGGACGGCAAAAGAGCAGGATGAGATCGTGCTCAAGATCATGCTGGGACAGGTGGATATCGTGATCGGCACCCATCGTTTATTAACCGGGGATGTGGTCTTCAAAGACCTGGGGCTCGTGATCATCGATGAGGAACAACGTTTCGGCGTTACCCATAAGGAACACTTCAAGAAATTACGTACAGAAGTGGATGTGTTGACCCTGACTGCCACTCCCATTCCGAGAACGCTTTACATGGCTTTAACCGGAGCAAGGGACATTTCCAATATCAACACGCCGCCGGCGGAACGTTTGCCTATCATTACCCATATCGGACCTTATTCTCCGCGTATTGTCAGGCAGGCGATCCTGCGCGAAATCGACCGCGGCGGGCAGGTGTTTTTTGTACACAACCGGGTTCAAACGATTGAAGCTATGAAGCAGCATCTGGAAAAATTAACACCAGAGGCGCGCATTTCGATCGCTCACGGACAGATGCGGGAAGATGAACTTTCACACGTGATGACAATTTTCACAAAGGGTGAAGTGGATGTTTTGTTGTGCACCTCCATCATTGAGTCTGGGCTTGATATCCCGAATGCCAATACATTGATCGTCGACAGGGGAGACGCATTCGGTTTGGCACAGTTGTACCAGCTGCGGGGCAGAGTAGGCAGGGGAGGGCAACGGGCGTTTGCTTATTTCTTTAAACACCGAAAAAAGCTGCCAACACCCGAAGGTCAGGAAAGGCTGGAAACGATAGCGGAGAACATCCAGTTGGGTGCGGGTTATTCAATCGCGATGCGCGACCTGGAAATGCGCGGAGCAGGTGAAATGCTGGGAACACGACAATCTGGATATATTGCTTCTGTTGGGTTTCATCTTTATACCAGGATGCTCTCACAGGCGGTCAGGGAGTTACGGCAGGGTAATGGCGAACAGAAAGGAACTGGAAAAGGAGTTCAGTAAAACCGCAGGATATATACCTGTCAGCGTGGACCTGCCGCTTTCAGTGGGGATCCCGGTAACCTACATACCTGATCAATCACTGCGGTTGCAGTTGTACCGCCGCATGGCGCATATTGAAGAGATTACAGAGCTTGACGCGCTTATCACAGAATTCCACGACCGTTTTGGTCAACCGGTACAGCAGGTGAAAGACCTATTCTTTCAATTACGAGTGAAATTACTGGCTGCCAGGGCAGGGCTGGTTTCTATAAGTGTTGAAGCTGACCAGATGGTGCTGCGTTTTCCACAGCTGCCCGTTGGAGTACAAGCGAGAGACCTTCCTCCCATCGGCTACCAGACTCGGGCAGGAAGAAACGCGTACTGGATGAAATTTGACCCTGAGGGAGAATCCTGGCGTGAGCATCTTTTAAGGGTCCTGGATGCTATAATTTCGTTATGACAAAGATTCTGATCATTGAAGATGAGAACGCCTTGGCCCGGGTATTACAATCCTACCTTGAACGGGAAGGATATGAAGTACTTGTTGCCAACCGCGGTGATACCGGGTATGACTTGAGTCTAACTGAGAAGGTCGATCTCATTCTGTTGGATCTGAATCTGCCGGGCATGGATGGAATTGATGTCGCGACTGGTGTCTTGAGGGAAAAGGATATTCCCATCATTATGATCACAGCCAGGGTTGAGGAGATCGATAAATTGAAGGGACTGGAAATTGGCGCGGATGATTACATCACCAAACCTTTTTCTCCGCGTGAGGTGGTCGCCAGGGTAAAAACCGTGCTACGCAGGGTGAATCGCAGTAAACCGGAAGAAAACACAATTTTGATCGCTGGTCTTATGATCGATGTGGAGGCACATTCGGTAAAAAAGAACGGCGCGCTGATTGAACTTACACCTTCTGAATTTGAAATCCTGCTGGCGATGGCACGCAACCCTGGACGGGTTTTTTCGCGCTTGCAATTGCTGGACGCCACACAAGGGCAATCTTTCGAAGGATACGAACGCACTGTGGACGCTCACATTAAAAACCTTAGAGCGAAGATCGAAGATGATGCTCGCAATCCGCTTTATGTAAAGACAGTTTTTGGAATTGGTTATAAATTTAACCGGGACGATGATTAATTCATGAATCTCTCACTTCGTACCAAGATGATTCTGGCCTTCTCAGCCGTGGTAATTTTTGCGATCGCAGGAGTGGTTCTGTTTGCCAACCTGGATAGTGAACGCCAGGTAACCGATTACATGTCCAGGGGTGGGCAGTTAGGGTTAACCGAACTCGTCGAAGCGCTTGAATCTCATTACTCATCAAACGGTTCATGGGATAACGTCGATTCTGTTGCCAGTTCATACAACAGCAGAGGTGGAAAGAACAATCCCCGCGGGAGGGTATTTGCACTGACACTGTTAGATGAGAACCTTCACGTAGTGTGGAGTTCAGCAGGCCGGACCATTGGCACCCAGTTTGAAAAGGAAGAAACTGACGAAACCCTCAAATTGCATGACGGGGCGAAGGTGGTTGGATACCTGGTAGTTGAAGATGAGCTACAGGTAATGGAGGATGAAATCACTCCGTTCGTTAGCCGTTTACGGGAAGTCCTCCTTTACGCCGGTGCGCTCGCGGTTTTTCTGGCCATTTGTCTGGCAATATTGCTCTCAAATTACCTGTTAAAACCGGTAAAGGCTCTCACAGATGCATCAACCGAGCTTTCTGCAGGAAAATTATCCACCAGGGTGGATGTGTCCGGCAGCGACGAAATAGCCGTGCTGGGTAGAACGTTCAATAAAATGGCTGGTAATCTTGAGCTGGCTGAAGAAAGAAAAAAATCTCTGACGGCGGACGTTGCCCATGAGTTGAGGACGCCAATTGCCGTACAGAAGGCTCAACTCGAAGGCATGATAGATGGCGTGCTGCCGGTAACCGAAGAGAACCTTGCGATCGCGCTGCAGCAGACTGATTTTCTCTCCCGTATGGTTGACGACTTGAGGTTGCTGGCTATGGCGGATGCAGAAGAGGTTAAGTTTGAGTACCAGCAGACGGATATCAGGCAGCTTGTAGAACAAATTGCTGCTCAATTCCAGGCGCAACTGCAATTCGACGGAACACAAATCTTCACAGAGTTCACACCAGCAGACGGGGAGATTTATTATGAAACGGACCCGAACCGTTTGACACAGATTCTGCAGAACCTCGTATCGAATGCAATCCGCTACGGGAAAAAAGGCGGCAAAATAGTCATAACCACACAGTTGAACATGAATTATCTCTCCATCACTGTGACTGATGACGGGAACGGGATTCCCACCGCTGCGTTACCTCACATATTTGAGCGTTTTTACCGGCACGAAAGGGCACGCAGTCGCGAGACCGGGGGAACCGGGTTGGGACTGGCAATTTCCAAGAAGCTGGCATTGCTCATGGGCGGTGACCTTACTGGATTGAATGCGCCTGAGGGGGGTGCCTCATTCACACTTGAGCTGCCGCACCGAAAAACCTAAATTCATCACAAAGAGAACAGATGTGCTATAATATCCCTGAAAAACATCAGAATGGATGTGAAGATGGACTTTAAACTACAAGCACCGTACCAGGCGACAGGTGATCAGCCGGATGCGATCAGCCAACTTGTGAAGGGCATCCGCCAGGGTTACCGGGACCAGGTTCTTTTAGGAGCGACTGCAACTGGGAAAACTTTTACCATCGCCAATGTCATTCAGGAGCTGCAGATGCCGGCACTGGTGATGGCACATAACAAAACGCTCGCGGCTCAGCTTTACAGTGAGTTCCGCGAGTTCTTTCCAGAAAACGCGGTTGAATATTTTGTTTCTTACTACGATTATTACCAGCCGGAAGCCTATGTACCCCGGCATGACCTGTACATTGAGAAAGAAACGGACATCAACGAAGAGATTGACAGGATGCGCCTGGCGGCCACCACGGCTTTAATGTCGCGTAAAGATGTGATCATCGTCGCGTCGGTATCTTGTATCTACGGGTTGGGCAACCCAGAAGAATATGGCAACGTGGTCGTCCACCTGGCGGTGGGCGAAATCTTCAGGCGTAATGCCCTTCTCAGGTTGTTCATTGAAAGCCAGTACCAGCGCAATGACCTGGAGCTTCGACCGGGTGTTTTCAGGGTGCGCGGGGATACGATAGAAGTGTTCCCTGCGTACGAAGAGAAGAAAGCCTTCCGGATTACTTTCTTTGGTGATGAGGTGGAAAAGATCGTTGAATTCAGCCCGATGACCGGCGAGATATTTGCGGAACCGCACACCATTGATATTTATCCTGCGAAACACTACATCGCAAATGAAGCGCGGCTCAAACAGGCGGTAAACGATATAGAAAAGGAACTTGACGACCAGGTTAATTACTTCAAGTCGAATGGACGCCTGTTGGAAGCCCAGAGGATCGAGCAACGCTGCCGGTACGACCTTGAGATGCTCAGGGAAGTGGGTTACTGCTCGGGAATCGAGAATTATTCACGTCATCTGGATCAGCGCCCGCCCGGCTCAGCACCGTGGACCCTGATGGATTACCTGCCAAGCGATTATCTGCTTATCCTGGATGAATCGCATATGACGGTACCGCAGATCAGGGGGATGTACAACGGGGACCAGTCGCGCAAATCGACACTGGTTGAATACGGTTTCCGGCTACCTTCTGCTATGGATAACCGTCCTCTTACCTTCCAGGAATTTGAGAAAGTAATGGGTTACACCCTTTACACATCTGCTACGCCTGCAGATTTTGAGATGAAACGCGCAAAGCAAATCGTAGAGCAGATCATTCGCCCGACAGGGCTGGTGGACCCGCAGGTCGAAGTGAGACCGACAAAAGGCCAGGTGGATGACCTTTACGGCGAGATCAAGAAGCGCATTGCACAGGGTGAAAGGGTGCTCGTGACAACACTCACCAAGCGCATGGCGGAAGATCTCTCCGATTACCTGCTGGAACTTGGCTTAAAGGTCAACTATCTGCATTCAGAGGTGGAAACACTTGAGCGGGTTGGAATTTTGCGCGATCTGCGCATGGGTGTGTTTGACGTGATCGTGGGAATCAACCTGCTGCGTGAAGGCCTTGATTTGCCCGAAGTTTCAATGGTAGCCATCCTGGATGCAGACAAGCAAGGATTCCTGCGTTCCGCGACTGCCTTGATACAAACCATTGGGAGGGCGGCGCGAAACGTGAATGGCAAAGTCATTATGTACGCCGATGTGATGACCGATGCCATGAAGACCGCAATTGAAGAAACCAACCGCCGCCGAAAAAAGCAGGTGGATTACAACACTGCAAACGGCATCGAACCATATCACAGTGGTCAAGGCGGTGCATGATCTTACAGAGCGTTTGTCCTCCTCCTCTGTTATGGCAGCCGAGGGAAGAGGAGAATACGCCGCAGGAACGGGGCGACCGCGTATGCCGTTGAATGACCTCAAGCGTTTGATCGTTGAACTTGAAAAGCAGATGAAACAGGCTGCTACCGGTCTGCAATTCGAGCAGGCAGCGGTGATAAGGGATCGTATCATTGACCTTAAGACCATTATGGCGGAAGAATCCGATCTGCCACCGTGGAAGAAAGCCCGACTGATGGCAGGTGAAATCGAATAATGCACCAATTTATAGCCAGTTAATTATTCTGTAGGGGTGATTGAAAAGCGCGTGAAAGCGACGGCTGGTGAAGACCATTCTATTTCCAGATCAGTCACATGCGCCATTGAAGGGCCAACGCGCACCAAAGCGATCAGTTTCTGTAACTGAATCTCTTCACCCTGGGCGAGAATTTCCACCTTTTCATCATACTTGTTGCGCACCCAGCCAGTGAGTTTTAACGCGATGGCTCGCTGTTGTACAAAATACCTGAAACCCACCCCCTGGACAGTACCATCAACAGTGATATGGACAGTTTTTACATCAGCCATCCCGCTAACTTTGATCCGTTTTCTTAGGCATATGTTTTTGTGAGTGATAATCAAAAAAGAATGTTGAGGTTGATAAGGGTGTGCTGTCACCAAGGTTAACCTTGGTATAGACTATTCATGAATAGGGAAGGAACCGAAGATTCTTGAATGTATTATTCATCTTCTTCTCCATTTTCCACATCGAAGTCATCCAGATCATCGTCGTCTAATAGATTGTCGTCTGCGTCAAAGTCGCTTTCGTCTTCGTCTTCGTCATCGGGTGAAAAATCAAGCAGTTCCAAATTTCCAGATGAAGCAATGTCCAGGTTTTCGATGGCTTTTTCGATCCATTCAATCTCTTCATCGGTGACGGCGTTTTCTATAAGTTCGTCAAGCTTTTCTTTGACTTCAGTCCCGCCAAGCTGTGATAGAGCCCAAATGAGCGCTAGCCTGATCTCTTCATCCTCAATTTCCTCATCCAGTAAGGAGAGCAATTGTTCGCGCGCACTGGTCAATTCAAGTTCACCAGCTGCGCGGATAGCTTCGAAATGCACCTCTGGATCAGGCGAAGTGAGCATATCTTCCACTTGAGGTGCCCACACGTCATCAGCGGAACGCCCCATGGCACAAAGCGCGGAGGTTACCCATGGGATATCGGAGGATTCAAAGGCGTTACGGATCAGTTCAGGAACGGCCGGATGGCTTGAATAGCCAAGGGATTCCAGCGCGCGTTGTTTCACCCTTGGTTGCTCGGAACTCAGTACAACATTAACGAGATGATTGGTCACAAGGTCTTTCAGCTCGGTTTTAATGGCATCAAGCTCCCCCAACAAGACGAATTTACCAAGCAGGGCAGACGAAGCCGCACGCGCTGATTCATCTTCGTCTTTCGCGGATATCCTGACAAGTTCTGGGATGACACCGGGTTCTTCGCACTCCCACAAGAGCCGCAACGAGGGAATACGAACAGCGGGTTCGGGGTCTTTCAACAGCATCCTGGCCAGCGCATCAAAGCTCACCAATGTATCCGTCTCCATCACGGATTCCAGATCTTCCAGCAGGCTGACCTTACGCTGAAGCGGGACTGACGGCCAGGTGGCCATCAGGTCCTTTAACTTTTTCGGTGAAAGGTCAGAATAGCTGCGCAGGTAACGCACCGGGTATGGTGTGTTCATGTCCGTCAAGGCAGAAAGCGCATCTGCGAAGTTAATCACTTCTGAAGAATCGCTCATATTCATGCCTACTTTGGCAGAACGACCGGATTGACGATATCGTTGATTACCAACACTACCATAAGGGTAAGAAGCAGCGCATAAAAGACCATGTGAACTTTCCCTTCGAGTGCAGGCGGAACCTTCTTTTTGAATAGCAGTTCAGGGAGAAGGAAGAGGATTCTACCGCCATCGAGGGCGGGAATCGGTAGAAGGTTGGTGAAACCGAGGGCGATAGAAATGATCGCGAAGAAGTAGAGCGTGTTCAGTCCCGCCATTGCAGGATTTTCCGCTGCTTCCTCCTTATCAATGGTCTGCACCTGGGCGTAAATATCATAAATACCCTTAACACTAACCATGCGCGCATCAGAAGGCGCGACCTGCCCGCTTATCAACCTGACCGGTAACATGATCAACTGGTAACCCTGGTCGAGCGTGGCGATGAAAGCTCTGGGTAAAGCCTGGATCAGTGACACCTCCAATGTGGGATTCATGATGGTAATGCCAAGTGGTCCCTGGTTTTCAGGCCATTCCTCGCGGGGGGTCACGTTCACAACTACTTCGTTGCCATCGCGCACCAGGACGACTTCCAGCTGCTGACCGAGATGGGAGGATATCTGTTCTGATAACGCATTCATGCTATCGATCTTGATTCCATTGACCGATTTTATGATGTCACCGGTCAACATCCCCGCAGCGGCTGCCGGCGTATCAGTTGCGATATCGGCGATCAAAACTTTACTATAATCGGGAGAACCGATGCGGGTGAAGAGGAAGGCGATGAGCAACATACCCAGCAGCAGGTTGGTCAGCGGACCGCCCAGCAGGGTCATTAATCGGCGGGATGGTCTGGCAGCGGGGAAGCTGCCTGGTTCTGTCACGTCGCCGTTCTCACCCTTCATGCGGCAGAAACCGCCAAATGGTATCCAGTTGAGCGTAAAATCCGTACCGCCAGCTCTGAAGAGGCGGAAAATCTTAGGCGGGTATCCCAGGCCGAACTCCTCAACTTCGATCTTGCTGAGACGGGCAGCGATGAAATGTCCGAATTCGTGCACAAAGACCAGCGCGCCGAAAGCGAGGATAAATTCAAGGATGGTTAATGCTGTACTACCAATATTGTTCATATATACCCTGTTCTGTTTATTAATTTATCCTATTATAAACGTAAAAAAGGCACCAATTGTTCCATGGGAAAAGAAAATGAAAACGGGTGTTTTATCAACACCTGTTTTCATAAAATCAAACCAAACCTATCCTGGTTCTATCGCAAAATCAGCATATATCACCCTCAGCTGAATTTCTTCTGAACCGGGGTTTTCTGAGGGTTTGAATTATTCCAAATATTAATTGTCGTTAGCTGTTAGCGCGCAACGGAAACCGACATCCTTGCTGCTGTTAAAAACCGGATCGAAGCCGCGCGAGGAAGTGCGCAGGAAAACCCAATTATTTGACCAGCCACCCCCGCGTAAAACCTTATATGTACCATTGTCAGGACCCTGAGGGTTTTCAGCGGGTGACGTTGCGTAATAATCCTCTGAATACCAGTCGTTCACCCATTCCCACACGTTGCCGGCCATCTCCATAACGCCTAAGGCGCTGGAGCCCTCCGGGTAGGAGCCGACAGCGTTGGTGTCACCGACGCAAGCGTTGGAGGTGTTATTGTCATTCTTGTTCGCCAGGGTACATGCCGGGTCCTGATCACCCCAAGGATAAGCGACCAGCGACGCAGAGCGGGCAGCTTTTTCCCACTCGGCTTCGGTTGGCAATCTTTTTCCTGCCCATTTGCAGTATTCATTGGCGTCATCCCACCTGACGAAGATCACCGGGTAATTGGCGAATTCAGGTGCGTCATAATACGCAGCCCTGGTTTCTGATGCGTTATTCACGGGAAGTGAACAAGCCCCGGCGTCTACGCATTGTTTATACCAGGCGTTGGTCACCTCGTATTTATCGATGGAGAATGCATCCAAATTAACGCTGCGGAGAGGTAGTTCATCTGGCGGGCAAGAAAAACCGCCATTATGCCCAGGATCACATCCCATCTGAAACTCTCCAGCAGGGATCAAGACCATCACTTGTGAAGGGGCGGGTGGTAATGGCATCTCTACTTCCGTACTGGTGGGTTGAGATACCTCAGGGGTGTTTACCCCAGTTTTCTCTGGTTCAGGAGTTACAGTAGCCACGGCGTCAGTGGCGGTAGACTCTACATCAGTGGCGGCTGCCATGGTTTCAGTTTGCGCCGGCTGCGAGACTTCAGTGTCTGGTGTTCTTAGGATAAACCAGGCAACCACTGAAACGATCAGAATTACGACAAATATAATAAACTTTTTCATTGAGAGTCTCCTCATTCTAATTAAACAATGTAGAGAAACATCAGTAATACATCAATTTATATTGTTAACAATACCATTCGTCAACACCTAAGTCAATATAAGTTTTGACTATCAACAGAACCAATTCTTTAATAACTAATAGGGGTCTAAGTACAAATTAGTTCAACGTTGGAGGGTTTGGCTTTTAGTCGTTAAAAATGTCTTACATTTTTTGATTCTTATTAAGGTTACTGTTCGGAAATATCAGAGAATTTCTGGATATGGATGCGTTTCTGTAGACGTATAAAAAGAAAAACCGTTGAAAATGCCAATGCCTGCAGTAGAAGATAGAGGAATTCGAGTGGCCAATAGGTTTTTTCGGCGAAGAAAAGGAGGAAGACAATTTCGCCAAGGATGCCTAACACCAAGGAAAATCAGCAACACCCTGCTCGTTGTTTTTATACGGTCAAATGAAAGGCCGATCTCGTCCCGGCGATATTTGCGGGTTTCTCCTGGCAGGTGAAAAATTCCAAGCGCCAGATAGAGGAGTGGAAAAAACGCAAATACATAAGGCAATGCCACAAAGAATTTGTACATCCCCGGGTTATCAATAAATCCCGCGCCAACGTGAAAAACGATCGTCAAAGCGAGCAAGAGGACAGAGAGAATCTTATATTTCGCAATCTCCCCAACGGTGAAAGTGACATCGAAATAATCGCCGCGATAGACGGCGGTCTCCCTTTCGCGGCTATTTTCATCCTTCGTAACAACAATTTCATAATCTTCTGAGTATTTTTTCATCGAAAATCGATTTAGCTCATCATGTATGAATTTTGGATTATTTAGATATTGGTCTAGTTTCTTAATGTATTAATTAACAATTATTAATTAATCAACATAACATTATCGAAACCAAACGTAAATACAAAACAGAACAAACAGGACCCAGGTTATCGAAAAAACCAGCCCTATTGTCAGCGCAGCAAGCAGTGCGTAGGAGTTGTACCGACGGGCTTCTGACCTGGTCATCTGGTCACCCCGAGCAGCTTTGCGCAATTCTCGTTGTTCCCTGCGCACACGTTTATCATGCAAGCGAATGCCATCGACATCCATATCGACGATGACCCTGCCATCATCGTCATCAAACTGTTTAGGCTTGCGGCTCATCAGTTGAAAACCTTACTTAATCATAAAGGTGGCACGAGACCGTATGCCCCGGTTCAAATTCCTTCACTTCCGGGAATACGGATTTACATATTTCCATGCATTCACTGCAGCGGGTGTGGAATTTGCAGCCAGGTGGTGGGTTCGCGGGAGAAGGAATGCTGCCTTCCAGGATTATCCGGTTTGTCTTTGCATCCGGATCCGGAATCGGAGCAGCACTTAAAAGCGCTTTGGTGTATGGATGCAAAGGATTCTTAAAGATGTCATGTTTGGAACCATACTCAACCAGGTTGCCAAGATACATGACTCCCACAAAGTCAGAAATATGCTCAACGACCGAAAGATCGTGAGAGATGAAAAGGTAGGTCAACTGAAATTGGTCCTGCAGATCCTTGAGCAGGTTGATAATCTGTGCTTGAATTGAAACATCCAGCGCTGATACCGGTTCATCGCACACAACAAATTCCGGATTAAGCGCCAATGCCCTGGCGATGCAAATGCGTTGACGCTGTCCGCCTGAAAATTCATGTGGATAGCGGTCCTTGTGGTACGGCTCTAATCCGCAGGCTTTCATAACGCTGTCTAGGTGTTCCTCATATTCACTATCCGGTACAATGTGGTGTTCTTTGACAGCCTCGCCGATAATTTCACCTACCGGCAGCCTGGGGGAGAGGCTTGAATAAGGATCCTGGAAGATGATCTGCATTTTTGGGCGAATCGCGCGCATTTCCTTGTGGGAAAGGGCGTAGATATCAAAACCATGGAAAAAAACATCTCCACTGGTTTTTTCATTCAATCGTAAAATCGTCTTTCCGACCGTGGTTTTTCCACATCCGGATTCACCGACAAGTCCCATTGTTTTACCGCGATTGATCTTGAAGCTGATACCGTCCACTGCTTTAACATGACCGACGACCTTCTGAAGAAGGCCGGCCTTGATAGGAAAATACTGCTTGAGGTCGTCCACTTCAAGCACATTGTCTTTTAACTCTGCAACAGATAGCTGGTCTTTGTGTGCCATACCTATACCTCTGCCTTATTGGCAACATGGAGATAGCACGTTGCCATGTGTGTTTTGGTCACGTACACCTCCTGCGGATATGCACCATCACATGCTGGCATACGCCGCTCACACCGATCCTTGAAATAACAATAATTGGGCATGTTGATGGGGTTGGGGACACTGCCCGGAATGCTGTACAGCCGGTCAACCGTACGATTGATGACCGGTTTGGATGCCATTAAGCCAACGGTGTAAGGGTGAAGGGGGTTGTGGAACACTTCAGAGGCTGTCCCTTTTTCAACGATGCGCCCGGCGTACATGACCACCACGTAGTCAGCCATTTCAGCGATGACCCCAAGGTCATGGGTGATGAGCATGATGCTGGAGTTTATTTTGTCCTTCAGGTTGCGCAGCAGGTCAAGGATCTGCGCCTGGATAGTTACATCCAGGGCTGTAGTCGGTTCGTCAGCTATAATGAGCTTTGGGTTGCAGGCGAGCGCCATGGCGATCATGATACGCTGCCGCATGCCGCCTGATAGCTCATGCGGGTACATTTGGTAGACACCGGTGTTGTTGGCAATCCCCACGATGTCGATCATATTGAGAGACTGTTCCTTTATCTCATCGTCTGTCATTTCAGGGTTGTGCAACTTGATCACTTCGTCGATCTGGTCACCAGCGCGGAACACCGGGTTAAGACTCGTCATGGGTTCCTGAAAGATCATGGAAACCTTGCTGCCGCGAATCTTTTCCATTACCTGTATCGGTGTTTTGGCAATGTCGTATACATTATCACTTGCATCAAACCGGATTGCTCCCTGAACGATCTGACCTTGAGGCCGTTGAACCAGTTGCATCAACGACAAGGCTGTCACGGATTTACCACAACCTGATTCACCAACAACACCAACAGTCTTACCCTTAGGGATCTCAAAGGTCACGCCGTCGACAGCTTTGACTGTCCCTACGTCAGTGAAAAAGAATGTGTGAAGATTGTCGAATTCCACAACATTGTTGCTGTCTTTCATCTTGGTGAGATATTCGGATTCCGGCACATTCCTACGATTGCGCTCTTTTTCAATCTTGTCTGTGATGCGGCGGTTCTCACGTGAAATCTTTGAAAGTTCACGCGCCGATATATGAGTTCTATCCTTGCTCTTAGCCTTATGGTTGAACATATCGAGGAGTGATTTCTTTTCTCCATTCATCAGTGTTACCTACCTTTTCATCCTTGGATCATAGGCGTCGCGCAGTCCATCACCGACAAAGTTAAAGCCAAGTACGGTCAATAGGATAAGCATGCCGGCGGGAAGCCACATGAACCAGAAGTTGGTCATAACATAAGCGTCTGAGGCAACATTGATGATACTGCCCCATGATGCCAGAGGGTACTTAATGCCGAGACCAAGGAAACCCAATGTGGCCTCAGTGATGATGATACCGCCCAGCCCTGCCGTTGCCTGAACGATCATGAGCGGCATAACGTTGGGCACGAGGTGTTTGAAGATGCGGCGGCTCGTTCGAATACCTGTAGCTTCGGTCGCGACCATGAAGTCCTGTTCACGCAGCGAGAGGATCTGCCCACGGACAATACGGGCAACTCCCGTCCATCCCAAAATACCGAGAACCGCCATGAGCAGGAAAATTCTCGTCATGGGGTCCACTTCTAGAGAATCCATGACGGAACCGAAGATTAGAACGATTGGCCAGAAGGGAATACTGTTGAAGAGATCAACGAAACGCATTAAGGCCGTATCAACCCAACCGCCAAAGTATCCTGAAATACCACCGAGGATAATTCCTATGAATACTTCGATGAAGATAACCACAAAACCCACCAGCAGTGAAACCCGACCACCGTACATCAACCTGGTCATGTTATCCATACCGTTATTATCCAAGCCAAGCGGGTGTTCACGGGAAGGGGCTTCATACATACGGATCAGTTCAGTTTGGGTTGCCCGTTTAATATTGAAGGTGGTATTGACCCGCACCACCGTGTACTCTATGGTCTCCCCATTTTTTTCGGTGAAGGTGAATTTTGGTATACGATCATTGACGGCTGCACGCACCGCTGCTTTGAAATCAACATCCAGAAAGATTGCCTGGTCAATCGGGTTGACAATAATATCCGATACCTCGACATATTCAATTCCGTCGGAGTCTAATATGGTTATTGTGCCATCCCCGTAAACGATAGAATAAACATCATCACCTACGGTGAAGGTGTCTTGCCCGCGAACGATTGCACGACTGCTTGCCATTCGAAATTCATACGATGAAACATCCTCTGCATCAGATTGATTGTAAGCGTCCTGAACGAACAACATGGCAAGTGCGACATCATGCTCAGTGGAGATGATGTAATTTTTCCGTTGTGGCACAATGCGGTAAATTACGCCAGACTCTTCAAAAAATGTTTCTCTATTTTTAATAGCAGATTCAGCCGCTTTAATGAATTCACTGGATAATGGTTCTTCACCAACCGGGTTTATTTGCCCCAGAATTGACTGTGCAAAAGGATCAAGTTGAAGAATGCGGTAAAAGTTTTCACCCTCCTGGACCCATAAAAAGGTATTGTCACCGTTTGTGAAAGCTTCCTGGTTCTTTCCCAGAGCCAGTAAAAATTGCGCCCTGTCACCACTGTTAAAGCTTTCTCCTTCAGCAACGGTGTAGCGCAATTCAATGTTATAGATAGCGCCTGCAAAATCCTTGGTCATCGAACCCACTCCCTTAAAAACCTGGGTCTGGGTATAAGGAGAAAGTAATGGACCAAGGAAGGCGAACAGGAACATAAACAAAAGGATCACAAAACCGATAACAGCCAGGCTGTTGCGGACAAACCGCTTAAAAACAAGCATTCCTGGAGAAAGAACCTTGACCCGTCTGGCGTCATCAAGATGCATCTCTTCATTTTGGGGGTCTAAAACATTCTGGTTGGAGTTTTCGATGTTAGTCATAGGTCACCACCATCAATTCGCTCTGACACGCGGGTCTACGACCGCGTACATGATGTCAGCAACAATGAGGCTGACCTGCGTGAGAACGATGAGGAATGTAGCATAGAACATTGCGAATGGTATGTCTCCTCGCATAATGGCAGTATATGAAACGTAACCAATGCCTGGAATTTGGAATAGTGTTTCTGTGATCAACGAGCCGGCGAACATCGCTGGAATCAAGTAGCTCATATAAGATACCAGGGGAATCAGGGTATTGCGGAAGGCATGTTTATTGATGACTACATTTTCTGGTAAGCCCTTCGCACGGGCAGTGCGAATGTAATCAGAGTTGAGGACTTCCAGCATATTGGTTCTTGTGTAACGCATGAGACCGCCAACCGAAAGCATCATCAGGGTGAAGATTGGCAGCACCATGTGATATCCAATATCCATGGCTTGTTGGAAGGGGGTCATGGAAGTGTAGTATCTACCAGTCAGCCCGTACAGGTCAAACCAGCCAAGTTGGATGGAAAAAACATATTTCAGTATGGTAGCCAGGAAAAAAGTTGGCAATGAAATACCTGCCAAGGCAAATACAGTAATGGCGTAGTCTGTCTTACTGTATTGCTTTCTTGCTGCCAGGTTACCCAGGGGTATTGATATAAAAAGTTCTACAAAAAATGTGATGATATTTATGATGACCGAGTACCAGATAACTTGTGCGAATCTTTCAGTGACCGGAATGCCGTAATGCCAGGAATCGCCGAAATCACCCTTGATTGCGTTTCCAAGCCAGCCGATGAAGCCGGGGATGATCCCAACATTTAATTTGTAAATCAAATTCAGCTGATCCAACCACTCCTGGTAGGTCTTCGTGCTTAAGGGGTTGCTGGCTCTTTGCCTGGCGACGGTCTCCACATAAGAAGTTGGCAGAAGACGGATGACTGTGTAGACCACCAACGCCCCAAAGAACGTGATGAATATACCTAGCAGGATTCTCCTTAAGATGAAATTTCGCATATTTTCCCTCAACCATATTTATCTTGCTGAGATTCAGTATGTGAGCCCACCCAGAGGTGGGCTCACATTTACATCTAGATCATAAACTGGAAATCAGTTTACCCGAGATTACCGCATCTCAACGAGTTCGATATCGTTCAACCAACCCCAGAAGGTAGTGATGTCAGGAGTGATGGTGTCGATATTCATGCGCTCAGTGCTGAAGACAACACAGTTCTGCCGCTGATAGGTCGGTACCTCAACTGCCCAGTCGATAATGGTATCGAGAGCCTGTTTGTAGACCGCCTTACGGTAGTTCTGGTCGTCGCTCTGGCGAGCATCGATGATCAATGTATCAAGGTCAGCATCCTGAATGTGGTAATGGTTGGAATCTGTTCCACCCGCACCAACAATGTTGGAGCTGTGATAAACCTGGTACATGTCGGGGTCGATCGTCGCACCCCAGGCAGCTGTCCAAAGTTCCTGTGTACCAGCATCCAGGGCGTCCCAGAGGATATTGGAATCCGCGGGGTCGTTGATCTTCAATTCGATGCCGATCTTGGCGAGTGATGCCTGCGCGCCGGTGAGGATGGCGAACGCGGGGTGATCTCCGGTTCCATCACCAGGGACGATGACTTCATAGTCCAACTTAGCGCCTTCAGGGGCTGTGGTGACCTTACCGTTTTCGACGGTGTAGCCGGCAGCTTCCAGGAAGCCCAGGGCAGCAGCTTCAGCGGCCACATACTTTTCCTCAGGAGTCATTTCAGCGGTGTAGATGGGATTGCCTTCTACATCCCAGGAGAATGCCACACGATAATCTTCATCGGTTGGCTGAGGAGCAGCCCAAGAGGTGTTGGAGATTGGGTAGTTGATGACAACAGCAGCTTCGCCGTAGTAGCTGTCAATCGCCACATCGCGGTAGACAGCGAGGACGGTTGCGAGAGCCTTGCGCAGATTCTTGGAAGCATCGGAATCAAGTTCGCCAGCGACGTTGACGGTAGCGGCATTGATACCGGCGTAACCATAACCGAGGTTATCCACTTTGCTGGTGGTGATCACATCACCGGTGATCTCGCCATTGGTGTTGTAGGATGCAACCTCTTCAAAGCGGGCGCGGGTTCCACCCAATTCGCCAGCGTCGACAGTACCGGTCTGAACACCAGAAGGAACCTCAGCGCCTACAGTTTCTTTGAACTGGATTTCGGCGATCTTCGGGCAGCCACGGAAATAGTTCTCGTTGGCTTCATAGTAAATGACTTTGTTGTCGTATTTGATGAACTTATACGCGCCACCACCCATGGGGGTTGCGGTCAGGCTTTCCTGTTTGGAAAGGTCACCAAACTCAAAGCCGAACATGTTGTTCTCATAGTCAAATTTCGCCACATCGCCGTAGTAGTGAAGCGGGGTGATGGGAAGACCGAGAATTGAGTAGACAGCAGGCGCTTCAAATCCAACGGTGGTTACTTCAACGGTGTAATCGTCAACTTTGACGATACCGGAGATGTTGGGAACGCCTTCGTCACCCATGCTCTCATCCTGCGGGCCCCAGAGGCCGATGAAGGCAGATTTTACATTGGCGAAAACGTCAGTGCCGTTAGCAGACTCGTATGGGAAGGCTGCCTGGATATCACCTTCGTAAGCAGCAAGGAGAACCGTTTTGTAATCTTCCATCGTTGGGAAGGTTTCAACAAGATCCCAGGTGGTTTCTGTTGCAGCAGGTACAAAGAGGATTGTACTCGCGCAATCAGGTAAAGCAACCGGATCTGCGCCTTCAGCAACTTCATCCTGGCAAGTCAACGATCCGAAACCCCACATGCGCATTGCGAAAGCGACCTGAAGTCCTTCGTTGGCCATGATTTCTTCAGCGGTCATGCCATTGAAGTAATCAGGAGCAAGGTCGATGTACTCGCTCATGACAGTGTCAAAGATGCCCTGGACTTCAGTTGTAACATCTGCATCAATACGAGCCCAGAAATCATCCTGCTGTTCCTGGGTCCAGGTGTCGGTAGCAGCCCACACATGATCGGGGCCAGCTGCATAGATGGCGTCAACCATGGTAGCGTATTTGTCATAGACTTCACTGGTGGTCTGGGTCTGATAGTCCTTCAGACCGACAATATTGAAGGACGATAGGGACGTTGAACCAACGTAGGAAGGATCAAGGAAGGTGTAGTATGTGAAGATAACGTCATCAGCGGTAATGGGTTCTCCATCGGAGAATTTCATACCGACACGAAGCCGAGCAGTGTACTTGGTGGTATCCGTGGCTTCATCATATTCGACCTTGGTGTCAGCAGGACCCTTGTAGAGATAATCGGTCCCATTGTAGTTCCGGGTCTCGCCTTCAATGGCATTAAAGATGATGCCGCCGACGCGATCAGTGGTCAGAAGATTGATCTGGGTCATTCCAGCAGCATCATTGTCATAGCCGGTGTCCGCGAAGAACGGGCTGAACTTTTGGGAGAACTGATCATAAGCAACCACGAGCGGTGTATCGATCGTGGGGGCGGTAGGCAGGTTCTCACCGTAAGGTTGTTCTTCGTAAACAACCGGGGCTTCGGTTACTACCGGTGCTTCGGTGGGTTCGACCACTGGCGCTTCTGTGGGAGCCACGGTAGGTGTGGTGCAGGCGCTAAGAACCATCGCTGCAACAATCAACAAACCAAATACTGTGTATAGCTTTCGCATTATTTCTTCTCCTGTTTAATTTTTGGATTTACTCAAATACTGATTGAAATATACTGAATTGACACCTCCTTTGTTAAAACGAAAAATTGTCCTCAAACGATAGTAAGTGCTTAACTTTATGACATATCAGCGAAATTGTCAAGAAACAAGGATGGAGAGGGCTAGACAAGTTGTACACCTCCTCCCGGATGACATTCGATCACACGCTGGATTCCCCTGAGGTTTTCAAGTTTTGATTGGACAACCTTTGTTGACGATCCCTCACATATAACATGCACGTTCGGTCCAGCGTCTATCGTGAAAGCGCAGGGGATGCCTGCCCGGCGCCAGGATTGTACTTCCTGCATGAGCGTCAGCGTCACGGGCAGCCAGTAATAGATGGCGGGTTTGGAGGTCATGGCCACGGCGTGCAGCAGGTTGCTGTCAATTTCAATGGTCTGCGCCAGTTGCTCAAAATCTCTGTTCTGTATGGCAGCGCGGCATAGCTCCAGTCGGCGGTCCGCATCCTCAACACGGGCGAGCTGCAGCGGGCTGGTGTAGGCGAGTCTGTGGCCTTCACTGGAACCCGTTTGCTTTGGACTGCTATCGACAATGGCGATGCAATCTACCAGATTCCAATGCTCAGGTGGGGCAATCGAAAGCGCGTAACTATCAGTATCAGAAGTCCCGCGTAGCCATTCAACAAATCCGGTTGGGATGGAGCGGGCAGCAGAACCCGATCCACGCCGGGAGAGGCGGGAAAGGTCCTTCTCGCTCATTTCGATGCCAGCGGCGCGAACAGCGGCGACCGTGAGGGCAGCGAACGCGGAAGCGGAGGAGGCGAGCCCGGCATCAGCCGGGAAGTTGGATTCGCTCATGATGTGGGCGGGGGAGGAAGAACCGCGAATACCGCGGATAACGTTTAGATGTTGGCTGACCCGTTCCAGCGCGGCGCTGCCCTGACGCGTGCCGTTCAGGTCGAAGATATCCCGGGGCAGGGAGCTGTCAAAGGTCACCATTGTGCGGGTTGCAATTCCGCGAGATTCATTGAAATCGAGCCATTTTGAGGCAGGCGAAGGGAATCATCCCGGTTGCCCCAGTACTTGATGAAGGCGATGTTCGGGTGGGCGACGGCAGTCGCGGTAGCAAATGTCATTAGAATTGATCCCTGATACGTTCAGGTTTACGTTACTTGCATGTTCCTTAGAATTTTACTAGAATCTGATTAATTAAGTATTGTGACAAAAATCACTTTATATAAACATGAAGCGTACATTTCTAAATAAATACCGACAAGTTGAATTCTTCTTTATGAAAAAGAAAGGATCGACTCATGGCACTGCTTCGTATCGATCATGTTCCTGAATCCATTAAGATGAACACTCCCCTGAACCTGATCATCCCGGAACCAGGCGAGATGAAAGGTTTGCCGATCCGGGAGCGCAAGGTACTTTACTTGCTGCACGGGTTGAGCGATGATGCCAGCGCGTGGGCGCGTTACTCGAAGATCGAAATATATGCCAGGAAGTATGGGCTGGTGGTTGTGATGCCTTCCGTGGGGAGGAGTTTCTATACCGACCAGCCTAACGGGCAAAAGTATTTCACTTACCTGGTCGAAGAACTGCCGCGTTACCTGGAGGAAGTTTTCGGTATTCCACGAGCCAGGGAGAATACACTCATCGCCGGGTTATCGATGGGCGGGTACGGGGCGATGAAAGCCGCGCTGCTGTACCCGGAGCGTTACTTCGCGGCGGCGAGCTTCTCCGGTGTATTGTCGTTGAACGTTGCGGTCCTGCCACCACCGGATGATCCCATGAGGAGGGAATTTGAATGGCTGTTCGGTGATGCAGAAGGTATACCCGGCAGTGTCCATGATCCACTGGTGTGGGTACGTAACGCTGGCACTAAAAGAATCGGGCATACCAAAACTTTACGTATCCTGCGGGCTGCAGGATGACCTGTACCCTCTGAATATCATGTTCCGGGAAGCCTGCGCCAAAATGAACGTGCCGCTAGAATTTCATGAAACTGAGGGTGGTCATGAATGGCGTCTGTGGGACATGGAAATTCAGAATTTTCTGAATTTCGCGCTGAATGCTGAAGGTAAAGAGGTTTAACGATGGTAGAGAAAGTAACCACGATCGATCTGCAGATTGAACACAAGCAGCAGGGTTCGTATTTCACAATACCTTTCGAGGTGCCTTCGGGTATTGAATCCATCGACCTCTTCTACACTTACCCGCGCAGACCGAGTTCGGAGGAGCAACTACCAAACGGTGTTTTCACAGCTACGCCGGAGTTGAATATTGTGGACCTGGGACTCGTTGCTCCGGACGGCAGGCAGGTGGGGGCTTCGGGATCCGATAAAACGCGTGTCCGCATCAGCGAGAGCGAAGCCACCCCCGGGTACAAAGCATGCGCCATTACCCCCGGAGCGGTGGCAGATCATCGTGGGGGCTTACAAGATCGCACCGGTAGGTGTAACCGTACATTACGAGATCACACTGCAGGAAAAGTCACTCAGGTTGTTGAAGGGTGATCTGCATGTTCATTCCATCGCGTCTGACGGGGTGCACACATATGAAGAACTCGCTCTCAAGGCAAGAGCGAACGGGTTGGATTTCCTTGCGGTCACAGATCATAACCAGGCGGTGACAGCTGCAGAGCTGCCGCGTATACCCGGTGTGACGATGATCCCGGGAATCGAATGGACGCACTACCAGGGGCACGCCAACTTCCTGGGGGTCGACGCACCCTATGACAAGCCATTTTTCACGAACACGCTCGAAGAAACCCTGGAGCGTTTCACCAGCGCGCGCAAACGCGGGGCGTTGATCATAGTAAACCATCCGTTTGAAGGAGACAGCAGCTTCAGATTTGACATGAAAGCACTGCCGTTTGACTGCCTCGAGGTGTGGAACGGGCCGATGCGCGAATCCAATCTGAAGGCAATTGGCTTGTGGCAGCAGCTGCTGACAAGCGGGCTGAGACTGCCCATCACCGGCGGCAGTGATTATCACCGGGATACGCCGTTCATTTTCCTGGGGGGTCCCACAATGGGGGTGTACGCCATGTCCTCTGGCGCCAGCGATATTCTTGACGCGGTCAGGCAGGGTCACAGCTTTATCTCGTTCGCTCCCAACGGACCGGTAGCCGAGATGAACGCCGGGAAGGGCATGATGGGCGACCAGGTGCCCTGGCAGGATACCAGGGAGATGAATTTCAGGGTTGAGGGATTGCAGGCAGGGGACGTAGTGCGGGTGATCACGGGTGTGAGCAGCGACACGGTGTACACCGCGGCTTCAGACGGTTCGCTGGAAATGACCTACCCCATGGTGCAACCCGGTTTTGCTCGTTTGGAAGTGCTGCGCGCGTTCCTGCCGGGTCTACCCATGCTGCCCGCGCTGATCACCAACCCGATCTACTTCACGGCTTGAGCAACGCCAGGCGGGATGCGATGTCCTGCAGCAGGTAACCCGGCTCCAGCCACAGACCGTAAATGACCTCGCTGGTCTGGTTGGGGGTGATGGAGCGCGCCGGGTTGATCCACAGGAAATTGGAGAGCAGGACGAGGGCAAAAAGCAGCCAAAGCTGCCAGGTACTTTTCGGAAATAACATACCCACCAAAATTAGCATAAAGGGCAGCAGCGGCAGCAGGTACTCCATCTCGATGGGGATGCGCAGGAACATGAGTTCCACAAACAAAACGACCGCCAGGGCCAACCAACCCAACCTGGAAAATTGCGTTTTGTCCGGGCTTCTTTTCTTAATTAACCGATCGATTACGATAAAAAGTAACCACAAAACAACCGGCAGGCTGAAGAACATCAGGTTCTTGTAAAAGAAGCGACCAAATCTAAGGAGCGGGGTCCAGAGCGCCGGGTCACCGGTGCTCAACACCAGCCAACGGCTCATGTCCCACTCCAGGAAGTCGATGGGGGGCAGGTAGAGAATGAACCCGATAACCGCTGTTCCAATGGCTGCGAGGATCAGCTGGCGGCGATCGTCTTTGCGCGTAAAAAATAGAAATATAAAAAACAACCCGACCGGCAGGACGGTTGAGAGGCGGGAGCCGATGGCAAGCGCAGAGGGTGATAATCCCCGGCAGGTATTTCCGGTTGAGCAGGAGGTCGAAGCCGAGCAAGCAAAAGCCCAACGCCCACAGGTAATCAATGGTGCTGGTAGCGTTCACCCAGAAAAATGGCTGCACCATCAGGATTGCAGTCAACAATGTGGCATGTGGGACCTGGAAATACTGGCATATCCTGCGGAAAGAGTTCAGCGTAATCAACGCCATCGCCACCGTGCCCAGGTTCGACAGCAGGCTGCCCCCCACTAAGTTGAGGAAATAAACAAAAACCTCGTGAACAAAAAACCCCGGTAAACGTGAAGGAACATAATCCAAAGTTTCAACGAAGTGTTGTCCGGTGCGCACGACACTGAACGCATCACTATCGCTGCCGAAACCAAGGAATGCGAGAGGAATATAAAGCCCTGCTGCAACCGCAAGCAGTACCCAGGAAGGCAGGGATTCGACCTTATCCGAAAGACGGTGCCAGGAGTACCTGCTCTCAGATGGATTCATTTTTTGCCCTATCCGGACATACCATTTTGGATTCGTTGACCATGAGAAGTAGAGAACCTAAAAAGGATCGAAAATGCGCGGCACACGATGGTTGATTTGGCTGGTGACCTCGTAGGTGATGGTGTTCAATTTCTCTGCCCACTCATACGCGCTGATTTCTTCGTTACCGCTGCTGCCAATGAGGACTACCTCGTCCCCAACCAATACAGTCGTTTGAGAACCAAGGTTGATCATGGACTGGTCCATGCAGACCCTGCCTACGATTGGGTAAGACTGACCATTGATCAGGACGCGGCCGGTATTAGAGAAAAGGCGGTTAAAGCCGTCAGCGTAACCCGCCGGAATGGTGGCGATCCAGGTATCTTCCGGTGCGATCCAGGTGCGGCCGTAGCCGATGGAGGTTCCCTGGCTGACCTTTTTCAGAAAGGAAACGCGGGTGTAGAAACTTAGGCCGGGTTTGAGGTCGATGCTATGGGAAGAGCGCTTGCCAGGATAGAAGCCGTAGATCATGATGCCCGGGCGTACCATGTCGAACCAGCCTTCTGGATAATCGAGCACCGCTCCCGAGTTGGCACAATGCACTAGGGGTATCTTGCTGCCGATGGCTTTTTCGATTGAATCGATGACCAATTGAAAGCCATTTATCTGTTCTTTCGTGTAGTCACTATCACTGGATTCGCTTACCGGTAGGTGGGTGAACACACCTTCGAGATATAGGTTAGGGCAGTCGGTGGTGATGAATCTTGCCAGATTTGCTGCCTCGGACTGCGCTACACCGATGCGTCCCATCCCGGTATCGACCTTGAGGTGCACTTTGGTGGTGAGAGCATTACTACTACACACACCTTGCAGCTCGCTGATATTTTCTCTCTCGCAAACGGTCAATGTCAGATCATGTCTTACAGCGCTTTCCATCTCTTCGGGGAAAGCCGGATTAAATTTAAGAATGGGCAACCCGATGCCAGCTTCACGCAGCTGAATACCTTCAGGAACGGTAGCGACACCCAGCCAATCCACGCCAGCCTGTTCCGCCATGCGGGAAACCTCCACCGCACCATGTCCATAGGCATTGGCTTTGACAGCGATCAGGATCTTGCGGCTGCTGCCAACCGCTTTCCGGATGCCTTCAATATTAGCGTGGATATTGCCTAGGTGAATTCTGGCGTGGGTTTGATAAAGCATCTAACCACCTTTCATGAGAGTTATTCTTCAACAACCATTTTTTCTACGTATTTCGAGGTATTGGCGGCCAACAACGCGGCGTAACCCGGGGAAAAGGCAACCTCGTCACCGGTAGCCAGTATCCGGCTGGCATCCTGCACATCAAGCAGGAGGTGGTCGCTGCTGCCACCAAGAATAATGATACCCGGGTCCTCTGGAACCAGGTTATCGATCACCACGTCCTGCCGGCCGATATTGCAGATGGCGCGCCGGCGAATGCCGCGGTCTGGGAATTCAGGAACACCGCCAAAGGCATCCTGCCCGAGCAGACCAATCGGGATTGATGGTTTTACCTCCAACTCGATAATCTCCGCTACCAGGCGGAAGGTATCCTGCCGGGTACCGGGGAATGGGGAACGATCGAGTACATTAAGACCCAATAGAATGGTTTCCCCGATGCGCAGCATATTTATTTGCGCAGGCATTTTCCCCTCCAGCAAAAGCGGGAGGTTAGCGCTGTTGCCTCCGCATAATACAGGCAGCCTGATACCTAATACTGCCTCGGCATTATCGCGTATATCAACGAGATGCTGCATCTTTTCAGTGGTTGGGATGACCCCTCCGAAGCAGGCGAGGTTACATCCCAGCCCTATGACTTCTATACCGGGTAATTCAATCATCACACGAAGTACATCAATCGCTCGATCTGGCCAGATGCCTTCACGGAGGTCTCCCAGGTCGATCATCAGAATGACCTTATGGATCAATTGAATATTGATCGCGGCATCAGATAGCTTCCTGGTGGTCTCTAGGTCCGACACCAGTGTGATGTCCGCGAGGCGGACAACCTCATGAACCCGGCTCGGAGTAGGGATGCGTAAAAGCATCAATGGTAAGCTGGTGCCGTTGTTTCTAATAGAGTCGAGGTTTTCAAGGCGGGAATCCGTCAGAATATCAGTACCGCCGGCTTCCAATGCGCGGATCACGGCGGGATGACCACAAGCGACCTTGGCACCGCACGCGGCGATAATACCGTTGGAATGGCATAATTGAACGATGGCACGGGCATTTTCAGTGATTCGTTGGGGGTAGATCTCAAGGCGGGGGGTAAAGTTACTGGTCATGTCTCACTCTCTATCCAATATTTGAAAGTGGCTTTCACTTCCTCAGGGTAACGTTGGGCGATGGTACCCAGAGCTGAAAAACGGTACATTTTATCCAGGATGATGGGCGTACCAGGTTGTGGCAACAGGTATTTACCCGCACCCCGGCAAATCTGCTTCAGGATTTCCTCACCACCCTCAACCCTTGTTAGCGCTCCGCCGGTACCAACTACCCACTTCACCGCGGTTAGGTCCTTTCCCTTGACCACCTGTTTGCGCCCGGAGGGGGTATAGAGGTCGGTGACAATTGCGGCATGGCGTCGCGCGCTGATCTCAACCGCCTTGGAACAAAGCCAACGCGTCAGTTCGACCTGCTTCTCCGTCACCGGTAGGGCCTGCAGGTCAACGAGCGCGTCTTCGCTTTCCCAATCCTGTACCATTTCAATGATATTTTTCGCGTTTATGAACACCCCGAGGTCGCCCTCAACGGTGCGTTTGGCGCGTGGCTCCGGTTCAAGCAGTTTTCGCGACCATTCAGGGCTGCCATCGGTGACGCTGTGAACATCCGTTGTCGCGCCGCCAACATCGAAAACCACGCAATCACCCATGACCTCCGCGAACAGTTCGCTACCCAGCAGCACAGCCCCAGGCGTTGGAAGGATGCCGTGACGGGTCAACTCAGCCAAACGACTCATACCGGGGGCGTGAATGATGTGACGGTTGAAAACCTCGTGAATGATCCTGCGCAGGGGTTCGATGTTGAGAACGTCCACTTCAGGGAAAACATTATCAGCCAGGAGGAGTTCAATCCCCGCGTCTCTGAAAATCTCGGTCACCGGGCGGCGCAACACACTGTTGCCGGCGTAAACCACCGGAACCTTGAGCTCAAGCGCAGCAAGCCTGCGGGCGTTCTCGAGGACGGTTTCCTTCTCGCCATAATCAACACCACCTGCCAGCAGGATGATATTGGGATTGATCTCACGGATCTCCGCCAGGTCATACTCATCCAAAAGACCGGCAGTTACTTTCTTAACGATAGCGCCGGCACCAAGCGCGGCTTCACGGGCGGCCCGGGCGGTCATGCTGTAGGTCAGTCCATGGACGGTCATTCTCAACCCGCCAGCCGCGGAACTGTTCACAAATACCTCGGCCTGCGTTTCCAGGTAAGATGTACCTGATTTCACCTGGTCCAGAGCCTGGTCAACACCCAGCATCACATCCCCTTGGTCCAACGCTTGTAGGGGCATAACCCTGCGCGGCGTGCACCAGGTGACCATCAGAAGCGCGCGAAAAGCCATTCACCTTGGTGATGGTGGAACCCACTTCAATGGTCAGGATCTGGATTTGCTCAGGCAAATGGCACCTTAGTTGGTCTAACTAAACGACACCGCGTTTTTGCAGGATCTTGACCATGGCATTGACGACATGGATGCCCTTGGTACCCCGGCCAAAAGTGGCATCGAGTCCGGTTTCTGCAGCCATCCCGGCATTCACCTGGGTTCCGCCGGCGATGAGGATGATGCGGTTGCGGATACCCCGTTCAATACACAGGTCGGCCAACTTTTTCATTTGAGCGCGATGGACGTCGTTATGACTGATAATCGTGGAAATAAGGATCGCCTGGGCGCCAGTCTCAATGGCGGCATCGACCAATTTGCTGAGGGGCACGGAGGTACCCAGGTAATGGTATTTGATGCCGTATTTTTCGATCCCGCCGTGCTTGATATCCAGAATCTCACGCAAACCAACACTGTGTTCGTCTTCGCCGACAGTTCCCGCGACGACCGTCAAGCCGGTCTCTTTTACCGCTGCTCGCAAGACCTCCTCATCCAGGATAATCTCCTTTTGCGGGATCTTCAAGTCGGACAATTCAACATCAAATCCCACTTTCCCTTTAACCTCAACGAAGCAGCCCTCTGCAGGGTGCATGACCTGGATGTTGATAACCTCGGGGTCGATCAAACCGAGCTTTTTCGCCATTTCAACCCCGTACGCCCTGGCGAAATCCTCCGGCAGGGGAACGAAGAACTGGGTCAGGATGGTACCGTCACCCGCCCACTCCGCTTCCGGTTTGATCTTGCCGCCTTTACGATACTGGTAGGTTTCCTTCAAGCGCTTTTCGCAATTGTCCTCAGGATCGAGTTCATCGATATAGGCGATTTTTTCGGGCTTACACAGGGTGCAACCGCCAATCGCGTCGCACGGTCGCTGTAAGTCTAGCTGGTATGGTGTTGTAGCCGAAGTGGTCGCACACCGGCGCGAAATAATCGGGGTCGCGTTGGATGATCGTACCCGCGGCGACGCCACCTTTGCCATCGCGCGCGATGCCGTCACCGTTGCGGTCGGGGTACTTGGCGGAGTCGACAAAGAAACCCTTTTCGACCGCGGCGAAATAGCCACCGGTTTCGATGACTTCCTCCAGGAAGGCTACAGCGCGTTCCTGGAGATCGCGCACCATTTCACCCATCGGTCCATCCATTTTGAGCGCCAGCAGCTCCTTGATGCCATCCAGGGCAGCCCAGGTCTGCTTCACCGTCTGCACGCCACGGATGTTGTTGTAATGCCAGGGCACATTGCGCCCCTCGTCGGGGGTGATGGTGCTTTGGATATCCGCGCTGGTGAGCATGGAGATGAGCGTATCAATGGTGTGCGTGCGGATTGCTTCTTCGATATCCGCCTCGATGTAACGGGTGTTCTGCTGGGCGCGCATCTTGAAATCAGAGAAAAACTCACGCAGCGCGACCGCGTAGGGCAGGTCGTACCACAGCTTGGGGGCTGGCGGTGCATTGGGCGGGACGGTGGAGAGACCAATCAGGTCTTTTGCCATACCCACTGCTACTGAAAAAGCGCAATTAATACCGTGCTGAACCATTAATTCTGGCATAACCAGCCAGCCGGCTTTGGCGGTGGCGTTGGCGTTGTGGGCACCATCGATCTGGAAAATGCGGGCGCCGTTCATTACCTTCTTGGCTTCAGCTGCGTCAACAAAGGAACGGTACATGTTGACGTTGCGGTATAGGACGTTGTATTGCGGGTCCTGGTGAGCGCCGTTGATTCCCTCCTCGGCGAAGAGCACCGCCACCTCGGGTCCGGCAACACCAGAGACATAGCTGTGAAAGTTGATCGGGCGGCCGACCTCCTGCTCGATCTGGTCGCAGGCTTTACGGCTGGCGCGAATTTGCTTGCGGGTGATGGGTACACCGCCCGTACCCTCAGGTGTGCCTTCCATGAGCCCGTCAATGTGACTCTGCCCGGTGGTGCGAATCACCATCAGGTGGTCAGCACCGTGCCAGGCGGCCATACGCATGCGCCGGATGTCATCTTCAAAGCGCCCGGAGGCAATTTCTGTGGTCACAACACAGCTGGGTTGGGGGTCGATGTGGTCAAAGTACTTGGAAGCTGGCAGACCGATGCTGTTCTTAAGGGGCTGTGACATGTCCCGGAAATGAAAAGGCCCCATATCCACGCCTTCTGGTGGAACCTCACGCCAGGTCCAGCCTTTGCGTTGTGGGTGATACTGATCAAGATTTTCAAGGATATTTTCGATATCCAGTTTCTGATTGGGATCAAGGGGTTCGGGTAAGTTGGTCATGTTTTAATCCCACTCCTCTCAAAACAAGCCCTGGAGAACGTCTTTATTTGCATCGATCAATGCGGCGGCGCTGCGTATATCCACACCCTGCCGCTGTGATACCTTCAAAACCACGTGGCCAGCGCCTTTTGCCAATAAACCGGCTTCAAGCACGCGGTCAACCACGCCGTGAGCGGTGATACTGTCAATTCCCATACGCAGGAGGACTGACCGTTCGATGGAAGGTGAGGTATGGGTGCGGGCCAGGTCTACGATGGGTTCCACCAGTTCATCGCAAAGAAGCCAGAAACGGTTTTTCAGTTCCTCGTCACTTAATCGGCCTAATTCTTTTTGACGTTCTTCAAATCTTTTTATTCGGTCTTCAACCATTGGTCATCTCCAGTGTGTGAATGATTAATTTTGCCTGGACAGGAAGTTCTCTCTGATCCAAAGGGGTGTTTTCTTGATATCCGCTGCCAGGAAAGTGATGTCTGACTCAGTCCACATTTTTGGAGAGAGATGCTTACCTGCATTGTTCAGGTATTCCAAGCGCAGGCGGTCGATATCCTGCACCTTCCCCTGAACCTGTTCGAGGCGTTCCGGGATGATGATGTTCTTACCCGGGATATCATCAACCGGGTCACCGCGACGAATCTCGATACCATTATCACGGGCAAAAGTAAGCTGGCTGTTCTGGTGCTTGCCGGCGCCGGTGTATTCCGTTTCCTGCACCACGATCACCTGCTCGCGATCCATCTGGCGCGCGAGGGTGACGGCAGCCGTAAGGCTGGTATTGCCAGCCGGGCCGCGTTCCAGACCTTCAAGCTTGGTGAGCAATTCGGTAATGTAAAAGACCTCTCCCTGGGTAACCAGCTGGTATTCATCCATGTACCTCAGGCTGCGGGCAGCATTGCGCGGTACATCCACACGGTCAGGCCAGGTGGCGAAAGGTACACCGAAGCCAGTATGACCGGTGGTGAAGGATTTACGGTTGAAATCATGATCGGAAGCCATGTGCAGACCGTGCAGGTCAACCGAACAGGCGACGATCCGGGTCGTGGTGCATCCGGCGTGCAGCAGTCCGCGGGCGGTCCCGGTCAGGTTTCCGCCACCGGCATGGGTGATGACGACGGCATCCGGGTCACGGTGGTACACGGCGCGAGTTTGATCGGCGATTTCCACACCAAGGCTTTCGACACCCCGAATTCCAAATGGCGTATACAGGCTGGCATTGAAAAAACCTGTTTCTTCAAGTGTGCGCAGCAGCATGTAAAACAACTCGGGTCCAACGGTCAGTTTGAGCACCTCCGCGCCGTACGCTTCACAGGCGCGGCCTTTTTCAATGATCTCAGGCTGACCCACACCGCGGCTGTCATACACTTCCTGCACGATGATGCATTTCAGCTTACGCTGGGCTGCCTGAGAAGCGACGGCAGCACCATAATTACCGCTGGTGGCAGCGATCATTCCCTTATAACCTTTGCGTGCAGCCTCGTAAGCGCTAATGGATGCGCGGCGGGCTTTAAAACTGCCTGAAGCGTTGGTAGCCTCATCTTTAACAAGGATGGTGGCACCTTTTCCGGGCGGGGAAATCTTGCGCACCGCTTCAGTCAGGTTGCGGAGTTCGTAGAGGGGGGTATTTCCGACCTTGGTTTCGTGTTGAATCCGGAAAATATCATCCATGGAATAACCGGTATCGCGCATCATGGTCTCGAAATCGAAGGCTACATGGGCTTGTGATGTATTTATCATAATCCATCCCCATGGACGATTTCATGATCTCATTCTTACGCGCCATCACGGCGTTGTAAGACATGTCCATGGTGGTCATTGCTCGTACTCCGTTCCAATCGTCAGTAGTTCGGGGATGACAGTGCCAAAGTTGTGCCGATAACTGGGATTAATGACCTTGAGTTCACCGCTCAAATCGCGCCCGATGATGGTTTTAATACTGACTTGTTGACCGATTTCAGCATCTTCGAGGAGAAAGCCGGAAACCCTGAGGATATAGGGTACCTGCCTGGTATCCGCTGGGAGCGAAGCAGCCCTCTCTTCAGGTTTTAGCACAACCTGTTCGATCTCGACCCAGGTTCCTTTGGGGATTGTAGTCATATATGACTCCTAATGACTGAATAAGCAGGCATCAAATGTGACGCTGGTAAGCGCTTTCTCCCATTAAGGCAGCGGGGGCAGGGAGGTCGATCATGCGTTTGAGACCCGGAGTGGCGGCGACCACATGTGGAATCATGTTGACCGCGAGTCCCATAGTCGCGATTCCGCCGGCGATCTCAGGCTTGACCGCCATATGGATTTCTGGTTTGCCAAATACATGAATGTAATCGCCGGTGTCCTGTCCCTCAAGATGCGGGTGGATCTGCTGCGGGTGGACCAGGCGGATCACTTCCTTGTCTCCGTTGTAACCGATGCCGGTATGGGCACAACCGGCTACCATGCCCGGAAGTACCTTGACGTGGGGGGTTTCGCGGTGGACATTGCTGATGATTGGTTCCCGAGTCTGGTCAATGCGGTCCACGCCAAGACCGAGCGCGTCGCTGATCATATGGATGGATTCAGGGAAGCCGACATGCCCGACGATCGAACCGTTCTCGACACCAGCTTTAAAAGCCGCGGGGGTGATGCCAACACCCTGTGATTTCATCACAGTCGGTCCGTAGGGGCTGAGATCGTTTACGCGCGAAGCCTCGATGCGCTCCACGGAGTGATTTCCACCTGTCAATACCACAACAAGCAGGTCGAGCACGAAACCGGGGTTGACGCCGGTACCGAGAACAGTAACGTTGTTTTTCTTGCACAGCGTGTCCAATTCAGCTGCTAATTCAGGGTTTTGTGCGTACGCGTCAGCCATTTCTTCAGCGATGGAAATGCAGTTGATTCCAGACTTGATGATCTTCCTGAGGTCAGTGGCTTGTTCAGTCAGCCAGGAAGTCGTGGCGATGATCACTATATCCACTTTTTCTTTATCAAGCACGGCATCTGGATCAGCAGAGACGGGAATTCCCAGTTTGCGCTCGATTTTGAGCACGTCACCCAGGTCCTTACCCGCGTAATCTGGCCGTGAATCGACGGCAGCCACGATCTCCAATCCCGGTTTTTCGAGCACGAGGCGTGCCATACCGCTGCCCATGGCACCCAGACCCCATTGTAGAACACGAATTGGCTTCATAAATTCTCCTGATAACTGTTGTATTGAAATCGTTGACAAGGAAATTTTAGCATAGAAGGGGTTAACGAACTCTTTCCAGGATAAAGCTCATGTATGAAATTCCTGATGAAACACATTCACAGGTTGTAGATCTGGAATTGGATCGGCAAACCGCCGTTGATGAGGGGGTGAGAAGAAACCGGTTCCGGCAACCCGAGGTTCCCGGTGAGGCGTTTGTCGTAACAGAGGATTACCCGCATTCCAACCTTTGAATTGAGCGCCAGGATAGCAGCCAAAACGGGCGTAAAGGTCGCGAAGGTCACGGTTGCCGCTGGTGCGCAGACCATACGGCGGGTTGGTAATTATCCATCCCTTACTATCCGATGGCTGAAGTTCAGAAATGGGTTGACTCTTAAAAATGACGACATCCTTCATTCCAGCACGTGCTGCATTGGATTCAGCCATACGTATTGCACCCTGGTCCCGGTCATAACCCAACAGTATAAGATTCTCTTTCGTGATCCCATTCCTTGCTGTTTGGAGAATTTCCTGCCATTTTGTCTTTTCTAATACCGGCCAGCGTGTGAAGGTGAACTTACGGGCAATACCCGGCGGGATGTGGGAAGCAAGAAGCGCGGCTTCTATCGGGATCGTTCCGGAACCACAGAAGGGGTCTATCAAAGGGACAGAGGCGTTCCAACCCGACATCAGGAGCATTCCGGCTGCCAGTGTTTCTCGAATGGGAGCCTTGGCGGTTTCCTGGCGGTAACCCCGTTTATGGAGCAGGGTACCCGAACTGTCGATGCTGATCGTGCAAAGGTCATTTACAAGCCTGACAAGGATGAGCTGACCATTCTTATCTAACTCGATGGGCTTTTTTGACTGCGGGAAATTATCATTAATGGCACCCAATACGCGTTCGGCAACTGCGTCTGAATGGTAGAGTTTGGATTTATGGCAGGTGACGGATATGTTGACTCCCTGACCGGGGGTGATGTAGTGCTGCCATTCAAGGCGGGAGGCTTTCTTGCGCAACTCGGAAAACGCGGCGGCGAAAAACTCTCCAAGCCTAACGGTCACACGGCTTGCGGTTCGCAAGTGCAGGTTACATTTGTAGACATCTTCAAAATTCCCCGAAAATAACAATCCTCCGTGTTCCTCGACTTGTGTTTTCTCGACCGGTTTTCCGGGTACCTTATCAGCGAGAACAGGTTTTAGGTTGAGAGACTTACATTCTCCCGCCAGGACACCTTCGAGCCCGGGGGCGCATGAAATGTAAAATTGGATTTGATCCTTGTCAGTCATTTTTCCTCTTTTTTCCCGTCTCTGAAGCGCGAATCCCGGTCTTTTTGACTATCGCAGGGGCTGATTTTTGCCGAGTATCAACTCCGGTTATGATCTGTTTTTGCAGTGCTTTGCGGTGGAGATTCTTCTCCACAAAAATAGGATGCCCTGTAAAGGGGTCTTTTTCAGTGTAATACATGACGCTGGCGTAGGTAGAGGGTGTTGGTGTAAAGACCTGCACCTGTTCCGGGCTCACGTGTAATTTGGTTGAAACAAAACCGCGCAGAGATTTCATCTCCCTGTCGCTGCAACCAGGATAAGCAGCGATGAGGTAATAGCTGAGGTACTGCTCTTTGCCTGCCTTGCGTGAGAGGGTGATAAATCTATCACGAAACTTGAGCAGCGATTCGGACGAAGGCTTACCCATCAGGCTTAACACGGCCGGGTCTGTGTGCTCGGGAGCGACCTTTAATTGGCCGGAGGTGTGATACCTGGCGATCTCGTCTAGGTATTCCATACCATTTTGGTGGTCTGAGAGCACCATGTCATAACGGATGCCTGACCCAACATTTACCTTTTTTACGCCGGGAATACCCCGAATCTTTCGCAGGAGGTTGATCTGCCTGGAGTGATTGATGCGAAGTGCAGTGCATGTAACAGGGAACACACAGCGTTTATCTTCACACGCCCCTGATTTAAGCTTCTTCGCGCATTCGTAGCCATACATATTAGCCGTTGGTCCGCTGAGGTCATTGATGATCCCTTTGAAGTCAGGTTGCTGGCTGATCCTGACGGCTTCCTCCAGGATGGACTCCTCGCTTCTGGATACGACAGTTCTGCCTTCATGTACCGCGATGGCGCAGAAGTTACACTCACCATAACAGCCGCGGTGGGTGGGGATGGAAAAGCGGATGGTTTCAAGCGCTTTTACAGATCCCTGCCTCTCGTAATATGGGTGTTGTCCGCGTTCGTAATCCAACCCGTTCACCCGATCCAGTTCAGCTGCACTCATCGTAACAGACGGGGGATTTTGCACCAGGTAGCGGTCGCCTTTCTTTTGGGCGATACCGCGGGCGGTAATGGGATCATTGTTATGATAAAAGAGGTGGTACATACGGATGAAGTCGTCAGAGTTTTCAGAGACTTCCTCGAAGGAAGGGAGTTCAAGGTAATCTTGTGGCATTTCCTTCGAGAGATAGCATAATCCGCGTATCTCCAGGGGAGAATAATTGGATTTCAATGCGCGCGCCAACTCAATGATGCTGTTATCTGCCATGCCATAAAGCAGGTAATCCGCTTTCGAATCGAATAGAATGGGGGCGCGCAGGCGGTCAGACCAGTAATCGTAATGGGTGATACGCCTGAGGCTGGCTTCGATCCCTCCAAGAACAATGGGGACGGTTGGTTTGAAATAACGCTTGATAAGGTTCGTGTAGGTAATGACCGCACGGTCAGGGCGCCGGGTATTGGCACCACCCGGCGTGAAATCATCCGAGCGTCTTTTACGCATGGTAGCCGTGTAGTTTGCCACCATGGAGTCGACCGTGCCACCGCTAACCCCCCAGAAAAGCGACGGTTCACCCAGACGCCCGATATCGGCAATGCTGGTAAGCTCCGGTTGGGCGATGATCGCGACCTTGAATCCTTCAGCGATGAGAAGCTTTCCAATTACGGCCACACCTGTGTAGGGCGAATCGATATAGGAATCACCGCTGACCAGGATGATATCCGGCTTATTCCAGCCCAGTTGTTCCAGTTCTTCTCGCGTGGTGGGTATGTACACGGGCGGGTCCTTATGCGTTACTCATAGTCAGTATACCATTCACAAGATAGGAGATTAAATAAAAAGCAGCCTCGCGGCTGCTGTAATGCTCATTCTTCCAGGTGGTCATGATCACCCATGTGAATATGATCATGTTCCAATTCTTCGGCGGTCGGATGCCTGAGACCAGTGATCTTCACGTCAAATTCGAGGTCACGGCCGGCGAGCGGGTGATTAAAATTCAATGTCACCATATCCAGCGTGATCTCTTCGACGAACGCAGTTACTTCAAACCCGTCATCATCTTCAACTAAAACTTCCATATCCAGTTCAAGAGGAAAATCCTCGGGGAATTCTGTACGCGGAAGTTCCACGATATCATCAGCAACGAACTCTCCATAGCCATCCTCTGCCTTGACGCTGACATGTTTGGATTCGCCAATCGACATTCCTTCGATTGCCAGTTCAAGACCAGGGACGATGTGCCCGTGACCCTGGATGAATTGTAAAGGGTCATCTTCTTCGCAGGAGTCAATTATTTCATCTTCGATCTTTAATTCATAGACCATGCTTACAACCAGGTCTTTGGTTACCTTGCTTAATTCTTCTGATGCGCTCACGGTTTTTCTCTTTCTCGCTTTCGTTTAATATTGGGACGTGATTATATCATCCCGGTGAACGATTTTTCCAGTTATTTTATCTGAGAGAAAAACAAAGAGGACAGGTTATTGACTGCTGAGAACTTCGCAGGATTTTATCTCATCAGCCGATTCCAGCGTGTCAACGGTAAGCGTCATTTCCTCAAATGTCAGGCTGGTTGCGAAATGGTCAGGAAGCAGGTCGGACCATTGGATTTTATTCAGAACCGGTCTGACTCCGCCCTCCTGGAAATGACCGCAAAGCGAGGAGAAGAATTGCTGCCCTTTAGAAAGAACCTTTTCATAATCCTGCATGGATTGCATCTCGGTTTGGGGAAACCTGACAGATTTCTGGTCTATCCATGCGTGCAGAGAGGAGACGGCAAAATTATCCACCAGGATATAGCCATTGATATCGATGTCGTATTCACGTTCTAATCTACGGATGAGACGGTCTGCAATAATAAGATCATTGCGAAATGTGAATGCGGATGAAAGCCTTTGAACAGACTCTTCTCTAGCGGAAGGGTAGAGGGGTACAAATACCAGGTGCGGGGATTCAATGTTATTTACAAACATGCCCCAAACGGAAACCAGGAATGGAGACTCGCCGGTAAGGGTTGAAACATGTATGATAAGGTAATTATTCTGGGTAGAGGTGTTATTGAGGTCGCCATTTTCATCCTTCGACAGGATTCGTTCATTCATCTGGGCTGCTGCGCGGAAACCCAAATAAACGGACCCCAGGAACAGGATGGCAATTACTGCAATGACGATTTTTTTCATGTCTTGCCGAGATAATTCACCAGGTTAGTTAAAAATAATTCTACCATTATGCAACTTTTGAACATAATGGATGGCATCATTTCCTCTGGAAGGATTCACATTGCTAACAGGGATACTGAGTAAATCAACAGACCGCTGGCAAATCCCGCGCAGCACACCAGCACGATAACGGCAATTTTTCGTATCATTGACTTGTCCTGAGAGACCAGATAGGTCGAACGGATAATTGCGCGTAAAATTCTGGATCTAGTGAGCAAAGTGATAATCAGATTCCAGAAACCAAGTTCAATCGAGTTGAAAAATTCAGTAATCATGTCAGCCTCTATCTTGAGGTAGTGAGTTTGAGAATCTTTCCATTCTCATCCGAAACAACACGCACTGTACGTGGCAGAGATTTTCCATTTTCGGTTTTTGCCTTTCCATGAAAAATCAACTGGTATTTATCAGCAGGAAGGGCTTTTACCTGGGGCGCTGCGCCTTTCAATTCAGGGAACTGCCTGTAAACAGACGCACACACCGCGTTTTTTGTATTTGAGTCCATCATATTCCTCTCATGCACTTTTGCGCCGCATAAAAGCGGGAACATCAAATTCCGATTGGGCGGAGGCCAACTCGATACGTGCATCAGGCGTTGTTCCTTCAAAATGGTCGTTCGCATTGGTTGGTATTGCTACATCATCTGGTGTAACGGGAATCGTTACCTGCTTGTGTCGTTTAATCCTGGCAGGATCAAATGAAGTAGCACCGATACCTGTGAGAACGAGAATCACCTGAACACGGTCCTCCATCCTGTTATCACAGATCACGCCGGGGATGATTTCGGCCATTCCGCCGCTCTTTTCATGGAGGCTATTTAAAGCATCCACCACCTCAATAAATGAAAGATCATTGCCACCGGTGAAATTGGCGATGATGCCTGTCGCATCTTCAAGGTCGATCATCTCAAGCATCGGATGATGTAGGGCATGTTCCAGCGCGTCGCTGACGCGGTTGTCTCCCTGTCCGGTTCCTATTGCCAGAAGGGAACCGCCACCATTTTTCATCATATTTTTTACATGAGAAAAGTCAACGTTGATTAGCCCTGGCTGGGTAATCAGCTCCGAAATCCCCTGGATGCCCTGGCGCAATACATCGTCCGCCAGGCGGAAGGCCATTTCAATAGGCAGGTTGTGAGGAGCGATCTGTAGCAGGCGATCGTTTGGAACTGAAATGAGCGTGTCAGTATGCTGCTGCAGTTTCGCCAGTCCCTCACGTGCGTTGGTCTGCCTGCGACCGATTTCAAACGAGAATGGGAGACTGACAATGGCCACTACCACAGCGCCAAGCGATTTGGCAACGCGCGCGGCGACAGAGATGGAACCTGTACCGGTACCACCACCCATGCCAGCGGTGAGGAAAACCATGTCAGCACCGGCAAGCGCCTGGGTGAGTTCAGCCAGGCTTTCTTCCGCCGCGGCTTCGCCTACAGAGGGGTCCCCGCCAGCACCCAAACCGCGGGTGAGTTTGCGGCCAAGTTGGATCTTAACCGGAGCCTGGCTATTGCGCAGCACCTGAGCGTCAGAGTTGGCGGCGATAAAATCAATCCCTTCGAGCCCGAGCTCGATCATGCGATCGATCGCATTCTGGCCGCCACCACCCAACCCGATTACCTTTAAAACGGGGGCTTTCGCCTTGATGGGCGTGTGTGGAACCTGGGAAGTGGTTGATGAATTGTCCATTTATTACCTCTCTGCCAGTTGAGTTGCAATACTTGTACCATCTCCGCTTACGCGATCTACCGTGGAACCGCTTTTACGTAATCCATCGAGGAGTTCCTCGGGAAAGGTTTGTTCACCACCGATCACCGTGACGCGGCGGGCAAGCGCTGCTTCCTTGACTGAAAACCCGATTGTTGGATGGAATTTCTGAATGAATGGGCGGGTGACCTCAAGATGAAAATCAGCGATTCCCCATTCGTAAACAGGGAGCAGCAGATAATGTTCCAGGGGGTGAGGGTTTTCCACTGATTCTGAAAAATCAATCGTCTCACCTACGGTTTCTTTTACATTTGACTTGAAGTCAGTTTTACCAGTTGTGTTCATCTCCTCATTTGTACCTGGGAGGAGAAAATCAACGATGGGAAGATGTTCATCGCGGGATTTAAACCAGGCACAGGCATATTCCTCGGTTTCAGGTTCTGCACTGAGAAGATGGAAACTGCAACTTTTCACGTAACCAGGTACTGCATTTTCCGGGACGAGACCTTTGAGTCTTTCAAGGATGTTGAGACAAACACCGGCGTGGATCTCAGGCGAATAGGGCACACCAGGTTCCTTGATGCCAGATCCCAGCATGTGAATGGGAAGTTCAAAATCGCAGACTGACCTGGTAACCGATTGCAACCATTCATAGTTGCGAAATCCGTATTGATCTTCACTACCGGGGTTTTGCGTGTAGGGCAAAGAGTTCGGCCATTTTTCAGGTCCGCCTGAACCGTATTCCAGCTCATGGTTGTAAGTGAATGCGTAGGATGAAAGTCCCATTTGTTGGATAAGCCCTGAATATCCGCGCCGCTTCATCGATTGCAAGTGATTGTTTGAGGAAAGTGAGATCCCAATAACTCCCGCCAGGTTGAAGAGGAGGGAAGATGGGGGTGATACCCGCTTGCGCAGCGGCGGCAGCCAACGGCAGGAACCGGTCGATAAACCGTTCAACCAGGTTCTGCTGTACCCAACCGGCTGCTGACCAGCTGGACATTTCGTTGGGGCGATCAAAGAAAATGATATGTTTGACCCCCCAACGGGCGTAGGCTGCGATTATGGCTTTCATATCATTGGCTGAAGGGCTGTTTGGCAGTGGCAGGGGAATGTGAATTAATGGTGTGATTCCAGCATTGAGCAAACCGGATATGAATTGTTCGGGAATGGCGCGTGTGGATTCAGAAATTAAAACCAGCCAGCCGACCTTGAGCTGGTTCAGAACAGGTACCCAGGTTGAAAGGTCTTTATTCGTATAATGTGCAGTATCCGGGAAGTAATGGAAACCCACACGTTGCGTGACCAATTCCCTGGATTTTTTCATTTTAAATATCATTTGACACCTCGCCATCCCTGCGCTATTCGTAATAATTAGGTAGCAAGTTTCGTACCAGCTTAATCTTTCACAAGATATCTTCTGCTATAATTCCGTCGTTATGATCCTTGTGACTGGCGGAACAGGATTCATTGGTCGTTCACTTATCAAAGCGCTTGTCAGCTCAGGCGAGCAGATTCGGGTTCTTTTGCGACCCTCGAAGTCGTCGCCAAATTTCCCAAAAGGTATTGCAGTGGAAGTGGCTGTTAGCAGTTTCTCGGACCAGCGCAGTTTACGGGCTGCATTAAAGGATGTGGATGTGTTGTACCACCTGGCCGGTGCTGAGCGGCAGGGTTTGAACGCGAACCTGAACCAGATCGACGTAGAGGGTACCGCCACACTGATGAGGGCTTGCAAGGATTCGAACCTCAAACGCGTTTTTTTTCTCAGCCATCTTGGAGCGGACAGGGGATCAGCCTACCCGGTGATGAAGGCGAAGGGTATCGCGGAGAACTGGATCATCAATAGCGGTATCCCATACACGATTTTCCGCAGCGGGGCAATTTATGGACCGGGCGACCAATTTACCATTCCTCTCGCAAAACTTTTACGAATTCTACCGTTCATATTTCTTTTACCGGGAGACGGATCCAACCTGCTGCAGCCTGTGTTGATTGACGACTTAATCACATGCATACTTTTGGCTGTTGAGGATGAAAAAAAGGTTAACCGCGTCATCTCTATAGGCGGAATTGAATCCCTGACCTACATGGAAATCGTGAAAATGATTATGAAACAAGCAGGTATCAAAAGAGAGTTGATATCGGTGACCCCGGAATTCCTAAGGGGTATGACGTTATGGATTGACCAGATCTATCCGAAATTCCCGGTGTCAATTTTCTGGCTTGATTACCTGGCGGTGGACAGAATTACCAACCTCGATTCTATCCCGCGGGAATTTGGCCTCATCCCAAGCAGGTTCAAAAACCAGCTTGAATACCTAACAAGGAAAAGCTAATCAAATATGACCGACAAACGCAGTTTCTGCATCCATGCCCATTTCTATCAGCCTACACGTGAAGACCCATTTACAGGAAAAATCCCTGATGAACCAGGAGCAACGCCATACGCGAACTGGAATGAGAGGATAATGGCAACCTGTTACCAGCCAAATGTCAAAGAACGAAACTTCAGCGCAATGAGTTTCAATATCGGTCCAACATTGACAAAATGGATGTCAGAAAATGAACCGGGGGTGCTTGAACAGATCGTCCAGGAAGACAGATTGAACGAAACCCTATATGGTGCGGGTAACGCCATTGCACAACCTTATCACCACACGATTTTACCGCTGGCAAAATATGAGGATAAACGTAACCCAGGTGGCATGGGGAATTCACGCATTCCGTCATGTATTCGGGAGACAACCCCAGGGAATGTGGCTGCCGGAAACGGCAGTGGATTACGAAACCTTGCGCATCCTGGTAGATAATGGGATAACATTTACAATTCTCGCGCCCTGGCAGATCAGAAGCGCGGAAGGAGAATCTCCATATCGTATTGACCTGGGAAATGGGAAATCGATAGTCGCTTTTGTTTATCATGGTGGATTGAGTTCGACCATTAGTTTTGATTCTTTTGCTACCAGCAACGCTGACGCTTTCGCCGAATTCTATGTCAAGCCGGAAATTGACCGCTACAACGCAAAGCAATTCCTGTTGATCGCCAGCGATGGTGAACTGTATGGGCACCATCAACCATACCGTGATAAATTCCTGGCCCGCCTACTGGATGGATCCTCGAATGGTATTGGGCTGAGAGCGACTTACCCAGCCTTGTGGCTGAAACAAAACCCGATAATGGGGGTTGCAGGAATTGTTGAAAATACCTCATGGAGCTGTTCTCACGGAATCGAGAGGTGGCGTGGAGAATGCGACTGTACACCAGGTAGTGCCTGGAAGGCAGGTCTGCGCCAGGCACTGGACATGGTCGCAGATGAAATTGATAAAGCTTTCAGTGAGATTGCTATCAAGCATGGGTTGGATCCATACCAGGCGAGGGATCAATACATCGATGTAATACTTGGCGAGGTCCCCTTTGAGGAATGGCTGCACGCATTATCTGGCAAAGACTATTCAACGATAGGGAAGCAAAAACTGGCAACCTTATTTGAAGCGCAAAAGATGCGCCAACAAATGTTCACGTCCTGCGGGTGGTTTTTTGATAGCCTATCGCGAATTGAACCGCATAATAATCTCAGTTATGCCGCTCACGCGGTTGTGCTGATGGAATCGATCACCGGAATTGACTTTCACACCAAAATCCTACCTGTGCTACGTGGTTCTGTGGAAAATGGAACCGGCAAGTCAGCCGCTGATCATTTCATGAATGCTTTCCAACGGTTTAAGAATTCTTGATCCTTAATAGCGTTCTATTTGGTCGCGAGTTCGAATAAACGGTCGAACTTGTACCCGGATTTTTGCTCTATCTTCTTGAGAGCGGTCATTATTTCATGAAGATGCAGCATCACTTCTGTTAGCGTAGTGGCATCTGTCGCGGGATCAGCGCAGTTCTTGCATAGTGCAAGCAGTGCCATCCACCAGACAAGGTCATTGAAAGCCTCACGGTTATACCAAAGAACTTCATGGTAGCGGTTGACGCGCAGGAAATTCTGCACTTCAGGGTCCGAAAACCAGTTTTTAACGATACTCTGCAGCGGTTCCTTCCGGGTAGCCTTAAACCAATCCTGATGGGATATTCCGATCCTTAATAGGAGATTCTGATGTTGAAACTCGGTTTCACCGGTCTGCATATTGCGCAATGTGTCTGAAAAAGGTTTATTGAGCTGCATTTCAGCAAACCAGGAAAGCGATTGTTCGGGATAATCCTCCTGGTTGGTCAACTTTCCTATCAGGCTGCAGAGCGCCCACGTGAGAAGCGTGACCCGCCTTGTGTCGTCTTTCCGTAGAGGTTCGAGCAGCGTGGCCAAAATTTCTTTGGCTTTTTTTCCAGCACCAGGTAATCGATTACCCAATTCGCTCTGAAGCGCGAGGCAAGTGCTGAATAGCGTGACAATCTCGTCGCGTCAGGTCCGACTGGTTGGTCTTGACCCCAGTGTACTTCGCGATACCAGCAAGAAATCCTCCTATCCGGTCCGGGATTTCTTTGAGCTCTATAGTGTCCAATTCCTGCGTTGTTGCGTACTTCTTTAGGAGGTAATCCAGATAACCCTGGTTGATGATCGTTCGATAAGGCTCCAATACCGGTTTCAGCACCAACTCGGTCATCGCTCGTTCATTATCCGGCACCCCCTGGTTTCCGATAAACTCGTACAGAGCGGAATAGTCGTGGGTAGAATCAGAGTGTACAACGCGAAAATCCAGGAAGGTGTGATACTGGTAGGCGCGTAACTTGAAGAAGAGACCACGATCATGCAATTCCGTTAGCGGCCGCAGGTACTGAAGGCGGGTGACCTGGTCTCGGAAAATTACATATGCACTTCGGTCTTCAGGCAAATGTAAAGCCTGTGCCAGAGGAACCTGTTCCAGTTTTTTCGCTGATGCATATTGCCGCTGTTGCGCGATCGAGTAGTGGATGTAACCTTCTGTCTCTTCATACTTGTTATTGAAAACCACCAACGCGGCTTTGCCGTTAGCAAAATTGCTGTAAGCATAAACATTTTCGTTCACACTGCCGTTGTGCGTGACAAGATCGTACAGGTTGAATTGGTCAACTCCAGAGAAAAGCTCGCGCTGGTGAAGCAGCGGGAAGATTTCCCATTCATGCCGTGAAACCAGGTCGTGGTCGACCTGCTCCTCCAGGTAGGCTTTCCGGAATTCCATGCCGTATTTTTCTGAATAGCCCTCGATCTGGCCGTGCCCGAGCATCGGTAGACCCGGCATCGTTGCCATGAGCATGCAGATGCCAAAATACTTGTCACCCTTACCGAATTGTTCGACTGCGGTGCGTTCATCCGGGTTGTTCATGAAATTCACATAACGCTTCAAAATCTGCGGATCGAATTCCAACGTGTTTCGGATCAATTTCCTGTATCCGGCATTTTCTTCATTGCGCAACATGTTCATAAAGGCGCTGTTGTAGACCCGGTGCATGCCAAGCGTGCGCACGAAATATCCCTCCATAAGCCAGAACGCTTCCGCCAAGAAGGAGCGTATCCGGGGCTTCAACCGCGGCACGATCAACCACCTCGCGCCAGAACTCCACAGGCATGGCGCGGTTGAAATCCTGCATTGACAAGCTGTGTTCAGAACGTGAGGGTATCGCGCCACCGGTTCCGGGTTGGGGGAACCATAAGCGTTGAAAGTGCTTTTTGGCAAGCGTCATGGCAGCGTCAAAACGGATGATGGGGAATTTTCGGGCAACTTCAAGGATGGTTTGAATGACCGCTTCACGTACCGAAGGATCAAGGTAATTCAGTTGAGCGGTATCGTTCCACGGCATCGAGGTCCCGTCATTGCCGTGATAAACATACTTTGTCTCTCCACTGCGCATATCCTGACGCTTGAATACCACCGATGCATCTGTCCGGTCAAAATAATGATCTTCAATTTGGATCAACACATTCGGATCGTTAGAGAGGTTCTCGCCGTTGAAGCTGTAAGAAGGATAAGGACAGTAATCCAATGCCAGGAAGCGCTCAGGGTTGTGGATCATCCATTCTGAATCGATACCCATATGGTTGGGAACCATATCGCTGGCCAGGCGGATGCCGACGCGGGCGGCCTTTTCACGAAGAGATTCGTAAGCCGCATCACCACCAAGATCGGAAGCGATCTGGTAGGAATGAAGGGAATACGCGGAAGAAATCGCCTCCGGGTTACCGCATAACTGCTTGATGCGGGCCGATGCGGGACTGCGTTCCCATAGGCCGATCAACCAAAGACCGGTGATACCCCAACGAGCGAGGGTTTCAAGCTCTGTCATGGGAATCTGGTCAAGGTGGTTGACCACCGTCTGGTATTTCCTACTCAACTGGTCAAGCCAGACATAACTGTTCTTGGCGATCAATACCAGGCGGGGCATCCATTCCCGATCCTTACTAAAGGCTTCGGCATCGACCGCGGATCCCCCTGCCCGCATGAATTCATCCTGATCATAGACCGGAATGGGTGTGATGCCAGGTCCGGTGAAACCTAATTTGTTTTCCTCGTTGTATGAGATCTAGGCTGGAGAGCAACCGATAAAGATAATCTCCCAATAAGGCAGCCCAGTTCTCGCGGATGTACTCAAGCTGACCGGTGATCGAGTCTGGAACCTCTTTGGCCGGGCTGCGCAGCATTTGAGTGAGAGGGAGATTTTTCGGACCGAAGTAGGGTTGAAGTGAGAAGAATTTCTGGAATTCTGTCGTGACCTGTAAATACCTGATATCTGCAGTGATGCTTTTTTCCGCGAACAGTTCCCTGTAGTTTTCAAGGGCGGGATTTTCAAGCGCCAGCCATAACATGACGAGTTCTTCAAGTAACAGCTCACGGTTTGATGTATCACCTGTTTTTCCATGTAAATACGTTTGAGGGTCGACTTGTTTTTTATAAACGACTGAGGGTGGAAATTCCCGAATGAATAATTCAAGGAAAGAATCAAGGGTTGTGGTTGTCAACTGTTCATCGACAAAGGTGAGCGCCTGTTTTAAAACCTCGGGATTTTTCTGTTCTTTATATAATTTGAAAATGTGGTGAAAGATTTCGTCGATTAACCCCATAGCGTTAACATGGCTTGTTCTGGCAGCGTTTTCGGGGAAAGAGACCAGATCACGTTTTGCATTCATTTTGTGAACAAACTTACGGGCAGCATGAAAATTCGCAAAGATCACGTTACCATCATAGGCGAACAGGGTTTCTTCGAAATCATATTTTTCACGAGCTCGTCGAGAGATATGAAATTCCATGAACCGGCTCCGATCTATAAATCAAGAATCATGTTGATTAAATTATATACAGAGATGGAAAAAATAATGCCTGAATGGCATCAGGAATCGATAGATAATAATTCTTGAAGGCAATAAAAGGATTCGTTTTTTTCTTCTACTTTCACATTTTCTACCAGGAATCCGGAGGTGACCAGTCGGTCAAGTGACCTGCGCGTTACACCCGTATCCCACTTAAATAAGCCTGTCACCTGTTTAAAATTTGCCACACCAAGAGATTGAAAGAACCACTTAAGCAATTGATCCATTGCCTGGTTTTCGGTAATGAAGCGTGCATTTTCAGGAATCTCCGGAAAATAACGGTGTGTTAAATCGTAAACAAACGCGTATTTCCATGCACCGGCTTCACTAACCGCAACCGGCAGCACCCTGAGCTGTCCCTGTAAGATATCGAGGGCGCGATTGAATGGTGATTGAGAACCTGCTCCAGCCAGGCGCGCTTCCTTCCTCAAGGAGAGGGTATCAAGGGGTCCATTCTTAAGCAGGGCTTCAAAAATCAGCTTGACCTCAAGAGGAAGTTGACCTTCGTTATACTGGTCCAGCAGATCGTTTTCTGGTTCGCCGTAATTTGGCGAGAGCGCGTAAAAATACTTGATTGCTTCGAGTGATATGAAGGTGTTCTTATGTTTGAGAACACGGGCGTAATACCAGACCTTTTTATCGATCAATGAGTCTTTCCAATTCCAGGTCAAATGCCCTGGGTCATCATGCTCGTCCGCTACCGGGCGATCGCCTGCAACGGCACCCCAAAGGCTTGGATATGAGTAAGCCTTCACCGGCCAGAAAAAGATGAACCCACGCTCGTTGACGTAATCCACCGCTTGCTCTGGTGAGGTGAGGTGTAAACCTGGCGCAAAGCGGAAGGTTTTTGCCTGGTAATTGACCAATTGAGTTTTAGAAATGGTGTTCATAACCGAATTGCTCCAATCATATCAGGTTAAATGATCGGAGCAATGACGAGGGAATGTTATTAATTACTGCTGGCAGTGGTTAAGATATGGGTGATGATATTGGATCCACTCCCGCCGATATTCTGGCACAGGCCCGTGGTGGCATTCTCCACCTGGGTACCCGCGGCTTCCCCGCGCAACTGCTGCACTACTTCAACAATCTGGTACATACCGGTCGCGCCTACCGGGTGTCCACGAGCTTTGAGTCCGCCGCGGGTGGCAATGGGGATCCTGCCTTTGATCAGTATCTCTCCGTCCAGTGCCAGCCGGGGTCCCTGTCCTCTTTCCGCGAAGCCGTTCGCTTCCAGCGATAAGGCTGCCATAATTGAAAACGCATCGTGTAACTCGAAAAGATCAATGTCAGCCGGGGAGAGAGAGGCTTGCGTGTAAGCCTTTTTTCCAGCGTTGTACGCGGCATTCAGAAAGAGAGGATCCTTACGGTGATGAACAGCCAGCGTGTCTGTCGCCGCGGTTGAAGCTGCAACACGGATGACTTTGTGAGCGTTAACGGTGAACAGCTTTTCGACCGGAACAACCACCGCCGCGGCAGCACCATCACCAGTGGGTGACGCGTCCATGAGGTTGATCGGGTCAGTGACCATGGAGGCTTTGAGGTAATCTTCAACAGTCACAATACTGTGAAACCTTGCAAAAGGATTGTGCATGGCATTGGCATGGGCGTTTACTGCGAACGGCGCGAAGTCTTCCTTCTTCCAGCCATATTCATGCATGTAACGTCTCATTATTAATGCGTTCAAGGCGACAAATGAAAGACCATTACCGGCTTCCCATTCGGCGTCAGCAGCGGTAGCAAGCTCAGCGGTGATCTCGTTGATGGGGGAATCGGTCATTTTCTCAACCCCGATAGCGAGCGCTGAGTCAACCATTCCGGAAGAAACGGCCATTACGGCCGTGCGAAAACTGGCTGCACCTGAACTGCAGGCAGCTTCAACACGGATCGCTTCTGCACCACGCATTCCGATCCAATCAGCCATATAGGCACCCAGGTGCTGCTGGTGATTAGCCGAGCCGGACATCATATTACCCACATAAACCGCATCGATCCGATCAAGCCCGCTATCGTTGAGAGCTGCCAGCGCAGCCTCACCAGCAAGTTCCCTCAGAGACTTATCCCAATGCTCATCAATTTTTGTTTGACCGATCCCAATAACAGCGACTTGTCTCATAATACCCTCGATGAATGATCTAATGAGATTATATCTTAGCAGTCTATCAGGAACTATCAGCTTCAGCTGGTTTTACATGCAGGGCAAGCTGACTTATAATTCGGAGAGTTTACCCTAAGGAGAACAACGAATTGCGCATTGATCAAAAATTACTGATATCCATCACCATCTTTCTATTCTTGATTTCTGTATCCTGTTCGGGATTGCCGCAACCGACAGAGTTACCTGATGTTCCCACACCATTTCTGCCAGATTCAACCCCAACGGATGTAGCGGTGGAGACGCGTCGCAGAACCCCTCCTCTTTACTACAGCAGGAATCCCGGCAGATTGGTTGGAACTCATTGCCGGATTTTCATACGTCAAACCGACAGAAAACCGTGATGAAGCCAACCTGGTATTTGAGTCCATGGTTGGCAGGATGAGCAGTTCAGCGGTTTTTACCGCCACAAGGATTTATGCCGCGGCGGTACCCTTCTTCACAGTGGCGGATGAGATCGGTTCGCGCGAACTAAAAGCCATTTGGAAACAAACCCGGGATGATGTCGCATTTCAAATTCTGGTTCTGGATCAGGCGACTCTCGAGGTATTGACCGGTGTATGGGGAAATCCTGGAAAAGCCGTGAAGGTAATGCCCTCCGAAAGTCTCCTTGAATATTGCGAAGAAAATCCGGATACGCTGGCGATCCTTCCGTTCGAAGAAATCGCTCCCCGATGGAAAGTGCTCAGGATTGATGGTTTAAGTCCCCTCGATAAACCGCTGGCAGAAGAAAACTACGCACTGACCATCAAGTTCAACCTTTTTTCCAGGCTGTCGGATCCTACTGCGATCGAGAATATTGTACAACAATTCGAAAAGTCCATACCAATGACCAACCGGGATGAAACCAGGATGACAGTGCTGATGATGACCGGGACGACAGCAATCACACGCGTGCTGTCTTACAAAATCAGCATTAAAGGGATGGATTACCCGGTTGAAGCTGTGAAAGACTGGTTCTTGAACGCTGATGTGAAGCACGTGAGCAATGAATCACCGCTGGTGGAGGGTTGTCCAGTGGGTGATGAATTTTCTTCAAACCTGGTATTTTGTACTCCCCCTGAAATGGTTGAGGTGTTGGATTTGCTTGGAATAAATGTCATAGAAATGACGGGTAATCACATCAATGACTACGGACCAGAAAACCTGGAATTTACACTAAACGTTTACAAAGAAAAAGGCTGGAATGTTTATGCTGCAGGCTTGGACCCGGAAGCTGCCCGAAAACCAATTTTTATTGAGCATAATGGCAACAAACTGGCATTCCTGGGTTGCAACGCTGTTGGACCGGCAACTGTGTATGCTACAGACGATCGCCCCGGTGCGGCGGAATGTGATTTTGATTACCTGACTAGAAAAATAGAAGAGTTGAAGGAACAGGGTTATGTGGTCATCACCACCTACCAGCATGAAGAGGAAGAAAACCTCATGTATTTCGAGAAGATCAGCAAAGATTTTCAGCGGGCGGCGGAAGCTGGTGCGGATATTGTGCAAGGTTCGCAGGCCCACAGCCCAATGGGATTCGAATTCGTGGGTGATAATCTTATCCATTACGGTCTTGGTAATTTCCTGTTCGATCAGATGGTGGATAAGAACAGGCGAGAGTTCATTGACCGGCATATAATTTATGATGGTGAGTATATCAATACAGAGCTGCTGACCGCCCTTCTGGTTGACTGGTCCAGACCGACACCGATGAGTACTGAGGAAAGAATTGAATTGCTGGAAGAAATCTTTAACGCAAGCCTGAAGAGGAAAAATGAAAATCCATGACGTGACACTTACAATCCGACCGGGTATGGCAGTTTGGCCGGGTGAACCTGAGGTGGAATTGTATCGATTGAAAAAACTAGAAGATGGCGCGAATGCCAATGTGACTTACATGGGATTTGCCGTCCATACCGGTACCCATGTGGATGCCCCCTGCCATTTTCTGCAGGATGAAAGTTCGGTTGATGCCCTTCCCCTCGACGTACTGGTTGGTGAGGTCCTTGTAGCTGAATTGGCTGATGATGTGGACCAAATCACCGCACAAGAAGTTAAATCTCTTGAATTACAACCTGGCACTGAAAGGCTGCTCTTTAAGACCAGAAATTCGCAGTACTGGGTTGAGGGCGGTGATGTATTCAAGCCGGAGTTTGTTGGTATCACCGAGGATGGCGCGCAAGCGTTGGTAGACCTCGGTGTAAAACTGGTGGGTATCGATTATCTTTCCATCGCGCCTTTCAAGAAAAGCCGGCCTACTCACCTGGTGATGCTGAAAGCGAAAATGGTGGTGATCGAAGGGCTTGATCTGTCAAAGGTAAACGCGGGGAAGTACACACTGTTCTGTCTACCGCTGAAATTGGCGAAATCTGATGGCGCACCCGCAAGGGTCATCCTGGTTGAGGATTGAGAGCATCTGATATCTGATCGTTAGTTCCGCATGTAAAGACGAATTGGATGAACCGATATTTTTATCGGTTCGTCTGTATTTAAGGTATGAAATCGGGCAGCCATGCTCGTAAGGTCGTCGATCAGCAGTGGGATATCCAACTGCGATGGCAGATCTTTGAATGGGCTGATGTTCTCCAGCGCTTTAAGAACGAGTTTGTACGCGCCTTTTTGATTGTCACGCTCAATGTGATACAGCAACACACTGACCTGCACCAGACCCTGGATCAATGGACGAACTTTTCCTTTTTCCTGCAGCCACGCGGACTCGAGCACTTCGTGCGCGCGAAAGAACTCGCCCCGGTTGATCAACTCGATACCACGCTCAACTTCAAGCGGAAAATTGATATTCTCCCGTCATAACAATGGAACTCTACCACAAATCTGATTCCATGAGACACAATTTATGATAGGATAATGGGTGGTTGGATAATTCCTTATCCATCGAGGGACATATGATCGATATACCTGATTCAGATATCTTGCCGTATTCACTTGAACACAACTTCTGGACCTGGTCGGCACAATCACAGGTCAAGCCGATCCCCATCAAGTCAGCGAAAGGCGTGTATTTCTGGGATATTCATGGAAAGCGCTACCTGGATCTAAACTCGATGGTGATGTGCGTGAACATTGGCCATGGGGATGAGCGTGTCATTAATGCCATCATCAATCAGGCCAGAGAGTTGCCATTCGCTGGTCCACAATTCGCAACGAAACCACGGGCTGTGCTGGGTCAAAAGTTGGCAGAGATCCTACCTGAAGGACTAACAAAGTACCTTTACACCACGGGCGGGGCGGATGCCAACGAGAACGCGATCAAACTTGCGCGTTCGTATACCGGAAAATATAAGATTCTTACCAGGTACCGCTCTTATCATGGAGCATCCTACGGGGCTGTTTCACTGACGGGAGATCCGCGTCGGCTGGCATGGGAGCCAACTGTCATGCCAGACGTGGTGCATTTTCTCGATCCATTTCAGTACCGGTCAACCTTTCACAGGAACCGCCCTGACACAAGTGAAGAAGAATTCACGCAGGATTACCTGATGCATCTTGAAGAATATGTGCAGTATGAAGGTGCACATACTATCGCGGCGATCATGATCGAAACAGTAACGGGTACCAATGGCATCATTATCCCGCCAAAAGGTTACATTCAGGGTGTACGGGAGATATGCGACCGCAATGGCATTCTTATGATCACAGATGAAGTGATGTCCGGTTTTGGCAGGACCGGGGAATGGTTCGCGGTGAATCACTGGAACGTGATTCCCGACATCATGACATTAGCTAAGGGGCTGACCTCAGGCTACGCGCCGTTGGGCGTTGTGGCGATGAAACCAGAAATCGCGGCCACATTCAATGACAGGGTCTTTGAAGGTGGGCTTACGTACAACGGTCACCCGATTTCACTGGCAGCTGCCATCGCGGTCATCGAGGTGATGCAACAGGATGGAATGGTTGCGAAAGCAAAGGTCACCGGTGAGGTCTTGAAGCGCATGCTTCAAGATCTCAAAGAGAAGCATCCGTCAGTGGGAGATGTACGCTCGATCGGATTGTTCGCGGCGATCGAGGTGGTGAAAAACCGCCAGACGAAGGAACCGATGGCTCCGTTCGGCAGCAACAGCCCTGATATGATCGCGCTGCGCCGCTACCTGTTGGACAATGGCGTTTACCTTTACACGCACTGGAATATCATACTCATCATTCCACCGCTGATCATCACCGAGGAACAGTTGGCTGAAGGAATGAAGGCGCTCGACCTGGCATTATGCATAACTGACAAAGCAGTCACTGGTTGAAAGGTAAAAATGGCAGAAGAAAATCAAATCGAATCCGTTATCATCCTGGGTGCAGGACCGGCTGGACTTTCAGCCGCGCTTTACGCGGCGCGCGGAGAGTTGCATCCACTGGTGTTCACTGGTATGCAGCCTGGCGGACAGGCAGCATTGACGAACATGATCGAGAATTACCCCGGGTTTCCTGATGGGGTCGGGGGTGTAGAACTGGGAGAGTTGTTCCAGAAACAGGCGGAGAGATTTGGTGCGCGGATTGAATACGATGTCGTCACATCAGTGGATTTCAGTACAAAACCTTTGCTTGTCAATACATATAACAAGGCGTACCAGGCAGAAACAGTTATCGTTGCCACTGGTGCCAGCCCGGTTCCGTTAAACGTACCAGGTGAAAAGGAACTAATAGGTAAGGGGGTATCTTACTGCGCCACCTGCGACGGCTGGTTTTTCAAGGGCAAGGAGATCGTGGTGGTTGGTGGGGGAGACAGCGCTCTTGAGGAAGCGATTTTCCTGACAAAATTTGCATCCAAGGTAACCGTGATCCACCGCAGGGATGAATTTCGTGCTGGTGCCATTCTTCAGTCGCGTACGCGTGAGAATCCAAAGATTGGATTCATGATGAATTCCATCGTTAAGGAGATCAAAGGAACCGAAAAAGTCACCTCGGTAGTCGTGCAACACGTTAAGACTGGGGAATTTTCAGAGGTACCAACCGATGGCGTTTTCGTATTCATTGGACACACACCTAATAACCAGATGTACAAGGGACAGCTGGAATTTGATGAGAGTGGATATATAAAAGTTGATGGAAACATGAAGACCAGCGCGGATGGCGTTTATGCCTGCGGTGAAGCAGCTGACGCAAGTTTTAAACAAGTGGTGATATCAGCAGGCATGGGCGCAACGGCAGCCATTTCAGCCGGCAGGTATCTTGAGAACCTCAAAAAGTAACAAATGGCGAAGCAAATATTAAAAATTTACCCCCTCCAGGCTTTCGGAGGGGGTATTTGTACTAGGGTATTTACGGGGTTGGTGTAACAGCCCCGGCACTGCCGGACCAGCCGAAGACGCGGTAGAGACTAACCTGACCGTGAGCGGTGTATTCAGGCTGTCCGTCTGCTGTAGTGCCAGTCTGGCGAACAGCGACTACTGACCAGCGGAAAATATGGAAGGTATTGTCGAGCGGGCGAAGGCTGGAAGGAACCTCAAATTTTGTTTCTGTGGTGTAGGCGACCAGTTTATTGGCACCACCGGATGTCACGTCCTCGATTGTGATGGCATAGGCTTCGCCGGCCATGAGGGTTCCCACTGACGACCATTGGAGTGCAATCGCGTCATTGACACTGGTGAAAACGGATCCGTCCTCGGGGAGCAGAAGACTCGCGGCTGAGTAAGGAGGCAACAGGGTGGCGGTGGGGGTTGGACCCTGGGTGGGCATTCTTTCGCATAGTGGAAGGTTCAGGTACATACCAAGATAAACACTATCAGAAGTTAACCCATTGAAGTTTTTGATGGATTCTACGCTGATGTTGTAATTAGCGGAAATGGAGCTCAGGGTATCGTTTTCTGTCACCTGGTATTGTACAGTTCCGCAGGATACCTGTGTGGCTTCTGCCGCGCTTAGGGTTGAAGTTGGGAGTGCTGTTGGTGTGGGGGTAGGATACGGAATCTTCAAAGTTGTGTTGGGGTAGAGGACACCGCAATCAGGGGGGAGACCATTAAGGTCAGCGATACTCTGAATGGAAACCCCGAAGGATAGAGCGATGCTGCTGCAAAGGTCGCCATCCTTTACAACGTATTCGCGCGGCGGGAGCGGAGTTTCGGTTGGTCCAATCGTGGGTTCCAGCGTGGCTGTTGGGGTGAGGGTAAGCGTGGGTGTGGTTGTAAGGGTTGGTGTGACCGTAGGCGTGGTGACGCGGCCGGTGGATTGCAGGATCACAAAGATCAACGCCGCACCAAGGCCTAGAACCAGGACGATGAGACCAATGGCTGCCGGGAGACTGATTTTCAACTCGGGTAATTTCGGATTCTGGACCGGGCTCGTCTCAGCCTTTTTGGTTGGTGTGGTTGTAAAAGTTCGTCCACATACCAGGCACCTGGTTGCGTTCTCGCTCAACCTAGTTCCGCAGGTGGGGCATGTTTTTGGTGTTGATGAAGTATTTTCGGTTGTCATAGAATTCTTTTATATATAGATCGGATGCTGATTTTACATCAGCAAATCGATCGCTCCTTTGCATCAATTCAAGATTGTGTTATTCTAACCTGAAATATATGGAAATCAGCCTGTATTTTCACATTCCATTCTGCCGCCGCAGGTGCGGTTATTGTGATTTTAACACATTTGCCGGCGCGGAAAACCGTATCCCAGCTTATGTCAAGTCCTTATGCCAGGAGGTCGAATCCGTTCTTTCTGGTGCCCCGGAAAAACTTATAATCAAAACGATCTACTTTGGGGGTGGAACTCCTTCTTTACTTAACGCTGCACAATACAAACAGATATTTGATTCTGTATTCAGGTATGCTCAACTTGTGGGAGACGCGGAGGTTTCGCTTGAAGCAAATCCTGAGACTGTCACAGCTGAAAAGATAAGAGGTTACCGGGAGGTCGGATTCAATCGAATCAGCATCGGTATGCAATCGGCGTCTCCCTTTGACCTGAGGATCCTGGACCGGGAACACAGGAATGAGTCCTTGTTGGCTGCTGTGGAATGGTGCAGGCAGGCAAGGTTTGAGCACATCAACCTTGACCTCATGTTTGGTATCCCCGGGCAGAATTTGGATAGCTGGATGCGAACATTGAAACTGGCGCTCGGGTTGGGTGTTGACCACTTCTCCTTGTATTCGTTAATCCTTGAAGAAGGCACCCGGTTGAAGCGCTGGTCGGACCGGGGGCTACTCCCTGAACAGGATGAGGACCTTGCGGCGGATATGTACGAAGGCGCAATGGTGGAATTGGAGAATGCTGGTTATGGGCAATATGAAATATCCAATTGGGCCAGGGGAGAATCAGCGCGCTGCCGGCATAACCTGCAATATTGGCGTTATCTGCCTTATCTCGGGTTTGGTGCCGGGGCGCACGGGTTCTGGAGCAACACCAGGGTCGAAAACACGAATACGATAGAGGCGTATATCGCCAAAATCAAGCGGCATTCAGAGTCCACATTTCCTGCAGGACCAGCCTGTTTGGAGGTGAATCACCTGAACCGCTGGGAAATGATGCAGGAGCATCATGATGGTTTCCATGCGCTTAGTTGATGAAGGGATTTCACTACAGGATTTTTCCAACCGGTACGGCGTCAGCGTCCAGGAGGTTTTTCCGGCTCAACTAAAACGCCTGTTGCATGAAGGTCTTATTGAATATGGTGATAGTGGCAATAGGCTCAGATTAACCAAAAAGGGGTGTTTATTTGGCAACCGGGTATTCTCGGCTTTCATCGCTAACAAGGTGCCAGTCGGATACGCTTTCCTGGAAAATCAGTAAACGTGCACCTGGGTGCCAAAGCCAATGGTGGTCATCTTGGACATGTCACCAACCGGTGTGACCCAGCGGTAAAGCCAGCGCGCTTCTTCGGTCTTCATGTTGATGCAGCCGTGGCTCATGGGCATGCCAAAGTTCTGGTGCCAGAAAGTGCCATGGAAGGCGATGCCGTTCTCAGGCTCAAAAAAGGAAGCCCAGGGAACACCGGGAAGAACATACGCGTTCAGGTCATCGGTTAATTCTGCTCCACCCATGTGCTTGGATGGCATCTTCGTCTGCACATTGAAGCGTCCGGTAGGCGTCTTCCATGGAATCTCCCCGGGAGGGCTGTAATCCAAGCCGGATGAAATCTTGGTCCGCAGGACGATGCGTCCTTCTTCAAAGGCTGTCAATTCCTGGTCTAGCCAAAGAAACTTCGATGTACTTCTTATCCGGATTGATATCAGGAGAGATTGGCGATGTCTCTTCCGGCGGAATGATGCGGGCGTGGGCGGCGGGGATGTAGTAATTCAGGTTATCATTTCCGATCAGTTCATCCTTTATGCGGTACCACGGTTGCCGTCTGGTCCTTCAACAATTTCCGATACCCAGTGAATGGTGCCGTAATACAAGCGATAAATCGGTGTCCACTCTCCTGGTTTCCGCTGCAGGATAACTCTGTGAAAATGGAACTGTGATCTCAACGGGATGAATGCCTTCACCCAGTTTGTCGGGAACCGGGTTGATCTTCACCTGCACCCGCTGCATGTGCGCGCAGTGGATGTAACCACCCCAGACGCGGTACCAAAGCGGGTTATACTCGGGACTTTTATCAGAAATCACTTCGTAGTAAACATTCACAATCTCGTCGCGGTAGCGTTGGAATTTAATCGTGCTTTTGTCATCTGGCTGGCTGTAAACGCTAACAGATTCGCTTGCGTCTATTGCTACTCTGACAATATTTTCCGAGTCAGCGAGTTCACCGAAATCGTGAATGCGCCTGAAAGCGAGGCTGGAAAGACCCAGCGCGCTGAGCTTGAGAAAATCCCTGCGGGATAGCGTTTTCGTCATAGTAACTGGGATTATAACAATGAAAAGGTTGAAATCAACCTATTGAATTAAGAGAGTTCATCAACGAGTCTATCCAGGTCAACACGTTTTAGATATTGAGAAAAGGAATGAATTTCACGAAACGCACGATGCATATCTTGTTGCAGAGATGCGCGCTGGGCGATATCTACGACTCCACCCGGAGCGAGCGTGTACCCGGATTGGTCGCGCTTGATAACCTGGGCTTGTCCGGAACTGACCAGCCACTGCATACCAAGAGCAACGAGTCTTTCAGTAGATGCGGTTCGAGCGGCGAGCTCAGCCAACTGGAAGTACGCCAGACCTTGTTCCATACCATGCTTGACCGTACTGCCAATTGACTGTCAAGAATTCTCGCAACTGGTGCTGCTGCGGCGCGACAAGGAACCAGTAAACGGTATCGGGATTGACTGTTTGGATGAGCTGCCGTAATACCTTGATATCCGGCGGGATCGACCAGACAGCCAGGGCGTTGCAAGGTTCGATCGAGTGCCTGTCTTCGCCGTTGACCGGGTAATTGTCATTCCCTTCCTTCCATATGCTCAGCGTTTGTGTTGATCGTAATGTAGCAAGAACATCATCTGGAGAATTAGATTCGCGATAATCAATATTGATCTTTTTTTCCTTGCTTTTGTTGACCCGAAGAGTTGCTTCCTCCGGTGTTCTCCTGTAATCGATCCACTCAAATTGCACCTGGTCCTCGCCTCGGAAGTTGCTGGCGCGGGCTGTATACGCCAGGTCAAACCGGCCCTCAGGCAGCGCCAGGTCTTTACCGTTCCACCAGATAAGCCGCGCCGGGTTGCCATCATTATCTTCCACATCCACCAGCAGGTGCTCACCCAATTTCCCCACGCCGGTAGTATTGATTATTTCCATGCCATGGGCTGCAAATAACAGGGATGGATTACCAGGTCCAAACGGGGCAAGCAGATTCAAGAGATTGGGCGAAATCCAGCGTGATGGTGGATGGAGACTTCCAGGCGTCAATGATCAGGTCGGGTTTGGTAACCTGCCCTGAAGCCATGTTCATTACGGTTTTGTTCATCTCCCGCTTAAAGACCTCAAGATTGCCGGAATCCAGGGATAAACCGGCCGCCATGGGGTGCCCACCGAAGGAAATGAGGTGCTGTTGGTTTTGGGTTATGGCAGCGGTGATGTCGATACCTTCAACAGAACGCGCGGAACCGCGGGCGGGTTCTCCCGGTGGGGTAACAAGAAGGATGACCGGGCGATGAAACATTTCCACCAGTCGGCTGGCAACGATACCTACGATACCGGCCGGCCATTCAGGGTGGTGCAGTATCAGGATGGGCTGGTCAAGAAGAGCGCGATCCTTTTCCAGCATCGCCATGGCTCCCTGGAAGACCTGATCGCACAGGGTCTTACGCCGTAAATTCAAACCTTCGACCTGATTTATCGTAACGGCAATCTCAACCGGGTCAGAAGAAAGAAGGAAATTAACCATCGGGTTGGCATCACCCAGCCGGCCGACGGCGTTAAGCCTTGGCGCAAGGTTGAAGGAAATATGTTCTTCACCCATGCTGGCATACGCCACACCGGCAGCCTCCAGCATGGCGGCCAGCGCCGGGCGCGGTTCTGCACGAATCTGGTTGAGACCAGATTGAACCAGGTAACGGGTTTCACCACTCAACTCAGCCAGGTCTGCCACGCAGCCCAGAGCAGCGAGGTCATGTAACAAGACAGCTTTTTCCGCGAGACCTTCTTCAGCCAGCAGGGCTTCTGCGAATTTGAGCGCGGTTCCAGCGCCGGGTAAGGTGGAGAGGGGGTGAGAAGCGGGCAGGCGGCGCGGATTGATGAGCGCGTAGGCCGGGGGTAATTCCTGCGGGAGGAGATGGTGGTCGGTGACCACGACATCGATACCACGGGACTGCGCGTAGGCGATGGATTCTGATGCTGAGATGCCGGTATCACAGGTGAGTATCACCTTGACCCCCTGTCTTATGAAATCCTGCAGCGCTTTCAAACCAATACCGTGTGTTTCAGGACCCCTGACAGGGATGTGGTAGATCACATTGGCACCAATTTGCCGCAGTGTTGATACGAGGATGGCGGTTGACGTCTGACCATCGACATCAAAATCTCCCCAAACACCGATTTTCTGGTCGGAACTGGCGGCTTGTAAAATGCGGCTGATACCCTTTTCCATATCCGGGAGTTCGTAAGGGGAAGAAGGCTGGTATTTTGTGAAATCAACGAACTGCTCGGCTAGTGCCGGATCGCTGAATCCACGCCTGACAAGTGTCTGGAGGATGATTTCCGGATATTTCGTATCGGAAAGGAAATTTTCCGGTAGAGGAACTAATCCCTGGATTATCCAGTTTCTTTCAATATGCGGAGGATGATACATATGTGGCTCTATAAAAGGTCAAAATCGAGGTTAAACTCGGTATCAACGGCTTCCTCATCCATCCCTTGAGCGAGCACGCCAGCTGTAGACTCCACGATCGCATAAGGAGCGGTAGCGGCAGTAGGCGCATTTTTTTTCATCATCTGTTCTGGAATAACCCTCTTCCGGCAGTGATAGGATTTCGTCAGTCAACGCATGGAGAAATTCCCTGTCCTCCTCAAATTTATCCGTTGAATAGTTGAACTGGTAAGGAGTATCAGGAAAGGACGGGAACCAGTAGATCATTTCGATATCTGACGATCCTGAATCTGCCGGCTGGCGAATTTTCAATGGATTGCCGCAGTACGTACGGGTACACCCGGGATTGAAGCCGTGAGAACAGTTTTTGCCGGGATTGCTGGTAGGTACTTGTTTTCCAGTCATAGATGGTGTAACTGCCAGGTGTATTTTCGATCAACAGGTCGTATTTTGCCAGCAGACGCTGACCGTTTATCGGTACGGACAACAATTTTTCAGCATGTTTTTCTCCATCTGTCTTGTTGAGTTTGAGGGCGAGAAAGACCTCCCACCAGGAAGCAAGCTCCGGCGAATGGATGGAAGAACTTAGTGTTTCTGTGTCGACGCCGATGAAATACTGCTGCACCAGGCGGTGGAATTGCTGACCCAATTCCATCCGTGCTTCCTGCAGGATCACAGGCTCACTTTCCACGGCAGGCCAATCCAGCCTCTTGATGTACTTCAACAGGAAACGGAACCTGCAATCAGAATAATCCTGCAGACTCTGCTGGGAAAAAGAGAAATCGTCAGATGGTTGCATCAGACCCTTTCCAGATGGCGTACAGCGCTTCAAGAGGCAGCGACATCATTTTATCCTTGCTGCTACCGCTATTCCAGGTGATGACCAGTGATTGGCGCGCGCGCGTGATGCCGACAAATAGCAGGCGCAGTCTTTCGCTGGCGTACTCAACCCGCGAATTTTCGGTGGCTTTTCCTTCAGTGGCGAAAATCATCTCCTCATCACCGGTCAGCAGACCGGTCAGCCTGTCAACCAGTTCAGCCTGCGGGTTGAAATTTTCGCGGATGAACCATTTCTCGCCGATATAGGTATCGTGTGCCTGGGCGGAGGGGAAGTCATAATTGTTCACAGACATCAGGTAGACCCGGTCCCATTCCAACCCCTTAGCTTTATGGAAAGTAGAAACGAACACTTTTCCCTTGTGCGCGTCAGGGTCAAAGCGCAGTTCTTCATCGCTGAAACCGCTGAATTTACGGATACTCCCGGAGATGTCAGCAAGTTCGACAGCGAATTCGTTTATTTCGTATTCAGGGTGAAGCCGCGCGCTGAATTCAAGCAGGAGGGCGAATTTATGCGCCAGTGCCAGGTCCGCGGGCACCGTAAACAGGTCGTTGGTGATGGTCAGTACAAGCTGGTCAATGGGCAGGAAGGAAGCCTGCTGCCAGCGGATGAACTTTTCTCTCAATTGTTCAAATTCAGTCACCAGTTCACCGGAGAGCTGGTCAAGCATCCAGAGCGGCAGTCCATTCCTCACCCGGTACGGGGTAGAAGAATTCCTCAATGCGGGTGCATTTTCGGATGGCTGCAGCAAGCAGGTCAAGCTCCTTTTTTTGGTCGTCGTCCAATTCATCACGACTGAGAATCCCGGATATTGCCTTTGCCAGTTTGCTGGCATTGGAAGGGTCGGAAATGGCAAGGAGGATTTTTTCAATGATACCCGCGACGCGGCGGGTGGATTGACTGCTCTTGAGCAGCTCCACCATGGGGATATCAGCCTGGTGCAATGCCTCTGCTACTTTTTCACCGTACCAGCCAATGGGCGTGAGCACAGCCACGGTCTTGTCCGCGTTCTCCCGCAGCCATTGGCGGATATTGTCAACGATCAATTTTATTTCCTCACCAGATGAGCTCTTGGTTTTCCTTATGTACACGGCATGTGGATGATCAGGCGGGTTGGGCTGGGGGTCACCGGGAGGCGTGGGTTCAATCAGCGGGTGATCGAGTGAAGTGCGCAGCGCGAGAACAGGGTGGGCATCACGCGTCCAGTTGACCAGCGAGTTTGCCAGGTTAATGATGCTGATGTTCGACCTGCCGGAGTGAGGCAGCGTCATTTCAACGACATCCTCCTCCTTGAGGAAATCCTTGAGGAATTTCGGGTCAGCGGTGGTGAATGTTTCGTAGATCGCCTGGTTGGGGTCGCCAACGCGCACCCAGTTCCCGGCAGGACCAACCAACAGGCGCAGCATCTTCTCCTGCAGGTTTGAGGAGTCCTGGGCTTCGTCCTCGAGAATGTACGGCCAGCGGTGGCGCAGCCTGGTAAGGTAGTCCTCATCGTTTTGCAGCGCGAGGTACGCCAGGCGGATGAGATCGGAAAAATCAAGCGCGTTGCGGTACCTGAGACCACGCTGGTACTGCTGGTAGACTTCAACACCCATATCGAGTAGCAGGTTGGAATAATCGTAATGGTGCATAGTACTGAGAATATCTTCGGGTTCCGCTTCCAGATCCTTGGCCTGTTTAATGAAATTCTGGTTGAGGGTGGTAATCAACTCCGGCCAGCCACTACGCGCGCGGCTGGCAGCTGCGAGGTCCACATCCGGTTTGAGCAGGTAATCCGCGATTTCAGGGTGTACGCGGGCATACGCGGTGGCAATCTGCTCAATCATGCGGTCAGTTTCCACATCGTCAATTATGGAAAATTGATTGGAAATTCCAGCAAGGTCAGGTCTTTCCTGGATGATGTCGTGCGCCAGGCCGTGCAACGTGCGCACACGGTACCCCACGTTTTCTAGCAGGCGGGCTTCACGTACAAACCCTGCGATGCGGTTGGTGAAATTATCGACAGCCGAGTTGACCAGCGTAACAATGAGGATCTCCTGCTCGTTCTGCAGACCGCCTTTCAGGATTAACTGGGCGGCGAGATAAGAGAGGGTGTGGGTCTTGCCGCTTCCCGGCACCGCGGAAATACCCATTTTCCCGTGCTCGTACTCAAGGATGCGAGTTTGATTGAGACGCGGCTTAAACATCCAGACCTCCGGATTGCCGCGCTCTTTCTCTCAGGATCGTTTGCATCGCGAGCAGGAGCTGTCCGCGCTCTTCAATTCCGTGTTCGTTGAAATTGACACTGCACATGAAGATGTGATCGCTACAGCGACTGACCAAACCGGTGATAATGCGGGCAAGGGTTGCCTGGTTGTTTTCATATTCATTTACGTCTGTCCATTTTTGCCCTGACTGCCAATTACGGTTGAGCACGTAAGGCTGGGTCAGGGGTTGGTCAAGCCTTGACCACCAGCCGTTCGAGCCGATATCCACCCAGAATTGGTATTTCACAGGACGGTTACGCATCAGGAACGAGTACGCGGGTGAAAGGAAGACGATATCCGGGGCATCCTTGACCGTATTGGATGAAAAAGATTGCGAAGCAAGGATGCCCTTTTCAAGCACACGCGTGTATTCACCACCAGCATCCGGCAAGGTGTCTGCCTGGTCAGGGTTGTAGACTTTCCTGAATTCCCTGCAGGATTCGATCAAGCGGCTCACAACTGCAGAGGCATCGTAATCGTTGTGAAAACCAAAACCGGGTTGTGAAAGACATTCCCCGAAGAGGCGGCTTATCCAATGATCAAGTTCATTTCTTCCACCCTCAAGGTTTTCACTGAGCCAGGCACGCAGGTGTTCATAATGTTCACCGACACGATAAGTGATGCGAGATTGCATTTCCATCTTAAGTTCATCAAACGTATTGAGCGGAAAAAGGTTATCTTTAGTTTTATAAACCGTGCGCGAGAGTAGATCCGCCCTGACAAAATCACAATCACGGATGATCTGGGCAAAGGTTGACCTGGCTTGTTGGGGAGAGGGTTGTAATCCCCAGGAAGGGTGCGCCATCTTTGCCAGGGTGAGCACGGTTTGTGCTGCTGGTTCATCACGTAAACTGCGTGAGGGGCGATAGGTTGTAAATGGAATGCCGGCATTGGCCAGGCGGTGGGCAAAGGAGAAGCGCAGTGAATCACTGAGGTAGGGGGTGAGGATGGCTATGTCACCCGGGTTGGTCGACTCCTGCTGCAGAAGCTCAATTATTTTGCCAGTTACCCAATCCAGCACTTCGGGGTAGAAACGGAATGCCTGGATCGAATAACTCTCTTCCATGTTTGCAGTACTGCTTTTCACCAATCGGTGGTCAAGAATACTTTCACTGAGAGCGCTTTCCAGTTGCTCAAGTTGTGTGGATTGAACCAATGAGGTGATAAAATGCATGCGGCCGGTACATAGATTGGCCAAATGCTGTGCGCTTACCGGGTCGGCACCGAGGAATGACCGGTATCCTCCTGTGGTATCCTGTATCAGTAACGCGGAATCAAGGTTGGGCAGCAAATCAGCAACAAAATCATGCGCAACCGGAAAGTCCTCCTCTATATTGTCGTAGATCAGGTGGCGGTATGAGCCCTTGATATATTCCCGGCATAGGCAGTGACGTCCATAAATAATTGGTGAACACTGGACAGTTGCAGTGAAAAATCCAGTAAGTTGTTGGCCAGGCAATACTCACGGAACTTCAGGGCGCATTCCTGTGCCTGCTGATAGATATTGGATTGAGGATTCTTCCCTGACCAGGCATTGGATAATCGCTCAGCGATCTCACCTGGCGGAAAACCCACCACGGACGACTTGTTGAGGTTATCGAGTATCTGGCTATAAAGGCGATTGGGATCAATTGTCAGACTTTCAAAGTAACCCTTATCCAAGAGCGGTTCGACGATCCCGGCGAGGTAGTACTGGGCGGTTTCCATGTTTAGAAAGCGTGGAGCGATGGAAGGTGATTTAAAGCCTGCTTGTGACGCGACCAGCGGCCAGAAGAGCGAGAGCATCCGTTGCGCCAGACCGCTAAACGTCATTATGACAGGCTGGCTTCCAGCGGGAAAATCAGGGGAGTGGATTTCAGAGTAATACGCTGCAGCCAGGCGGCGCTGCGGGACGAGCACAAGGATGCTATCGCCGGTAACCCCACGTTCTACGAGATAACGCAAACGTAAAACGCCAGCAGTTGATTTGCCGGTGCCAGCTTTACCACTCAGGAGAATGCTGTCCTTGATGGGGGCGTTGATGACAACGGCTTGTTCTTCAGTCAGAGTGTGTGTTTCCGGGGTCATGCTAGGTGTTCGAAATCAATACGGGATCCCCGCGATGGCGTGCAGTACTGCCCTGGTTAATTGGGCATCTGCGGTGGAGCGGTGCGCATTTGGCAGGGCGATGTTGAAGAACCTGCCGGCATCCGCGAGTTTGAAGTAGCGGTATGAGCTGCGGGCGGGATCCCACTCACCGCGGAATTCAGAGAATAGCTGCAACACATCCAGGAATTCCAGGTTTTCGCGCCAGGGAAGGCGGTAACGCTGGTGAGACTGCTCCATCATACGCAAATCGAAAGGCGCGTTGTAAGCAGCGATGACCCTGCCATACAGGATCGGTCTGATCTGCGGCCACAAGATAGGCCAGGCTTGCGCTGAAGCGACCCTGGCATTGGTGATGCCGTGGATTCTTTCGGCTTCACGCGGGATGGGCTGGCTTGGTTTGATGAGTTTCGAAAACAACTCGGTGCCATCATGTTCGATGATGGAGATCTCGATTATCTCATCTGATTTTGAGAGTCCAGTTGTCTCAGTATCCAGGTAAAGAGGTTGTAAATTGAGCTTTTCTTGCGCGAATTCAATAATATGAGCCTGATGAGGCGTTAGCGTTGTCATAATGTATATTTTCTAGAAGCTCATTGGAGCGTCCATAAGGAGATTTCCTCAAGGTGGACGGTGAAACCCGGATCCTCGAAAGCGGAGGCAAACGCCCCGATATAGCCTTTCGCGGGGATGCCGCTGTCAGTGAGTTCCCTCACCAAATGACCGTTGATATATAGTCGAAAAGTGTCGTTGGAAGCCCACACACCCAGGCGGTTGACCTGGTTGGCACCGGCCAGGATTTTTGGTTCAGCGGTCCAGCTGACCAGGGTATTCGAACCGGCATTATTCCAGCGCAGAAAATAGTACTGCCCGTTGCATGAAACACCGAAGTAATAGCCGATTCCGTCCGAGTAAGTGGGCGCACGAAAGACAAGCCCGTATTGATCGCTACCGCTGCAGGAGATGGTTCTAAATTTTCCCTCGAGGTAAAGGTTCTGAGGATTCCTAGACGTCAGGCGCCACCTTTTTCCCCCGTTGATGGCAAGGCTCTTGAATACCATGGCACCATTCTCCACTTTGATGATCATTTGAGGATCTTCATAAGGGCTTGTCAGGCCAAAAGAAACACCATCGTTAAAGGTATCGGAAAAACCGGGCGAACCGAGAGAGAGCGCCGGGTCGGTCGCCGGGGCTGTCTCGGTGGCGGTGGGGGTGGTAGTAAAGGTAGGTTCAGGAGTGAGCGATGGAGATGGGGTCGATATCGGGGATTCGCCTGTCGCTTCTTGTTGCGGGGTGGGTAAAATCGCGGTCTGGGCAGCTGAGAGGGTTTCAGCGACTTTGGTGGCAATCAGATTATCATCCTGAGGTGGTTTCGCCAACGGAAAATTGCAGGAAGTAAGAGCAAACACAAACAAAAGAAACACGGTAATTGTTTTTCGCATGTCAACCTCGCTTCTAATATAACTATTATAGCTGCAGTCAAAAAGATTCGTGAACAGATTTTCTGAACCTCTCCAGCCCTCAAGTATAATTTGTATATAAGCTATGAAAACTGCTATCGTTCATGTTGAGACATTCGATGATGTCACGTCCATCAGCGACAAGATATTGTGGTGCAGGTCTGACCGGATACTGCTGGTCCTTCCCAGGCAGAAAAGACCTTTTCCGGGGCGGGTGGATTTAAACCTCATTGACCGGTGCGCAAAAGAGAACGGTGCTATGCTCGCGGTGGTTAGCCGCAGCGATATTACCAGGGAGTATGCTCAAAGCCTGGGCATACCGGTTTTCCGCTCGATACCGGAAGCAGACCGTGGTGATTGGTCAGAAACAAGTGATTGGTCATCAGGATGCAGGAAGTTTGAGGGGGAAAGAAGCCATCCTGGCAATGCGGGAGACCCTGCCTGCATCAGGGGGCAAAAAACCGCTCGATCACCGTATCAGGCTGGTTCTATTTAGCCTATCGATTCTGGCGCTTTTCGCGCTCGCAATCTATGTAATCCCTTCCGCCAGTGTGATCATTTACCCGGAACCAGAACTGCAAGAGCTGACGCTTGATGTTCGCGCCACCACGGATGTGACACAGATCAATATCACCGGGTTGATTCCAGCTTACGAGGGCGCGGTCACTGTGTCAGGACAAAAAACAGCGCTGAGCAGCGGTTCAGTTGCTGTCGGACTGGAGAAAGCCACGGGCGAGGTTCTTTTCAAGAACCTTACATCTGAGGAGATAATCGTTCTTGCAGGGACGATCGTTTCAACGGGCGGAGAAGAGGTAACCCGTTTCGAAACTGTCGATAAGGTTACCCTTTCACCCGGGAGTGAGGAAGTGGCTGTACGCGTCGAAGCTGTGCTGCCAGGTACGGAAGGCAATATTCAACCGGGACAGATCACGATCGTTGAGGGAACACTTGGCGCAAAGACCGAAGCAAGCAATTCCGAGGCATTCAGCGGGGGGAGTTCTCAAAATATTGCCGCACCGACACTGGTGGATTACACGCTTTTGCGCTATCAATTACTTGATGAATTGGAAAAACAGGCAGAAGCAGCAGCGGAGATTAACCCCGGTAACGGGAAGGAAGCCATAAAGGGCAGCCTGGTTCTCAGCGAGGTGCTTACTGAAGAACAGTTGAATCCAATTGAAAACCCTTCTGATACACTAACATTAGACATGACCGTAAAATACAGCTTTCTCTATTACGATCCGGCGCAACTGGAGGATCTGGTCAACCAGGTTATGAACTTGTCCATACCCGAAGGATTTCATAAAGCTGATCGCAAAATTGCTATCGCAAACCAGGGCGGGATAAGAATGGAGGAATCTGGAGGAGCTTCGTGGACGGTCATTGCGTCACGGGGCATCACGAAAGAGTTAGAAGTTGAATCCCTTCTGACGCGCATCAGGGGAAAGCCGAATGCGGAAGCTGTTGCGATATTGAACGATGAAATCCTGCACTCAAGGTCTGCCGAGATAATCACGTTTCTTAAATGGTGGCCGTGGCTGCCTTTCCTGTCGAGCCGCATTAACATGGAGGAAGGGTTGGCAGATGGAGGGTAGGGTTTTGGCAATTGACCCGGGTGCGAAACGACTGGGAATCGCCATCAGCGATCCATACCGCATTATGGCAACACCTCTTACGGTAATCAAACATGAAAACATGGACACGGATTGTGATAAGATCCTCCAGGTATGTCAGCAGCATGACATCACATTGATACTTATCGGACAGGCTTTATCAAGCGAAGGAGAAGAAACTTCGCAAAGCCGTCATTCGGGGAAGCTGGCTGAGAAAATAGGATCATTGACGACCATACCGGTATTGTTATGGGATGAGAGCGAGAGCACCATGGTCGCGAAGAAGATTGCGCTGGATATGGGGAGGAGCCGCAAGAAACGCACTGGTCATCTTGATGAGCGCGCCGCAGCCGTTATCCTTCAATCCTTCCTGGATGCACAAACCAATAAGAGGGTTGATGGGCAGGAAGCGTAACTCACGGTCTACAGGTTGTATCCTACTCCTGCTGCTACTGGGAGTGGGGATACTGGGGGTATGGCTGGGAGTGCCTGCCCTGGCATCACGGCATTTTGGTACACCGGCTGAATACCTGACCGGTTTTCCGCGTTGGAATTTCAGTTTGCAGTTGTTAATACATCAAAATGATCTACAAACCCCCGCTTCAAAAAAGGCAGATGATAAGAAATTTTCCATTGCGACTGGCGAATCTGTCTCCAGTGTCAGCCAGCGGTTGGAGCAAGCAGGATTGATCAACAGCGCGGACGGCTTCAGGGCGTATCTCGTGTATAAAGGACTGGATTCTAAAATAAAGGCTGGCGATTTCTTACTCTCGGGATCAATCACCAGCCTGGAGATAGCGGAAAAAATTCAGGCATCATTTGCACCGATCGTACCCTTTTACATTTATCCCGGATGGAGGGCTGAGGAAATTGCTGCAGCGCTTCCACCATCCGGTATTGAGGTCGATCCGGCTGAGTTCCTTCAAATAGTCTCAGATGCGACGTGGTTGCAGGAACTTCCAGAATTTGCAGATTTCACGTCTTTGGAAGGATTTCTTTTCCCGGGCGCATATGAAATCGATCGAAAGGTCAACGCGGAAGAATTGGTCATGATCTTTCTTGACAGATTCAACGAGAACATGTCGCCTGAAATCATTGACGCGATTGACGCACAAGGGTTGACCCTTTACGAGGGGATAACCCTGGCATCCATCATTCAGCGGGAAACTTTCATGGATGACGAAAGGTCTTTGATGGCATCTGTTTTCTATAACCGGTTACAGGATGGTATGAAACTGGAAACGGATCCAACTGTTCAGTACGCGCTGGGGTATTCAGAAAAATGGGGCAGCTGGTGGAAAACACCATTGAAAACGAATGATCTAAAAGTAAACTCACCCTTCAATACTTACCTGGTTTATGGACTGCCACCAACGCCGATCTCCAACCCGGACATGCCTTCAATCCTCGCAGTCGCTTATCCTGAAGACAGTCCATACTACTATTTCCGGGCTGTGTGTGATGATTCAGGATTCCATGATTTTTCCATCACATTTGATGAACATCTATCAAAGGAATGTAAATAAAAAGGAGACCATTGAGATCTCCTTTTCGCTTTAATAAATAGTGGATATTAGGCGTTATAACCCGGACCAGATTTGAAAAATTCAGCATCGGTATCGATGCAGAAGGTGAGATCAACAATCTCGCCCGCAGCAAGCGTACGCGTTGCTCCAAGGTGGACGGCTTCACCATCGTGGTTAGTCGCGTCATAGACCTCTGTAAAACCATCGGTACCCACCGGCATTGAGAGTCGCTCACCGCCTTTTGCCTTGTAGGCTGATGGCACTTCGCTGTCAGGGAAGATGGCTTCAAAAGGGCATTCCGCCACACATGCACCACAGTCGATGCAGGTGTCCGCATCGATATAATACCAGGGCCACTTATCCTCTGGTTTACCCGGAACGATGCATTCCACCGGGCACACAGTTGCACAACCACCATCACGTAAACATAAACTGGTAATTACATGAGCCATTGAGATCCTCCGTATAGTGAATTGATTGATTCTATTTTATCTCAGAATAGCGGCTTTCAACCGCTTTCCAGTTAATGATATCCCAAAAATTGGAAAGGTATTCTGCCCGCCGGTTCTGGTATTTCAGATAGTAGGCATGTTCCCACACATCCACTACCAGGATGGGTTCCAATCCTTCCTGCAGAGGTGAATCCTGATTGGCGGTGGAATGGAGGACAAGTTCACCACCCGGTTTTGCGCTCAACCAGGCGTAGCCGCTGCCGAATCGGGTTAAACCGGATTTTTCAAACTCGGACTTGAAAGATGCAAAATCACCGAACATCCTTTCCAGTTCATCGCGTAGTTTTCCGGTTGGTTCACCGCCTCCAGATGGACCCAGGCAGAACCAGTAAACGTTGTGGTTATAAACCCCGCCGCCATTATTCCTCACCGCGGTGCGGATGTCTTCCGGTACTTGGTTGAGATTGCCAAGGATCTTTTTCAGCGGCCACTCATAGAATTCCGGGTGCTTTTCAAGGGCAGCATTCAGATTCTTCAGGTAAGTCGCGTGATGTTTGCTATAGTGAATTTCCACGGTTGCTGCATCAATGACTGGTTCCAACGCTTTGTAATCATAGGGTAGTGCGGGCAGTTCGAATGGCATATTTCCCTCCAGACTTAAATATTTCTTAAAAAACACGAAACGCCGATATATCAGTTAAAATTCTAGCCACGCGGTAAAGTTTTGTCAAGTAAAACGGCAATTAATAAATCGTTATATGGAGAAGCATGTGACTGAGCAGGATACTCAAACAAAAAGTAATATTAATTATCTGGTTACCCTGTTCATTGGCATACTTGCGGTTTCAACCGCGTCGATCTTCATCCGCTTTGCCCAGTCTGAGGTCCCATCGCTTGTGATCGCCGCGGGGCGCATGTTTATCTCGACGCTGGTCATGTTCCCATTTGCTTATGCCTCCTGGAAGAAAAAACGTTTCACCATCTCTGGAAAAAACCTTGCCATATTGTTTGCCGCAGGCGCATTCCTTGGTCTGCATTTTGCCACCTGGATCACATCGTTGGAATTTACATCGGTGGCGAGTTCTGTCGTGCTGGTCACCACTGCACCCTTGTGGGTCGCGTTGTTCTCCCCACTTTTGTTGAAAGAGAGATTGACGAAGCAGGTGGTCTTCGGGTTGGTGATTTCGCTTAGCGGCAGCATTATCGTAAGCCTGAGCAGCGCTTGCAGTTCAACTGGCGGTCAATTAACTTGCACCATGTTGCAAGGCTTTTGGAGCGGGCAGAATGCGATCGGAAACCTTCTTGCGTTTGCAGGTGCGCTCTTATCTGCAGGATACCTCATCGCCGGAAGGAAGGTAAGGGGCACGGTTGACCTGCCAATTTATACATTCATCGTTTATGGAAGCGCTTCAATCATTCTTTTAATCATGGTCGCAATCAGCGGAGAAAAGGTCACCGGATATTCAACACTCAGTTACCTGTGGATACTTGCTCTCGCGCTGATACCGCAATCGATCGGGCATACCGCATTTAATTGGGCGTTAAAGTTCCTCCCCGCAGCCTATGTTTCCATTGCCCTGTTAGGTGAACCTGTCGGTACGGTCATCCTCGCTGCTCTATTACTGCGCGAGACACCTACCTTTCTGGAACTGTTAGGTGGGTTATTGATTCTTACCGGTATCACCGTTGCCACGCAAAGGATCTCAGCAAGAAAAAGACCTCCAGTGTGAAGCCGGAGGTCTTATGGTTTACCTGCTGTAAAGGTAATTCAATTCCTTAATCGCTTTACAAAGCTCCTTATTTAGTTCAAATGGCTGATAACGCCAGCTCCAATTGCCTGCCGGTCGACCGGGATAATTCATGCGCGCTTCAGTGCCGAGGCTTAGGAAATCCTGCAGGGGGCTGATAGCGAAAGCGGCGGGTGATAACCACACCTCACGGATCAGATCCCAGGAGATGTTTTCACCTGATCTCGCGAGGTACCTGCGGCAGAAATCTTTTTCTTCTTCCGGAGCAGCCTCATACCAGCCAAGCGAGGTATCGTTATCATGGGTACCGGTGTAAGCCACGCAATGAACCGGGTAATTATGCGGAAGAAAAAGGTCCTCAGGTGTACTGGAAAATGCGAATTGCAGTATCTTCATACCGGGCAGATGAAAGGAATCACGCAGTTCAATCACATCGGGAGTAATCAGTCCCAAATCCTCGGCGATGATCGGCAAATCATTGAGGGCTTTTTTGATCGTGGTCAGAAAGCTCCTGCCTGGACCTTTAACCCAACGCCCGATTTCGGCGGTTGGCATCCTCGCGGGAATCTCCCAGTATCCAGCGAAACCCCTGAAGTGGTCAAGGCGGACAATATCCACAGTATTCAAGACGGCTTTGAAACGGTTGATCCACCATGTGTAACCTTGCTTTTTATGAAAGCTCCAGCGATAAAGCGGGTTTCCCCATAATTGGCCAGTCGGGGAGAAGTAATCAGGCGGCACGCCAGCAACGACAGTAGGCTTACTGTTCCTTCCCAGGTAAAAGAGGTCAGGGTTTGCCCAGGCATCGGCGCTGTCGTAGGCGATAAAGATCGGAATATCGCCAATGATCTGAATACCTTTACTTACAGCATAAGACTTGACGGCGCTCCATTGGGTAAAGAAGATGAATTGCCTGAATTTATGCTTTTCAACCGTATCCTTGTGTTTTATCCTGAATTCCGCAAGCGCTGCAGGTTGTCGTTCACGGAGGTCCTCCGGCCAGCCATCCCATGAGCCTCCACCCTGTACTTCTTTGATCGCCATGAAGAGAGAAAAATCATCAAGCCAACCGGCATGGTCAACGCAAAAAGATTGATACGATTCAAGCAGTTTCTTTGACCTTGTGTGTTTAAATCTTTGAAATGCCCTATCAAGAATGGTTAATTTCCACTCAATGACCGGTCCAAAATCTATATGATCCTGAGGGAAATCAGGGCGGTCCAGGAAATCTTGTCTTTTGAGCAGATTCTGGTCAAGCAGTAATGCAGGTGAAATAAGGTAAGGGTTGCCGGCGAAAGCACTGAAACACTGGTAAGGTGAATCGCCGAACCCCGTAGGTCCAAGTGGCAGGATCTGCCAAAGAGAGCAACCGCTATCGTGAAGGAAGTCGATCCAGCGGTAGCATTCGGGTCCCAGGTCGCCAATGCCATCTGGACCGGGAAGGCTTGTGGGATGAAGCAGGATGCCTGATTTACGCGGAAGGGTCATGATTGCCTCTCAATTTCCATAAAATTATGCAATTGCGTATAGAGATCCAGGTAATTTTTTGCTGAACGAGCCCAGGAAAAATTCTGCGACATACCATTGAGCTGCATCATGCGCCAGGCTTTTTGGTTTTTGTAGTAGTCAAGAGCACGCTGCAAAGCCGGAGTGAAAGAGGAAGCTTCGGCGTTTTGGAAGAGGAAACCTGTTGGCGCAGATGCGATATCAGGATCAAAAACCGTGTCAACCAATCCGCCCGTTGCCCTTGCAAGCGGCAGGCAACCGTAACGCATGGCATACATCTGAGATAAGCCGCAAGGCTCGTAGCGTGAGGGCATCAATAAAATATCAGCACCGGCGTACATGCGCCTGGAAAGGGCTGTGTCAAACTGAATAGAAGCTCTTACTTTGTCTGGTAGCTCCACTTCAAGGTCTCTGCAGGCCTGTTCAAGGTTCCGGTCACCGGTTCCAAGCAGGATTGCCCGCCATGGCAAGTGTTTCAAGTTGCGAAGCCCTTCAATAATGATGTCCACTCCTTTTTGTCTATCCATGCGGCTGATCAATACAAGGAGCGGGATGTCTAAGGCATTGTTGAAATGGAATTCCTGCAGCAGCGTAGATTTGTTCTTTTTGCGTATTGAGATGGTTTTTGCATCAAACATCGAATCGATTTCAGGATCGTTCGACGGATCCCAGGATTTAACGTCGATCCCATTTAGAATACCGGAAAGATGGTCCACCCTGGTTTTTAGAAAATCCTGGAGGTCACAGCCATATCCCGGTGTGAGGATCTCGCGCGAATACGTGGGCGAGACAGCGACAATCCTATCAGCTGTAGCAAGTCCCATTGGCAGGGGTAGGGTTTTTGCCCAATAGGGTAGCTTTTTATTACTTGCTGGCTTAACTTTATAAAGTTTCAGGGCTTCTTCTGCACCGGTACCCATGAAGGGCAGGTTATGTACCGTGAGAACGGTCCTGGTTGACCTGTAATCGGTGATCCTTCTTGCGGGTGGGATGAAGCTGGTGCAGGGCAACAGCCGTGTGCCAGTCATTGGCATGGAGAATGTCACAATCCCAGCCGAGAGCAGAAGGGATTTTAAGGCAAGCGAGAGAGAAGAAGACGAATTTCTCCGCGTCCGCTTTAAAGTCGGTGCCGTACGTACCATCAGACCTACTGATGGGCTCACCTGAAACCAGGTAGGTCACCACATCCGCGAGCATGGTTGAAAACACTTTTGCCTCAACAGGACCGTTGAGCGTATCAATGTCAAAGCTGGTCACGAACTCCAAGGATACATTTTTGACCCGAATGTGATTGTAGTACGGGATCGCCAGCCTGATATCGATGGTTGGATCGCTTAACCCCGTGTTGAGGTTATTGATTGCTAGCGGCAGAGAACCTGCAACATCACCCAACCCACCAGCCTTGACCAGCGGATCGGCTTCGGAGGCGATGAAAAGGACATTGAGGTTATAGGTTTGATTTCCGCTATTTTCCATACAAGATGATTACCTAACCATCTCGATATAATCATCAGAGGTAACCTCATCAAGGTCAGCGCCAAGGAATTTGATCAGCTCAGTGATCATCCTGGATTTCATCTCCGCATCCTGGCGGCTCCAGGTGCGGCTCTTAACTTCCACAAATTGACCTATACCAGGCTTGACGATCACATCGAAGTTGATGAAGAACTCCACCTCTTTATACCTTACCAGGTACCTGATGCGGTCTTTTTCGATTTCTTTTTCGAGGTGTGGTTTAAAGTATTCACGATAGAACCGTGGGCTCTGAGTCGCTGGAGCGAGGTAGCGGCTGCGCGAAAGCAAAACTTCCTGCTCAAACTTATCCTCACTGGTAGGACCGATAAGGGTCAGCCTTGAACGCACCTGTTCGATTTTTCCCATTTCATCAAGGAATTCGTCCTCGCGGTAGCGCAAGATGCCCTGTTCAATATCCGCAAAGAAGAAATAGATATCAAACTCGCGGTAGTTGCGTTTGCGAATTACCTCCATCTCAGAATTCAGTAGTTTATCGATCATCTGCTGGCGGTCATCAATTCGGACTTTCAATTGGATCTCGAAGCTTTCCTCTTCCGATGTTCCACCTATGGCTATCAGCTTGGATAAGACTGATGATTCACGTTTAATGAGAAATTGGTCAATCTTACGGGCATATTCACGACTGTGAACCAGTAATTCTTCTTCGTCCAGACCAGAAATTTGCTGGTTGCGCATCAGCCATTTACCGTTGACCATCACATCTTTAACGTCAGTCGCCTTGGCTGCGTATATGATCTGGGCATACGCACCATTGGGGTCATGTTTGAACCTGGGGCTGTTATGCAGCGGATCAAGGTCAATAAGGATCAGGTCAGCGCGCTTGCCGGGTTCGAGCGAGCCGGTAAGGTGCCCAATATGCAACGCCTGGGCTCCGAGGCGGGTAGCCATCAGCAGGGTTGTTCTTGCTGGTAGTGCGGTTGGATCTCCGCTAAAGCCTTTTTGCAGGAAGGAAGTGAGACGCATTTCTTCGAACATGTCCAGGTCATTGTTTGACGCAGGCCCGTCTGTTCCAATCCCGACATTCAGACCAATATCGAGCATCCTTTTAATAGGGGCGACTCCTGAAGATAGTTTCATATTGGAGGATGGATTATGTGCAACCCCAGCGTTCGCATGAAGCAGGGTGTGCATCTCGCCGTCATCCACATGAACGCAATGTGCTGCCAGCACCTTGGCATCGAAAAGGTTCTGCTTTTTAACATAAGGGATAACAGGCATGAGGTTTTCGCGCCGCATGTTTTCCACCTCAGAAGCCGTTTCTGCCAGATGAGTGTGGAGTGGAACGTCAAATTCTGCAGCCAGCGCAGCTGTAGCTTTGAGGATATCAGGCGTGCAAGTGTAGGGTGCGTGAGGGGCGACTGACGGAACGATCAGGTCGTGATCCTTCCAGCGTGAGATAAAATCGCGTGCCATCTCGAGAGATTCCTCGTAGAACTGCGCGTCTGGGGTGGGGAACTTCAAAACCGTTTGTGAACAGACTGCGCGCATTCCCACTTCAGCTGTTGCTTTCGCAACCTCTTCTTCAAAATAATACATATCCGCGAAAGAGGTGATACCGGAACGGATCATCTCTGCACAGGCCAATTGAGTACCCAACCTGACGAAATCGCGGGAAACAAATTCGCGTTCCACGGGCATCATGTAGCCCATCAACCAAACATCGAGCCGCATGTCATCTGCAAGACCTCTCAGCAGCGTCATGGGTACATGTGTGTGGGCGTTAACGAATCCGGGCAGCACGATCTTCCCTTTACAATCTATCATCTCATTCGCAGCATACTGGGAGAGAATATCTTTTTCTTCTCCTACGGCTTCTATGACCTTACCAATAATCGCCAGGGCACCAGGTTCGTAATGGTTGAACTCCTGGTTCATGGTTAATATTTCAGCATTGTGAAGAATAATGTCAGCTTTTTTCATATTTCACTCCAAATATTTTCTTAGACCAGTTTTTGCCAGATAAAATCCATGATGCTGTTCTCAATCCATTTATCAATATGAGCCGGTGGACCGTTGAATGTTCGTACCTCGATAGCAATTGTTTCAGGGCAGATGAAAATCAACTCTAAAATCCCTACTTCTTCTTGCTTGGCAAAGTTGGCAGCGAAACAGGCAGTTCCAGCAACCTGGTTGATTTTTCCTTTAATCGAAAAAGGGTGATTCAATTTCTTTGTGACAATATACTTTCTGGCTCTAGGATCTAATTTTGATAAGAGTTGAGGTTTAATACCGTGAGTGTACAGGTGGATGACAACTTTTTTTTCTGAAGCGTGGGCGATAATCTTTTCAATAAGACTTTCATCATCAAAACCGTAGATATTGCGCGAAAGGCGTTCAATGATTCTTGTTTCGATATCAAGAATCATGCTGCGTGCTTCTTCTTCTGAAGCAGCTTTCGCTGTGATGCGTATATCCACATTGGCGGGATGAGCGGAAAGCCCGACCGTAGGGTTACTGGAGGTTTCCAGGTCAGCGATAAGATCGTCTACAGCAGATTCACCGATTCCACTGGTATGGATCACACGGGTCTTGATCAATTGGTATAAGGAAAATTGCTCTCTGAGAAGAGGTATCACCGATGCCTGGAAAATTGTATCCATTTCAGCGGGTACGCCGGGGAGGCATACAACTAATTTACCCTCATTTGAGATGTAAAACGCCGGAGCGGTGCCTACCGGATTATGGATGGCAACAGCATTAACAGGAAGGTATGCCTGTTTCTTGTTATTTTCCGAGGGAATGATTCCCCTCGACTGGAAACGACTGAAAATCTGTTTCCACAGGTCCGCGTGGAATATCATGTCAACATTGAAAGCAATCGCCGCAGCATTGCGCGTGGGGTCATCAATGGTGGGTCCAAGACCTCCTGTGGTAATGACAATATCAGCGCGCGTGAGACTTTCCCTGATCATATCAGCGATGCGCAACGTGTTGTCACCGACGATGGTTACCCTGTAGAGATCTATACCTATTTGCCGTAATTGGCGTGCCAGGTACCTTGTATTTGTGTCCTGGATCTCACCCAGGAGTAGTTCGGTTCCAATTGTAATAATCTCAGCCTGTGTCATGAATACTCCGATAATTAAAATATTTTATCAGGTTTTATAATTCAGAAAATTCAAACGATGAAGTGCTTTCTCTTTGATTAATAAGGTAGAATAATTTCGCACTTAACAAGGTTTGATCAATGGAACCCAATCGTAAAAATTTTCAAAGGATCGAAACAGGCAAATGGGGAGAAGGTATTGCCCTGGAGTTCCTTATTGGGAATGGTTATCTGCTGGTCGAGAAAAATTTCCGATCACCAGACGGAGAGATCGACTTGATCGTAATGAAGGGCAGTGAGCTGGTTTTCGTTGAAGTAAAGACCCGGCGAACAAGGGATTTTGGATCTCCAGAAGAGGCAGTCGACGATGAAAAGTTGGAGCACCTTGAAGGAGCAGCGGGCTGGTACATACAACAGCACCCTGAGTTTGAAGATAATTGGCATCTGGATGTGATTTCAGTGATCGGCGCTCCCGGCAGCAATGCTCCTGAACTAGAATGGTTTGAAAATGTCATTGCCTCATAATGATAAACCAGTGATTTTGATCGTCGGACCAACTGCTGTTGGAAAGACAAGCATTTCAATTGAACTAGCCAAAAACAACAATGGGGAGATCGTTTCTGCCGACTCACGTTACCTGTACCGGGGAATGGACATAGGTACAGCGAAACCCACAGAGCAGGAACTATCTTCCGTAAAACACCACATGATCAATGTCACAGATCCTGATGAAACCTGGTCTTTACCTCAATTTCTGGAGAAAACACTCCAGTTGATTCAGGAGATTCATGGCAGAGGGAGTATCCCTATAATTGTTGGAGGAACCGGGCAATACATCAGGGCTTTAACCAAAGGTTGGCGCATGCCTGAATTTGAACCAGATCAGAAGCTCAGGAAAATATTGGACGCTTGGGGTAACGAGATCGGCGCAGTAGATTTGCACGGTAAATTATCGATTATTGATAGTGAAGCGGCAAAATTCATTGATGCCAGTAACATGCGTAGGACGATCCGTGCGCTGGAGGTCATTTTTTCCACCGGATTTAGGTTTTCCGAATTGCGCAGAAGCGATGGTCCCGCGTATGATTACTGGATAATTGGGTTGATCATGGAAAGATCGATGTTATATCAGCAGGTGGATACACGGATAGATGACATGATCTCGCAGGGTTTGATGGACGAGGTAAAGGATTTGATGTCAAGAGGTTATGACGCCAACCTTCCTGCCATGTCTGCGATCGGGTATCGTGAAATGATCCAATATATAAAAGGTGAAATTGAGCTGGAAACTGCTAAGGCGCTGATGCGGAAGAACACAAGACAGCTTATCAGACGGCAGGCGAACTGGTTCAAGCAGACAGATCCATCGATACACTGGTATGAGGCCGGTCCTGAAACATACAACCTGGTTGTGAATGACCTGAAAGCCGCGGGAGTCATTGGAGCATCTACATGAATAATCCCCGTCCCTGGCTCGCGCATTACGATTCTGGTGTTCCCGCAAACCTGGATTATCCCCGACAATGTGTGCATGATTATATTACGATTCAAGCACAGTGCAATCCCGGGAGGTCAGCCGTTATCATAGGAAATGAAATCACCAGTTACAAAACGCTGCATAGTTTGGTTGCAAATCTTGCATGTGATCTAATCAAGATTGGAATCAAACCGGGAGAGAGGGTAGGGATTTGTCTGCCAAATTCGGTGGAATTTGTGGTAGCGTTCTTTGCCGTTTTACAAGCCGGCGGAATCGTGGCAGCGATGAACCCGTTATTCCCAAAAAGGGAACTTGAATTCCAGGTTGACAACAGCAAAAATAAATAGGCTAATCACCAATGCCGGGAAAGTCAGTGATTTCCTATCAGTGGAAAAGGAATGCAGGCTGGAAATCATCGTTTTAGCTGGTAAACAAGATCAAAAAGATGACACTGTAAAGTATGTGCCTTTGAACTCGATTGTAGAATGTCAGGAAATTAGAAAACAGGTTTCCTGAGATTAGATCCTTCATCAGCGGCGGTGTTGCAGTTCAGCGGTGGTACAACGGGCACACCAAAAGCAGCGATTGGTACGCATTCGAATCTGGTGGCAAATGTCACGCAATTCCGTCGCTGGCTGGTAAACCTGGAGGATGGAAAAGAGACTTTTCTTATTGCCATTCCTCTTTACCACGTTTACGGCCTTGTGCTGGGACTAATTCTTGGCGTAGCAACTGGAGCGACATTGGTCTTTGTCGAGAAACCGGGAGATGTGGAAGAAATGCTTGCGTTGATCCACAAATATCCGATCAGTTATTTCCCGGCTGTTCCTTCCCTTTTCAACATGATCAACAATCACCCGGGTGTCTTACAAGGCAAATTTGACCTTCACACAATAAAGGCATGCATTTCAGGATCTGCTCCATTGTTGGAATCCGTACGAACGAATTTTGAGAAATTCACTGGAGGATCACTGGTTGAGGGGTATGGATTATCTGAAGCACCAACTGCCACTCACTGCAATCCTGTTCTGGGTGAAAAACGATCAGGGTCGATCGGTTTACCCCTACCTGATGTGGAATGTAAGGTCGTCAGCGTAGAGAATGATCTAGTTGAGAGGGCACAGGGTTATGAAGGCGAGTTGTTAATTCGAGGACCGCAGGTGATGAGCGGCTATTTCAATGCGCCCGTGGAATCCGCAGCGGTTTTACGCGCTGGATGGCTGCACACGGGAGACATCGCCAGGATGGATAATGAGGGTTATTTTTATCTTTCGGGCAGAATAAAAGACCTGATCAAAGTGCACGGTATGCAGGTATGGCCTCTTGAGGTTGAAGAAGTACTGAGCAAGCATCCATGGATAAAAGAATGTGCAGTAGCTGGTGTGCCTGATGAAGAAAGCGGCGAAAAGGTTAAAGCCTGGATTATCTTGCGACCAGGCGAAAGCATCTACCTGGATGAGGTACGGAGTTATTGCCAGGGGAAATTGACCGCTTATAAAATCCCCTCACTGATAAAAATATGTCATTCCTTACCGAAAACACCAGTTGGAAAAGTCCTACGCCGCGAACTGGTGCGGGAACATATGGAAGAGTTGTAAAACGAACAGGGAGCCTAAGCTCCCTGTTGAATGTGGTTGATTACCGGGGTACCGGAATGGTGCGGAACCGGGGGCGGGAATATCTTTTCAAATTCATCGCGTGAGAGCGTTTCAACCTCAAGCAGACGATTGGCGATATCATTCAATTCTTTGCGATATGTAGACAAGATAGATTTGGCCTGCTGATAAGCATCATTGACCAGGGTGCGCACTTCCTTGTCGATCTTCTCAGCAATAGATTCTGAATAATCCCGCTGCTCAGAAATTTCCCTGCCTAAAAAGATCAATTCCTCTTTTTGACCATACACCATGGGACCGAGTTCAGCGCTCATGCCTAGGCGGGTAACCATGGTGCGGGCCAACTGTGTCACACGCTCAATATCATTCGACGCGCCGGATGTAATGTCATCAAAAATCATTTCCTCAGCGGCACGACCACCAAGCAGACCGACCATCTCAGCGATGAGCTTCTTGCGCGGCATTAACGTTTGATCCTCGAGCGGAAGCGAGATTGTGTAACCAGCTGCCATTCCACGAGCAATTATCGAGACCTTCTGAACCGGATTTGCTTCAGGTAGAGCGTTCATTACGACGGCGTGACCGGCTTCATGGTAAGCGACGATGCGTTTTTCTTCCTTGGTGATCAAACGGCTTTTTCGTTCAGGACCGGCAATCACTCTTTCGATTGATTCTTCAAACTCACTTTGTCCGATACTCTTCTTACTGCGCCGCGCAGCCAGGATGGCTGCCTCGTTGACCAGGTTTTCAATATCTGCCCCAACAAACCCGGGTGTTGCTTTAGCCAGTACTGAAAGGTCGACCTCAGGATCAACCGGTTTGCCCTTGATGTGAACTCTTAATATTGCTTCACGTCCGCGGACATCAGGACGATCGAGCATAACGCGGCGGTCAAAGCGGCCGGGACGCAGCAGCGCCGGGTCGAGAATATCAGGGCGATTGGTGGCAGCTATGATGATGATATTGGTATCGGTATCGAAACCATCCATCTCAACAAGCATCTGGTTAAGCGTTTGTTCACGTTCGTCGTGCGAGCCACCTAAGACCAGCTCCACGTTGGCGACCTACCGCATCAATTTCATCCACAAAGACGATACATGGCGAATTTTTCTTCGCCTGGTCGAACAGGTCACGTACGCGGCTTGCTCCCACACCGACAAACATTTCAACAAACTCGGAGCCGGAAATGGAGAAGAAAGGAACGCCAGCTTCACCGGAAACGGCTTTCGCCAGCAGCGTTTTTCCCGTTCCAGGAGGGCCTACGAGTAGAACGCCTTTCGGAATGCGAGCACCCAGGGCGATAAACTTTTGCGGTTCGCGCAGGAACTCAACTACCTCTTTCAGTTCTTCCTTCGATTCCTCAATGCCAGCTACATCATCGAATGTAACAGTGGGGTGATCTCCAGTGAACATTCGCGCCCGGGATTTTCCAAAGGACATTGCGGCGTTATTGCTACCTTGGGCTTGTCTGAAGATGAAGAAGAATGCGCCACCCAGCAGCAGGAAGGGGAGAATATAGAAGAGGGAGTTGAGAATACCAGCAAATGCACTGGGGGCTTTAATCTCAACCTTGATGCCATTTTGCGCGTTTAATTGGTCTGCAGTTACTCCCAGAGCGAGCAGTTGGTCGACAAGGGTGGTCTCTGCTTCCTTCATCGCGGTTTTTTCGTCACCAGAGGTCAGGATTACGGTTAATTCATTCTCCTCTTCGATGATCCTGGCGACATTCCCTCTTGTGACCTCGTCGGCAAGTTGATTAATTGTAAGCACATTGTCTTCTGTGTTGGTGCGATTGAACCCGAAGACCACCAGAACGATGATCGATATGAACAGGAGTAAATAGACAACGTACGATGGGCTTCTAGGTTTCACGTGCTCCTCCAAAATCTGATTAATAACTGCAAAGATTATACCAATGCTTACACTGCTATGCGTGAAATAACTCTGATACAGGTGAAAAGATTAATAGATTTCTAATAATCTAAATAAAAACCGTTTTAATGGATCTGTGGATCATTAGCATAGTGAATTATGGTCATTTGCTATTTTTAAAAAGTGAAGAACCCCCACTTATTCTTTATGTTCAACGAACCTCACTGGATGGCACAAACCGCAACCAATGTGTGGTTGTGGGACATCAGTTTTTGACAGGTGGCAGAAGGCTTTTACTGTCACATAGCGCTTGAATAATCCGAGTGATTTTTTTATGACCGGGGTCAACTGCATATTTTCGCAGGCGTTGGCGCGCTTTATGGATGGCACCGGGCAAGTGCGGCAAAGATCGGGTGTCCAATTGCGGGGAGGGGGTTGGTTGCCGATCAGGCGACATTCCTCCAGGTTTTTTCCCCGGTAATAGTCGCCATAAAAATATGGGCATTCAATTCCATACGGTGTACGCATTATCTATCTCGTGCTTGTCTCTCTAAAGAACGGGGTGGGATGAGTGTCTTAAACCCTGGTCACATAATCTCCGGTGCGTGTATCCACCCGAATGGTGTCACCGGTCTGTACAAAGTAGGGCACGCCAACCTCAAGTCCTGTCTCAGTGGTTACCTTTTTGGTAACGCCTGTTGCTGTATCCCCTCTAACAGCCGGTTCGGCGAAAGTAACTTGTAGGTCAACAGTTGTCGGAAGTTCAATATCGATGGCTTCATTCTCAAAGTAGGTGAGTTTCACTTCCATTTCAGGCTTTAGAAACCCTGCATAATCTCCAACTATCGATCCGGAAATTGCTGGCTGTTCAAAGGTCTGGAGGTCCATAAAGTGAAAAATCTCGCCATCATTATACAGATACTGAACATTGTGAAAATCCAACCTGACATCCTTGATGCGTTCACCGGAGGAGAAGGTTTTTTCAAGCGAGTTACCCTTGCGCAGGTCCCGGGCTTTGACTCTAATGGTGGCGTTACCGCGACCAGGTTTGTTGAAGGAGTATTCCATCACACGATAAAGGTTGCCGTCCATTTCAAAGATCACACCCTTGCGTAAATCATTTACATCAATCATCTAAAAACCTTTCAATTTTATTTTTAACCTTGAAATTATAGCCTAGCGGGGGATGATTGGCAAGATAAGACTATTACTTGTTTGTGCGGGGGTCAGTCGTTGGTTTTCTTACCGCGCCGAAGAAGTAGCGGTCCAACCTGATCAATGATGCTTGAGAAAAAAAACTCGAGAAGTGGAGATATTACGAGATAAAAGGGGACATATATAACTCGGCTCGGTCGTTTCACCGCATTCCAAATGGCTTTGGCCACATTTTCAGCAGGGATGGCAAATCTTTCTGCCGGCACGTTACCGCCATTTTCAAGACTCCTGGCGGTATCAAAGAAATCGGTCTTTACCGGACCCGCCCGTATGACCGTGACGCTAACACCGGTGCGTTTTAGATCACGGTGGATTGAAGTGGTGAATGCGTCGAGATAGGCTTTAGACGCGGAATAGACCGCGATGCCTTGTTCTGGCATTTTGCCTGCAATCGAGCCTATGTTGATGACCCGACCGAACTTTTTCTGGAGCATGGATGGCAAGAATAGTATTGTAAGATGCGTGGCTGCTTCGATATTCAGTTTGATAATGTCCTGAGCTATTGCCCAGGGCATTTCCTGAAAATAACCATACCAGGCCAGACCGGCATTATTCACCAGTATATCCGGCATCAGGTTCATTTCGATCAATGTATCACACAACTTTAAACGGTCAGATTCCAGTGATAGGTCAGCCTTGATAATTGTGGATCATACCACCGGATTTATTTATCTTAGCTTCAAGATGCCGTAATCGGTCAATTCGCCGCGCAGTAAGGATGACGTGGATACCTTTACGTGCGAGGAATATTGCAGCAGCTTCACCAATTCCACTGGAGGCTCCAGTGATCAATGCGATCTTCGTATTGTATTCAATTTCGGGCATGCGATTATGGTTTTATTTCTTTCTTGGCAATCTTTCCGTTGAGTTTGGACCGGTTTTGTTTCCACCAGTTCATTGTATCCACAACGGATTCCTTGATCGTGCGCGGTGCGTAACCAAGGTTCTGACGAGCTTTTATGTTGCTGAAAACTGCGTTGGTCTGCAGTGTTTCAACACTGTACTGGGTAAATTTGGGTTTTGTCCTGGTGATTTTATAATATTGCTCAGCAAAAAATGCCAAGAAACCTGGCAAGTCTGATCGGTATATTGACCAGGCGGGATTTTACAAGTTAGCAGTTCTTTGACAATATTCCACAGATCGGAAACGCGGATCAATTCGCCGGAGAGAATGTAGAGTTGACCAATTTTACCCTTGTCGCGCGCCTGTATGAGCCCTTGAACCACATCCCTGACATCTACAAAATCATAGCTGCCATTGATCATGTAATTGACTTTTTTCAACATCCAGCTATTCATCAATTCACCCATTTCAGAACTTTTGAAGTCATAAGGTCCGATCACCCCGGTTGGACAAACGATTACAGCCGGCAAACCATTTTTTACATTCTCCAAAACAAGCAGGGTGGCTTCAGCCTTGGAACGGTCATAGGCGGCGACATTGTATTTGGGATCGATGGGTGTTGACTCATCGATAATCATACCGTGTGGGATGCGTTTGAATGCGTGGATCGAGCTTGTGTAGATAAATTTCTTGACGCCTGCATGCATTGCAGCGTCGATCATGTTCCGGGTTCCCTCCACATTCACATTGTGGACGAACTCATCCTGTCCGGTGGAAATGGAGATGATTCCCGCAAGGTGAAATACAGTATCCACATTCTTGAACGCTTCTACCAGGCAGGCGCGATCCAGGATATTACCATATAGAACTTCCACCTTCATGTCATCTATCGGGGTCAGGTCTTCACCAGGAAGCACGAGTACCCGGACTGATTCCCCTTTATTGATTAGTTCTTTGACAAGGACATTTCCAATATGACCGGTCGCACCGGTGACCAGGTTCATAAGAGGCTCCAAAATATTCGATTTGTTTTAGCATAACTAAAGAATTTCATCTTTATCCCCGCCGATTCACGACTGCAAGTGTTGTATTTAGACCCGCGAAAACTGTTGTAGGTCGTCACCCTGATTGTATGCAGGAAGGCTTTATCTGTAATGTGCCTAAGGATAGATAACTGGTCACATTAAATAAAAAGCCCGGGTTTGAGTTACACCCGGGCAAAACCTCTAAGGATCAATTAACCGAGTTTTGGTTCGATCAAACCATAGTCTCCGTCACGCCGCTGATAAAGAACGTTGACTGAATTGGTATTGACATTGTAAAAGATGAAGAAATCTTCGTGGTCAAGCAGCGCCATCTGTTCAATGGCTTCGTTTTCATCCATCGGGACGAGCGTAAACGATTTCCTGCGCACGATGACCGTTTTGACTTCGGGTTCGGTTTCAACAGGGAGTGGCGCAACTTCCGATGCAGGAATACCATCGCCGCGACCGCGAGTACGCTTACCCTTGAATCTCTCGATCTGACGCTGCATCTTATCCACAGCCTTGTCGATTGCAGCCAGTAGGTCAACGTCACGTTCTTCCGTGCGTAACACAAATCCCTTACCAGTGATGGTCAATTGTGCGATCTCGCGGTCAGAGCGGTTCCTGGCGTTTTTCGCGAACGAGAGGTCAAATTTCAAGGTCTCGATACCAGGTAATAATCTCTCCAGGCGCGGTGTTTTCTTCTCTATGTACTCTTGGACCCGGTCAGTCAATTCCATATTTTTTACGTTGATCACTACTTTATCGTCCATCTTAACCTCCATTGGATTTGAGATTTACATGATCTGGTGCTGTGTCATCCTGATTATGTAATACCTTGAGGGTTTTTGCGATTGATATTGCCATTACCTTTTCTGCTCCAGCTTCCACCAGTGCTTTTGAGCAATGATTGATCGTTGATCCCGTGGTGATAATATCATCCACCAGAAGGACCTTTCTACCCTTAAGTTTAGCAGGATTTCCGAAAAATGCATCTTTCAGAGATTCATCCCGTTCGAACCGGGAGCGGTTGACCTGGCTGCCGGTTTCTTTAACCCGAGTGAGTGCGGATGTTGTGTGTTCAATAGCAAAATACCTGGCAATTGGACGGGAAAGCAACGCAGATTGATTGTATCCGCGTTCTCTCATGCGCGTACGAGAAAGCGGGACAGGTATGACAAGGTCGAATTGCCAATTATTCTCAATTATGATATTGATCATGAATGACGCAAAGTAGTCGCCAAGACCGACATCCTGTTTGTATTTCAGGGCATGTATGGCCTCTCGCAGGGTGCCACCATACTCAGCCCAGTAGGCAGCGGCGTTGAAATAAACCGGATCATTAGCGCATTCTGCACAGAGCGACCGTCCTTTTTCAATACTTTTACCGCAAAAAGCACAACGGGATCCATGGATGATTCTTACACTAGAGAGACAATCAGCGCAATAACGGTCGCCATTCCTGCCGCAACCCGCGCAAACAGGAGGGTATAACCAATCCAGAGCCACCCAGAGATGATGATGCAGGTTATAAGATCTATTCACAATACTGATTTTACTAGGATTTTTTTATCCCCCGAAAATACCTGATTCGAGGATTTGCATCACGGCCGGTGCAAGAAGGATAATTAGAATTGAAGGGAACATGATGAATGCCATCGGAAGGAGCATTTTGATTGGGGCTTTATGCGCTTCTTCCTCAGCCAGTTGACGGCGCCTGACGCGCATCTGGTCAGACTGCACACGCAGCACTTTTGCCATGCTGACGCCTAGTTGCTCGCTTTGAACAATCGCTGCCACAAAACTGGTCAACTCGCTGATGCCGATATTATCCTGCATATCATGCAGGGCTTCGCGGCGTAATTTACCCAGTTGGATCTCCTGCAGCACACGGGCGAAGGCAAGGGAGATCTGCGAGTTCCATTTTTCCGCGACCCGTGACATGGCGGCGTCAAAACCCAGCCCGGCTTCCACGCAAATCGTTAACAAATCGAGCGCGTCCGGCAGGTCACTTCGTACCTGTTTCTGGCGACGAGTTATGCTTTGGGAAAGTTGGAAATGCGGCAGGTAAAACCCCAGCAGTGCCATACACCATGGTCAAGAGGAATATCCTGCCGGAAGAGATGTTATTGCCAAGCAGTCTTAACAAGAGGAATGTCAAACCACCAACGAGAGCCGCGCCGATAAATTGCAAGGTGAAGAATACAGTGGCGTCCATCTTTGAAGACCTGCCAGCCAGTTCCAGCCTCCTGTTGACGCGGTTCAACCAGTTTTGCGGGGTGAAGCGGAGCGTGATCTCACCCAGTTTCCTTGCGACTGGATAAATGACGCGCTCAGTGAAAGGCAGCGCCATTTCAAGTTTTTCAAGGTCAACCTGTGCACCACTTTGACTGAATTCGTCAAGTCGGTCGAAAAGGCGCATATCCCCTTCAGAATGTGGATTTCTAATGCCGATTACCACCAGGATAACAGCAATGACGAGGATGATGCCAAGAAATATCAGGATTGCCCACATATCAGGTTCCTCTTAGACTTCAATTTTAGAGAAGCGGTTCATCACGATATAGCCGATGATGGACAATAGTACCGCTGCTACAATCGCAATATATCCGCATGGCAATGGCGTGTTGGCTTCCCTGTCGATGAGGATCAGGAGATATTCACGGTTGACGACATACATGGCCAAAAACAAGAATACCGGAAGTAACGCCAGGAATTGCGCAGATATTCTCATTTGGGCGGTTAATACCCGGATTTCGCCTTTGACGCGGACGCGCTCGCGTATGGTATGCGAAATGGTATCGAGGATTTCGGCGAGGTTACCGCCAACCTCGCGCTGAACTTTGATTGCTGTGATCAGCAGATCCAGGTCTTCGCTCGGAATCCTGCGCACCAGGTTATCCAGGGCTTTATCGGTGGAAACACCCAGCGATGTTTCCTGCACCACCCGGCGGAATTCCTCATTAATAGGTGCAGGCATTTCCTTCGCAACGGATTCCATTGCCTGCAATGTTGAATATCCAGCTCTCAAGCCATTCACCATCAGGCTGAGCATGTCACCTAACTGGTCATTGAATTTGATCAGCCTGCGATTCCTCTGTGAGCGGACATACATCCTGGGGAGGAAAAATCCGATGACTGCACCAATTACTGCGAGGAGGTAGGATCTTGACCCGAGAAACCAGGCAAATGCGGCTATCGCGAGACACGAGGTGATCGTCAATATGATGTATTCCCCAGCTTTCATTCTAATGTCAGCCTGGGCGAGCTCCTTTAATACCTTATCTGACCAGGTGGTTTTTTCAACCCTTTTCGTCAGCCATTCAGAAAGGATGGACCCTTTGGGGGTATTCTTTTGATCGATGGGTATCCCTTTTTCAATAATGGCCGAGAGCCTGGCATCCTCTGCAGAGCGTTGTGTGGAAATGGTCAGATAAACACCCTGACCAATCAAGGCCGCTAACAAAATTCCAGTTATCCACAAGAAGATTACAGGGTCCATGTATAACCTTTTACAGGGTCACCTTCGCATACCGATCCCAAACACGGAAGGTGGCAGATGAATACCGGAGGCTTCAATTTTGTCATAAAACTTGGGGCGCAATCCGGTTGGGTGCAGGCGTCCGATGACCCGGTTGTTTTCGTAACTTAGTTGTTCGAAGACGAAAATATCCGTCATGGTGATGACTTCGCCCTCCATACCCGATACTTCGGTGATGTTCACTACTTTACGGCTGCCATCTCGCAAACGTTCCTGGTGAACCACAAGGTCAATGGCGGAACTAACCTGCTCCCGGATGGCGCGCACCGGTAATTCCATGCCGGCCATCATGGTCATGGTCTCAATCCTCGACAGGCTGTCGCGCGGGGTGTTGGAGTGGCAGGTAGTCATCGAACCATCGTGACCGGTGTTCATTGCCTGCAGCATATCCAGGGCGGCTTCATCGCGGATCTCGCCAACAATGATGCGGTCGGGGCGCATACGCAGCGCGTTAATCACCAGGTTACGGATGGTAATTTCACCCTTACCCTCAATATTTGGCGGTCTGGATTCTAGCGTAACAACGTGCTCCTGCCGCAGTTGCAGCTCCGCAGCATTCTCTATCGTGATGATGCGTTCATCGGAAGGGATAAAACCGGAAAGGACGTTCAGCAGCGTTGTTTTTCCAGAGCCGGTGCCACCGGAAATGACAACGTTGATCCTCGCTTTTACGCAGGCATCGAGGAATTGAATGGATTCTGGGGTGAGGGTTCCAAGCTGGACAAGTTGGTCTACGGTAAATGGAATGCGGGCGAATTTACGGATTGTCAGTACCGGGCCGACAAGCGATACGGGTGATATGATGGCATTAATACGGGATCCATCAGGAAGTCGGGCATCCACATAAGGGCTGGATTCATCTACCCGCCTGCCGAGAGGCGAGACAATCCTTTCGATGATGCGCATGACATGTTCATCATTCTCGAATGTCAGCGGCAGCCGTGTGATCTTGCCACGACGTTCAACATAGATGTTGCGTGCACCGTTGACCATAATTTCTGTTATCGTGTCATCTTCAAGAAGCGGCTGCAGGGGTCCAAGACCGAGAATCTCAGCTGCGATCTGTTCAAACAGGCGGTTCTTCTCTGTACGGGAGAGGACAAAATTCTCCTCCACCAGGATCTGGTCAAAAAGGTCCTGGATCGTTTTTCGTACTTCATTGACCCTGGTGACATCCACGCTTGGATCCAACTCAGACAACAGTTTATTCTGGACGCGTGTTTTAAGGTCCTGGTAGGTATCCTGATTCGCCTGGGCTGCAGTGTTAAGACTGCGCCTGGGTGGAGGGGAAGAAGCGGTTTGTCCGTCTGATGAACCATTCTGCAAACCGGTTGCCTGGTTATCGTTAGTCTGGATACGTCTTAATATGGACATTAAATTAATTCCTCATTTCAGGAAGAGGGAATAACTTTTTCAGGATGGACACGTTCTTTGGCCAGGTCAGCGAGGGCGTGAATCGCTTTGGTGGATAACAGATTCTTATTCTCAAGAACAAAGGGAATTCCACGATTGACGGAATTGCTGATGATACGGTCTTCGTAGGGTATGGTTACCTGGATGGGTTGTTTCAGCGTATCTCCAATCCTTTCTGGTGTGATCGCCACGCGGCGGTCATAACGGTTCATCACGAAGAGAATGCGATCTCTGCCAATCCCGGAGGCATCGGCCAGGGAAAGGAATTGGTGGACGTTTTTGATCGCTGGAATATCCTGGGTCGTGATGAGGATAATCAGGTCAGCAATATCCAGGCAGGATTGCACCAGGTCGGTGAGATAGGTGGAAGTATCGACAATGATATAACCATATAACTGGCGCATATAAGTCAATATCCGTGTAATCGATTCGCCTTTTCCAGCGTCGTTCAATTCAGGCTGTTTTGGTGCTGTCATGATATGGATGCCGGTTTTCTGGTTGACCGCCATTACATCTTCAATTATCTCCGGATCCAGTTCCTCAGAATGTTCCAGCAACTCGAGGAAAGTGTTACGCGTATTTTCGTTCAGGAAGACCGCGACATCACCAAATAATAGATTGGTATCGACAAGGACTACCTTGTTGTCATTAGTGTTCAGAACGGTAGCAAGGTTGGTTGCAATTGTGGTGCTGCCCACTCCGCCTTTGGGGCTGTACACCACGATGATCTTGCCTGAGGGCAGGTTAGGCAGGACCATGCCAACCGGTATCGTCGTCTGTGCACCGTTGGTTTGAAATGGAGCAACGGTATATTTGGTTTTTTCTTCGAAAGCGAGGTCACCTGCGCGCCTTACAGCGGTCGTCAGGTCATCGATCAGCGGCGGTTTGGATAGGAAATCACGGGCACCAGCAAGCATCGCGCGGCGCATGTAGTTGGGATCATTCTGCACGGATAAAATGACAACCTGGATGAACGGCACTTTTTTCCTGATAGCTTCCGTAGCGGCAATGCCATCCATATCCGGCATGTTGATATCCATCACCATCACATCGGGTTTCAATTGCTGCGCCTGCTCGATGGCTTCGATGCCTGAGCGGGCCGTGCCAATTACTTCAATCGAAGGTTCAAATTGAAGCATGCGCAGGATCATTTCACGCGATTCAGCAATGTCATCGACAACGACTACTGTAATTTTTTCCTGCTCGGTCATTCAATCTCCAGGATTATGCTGATATACCGGATCTGATATTGTTAGGGTTGGTCCAGGATATAGGGTTCGAATGTGGGGAAGACGAGGGTATCCACACGGGGTTCCACGCCAAAGGGCAGTTTGACCGGCGCGGGGATATTCTTTTGGTCCATGATGTATTGCAGCGTAACCGGGTCGGTGGTGTAGGGTGCGGTGTCTCCCGCGCTTTTGAGCGCTAGGGATAGTTTCGCGCCGGCAAGTGAGAGATAATTCAGGATCAGCGTGTCCTGCGGTGAAACAATGATGGTGATCGAGCCTGGATAGGCTGGACCGGCGGGTGCCGGGGATTCCTCATCTATCACAACTTGTGTTGGTTCAGCAACCGCGCTGCCTGCTTTCTCTGCCTCCAAGGCGAACATGCCAACATTCAACACCATGGCGTCCTGTATCACAGACTGGCACACCAGGCGCGGCCGCTGGACTTCTGAGGGTAATACGTATATGGGTTGATTGACAGTACTCTCCAGCTCAAAGCGACCGCGGGATATGGCATCGCCATCGATGAATGGTGCTCCGGCTTGAACACCCAACGATATAGCACCGCTGGGTTCTGCTGCAGTGGATTGAGCGCCGAAGGTAATAACGGTGTCATTAGGCAGGCGAGTTTGGAAACTACTGTCCACATCCGTAAGCAGCATACAGCCAACCACCATCACGTGGTCTCCCTGCTGCGGTGCGTAGGCTACAGCGGTTTCGGGGCTGACAGCCAGGGAATAGGCGGTCATGCCGGCGGGGATATCGAAAGCAGCCAGTGAACCGGCTGCCTTCATGGATCACCATGCTGGAAGTAAGCGGTACCGCGGGGTCGATGTTGTACTTGGCCTTGGTACCGATGGCGTCGTCAATTGAAGTAAAGAAAGTGCCCTGTACCAGCTGGTTCTTCGGAAAACCGATGGTCGTTAAAACTTCGCTGGTGATGATCGCACCGCGGGGGATAAACTGGGAGGCGACCACGATATCCACCATCTCGAACGCCGGGTTGGGGGTAGCCGCGACCTCGCCGGGGGAACTTCCTCTATTCCTGCTGAGCATCACATACGCCAGAAGTGAAGCAACCAGAAGTATCAGTAGTATGTATATGACAATTCTTCCGGAACGTTTTTTCAAAGCAGCCATCGAGCCCTCCTGGAATCAGTTGATGAACAGGGAATATCAGGTTAATTATACGGCAATTAGCAAGTATACTGAGTAAGTTAGCAACAATTCTCCACTTATTCAACTTAACAAATAAGAAAGGCCTAATATATAGCCTTTCTTATTTTTGTTTATATGAGGATGAGCTTATTCAGACCTCATCCGCCGGCCCCTTCAAGACCATCGGTAATTTCCTCGAAAACATTCTGGACTCGACCACCCAGAGCAGTTACGGCTACTATTACAACAATCGCGATCAAAACAATAATCAATGCGTACTCAACTAAACCTTGGCCTTTCTCTTGCGCTGCGAATAACATGGGATTTATCCTCCTTTCTTTAAGAATTTTTGATCCAGTTTTATATACTATATAACAAAAACTCCTGATGGTACATTACAATCAACTTACAGACGCAGTTAACGAAAATTGCACCAATTACAATTCGGCCAATCGTGTATTGATATAGTCAAAAGTATTCGTCAGCGTTGTACCAAAAATCTCAACTGCCAGAATCACCACCACAGCAATGAGGACGATAATCAAGGCGTACTCCACCAGACCTTGCCCTTTTTCAGAAACTATTGATAACATGATAAATCCTTTACTATATAATCGAATAATGTATTTTCAGTATAGCAATAAACGAAAGAATTTTACATGATAAATATGCAAACCGATTGCTCCCATTTGGCAATATTTCCGTATAATATATGGTGTATCTAACATTGATAAGGTTAGAAATTGATCATCAACTTTATGGAGGAATCTGATGAGTGATCTTTTAGAACGTGTGGTTTCCCAACAGGACGCGCTGAAAAAGTTGATCGCGAAACTGCCGGGATTCAAAGGGTATTACGCCCGGGCTGACCGGCGCTCCGCGGATAAGCTGCTGCGCGAGACGATCGCAGATAAATTCCAGGCGCAGTGGGCCCGGCTCTCCAGCGTGCAGCGTGACCTCATTACCGGCGGTCACCTGGATGTGATGGACGAAATCGAAGTCGGCGCCATCAGGCTGCGCCAGTTCATCGATAGGGTAAAGACCGCGGTTTATGGTTATTCCGGGTTCTTTGACGCGGTGAAGGTTAACGAAGCGGAACTGGACAAGGTTTACCAGTATGACCTGACCCTGATGGAATTATCAGATGAAGTTGCCGGAGCAATCGACAACCTGGAGGCCAGTGTTGGCAGCGACGGATTCCCGGCGGCGATTCGCAATGTGAACCAGAAAGCCCAGGACTGCCTGGACGCGTTCAACCAGCGCTCAGAGTTGTTCAAATTCGGCCAGTAATGCGCCGAATGGCATAATCAGATTATCTAGAACAAGGGAGTAATCAGATGGCGAGAATTTTTGATGTAGTTGAGTATCCAAGCGAGATGAGCGATGAGTTGGTACACCGCTTCCCTGAAACCGGTGTGGCAGACCTGCGCATCGGTTCACAGATCATCGTACGGGAATCTCAGCGTGTGGTGTTCATGCGTGACGGGCACGCGCTGGATGTGTTTGGTCCAGGTCGGCACACGATCGTTACCGCGAACATCCCACTGTTGATCGACCTGGTCGGCAAAGCCTTCAACGACCGCACACCTTTTACGGCAGAGGTCTATTACGTATCCATGCGCGAATTTGTCGACCGCAAATGGGGCACACCACAGCCCATCCTCGTCCGCAACGCAGGCGTTGGTCTCGGAATTGCTTTACTGCAGGGTTTTGGCACTTACAGCTTCCAGGTCGCTGACGCGCAGCAATTTGTCACCCAGGTGGTCGGCGCTCAGGGCACATACCGGATGGTGGATATCGAGAATCGGCTGCGCACGATGCTGCTTTCCAAGATCCAGGATCTGTTGGCAGAGACCGGCGGGACAAAGAACGTTCTGGAAATGATTGGTCTCACTGAAGAACTCGGTACCGGCGTTCGCGTCAAGGCGCAGGAGGATTTCGCCGCGTTAGGTTTACTCCTCAAGAGTTTCTACATCGGCAGCCTCAAACCTTCTGACAAATCGGCCGAAGAGCTGCGCGCCATGGGTATGCTGGATATGGCGACCTACGCCCAACTGCAGGCCTCTGACGCGATGCGCGAAGCCGCACGCAACGAAGGCGGCGGAGCTGGTCTCACCGCTGGCATCGGTGCAGGGCTGGGTATCGGTAACGTGCTTTCACAATCGCTGCAGGGTATCGGTACCAGCCAGGCGGCAGGCGGCGCGGGAGCTGCTCAGGCTGCATCCGCAGCCATCCCGTCAGTGATGACACCTGCCGAAGTGGCGAATATCCTCAAAGTAGCAGAAGCCGATGTATTGGCAGCCATCACTGCTGGTGATTTGAAAGCAAGAAAGATCGGCGAGGGATACCGCATCAGCAAGGAATCACTCGAAGCATTCCTGAAGAGTTAACATAACAAATCTGGCAAAGAAGCCCGGAGCTGATCCGGGCTTTTTTCATTACGGGTATAATTCTATGGGTTGACCATTTCAAAACAGGTGGTGGAATGAAACTTCACGAATATCAGGCAAAGCACCTTTATGCGAAATACAATATCCCGATTCCAAAAGGAGGGATCGCCGCCTCAGCCAGTGAGGCCAGGCAGATATGCCAGGAGTTGGGCGGGAAGGTAGTGATCAAAGCCCAGGTATTAGCCGGGAGCAGGGGGAAAGCCGGTGGTATCCGTCTGGTAAAGTCCCCGGAAGAGGCAGAAGAAGTCACGACCCAAATTTTATCAATGAAGATCAAGGATCTACCGGTGAGAAAAGTGCTGGTGGACGAAGCGATTTCCATCAGCAAGGAAATCTACCTGGGAATCACCAACGACCGAAGTGCGCAAAGACCCGTGCTTATCGCTTCTGGAGCGGGGGGTGTGGATATCGAGGAAGTAGCCAGGAAAACCCCCGGAAAGATCGCAAAAATGGAGATCGATCCATTATTGGGAATGCGGGATTACCAGGTGCGGGATATCGCATTGAGCATAGACCTACCGCGGAGATTTTGGCGTCAATTTGGTGAAATTATTTACGCCTTGTGGAAAATATATGTTGACTGCGATGCGACGCTGGCTGAAATTAACCCACTGGTCATTACGTCTGAAAACCAGTTGATCGCGCTCGATGCCAAGATCGACCTGGACGAGAACGCCTTGTTCAGGCACCCGGAACTGGCGGATTTGAGAGACATCGACGGCGAAGACTGGTCGGAGACCCAGGGTCGAAAATTCGGGGTTTCGTTTGTAAAAATGGACGGCAATATCGGATGCATGGTCAACGGCGCGGGGTTGGCTATGGCGACCATGGATATCATAAAGCAATTTGGTGGAGAACCCGCGAATTTCCTGGATATTGGAGGAGGCGCATCATCAGAAAAAGTAGCTGCCGCATTACGGCTCATCCTTGCCGATACAAATGTGAAAGCGATCCTCGTTAATGTTTTCGGGGGAATTACACGTTGTGATGAAGTCGCTGAAGGCTTGGTAATTGCCTGTTCTCAGGTTGCTCCAAACATGCCAATCGTCGCCCGGCTCGTCGGTACAAACGAAGATAAGGCGCGGAAAATTTTGGAAGGTTCGTCTCTTGTTTATGCCGACTCACTTATTGATGGCGCAAAAAAGGTGACTGCCCTGGTTAAGGAGGGTGCAGCATGAGCATATTGGTTAACAACAAGGTGCGGCTGCTCGTACAAGGGATTACCGGCAATGAAGGACTGTTCCACTCTCAGCAAATGATGTTCTACAACACGAATATTGTCGCCGGGGTGAGCCCGGGTAAAGGTGGAGATTGGGTTCTCGACGGCAAGATCCCCGTTTTTGACACGGTTAAGAATGCTGTGGAGGTAACCGGGGCCAACGCGTCCGTCATCTTTGTGCCTGCCAGGTACACGGTTGATGCCATCTTCGAAGCCATTGACGCCAAGATGGAACTGGTGGTGTGCATCACAGAAGGAGTACCGGTGCTGGACATGATGCGCGTAAAGGAGTATCTAAAAGGGAAAAAAACGCGTCTCATTGGTCCGAACTGTCCAGGTATCCTCACACCCGGCGAGGTAAAAATAGGCATCATCCCGGGTAATATCTCCAAACCAGGAAACATCGGGGTGGTTTCTCGATCCGGTACGTTAACCTATGAAGTTCTGTATTCCCTTTACAAGGTAAACAAGGGAGTTTCGACCTGTGTGGGCATAGGTGGGGACCCGGTAAAGGGAATGGGGTTTGTGGATGTACTTGAGCTGTTTGAGGCAGACGCAAAAACAGATGCTGTTGTGATGATCGGGGAGATTGGTGGAAATGATGAAGAACTGGCGGCTGATTTCGTCGCACGGCAGATGACCAAACCCGTGGCTGCTTTTATCGCTGGTATTTCGGCTCCCCCCGGAAAGCGAATGGGTCATGCCGGCGCAATCGTTGAAAGTGGCAGCGGGACCGCAGCCGAAAAGATAGAAAAATTAAAGTCAGTAGGGGTAAAGGTTGCAGCATTCCCGGAACAGATTGCGGAATTAATATAAAACAGGAAGAGGTGTCATTACCCCTTCCTGTTAAAAAATCTATTTCGAATGAGAGTCGATGTAACTTACAGCATCCGCCACGGTTTTTATAGACCTGGCGTCCTCGTCATTGATGTTGATCTCAAATTTTTCACAAAAACCGTCAATTAGAAAAAACTGGTCCATTGAATCCGCTTTCAGGTCTTCTACAAAGCGGGTGTCTTCTTTGACCTCTGCAACATCAACCTTTAAGACTTCAACAATCACTTCCCGTACTTTTTCATATGTGTCACTCATCTCGTAACCTCCTGGATGGACTTTATTGAATGATAATTGAATTGTAACTAACCTGAACTTTCTGTCAAGTCTGCAATTCGATTTATTTTATCATCGTATTTGGTATACTCAGTGCAATGAGTGACGTTGAAAAGCGTAAAGATGAACATATCAACATCAACCTGGATAAGGATGTTCGATCAGGTCGCCTAACAGGTTTTAAGGATTATTCGTTTGTTCACCAGGCGTTGCCTGAAATTCGTTTGAAGGATATCTCAACAGACACAAGTTTCCTCGGTTTAGAATTCAAACTACCGTTGATAATCTCCTCAATGACCGGCGGAACTTCAAAGGGGAACCATATCAACGATATCCTGGCTGAAGCCGCGCAGGCAACAGGCATAGCCATGGGGGTCGGCTCACAGCGCGCGCAACTGGAAAGTGGCGAGCCGGGTAAGTCATCCACCTTGAGAAAAATCGCTCCTGGCATTCCTTTGTTCGCCAATATCGGGGCTGTACAGTTGAACTATGGATATGCTGTGACAGAGTGCCAAAAAGCGGTTGACTTGCTTGAAGCGGACGCGCTAATACTGCATCTCAATCCGCTGCAGGAGGCATTACAGCCAGAGGGTCAGACGGATTTTTCAGGTCTGGAAAAGAAGATTGGGGAAGTTTGTAAAAAGTTGAAAGTACCAGTAATCATCAAGGAAGTGGGCTGGGGGATCACGCTGGAGACAGCAAAAAGACTGATCAACCTTGGCGTCTCCGCAATCGATGTGGCAGGCGCAGGGGGAACCTCGTGGTCTGAAGTTGAAAAGTTCCGCAGCAGGGATGCCAAGTATTACAGGATCGCTGAAAAATTCAGGGACTGGGGGAATCCAACCGCTGATGCCATTAAACATATCAGGGAAGGACTGCAAGGAATTCCATTGATCGCTTCCGGCGGGATTACCGGTGGTATGGAGATCGCCAAATCGATCGCGCTGGGAGCGGGCATTGCAGGCATTGCTAGACCATTCCTCCTGGCGGCCTATGAGTCATTAGAATCTGTTATGGCTCTCATTGAAGAGATTAGACTTGAGTTAATGATCACCATGTTTGCAGCTGGAGCAGCTGACATACCCTCGCTTTCTAAAACCCCCATTTTTCACAGGTCCGAATAAACCATGGGAAAAATCACCCTTATCGATGACATCTGGGGTGTCCTTGATGAATCGTTGCACGACTGCGTCACTTCACGTACATTTGGGTTCCCACCAGCGTACGCTGAAATGATCCTCTACCAGCTGGGCTGGGATGGCTCTCGATTTGATAATCAATTGACCGGCAAACGCATACGCCCGCTCATCCTTCTGCTAACCACTAATGCACTAGGTGGAGAATGGCGGCAGGCAGTTCCTGCGGCGGTCGCGATTGAGTTGATCCACAATTTTTCTCTTGTTCATGACGATATCCAGGATCGTAGTCAGAAACGGCGCGGGAGGGATACGGTCTGGGTTAAATACGGAGAAGCGCAGGCGATCAATACAGGCGATGCAATACTGGCCCTTGCGAATCTTTCATTGCTCGAATTAACCAACCATTATCTACCCCAAACAGTACTCGCGGCATCTAAGATATTGCACCAGGCAACTTTTGATCTTACCCGGGGGCAATTTATGGATCTTACGCACGAAAAAGCGGAGGAAGTTAACCTGAACGATTACTGGCGCATGGTGGAAGGAAAAACCAGCGCCTTATTTTCAGCCAGTTTTACACTAGGCGCGCTGTTGGCAGAGAAAACAGAAATCGAGATAGCTAATTTTTTTGAATTGGGAAGAAAAGTTGGGCTGGCATTCCAGGTTCAGGATGATTACCTGGGAATATGGGGGATGGATGAAGTAACTGGAAAATCAGCCGAAAGTGATCTTTTGGACCGGAAAAAGACTTTTCCAGTTCAATTCGCGCTGGAAAACCTGCCGGAAATTCGGGATTACTGGATCAGCCACAACCCGTTTAGCACGGGATGATGTAACCTGGATCAAGGAGAAATTACTGGAGCATGGGATTCAAAACGAGACACTGGCAATAGCCAGAAATTATTATGAAGATAGTCTGAATGATTTAGCTCTGTTAGTCAACAATTCTGATCGTTCAGAGGAATTAACAAATCTTGTCACGGGTCTTTTCAGCCGGATGAAGTAGCCGGGATGGTCAACACGCACAGCGTGCGTGAAATGTTCTCTCTCTCGCGCGATATCGGTAAGTGACCGCTGATTTTCCAGATCACACAAATCAGGAGCAATCTCAGCGAGGGGGAAAATGAGGTGGTCAAACTTAAAAATATCCATATCCACAACAGCGTCATTTACAGCAACAATGTCCAGGTCGATCGTCCGCGGCGCATTCTTGTCTATTGTTCTCACCCTTCCCATTCTTTTTTCAATTGCGGTCAAAATATTCATTTTGAGTGACATTGGGATCAAGTAAAGTTTTTATCAATACGGCGGTATTTAAAAAATCTGTGCAGCAACTGCCTACAGGTTTTGTGCGCCAGGTACTCGACGAGCGAACCAGGGTAATAGCGGGATCGAGACTCAAATATTTAAGCGCGAGCGGAATATTGATTTCCGGATCTATATTGGATCCCAATATCAAAAAAATGCGATTCATCGTTGTTCATTATTTCATGCGCGTAATGAGAACGCCGACCGATTTGGAAAAACGAACCGCGCCGGGTTTCTCCACTTTTACGCGTACACCAGAAACGCCTGTTTCCTGTAAACAAATATCGGCGATGTCTGCAGCCAGTGCCTCAACGGTATAGCGATTGACCTTCTCTGTGTGAGCCAGCACTTTCTTTGCCACGGTGCGGTAATTGACGCTTTCGTTTACATTGTCGGACTGACCGGCGTTGGATGTATCTGTGAATATGGTGATATTCACCAGGATGTCCTGGGGTTGCTCGCGTTCCCGGTCAGAAATTCCAATCACACTGCGAATCAATAGGTCTTCGATAAATATTTCATCCATGTGAACTCCTTTATACCAGGTGGCGCCCGCCATCCAGGTGGATGACCTCGCCAGTGATGTAATCCGGTCCGTCAAGCAGAAACAGGACCGTCTGCGTCAATTCATCCAACTCTGCCCATCGTTTCTGCGGGATGTTTTTCATCAAGTTTGGATTTTCCGGCTCATCTTCCGGTGGCAATATTGCGCCAAGCGCGATGGCGTTGACGTTGATACGCGGAGCAAGATTTAGCGCTGTCGATTTGGTGAGAGCAACGAGGGCAGCCTTGCTGATTGTATAAGGGAAATGGTCCCTGCCGGGTCGCAGCGCGCGCCAGTCCACCAGGTTCACTACACGGCCGGGATCGGTTAATGAATACTGCCGGGCAAACGCCTGTGTTAACAGGAATGGTGCTGTGAGATTGACGCGTATATGCTCATTCCAATCATTAATTGTTGTATCCATGAAACCAATGGATTTAAATATGGAAGCGTTGTTAATGAGTCCAAAAATACTGGAATGAGAGATTGCCTGCGCCATAAGCTCTTCTACCGCGTTGGTGTCTGACAGGTCTGCCTGAATGATCCAGCTTTTCCCTCCAATCCTTTCAATTTCATTGGAAGTCGCCTCAACCTCGTGGGATGATTCGCGATAGTGAAGTATGATATCCGCGCCGTTATGAGCGCAAGCCAGGGCAATGGCATTTACCGAGACGGCGCGCCGCTCCTGTGATGATGATTGTTTTTCCGGTTAGAGACATTTACTATTCCTCATGATACTTAACCTATATCCTATGAGGAAAATAAACAGATGTCAAGTAGGATGTAAAAGGAAAGGCAGATATATTGGACATAAACAGTCCGAAATGGTAAAATAGTAATTATGAGAGGTGGTAAATGGAAAATATTACTTACAAAATTACAAGCATCCATTGCGGACATTGCGTTCACACGATCAAAATGGAACTAGCAGACATGGATGGCGTGAAGGCCGTCGACGTTGATATTGACACTAAGCTCGTCAACGTCCAGTTTGACTCCCCGGCAACAACACAAAAAATCGAGCAACTTCTACAGGAGATCAATTACCCCGTAGAAAAAGCATAACCCTTGGTTCTATGAAAGGATCGTCACAATGAAACAGGTAATTATTCCCATTACCGGGATGACCTGTGCCAATTGCGTGGCAACAATAGAGCGGAATGTCAGAAAATTGGAGGGGGTTGAAGAGACGTCTGTAAACCTTGTTACTGAAAAGGCGACAATAACTTATGATCCTACGCTGCTAGAGTTGGCAGCGATTACACAAAAGGTCATCAAAGCAGGTTATGGAATCGCGACAAATGAACTCGTTTTGCTTGCGCCACGTTTAGGTGACACGGGTGATGCTGTCCGTCTTGAAAGTCATATTGGCCAGATCGAGGGAGTACGCTCAATATCGGTCAACGTTTCAAGCTCAAGGATCCTGATCTCGTATATCCCAACTATCATCTCTAGGGATGTGCTGGTTGATAGAATCAGGTCATTTGGGCTTGAGTTCACAGTTGTAGGTAGTGTACTCGGTGAAGAAGAGGAACAAGCCCGGCAGCGGGAAACCAGTCAGCAGCGACGGTTGTTGATTACCGGGCTGGTTTTGACGGTCCCTATTTTCGTCTTATCGATGCTGCGAGACTTCGGTCTACTTCCTCAAGCTATTACGGAATCGCCATGGCTGAATTATCTTCTGCTGGCCCTGGCAACACCGGTTCAATTCTATGTTGGGTGGCAGTTTTATGTGGGAGCTTACCATTCGCTACGCGGTGGTTCCGCCAACATGGATGTGCTCATTGCCTTAGGCTCATCGGTCGCGTATTTTTACTCGATCCCCATCATTTTAGGCTTTATGCCGGGACATCCATATCTCGAAACATCAGCAGTGATCATCACGTTGGTCAGGTTGGGTAAATATCTTGAATCCAGAGCGAAAGGGAATACCAGCGCTGCGATACGGAAATTACAGGCGATGAAACCCAAAAACGCCCGCGTAATACGCGAAGGAGTCGAAGCGGAAATTCCTCTGGAGAATGTAATTCCTGGTGATCTCCTGGTTGTAAAACCCGGAGAGAAAATTCCCGTGGATGGATTGATTCTTGAGGGTGTGACCTCTGTGGATGAATCGATGATCAGCGGGGAGTCAATACCTGTTGATAAGAAACCAGGAGACGAGGTCACGGGGTCGACACTCAACAAATTTGGTTTGATAAAAATGAAAGCCCTACGCGTTGGAAAGGATACCGTACTCGCGCAGATTATCAGGCTGGTGGAAAAAGCACAGGAGACGAAAGCACCGATCCAAAAACTCGCGGATCAGGTTTCAAGTGTGTTTGTACCGATCGTGATATTGATCGCCGCGATCACATTTCTCCTTTGGCTTATTATCAATCCCAACGCTGGCGATATGCACGAAACGACAGGATTAACAAGAGCATTGATCAACATGGTCGCAGTATTGGTAATCGCGTGCCCTTGCGCGATGGGATTGGCAACCCCAACAGCGGTTATGGTGGGTACCGGTCGCGGTGCCGAAATGGGCATCCTTTTCCGCTCAGGTGAAGCACTGGAGCGTGCTGGTAAGACCGACGTGGTTGTGCTGGATAAAACAGGAACCATCACAAAAGGAATGCCAGTTGTGACAGATATTTTTTCTTTTGACCAGAATATCTCGAATGCAGAATTGCTAAGGTTGTCTGCAAGCGTAGAAAAAGGTAGTGAACACCCGGTAGGTGAAGCTCTTATCGCTGAAGCTGGAAACTTGGGTTTGGTATTGACAGAACCAACAAACTTTAGAGCCATACCCGGCAAAGGGGTGAGCGCTGAAATCGATGGCATCCAAGTGCTTGTGGGAACGATTGATTTCATGAAAAATGAAGGTATTGAAGTTGAGGGATTCTCAGATGCATTTGAATCGTATCAGAAGCAGGGAAAAACAATCATGGCTATAGCAAAAATGCAGAAAATGATTGGAGGAGTCGCTGTAGCGGATACGATAAGAGATACTTCCCGGAAGGCTGTCGAAGCGTTAAAGGCATTAGGATTGGATGTCATCATGTTGACCGGGGATAACTATCAAACTGCGGTCAATATCGCCAGCCAGGCGGGAATTGACAAGGTCATCGCCGGTGTATTACCAGAAGGAAAAATCAACGAGATAAAAAAGTTACAGGACGAGGGTAGGGTTGTGACGATGGTGGGAGATGGTATCAATGATGCTCCGTCACTCGCCCAGGCAGATCTGGGCATCGCCATCGGTACCGGCACAGATGTGGCGATGGCGGCGGCACCCGTCACGTTGATTGGTGGCGATCTCATGGGTGTAGTCAAAGCAATATCACTTTCAAGAAAGATCCTGAGAACGATCAGGCAAAACCTTTTCTGGGCGTTCTTTTATAATGTCATCCTCATCCCTGCCGCAGCATTGGGATTCCTTAATCCAATGCTGGCAGCCGGAGCGATGGCCTTCAGCAGCGTTTTTGTGGTCAGTAACAGTCTCAGGCTAAATAGAACGCGAATTTAGACAAGTCAGACTAATGATCCAAAACAGCCGGTATCCAAAGTACCGGCTGTTTTAGTACCAGATGGTAAAATACTGTATTGAAACGCGGAGGGAAGATGACAATAATCGAGCAAAAAGCAATCAATACAATCAGGTTTCTTTCGGCTGATGCGGTGCAAAAAGCAAATTCCGGTCACCCGGGATTACCCATGGGGACGGCTGCGATCGCCTTCACCATTTGGACTCGTCACCTCAAGTTTGACCCGGGAAATCCGGACTGGTGGGATCGTGACAGGTTCATACTTTCCGGAGGACACGGGTCCATGTTGTTGTACAGCCTGCTGCACCTAACGGGTTTTGACCTTTCACTGGACGAGTTGAAACAATTCAGGCAGTGGGGATCTAAAACTCCCGGTCACCCGGAATATGGCCACACACCCGGCGTGGAAACAACAACTGGACCACTCGGGCAGGGTTTTGCCAATGGTGTTGGCATGGCCCTCGCCGAGGCGATGCTCGCGAATCAATACAACCGACCCGGAAAGAAATTAATCGATCATTTCGTGTATGGAATTGTTACTGATGGCGACCTGATGGAAGGAGTCAGTTCTGAAGCCGCTTCACTGGCGGGTCATTGGCAGTTGGGGAAGATCATTTATTGTTACGATGATAATCGCATAAGCATTGACGGGTCAACTTCTCTGTCCTTTACTGAAGACCGGGGAAAGCGTTTCGAAGCCTATGGCTGGCAGGTGTTGTCCGTAGAAGATGGGAATAATATTAGTGAGATTGATAAAGCGATAAAACAGGCGAAAAAGGATCCCAGGCCGTCACTGATCATATGCCGGACCCACATAGGCTACGGATTACCGACAAGGCAGGATACCGCAAAAGCACACGGTGAACCTCCTGGCACAGATGAATTAAATGGGGCAAAGGAGAAGTTGGGGTGGCCTTTGCAGCCTGATTTCTTTATTCCCGATGATGTGCAACGTTTTTTCCGGAACGTTTCAGATCTGGCAAAACAAACAGCAAAAAATTGGAAAAAACACGCAGAAGAATATGCTATTTCATACCCGGATGCGTGGAATGAACTCGAAACCAGAATAACCAAGGTGTTACCGCATAATTGGCATCAAAACCTGCCGAAATTCGCAGCTGATGAAAAGGGAATTGCAACGAGAGCGGCATCAGGACAGGTTATCAACGCGATTGAAAGTGTTTTACCTCAACTTGTGGGGGGATCGGCAGACCTCACCCCATCCAATAACACGTGGATAAAAAGCAGTTCAGCATTTCAGAAAGATAATCATTCAGGACGCTACCTGCATTTCGGTGTGCGTGAACATGGCATGGGCGCTATCGTAAACGGGTTGGCGTATCACGGGGGATTTGTACCTTACGGTGCCACTTTCCTGGTTTTCACTGATTACATGCGCGGAGCCATTCGAATTTCGGCACTTTCTCACCTGCAATCGATATGGGTGATGACCCATGACAGTATTGGACTGGGAGAGGATGGACCAACTCATCAGCCGGTTGAGCAGCTGGCAGCATTGAGAGCCATCCCCAATCTCACGGTAATCCGTCCGGCGGATGCGAATGAAACAAGTGAAGCCTGGCGGGCAGCCATAGAAAAGAAAGATGGTCCGACGCTGATCGCATTAACACGCCAGGCTGTCCCCACGCTGGATCGAAACGTTTACGCAGCGGTAAGCGGACTGCAAAAGGGGGCATATGTTCTGGCGGACCTTGGAGGAGAGGGAACCCCGGAGATCATCTTAATGGCATCAGGTTCAGAAGTGAGCCTGATCGTGGCGGCGGGTCAAAAACTGGCTGCAGAAAAGCACCGGGTGCGATTGGTCTCATTCCCAAGCTGGGAATTGTTCAAAAAATACCCCAAAGGAATACCAGGATTCTGTTCTACCGCAACAGGTTAAGAAGCGGCTCGCCGTGGAAATGGGTATTGGTCAGGGATGGCACGAATGGACGGGAGACGAGGGTGAAGTGCTCAGCATCGAGCAATATGGCGCATCGGCACCCTATCAGATCTTGATGGAAAAATTCGGATTTACGATAGAAAATGTATACGATCTTGCAAGAAAATTATTGGATAAAAAGAGGTAAATATGCGTATAGCGATAGCAGCAGATCACGCGGGATTCACAATTAAAGATGAAATCATCAACCTGATCCAATCAGTTGGGACACGATGTTATTGATCTTGGTACCTATAACCAGGAACCGGTGGACTACCCGGATTACGCCGCAAAAGTTGGTAAAGCCATTCAAGATAAACAGGCAGATCGAGGTGTGCTTATCTGTGGATCAGGTGTAGGAGTTTGTGTTGCAGCAAATAAGATCAAAGGCGTATATGCTTGTGTTTGTCACGATACTTATTCAGCTCACCAGGGGGTAGAACACGATAATATGAATGTTTTATGCATTGGCAGCAGGATTGTGGGCATTGAACTTGTTAAAGATATCGTGGAAAAATTCCTTTTAGCAAAGTTCATCGGAGAAGGCAGGTTTCTGCGCAGGGTTGAAAAGATCCACAAACTAGAGAATAATGCATAAAAAGCTGTAAGAAAATTGGATACAAGAAGGTATTTAGATAATGACAATAATTGAAGATGTTCAACGCTCCGGTCAATCTCTATGGTATGACAACATTGAGCGGTCCAAGTTATTTGATGGAAGCATAGAAGACATGATTCGTACCGGGAAGATCAGGGGAATCACATCCAATCCCAGCATATTCCAAAAAGCGATTGCGACCTCCAATGATTACGATGTAACGCTCAAACCCATGGCCTGGGCTGGATTGGATAGTGAGGAAATTTTCTGGCAGTTGGCTGTTGAAGATATCCAAAAAGCCGCGGAGCTATTTCTTCCACTTTATGAGGCTTCAAAAGGAGCGGATGGTTTTGTCAGCCTTGAAGTGAACCCTCTACTCGCTTACGACACGGATAGGACAATAGAAGAAGCACAAAAGTTGTGGCAGAGGGTCAAAATGCCCAACCTGATGATAAAAATTCCGGCGACAAGAGAGGGAATTCCTGCCATCAGGAAAACGATTGCTGCTGGTATCAACGTCAATGTGACCTTGATATTCTCCATCGACAGGTACGGGGATGTGATGGAGGCTTACATTGCCGGGCTCGAGGATAGGGTGAAGCAGGGGCGGTCGATTAATGATATCGCTTCAGTGGCTTCTTTCTTCGTCTCGAGGATAGATACGAAAATCGATACCAAATTACAGGAATTGGTCAATAAGGATACGCTCGCTCCCGATGATTTTATAAAGCTCGCGGGAAAAGCTGCCATCGTTAACGCGAGATTGGCGTACAGGAAATTCGAAGAGCAATTCACTGGAATACGATTCAAAATACTTGAGAAGCAAGGTGCTCATGTGCAGCGACCATTATGGGCATCTACCAGCACAAAGAACCCGGCTTATCGGGATGTGATGTACGTGGAAGAATTGATCGCACCGGAGTCGGTAAACACGGTACCGCCAGCGACGCTGGAGGCGTTCCTGGACCATGGCGTTGTAGAAATAACGATAAGAAAAGATATTGACGAAGCGCAAGACATTATCACTAAACTGGAAGACCTGGGTATATCACTCAAGCAGGTGACCGCTGAACTGGAAGAAGAGGGTGTGAAGGCATTTTCGGATGCGTATACTACGCTCCTTGACACGGTCGAGCAAAGGCGGAAACTTGCTGTTGAAGAGATTGCACCAATCAATCATGCGGTTCGAGAAAAAATTGGCGAACTTGAAAAGTCAGGTTTCAGTCGACGCTTATTTGAAAAAGACCCCTCTCTATGGAGCGAGGATTTGAAAGGTCAGGAAGAAATCCGCGTCAGGATGGATTGGCTGGAAACACCCTATAAAGCGCTTGAAGAACCTCCCAGAATACAAAAATATTGGAAAAGAATTACGTGCCCAGGGATTTACCAATGCCGTACTGCTGGGGATGGGGGGATCTTCATTGGCACCCGAAGTGATGAGCAGGATACTGGGATCGTCAGGGTGTAAATCCTAACGCCGGACTGAGTCTCACGATCCTGGATTCGACTGATCCAATTACAGGTAAAAGAGACTACTGACAATTCGGCCAGCCAAACAAACGATCTATATCGTCGCCAGCAAATCAGGCACAACAGGCGAGATCAACGCCTTCTTCGACCATTTCTGGAAGCGTACTGCGGATGTAGTACATGAAAACCCCGGCAAGCATTTTATAGCAGTGACCGACCCGGGGACCAGGTTAGCAGAAATAGCAAAAGAAAGAGGTTTCCAGGGAATATACGAAGCTGACCCGCGAGTAGGTGGACGTAATTCCGCTTTAACCGCCTTCGGCCTTGTTCCAGCTGCTGTAATGGGGTTTGACCTGCAGCAATTACTGCAAAACGCGGTTAACATGGCCGATCTATGCGGTCCTGAAAGGCCATTGGAAGCAAACCCCGGGGTGGTGCTGGGAACAGTCATCGGAACAGCGGCATTGCAAGGCAGGAATAAGGTAACGCTTCTCACTGAAGGTGCGTGGGTGTCTTTCGGCGACTGGCTGGAGCAATTGATCGCGGAGAGCAGCGGCAAGGATGGCAAAGGCATCATACCCGTCTCCAACGAACCAGAAATGGATCCTCAAGATTATTCAAGAGACAGGCTCTTTGTTTACCTTGAAAAAGAAAACGAAAAAAGAGAATTCATCAGCGCACTGAAAAAAGCCGGGCATCCAGTGATCTCGCTGCACATTGCGAAAGATGAAGACCTGGCGGGACAATTCTATCTGTGGGAAATTGCGGTCGCGACCGCCTGCAGCATCATTGGTGTGAACTCGTTCGATCAACCGGACGTACAGGATGCCAAGATGCGCACACTGGCAGGATTGGAGGCTTACAAAAAAACCGGGAGTCTGCCATCCGTTACCCCCAGTTTACGATTTGAGAAAATGAACATCCTAAGTGAGTTGCCTGACGAGTTAAAGGAATCAAGGCGTTTGCCTGAGTTGATTGAAAAGATCCTCCAGAAACAGGCAAAAAACACAGATTACATTGCCATAAACGCGTTTTTACCCAAAAACGTGAAAAACGAAGCGTTATTACAGGAATTCCGCCGCAGACTGGGAGAAAAATTCCGTTTGCCTACGACACTCGGGTTTGGACCAAGATACCTGCATTCGACCGGGCAGCTGCACAAAGGAGGACCAAACACAGGGTTTTTCCTGTTAATTACTGCTCAGCGGAAGGTTGACCTGGAAATTCCAGGGCAGGGGGTCACATTTGGCGTAATGCAGCGCGCCCAGGCAATTGGCGACTTGCAGGCGCTGCAGGCAAAGAACAGAAATGTGTTATGGATTGATCTGGAAGAACCTGACGCAAAGATTCTTCTTGAAGGTTGATCAGAAACGACTTGCATTACAAGGAGCGGGAAAATCATTGGATGATCCCGCTCTATGTTTATAATCTCAAAGGCAATGAAGTATACGGAACAAGGCTTCAAGACCATGCGATACCTTCCACTCTCGAACTTCGGAGCAGGGGCATCCGAGATGCGAATCTTATCTGGATGGGAAAAACTGTTAAAAGCGCCAGGGGATGAGGACGTGATTTGCAGGGAATTCTTCACTGCAGCATTACTTTGTTCCAGGTTGAGATCAATTTCCAGCCTGTTACCGGGGTAGCGATTAACCAGGATCAACGTCAAATTCCTCCTATCTTCACTGATGGTAGCCAGGGCGTCGAGGTACGGCACATCTTTATGCGCCTGCATGTTGATCGAAAGTTCCGGTGAATTAAAAGTCTCGCTATTGATATCGCAGCGGACAACGTTTGACTGCATCTGGCTAAACAGGACAAAGGGATAAAACATCGCGGTCGCAATCGCTGAATTGGCATCCGTCTGGATAAGCGGGAGAACATTGACTAGCTGTGCAAGGTTAGCCATGCCAACCGTTTGGCAGCGCCGGTAAAAAGCGATCAAGGTCGAGGCGGCATATAACGCGTCTCTCATGGTGTAGGTTACGTTATGCATGCTCACGTTCTTCTCACGCGGAGGCAGCCAAAGGTTCCATTCATCAACTGCCTGCAAAATATTTTTACCAGGAGCATATTCATCTATCTGCTTTTCGACCCGGTCGAGAATTCTTTCGATGTCAATTGGCGCAGCGCAGACAGCCTGGTAGAGCTCTAGGGGATCAAATTCTTCGCGCCAGTCAGCTTTATCCGGCTGGTAAATATGCCAGGAAAGATAATCGATGTCTTCAGTCAGTTGCTGCAGCACGATCCTATTCCAAACAGCCCCTTCTTCCTCTGGATCATCCGTCAGCGGACTATGACCCACAGCCACGATGCGGATGGAAGGATCAACCTCTCTCATCGTTTTAATGAATCTGGAGGCACGCCTGGCGTACTCCTGCGGGGTGGTTGTGCCGATTTGCCAGGGTCCCCAGACTTCGTTGCCAATCCCCCAATATTTGACGTTATAAGGAGCAGGATGCCCGTTCACAGCTCGTCGCGCCCCCTGCTCTGAATCAACCGGATTGTTACAGTATGCGACCCAACGCGCTGCTTCTTCAGCGGTGCCTGATCCGTCATTTACAACCAGGACAGGCTCCGCGCCGATCAATTCACAGAACGCGAGGAACTCATCGGTACCAACCTTGTTGGATTCTTCCGCCTGCCAGGCAGCATCATGGCGTGCAGGGCGTTTTTCAACTGAACCAATACCATCCTCCCAGTGATAACCGCTGGCAAAATTACCACCAGGATAACGGATCAAAGGAGGAGAAATTTGTTTTATCAGATCAAGCGTATCTTCTCTAAGCCGCTTACCGTCCGAGGTCCAGATACCGTCATAAACGCATCTTTCGAGGTGTTCGACAAACTGGCCTAGGATGTGAGGAGATGCTGTTCCAAGTATCTGTTTAGGGAAAACGTTTACGGTAGCTTTCTTGACCGGGAAAAAGTTAGCGTAGAAGAAAGGTTTCAATTCTTTTTTGCGCTTTGTTTCCTTTCCTGGTGACAGCCGGAAATCAATTTCCCCAACCTCTTTCGTCATTGCATTGACGGATACCGGTTCACCAGCGGCAGGCGTTTTGGATAAAACAGTGACCTCAATGTTTACCGGGAGCTGCATTGGTCTTTCCGGGTTCACCTCAGCTCCTGTAAAGCCGGGCAGACCCATGACTTCAATTAGAATATCTTCATCGGCAAGGTTTTTGTCTCCGACACGAACATTGAACCTGGAAATGGTTGCCGGTGCGAATGAGTTCATGATCTTGAAGCTAAATCCATTCTGGATTTCTCGAAAACTTCCAGGAACGATCAATTTCTTCAGAATAAATTCAGGGATGGCCATCTGGTAACCTCTCTTGTATCAGTTGTCTTTGGTTCGTTTGATCATCAGAATTGGGATGAGTGCCAGCAGAGTAGCAATCCCCGCCACCTGGAAGATGAGCGAGGTTGGTATGAACGCCTCCTTGCCGTCAAGAACGGTATGAATGCCGAATGAAGTTGTCAACCAGCTGCCGATCAATGGACCGGGGACCATTGTGAACGCTACAGAAAACAGGATCACATAACCCCCGAATTGCCCCCTTTTATCTTCAGGGAACAGGTCTTTGCTCCAGGCGGAAACCGCGATGGTCCACGCGCTGATTGGCGCGAGCCAGAGGATACCGGTAAGGATTAGGGCAACAAATGAACGAGAAAGAGAAAAAGCGATCAAGCCGACCATTTCAGCGATGATCGCCAGTAGGGCTATCTTGCGTCGTCCCCAGCGGTCTGTAAGCAAACCGAGCGGATAAGCGGTGGCAATACCGCCAAGCAGGATGGCGAGGAATATGATGATCGACGCTTGTACGGTTTCGATTTTGAGAAAATGGGTGATGTAGATGAGCAGGTACGGAAAGAAAATTTGCTGCGCAATCCCCCAGAGGGTGATAGCAATTAAGAGATATAGCAGGTTCGTTTGCTGGCGAAGAGAACTCCATTTGAAGGTGTTAATAATACTGTGCAGGTAACTTTCTGAAGGTTTCTCGAATTCCATTTTTGGTTCCTGGAGAAGCAACGAGGAAATCAAACCGAGGACGAAAACCAGACCACCCACTATGTAGAAGAAAGGAAAATAGCCGACCGCGTCGATGATCAACCCTGCACCCCCATAGACGAAAAGCAGCGCTACCCAGGTGAGGATCTCAAGCACTCCCATGACCTTACCGCGGTTCTCGACCGTTGTGATATCAGCCACGTAGGCATGAAAAACAGAATCATTAGCGCTTGACCCGAAGAATGTCATGATGGAATCGAAAAGGATGGCCATAAAGATAGCCATGCCAATCGGATGAAACAAGGCTGCTGTCGGAAATAAGGCCGTTGTGATACCCCAGCCAAGGTAGCCGATAAGGAGAAAAGGTTTCCGACCCCAGCGATACCTTACATGGTCGCTTAAAGCCCCTATGAAGATGGACGCCAGTGTGGCGGTGATCGCGCTGGCAGCCACCATCCACGAAATCGGGCGGGGGTCAGGCGAAATGTTATTGTAAATAAAGGTGTTGAAAAACTGGTTTTCAACTCCCCATGCAAGCGAACCAAGGAAACCAAGTATGATGATCGCAGTCCATGTTCGTTTTGTCAGCATTGTTCCTCCGTGATGATAGGTACTTTGTGCAAAGGTTTAATTCCTGCTTGCCAGGAGAATTGGGGAACACCTACGATGAAGTAATTGTATATTAGCTTATAAGATTGTTTGTAACTTTGCAACCTCTACTAGGAAATTGGGTTATACCTTTTGAGGTTAAAAACACAGGATATTTTCCAGAGTATAATATCGCATTCGAGTAACATCTGCATCAGAAACTTATCCTTGACTTATTTTTTGATTACGAGGTAAAGATGGACCTGTTTAATAAATGTCAGTTCTTTCACCGCAGCAAAAGAAGCCATCGCATCCGGTATATATCCGTACTTTATACCTTTGAATGAAAATGAAGGGACCGAGGTGATTTACCAGGGAAAACGCCTGATCATGATCGGTTCAAACAATTATCTTGGCCTTACTACCCATCCGAAGGTAAGAGAGGCAGCAATAGAGGCAATAAAAAGGTATGGTACCAGTTGTACCGGTTCGCGATTCCTGAATGGCACACTTGCGCTACATGAACAACTCGAATCGGAACTCGCCGAGTGGGTAGGTAAGGAAGCCGCGCTGGTGTTTTCCACTGGAATGCAGACCAACCTGGGGACGATCAGCGCTTTGATCGGTCGGGATGATGTGGTCATACTCGATAAAGATGATCATGCCAGCATTGTTGATGGCGCTCGATTGGGTTACGGAAAGATAGAAAGGTTCCGCCATAATGACATGGATCATTTGGAGCGGGTGCTGAAATCCATCCCTGAAACTGCTGGAAAGTTGCTCGTAGTTGATGGTCTTTTCAGCATGGAGGGAGACCTGGCTCCATTACCCGAAATGACAAAACTCGCCAAGAAATACAACGCGCGCCTGATGGTGGATGACGCGCACGGCATGGGTGTAATGGGAGATGGACGCGGGACGGCAGCGCATTTTGGGGTTACTGGCGAAGTTGATCTGATCATGTCAACTTTCAGTAAGGCCTTTGCTTCACTCGGAGGGTTTATCGCTGGTGATGAGGAAACAATCCATTACATAAAGCATACAGCCAGAGCGTTAATTTTCAGCGCGAGTATTCCGCCAGCTAACGCAGCCGCCGCACTTGCTGCTTTGCAAGTAATGCGAGAAGAACCTGAACTAAGCCGGAGGGTCCGGGCGGTTGCTGACAAAATGAGAAAGGGATATACCGAACTCGGGTTTAACATAGGCAATTCGATAACACCGGTTGTGCCCATTATCATTGGCAGTGATGAGAAAACTTTTATTACCTGGAAGTTGTTGTTCGAAAACGGTGTTTTTGTTAACCCGGTCATTTCTCCCGCGGTGACTCCGGGTAGACAATTATTAAGAACCAGTTACATGGCAACGCACACCGATGCTCAGATGGATAAGGTATTGGAAATATTCTCGCGGGTTGGTAAAGAAGTAGGATTAATATAAACCTACAGAGGCCCTAAAAAGCCTCTGTTGTTTTTCTGCGAAGATGAGCATTCCCTAAAATAGTGCTCTGACTTGTGGTTAAAACCAATTTCTCTTCTTAAAATATAGAAGCATCAAAATACCTAAAAGGATTAAGCTAGCACAGGTAATCAGAAAACCTGCCCTGGCTTGTGAACCAGGTATATAGAGAAAATTCATTCCAAAAGCGCCGGTGATGAAAGAGAGCGGCAGAAAAACCGTTGAAACGATCGTTAGCGCTTTCATGATCTCGTTCAAGCGTAAACTGGTTGAATTCAAGGTAGATATCCAGGGCGCCTGAGACAATATCACGGATGATGTCCGCCAGGTCCTGGATGCGTACGAGATGATCATAAATATCACGAAAATAAATCAGGCTTTGCGCATCGATCTGAGCAAACTCATCCCTGGAAAGGCGGTTCATCACCTCTCTTTGAGGGGCGATGATTCTCCTCAAAGAAATGATACTGTGCTTCAGTGATAATAATCGCCTCAGTGTCTCGGGAGTGGGTTTTTTCATCGCGCTGTCTTCGATCCATTCCACCTCGTTTTCCATGCGATCGATCAACGGCATAAATTCATCAACAACCGTATCCAGAATGGTGTGGCAGAGAAAATCTGGACCATTGAGGGAGATTCGATTATCTTTCCAGATGAGATCCCAGGTGTGTTCTATCGCCGGCAAACTGGGATCAGAGTAACAGGTGACGAGATAATTCTTTCCAAGAAAGAGGTCAAGTTCTAGAGGGTTCAACTCATCAAGACCACTGTCGGGGTTTACTGCGTGAGTGATGAGGAAAATATAGCTGGAAAAGTCATCGATCTTGGAAACCTGGTAACCGAGACTTTGACAATCCTCGATGGCCAGGTGATGGAAATTAAAGACGCCGTGTAAGATCGCATCAAGCTCTTCATCGGTGGCAGACTCCAGGCTGACCCAAAGAAATCCATCTGATGAATGTGAGGGCTTTTTTTATCTCTTCAATACCGGGAAGATCGACTGGTTCATGACTTGGTCTTAAATAACAAAGCGCGGTACATATACCAAATTTTACTCTAAAAAGATTGAGTGTACAGATAAAACCAGATCGGCAAGGTTAGAAAAGACCCCAATCCCCTCCAAGCCCTTCTTCCATCATTGAAAAATCCCACGGCTCCAATCCGAAATCAATGCCTACCTCGCGTTCCAACACCATTTCGGCTTTCTGACGGGTGGATTCGAGCATTGCCGGGCCATACGGACAGAAGGGAGTCGTTAAGATCATTTTAATGATCACACCTTCGTCATCGATTTTCACGTTGCGGATCAATCCAAGTTGAATGATGTTCAGACCCAATTCGGGGTCCAGGACTTCACTTAAACCCTTGCGTAACTGATTGCTTAGTTCGGGATGAGTTGATTCTGCATCCCAGGCGGGGCGGTTTGTTCCAGGGATCGATTTTTCGGTCATTTTTCATATCTCCGTTTTTTCATCTTGCAGAATTAAGTATGCGCAGTGGTTATCACCAGAGAGGATGCACTTAATATTTTCCACCGGGGTTGATAAAAGGTTGCTAAACATCGTTCGATCGATCGTGCAAACTTCAGGATGTTTCTGGCTGATATGATAGAAAGGGCAGCTGATTTCATTGATAACATAAGATGAGCCATTTTTTTCCCATTCAATAATGAAGCCTTCTTTTGATAGAAAATCCACAATTGAATTCAATTTATCTTCGATCGTTAAGTTCTTGATCCTGGCTGCATGCTCACCAGAAATATCAGTCGCAATATTTTTCAGCAGGATATCAAGGTCTTTTTTGGTTAAACTGTGTTTCAGTTCACCCAATAAATGGTTAACTAATCTTAAATACCTGGTAGGGAACAACTCAGCGCCACGGTCAGTCAGTGAATAAACAAGCCTTGGTCGGCCAACACCATGCCTTACTTCCTGGGCTTGTACCAATGAATCCGCCTGAAGGCTGGTTAGATGATGCCTGACTGAAACCGAATTTATGTCGACAGCGGTTGCAAGGTCACTGATGGTGGAATTTGGATTAATCAATAGTGTTTGTAAGATTCTTTCCCTGGTGCTTTTCATGTTTTTCCTTTTGTGAAACTGCTTACCATAATAAAGTATAAATATCAGATATTTATTATGAATATTATACACTAATTATTTGAATAAATAAGATAAATATGGTAAATATTGACTGGGAACCGTGTGTGTGCTATAATCTTCCGGAAGTAAATATATATAAGAAATATTTGATAAATATCAAAAATAATACTTTCGTAACTTGAGAGGTACCAAATGTCAGAATTAAAAATAACTGATCTTCACGTTCAACATAGCCGACAAGGAAATATTGAAAGGTGTCACATTGTCAGTCTCGCAGGGACAGGTGCATGCCATCATGGGACCGAACGGGACAGGAAAATCAACGCTTGCCTACACCTTGATGGGGCATCCTAGTTATGAAGTGACCAGTGGAACGGTAATGTTCAAGGGGCAGAATTTGCTAGAAATGCCAACCGATGAACGTTCGCGGTTGGGGCTTTTCCTTGCCTTCCAATACCCGGTTTCAATTCCAGGGGTGACGGTGGCAAATTTTCTGCGAACAGCAGTAAATGCGCGCCGTAAAGCGACCAACCCGGAGGACAAAGGTATCCCCATCCTCGAGTTCAGAAACATACTAAAAGAAAAAATGAAGCTCTTAAAAATGGATCAATCCTTTGCCGGTAGATATTTGAACGATGGTTTTTCAGGAGGGGAAAAGAAAAGAGCGGAGGTGCTGCAAATGGCGCTGCTGCAGCCAGAGATTGCTATTCTCGACGAAACCGATTCCGGACTTGATATTGACGCGCTGAAGGTCGTATCCGAAGGCGTCAACATGTTAAAAGAACAGAATGTGGGCGTTTTATTGATCACGCATTATCAGCGCATGTTGAATTATGTCAAACCGGATTTTGTTCACGTTATGATGTCAGGAAAGATTGTCGAATCAGGCGGACCAGACCTTGCCATACACCTTGAGGAACATGGATATGATTGGGTCCGAGAAAAATATGAGAACGGTATTGGTACCGTCTAATTAGTGGTATTTTAGCCAGGAGTCTGCGATGAGCAACGGACAGAAGCGTGATTTTCTTGATAATCTGGGTGATTATCAGTACGGGTTCAAAGACCCGGAGACGTTTGTCTATAAATCGGAAAAAGGGCTGAGTGAGGAAGTTGTAAAGAAGATCTCAGCAATTAAGCAGGAACCGGAATGGATGCTTGAATTCCGTTTGAAAGCGCTGGATCACTTCATAAAGAGACCAATGCCTACATGGGGTCCGGATCTGTCTGACCTTGACCTGGAGGATATCTATTACTATGTTCGCCCTTCAGAAGCGAGCAGCGGGACGTGGGATGATGTACCGGAAACAATCAAGAATACGTTCGACAAACTGGGTATTCCCGAGGCTGAACAAAAATTCCTGGCTGGCGTAGGCGCTCAGTATGAATCTGAAATGGTTTACCATAGCATCCAGGAAAGCCTGGAAAAGCAGGGTGTAATTTTCCTTTCAATCGAAGACGGCCTTAAGCAGTACCCGGAATTGTTCAAACAGTACTTTGCTACAGTAATCCCGATTGAGGATAATAAATTCGCCGCGTTAAATTCGGCAGTCTGGTCGGGAGGTTCTTTTGTGTACGTACCCAAAGGCGTGACCGTTGAACTGCCTCTGCAGGCATATTTCAGGCTCAATGTGGCAAATATCGGTCAGTTTGAACGGTCATTGATCATTGCAGATGAAGGCGCTAGGTTGCATTATGTTGAAGGATGCACGGCTCCACAATATTCTACAAATTCATTCCACAGTGGTGTCATTGAGATCATCGTCAAGAAAGGTGCACGGGTAAGATACACCACCATTCAGAATTGGTCAACGAATGTTTACAACCTTGTGACACAACGAGCCCAGGTTGAAGAGAACGGTACCATGGAATGGGTGGATTGCAATCTTGGTTCAAAAGTCACGATGAAGTACCCGTCAACCTACTTGATGGGACCAGGAGCACACGGCGAGATTCTTTCAGTGGCGTTTGCCACTAAAGGGCAGCACCAGGACGCAGGAGGAAAAGTCATCCACTTTGCTCCAAATACCTCCTCAAAGATCATCTCAAAATCTATCAGCAAGGATGGCGGTAGAGCCTCATATCGAGGACTTTTGAAAGTTTACAAAGGCGCAACCAATGTCAGGTCAAATGTTGCCTGTGACGCGTTACTTCTTGATCCAGAATCACGGTCTGATACCTACCCTACGATAGAGGTCGATGAAGAAGATGTCTCGATCGGACATGAAGCATCAGTTTCAAAGATTGGTGAAGAGCAGCTTTTCTACCTGATGAGCCGAGGTTTGAGCCAGGAAGACGCAACCACCATGGTGGTCTCGGGATTCATCGAACCGCTGGTGAAAGAACTGCCCATGGAATATGCTGTAGAGATGAACCGTTTAATACAATTACAAATGGAAGGGTCCGTCGGGTGATGATTCCTATGACGAATGGATATGGCAAATGACAGACAATATCATCACCGTTAAAGGGTATTCGCAGAAGAACCGCGGAACTCAACAGGACCTTAAGATTGTTCCAAAATTCAACGATGCCCTACCATCAGTGAGGAAATATCGGGAGCTGGCATGGGAAAATTACACCTCCAGACCAATTCCTGATGGTTCGCAGGAAGATTGGCGGCGTACAAGCTTGAAGGGAATAGATTTTTCATCATTCAAGTTAATTAACCCTGATGAGTTCAGCATTGACGCTATACCACAAGACCATGAACTCGCCGGTTACCGGGACTAACAATGTAGGATTCATCCAGATGACACCCGTATCGGCTAGGGTCAATATTGATAACTCATTGCGGGAGCAGGGTGTTGTGTTTGACACGCTCAGCAATTTGGTCGAAATCCCGACCTGACCTGGTGGAAAGAGTTTTATCAAAGCTTGACACTGGAAAATTGCCAAAATTCTCCGCTCTTGCGGGCGCAATTAACTTTGACGGAATTTTGCTTTACGTTCCGCGGAACGTTAGTCTCTCACTACCCTTACAAAGCGTTTACTGGGCGCCAGGTGGCGGATATATAAATTCCTTGCACATCTTTATATATCTTGAAGAGGGTGCAGAGGTGACTTATGTGCATGAATCTTCTTCGCCTTCGAATGACACTAGAGATGTGCTGCATTCAGGCCTGTTCGAGGTCTATGTTGGACAAGGCGCGCATCTAAATTTTGTTGAGCTACAGTCATGGGGTGAAAATGTAATAAATTTTACAAGAGAGAACGTCCAGGTAGATCGCGACGGAAGCATAGACTGGATATTCGGCGCTTTGGGGAGTAAGCTCACAAAGAACTATTCTGATCTAAATCTGATCGGCAAGGGTGCCACTGGAAAGATGTCGGGGTTCTACTTCACAGACAACAACCAGCACCTTGATCACGACACACAGCAGAACCACCTGGCAGCCAACACAACAAGTGACCTGCTGTTCAAAGGAGCGCTGCTTGATAATAGTCGTTCTGTATGGCAGGGAATGATCTATGTCGCGCCGGAGGCTGGAAAAACGGATGGCTACCAGGCAAATAGAAATCTTGTATTAAGTAAACACGCCAGAGCGGACTCAATTCCCGGTCTGGAGATTTTGACGGACGACGTCCGTTGCACACACGGTGCAACCGTCGGAAAAATTGATGAAGAGCAGGTGTTTTATCTGCTGAGCCGGGGATTGCCACGAGATGGTGCCGAAAGACTGATCGTTGAAGGGTTCTTTGACCCGGTTATGCAGCGCATTCCTTTTGAAGGTGTACGACAACGATTCCAGGAATCGATTCAGGAAAAAATGGAGCATATCCGGTAAGCGGTAAATTTAAGCCGGTATGATAGAATCATATGATAAATTCAATACGAAAAAACAAGAGTGAGGCAAAAATGCGCTCAGTTCCATTCATGAAACCACCGGAAGAGGAATATGAATACCAGGTTGGAGACACTGTGGAAGTGATGTGTGACCATGAAAAGGGAGGGGACAGGATAAGAGGCTGGTTGAAAGGCATCGTTGTCCAGGTTGATCCCAAGCTGGTTGCTGTACAGTTCAGGACAAATGTATTCCTAACGGATGGATGGATGGTACCTGACCATATCCTCTGGTATCCTCAAAGGTCTCCCCACCTACGGGTGCCACTTAAAAAGAGCAAACCGGAAAATCTAAAAGCTGGATAGGCAGGTAAGCAATGCCACAATCACTTTATGATGGGAAAAGATTCGCGGAAATTAAGCGAGATTTTCCCATCCTGAACCGTGAGGTACATCCCGGTATTCCTTTAGTTTATTTAGATTCAGCTGCAACCTCCCAAAAACCAGAGGTCGTCATCGATGCGATGAACACCTATTATCGGAAAACGAATGCCAATATTCACCGCGGGGTGCATACATTGGCAGAAGAGGCAACAGCAGCTTATGAAGGTGCAAGAGACAAGATAACGCGCTTCATTGGAGCCGGCAGCTCGCAGGAGCTCATCTTTACCAGAAATACAACGGAAGCAATAAATCTTGTCTCCATGACCTGGGGGCGTGCGAATCTAAACGCCGGAGACACGGTCCTGCTCACAGATATGGAACACCATTCCAACCTGGTCCCCTGGCAAATGCTCGCTGCTGAGAAACAACTCCGCCTTGAGTTTATACCGGTTGGTGAAAACGGAGAACTTGACCAAGTAACCTATTCCGAATTATTGAAACTTGAACCAAAACTGGTTTCTTTCATCCATATGTCCAATGTGTTGGGGACTATCAATCCTGCGAGGGATATTATTCGCGCGGCAAAGAAAGCGGGTGCGATAACCCTGGTAGACGCAGCGCAGTCAGTACCGCATTTTGGGGTGAGCGTACAGGACCTGGATGCAGATTTCATGGCTTTTTCGGCGCATAAGATGCTGGGTCCAACGGGCATTGGCGCATTATGGGGTCGAAAAGAAATCCTTGATAAAATGCCTCCATTTATGGGGGGCGGCGACATGATCAAGAAAGTTCAATTGCGCTCATTCACAGCGAACGAACTTCCGCATAAATTTGAAGCCGGTACGCCTGCCATCGCAGAGGCAATTGGTTTCGGTACGGCCATCGATTATCTTGAATCCATCGGGATGGACGCCATCTCTGAACACGAGCAGAGAATAACAACCTACGCGATGGAAAAAGTACGAGAGGTAAATGGTCTGGCGATTCTAGGTCCTGTAGATGCGAAGAAAAAAGGTGGAGTGGTCACTTTTACATTGGAAGGTGTTCATCCTCATGATATCGCGCAAATACTCGATTCTGAGGGAGTAGCCGTTCGGGCCGGGCACCACTGCGCCATGCCCCTTCATGAAAAAATGAAAATTGATGCTTCTACAAGGGCGAGTTTCTATCTCTATAACGATGAAAATGATGTCGACCAGCTGATCAAAGGATTACACAAAGTTCAAAGGTACTTTGGATGAGATATGGATGATCTGTACAGGGAAGTTATCATTGAACGCTATAAGAACCCTGCATACAAAGGTGTTCTTGAACCCAACGACATCACCTTCGAAGATGAAAACCCCTTATGCGGTGATCATATCCGGATCGATCTGAGGGTTAACGAGGAAGGAATTGTCACAGAAGCGGCTTTCAGCGGGCATGGTTGCGCCATTTCTCAAGCATCCGCGGATTTGCTGTTGGAATCAGTTATCGGAAAATCACTTGATGAAATCAGAAAAGTAAATAAGAATGACCTGCTGGACATGCTGGGCATTGAATTAGGGCCTGTGCGCTTGAAATGCGCCCTTTTACCACTGAAGATTCTTAAAGCCGGGGTGTACGGATTGGGTGAATCCAGTGAAGACCTGCTTGAGGAGGAATAAACATGGACAACAGCGGAACGGGTTATAAGTTCTACCGCGTGGCACCAGTGAACGAATTTCCTCAAGGTGAGCGGTTATTCCTTGAAATTGATGGTAACCCGATCGTCATTTTTTCGATAGCGGACGAATTTCTCGCAACGGGCGACCTATGCACACATGATGGCGGCGTGATCGGAGATGGGGAGCTGATCGGGGATGAGATCATTTGCCCGCAGGCATGGAGCCAGGTTCAATATTAAAACCGGAAAAGCAATATCACTCCCGGCTGTAGAGGGAATTCCAGTCTACCCGGTAAGAATTGTGGATGATTATATAGAAATAGGGATACCAACAGACTTATAGACCTCGGGAACGAGGTCTTTTTATTGAACGCAACCGAAAGTGCCGATAATACGCAGGATATCAAAACCCTCTGCGAATTTTCGTTCAGCAAGAGCGCCGTTTTTCACCAGGATCGACCGTGTTAATTCAGAATCGAAATAATACTTGTCATCATAGGTGTGATATTGGGCAAGGGCACGAATCTTATTGTTGACATCGGATTCATTCACTTCAACGAGAAAATGCGGGAAGAATCCATAACTGCTGCGAATGACATCATACCCGAGCACGGTAGTGCCGCGAAAAGCCCGCAAACCCTCCTCTGTGATAGTGGCATGGTCCTGGTGCAGATCGGCATTGGTGTGCACGAAAACGATATCCGGATTGAATGAGTTCTTGATATCGATCAAGTACTCAAGTATTTCCTGACGAAATTGCTGAAAACGACGGGTCTCGAATGTGCCAACGATCACTTTTTCAGCGGGAACGCCAAGAATCTCCATGCTTCGATAATGCTCCTTAACCACGTCCTTGAGCAGGGGATTTTTCTGGTTATCTGATAAAGTGACGCAGCGCAGGTCTGTTTGCGATGCAATGTGCGAGATCAACGCGCCGCAACCAATCTCGATGTCATCAGGGTGCGCGCCGAAAAAGCATACCCGTTTGCCGAAGAAAGTCATATCATGATTCATATTCACCTATTTCGTTGCCAATATCCCGCCGACTACTTTGGTCATAACAAGCTTTCCGTCTTTTTCAAGGCGTTTTTTAGCTACTTCAGTGATCTGGGTCATGATCTTTTCAAAGTCATCTTTTTCTATAAAAAGGCTGCTCCATAGCCTGCGGTCTTCAGACATGGAAGCGCGGGTGTAAGCAATATATGGCTCGACAGCGTCAAACGTAAGCGGATTTTCGAATATGTGCAAATCCACCTGTGAATAAAGCGACCTTATTGTCGAGAGAAACTCAGTGGAATAGCGTGAACTGCCTGGCATCGGTGGGATCGGTTTGTTGGTCGCTTCACGAATGATGTCATAAAAGAGCTGTTTGTTCTCGGGCATTGGACCAGTGGTGAATAATCTCCCACCCGGTCTTGTGACCCTATGCATTTCACTGATGGTATGCGGTACGTTCTCGGCGTAATAAATGGCGAAACAACAGGAAACAAAATCGAACGAGTTATCTGTGTATAGGAAGGTCTTATTAAAATCCAGATAATCGAATTTGATGTGGATACCGCGCCGTTCATTTTCAGCATTTGCCTGAGCAAGCAGGTCTTCTGATACGTCACCGCCGGTGATATCTGCGTTACCGTCCAGGGCGTCATAATACGAGAAGCATTGTTTTCCTGAACCGCAGCCGACGTCGAGAATACTGCTGCCCGTCTGGAGTTTAATAAGGTCAAGCATCCATAGGTCTATGTCGCGCGCGCCGAATTTGGAATGGATATCGATGCGCACAGCCAGGTCTTTGGTGGTTTCCTGAAAATTGATCTTCATATTACCTCTGCGAAATGATTTTGTAAGTATAAAGGCTGACGGGTGAATGTCAAGGAGAACTCAGCATATCCTTGGCAGCATTTCACCGCTCATCACACTGAGAAGGCGGGTGCCTCCGATGCGCGTCTTGAGCAGTACATTTCCCGGTGAATTGAGATGAACCCTGCCGATCAAGCGCGCGTTTTCGCCGTATTTCGTCATTCGCATTACCTGTAAAACGCGCTCTGATTCGGCTTCAGGCAGAATGACAATAACCTTGCCTTCGTTCGCGACGTATAACGGATCAAAACCTAACAGCTCGCAGGCGGAGGCAACATCAGACTGAACAGGAATGCTGTCTTCATTGATGGTTATACCCACATTGCTTTGCAGAGCAATCTCGTTTAGCGTCGTTGCCAGGCCACCCCGGGTTGGATCGCGTAAAACATGGATGCTGCTAGTGGCATCCGTAATTTCCTTTATGAGGTGATTTAGCGGGGCAACATCCGAGTGGATATTGGCAGATAATCCCAGGTCACCGCGGGCGGTGAGGACCGCGATGCCGTGATCGCCAAGGGTACCCGAAACAATGACCGCGTCACCAGCTTGAGCATTTGCACCGGAAATTTGTAGCGTATCCGGCACTACAGCCACGCCGCTGGTGGAGATGAAAACCCCATCAGCCTTTCCGTTCTCAACCACCTTCGTATCTCCCGCGATGATCGGAACGCCAGCTTCTTTTGCGGTTTCAGCCATAGAAATCACGATCTTAACCAGGTCAGCAATCTTAAATCCCTCTTCGATGATAAAGCTGGCTGTCAGGCACAGGGGGGTTCCACCAGAAACCGCGATGTCGTTCACTGTTCCTGCGACCGCCAGGCGACCGATATCACCACCCGGGAAGAATAGGGGACTGACAATATGCGCATCGGTACTGACCACCAATCGACCGGAGGCGTGTTCAGGAACATCGGCAAAGTCATTTCCGGCGAGAAGAGAAGGATTGTTAAAATACGGAATGAAAAACTTTTTCAATCAATTCCCGGGTCATCATCCCACCTGAACCGTGCCCCATGACGATCGTGTCAAAATCGTTTGAAGGCAACGGACATACCGGACCTTGCATGGCGGGGAATTGTGGTTCAGTCATGCTTTGACTTCCATTTGCGACCTGGAATAGCGGTAATATGCGGCGCAGGTACCCTCAGAGGAGACCATCGTGGCACCTAGGGGATTCTGGGGTGTACAGATAGTACCAAAAGCCGGGCAATCAAATGGCTTTTTAATTCCCTGGAGGATTTGACCCGCAATGCATATATCAGACTCTTTGGTGACAATATTGCTGATCTCAAACCTGGTCTCAGCGTTGAAAAATGAATACTGTTCCTTCAGGCTCAGACCGCTACCTGGAATCATCCCAATACCGCGCCAGTTTCGATCACTGATCTCAAATACGTCATCGATCATTTTTTGTGCAGGTTTATTGCCGGGTTCTGTAACTACACGGGAATATGCATTTTCAACCACAAACAGATTATTTTCCAGTTGTTGAACTGTCATCAATATTCCCTGTAAAAGATCAAGGGGCTCGAAACCGGTGACTACAATAGGAATGCGGTATTTACGGCTGATGGCGTGATATTGGTGATACCCCATAATTGCGCAAACATGACCCGCGGCTAAAAAGCCCTGTACCCGATTATTTGAAGACCCCAAGATGGCATGCATGGCTGCGGGAACGGTTACCTGTGATACGAGGATGGAAAAATTCTTCAACCCAAGTTTTTCCGCGTACAAAACGCTGGCAGCATTTACGGGCGCTGTTGTTTCAAAACCGATGGCAAAGAAGACGACCTGTTTTTCGGGGTTATCTCGGGCTATCTGCACCGCGTCAAGCGGAGAGTAAACTGTCTTTACCTGACCGCCATGAGCTCTTACTTTTAGCAGGTCAGTAGAAGAACCGGGCACGCGCAGCATATCACCGAAGGAGCAGAAAATGACATCTGGAAGGGCTGCGATCGCCTGAGCTTTGTCAATCAGTTCCAACGGCGTCACACAGACCGGGCAACCGGGGCCGTGTACCAGTTCAATTTGCTCTGGCAATAACTGGTCGATTCCATGCTGCATAATGGAATGTGTTTGTCCGCCACAGATTTCCATGAGCACCCAATGTCTGTGGACGGTTTCGTGAATCCTGGAGAGCAACCTTTTTACAAGGTCTGCGTCACGGAATTCATCTAAATAGCGCATCAGTCGTCACTTGTTCCTTCTGGATTAAACTCAAGGGTTTCTTCCATTTCCCCAAGTTCTTTGAAAGCCTGGAGAGAATCCATAGCTTCCTGTTCACTGAGAATGTTCAGCGCAAAACCAGCGTGCACGATAACATAATCACCGATCCTGGCCTCAGGTACAGCCTGGAGGCACACTTCACGGATAACGCCGCCAAAATCGACTTTTCCCATGATTATCGAAACATTATTCGAGATTTCAGTTATTTTTCCAGGAACCGCAAGACACATTGTTCACCTCTATTTATTTTGCATCGCTGCTGCCGTGATGAGAATCTGACCGATCGAGATTCCGCCGTCGTTGGTTGGCACACGATGATGGATGAATGTTTCAAAGGAAGCACTTCTCAATCGAGATAGTGTTTTCATCAACAGGGTAGTATTTTGCCATACACCACCTGATAACGCAACCCTGTTGGTACCGGACTCGTTTCGAATTGTTGAACAGATATCAAGACACGCATCGGCAAGCCCATTATGAAACCGGGCTGAAATGACAGGAATTGAAACACCTTTTCGCATATCCTCAATAATACTAGCAATAACTTGCTGGGTATTGATCACGTCTTGTAGAGACCGGGAATTCATAGGATTCCTTTTCCTCAGGGTCGCAGAAGTTTTCCAGCTCGATGGCAGCCTGTCCTTCATATGAGACGTTGTGCCTGATTCCTACAAGGGAAGATACGGCATCAAAAAGCCGCCCCATGCTGGTGGTTTGAGGGCAGTTGATATTTTGGGAAATTTGTTGATATAGTGTACTGAGTTTATCATCCTGGTATTGAGAAACCGGCGGCAACCATGAAGACCATTCGAACCCGGACGCAAACAGGTATGCCAACGCAATTCTTGAAGGGTTGCGTATAGCAGTATCACCACCAGGTAAAGGTGTTTCTTGTAGGTGGAAGCGGCGATTGTAACCCTGGTAACCACCGACTAAGTACCTCTCCACCCCATATTTTCCCGTCTGTTCCGTAACCAGTACCGTCAAAAATGAGACCAATGACCGGGTCTTCTGACTGGTAATTGTTATCACCGAGGCAAGCAGGCGAGGTGCGCATGATGATGCTGTATGCGAAACAAGGGGAGGTCTTTTTTTTCGCTCTCTTTTTCACCATACCTGGTGGAAAGATAATCGGGATGAAGGTCAACAGCTATGGATTCGGGAGTTACCCTGTAAAGGGTTTTGTAATGATGAATGGCTTGTTCATACGAAGTCAATGTTTCAATATTCTCAAGGTCACCAATGTGGTGGCTGACAAAAATGTAATGATTCCTGGATAATGAAAATGTGTTTTTTAATTCAGCGCCACAAGCCAGTATCTGTGGCAGATCCAAGTCTAACCTGACGGGTTCAGGCGCAAAACCTCGTGCCCTGCGGATAGGATATGTATGGTTATCTACGACCCTGACGACTGAATCATCGATGCGCATATGGATGGGACGGTCGTGAATGAGAAATGCATCCGCTAGTGGTGATAACCTCGCCAACGCGTCAGCATCCTGGTATGCGATGGGTTCCTCGCTGATATTTCCGCTGGTCATCACCAGCACATCCGGGTAACCCTCTTCGGGCTCAAGAAGCAGCAGGTGAAGGGGTGTGTACGGGAGCATGAACCCAAAATGATTTTGTGAAGGTGCTGTATGGTCTAGAGAATTTACGCCGATCTTTTTTTTCAGCAAAACAATTGGATGCTGAGGAGATTGCAGCAGGAGTTCCTCGCTTTTTGTCACTTCAGCATATCTGTTAATCCGTTCCAGGTCGAAACTCATCAATGCGAAAGGTTTTTCACTACGTTGTTTGCGCTCGTGGAGCCGCTCTACCGCTTCGATATTTGTTGCATCACACGCCAGGTGATATCCTCCCAATCCTTTTATCGCCAGGATAAGACCGTTTTTTATCGCTTTTCTTGCTGATTGAATCGCTGACTCTGAAAAAGACTCGAATTTCACCTTGTTTTATAAATGTCACTTGCGGTCCACAGACAGAACAGGCGGTTGGCTGGGCGTGATATCGTCTATCTGAGGGGGTGTGATATTCTTTTTCACATTCCGCGCACATGGGAAACCCCGCCATCGTGGTGGAAGGTCTGTCGTAAGGGATATCCTGAATGATGGAAAAACGTGGACCGCAGTTTGTGCAGTTGATGAACGGATATCGGTAACGTCGGTTGCCAGGATCAAATAACTCTTTGCTGCAATCTGCGCAAATGCTCATATCAGGAGATACGGGTATGAAATCGCCGGGAACAGCAAGGCTTTGACGAATTTCAAAACCTGAATAGTCAACTATGTTTACACGGGAAATATCGATGGAATCAATTCGAGAAAGTACAGGTGGTTCATGCTGCAAAACGTGGATAAACCTATCAAGGAGCGGGTTCTCTCCAGAAATTGTTATATCCACACCACTGGACGTATTGCATACCCAGCCTGATAACCCGAGAGAAGTCGCCAGGTTATATACAAATGGCCGGAATCCAACCCCTTGAACAATCCCGGTAACATGTATTTGAAGGCTGTCCGTATTTGTACCCATTACTTATGTTTTGGTTGGCGTTAACCTTGTTTTTCAACCAATCAATCCATGCTGAAAAGCCGTCTCCAGTTTTAGAAGAAACCGGGAATGTGATCAACCCTGGATTGAGCATCTCGACTCCCTGGCGGAAATAATCCATTTTGAAGTCAATGTAAGGCAGGAGGTCAGTTTTGTTGATCACGAGAACGCCCAAACCGCGATAAATGTTCGGATATTTGTATGGTTTATCGTCGCCTTCAGGGACGCTGGCGATGAGTACATTAACATCGGTACCCAGTTCCCAGGCGGCCGGGCAAATCAGGTTACCCACATTTTCGATGATCAGGATATCTATTTCTTCCAGTGGCAGTTGATCAAGTCCGTCACTGACCATTGAGGCTTCAAGGTGGCAGTCACCGCCGGTGTTGATCTGAACCGCGGGCATACCCGAGGCAATAATCTTATCCGCATCGATGGTGACTGGCGCAGTATCACCCTCAATGACGCCTATCTTATACTGATCTCCCAACCGTTTAATGGTCTCAATAATAAAACTGGTCTTACCGGCTCCAGGTGAAGCCATCAGGTTGATGGAAAATACACCATTTTTTCTCAGTTTTTCCCGGTTAAGGGAAGCCATCCTGTCATTTGCGCTTAAAATTTTTTCAACAACGGGTACACGTATTGAACTCATATGTGATCCTTATTTTTCGATTTCTATACTATCCAGGTAAAATTCTTCACCAGCGATAATCTTGGTACGAATACTGCCGCATTTAGGACAAGGTGCTAAAATGGCATCCAGGTTATATTGGTGGTCACAGTCTAGGCAGTGGAATGTAGCGGGGACTCTTCGGAAGTGTAGTTCAGATCCAGTGCAGATGGTGTTTTCACTGATCAAATCCCAGTAAAACTGTATCGAATCATCAACAATGCTTGATAATTGACCAATCACTAGGTTGATGGAAGTGACTCGGGTTGCGCCTGATTGCTGCGCGTGTTTGCTGGCAATTTCAAGAATGCTTTCTGTTACTGACAATTCATGCATAATGATGAAATTATAACGCCTAATAAGATAAATTTAGGATAAATACTATATCGCTTTAGGAATAGTGGAAATGATTGAATTATTTTCTGACAGCGATCAAGTTCATCAACTGAAGGCGGGTGGATAAAAAGCTCCTGGCAACAACATTGGACATCCTGCGGTAAACAATATATCCAATGTCATGGTCATTTTCACATAACGACTGCAAGGAGTTTACTATCGATGCGCAACAAATGACAATGGGTAACAGCGATCACAGTACCGGTTCGTTGCCTGACGATCGGTGTCATCGCTGACCAGCCAAGAATGTCCAGTGGTCCTAAAGTGCTTGTTTCAACCATACCGATGGTAGGAATAAAAACAGTCACCTTAACTTCGCCTTCAAGGAGAATGTAAAGGAAATCCAGATGGTCACCCTCTTCAATAAGGAGTTCTCCCGGATCAATTTCAATCAGGTCTGATAGCGCAGCGACATTCTCAACCTGGGAGGATGATAGATCAAAGAATAGCGGTATGGATTTAATGATTGAGGTGGTATCGATGCTGACATCCATTTTATTATCCATTGTTCATGAATAGGATAGCATGGGAAGCAGCGTGATATTAGTGTGTTACGTCACGAGGTTATCGTTTACTGTCACCAACCGTTGTATGACGATTATAAATAAAGAAGTAAACCAATCCCACGAAAAGAATGCCGCCGACCATATTACCCAGGCTGACAGGTATCAAGTTTTTTATAAAAAAATCTCCCCAATTTAGCGCTCTGATATCCAAACCAGTCGAGAGTGCGAACACAGGGTCAAAAGATTTCAGCAACAGGGCAACAGGAATCAGGTACATATTGGCAACGCTGTGTTCAAAGCCTGCAGCTATGAACGCAGTAATCGGAAAAACGATCGCCATGATTTTGTCAGTTGTGTTTCTGGCTGAAAACGCCATCCATACAGCAAGGCAAACGAGGATGTTGCATAGAATGGCAAGAGAAAATGCCTGGATGAATGTGTATTGCATCTTGGAATTGGCGATCGTGAGGATTGTTTTACCTAATTCTCCACTGGCGAATGTATGGGTTCGAGATAAAAGCATTAATATGGCCACAATAATTGAGCCGAGGAAGTTGCCAATGTACACTACAAGCCAATTTCTAAGCAAGGAAACCGTTGAAATCTTCCTGGCGGCAAATGGAATTACCATTAGCATGTTACCGGTAAATAATTCAGCTCCACCAACAACTACCAGGATCAACCCTAGAGAAAATACCAGGCCTTGGAGAACCTTCATCAACCCATATGGCCAGACACCGATCATCCCTGTCGCCACGATGGTTGATATAACACCACCAAATGCTATGTACATGCCAGCAAGAATGGCAAGTAAAAGCATTGGGGTGATGCTTAAATTTGCCTTGGATATGCCGGAATTTAATACCTTCTCATACATCTGGAGTGGTGTAAAAGCGGATGGAGTGTCAGATTCTGCCATAATCCCTCAATTTTTCAAGCCTGGTCTGAAGAAAGCCATTGCTGTATCAAAGAAACCGATTGCGGAACCAGTTGGAGAGTCCTCTCTGATAACATTTGTGAAAACTCAAACTCATGTCCTCTGACGGAGAGTAAAACAGCATGAGGAATTTTATTATAGATGGTTTGGGTGATGGAAAGCAATGATTCAGGTGTCAGGTGGTGGGTTAATGGAGAGTTCTGAAAGACGGGTGTCAAGACCTGCCAGTGGATATCTTCAGGAATGGCACCTGTGTGTGCGTCAATAAAGCAAACATGGTCAAATGCTGATATGGATTCGGATTGTTCAGGCATCAGCTGCAACTGGAAGACAAAAACAATATCTGAGTCGGAGTCGAAATCCTCGTCTATCATGTCAGCGTCAGGTAGACCCAATTGTGATTTCAATTCGGAAATGATATGCCAGGCGACACCATCATCCTGCCGGTCTTTATTGCCATAACCAAATATCAAGATACGCAAGAATTCCTCCAAAAAAAGGCGATGCCCAGCTCAACTGTCTGGCATCGCCTTTGCTGTCGAATAAACGAATGTCACTCCCGTGTTATTGTGCGAACCAACTTGTCGGATTCATCCTTTATCTCTATGGTCAAGGGCATCTGTCCAACCGCGTGGGTGGAGCAGGATAAGCAAGGGTCATGAGCACGGATGGCGGCTTCAACCCGGTTTAACAATCCTTCGTGAATCTCGGGGCCAGTGATATAGGTTTTCGCAACACTGTCTACAGCTTCGCACATTGCCCAGTTGTTGTGGCCGGTCGACACGATGAGATTGACCTTTTCTATCTGACCATTCTCGTTAACCCAGTAATTGTGGATCAAAGTACCGCGGGGTGCTTCGATAACACCGATACCCTGGGGTTTTGGATCACGACAGGTATTGAGAATATCCTTGCTGAGGATGTCGGGGTCATCGAGGAGAACTTTAACATTTTCAGCTGCGTAAAGGGTTTCAATCAGGCGGGCTGTGTGATAGTGCAGGGTGTTCTCAACAGGTTTCCCGTTATTGAGGGCTTTAAATTTTTTCAGTTCTTCGTTGGCTAAAGGCGTGGCAATGCGGTCAGACGCGTTACACCTGCCTAAAGGTCCGACTCGATATACGCCCTGTGGGATACCCCATTTTCTTATAGTAGGGGAATTTCAGATAAGACCAGTTTTCGACATGTTCGGCGATGTAGTCAAGATAATGATGCGGGTCGAATTTCTCCAGTTCTGCGCCATCGGAACCGATCAACCGAATCTGACCGTCATATAGCTCGAGTGTATTTCCCGGTTTTACTAAACCTAAGTAACCGCTCTTGAAAACGCCAAATTTATTGATGTCTTCAATATTCTTTTCTGCCCAATCCGTATAGATGGCGATACCCGTCTGGATGGTCGCAATGGCATCATCATAACCCGCGAGGATTTTTTCACGATCTTCTATTGAAAGCGCTTTATTGACACCGCCCGGGACCGCAAAAGATGGATGGATGCGCCTTCCACCGAGGGTGGCAATGATTTCCTGTCCCCATTTCCTAAGGTTCACCGCCCTCACTGTTAATTCAGGGTTAACCTGGAGCATACCAATTGCGTTACGGAAAGCCGGATCAGCGTCAAAACCAAGCAACAAGTCAGGTCCTGCTAATTCAAAGAAATGCATTCCATGGCTCTGTACCACCTGTCCCATATGCATTAATTCCCGCAATAAGGACGCAGGTCGCGGCGGTGGTGCGCCAAAAGCATCATCACCGGCTTTGGCGGAAGCAAGATGGTGGCTGACCGGGCAGATGCCGCAGATTCTGGGAGTTATCAGCGGCATTTCGAAAACCATTCTACCTTCACAGAACTTTTCAAAACCGCGGAATTCATTTACGTGCATGTATGCATGGTCCACCGTTCCATCTTCCCGCATGTGGATGGTAACTTTGGCATGTCCTTCAATTCGGGTTACAGGTTCGATCGTAATTTTTTGTGCTACCATTTTTCTACCTCCTAAAAATTAATACCAGGACAGATTATCACCTTTAAGGTCAGGCATGCGTCCTTGAGCCAACTCGCTGAGGACATAAAAAATCGTGTCAGCATCAGGAGGGCAGCCGGGTACAAATACATCTACCGGAATGACCTCGCTCAATGCGCGAACCCTGGTGGGCACGGCCAGTTCAGGATCATCCGGTATTTTTCCGCTTTCATCGGTACTCTCGGTTTCTACATAAGCCCTACGAAGCGATTCCTCAATTGTAAAGAAGTTACGCATGGCGGGGACGCCACCAAAAACTGCACAATCACCCAAAGCCACCAATATTTTGCAGCGGGAGCGCATACGGAGAGCAACTTCTTCGTTCGCGGTGTTGTTAATTCCACCTTCGAGTATGCCAACATCCACACCGGATTCATCGGGTTCTTTCAAGTCAGTAATGGGAGTTGCTCGTAAATCGACCAGTTCAGCAATTTGCGCAATCCTTTCGTCCATGTCCAACAGGGACATGTGACAACCTGCGCAACCAGCCAACCAATCTGATGAAACTTTCGGTTTAGCCATTATCTCTCCTTACTCATCATTGTGATAATTCGTTATCGTGCCAATTCGACTGGAGCAATGCGAGCATGAACTTCCTTGCTCCAATTCTCATCCAATTTTACGCCCAATTTCTCTGCCAGCTTCAAGATCGTTGCATTAATTGACCATATCTCGTCAGCCGGTTTTATTGACTGGAAAGCCTCAGCAACCCGCCCATCCGAGCTGATGTAATGCCCGGTCTGTTCCAGCCAGTTTGTGGAGGGCAGTACAACATCTGCGCCTGCAGTAAGGGCCGAAGTGTAGCTTGCTTGAACAACCTTGAATGGAATCTTCTCGATTTCTTTGAGCATCTTCTGAGAAATTGAATCATCGCCTAGGGCAATAAAGGCAGCTTTGTATTCACCATTCTGATATTCCTTGTCAAGTTGCAACTGGGAAGCGGCAAGACTGTTGGCTTCCCCTTTGAGACTAATCAACCTGGCATTAATGGTATCCGCGAATTCTTTCAAGTTGGTGCCTGCAGATTTCCCGGAATACACGATTACGGGTTTTTCAGCCGAAGCGATCACGAATGCGGCGTCTAGATAGTCATCTGTCATAAGACCGGTTTTTTCTGCGATCGGGTCGAGATCAGTTGCTTTTACAGTTGGTTTGTTCTTAGCGAGTCCAAGCTTTACCACAGCGGCAGATAACCCTCTTAAAACATCATCGTAAGTGCCCGCAGAAGGCTTGATGGTTTTATTGGCAAATTGGTCCAACCCATTTTCGGCATGATCAACTACCACGAGATTGGTTCCCCTGGCGAGATTACGTTTGATAAAGAATCCCGCGACCTGATGATCCTTCACAAGGTCAGACGCAAGAACAAGAACGCCATCACTGCTGGTTAATTCGGCCAATTTAGCTTCGTACGGCTTTCCATTTGATTCTGCCATCGCTGCGATTAAACCTGAGAAGTTTCCTTCCTCAGTAGAAGTGACCATTTCGGCACCGAGTTTCCCGGTAAACAATTGTTTAAAATTATGAAGCGCTTCAACAGGCTGGCGGGTTGAAATAAGCGCCGCGATCTTTCCTTTTGTGCTGTCCTTGAAGGGTAGAAGACCGGAGGATACAGCAGATAAGGCTTCTTCCCAGGTTGCAGCTTTAAGAGCGCCATTTTTACGAATCATCGGCGTGAAGATTCGGTCACATTTTTCTGTCATTGGTTCGAAGCGACCGACTTCGCAAATCACACCAACATTGAAGGGATCATCCCAATTACCATCAATCCGGACAAGGTTGTTATCACGGGTGAACACTTCAATACCGCAGCCAAGTGAACAGCCAACGCAAATAGTCTTGGTGGAGTCGAACTTGACATCATGACCCATGTAGGAACTCCAGCGGTCAATCAAAGCGCCGGTCGGGCAAACCTGTACACAGCTACCGCAGGAAATGCAGGTGCTGTCTCCCAAAGGAACCCCGGTATCGGCTACCAGGAGACTGCGTGCGCCACGTTCCTCGAAACCAAGGGTATAGTTGCCGACAAGCTCGGCACATGCACGAACACAGCGGCGGCAAAGGATACAACGGTTGTTTTCGAGAATGATGTAAGGGTGAGAGGCGTCCACCGGATATGGCTGCCAATTAGGTTGCAAAGGCCAGTGGGTCATTCCTTCGTGGTAAGCGGCATTCTGAAGTTCGCAATCACCACCGCTCACCTGGCAGTATGGACAAAAGTGATTTCGTTCACTGAAAATAAGAGTTAAAACAAACTTGCGGGCATCCAGCACCTTTTTTGTACTTGTCTTGATGACCATATTATTGCTTACCGGAAGCGTGCATGACGGTTGAAGTGTACGGTAACCCTCGACTTCCACCAAGCAAAGGCGACACCCTCCATAAGGGGTGAGATGGGGATGATCGCACAGGGTAGGTATATCGATCCCTGAATTCTGTGCCGCGCGCAGAACAGTCGTCCCCTCGGGAATTTCCAGTGTTTTTCCATCGATAGTAACAGTGACCATAATCGAATCTCTCCTGTTAAATAAGCTAAATTCTTTTTCCACTCATCGGGCATACTCCTGATGGGCAGACTTTCAAGCGGACATGGGCTTCAACTTCAGCCCTATAATGATTTAATATGTCGCGAATTGGTGCTCCTGCAGTTTGACCCAGTCCGCAATTCGAAAGTTGATACAGGTTGTCACTCAACATCAGCAGGTCGTCAAGGTCTTTCATTTTCGCCGTGCCTTGTGAAATATTGGTAAGAATTTCATAAACGCGTTGGGTACCAATGCGGCACGGATTGCATTTGCCGCAGGATTCTTTTCGGAAAAAATTGAGTAATACTTTTGCCAGATCAATCACACAGGTGTCTGAATCACAGATTAAAAGGGCGCCAGATCCAAGGGAAACACCAGCCTTACTAAAGGAATCAAAGTCCATCGGTGTATCCTGGAGACTGGCTGGAACAATGGAACCGGAAGACCCACCAGTTTGTGCCAACTTGAAAGGTTTACCGTTCTTCATGCCTTTTCCGTAAATGGCGATCACTTCGCGCAGCGTGATGCCCATGGGAACCTCGATAAGACCGGTGGCGTTGACGTTGCCGAGGATGGTATATACCTTTGTTCCCGGGCTGTTTGCGGGGCCAAAACTGCGGTACCAGTCAGCCCCACGGCGAAGAATGGGAGCGACGTTCGCCAGGGTTTCAACATTATTTACCAAAGTGGGTTTACCCCAAAGACCATTTGTTGTGGGATATGGAGGGCGGGCGCGGGGTTCACCGCGTCTTCCTTCAATAGACTCGATGAGCGCGGTTTCCTCCCCGCAGATATAAGCCCCAGCGCCGCTATGAACATGCAGGTCAAATTTGAAATCGGTTCCGAAAATATTTTCACCGAGAAAACCCATTTCTTTTGCCTGTGAAATGGCTTTCGTTACTCTTTCCCTGGCGATGTTGTATTCACCCCTGATATATACGTAACCTTCATCCGCACCTACGGCATAAGCCGCAATGGTAAGTGCCTCGATGATCGAGTGGGGATCTCCTTCAAGGATCAAGCGGTCCTTAAACGTACCCGGTTCACTCTCATCTGCATTGCAGATGACGTACTTCTTGGGTCCATGTGCTTTTGAAACAAAGCGCCATTTCGTTCCTGTCGGAAAACCAGCCCCACCCCTGCCGCGCAGACCGGCTTTTTCGAGGGTGGAAAAGATTTCTTCCGGGGACATTTCAGTTATAACCTTCGCTAGAGCCTGGTAACCGTCGTGAATAATGTAATCGTCAATGGACTCGGGGTCGATAATTCCGGCGCGTTCCAACACGATACGTTGTTCAGCCGGAAGAGTACCCTTGCGCGCGCTCAACCAGGCTATTTTTCCACTTAATTCTTTTACCGGTGCTTGAAGTTCTGAGGCGATACGTCCTTTGTAGAGATGTTCTTCAACCAGGAAATGAACATTATCCCTGGTCACTGGACCGTAAATTATGGCTTCCGGATAGACAATCACGAGGGGAACTGCGTCATGGCGACCTACATCACCAACCATTGTCAGGGATATCTCATTTTCCAATCCAAATGCGCTGATCTCAGATTGCAGTGCCTGGTATACCTCATTGGCTCCCTTTTCTATACTTTCGGGATCGCTTGAGACCAGGACCATTGATCGGTAAGCTTTCATGTATCTCTCCTTTATCAGCGGTACTTGTCAAGAATTGCAGCAACCTGTTTCGGTTCTACATTTCCATAAATGTCGTCGTCAACCATCATTACAGGACCAACTGCGCATATACCCAGGCAGCTTGTAGTGATTAAGGTCCAGTTTCCGTCAGGGGTTGTTTCATCCTCGTTTATATTCAAGTAACTCTTTATGGCTTCCCAGACCTCACGACCTCCAACTACGTGGCAAGGAGCGCTTTCACAGAACTGGATTACATGTTTTCCCCTGGGTTTAGTGGACAACATGCGATAAAAACTGGCCACTGAGAAAAGATGGCTGCGGGGTACCCGCAACAAGCGGCTGATTTCATCCAATGCCTCGCTGGGTAAATAACCAACTTCACGATTTACTTCGTTTAAGATCGGTATAAGTTCATCATGGGTGGTTCCAAAACGATCCACTGCAGATTGAACAGCCTTTATTACCGAATTGCCATCTTTTTCGTTTCCTGCCATTTACGTCCTCCTGTTAATCTTTGTAATCCTCAATGTAAAATGGAATGTCAGTTGATGACGATCGCGTTAAAATTGCATACTTGCATACAAATACCACAGCGAACACAGATATCAGGGTCGATGACGTGCGTGGTTCTGCGTTCACCAGAGATGGCATTTACAGGGCAGTTGCGTGCACATACGGTGCAACCCGTACAGACACCATCGAGGATTTCAAAGCGGATCAAAGGTTTACACACTTTTGCCGGGCAACGTTTTTCATAAATGTGAGCTTCGTATTCGTCGCGGAAATGCTTGAGTGTGCTGATGACAGGTGTGGGCGCTCCTTGACCAAGACCGCAGAGGGAATCCTCTTTAATTTGTGCACAAAGGTAATCAAGCGTTTCAAGGTCTTTGGGTTGTCCTTTGCCTGAACAGATTCGCTCGAGGATCTCAAGAATACGGCGGGTGCCAACGCGGCACGGGGTGCATTTTCCGCAGGATTCATCCTGGGTAAAATCCATGAAAAACCTGGCAATATCAACCATGCAGGTGTCCTCATCCATGATGACCAGGCCACCTGAACCCATCATCGAGCCAGCCTGGGTGAGAGCTTCGTAATCAACGGGAAGGTCGAGAAATTCCTCAGGCAAACAACCACCCATGGGTCCACCGGTCTGGATCGCCTTGAACTTCTTGTCGTCCTTGATCCCACCACCGACATCAAAAACGATCTCGCGCAGGGTAAGACCAAATGGAATTTCAATCAACCCGGTATGTTTCACATCACCGGCAAGGGCAAATGTTTTTGTACCCTTCGATTTTTCTGTTCCCATGCTGGCATACCACTCCGCGCCACGAAATATGATCTGGGGAATATTAGCGTAGGTTTCAACGTTGTTGATATTTGTAGGTTTTCCGAATAACCCTCTAACTGCTGGGAAAGGCGGGCGGGGTCTTGGTTCGCCACGTTGACCTTCAATCGAAGCCATCAGGGCGGTTTCTTCACCACAAACAAAAGCTCCTGCCCCCATACGAACTTCAAGATCAAAACTGAAGTCACTGCCAAGTATGTTTTTACCGAGTAACCCAAGATTGCGGGCTTGTTCCAGTGCAATACGCAAGGTTTTCACCGCGATCGGGTATTCAGCGCGGCAATAGATATAGCCCTGGTTGGAACCGATTGCGTAGGCAGCTATGATCATGCCCTCGATCACAGAGTGGGGATCGCCTTCAAGAACCCGGCGGTTCATGAAGGCACCAGGGTCACCCTCATCAGCGTTGCAAATAACGTATTTAGGCGAATTCTGGCTGGCACGGGCGAATTGCCATTTCTTACCTGTGGGAAAACCTGCCCCGCCGCGACCCCTGAGACCTGATTTTAAGACCTCATCAATGACTTGTTCAGGAGTGTACTCAGTGAGAACCTGACCTAATGCCTGGTAACCGTCCTCGGCAATGTACTCCTCGATATTTTCCGGATCGATCTTACCGCAATTACGCAATACAACACGAATTTCTTTGGACGTAGGGGCGCTAAGTTCTTCATCCGAGAAGGCTTTTTCTTCTGTGACAAATTTATTGGCGATACGGCCTTTTAGAAAATGTTCCTCGACAAGGAAAGCCATATCATCCGGGGTCAGGTTGGAGTAATGCACGCCTTCCGGATACACCATTAATTCTGGACCCTGATCGCAACCGCCGATGCGGGATGTCTCGAGAACCTGTACTTCCTCGATCAAACCCTGCGCTACCAGTTCATCCTGAAGGGCATCCATGACTTCATGAGCGCCTTTCTTCAAGCATTCTGGATCGACACAAACTAAGACATGAGATCGGAAATACTTCATAAAAAGACCTTTATATCCAAATTGTATGATTCTATAAATTGATCATGTTGCTATCAACAACGTTTCCTTCGACCACGTGTTCTTTCATGATTCTACGGGCAACTTCTGGGGTGACCTTCCCATAGGTGATTTTTTGTTGTTCACCTACAACAACCTGTACGATCGGTTCTTTTTCACACAAGCCAATACAGCCGGTCTGGGTGACGATGACGCCGCTTATGGTGTCTTTTTCGATTGTGTCAAGAATGGCTTTCATGGCATCACGAGCGCCGGCAGCGATACCACAGGTTCCCATTCCGACGATAACCTGGACAGCACCGGAGGTAGCTTTAAGGTCACGTTTCTTGAGGGCTTCTTCCCTGGCTTTTTTCAGATCTTCGAGACTTTTAATAGTTGCCATTTTTGTTTTCTCCTGCAGAATTTAGCTTAGGATGGTTACCGTATCTTGTGAAAAATCCGGGTTAATCTCTGATATTGTGGATTCGATCATCTTCTTGATGCATACAAGCACGTCAGGTTCACTCATCGAAATATTACCAAGCTCCTGTTTTATCGGTGCATCATCAAAAACCGATGAATTCCCGTTAAAGCTGTATTCAAAAATCCAGCGTATTTGCGGGTTGGAAACGACAAGGTTGAGAACAGTCGTCACAAGGTCACCAATTGGCATGCGATCGATATGACTACGCTGGAACTGAACCGAAAGTCTTGTTCCAACTCCTTTTTTGGAGGTTATCTCAAAAGTACCGTTGCAGGCCTCAGCCGCGGCTTTCAATAGAGGTATGCCAAGACCAACTTTCCTGGTGGTACGTGTGGTAATGAAAGGGTCTGTGACCTGTTCAACCATTTCCTCGCTCATTCCGCGCCCATCATCTTCAACAATCATTTGTAAAAGATCAGTATAACTATTCTCAATCACAAAAATCTTGATACATTTAGCGCTCGCGGATATGCTGTTTTCAGCAATATCAAGGAGGTGAAGCGATAATTCTCTCACCAGTTACTCTTTATCTTCCATGATTGGTTTCATGATTTGCGGAAGTTTGTTGGGTCGAACACGCCCTAAAACATCCTCATCAACGACTATCACCGGTGCTTGTGAACAAGCGCCAACGCAGCGGCATATTTCAAATGTGATATTGCCATCGGCAGTAGTCTGACCGGGTTCAACCCCCAAGAGTTGTTTGGTTTTTTCAATTAACGCAGGTGTTCCGCCAACATAGCAGGCTGTACCCATGCAGAACTTCACAGTATGCTTTCCGCGAGGCGTGGTGGTGAAGAATGAATAAAAGGAAACAACGCCATGCACGCGAGAATAAGGGACGTGCAGGTTATCCGCGACATATTCCTGCATCATTTCGGTAATAAAACCGATCGCTGACTGCAATTCATTTAGAACGACCATGGTCGCTCCGGGTATGTCCTTATACTGCTCAATAATGGTATCGATCACTGCCTTTTTCCCCAGGTCACCAAGGGGTTCATTTTTTGCGTAAGTCTTTGTGATTGTTGTATGAGGCATGCAAATCTCCATGTGCGTTTTGTCTTGACGCAGTTCATGACGCGAACTATGCAAAGTTTACCTTTACACAGTCAAATACACAATTTACAAATGTCATCATTACCGATGTAAGTTATCCGAATAACCTGTAACTGGAAACCGATATATTTTACTTTACTATTCCCGGTTAAAAGCATGGACTTTAAAACTCCTTCCATTCTCGTTCTTTAGTGCTAAGCGTATTTCCTTAATGGAAGGATTTTCAAGTTCAAAGAATAAGGATCCAAGAAATTCATCCAAACGATGAACATCACCATTTTGGATTATGGGAATGTGCGAAATGCTGGGTATATTGATCAGCGCTTGCTGCGGTGATATGTGCCGGGAGATTTCGATTGCTTCAAAAGGGATATCCTGAGGTATAAAACCGAGGCTTTCGATCAAACCGTATGTTTTCCGGTTAATATGGGCCGGGATAAATAGACCACCTAGATCTGTTACAAACAAATATGCTTCATTCAGAGAAAGCGAGGAAGAAGTAATCAGAAGCCGTTCCTCGTGGCGTATGAAATCGCCAGTCTCGTCTACTACGAACTGTGCACCAAAAAACTCCTCATTATTTTTTAGATTAGGAAATGTGGCATCAACCCGTTGCTGTAAAGCTTCAACCTGTTCAAGGGTATCAAAAAGACAGAGTGAGTGAATGTCTTCCCTGGTTTGCAGTTCCATCCCCGGAAGAACGGTCAGTTTAGTGGATGATGCCGCTTTCTGTACCGAAGCAATGTTGGCCGAGCTGTTATGGTCCGTAATGGCGATGAGATCAATCCCATGTTCAAGAGCACTCTCAACAATGAGAGGCGGAATCATCTCAACTTCTGCGCAGGGTGATAAAACCGTGTGGACATGCAGATCTGCCCGGAAACGACGAATAGCCATTCCTGTCAATCCGGTTTGTGTGGATTACAACGCAATCCCAGTTCCCAGAGCTTGCCAATCACAAAAAATGTTGGTGCATCTGTACCAAGAAGAATGATATCTTCTTCATTCGCTTTATCGATGGTCGCCTGGTCAGGTTGTGCGCCTTCAGTGATGATGACAGCGGATAATTCAAGTAAAGAGGCAACTGCGATAATGTTACCGTGTGCCTGTAAAGTCACCCAAAGCGATTTCTTTGGTGCACCAGCCATCACACAGCTCAATAAATCTGACGCGTAACCGCATGAAGGCTCGAATTGCTGAAAATTTTGTGATTTTGTTAGAGGTTTTAAATTCAACGTCTCGATTAACTCAAGTAAATTCATTTTATTCTCCTGGAAGTATGCCTAATTTTCATCTCCACCAGCTTCTTTTTTAGGAAGAAGGATCTTCAACCGAAGGTTCGTGCCACGACCGTAAACAGATTCCAGGCGCATGGAGTCAACGCAACGCTGTATATTGACCAATCCCATTCCAGCACCGAATCCAAGTTCACGGACTGTCTCAGGCGCTGTCGAGTAACCGGGGCGCATCGCAAGGTTGACGTCCTGTATGCCGGGGCCGTCGTCTGAAATGTTGATTGATATCTGTTTCGGCTCAATCTCCACCCTGATAATCCCTCCGTGTGTTGTATGGATGACGAGGTTCATTTCTGCTTCATAAACAGCGATGCCGACCCTACGCGCAATCTGCGGTTCAGCGCCAAGGCGTAATAAAGCACGCTTGATGGCAGATGAAGCGGCACCGCCATGAGTAAAATCTCCCTGTTTTATGTTGTAACGCAGGATAAGACTGGAGCGGTCTGATTCGATATCCTCAAATAAATGACTGGCGCGGTACCGGCGGACCTCTTCTTCCTGGTAATCATGCTGCATCGCCTTTAAGATACCGCTGGTGATGTCTCCTTTGGTGAGAATACCAGTTAAGTTCCCAGCGTTATTTAATACCGGTAAACGACCATAATGGGAATTTACAAATAACTTTAGTGCTTCGATAACCGGATCTGTATCCTTAATGGTGAGTACATTTGTGCTCATGTAATGTCGTGTATCGGTATCAAGATCCGATTTTTGCAGGCAACGGAGCAGGTCCTCGATACTGACGAGTCCAGCAAGTTGATTATTCTCCAACACCGGTGCCCCAGAGATCCTTTTCTGGCGGAAAAGTTCAAGAACCTCGCTCATTGGCGTGTCAGGCGTAACAGTGGCAGGGTCAGGCGTCATTACCTCGCCGACCTTGAGTTCATAAGCGAGTTCTTCTACGCGTGTAATGTTTTCTGCTTCAGCGTCTGTAACAATTTTTCCGTGGAAAAGGGAGTCAGGAACCATGACTTTTCACCTTCATCATTCACAAAAGCAGTCACTACCATCAACAGGGCGTTCAAGACTCTTCAAACCAGCAGCATATAACCTGCCGCATAGCTCAAACATTCCGAAAGGCGAGGAAACAAGGGCGATCCTTTCCTTTTCAGCAAGTGCGATCGTCTCTGGCGGAGGCGTTTTACCTCTAACCAGGATGATAGCAGCCACATCAGCCATAACTGAGGTCCGCACAACCTGGGGGTTACATAATCCGGTTAACAAAACAGCTTCGGGTTGAATCGATGCAAGCACATCACTCATAAGGTCTGCTCCGCACCCGCCCAGAATTTCACGAGACAGGTCAGCGGATTCATTATAGAGATGTCCATTGATGAGGTCAATCAATTCACGTACATTCATTTTTACCTTCTTTAAAAAGTAAGGATTTCGAATCTCGAGATATGATAACGCATTGTAATTCAAATAATCAAGTGGTATTCGTCACTAATCAACAATTGTTTTTATATTCGATGTGTTAAAATGAATTATTGATTTCTATTGATTAAGGAATAGCACCATGAAGAATTTAATACAAAGCGTCAGAGGAACAAGGGATTTCTACCCGAAAGAAATGGCTATCAGGAAATGGCTATACAACCTGATTGAAGAGGTTTCGGTTTCGTTTGGTTACCAGGAATATGATGGGCCTTTCATCGAAAAAATCGACCTTTATGCTGCCAAATCCGGTGAAGAAATCGTCAAAGAACAGGCATTTGTTTTCGCTGACCGCGGTGGAGACCTGGTAACCCTAAGACCTGAACTAACGCCATCTCTGGCGCGCATGGTCGCAACAAAACAAAATGAACTTGTTTATCCACTGCGGTGGTGGTCTTTCGGTCCGTTCTGGCGATATGAGAAACCACAAAAAGGCCGTACACGGGAATTTTTCCAATGGAACATCGATTTGATAGGCGCGGATTCTGCTGAAGCAGACGCGGAAATCGTAGCAATTTGTGCGAGTTTTCTAAAAAAGACTGGAATTACACCCGATCAAATATTTATTACAATTAATCATAGGAAATTGATCGAAGAACAACTTGCTCTTGCTGGAATTCATGAAGATCGAAAAAATGACGTTTTCCGGTTGATCGACCGGGTCGATAAACTGTCAATGCAGGCGTGGTTGGCGTATGGACGCGAAATCGACCTGACAGATGAACAGTTATTAAAACTTTCAAAGATGCTTGAAAATTCAGAGCTGTGGCGGGAATCAAAGGAGCTGGTACGAATATTCTCGCTGCTTGAAGCGCATGGCGTAGCTCATTATGTAAAATTTGACCCACGCATCGTTAGAGGACTAGACTATTACACCGGGATGGTGTTTGAAGCGTGGGATGTTGGTGGAGACGGGCGGGCTGTACTCGGTGGTGGACATTACGACAACCTTGTTGCAGAGGTTGGTGGAGCATCCCTGGCGGGCGTTGGATTTGCAATGGGTGATGTGATGATCACTATCTTACTGGAAAAATACAACTGCATTCCTGAGATGGCAAATTTTAGTAATACCATTCTGGTTACCGTGTTCGATGAAAACAGCATTTTGGCTTCTACAGCAATCGCTTCACAGCTACGCATGGAAAATTTGAAGGTAATTTGCCATCCTGAGGCGGGAAAATTACAGAAGCAATTCAAATTGGCAGATCGACTAGGTATTAGAATCGTGCTTGTTCTCGGACCGGATGAGATCGAAAAAGGGAGTGTGTCTATTAAAGACCTGAAAGAGCATACGCAGATCACTGTTCCCCTGGAGATGGCTGCAGCGACCATACAAAGCTTGCTTGCAGCCCATTAAGGGCTGTGATAAAATCTCTGCGTACATGGTGGCTGTAGCTCAATGGCAGAGCATCGCACTGTGGATGCGAGGGTTGTGGGTTCAACCCCCATCAGCCACCCAATAAGACAAGACCTCTAAAAAGAGGTCTTTTTTTTATTTCATTCTGCATGAAATTACATGGCTCTGAAAAATAAACCTAAAAAACGGTCATCAGCAATCATAATGTTGGTGGATTCAGCCAGTGAAGAAAACCCTTACCAGTCTGGTTCCGAAGCAATGGTTTATCAAATATTACTAGTACGAGGTTAAATAATATGATTAGTGCTCCTATCCACTGAACAGAGGTAAATCTTTCTCCAAGATAAAGTTGAGAGACCACAACAGTAACCAATATCTCACCCAAGCCAAGTAGCGCTGTTTGTATGCCACCAAGATGCTTCACGCCGAAAAATAGCGTGACACGAGATAAGAATGTGATCAAGGCCAAAACCAATAATGGCCACCAATAGGTATCGTTTGCTGGCAGGGAAGGGTTGAAAAGAAGGAAAGCCAAAACTACTGTGATGCTCATAGAGAGCAATGTATAAAAAGTAACGGTTGGTGCCGGGACCTCATAAAGAACACGCTGGTTGATTAAGAGGTGAAGTGCATAGAGCATGGCGGCAATGATCATGAACAAAGCCCCAATGTAATCGATGTTGTTATGAGAGTAGTCCAGTAAAAGATATACCCCGGGCAGTATTAGTAATAATCGAATAATTGTAATGCGACTTACTATTTGGCGGTCGAGAAGGAGCCAGAAAACCATGAAAAGAGGGTATAACGAATAGAGTAGTTGACCGATTCCGGCATCCAGTCGCGCCAGTGATGTGTAGTAAAAGATCGATCCCACACCGTTGATAAAACCAGCAACCAGGCAACCAGCCAAACCCAATGGATATATGTAAAAGAAGTTTCTCTTAAAGAGTATAAGAAACAAAGACAAAAGTAACAAGGCAAGTGATGTTCGAATAGCTACGACTGCAAGCGGAGAAAAACCAAGAAGTATCGCTTGTTTGCCAAAAATAGGAGATAAACCAAGGAATACCGCAGACGCTACGGCTGAAAGGATTCCCTGGTCACGCAAACGCTGCCTATTCATTTGGTCAGTGACTTGACTTCAGCAAGCAGATCTTCACTAACGAAATTACCCTTTAGCATGAGAGCCTGTATATGACCTTTCAGTCGTAACTTTTCACTGTTAGTCAATTCCTTGGCTGTGATCACGATGATGGGAATGTCCCGGGTTTCTTTATTACTTTGAATCGTGTCGATGACAGTGATCCCGTCGACATCCGGCATCATCAAATCAAGAATTACAAGATCCGGTTTTTCGCGTGTAATCAATTCGATGGCAGATCTTCCATCGACTGCTTCGAATAGGGTGTAATTACCCTGGGATTTCAGGATACGGCTGATCAACCGCCGTACGTTCGGCTCATCATCGACGATGACAATACGCGGATATCGATCAATTGAGATGTTGTTCAATGCTGCAAGCAAGCCTTCTTCAGTGCCCACATTAGTAGCCATAACACCCGATCCCACCTCACGACTTGAAACATCACCCAGGATATGACCTTCAATTGGCATTGTGTGGCCAGTGCAATTGACGACTATAATCTCATCAGGTAGGATATTTCCTGAGCGCACCTCTTTGATCAAGCCGGCAAAAGCAACTGCCGCAGCGGGTTCAATGGATATCCCTTCAATTTTAGCCAATAAATGCATCGCCCTGAAAGCTTCTTCATCAGTAACGCTGCAAAAAGACCCGCCACGACCCGAACGAAGACGCCTGCGAATTTCAGTGTAAGTTCTTCCGGGGTCGCCGGTTGCGAGTGTGGCGATCTGTGTTTGCGGTGAAAGTACCGGCTGGGCTGTTTCGGCATCTAACTGCCAGGCGTGTACCATTGGTGCGCAGCCGGCAACCTGTACGATCCCCATTTTTGGCACATCGTTGATTAACGACATTGTTTTGAGTTCAGAAAATCCTTTAGCAACACCAAGAGGTCCCATTCCGCCACTGACCGATTGAAAATACCAACCTGGTGACATCCAAGGCGTTTTGAGAGGTCGATCAGCAGCAATCCTATTTTGGTAGGCAAAGGTAAGCTGCTCACAAACTTCAAAGGCGAGCGTTTTCATGGCTTCAATGCAATAGATACTTCGAGAACCAAGGTCAAGGTGGATGCGACGCCGTAGCGCGAATTGCTCGGCAAGCTTTTTTGCCTGGTCGTAGGTTCCGGTTACTTTTATGACCTGAGTACCATAAATAGCGACCTCACGCATCTTTTCAGGAGGAACAAGGCTGGTAAGAAACGCCCACAACCTGATGCCAGCACGCGCTGAATAGGCTGCGTATGAAATGGCAACATTGCCAGTAGAAGCACAAACCAGTTCAGCAATATCATTTTCCTTTAAGGCGGCGATCGAAACGGCTGCCTGTCGATCTTTGAACGAGGAAGTGGGGTTCTGGCGTTCATCTTTTATATAAATATTGGGGATACCAAGCATGGATCCAAGGTTCGCCGCGTGAAGGAGAGGAGTACCGCCTTCACCGAGTTGCAGAGAAGGTGGGGGTTCATTTACCGGGAGAAGCTCTTTATATCTCCAGATATTGAAAGGTCTGTTTTGAAGTAGGTGAAGTAATTGGGCACTTATTCCCGCATAATCGTATACAGCTTCACGCCAGAGTGAACCACACTTCGGGCATTCGGGTGAACCTATAACATAGGCATCTTGAGCGCCGCAATCAAGACACCTTGCATCAACCGATTTTCTCATTTATCACGCTGGCAGATCAGTTCGAAGACGACCGAGAGACTGATGCAGGTTTTCCAATAGCTCATCTTTAGTGATGGACCATTTGTCAAAAATCTGGCCGCCATATTCACTGAGGGCCTCAACCTGTTCAGCATCAAGTTCGGAACCGGTGAGTATGATGACAGGAACATGCTTTATTCGCGGTTCAGACTTGAATTTTTCAAGTAATTCGAAACCGTTAACATCCCCGAGCACAAGGTCCATCAGAATTACATCAGGTGTAAATTCTTCCAGCAACTTTAGAGCAGTCATTCCTCCCTCAGCCAGAACCGGAAGATAATTGCCTTCGTTTTCGATCATCTTTTGCAGCAGGTGGAGATATTGGGGGTCATCGTCAATGATCAAAATATCATGAACATCACCAACATTGTTTAGACGTTTTATGGCATTGACCAGTTCATTGTGAAGGAATGGTTTGACCAGGTATTCAGAGGCACCGAGATTAAATCCCTTTTCCTCTTCCTCGAGAATGGAGCATATCATCACGGGGATATCGCGGGTTTCCTCGTCATTCTTAAGATCGCTTAATACCTGCCACCCGTCTTTTTCGGGCATCATTATATCCAGTGTAATGGCAAAAGGCTTTAATTCACGAGCACGTTCAACTGCAAGTTGCGGGTCTGTAAGAGCGATCACATCATATCCATAGGGCTTTAGGAAACGTTCATATAGAGTGATCACCTGGGCATCGTCATCAATTGCAAGGACGATATTATTCCCAATAGCGGGAACATCCGCGGTAATGGTTGTTGTTTCTCCTGTCAGGGGTAAAGTGAAGTAGAAAACACTCCCTTCACCAGTATTACTGTTTATGAGGCCAATTGTTCCCCCATGCAACTCGACAAGTGAACGACAAATTGAGAGACCTAAACCAGTACCACCGGTACGTCTTGTTGGCGAATCATCGACCTGCGAGAATTGCTGGAAAAGCCTGGACTGGTACTCAGGGGCGATACCAATGCCGGTATCAGACACTGTGAAAACGATCTCGTCACGGTTGCGATTGGTAAATTTTTGTTCAGCACCAATCGTTATTGTTCCTTGTTCGGTGAACTTTACAGCATTCGAGATGAGGTTAGCGAGTACCTGCTCAATGCGCACCTCATCAGCTTGAATAAGTGGAAGGTCAGGTTCAATTTGAGTAACAACCTGGATAGGTTTATCTTTGACCAGACCCGCTGCTGAAGCCACCGCTCTGTTGATCACATCCGGGACACTCATTTCATCCAGTTGAAGTTCCATTTTACCAGCTTCGATCTTCGACATATCCAGGATTTCGTTGATCATATTCAACAGGTGCATACCGGAGTTGTAAATCGCTGTAATATCCTGCGCCTGCGTCTCGTTGATTGGACCATCGATTCCTTTAAGTATGACTCGCGAGAAACCGATTACCGAGTTCAGAGGCGTGCGTAATTCATGGGACATGTTTGCGAGAAACTGGCTTTTCACACGATCAAGCTCCTTCATTTCCTCAACCGTTTGCTGCGAAATTTCATAAGCATTAGCATTTTCGATAGCCACAGAGATCTGGTCAGCAAGAGTTGTGAATAGGGCTACATCCTCCTGGGAAAAAGCGTCAGGTTCAATTGATTGGACATCTAGAGCGCCAATGATCAGGTCTCCCAATTTCAATGGCAAGGCCATTTCAGAACGGGTAACAGGGAGATCGGGATTGTTGAAGAAAACTGCATCAGCACCTACGTCTGTGGCGATACGTGGCTCTCCCGTTCCGGTCACATAACCAACAATACCCACCTGACCGACTCGGAGTTTATGGTGCCGATCCAGCATTTTCTGCCCACCTGGTGAATTGGAAGCACGGAGTTCAGCGAATTCTCCTGCTTCGTCCAGCAGGAAGATGCCTGCATGGTAAAAGCCGAACCTGTCACTTACCAGCCTGGTAACAAGATCAAGCAAAGAATCAACCTGGCGCGTGGATACAATGTTGCGTGCAACATCCGCAACAGTTTGTAGTTGACGAGATCGAAGTTGCAAAGCTTCATTCTGTTCAGCGAGTTGTAACGTCCTCTCACGTACACGGTTTTCAAGCGTGTTTACCAGCCCTCTAAGCTGCGTCGTCATTGAATTGAAAGAGTTGCCCAAGGTTCCTATTTCGTCGTCTGATGTCACTTTCGCCTGAACAGAAAGGTCACCATCAGCGATCTTGCCAGCAGCCTGTGTCAATTCAATGATCGGTTTTGTGAAACGACTGGCTGCAAAAACCACAAAAAGGCTGATAATACCTGCCATCAACAAACCAATCGTGGTTGACAAACGGTTTTGCGTCGTAAGAGAAGTCGTGAGATTTGTCTGATCCTGAAGGTACGCAACAACCCAGGGTTTTATTTCGCTTGATAAAATGGTGCCAGAATGTGCGATCTCGTCATCAAGAACATCCAAATTTGCGGTAAAGAAATTGGATGCTGAGGTACCGATTAACGCATTTGCCAAATCTTCCTGGGGAATCGTAATTTCTTCAAATGGGATGTGGGTAGGAAGGCGTTTTTCATCGATCAGCCGGTTGTATTCCTCAAGAGATATCGGCGCGACCAGGTGATGTATGGCGCTGGGAGAAAAGCCGTCTGCCAGGCGGAGTCCATTTTCATCCAACAGAACCGGGTAAGAGCGAACTCCAAGCAACCCGGTGTTGTTTTCCAGCAGGGATTGCAGGATGCGTCCATCGTATCTCGCCCTGAGATATCCAACGATCTGTGCTGATTCATCTTTAATTGGTGTAATGAAGTGAAGGTAACCGGTAGTGGATCCAGGTTTAAATTCTAAGGGGCTTACATGGCCAATATCGGAAATTGTTACCGCTTTGAAGTAGCTTGTATCGGCTTCAGAAAAACCAGTACTCGTTCTATCTGTATCGTACAAATTGGTGCCGGAAATATCAAGAACGGCATACGATGGCTGATAGATTTTTTCCTTTGTTTTAAGAGATTGGAGTGTGGAAATCATCTCCGATTCTTCAATCGAACTGGGACGTTCATTTGAAGGCATGCTGAGGTAATTACGGATCGCGCTTAATGAGGATTCGTTTTCGAGAGAACTCAGCTGGTTATCGATGAAATTGTCGACAGATAACATGGTTTGTTCTGCAGCAACCTGTAAGGATTCGTTGGCTTGAGTTTGAATGGATCTTTGAAGGAACCTGCTACTAATTATGGAGAGGACGATCAATGGGACAAGGGTAAGGCCGAGAGATATAAGAAGTAGCTTCGTCCTGATCGAAGCAATAATTCGGCGTTGCCCGAACATTTCGCTAACTTTGATCAGAAGGATTACTGCAATGATGAAAATTACACTCGAGATCGCTTGATTATCAACCTGTGGTAGTAAAGCCAACAACGTCAATTGTATAGATGCGATAGCCCCGATGACACCAATCGTAACAACCCAGTCACTGATACCACTTCTGGGAATTGCCGCGGAAATGATCAACGCCAGGGTTAACGCGATGACCGCGTAAGGAATACCTTGATACGAGGGTAGAACGCTGGCAAGAAGAATGATTAGTAATTGATAGCTTGCTGATAAAAGGAAAACAAAAAATGCATTTGGATCTCTATCTCTACGTGGAAGGGCGATTATTGCAAAAAATAGTGTAATAAGAGAGCTGATGGTAAGCAGGTAATAACCTACCTCACGGTACAAGTATGAGAGAGTTATGAATAACAATGAAGACAATATGCTGAAAGCGAATAATGATTTAATAATAATCGACCGACTTCGATAATCCTCCGGTGCAACACTCACATTACTTGTCTGTTGGTTTTCGTTATTAATTGCTGCCATTAATCCTCCACGCTCACTAACTTTGAACCATCAGATAGGTATAAAAGTTACCAATACAATCCGTAGTTATGAAAAATTCGTTATAAAAACTCCCAAACGGCTTCACCCGCTAAAATACGTTTGATTTGCTCTGGGAAGCGATCAGGATTCAGGGGTTTTCCGATGAAACCATTAAAACCAGCCAGTTGCGCCTTTCGCATCTGGTCAAGACCAGAAACCGCGGTAACCGCTATCACTGGAATGTTGTTGAATTTTTCACTTTGCCTGAGCTTGCGAAAGGCACCGTAACCATCTTCATAGGGCAGGCGAATGTCCATCAATATCATGTCAAGCTTCGGAAGGGTTTCGGCGAATTCGACTACTTCATAACCTGATGTCTTCCATTCACATCGGATGCCGGCGTTGTCAAGCATTCTCGCGATCAGCATAAAATTGCCTGCGTTGTCTTCTACAACGAGAATCGTTCTAAGCTCCTCAGCGATCGGGGGGATGGATGAGATGGCGTCATCAGAAGTCATAGAGGCTTGTCTGATTTCCGTTCTTATTGATATAGAATGCAATCTGATCCAAGAACTTGTCAATGTCGATGGGTTTTTCAATATGACCATCACAACCTGCGAGAAGGGATTTTTCGCGGTCACCGCGCATTGCATTGGCTGTGATTGCTACAATTGGGATCTTTTTAACACTTGTGATGGTTTTTAATTTTGAAGTTAGCGTATAGCCATCAACGCCAGGGAGATTGATGTCCATCAGGATTAGGTCAGGTCGGTATTTATTTAAAGAAGCTACTGCTTGACGGGCGTCTTCTGCTTCAAGGACTTGATACGAGGCAGAGTGCAACAGCCTGCGAACGAGGATTCGGTTTTCAAAATTATCTTCAATATGAAGGATTAACTTTGCGTCCGGCATTTTACACCTTTTATAATAATCAATTCTAGCATAGTTACTTTTCTCAAAACTTACAATTATGCTAATAGACGCGGATAAGATATGTTTTGAAAAATTGGGAAAAATATTAACAGAGAGCGGGTGATGGGATTCGAACCCACGAATGGTACCTTGGGAAGGTACTGCCTTACCACTTGGCTACACCCGCAAACTCTTTGCATTATAGCGACTAATAAATAGGCTGTCAATCAAAAAGATATTTGGGAGTAGCAAAAAACCATTGACATGACCGCTATGGTATAATTTTTTCTTAGTTACCAAGTAATTTGATAGGAGATAGTATTGGCAACCAATCCATTTAATTGGTTGATGGGCTTTTTTTCACTGGATATAGGCATTGACCTGGGAACTGCGAACACACTTGTAAATGTTCGTGGTAAAGGAATCGTTATTAACGAACCCTCCTGGGTTGTGATCAATAAACGCACCAGAGAAACCATCGCAGTAGGTAATTCAGCGAAAGAAATGGTTGGCAGAACGCCAATGAACTATGTCGCCATTCGTCCTTTACGCGACGGCGTTATTTCTGAATTCGAGATAACAAAATCAATGCTGGAGTACTTCATCGGTAAAGTCCACCAACAAGCCATAGTCCCGATGCCACGACCAAGGGTAGCCATTGGTATACCTTCAGGAGCGACTGAAGTAGAGAAAAGAGCTGTTTTCGATGCGGCAATGGCAGCAGGCGCTCGGGAGACCTACCTGGTAGAGGAACCAAGAGCCGCCGCCATCGGTGCTGGATTACCGATCAATGATGTGAAAGGCACCATGATCGTTGATATCGGAGGCGGAACGACCGAAGTGGCAGTCATTTCAATGGGAGAAATCGTGATATCACGATCGCTCAGGATTGCGGGGGATGAAATTGATGAAGATATCCTCCAATACATACGTAAGAAATATAATCTACTAATCGGTGAGCGGATGGCGGAGCAAATCAAGATAGCCATCGGATCAGCATATCCATTACAAAGCGAATTAACCTTTACCGCGAGAGGCAGGAATCTTATTACTGGCCTTCCTGGTTCTGTTGATGTTTCGTCAGTAGAAATCCGTGAAGCGATAAACCCTTCCTTGCAGGTAATTATTGACACTATCAAAGACGCGTTAGATGAAGTACCACCGGAACTGGTTTCAGACCTGCTTGATTCAGGCGTCTGCCTAGCCGGTGGCGGTGCTCAGATACTTGGTCTGGTTCCGCGCCTGAAAGATGAATTGAATCTACGGGTATGGGTCGCTGATGATCCGATGACCTGCGTCGCCAGGGGAGCCGGTTTGGTATTGGAAAACCTTTCAAGGTACAAGAGATTCCTGGTGAGTCTTGAGCGAGGTACCTCAAGAGGGTAGCTTTAAGTCATCAAAATGAAAAAAATTCCGATGCGCACATGGCAAACGCTAGCGATCATACTGATCGTAGCGGGAGTACTGGTACTGGCAATCAGCGGTTTGTTAAACCGGATAGTTGGCAGCGCTTTGGACCCACTTGTAGGTGCCCAAAGCTGGTTTTCGATACGGGTAAATGCTGTCGTGGATTTTTTTACAGTACCGCGTGATGTTATCACCTTGAGTGAACAGAACGCCGCCTTACAGAACGAAGTATCGCGCCTTCAATCAGAAATACTGGAATTGCAGCAACAATTAGTAGAGACGGATATTCTCTATGCCCTGCTTGATTTTGCCCGAGAGAACCCAGACAATACCTACATCGCAGCATCGATAATTGGCAAAGATCCCAGCCCTTTCCTCAATTACGTTATTATAGATAAAGGCTCTGACGAAGGGATATTCAAGGGAATGCCTGTGGTAACAGAACAAGGTTTGGTCGGGAGCATTGATGCCGTAACTGCTTCTGCTGCGCGAATCAAATTAATCACAGACCAGAGTTCAGTCGTAAATGTCAAATTGCAGCAGAGTAAAACGGAAGCGCAAGTACAGGGTTCAATTACAGGTGATATTACCCTGGAAATGGTTAATCCTTCTGTTGAATTGATTGAAAGTGACCTCGTCTTTACTTCAGGCATGGGTGGAACATTCCCCCCCGAAATTTTCATCGGGCAGGTGCTTACACCGCAGATAAATGAAAATGCTCTTTTTCAAACAGCAAGCATTCAACCATCGGTAGATTTCCAGAATCTCCGCGCAGTCCTCGTGATCACAAACTTTCAATCCGTGGATATTACCCCACTAGTACCTACCCCATTACCATAAAATGCCTATCCTTATTTCTATACCGATCCTGATCATTCTGATGATCTTACAGACAACGGTTGCGCGCGAGATCACACTTTTTTTTGGTTCTGTGGACCTTATCCTTGTGTGGCTCGCGGCATGGGGTTTGACCAGCCGGGATAATTCTGGATATTTGCTTGCTTTGTTTTCAGGGGCGATGGTGGCTTTGGTCAGTGCAATTCCATGGTATGTATATATGGTAGCGTATTTTTCTGTTATTATTCTAGCCAGATATGTGTTCAGACGACTCTGGCAGTCACCACTTTTATCAATGTTTGCGATAACCATGGTATCAAGTATCCTACTTTATGTATTAACAATTACCGGTCTCAGGCTGGATGGCATAGTATATTCGTTGCAGAAAACGCTAAATAGCGTGATCATTCCCTCGATATTCTTGAATCTATTTCTTTCTATTCCTATCTATGCCATTGTAAAAGACTTTTCCAGATGGATTTACCGGTCGGAGCAAGCTGCATGAACAACGACAGACCGGCTCAATCAGGCCTGGAAAAATGGCGTTTCAACGTAATTTATATACTTCTCGCAGTAGTTTTTACGATCTATATCGTAAGACTTTTCAGCCTACAAATCATTAATGGCAAAGCTTACACCGAGCAATCGGAAGAAAACCGCATCAAGAATATCAGCGTGCAAACACAACGTGGTAATTTATACGACCGGAATGGATTCGTTCTCGCGCAGAACACTGCCTCTTACAATATTGCGGTCACCCCCGCGTACTTACCAGCGGATGAAGGCACAAAGGAAGAAATTTACCGGCAATTATCTACATTGATTGATATACCGGTGACGAATGGCGTTGTTACAGATGAATCTGCAAGGCTATTTACTCCGTGCCAAACAGATTTTGGCATCAAGGAAATTGTCTTGATTGGTGATACCAATGCCCCATTTTCTCCTGTTAATATCAAATGCAATGTCGAAAAAAACATTGCCATGACCATCAGTGAAAAAACTGGAGATTGGCCGGGTGTTACTGTTGAGGTAGACCCGGTCAGGCAATATCCCACCGGAAATCTGACAGCTGAGGTCGTGGGGTTTTTAGGGCCGATCACAGCTGAAAACCAGGATTATTACGAAGAATTGGGTTTTGTAGCCGGAAGAGATAAAGTCGGATTTGGTGGCGCGGAATATTCATTGGACGAGATTTTATTGGGGAAAAATGGATTACGGGTGGTGGAAGTGGACGCCGCAGGAATGGAACTCCGGGATGTAGAACCACCGGTGGAACCCATATCTGGAAACAGCATCCGGTTAACGATCGATACTCGTTTGCAGGTAGCAGCAAGAACAGCATTAACTGATGAAATGGCTTTTTGGAACACCTGGCTTAACAGGATTCAATCCCAAAATGGTGTTGTTATTGCTATGAATCCGAAAACAGGAGAAATCCTTGCGCTGGTTTCACAGCCAACTTACGAGAACAATCGTTTGGAAAGGATCATACCTGCCTATTATTACAACCAGTTAAGTGAAGATCCTTTAAAGCCGCTGCTTAATCACGCCATCTCTGCGATGCATCCACCGGGATCAGTGTACAAAATGGTCGCCGCAATTGGAGCATTGAACGAGGGAGTCGTTACTCCGGAACAGCAAATCCCGTGCCCCGGAACCATTTCAATCATGCAGAAATACACTGCCAATGACCCTGGCATTCCAAGGGAATATGTCGGATACGACCGAGATGGGCATGGGATGTGTGATTTTATAAAAGCTGTAGGGTTATCGGATGACATTTATTTTTATAAGATAGGTGGCGGATTCGAAAATGATGTTCCAGACGGCGGTTTGGGCGTTTGGCGCGCCAAAGAATACGCTGAAGCATTAGGTTACGGCAGGCTAACGGGGATTGAACTCCCAGGTGAGGTCGAGGGATTGATCCCGGATCCGACCTGGAAACGTATCTACCGGGCTGAAAACTGGTCAACGGGTGACACTTACATCACAACAATCGGACAGGGATATGTTCTTGCCACACCTCTACAGGTATTACAATCATTCGCGATATTGGCAAATGATGGTAAATACATGCAGCCAACTATTGTTAAGGAAATTCTGGATGCGGACGGGAATGTCATTCAAGAATTTGAGCCAAAGCTTGTTTGGGACATCACGAAGGATCCGCTAATCGATATTTTGGATGAAAACAATAAGCCAACCGGTGAAAAGAAAGTTGTGGAATCCTGGGTGGTAGATTTCGCAAAAATGGGAATGAGACAAGTAGTCATCGATGGGACCGCGGCTGAATCAATGGCACTGCTTGAAATTCCATCAGCTGGTAAAACAGGTACAGCAGAGTATTGTGATAACGTAGCCCAGGAGAAGAACCTTTGTCAACCTGAAGCATGGCCTACGCATTCATGGTATGTAGGTTATGCTCCGTATGATGACCCGGAGATTGTTGTTGTAGCATTCGTTTATAACGGCGGCGAGGGTGCAAGTGTGGCAGCGCCTATCGTTCAACGCGTTCTTGAAACTTATTTCGATCTGAAATCCATTGATGCTACCGGCGGAATCCAATAATAGAAATTATCTTTAATTGGAATAATCATGTTTAGACGTGAGTTTTGGCGAAATTTTGACTTTTTCCTGCTTGGCGCAGTACTATTCCTGGTCATATTCGGCTTGATCATGATCCGCTCTACGATCGCAGGCAATATTGAACTTGCCAATTATGTGAACCGGCAGGCCACTTTCTTTGGTATTGGCATGGCTGTATTGATCGGGGTTACTATCCTCGATTATCACTACTGGAAAAGTCTGTCCAGGTTATTGTATGTATTTATCCTGGCCTTTCTTGGCATCATCCTGCTGATTGGTACAACCAGTTTCGGAGCTCAGCGTTGGCTTGAAGTGGGACTGGTCAACATTCAGCCGGCTGAAATTGCTAAGATCGTAGTCATTCTGGTATTGGCACATTATTTTTCGCACAACCAAAACAAGCCGAAAAATATTCGGTGGATGGTGATCAGCTTTATACTTGTTGCGGGCATCATTGTTCCAATCTTTTTACAACCAAACCTGAGCACCACGATCCTGCTGGCAGTGATCTGGTTTTCAATGTTATGGATTAGCGGATTACCGACGAAATATGTGATCATTTTTGGCGTTGCAGGCATCGTGATTGGGCTCGTAGCGTTTCCTTTCCTGGAACCTTATCAGCAGGAACGGATCCTCACTTTTATTAATCCTGATGTGGACGCAAGGCATGGTAACACCTACAATGTTGAACAGGCATTAATTACGATTGGTAGCGGAGGTCTGCTCGGTCAGGGCTACAATTCGGGAACTCAAGTTCAACTACGGTTCTTAAAGGTCCGATCGACGGATTATATTTTTTCGGCGATCGCTGAAGAATTTGGATTTGTTGGCACGATTTTCATCATGGCAATTCTGGTGTTTGTCATTTTTCGATGCCTGCGTGCGGCGCGTCTTGCCACTGACATGTATGGTGCGATGATCGCTTACGGGTTTGCTACACTGATCGGTTTTCAAACGATGGTAAATATCGGAGTAAACTTAAGAGTCATTCCAGTAACCGGGCAAACACTACCGTTTATCAGTTATGGTGGAAGTTCTCTATTGTCATTAATGCTCGGAATTGGATTGATCCAAAGTGTACTTTTGCATCGCAAAACTTAATCCTGGAGTCAAATGAACACATTAAATCAGCCAGTAAGAGTCAGGTTCGCTCCATCACCGACAGGGCGTATGCACCTAGGTAGCGCCAGAACAGCGCTTTATGACTACCTGTTCGCGAAAAAATCCGGTGGAAAATTTATTCTGCGTATTGAAGATACGGATTTTAAACGCTACATACAAGGTGCTGAGCAGGAATTGATCGATGGCTTGCGCTGGCTGGGCATCGAATTTGATGAAGGTCCGGATATTGGAGGACTATACGGTCCATACCGCCAATCTGAAAGAAAAGAGATCTACCAGGATCACGCTCGTACGCTGGTTGAATCAGGTAACGCGTACTACTGCTTCTGCACCGCTGAACGGCTGGCACAAGTTCGTGAAGAGCAGCAGCAGAGGAAAGAAGCACCTCATTATGATGGAACGTGCAGGAATATCTCGCACGATGAGGCTAAAAAGCGAGTAGAAAACGGCGAAAAACACGTAATCCGCTTTAAGACGCCAAAAGAAGGGACTACTACTGTTGTTGATCGTCTGCGAGGCGAAATAACCGTAGAAAATCGCACCCTTGATGATTACATTCTTGTAAAATCAGATGGTTGGGCATTGTATCACCTGGCAGCCATGGTGGATGACCACCTAATGAAGATATCACACGTGATACGGGGTTCAGAATGGCTGCCATCACTCCCATTGCACAGCCTGATTATTCGGGCGTTAGGTTGGGAAGAACCGGAATGGGTGCACCTCTCCGTGTTCCTCAAACCAAGCGGCAAAGGCAAAATGAGCAAGCGTGAAAAAGCAGAATTCTTGAAAGATGGGCATTCAATATTTGTCAAGGATCTGCAAGATTTGGGATACACTCCAGAGGCAGTGGTCAATTGGGTTGCGTTGATGGGTTGGAGTTACGATGACCATACTGAATTCTTCACCCTTGAAGACCTGGTGGAGAAGTTCAACCTCGAACATCTGAATCCATCTCCCGCGGCGATAAATTTCACCAAGCTCGATCATTTCAATGGCCTTCATATCAGGAATCTGGACGATGAAGAACTGGCACGTAGAATAAGACCATTTTTCATTGCCAGCAGCATACAAGCAGATATAGAAACACTAATAAAGTTGGCTCCGATTTTGAAGGAAAGAATCGCCACCCTGGATGAATCAGTAGAGATGGCCGGATTCTTCTTTGAAAACACAGTAAACCCGAATATTGAAGAATTAACTCCAAAGGGATTGACTGCTGACCAGGCAAAAATGGTTCTGAAAGATAGCTACTCGATCCTGGCAGAAGTAGATGAATTTACACACGGAAACTCTGAATTACCAATGCGTGAATATGTAGAACGCTCAACGCTCTCAGCGGGGCAAATCTTCGGCGTCCTAAGAGTGGCGGTGACCGGGCAAAAAGTGAGCCCGCCTCTATTTGAAAGTATGGAGATTATCGGGAAACAGATTGTTCTCGATAGAATTACGCAAGCAATAAAGCTCCTGGGCTAAGAAAACAAGCGCACTGGTTATAGATAACCATAACAAACAACTATATTTGCCCTAAACCGCAGCCAGTCAAGACTGCGGTTATTTTCTATGAGCAAGAGGATATGCAAGGGCTGAGAGTGTTGTGAAATATGGGTAATTATTGCCCTAATAATAAACCGCAGACCTTTTATAGTCTACGGTTATTGTGTCGGGGCGAGAGGATTTGAACCTCCGACCTCTTGCACCCCATGCAAGCGCGCTAGCCGGGCTGCGCCACGCCCCGAACAGGTCAGGATTATATCGCTATTCCAAATATTAAGCAATACAAATATTGATCTTATGTGTTATTAAAACGAAAAGCCAGAAAAATTGTGTGTTGTACGCAACGTTGTCTTTTCTGGCCTTCCGGTAAGGAGTATATCGCACGACTGTTTGAATGCACCAGTGACCAATGACATGGTATAGGGGTTACCTTCTACGGTTTTCTGCCAAGTGCGTAGTAGGTAGGAACCCATAAAACGCGATTGCCTGATATCCAACTCGCGCAATCGATTCTTTTAAATTCAGCGATTTCATCGTAAGTCAGATAGGTGAATAAGTCTTGTTCGAGGACCTGCCATTCAGAGTTCCACCAATCAGGAATACCTTGGATTGGATGTTCATAGCCAGGTAAACCAAATTTCAGCAAACGAAAACCAGCAGATATTAGATGTGGAGGAAGATCTTTACCGGCACCAGGATTCACGCCTTGCCTGATAAGAGATTGGGTTTGAATCTCTCCAAGATTATCAAGTGAGCGGGGTGAATCAATCCTATTTAAGTAATCAGGTTCCGCGAAAGCAATAAAAATGCCACCTGATTTTAACACTCGAAAGATTTCACCAATAGCGATAATGGGATTGGATAGCCACAATAAAAAATAATGGCAGACTACAAGATCAAAAGTTGCAGCCGGGTAGGGAAGTGAAACCGCGTCAACATTGTGAATCTCTAAATTATCGCTATTGCGCGTAGACATTAAACAGCGTTCAAAATTTATGTCCACACCAATGAAACGACCTGTATGTGCATTCGCAATATCTGAGAGTACGACACCGGTCCCACAACCGACTTCGAGCGTTAGCGAATCACTATTTAAAGAGATGTCTTTTAACAAATAATCGCGAATATTCTTTGTCCAATGCGATTGCTGGAGGAACCTTTCGTGCCAATTGACTTCCATCTATTTTGATAGGTAATCCTTGCGGTTAGCTGAAATATTGATCCAAGAGTCAGAGAACAAATTCCCAAGTGAATGAAGTATGCCTTGACCGGGAAGGACATCGCCATCAGGTTCAACATACAGCCAGGAGCGACCGTAACCCTCCAGTGTTGTATTGTCTTTCTCTAATTCAAAGCTGACAGGATTCAATTCAGAATAAGGAACCGGGAGATCGTAAATAAGCGTTAATCCATTTTCTGATGCTTTTTGACTGGCATCGACCAGATAGGATTCAAAATCCTTTGAAGGGGTACTTATGGAAACATTCTGAACGCCAATTGAAGCAAGCTTGTTCAGAATTGCATCAAAATTCTTAATGTTAGACTCTCTGACCGTCATATGAACTGTAAGATGTATGTCTTCGTTGACAGCATCCCTTATCGCTTCCCATGAAAGATCCTCGTTTTCCACAAGAATTATCATAAGGTGATCCAACCCGGAATTCATTAGACCTCTAAGATAATCATTTTCAGCCAGGCGAAAGCCGTCGGTGATCAATCCAGTCACCTGACCCAGAGATTCTGCATATTGTATCAACTCGCAAAGGTCGGGTCTCAGAGTAGGTTCACCACCCGTGAATACAACGTGAGGAATACCCCATTCCCAGGCCTCAGACAGGATCTTCTTCCATTCGGTCGTATCGAGCGATCGATCGACTCTTTCCATCGGCGTGAAAACTTCAGAAGATGCGGACGGAATCTGATAGGTTAGCGCGCAATCCAATCTCAAAGGCGCATTTTGTTCAGAGGAGTGGCGAATCACCCGGTCCATATCCAGGAAAGTTTCAGGGTCAAGGTCAGGTGTTTGCATTAATGTATTAATGCGAATTTTAAAGTCTTCGATGTCCTGGATTGCCGTCTCAGCAGGTACACGGTAACGCTTCACCAACTCAGCAGAGATTTCATCGATGGACATCTTTTTTATCAGGTAATATGCGATTTCAGTCGCAGTTTGGTTCAAGTGCAGGACCGTGGCTGCATTAACAACCAGAATACCGCTTCCTTCGTGATCAATTCGCAAAAACAGGCGGTTAGGTTTTCCATCAATTTCGACGGTCGAATTGCTGGAACTGGCCGGCAAGGTTTGTGGGGTAAAGAAGACCTTATTGTATAGATTTTTAATACGTGCTTTCATAATAACCTCCTGGTAAACAAGGTTCACAACAATTAATCATCAAATTTCAAAGGGCAACCACCACCACATTGATGTTGAATCATACAGTCCGTGCATTTGGATGGAAGATTATTTCTTTCCCGAAGCTCAACACACAATTCATGGTTCCAAATCTCATCCCAGGAAGTATCCCTGATATTTCCGAGCGAGTGATAATAAGATTGACAGGGGAGGACTGAACCGTCCGGTTCGAGGCACATGTTGTAAAGGGCGGCTGTACATCCCTTAACGCCTAATCCAAGTTCAACGGGGTCGAAATTGCAATATTGAGTGGGTGTGTACCAGATCAATTTTTGTCCATTTGCTGAAGTGATCTCTTTCGCACTTGTGAGAAGTGGTTTGAGATCTTTTTCGCTTAATCCGGTACCAACCGTTTTTCCCTGACCGCTGTAGATCAAGGCATTAAGACCAACTGTCGGTACACCCAACTCAGCCAGGAAACGCAATGTTTCAGGTATGCTTTCGCGATTGTGAGTGAGCATGGTGGTATTGGTCATTACATAAAGCCTGGTTTTCAGAACATTACGAATTCCAGCAACTGTTTGATCCCAAGCACCTTTATTGCATACCATCCGGTCATGAATTTCCGGCTCATGCGATTCCAGTGTTATTTGAACATGATCCAAACCAGCAGCGAGCAATTGCTCTACGTAAGATGGATCAGATAATTTTCTGCCGTTGGTATTGAGACCAGTAATCTGCCCGTTTTTTTCCGCGCGACGAATTAAATCCGGCAGATCGTCCCGCAGTGTTGGTTCGCCTCCTGTAAACACAATGTGGGGAATCCTTAGATCCCAGAGATGGTCAATGATCTTGTACCACTCCTCAGTGGCAAGTTCGGGGTAATTACGAGGGCGATCGTTATAACAATGGGAACAAGCGTTGTTACATCGATACGTTAACGCGATATCCATGCGGTATGGTGCGCTGGGTTTGGCAGTAAAAGGAAGGGTCGTTTCAAGATCCAGGTCGCAGATTGGACACACCCTGTCATCAATAATATCTACCAGCGATTGTTCATATTCAGTGTAATCGCGGAGCAGGTCTTTTTTGGGAACATCGAATTTCCTGGCCATTTGATTGACAGCGAGTTGAGATGGCGTTTTATTTAACGCGTAATAAGCCATGTGTGTCGCGCTCGGGTTCAACTGGAAAACCCGGTTCGCGTTGATGATCAATAACCCGGAATCATCAGGGTCAATCCGCAAATGAACGCGGGATTTCTGTTGACCATGATCCCATTGAAAATGGAATAACCCGTGAGTTGGTGCAACAATCACGGGATTAGATGTCCGAGGAAAAATCTTGCCCAGGAGGCTCATAGGGAGGATGATTAGCGTCCGCCGCCAGCACACGCGCAGGCGCAGCCAGCACAGGCACAGGCACAGGCGCAAGAGTGTCCTCCACCACCGCCTCCGCTCGAGCCGCCGCTGCGATACGTTGATGGAGGTGGCGGCGGGTTGGTAACGTTGGTGACGGCACCAGAGAATCCAGTGAGACCGCCAAGAATCCCAGAAGAGAAGGAGGAAACGCTGTTTACAACGGAAGCCGCAAAAGCAGACCCGGGCATTTTGGGCATTGAAATCGTTGGTGGGGTACCACCAGACATCGATGTAGGCATACCTGTAGGTTTAATTGTGGATGTGACAGGCCGGGATACAGTTGGGTCATAGCGCCACCACCAGGAAGGGGTGGGTATAAGAACTGGACCGCTGAAAACATCCTGGGTGTGGTCTTCATATTTCTTGTCCAGCATCGTCCAGTCCATCACTTCTTCATACACCTGAGCTTTCACTTCAGGCGTGGCAGCCTGTTCAACCTGAAGCCAGGCTTTTTTCATGATCTGGTCGTAATACGCGATGGTTTCCTTGCGGCTGAACCCCTTCATTTTTTCAGTCACGCTTTTGATTAAATTGACCATCGTAACCTGCAATGCTTTCTTGCGCGCATTAGCGTCAAGTTTAAAGGCTTCTAGGAATTCGGCTTCGTAGGCGTAGAGATCAACAGGCATAGGATCTGCCGGTTTCACGTTCAATGGTTCCTTGGTTAATACTTCGGCAGCATTCTTTTTGATAACGGAAAACAGGATCATGGTAAAAATCTTATCCATCGGTTGTTCCATCAAGACGCCAGCCTCAACCGCAGTGAGTCCTCGTTTGACGCCATTACCTTCGATTAATATCTTTGGCGGGAGGTATTTCAATTTTCGTTTTTCGGCACCTTTTATACCTGAATATATAATCAGACCAAAGAAAATGGCAAAACCAAGACAAAAAATGATGGGACAAATCGAACTCAGGTCAAAACTTGAGGGGCGGTCACTTTCAGAAGGAGGCACATAAGGCTCAGTGACAATGACACCCTCGTTCATCAACCTGGCGGGGAAACTCGCACCGAATGAATATTGGGAGCAGGAATCCGCCTGGTCTGAAACCCAGGTATAGAAAATGCGTCCATCGTCCATAAGCATTGATTCTGGTTCTGAAGACCCCGGCCAATTCTCGGGGATGTAATACCTGCCCTCGGTTTCACTGACACCGGGAGGCAGAAGGATCGTCATCTGGTAATTCGTGTTTCCGTAGCAATTTGCCCTGTCATACCAATGTGGCCAAAAAACCATGGAAGCGAATTCCTCGCTCTCCTCCTGAGTGGACGGAAAGACCGAATCTGTTACCGACGGGATGAAGACGTGAACAGTGCCCCTTCCTCCTGGCGGGATGGTATTATCCTGGAGGTACAAAGAGATACCTGGGGAGACAATATCCGATTGTGTGATCTTCTTGATCGGTACACCATCGATTTCGCCTGTAATGGTATTTAGTTTATAGTTGTAGCTGGGCAGACCAATGTCAACGATGTCAATTTCGTGAGCGTTGGTATCGTTGAGAAAGGTCATGGTGTAGTCAATAGAGATCGAACCATCCACGTTGATGGTGACAACGACGGCTTTTTCCGGTACCTGGAAGATGTAATCCTGGGCAGCGACAGGAGTTGTACTCCCGGCGAGCATGATAAAGACCAGGAATACGCTTAGAAAACGTAACGCTTTCATAAATACCTCCGTGAGGAAACCCGCATTACCACTTGGGTTCTTCGGTCAATTGGTATGCTGTGTGGCAAAATGGGCAGGTAACCATGGGAGCGCCGGCGACCATGGTGATGTTATCCGCAGTGAGAACACCTCCGCAGGACTTACACTTCAATGAATCCAGGTTGACATCTCCAGGGAGATCGACCTTCAGGGTTACGTTGGTTGTGGGTGTCTCAGGCTTGCGGCGGGCAGCGAAGAAGATGATCACCAATCCGGCACCTATCAGAATCAACCCGATAAATAACCATGATGAATTGCCAGCAGGATCTGTTGCACCAATGGCCATTAACGCGCCAAACACAATCAAAAGCCCTGCGCCAATAAAAGCTACTGTTTTCATTTATCCTCCAATTTGATCACGGTTGGATATTATTATATATTGAAAGTGAGCGTTATTATCAGGCTAATTTTATATTAGAATCTAAATGACGCTTTATATAAAGGATTTCATATGAACAACGAAACTGAAAAGTCAGAGATTAAAGCGATTACAAAAAGATATCAACTATCACAACTACCGCTACCATGTGCTGGAAGATCCGGTCATCAGCGATTATGAATACGATATGATGATCAAAAGGTTGCAGCAACTGGAGGATCAGTATCCAGAGATGGTAACGCCAGATTCGCCGGCCAGACGAATCGGGTCAACGATGGTCGAAAAGTTTCAAAAGGTATCCCATCCTGCTCCGATCCTTTCACTGGCAAACGCTTTTAACAAAGATGAACTTATCGCGTGGTATGAACGGATAAGAAAGCTTGACAACAGAGTGGACCAATCGGCTTTTGTGATGGAGCCTAAAATTGACGGGCTTACCGTGGTTTTGCATTATGAAAATGGCGTTTTCACCAAAGGAGCTACACGCGGGGATGGTGAAGTAGGTGAAGATGTCACTTCCAATCTCAAAACAATAAGAGCGCTACCCTTACAAATCCCTGTAGAAGAAAACGGGCAAGTGATACCCCGGCATTTCGTTGTCAGGGGGGAGGTTTTTATCAATCTAAGAGATTTCGAAAAGCTGAATGAAAGATTACTTGAACGGGGGGAGAAAACCTATCAGAACCCCAGGAACACTGCCTCCGGGTCATTGCGTCAATTGGATCCAGCGATCACCCGGGAGAGACCGTTAAACCTGCTGACGTACGCCATTGTTGAGAGCTCCGAGCCTATGATCGGCAGCCAGTGGCAGACACTGATGTTCCTGAAACAGGCAGGGTTCCCGGTCAGTTCACTTTCGGAAAGGGTAGATTCGTTATCAGGAGTGCTAGGACGGGTTGATGATTGGATGAGTAAAAGAGACTCTATTACCTTTGAGGTGGATGGAGTAGTGATTAAGATCGATGATCTGGATCTTGCCAACTCGCTAGGCGTTGCAGGCAAGGACCCAAGAAGCGCGATCGCGTTAAAATATCCTGCACGTGAAGTATCGACCATACTCAATGATATTGGTGTGAATGTCGGTCGTACCGGCGTACTGACCCCTTATGCCATCCTTGAGCCGGTGGAGCTGGGAGGGGTGATCATAAAACAAGCGACATTGCACAATTTCGAATTCATCGCAGAAAAAGATATCCGGATCAATGACCGAGTTTTGATAAAGCGGGCCGGAGATGTAATTCCCTACGTGATCGGACCGATCACTGGCAGCCGCACCGGATTGGAAATAGTATTAAAAATACCAGAATATTGTCCATCATGCGGTCAAAAAGTTGAAAACCTACCGGGAGAGGTAGCCTATTATTGCGTGAATACGTCATGCCCGGCTCAATTGGTGCGAAATGTTGAGCATTTTGTTTCACGAGGGGCAATGGACATTGAAGGCTTGGGGATTAAGATTGTTGAACAGCTCGTGGATAGCGGAATAGTAAAGGATGTCGCTGACCTTTATCTATTGAAAATCGAAGATATCATCGATTTGGAAGGGTTTGCTGCAAAGAAGGCTGAAAATGTTGTCAACGCGATTTCTGATTCAAGAAACCGCTCCCTGGCAAGATTTTTGAATTCGCTTGGCATTCGTGGAGTTGGGGAAGTTACTTCTCAGGATCTGGCAAAATATTTTCACGACCTGGATAGGCTTTCAACTGCGGAGATAAACGAACTGACCTCTGTAAATGGGATCGGCCCAAATATCGCAATATCGATCAGGGATTGGTTCGATCGCCCGGCTAATCAGCACTTGCTAAAAAAGTTCAAGGCTTTGGGTATATGGCCAGCGGAACTACCTAATGACACAGGAGATGCGCAAGGGATTTTTTCCGGTAAGGTTTTTGTAATTACCGGAACATTGCCAACTTTATCAAGGGAAGACGCCAAGAATTTGATTGAAATGCATGGAGGAAAGACCACAGATAGCGTGAGTCGCAATACCTCTTACCTGTTGCTGGGCGAAAACCCCGGCTCGAAGTTGGAGAAAGCAACAAGCCTGGGAGTGAAGGTGATAGGCGAAAAAGAACTCCTCGAATTGATCAATTCGAGGAGTGGATAAAGGTGGAGATGGCGGGAATCGAACCCGCGTCCGAACGATTAGACCTCAGACATCTACAAGCTTAGTTTATTTTAGGTCTCGCACCAGTTCCATGAATAAACAAAAATGAAACGGTGCCAGCTGCTAGAGCCCGAAAGCCCTCTTTCGTACACCCCACAGCCTGGTATACGGCACCTCAACCTTGTGACGCCCGCTCTGCTACCGGTTGAGGGACGGAGCAGGAAGACGTGACGCTTATTAGAGCGTCATTTGCGCTTGCGATCGTCGCTAGGCGGCGAGGGGCATAGCTGCAAAGTTTGTGCGTTTGGCACTTGTTTTTTGTACTGATTTTACGAGGTCGGCACCTCTCGGCTTGCAGTCCGGGACCAGCCTCGCCCGTCGAAGCCTGTCATCCCCGGTGCTTAACTATTATAACTCAAATGGGTTATCCAGACTGGCAACTCGGAGTAAAATAGGTTAGCGTAAACACCCGGAGGTAACCAATGAAGATAATCTATAAAGGGAATGAAGTAACCGGGTTCACCCGTATCGAGAGTCCAGTTGAGGGATGCTGGATTAATCTAATTGACCCAACCACAGACGAGATCGATTCGATCAAGGCCATGGGTATCCCTTCAGATTTCCTTACCTATGCCCTTGACCTCGATGAAAGACCCAGGACTGAAAAAGAAGATGATGGCACCACGCTGATCATGCTTCGCATCCCCTTCTTCCAGGGTGAGAAGCTTGACGTACCATATACCTCCATTCCATTGGGAATAATCCTGACTGACACAATGATCATTACTGTGTGCAAGAAAAATAACGTAATCATTGACGAATTGTTAAGGACAAAAACCAAAGGGGTATCCACTTCCAAACGTGTCAGACTTGTGCTGCGTATCTTACTCCTGACAGCCAATCAATTCTTAGCCTACTTACGTGAGATCAACCATACAGTGGAAATCGTTGAAGATAAACTGCAAGCATCGATGCGAAATAACGAGGTGATGGAGCTGTTGAAATATCAGAAAAGCCTGGTTTACTTTACAACGGCGCTGCGTTCAAACGAGCTAATGATGGAGAGGCTACAGAAAACCCCATTATTCCACAAATATCCGGAAGACGAGGACCTACTGGAAGATGTTCTGACTGAAAATCAGCAGGCAATCGAAATGGTTGCTATCGCGGGGAATATTTTAAGTTCGATGATGGACGCTTTCGCATCGATTATTTCGAACAACCTCAACGTTGTTATGAAATTTCTTGCTTCGATGACGATCATTCTGAGCATTCCAACGATCATCACAAGCTATTTCGGGATGAATGTAGCCCTGCCGATGCAAAATAACACCATGGCATTTCTCTGGATCATCCTGATCTTCCTGATCCTTAGCATGGCGACGATATTTATTTTTATCCGCAAAGATTGGTTTTAGTTATTCTTAATGGCGCAATTCGCAGTGGGCGGAACAGGACTCGAACCTGCGACCTCTTCTGTGTAAGAGAAGCGCTCTAACCAACTGAGCTATCCACCCGTTTGGATCGTAACTGAACCAAATATACTTGATGATTTATCATCTGTAAAGAATTAAAATCAAGAAAAGAGCGCATCCATGAAAATTGTCAGGTTCAGCTCACAAAAATACTCAGAAAGGTACGGTTGGATCCTGGAAGATGAGATAGGTCTCATCGAGGGCGATATTTTTGGTGAATATCGACGGCTGGAAACCGAGATATCGCTGGATAAGGTCAATATTCTTGCGCCAGTAAGACCGAGTAAGATCATTTGTGTCGCCCGTAATTTTGTTGAACACGCCCGGGAAAGAGATGTAGAAGTACCCGAAACCCCGATGATATTTTTAAAACCACCATCTGCCATTATACAGATGAATGCCCAAGTAAAGCTACCGCCACAATCCAACCAGGTGGAGCATGAAGCCGAGCTGGCAGTAATTGTTGGTAAAACAGGTCGTTGGATCGAAATTGAACAAGCCTACTCTTATATATTTGGATACACCATTGCGAACGATGTAACGGCCAGGGATTTGCAGAATAATGAAAGCCAGTGGACGAGGGCAAAAGGATTTGATACTTTCTGCCCAATGGGTCCGTGGATAGAAACAGACCTGGATGTAACCGATCTATTAATCACTTGCCGTGTAAATGGTGAATTAAGACAAATGGCTTCCACAAAGGAAATGATCTTTCCTGTTACTCAACTCATCTCGTATATTTCGAACATAATGACACTTCTCCCGGGTGATGTTATTTTAACCGGAACACCTGCAGGTGTTGGCTCTTTGGAAGCCGGGGATGAGGTGGAGATTTCGATAGAAGGTATCGGGTCATTAAAAAATTCAGTAATTTAGAAAAGTTTCCAGGTGTATAAATTAGGCTGGGAGAAAACATAAAAATACATCAGGGGGTTATATTTATATCAAAATCGGTCTCATAGGCATTTGGATGCAAATTGATACATGGTATAATTTTTTTACTCTTTTTCAATCTGATACAGCAAGGAGAAAAATATGTCTGGTCATTCCAAATGGGCGACTATCAAGCGAAAAAAAGGTGCAGCTGATGCAAAAAGAGGCCAGCTATTCACAAGGTTAACAAGGGAAATCCTACTGTCTGCAAGGGAAGGAGGACCCGATCCTGATTCCAACTTTCAACTTAGGCTGGCAATCGATAAAGCCCGTGCGCAAAGTATGCCTAAAGAAAATATAGACCGTGCTATCAAACGTGCTGCCGGTGAAGGGAAAGAAGGGGAGACTTACGAGGAAGCATTTTACGAGGGTTATGCGCCAAATGGTGTAGCGGTGATCATCGAATGTGTCACTGAAAACAAGAACAGAACCGTTTCAGAAGTCAGGCACATGTTATCCAGAGCGGGGGGGAGTATGGGCGAAGTGGGATCTGTTGCCTGGCAATTTAAGAAAGCTGCTGTATTCACGTTCAATGCAAAAGAACATGACTTTGACAAGATATTTGAATTGGCCGTTGAAGGCGGCGCGGATGATGTAAACCAGGATGAAGAAGAAATCGAAGTTGTCGCGTCAATAGAGGCCTTCAAGACTTTGAGTGATCGGTTTCGGACAGCTGGTTTCATGCCTGAAGAGGCTGGATTAAGGATGATACCAAACCAGGAAATGGAACTGGGTATCGAGGATACTTTACAAGTTATAAGGGCGATAGAGTCTCTTGAAGAGTTGGACGATGTACAGAACGTGTTCTCGAACCTAAAGATATCAGAAGAAGCAATGGCAGCGATGGAATCTGAGTAAGACCAGGAGAAAGCATGATCGTTATCGGTATTGACCCCGGGACGGCAACCACCGGTTACGGAATTATCGAAGACGACGATCGTGGGAATTTAAATGTCCTGGATTATGGCGTTATCAAAACTGCAGCGGATTGTCCGACAGAAGACAGGCTGAAAAGTATATACAGCAAACTGATGGAACTATTATCTCTCCACAAACCAGCAAGTGGTGCAGTGGAGAAATTATTTTTTAAACGCAATGTAACAAACGCCATATCAGTGGGTCAGGCAAGGGGCGTGATTATACTGGCGCTGGCAAATTCTGGTGTTGAGGTGTTCGAATACGCCCCCTCTGAAGTAAAAACCGCTGTCACAGGATATGGCGGAGCCGAGAAAGCACAGGTTCAAACAATGGTTAAAGCCTTACTTCAATTGGAAGAAAAACCCAAACCTGATGATGCGGCCGATGCGTTGGCAATCGCCATTTGCCATATACACTCAGCAGCAACCGAAAAATCTAACAAGAAGCAGGTAATTAAGTTTGATCACCAGTACTGCGAATGAACAGATAAAGTCGATTAGGAAATTGCGCGACAAGCGACACCGGACAGAGAGCGGATTAGCTTACGTTGAGGGGTCAAAACTTGTCATCGATGCAATATTGCAGAAAGCCAAGATCGAAAAGATCATTATTTCGCAAGCGTATGCCGAATCTGAAAAACGGGCAGAGATCTAAACCTTCTTAACGACACGTGCAATTGAACAGACCTTGGTTTCTGATGAGGTTTTTGCTTCAATTTCACAAAAAGACAACCCTCAAGGAATCGGTGCGGTAGTAAGACAAGACTGGTCAAAATTGGATCAATCATCAGGAAAATTTTCAGGATTGTGGGTCGGATTGCTGGAAATAGCAGACCCAGGCAACCTGGGAACGATCATGCGGACGGTCGATGCGATCGGTGCAAGAGGGATATTTCTGATAGGTAATTGCACGGACCCGTACGATCCAAGCGCGATCAGAGCAAGTATGGGTGCATTATTTAGAAACACGATAATTAAATCCGAAATTGATTCGTTTACTAACTGGGCCAAGGTGAACAGTATTCATCTAGTCGGAACATCTGATTCAGCAGAAACAAACTATCGAAGTATTGTTTATCCACAGGATATGATTCTGATGATGGGGAGTGAGCGACAGGGATTAACTGATGCAATTGAAGATTTGTGCAACGACATGGTAAGCATCCCAATGACAGGTATCTCTGATTCGTTAAACCTGGCTGTGGCGACAGGCATTATACTTTATGAGATATTTCACCAAACTACTGAAAAAATAGGATAACCATGATTTCATCTCTTGAAGGAATTGTTACCGAGAAATATGACGACAACATTGTTCTATCTGTTGGAGGAGTTGGTTTTAAGATAAGTGTTTCTCCAGCATTAGCAGCAAAGGTAGAGTTGCATAAAGCAGCCGCACTCTTAACTTATCTCGTTGTCCGTGAAGACGCGCTGATGCTTTTCGGATTTGAATCGCAGCAGGAAAAAGAAATGTTCAGCCTACTGCTATCCGTTTCAGGGGTTGGTCCAAGAACCGCCATGACAATGGTTTCTTCCACTTCGATCGACATGATAAAGCGGGCTGTATTGAATGAGCAACCAGATTTATTAGGGCATGTGCCTGGTATCGGAAAAAAGACAGCACAAGCGATTGTCCTACACCTGCAGGGAAAGTTCAGAGGCGAAGGGTTTGCGGAAAAAGGATTAGATTCGAGCCTTGATCGTGATGTTATCTCAGCGCTGACCAGTCTCGGGTACAGTCTAATAGAGGCCCAATCAGCAATTCAAATGATCCCATCTGATACACCAGATGATTTGGAAACACGCATTAGAACTGCTTTAAAATACTTCTCGTGAAATATATATTGAAGCATAATCACCAGGGATGAAGTAAAATATGTCTTTATGTACAATACCGCCAAAGTAACGGAGGGTTAATGTCAGACAACTTGAATCAATTCACGATGGATCTTTCACAAAAAATTGACCAGTACCAACCCGAATATTCTGTTAAGAATATTGGGAAGGTAGTGGAAGCAGGTGATGGAATTGCCCGCGTATCCGGGTTAACCGGTGTAAGATCGCAAGAATTGGTGGAATTCGAAAATGGGATCAAGGGCATAGCCTTCAGTATTGAAAAAGAATTCATCGGCATCATTATTCTTGGAGATTATGCAAAAGTACGCGAAAACATGCAGGTCGAAACGACCGGCCGAATTGCTTCCATTCAGGTTGGAGAAGAGTTGATCGGCAGGGTCGTGAATGCGTTGGGAGAGCCGATTGATGGAAAGGGTCCCATCAAATCCAGCCAGTATCGGCCGCTTGAGCGGATTGCTCCGGGGGTAATCGAACGGCGGGACGTCGATTCACCTGTACAAACAGGAATAAAGGCGATCGATGCCATGATTCCTATTGGGCGTGGCCAACGGGAGTTGATCATTGGTGACCGGCAAACAGGAAAGACAGCACTCGCAATTGACACGATAATCAATCAAAAGGGAAAAGATCTTGTCTGCATTTATGTAGCTATCGGGCAGAAAAAAGCAGCTGTTGCACGCACCATGGCCTTGTTGGCAAGTTATGGGGCGATGGAACATACGATCATTGTCATGGCTGCTGCAGATGAATCTGCCGCCATGCAATATATAGCGCCGTATGCCGGTTGTGCAATAGGTGAAGCGATCATGGAAAATGGCGGACACGCGCTTGTCATATATGATGACCTATCAAAGCACGCATGGGCATACAGGCAATTATCATTGTTGTTACGCCGTCCACCAGGGCGTGAAGCCTATCCAGGTGATGTTTTTTACCTACATTCCAGGTTACTAGAACGCGCAGCGTGTATGGCAAATTCTTACGTGCTTTTAGCGAAAACCTATGAGGCTGAATCAATTCCAAAGAGTGAGTTGAAAGATGAAGCAATACTCACAGGACCAATGGCGCGCAGCCTGGCTGAAGAGGTACTGGAAGCGAGCAACGAGAAAAATGATTACAAGGTCGTGAAAGTAAAAGAAAGCGGCGGGTCTTTAACTGCATTACCAATTATTGAAACCTTGCTTGGTGACGTTTCTGCATATATCCCAACAAACGTCATCTCAATCACGGATGGACAAATTTACCTGGAAGGAAATCTTTTCAATGCGGGTATAAGGCCGGCGGTCAATGTAGGCATTTCGGTCTCACGTGTTGGCGGTTCTGCCCAGACAAAAGCGATGAAGCAGGTAGCTGGAAGATTGAGATTGGATATGGCAAACTTCAGGGAATTGGCGGCCTTCGCGCAATTCGGTTCTGACCTTGATAAAGCAACCCTCGGACAACTTAATCGCGGGTTACGATTGCAGGAAATATTAAAACAGCCTCAGTATGAACCCGTTCCACTTTCAGAGCAGGTTATTGTGCTGTACGCTGTTCTCAACGGGTATGCGGATAATGTTAATGTTGACAGGATCAAAGATTGGGAAGCTGCCCTGATCAGGCACATAACTGGGTCGGCTTCTAATGTTTATAAAATTATCGAATCTGAAAAAGCGATTTCTAAAGACACTGAAGAAAAATTAAGAAAAACGCTGGATGTTTTTGCAGCAAGTTGGGCATGAACTAACGGGATAATAGAATGTCGACTGCGAGAGAAATGCGTTTAAGGATAAAGAGTGTAAAAGACCTGTCGCAGGTGACCAGGGCGTTAAAGACCGTCAGTGCGAGTAAAGTTCGAAAAGCAGTAGCTGCAAATGCGGCTTCATTACCCTACTCACAAAAAGCCTGGCAGGTGTTAACTGACCTGGCAAGACAACCCGGGCATACCAGTCTGCATCCATTGCTTTGTGAAAGAACACACATAGATCGCGTTATGGTAATCATGGTGAGCAGCGATAAAGGGCTGGCAGGTTCTTATAATATGAATGTCCTGCGTAACACCCTGCAGTATTTTGATACTTTTACGCAACCGGTTGATTACATTTGCGTTGGAAAAAAAGGACGTGATCTCTTATTGCGCAGAAAAATTAAGGTTATTGCGGATTTTTCTGAAATGACCGACCCGGTATCTTTCCTTGATATTTCACCAATTTCCAGGCTGGTGGTAGAAGACTTTTTATCTGGTGTCTATGACAGGGTTTATGTGTCATTTACCAGATTTCATACGATGACAAATCAGGAACCTGAAATTCGAAAATTGCTACCACTGGAAGTTGAACAAAGGGCTGGAACGGAAGGTAAACAGAATCCATTGTCACATTCTGTTTTTACCTATGAACCCGATCAAAAACAAATTCTTGATGAAATCATACCGAGGTTTACTGGAATACAGATTTACCAGTCCGTGTTATCATCACAAGCTTCTGAGCATGCTGCGCGCATGCTGGCGATGGCAAACGCTACAGACAATGCCAACGAGTTAGTCGGTGTACTCCAGCTCGAATACAACAAAGTACGACAGCAGACCATCACAAACGATATGCTGGACATTGTTGGTGGCGCAGCCGCGCATGGCAGTTGAAATAATTAGAAAATAGTTTGAACGTGGAGGAATGAGGATGGATCTTAGTCAGGGCAGAATTCTCCAAATCCAGGGAAGTGTCGTGGATGTGATTTTCAGTGGAGGCAATACGCCATCCATTTATGAAGCCTTACTGGTAAAGAAGGACGAAGATAAGAGCATTATATTAGAGGTTGAAAAATTGCTTGAAAACAGCGTAGCCAGGTGTGTAGCTATGGACACGACAGACGGACTGCAGCGGGATATGCTTGTTGAACGCACGAACGCTCCGATTCGAGTCCCTGTAGGGGAAGGCACGCTTGGGCGAGTTTTGAATGTATTGGGAGAACCTGTTGACAACAAAGGTCCAATCATCTCACAGGACTATTACCCTATTCACAGGAATGCCCCCAGTTTTGCAGAGCAATCCACCAGGGTGGAGGTCTTTGAAACAGGCTTGAAGGTCATTGACCTGATTGCTCCTTTCACAAAAGGTGGAAAAACCGGCATTTTCGGCGGTGCGGGTGTTGGTAAAACAATCATCATACAGGAATTGATTCGATCAATTGCCACTGTGCATAAGGGGAAATCAGTTTTCGCAGGTGTTGGCGAACGAACCAGAGAAGGCACGCAGCTTTACCGAGAAATGCTTGAATCAGGTGTAATGAAAGATACCGTTATGGTTTTCGGTCAGATGAATGAAACCTCAGGTGTGCGTCTCAGGGTCGCCTTAACCGCTTTGTCAATGGCTGAATACTTCCGTGACCAGGGGATGGACGTTCTCCTGTTCATCGACAACATCTTTCGCTTCACAATGTCTGGGTCAGAAGTTTCCGCACTGTTAGGGCGTATGCCATCTGCTGTAGGTTACCAACCTACACTTAGCACTGAAATGGGTGAACTGCAGGAACGGATCACTTCGACACACCAGGGTTCAATCACTTCGATGCAAGCGGTCTATGTACCAGCCGACGATTACTCAGACCCTGCTCCGGTAGCGACCTTCACTCACTTAGACGCAACAATCGCTCTGGAAAGATCAATCTCCGAGAAGGGTATCTATCCAGCGGTCGATCCACTAGTATCCACTTCACGGATCCTCGATCCGAAAATCGTCGGTGTGGAACATTATGAAACTGCCAGGGAAGTCCAAAGGCTATTGCAGCGCTACAAAGACCTTCAGGACATAATTGCCATCCTGGGTATCGATGAGCTCAGCGAAGATGATAAGCTAATCGTTTCACGAGCCAGAAAAATTGAACGATTCTTTTCGCAACCAATGTATGTTGCTGAACAATTTACCAGCATTCCGGGGAAATATGTAACCCTAAAAGACACAGTACGCAGTTTTAGAGAAATATTAGACGGTAAATGTGACACTTTACCGGAACAGGCATTTAATATGGTCGGTTCGATTGAAGATGCCTATGAAAAAGCTAAAGCGTTAATATAATGGTGCTATGACTATTACCTGTGAGATTGTTTCTCAAGATAGATTGGTCTACAAAGGAGAGGCCGAGATTGTTGTGCTGCCTGGTATGGCCGGGCAAATGGGTATACTTCCACACCATTCTCCTGTCTTAACAGCGTTAAATTACGGTATTATTACAGTTAGAACCAAAGAAGAAGGGTTGCATTTTACTGTTGCTGGTGGAATTGCTGAAGTCGTACCGGATAAGGTTACGGTGCTTGCAGATGCTGCTGAGAACGTTGAAGAAATCGATGTAGAAAGAGCCTTAAAAGCTCGAGAGCGAGCTGAAGAAAGGCTTAAATTGACACTGGCAACCGATGCTGATCGGTACATGCGGATTACAACAGCCTTGAAGCGATCAAATTTAAGACTGCAGGCAGCGCAAAAATACAGAAAAAATGTAAAGACGAATTTAGGATAGGAATTTACCCCAAATGGCGGTTTTAACCCGAGAATTAGGAATCGACTTAGGCACTAGTAACACCGTGTTTGCTGAAGGCAACCAGGTGCTGCTGCAGGAGCCGACTGTTGTGGCAATATTGATAGACGAAGAAAAAATGGTTGAGTGGGGTCAGGCTGCAAAGGAGATGATAGGCAGGGCTCCGGAAAACATTGAAGTAATAACACCATTACACCATGGCGTAATCGCCGAATACGAGATTACCGAGACGCTACTGGGATACCTGACTCGTAAAGTGGTTGGACCAATGCGATTATTCCGACCCAGGATGATGATAGCTGTTCCTTACGGGGTCACCAGCGTTGAGGGCAGGGCTGTTCACGAAGCAGGTATCGGGGCAGGCAGCAGGGAAGTCTATCTTATACCCCAGCCATTAGCCGCCGCCCTTGGAATGGATTTACCGATATCAACCCCATCAGGAAACATGGTCGTTTCATTAGGGGGTGGTGTGAACCAGGTGGCGATCATCAGCATTAACGGAATCGTAGCAGGTGAGGCGTCCCGCACCGGTGGACAGGTACTCGATGAAGCCATCGTGCAATATGTGAGAAAACGTTTTGGTGTGATCATCGGACTACCAACTGCAGAAATGATCAAGATGAAGGTAGGCGCGGCCATCCCACAAGAGCAGCAATTATCGATTGAGGTACAAGGACAGGATCAGATATCGAGTTTCCCACGGCCGGTTATTCTCACGACTGATGATGTGGTTGAAGCACTCCAGGAATCGCTTGAAGACATCGTAAAAATGACACGCAAGGTAATGGAAAAAACGCCACCCGAATTGATCTCTGACATAATTGATAGGGGAGCAGCTATGTGTGGTGGCGGTTCTTTGTTAAGAGGAATTGATAAATACCTTACCAAAGCAATCGGTATTCCGATCTACATGGTGGATAATCCGCTTACCTGTACTGCAGAAGGTGCCGTGAAAGCACTAGAAATCAGAGAGCAATTGGGAAAAAGTATCAGCAGTGGATAAAAAATACTGTTCAGTTTGTCTGAACAGTTTTAATGTCAATCTTGTGAATTCTCAAATTACAACTCGTTAATCCCTGCTGGAACGTCCCGTCAATAATAACGCGTAATACAGAACCGTTGTAAGTGCCTGGGCTGCACCCGCAACATAGGTTAATGCAGCTGAATCGAGGACCTTGTTCACACCTTCGGCCTCAGTTGAATAAATGATGCCTGAATCCGCAAGCCAGGCTTTCGCGCGTTTGCTGGCATCAAATTCAACCGGAAGGGTCACGAGAGCAAACAACGCGGTTGCGGAAAAAAGGATCAACCCAATAGTTGCCATGGTGGTACCTGTCTGACCACTGATGGCGAGACCAATGGCAAATATAATGGGACCAAACCAGCTGCCTATTTTTACGGATGGCACCATGAGCGAGCGAATCTTCAATGGACCGTATTTGACGCTGTGCTGAATTGCGTGCCCGCTTTCGTGCGCGGCAATACCAGCAGCAGCCACACTCGGGCTTTGGTAGACTCCCTGGCTTAATCGTAAAACTCTTGAACCGGGATCATAATGATCAGTGAGATTTCCGCTTACCTGCTCAATCTTTACATTTGTTAATCCGTTTTGGTCTAACATCCGCCTGGCAACTTCTGCGCCGGTCAATCCTGTCGTTGTTCTGACTTTCGAATACTTGGCATAAGATGTCTTAATCTTAGATTGAGCCCAGAGACCAAGAAGCAAGGCTGGCAAACTAAGTAATATAAATAGTAAATACCCACCACCGAATCCATTCGCGTACATATTAATCTCTCCTTATTAACTAACCCCAATTATGTTCCAAAATGCAAACAAATAAAATTACAGATATTCAGTGTCCCTGGAGAGATTCGAACTCTCACCTACGGCTTCGGAGGCCGGTACGCTATCCATTGCGCTACAGGGACTCGATTCGAATTTTACCATGCCACTGTTTTAGTAAGTCTATGAATATTGGGGAAAAACATAATTCCCCGTCTCGTTTTTTATGAACGGTAGCGCTTCGAATACTGAATTTATGTTGAGCTGTCCGTAGATGTGCGGAAACTGCTCCTCATTTTTCTCCAGATTTTCATAAATAAGTGGAGCCTCTAAAAGACGGGTATTGATCTTAAGAAGAACCAGGTCAACAGCATCCTGGTAATATACCCCTGCTACTCTAATCACCTGATCTTCACGTGAGCAATGAATAAATCCATCAACCTCATATGCGGTAGGGAGGTAAAACCCACTCAACAATGCTTTTTGCCAGGTACTCTCCTCGGTAATATGATAAATAAACACAGCAACCTCCTAATCGATCAGGATTGGGGAATGGTGATCAAGATTTCAACCAAACCCATATATATGCCGTTTTCGTACCAGGGGGTTTCGTGGACAAGTAGTTTCCCCATTGAAGATTTACTGTAGTACGTATTTGCTCGCGGATTAGCGAGAAGATCAAGCAATTTTGTCCTGGAAGGTTCAGGATGGCAATCTACAAGTGATTTTCCGAGCAAACTCTCACCGCCATCATCTGCAAAGAATTCAATTGATTTCTGATTCATGCCGACAATGATGCCGCTCGTGTCACATAGTGTAATGGGAAAATCAACTTCATTACTCCAAAGATGCAACGGGTTCATATCAATTCTCCTTGTTGAATAATATTAGCTCAATTGAAGAGGTCAACATTATGGGATCCTCTATTGTGAATATGTGTTTTCGTATATCAGCGGTGGGTAGATAACCAGCGAGGTACCTCGAAAGATGTTTCCTGAAAAGGATCGTTCCTGTTTTCTCAGCATATAAATCGACCATTAATGACAAATGCCTGGTGATAACACCCACTAATTCAGCTGGTGTGACTGTCGAACGATCTCCACCTGCGAAGACCCAGGGGTTACCAAGTGCTGCGCGTCCTACCATTACCGCGTCGCACCCGGTATGCTTTTGCATCCGAAGCGCATCTGAGACTGACCCAACGTCACCGTTGCCGATAACAGGAACGGATACCACTGCCTTTACCGCGGCAATCGCGTCCCAGTCAGCCATTCCCGAATATTCCTGCTGGCGCGTACGCGCATGGACGGTGATAGCGCTAATACCGCAATCCGCGAGGATACGAGCAATTTCAAGGAAGTTTTTTGTATGTTCGTCCCAACCCAGGCGGATCTTGGCAGTAACGGGGACGGAGAGATTCGATACCATTAAAATGGCGATTTGTCTGATCTTTTCAGGGTGTTTCAGCAATCCCGCACCCGCACCGCGGTTACTGACATTCCTGGCTGAACAACCCATGTTGATATCAATAATATCGGGTTTCAGCTCAACAAGCTTTTGCGCAGAGGATAAAAGACGCTCAGGGTTATCGTCGAAGATCTGCAGGCAAAATGGCCTTTCTTCCTCGCAAAAATGAGTTTTGTATTTCAAATAGGGGTGTCCATAAGTCACGTCAATACCGTTTATGAACTCAGAGGTACTCAAAGACGCACCGAAATCCCTGCAAATCCTTCTGAAAGGCGAATCAGTAAAACCGTCCATGGGAGCCAACAGAAAACGACCGGGAATCTGGACCCCGCGTATTTCAAAAGGATTGTAAAGAAAGTCTTTATCGGTCATAAGGCAGTTGCACAATTATAGTACGAAACAAACCAGGCAAAGAATCGCAGCATTGCGTATAGTGATATTCGCACAAAAAAATCTTGCGGATGACGCCGAAAAAATAGAGGAGATGCAGGTTGATACTTGACAAAGAACAAATGTTCTATATAATAGAAATATGAAGATAACACGACCATTTGATACAGGCGGGTCCCCGGGTTTTCCGTTTTCAAGCGGCTTGCTGGTAGTTTTTGGCGCTCATGGCGGCGCGCCGTTGATGCTGGATTTCGCTGCCAGATTGTCGCTGCGCGGTCCGTTGTACCTGCTGGACTGCGGAAATCGCAGCAATATGTACCGGGTAGCCCGAACGCTGCGGACATTGACAAATGACCCGGTAGCAGTGATGCGCAATATACGTCTCTCGCGTGCTTTTACCTGTTACCAGGTGGTGGCTCTGCTGGAAAAAGCTGCCTCTGGTTCGGTAATGCCGGTGCTGGTGCTCGATCTGCTGACCACTTTCATGGACGAGAGCGTGCATGCAGGGGAAAGCAGCGTGCTTTTTGACCGCGCATTGCAGCATCTGTCGGTGATGAGTGCTTTTGCGCCGGTTGTGGTGAGTGCCAAGCCGCTGCTATCGCTTTCTGCGCCGCGGTTCGGGCTGCTGGAGAGGTTGAAGCAGGCGGCTTCAGAGGTTTGGGAGGAGAATGTGCTTCCACCCGCGCAGCCGGCTGGTGTACAGCTGCCTTTGCTCGCTGATTATTAATGAGGGTGCCATGGGACGAACAATTCTTTCCGCCACGCAGACCTGGGTTGAAGAGGACAAGGCGCTGCGGCGTTTTGTGCGGGCATTGCGTAAGAGTGACCAGGAACTGATACAGGACCTCCTGGCGCTTTCCCGCCGGCACATTGCCGAGGCTTCTTATGCCAGCAATCTTTACCCGATGGACATTTACCTGGTATCGATGCTGCTGGAGATGTACCGCAAGGTGAGGCGCCTGGAACAACAACTGGAGGCGCTGGGGGTGGACGTCCGGGAAAGCCCGGCCGTGGTGGACGCCGGGATACCGGAGCTGCCTTCGCTTGTGAGCCTTGTAAGCCGCGACGGAGGTGGCTCTGAGGGGATCATCGCGGGCGGGACTGGGGAAAAGCCTACGGGCGGGATCGAATACGTGGAGCTGCAGGACGGGGCGTGATGAAAACGCGGCTGCGCGGCTGGCTGCTTGACCTTTATGAGGATGCTGTTGACGGGCTGCGGCTTTGGTTCATCACTGAAGATGGCGCGCGCCTCTGCCTTCGCCAGAAGCTGGAGGTGGTGTTCTACGCCAGCGGAGATAACGAGCAGCTTCGCGCCCTGTGGAAGATGCTGCGGCGTCATCCTGAGGTGATCTCCCTGCAGCGTGAGGTCAGGCGTGACGCGTTCATCCCGGAGCCCATCCCGGTCTTAAAAGCGGTTGTTGACAGCTCGCTTCATGAGACGCGGCTTTTTCACGAAATCCAGCAGCGTTTTCCACGCCTGGTTTACTACGATGCTGATATTTCTGTAAATATTCGTCACGCTGCCCTGTTCGGTACCTTTCCCATGGCTTTGTGCGAGGTGGAACACGACGAGAATGGTGAGGTTTTGTCTTTACAGGTGTTGAACTCGCGTTGGGATTTGGCGCCTGTGCACCCGGTCTTTCGTGTTCTTACCCTTGAACCTGATTGCGATCCGGGTCGCGGGGAGCCATCAGCCATCCGCATCCAGTATGGGCGGCAGAAACAAACGGTCATGCTCAAACCGCCCGGATTGCTGATAAACAAACTAAACCAGGTGCTGGAGCAGGTGGACCCCGATTTTATCCTTTCGAGCTGGGGTGATACGTGGTTGATACCCACGTTGCTGGAAATCTCCCGACGGGAGGGGGTACGGCTGTGCCTTAACCGGGACCTGTCCCGCGAGGTCTCCTGGAAGAATGAAATGTCGTATTTTTCCTACGGGCAGATCGTTTACCGGGCGGAGGAGGCGCATCTTTTTGGCCGCTGCCACATAGACCAGCGCAGCGCGATGATGTGGCGTGATTATGGACTGGATGGTGTGCTGGAGTCTGCGCGCGTGACCACACTTCCCATTGAAAACGCCGCCCGGGTCTCGCCGGGTTCCGGCATTTCGGCCATGCAGATGCTCACCGCCCTTGAGCAGGGCATCCTGGTTCCATGGCATAAGCAGCAGGTTGAGCAGTTCAAAGATGGACTGGACCTAATCCAGCGTGACCGGGGTGGGCTTATCTATCAACCGATCGTCGGGCTGCACGCCAACGTGGCGCAGATTGACTTTATTTCGATGTACCCGGCGATCATTATCAAGGGGAATATCTCGCCGGAAGTGCCACTGCCGGAGGGCATCATACCCGCGAGTGACGAACTGGGGGTTGTGCCGCTGACCCTGAAACCGTTGTATGAGAAGCGTGTTGCGCTTAAGATGCGGGGTGCCGGTCTGGTGAAGGAAAGCCGGCTTTCAAAGCGAGACAGTGCGCGCGCCTCCGCGTTAAAGTGGCTGCTGGTGGTTTGTTTTGGTTTTCTGGGGTACAAGAATGCCCGTTTTGGCCGCATTGAGGCGCACGAAGCGGTGACCAATGGGGGGCGCGAGGTGCTGATGCGTGCCAAAGAGGTGGCCGAATCTCTTGGTTTTGAAGTGTTGCACATGTACGTGGATGCTTTGTGGCTCAAGAAAGACGGGGCTTCCAGGAAGGCGGATTTCCAGGAGGTGTTGAATGAGGTCTCCGTACAAACAGGATTGGGCGTTTCGCTTGACGGGATCTACCGCTGGATCGCTTTTTTACCTTCGCGGATGGATGAGCGGGTTCCCGTTGCCAACCGTTACTTCGGCGTTTTCCAGGACGGATCGATGAAGGTGCGCGGGATTGAAACACGGCGCCGCGATACCCCCCCATGGGTGGCGGAAACGCAAACCCGGATGCTTGAACGCATAAGCCGCGCCGGCAGTGTGCGGGATCTTCCCATTTACCTGAAGGCGGCCTTTGGGATCTTCCGTAACGCGCTCACAGACCTGCAAGCAGGCCGGGTTCCACTGGAGAAACTGGTGGTCACTTCGCGGGTCAGTCACGAGCTTGAATCCTACCGCTCGCCAACACCTGGTGCGAGGGCGGCTTTTCAACTGCTTGAACAAACTGGCAAACGTGTCCGTCCAGGGCAGAAGGTCCGGTTTCTTTATACCCGGGGTGAGGTGGATGTGCGCCCGTGGGACCTGCCCGGGAGAATTGATCCTGCGGATGTTGACAGGGTAAAATATGTTGAGTTGATGGCGCGTGCTGCGGCGAGTATCCTCCATCCTTTTGGGATCAATGACGAGCAGCTAAAGCACTGGGCGCATACGCAGTCTATCGCTTTGGACCTGGGTTTAGAAAGGAAGGTGGATCATGTGCGGAAGGTTTACGATCATGCTCGAACCGGAGGAGTTACGAGCGCAATTGGATTTGGGTGAATTCCCGGTTGAGTTCATCTCTAACCGAAATATATCTCCCGGGCAGTTGGTTCCGGTAGTTACCGACCCTGTGAGCCGCAAGGTGGAACTCTTCAGATGGGGGCTCGTGCCGGGTTGGGCGAAGGATCCCAAGATCGGGTACAAAATGTTCAATGCCCGGTCTGAAACCCTGTCAGAAAAACCGTCTTTCCGTGTGCCTTTCCTGCGGCGGCGATGCCTCATTCCCGCGGACGGGTTCTATGAGTGGAAACTGGAGGATGGTAGGAAATATCCTTTTTTATTCACTTTGAGTGACCGTAAAGCATTCACATTTGCCGGTTTATGGGAATCCTGGAGTGACCCTGCCGGGAACGAACTGCGCAGCTGCACACTCATTACAACTGAACCAAATGAACTCATTGGACAATATCATGACCGGATGCCAGTCATCCTCGATGAAAAGACAAGGTGGAAGTGGCTAGTAGAAACCAATGTTGAGCAGTTAAAATCGTTATTAGTGCCCTACAATGCAAACGAAATGGACAAACCCCTAAAAATTGAAAATATTGCTTCCTGATCGAATAAAAAGGCTATAATTATTTAGTATGTTTAATTGAGATATTCAATAAGAAGGAAGCATGCATAAATGACTCGTGATGAAATTATTGAAAGGCTGCAAAAAGACCCGGATGTAGATGTGTTGATCGTGGGCGGAGGCATCAACGGCGCGGGTACATTCCTGGATCTGGCGATAAATGGCGTAAAAGTTTTATTGATTGACCGTGGAGATTTTTGTTCCGGCACATCAGCGACATCTTCACACATGGCACATGGGGGGATCCGTTACCTGGAGAATGGAGAATTCAGGCTTGTACGTGAAGCCGTTACCGAAAGAAATCGAATGATCCAGAATTCACCTCACATGGTCAAACCATTACCAACTGTGATTCCGATCTTTAAGTTCTGGTCAGGTTTGCTTAATGCTCCTTTCAAATTCCTGAATTTACTTGACAAACCAGCGGAAAGGGGCGGATTGGTTATCAAGATCGGTTTAATTTTTTATGACTCATTCACTGGAAAACAACGAACGGTACCGGCACATAGATTCTTTAACAGAAAGGAATCATTAAACCGATATCCTTTTATTAATAAAGAGGTCAAGTTTACAGCTGAATACTATGATGGCTTGATGTTATCACCAGAAAGATTGAACACAGAAATCATACTGGATGCAGAAAAAAGTAATGTGAACGCGATGGCTTTGAATTATGTTTCATTAGATGGGGTCAATGAAAACAGGGTTATCTTGTACGATAGTAACTCGCACAAAAAGACAGTCATAAATCCAAAGATAATTGTCAACGCGGCTGGTCCCTGGATCGACGAAGTAAATCATAAGTTGGGATTAGAGACCCGGTACATTGGCGGCACTAAAGGCTCGCATATTATTGTCAACAATCCACAACTCAAGGAGGCCATTGGAAATCGCGAGTTCTTTTTCGAGAACAAAGACGGTCGTATTGTGCTGCTATTACCGTTCTTTGATAAAGTCATTATCGGGACATCAGATCTACCAATTAAAAATCCTGATGATGCCAGGTGCACGCCTGAAGAAGAGACTTATTTTATCGACCTGGTGAAAAGAGTGTTTCCAGATATTGCGATACTCCCTAAACAGATAATTTTCAGGTTTTCAGGTGTTAGACCTCTGGAATACCAGGAAGCAAAAACAACTGGGCAGATCACAAGAGACCATAGTATCAGGGAAGATACGATTAAGAATATAAGAATATTGAGCCTCGTGGGTGGAAAATGGACGAGTTACCGTGCTTTCGGCGAACAAGTAACGGATGAGATACTTTCCGATTTGAAGCGTGCTCGTACAACCGATACCAAGGAAATCAGGATCGGTGGTGGTATGGGTTATCCGGAATCACCAGACTTGATTGAAAAATATGTAAACGATATTGCATCGAGAAACAACAATGATGAACAAGTTGTGCAAATGCTTTTTGAGCGGTACGGTACATTAGTCGACTTGATTTTATCTGAAGGAAGACCTGTTGAGTTCCTAAAAACTAATAAACTCATCACAATCGAGGAACTAAAGTATCTTACGCAGGCCGAAAAGATCGTTCATCTTGATGACATAATACTGCGCAGGACTTCAATTGGGTGGCTCGGGCAGATTAATACACCCACTCTCTATGAGATTGCCAATATTGTTGGCGATATTCTCGGGTGGGAACGGGGAAAAATTGATAAAGAGATAGAAAGAGTAAATAATTTGTTTAAGGAGAATCACAACATAGCCATTTAGAAAATAAAAACCCATCATTTTCGATGATGGGTTTTTATTATTTGGCGGGAGCGACGGGTATCGAACCCGCGATCTCGGCCTTGACAGGGCCGCATGTTAGCCACTACACCACGCCCCCAAACGTTCAAAAGTTTACCATATCAGGTTTTTAACGTCAAGACGAATAATCAACAATTAGTCATAAATTTCGTCAATTGTCGCCGGTCAACCAATCTTCATGGTCATGATGCCATGATAGTCAATTCTTCTGCATTGAACCAGAGTGAAATTTCTTTATACGCGGTTTCTGGTGAATCAGAAGCATGTGTAAGATTCCGTCCGGTCATCAAAGCAAAATCATGTCTTATCGTTCCGGGGTCTGCTTCAAGGGGGTTAGTCGCACCCATTGTCTGACGAACAGCTTTAATTGCCTGAGGACCTTCCCACACCATTGCCATTACCGGTGATTTTGTTATGTAGCCTATCAACCCCTTATAGAAGGGTTTGCCAACATGCACTTTGTAATGTTCACGTGCCAATTCTTCGTTGACGTGTAAGAATTTTGCTGCAACAATCTTAAGTCCGCGTTGCTCCAGGCGTGAAATGATGACGCCCACTAAATTGCGTTGAACGGCGTCCGGTTTGATCAAAACTAAGGTTCTTTGCAAATTATTCTCCAATTTAGTCACGGAATAATAACGTTTCTGCTTTCTTGTAGGCATCAAGAGCTTGATCAAGAGCAGTCAATTTGATATTAATGTCGCCAATTGCTTTCCAAAGAGCGAATGATTCTGATTCCTCTCCGCTTTGGGCAAGAACTTTTTTATTTAATTCCTTCATGAGTTCGTCTGATAAGGACTTTTCAGTTACTACTTCCGAAATTTCGGCAAATCTTTTTTCATTTACTAATTTTGTGACAAATTCACGATCAAAATCAACTTTTTCTGCTGGTAATACTTCCTCTTTTTCAATATCGCTGTCAAAAACAGCGTCTAATTTCACTGGCTGCACAAATTCCACTACTGGTTCCTGAGCGATATCCTGATCCAAAAGGGAAGATAATCTGTCATCGATATCCAATGTGACATTATCATCAGGAAGCGGTAGCGCCTCTTCTTCGATTCCCACAGCTGTCTCAGAGACGATATCGCTCGAATCAACGATGGTCGGATCTGATAGATTTTCGAAAGTTATTTCAGAAGATTCTTGCTGGACAGGTGTTTCCGATAGGGGTGTTGGATTGTCGAATTCCTCACCAACTGTTTGAGTTGTTGACGATACCATCGCATCATCTGGGTTAATATCCTCAAGCCAGGCCATGAGCTCAAGGTTGACATCATCGGAGATGGCGCCTTCTTCCGGTATTCCGCCAGAAATTTCCGTGATCAACGGTTCTAATACTTCATCCGGAGGATTCGAAATAATTTGTCTCGATTGGATCGCCGGGGATATTATTGGTGCGGTTGACCCAAGGATTTTTTGTACCCATGAAGGAACAATAGTCTTGTCTACTCCATCCAGTTCGGATAATGCCTCTAATTGAGCATTGCCATCATTCATAACAGGGGGTTCAATAATTTTTACATCAAATTCTTCTGCCTGATTTTCCAAATCCTTTTCCAAAGGTGAAACAAATCCTTCTTCTTGTTGAGAATTATCAAGAAGTGTTTCATCGCTGAACTTCTCAATGTTCGCGAGGTCCTCTTGAGATTCCGCGATAAATGAATCATTAATTACCTGTCCAATTTCATCATCGATCTTATTGAACGAAGGTATCCATTCTTGAGCAGCCTCTTCGGGTTCACTTGGATTTACTTCTTCAAGATCAAGCTCTTTGAGCCAATCTGGGAGATCGGGTACTTGCTCCGCAACAGGTTCTACAGGGATATCCTCTTCGATAAAAATGGATTCAATGTTTTGATTTTCTTCAGGAACTTCATCAATCATAGCCGACTGAGGCTCAAAAATTTCAGTGTCGAAGATGCTTTCACCTGATAAGATTTGGTCGATTTCCTCGGATGTAATTGAAGAGATGTCAGGAATCGTAGATTCGACAGTTCCTGGTATTGAACTACCATGAATGGGCAGATTATCATCTCTTTGAGATAAATTTTCTGGATTCAGTGATTGAAGCCAATCGGGTAAATCCTCGGCTGGTGCTGCATTACCATCAATTTCTGAAAGGGGTTCTGTAAGCGATGATAGATCACTACCAGTTGTACTGTCTACTTCCTCACCAAGTGCACGGATCCATCCCGCTTTAGCGATCCAATCAGGCAAATCGTCCTCAATAGACGGTAATGATTCCATGGAATTTGCTTCGACCTCATTACTCTCGATTCCAGATGCATCTTCATCTTGAGCCAAAAATTCATCAGAAAAATTGCTGCCTGATATCTCTGCAAATGGAGGTGTTTCATCAATGACTGGACTCTGGGTATTATCCTCAAGAATTGACATTTCAGGTTCAGTTGTTTGACCACCCTTTCTGTCTACCCAAGTGAGTCCAATTTGCCTGGCCCATTCCGGAATGTCTTCTGCACTCGACTCTGTACTTATATAGTCTGGTTGGTCGAGTATTATCGATTCCGAAAGAACATCGTGGGGTGATGTGTGAGTATCATCAATCAGACCAAAATATGGGTCAACTTCGGCCATTCTTTGTGCGTAAATTGAAAGCTCCCCTGCATTCTCACTTAATAAATGGATTTCGTTCATAATACGGTTCGCTTCATAGCAATAAGGTATTTGCTCCAGGATTTCTAAACAGGTGTCTGCCGCTTCAATGGTTGATCCGGAGTATTGGTACATTTTTGCCAATAAGAGCTTGAGGTCTATTCGGTCGTTATCCGCTTCCAAAGAAGACAACGCCTCCGCAATTGCCTGTTGGTATAGTTCTCCCCTGGCGTACATCCTGATGAGAGCGCCGCGTGTTAATCTAATCTTAGAAGGGGGAACGCCATCACGTATCGAGAACAACCTTTTTAATTCATCCTGAACCGCCATACTTGATGGCTGAGATTCAAAGGAGTGTTCCATGTGCCAGATGGCTTTATCAATTTCTTGTTGTTCTTCGAAAATTTCACTTAAACCAGCGTGTGAGACAAAATCATCAGGGTATACAGCCAATACTTTTGAAAAAACTTCTGATGCATCTGCATATTTCTTGCTTTCGAGCAATGCTTTGCCTAGGTTTCGATAGGTGTCGACACATTTTGGATATGACTTCAGGATATTGGTGCAATGAAAAACGGCCTCATCATGAAAACCCTGCACAACTAGCGTATTGATATGCTGGTTATAATCGCGAAGTGAAATCGTCGCCATATTATCTTCCTCCACAAAAAAAACTGATGGGTAAATTATACAATAGATGGGATAAAAAACGATGGCATGACCGCGGTCATGCCATGAATAATGTCATTCACCTAAATAATCGCGTAGTTTTCTCCTGATGGATGGATGGCGGAGACGGCTAAGTGCCTGTGCTTCAATCTGGCGAACCCGTTCGCGGGTGACCCCCATTTTTCTACCAACCTCTTCAAGCGTATACGCCTGACCATCCAACAATCCGTACCTCAACTGCAAGATTCTGACCTCCCTGGGAGGTAATCCGTTTAATACATCTTCCAGATGTTCTCTAAGCAGGTTGTAAGTGGCGGAATCGTCTGGAGGAGGGGCATCATCATCTTCAATAAAGTCACCAAGTACGGAATCTTCTTCATCGTCCGTTGGCGTTTCAAGGGAAAGAGGACGCCGAGCTACCTGGATCATGTTTTCCACCTTCTTTGGCGGTACGTCCAGCGCAATTGCCAGTTCCTCTAAGGTTGGTTCACGTCCAAGTCGTTGGGTAAGTTGGTGTTGTACGCGTAATAACTTGTTGATCTGATCGCCCATGTGAACGGGCACCCTGATCGTTCTCCCCTGATCTGCAATGGCGCGAGTGACTGCTTGGCGGATCCACCATGTGGCATAGGTGCTAAATTTGTGTCCACGACGATAATCGAATTTCTTGGTCGCCCTTATCAGACCAATATTTCCTTCCTGGATAAGGTCGAGAAAGGGGACACCCCTACCCATGTACTTTTTTGCCACACTAATGACTAACCTGGAATTCGCGGTGATCAGGTGTTCCCTGGCAGCCCAGCCATCCTCGATCAGTTTTCTTAACTCAAGTCGGCGACGGGTGTTGACATTTCCTTTCGCCAATTCTTCACGAGCCATCCGGCCGCGTTCGATCCTTTGGGCTAGTTCTACTTCTTCTTCGGCATTGAGAAGTGGAACCCGGCTTACCTCTTTGAGGTAGAGACCAATTGTATCGTCAGTATCTATGTTCTCGAGGTCGTCCGTGGCTGCAGCTTTAACTTCGGTTGTCTCTTCATCAGCAACGATCAGTTCTTCGTCAGAAGGTTCCTCGTGAACTATTTCGTCTTCAACATAAGCGACGCCTGCGCTCATTAGAGCTGCAAATGTTTCTTCCAGTTGTTCAACATCCTGTTCGGCTTCAGGGAAGAATTGCAGGATGTCATCAATTGTGACATATGTCTTGTGGCGGCCAAGTTCTATCAACCTCGCGATAGCGGGGAAGTCATCGTCATCATCAATCAAACTAATAATAGGTTTATCCATTTTCCAGCAAATACCTCAAAAATTCATAGTCAAGCTTGTTTCCATATCAGAATACACTCGTTTTATTAGAATTACAATAGCAAAAGGCAAACGAAAAAACACAAGAGGATAAATCTGCCAATGAAAAAATTACAGCTGACAGTATAGAAGCGGAGTATTATACAACAATAAACGGTAATAAATTAATCAATAATGTAAGAAAATGCAACAAAATAAGAAAATATGTAATATAATTTGCATACTTTCATGGGTAAATATTCGTATATAATTGCCCATAATAAAGAATCCATTTTTCGGAGGAGATATGAACATCTTTGGCCTCGCTCGACACGGTTTGAACGATTTCGAGCAAATTGCTATTGTTTCAGTACTTGTAATAGCGTTTATCAGTCTGATTTACGCATGGTTGTTAAGGGGAACAGTGCTCAAAAAGGACAAAGGCTCTCAGAAAATGCAGGAAGTATGGGGGGCGATCAAGATCGGCGCAAATTCATACTTGAAGCAGCAGCTGAAGACAATTCTCCCCGCTATTGGAATTCTCTTCATTGCACTATTTCTTTCAGTTTATGTTGTTCCACCAAGCCATGAAGCACTGTTGGAGTTTCCGCCTGAAAAATACAACACGCAACTTATCATTGCCATTGGACGTGCCGTTGCATTTGTATTTGGTGCTTTGTTCTCACTAACAGTTGGTCAACTTGGTATGCGTATGGCAATCCAAGCCAGCGTACGATCGGCTTCTGCTGCGCGACGAAGCTTCAACGAGGCTCTTTCCATCGCGTATTACGCGGGTACGATCACCGGTATGCTTACCGATGGACTTGGACTACTGGGTGGTACCGTTATCTTCATCATTTTTGGCAAAGCCTCACCAGATGCCTTATTAGGATTTGGATTTGGTGGTACTTTGCTTGCGCTGTTCATGCGCGTTGGTGGCGGTATTTACACAAAAGCTGCTGATGTTGGTGCTGACCTAGTAGGAAAAGTTGAAAAAGATATACCCGAAGATGATCCTCGCAATGCAGCGGTAATAGCCGACCTGGTTGGTGATAATGTTGGTGATTGCGCTGGAATGGCAGCGGATATTTTCGAAAGTTACGAAGTCACGATTGTTTCCGCTTTGATTCTGGGTATTGCACTATGGTCACAGGATCCTGAAAATGGATTAAAGTGGATCGTTTACCCTTTGATCATCCGCGGTATTGGCGTTTTAAGCTCCATCCTGGGAACTTTTACAGTTCCAATTTGGGAAAAATTTCCAATAAAGTTCCTGCGTGCGCATGATGCAGAAGAATCCATGTTCAGGTCATACGAGGTATCAAGCATCAATACCATTGTGTGGTCTTTTGTCGTCGCTATCTTGTACGCCAATGATTGGAAGCTGGCCATGTTGACGACCATAGGGGTGGGTCTGGCTGTGGCATTCAACCCGTTGACTTCATACTTCACATCAACAAAATTCGCGCCTGTTAAAGAGATTGTCGAATCAACAAAATTCGGCCCGGCAACAACCATCCTTTCAGGGTTCAGTATAGGCATGGAATCCAGTGTTTGGGCGTTGGTGGCCATCGCCGTCAGTTTCGTTGCAGCCCTTATGCTTTACGGCGGAATGGACAAGCTATACGTCCTTTACGGCGTCGCCATGGTTGGTATTGGCATGTTAAGCCATACGGGAAATAACGTGGCTATGGACTCCTATGGTCCGATCTCCGATAATGCGAATGGTATTGGAGAAATGTCCTGGCATGACCAGACAGACGACGAGACCAAGAAAGCCAGGCAAATCATGGCGGATCTTGACGCGGTAGGCAATACCACAAAAGCCATCACAAAAGGTGTTGCCATCGCATCCGCAGTAATCGCTGCGGTAAGCTTGTTCTCCTCGTACATTACAGATGTTAGCCGTGTTCAACAAGGACTGGTTAATAGCGGAATGGATATCGAAATCCTCGATTCCATTCGCGTTTCCGACACAAAGGTTTTTGTTGGGTTCCTTCTTGGCGGCGCTTTACCCTGGTTATTCTCAGCCTTGTCGATTAAAGCTGTAACCCGTGCTGCCGGCAAGATCGTGGAAGAGGTACGTAGACAGTTCAAGTTGCCTGGCATTATGGAAGGAACTACGGTTCCAGATTACGCCCGCGTTGTAGGCATATCAACCCAATCAGCGCAAAAGGAACTCATTCCATTAGCGACAATATCAATACTAATGCCGTTGATCGTAGGCTTGGTGCTGCAGGTTGAAGCATTGGGAGGTTTCCTGGCTGGCGTCATCCTCAGCGGGCAGCTATTGGCAGTCTTTATGGCCAACTCTGGCGGAGCCTGGGACAATGCTAAAAAGATGATTGAGGACGAACCCAGGAACCTTTTAGAAAATACCGGAAAAGGATCAGAACGGCATAAGGCTGGTGTAGTGGGTGATACAGTAGGTGATCCTTTGAAGGATACTGCTGGTCCAGCATTAAACCCGATGATCAAGGTAGTCAACCTGGTTAGTCTGCTCGCCGCACCGGTGATCGTAAGAGTTCAAGAACTAGGCGTGATCGGTTGGTTGGTCGTCGCTGTGCTATTTGCGGCTGTTATTTGGTCGATCATTGTCAGTAAGAGGACCGTAACAATAAAGTAACTGACCATTAAGATTTACGAACAGGAATCGTGAATATCACTTTACGATTCCTGTTTTATTTTATCAATGACTACTGTAAAAGCTGTCGGTGTGGGAGCCTCAATGGTTAGTGATTCAAGCAGGATCGGATGCCAAAAGCAGATAGATTTAGCATGCAACATCAATCTGCCTGACATTGACTCTTTTATTGTTCTGCTGCTGTCAATACCATAAAGCGAGTCATTGACAATCGGATAACCAGCAGAAAGCAGATGTGACCGGATCTGATGCGTGTAACCAGTTTCAGGACTTGCTTCAATCAATGTATAGGATTCAAATCTTGTAATGATTTTGACATTGGTTAATGCTTTTTTTCCATTAACATGATCTGGGACTGTACGATGACTGCGATCTCCGTTCACCTTTAGTGGTTCATCTATTACAAACATTTCTTTTTGCGGGGTACCATGAACCAATGCAAGGTAAGTTTTCTTGATTTCCCGTTTTTCGAATTGAATGGAGAGACTTTTGTGTGCAGCTGCCGATAACGCAAAAAGCACTACACCGCTGGTTTCTTTATCCAGGCGATGCACGGTCCAAACCTTGCCATATTCAATATCGAGTAATTGCTTTAGATTAGGAAGAGTCTTATCATACCCATCGGGTATGGTAAGAACTCCTGCAGGTTTATTGATGGCGAGAATTTGATCGTCACAATAGAGCAATTCCATTGAAACAAATGAAATCAAGCTTCAAAGAAACTGGCAGCAACAACCCCGGGTCCTGCATGAACAATGATGGCCGGCGGGAGGTCAACAATGGGGATGGAATTTATTTTTAGATGCTCACGGAATTTATTTTGCAATGCAACAGCATCGTCCATGGCGTCTGCTTCAAGGATCCCCAGATTAGATTCTGGTGTTGGGGGACATTCCTGAACTACCAATTCCACAATCCGTTCGAGAGCTTTCTTTTTGGTTCTTTGTTTTTCAAACGGGTTTACCTGTCCATCCTTGAATAATAAAATCGGTTTTACCTGTAACAGGCTTCCTACAAGTGCAGTGGCTGCTCCAATCCTTCCACCCTTATGGAGGTATTCAAGGGTATCAACGTAGAAATAAATCTTGACTTTTTTACCCAACTCCTCGATGGCTTGAACAATGAATTCTGCGGACTTGCCTTCATTTGACCATTCCAGATCCTTTCATCACAAGGGTTCCTAAAGCAGGTCCAATTGTTTGTGTGTCAATAACTCTGATGTCCGCATCCGGGAATTCAAGCGCAGCTTCTGCTGCACTGCGATAAGTGCCGCTTACCTTGGCGGACGGACAAACAACGATGATTGTGTGACCCTGGTTGGCTAAGTCCTCAAAAATCGGCAAATAAAGTGCTGGCGGAGGAGCTGCAGTCTTTGGCAGAGTCGTGGAGGCTTTTAGTTTGGCAAGAAATTCTTTGGAGGTAATCTCGTTGTCATCACGGTATGAGCTTTCACCAAAAATGATAATTTGAGGAAGATAATAAATTCCTAGCCTCTCCGCCTCTAGCAGGCGCAATTGTGGATGTGGTATCCGCAACGATCTTGATCATGTTAACCTCCTAGTATATTGGCTTACCGCAATTAGGGCAGGATTTTTCAGCTTTTTTGATTATATAACCGCAGTTGACGCAGGTTATGGGTTGGATATCACCTAAGGGAGCGCCGCAGGCGATACAAGCAGGCTCGCCGGGGGGATTGGCGGTGTTGCAATAATCACAGATATATCTATTCAAGCGTTCTGATAATTCAAATCCTGATCCCAAGGCGCGGGCTGTTTTATCAATGACATCCCAAACATTTTCAACAAGCTGAACATACTCAATATCCTGGGCGATATCATCAAGACGGTTGATCAGGTTAAATGGGTTACGAAGGGCTGCAATGGTTGATACACCAAGACTCGCAGCGATACCTAGCCAGGTTTGTTTGCTCATGGATACAGAAACACCGTCCTCAACATTTTGAAGAAGCACACTCAGGGCAGTTGTTCCTCCAGAACGCGCAGAGGGTGAGGTAGCCAGCTGGACAACAAGGCTCTCTCCAGATTTAAGTTGCTGGACAAGGAGATTCCCGCGGCTAAAATGACCGATGATCGCGTTAGCGAGGTCTTGGTTAGTAATTATTCCATGGTAAATTCGTTGTGGCATAATTGAATTATAATCAAAAACGTTGTTAAATAATTTGGAGATTAGATGCAAATAAAACAGATTAGATGGTTTTTCCTTTCAGTGACAGTATTCCTGGGATTATTGTCAATACTATTCATGTCGGTACCCAAAAACGTGATTGCTCAGCAACCGACCGGTTCAATACCAACTGTTACTGGAACTCCTAAAGGAGTGACAGCCAAAGTAAAAATCGGGCTGACAGAAGATCGTGTCAATGTACGATCAGGACCAAGTGTACTCTACCCACAGATAGGTGTTATTCTGCTGGGAGCAGAAGTGCCGGTGGTTGGAAAATCAGCAGGAGGTGATTGGTTGGTTGTAGAATACCCGGGAGCGCAGGGCGGGATTGGTTGGGTATGGGCATTGTACATGGATGTAGGTCCGGGAGAGTTGGCCGTTATTGAAAACCCGCCTTCACCAGTACCCATAACCACAATAACGATCGATCCAACCATGGCCGCTCAGTTCATCACCACACCGCAGGCAACAAGATTGCCAACTTTTACTGAGCCTGCACCACTGTCAATCCCGACTTTTGAGCCTTCAACCGGACAGGTACTCGCAGGCATCCCAATCGGCTTGATAATTGTCCTGCTATCAGTGCTGGGAATATTACTGGGCTTGTTTTCATATTTCCAATCCAGATAACATCATATTGCGCGTAGGCATATTCTAGATAAACTTATGGACACAAAAAAGGTAGCTAAAAATAGAAAAGCACAGTTTGAATACTTCTTACTTGAGAGATACGAGGCAGGTATTGCACTTAAAGGCAGTGAAATTAAATCTGTAAGAGCCGGTCAGGTCAGCATTCAAGAAGCCTATGTACAGATAGACGGAAAGCAAGCCTGGCTAATAAATTCACACATCGCTTCATACAAAGCTGCCAGTTATTTAGACCATGATCCCAAACGACCAAGAAAATTGTTATTGCATAAAAAGGAGATAAGGTTATTGTGGGATGAGGTGAGGCAAAAAGGTGTCACTATTATCCCGGTAAGCATGTACCTCAAAGGGGGTCGGGCAAAAATAGAAATCGCCATCGCAAAGGGTAAAAAATTGTACGACAAGAGGCAGGATATCGCAGATAAAGATGTTAAAAGGGACATAGACCGAATGATAAACGGAAGAGATTGAGCGATGATATCTAGCCCCTGGTTGGCAATGCTCATCACCCTCATCCTTTGCCTTATCTGGATGAGGTCAATCAATTTTCTAACAGACAAAAATGTATTCAACAGCCATTTTTCGAGAAAATTGATCCATATTGGAACTGGTCCTGTTTTCCTATTATGCTGGTTATTATTTCCTGATAAAGATATATCCAGGTATCTGGCAGCCTCTGTACCCTTCCTGATCGTTGTTCAAATTATGGTAGTCGGGTTGGGTTTAATCAGAGACTATACATCTGTAAAATCCATGGCAAGAACCGGTCAAAAAACGGAATTGCTCAAAGGTCCGTTGTTTTACGGAATTATTTTTGTCTTAATTACCCTTTTATTCTGGAAATCCGCACACGCGGTGATTGCACTGATGATCTTATGCGGAGGGGATGGAGCAGCGGACCTTATCGGCAGTCGGATTCATTCTTGGCCTATACCGTGGTCGAAGAAAAAAACCATACTCGGTTCTGCCGCTATGTTTTTGGCCGGCACATTATCGGCATTATTAATGATTTATTTGATCATCATCCTACCCGCAAAAGAATCACAATTAGTGACATATGTGCTGCCTGTTATATTAATCTCGTTGGTCGCAACCGTAACCGAGTCTATATCGCCATCTGATTATGACAACGTCACAGTACCTGTTGTCTCACTGATAATGTCACACATTCTCTTGTAAACGGAAAAATATGAAAATTGCCCACAACGAACTAATTACAATTGAGGACGTGGCACTTGTATCCCGTGGCAAGGCGTCTGTAATACTAGATGAGGAGACAAAAAAGCGCGTACAGGAATCGCATCAAAGACTCGTAAGCATTTTAGAAACAAGAAAACCGGTATATGGCATTAATACTGGCTTCGGAATATTTGCCAGTAAAACAATCAATAATTGCGATATTTCGAAGCTGAACCGCAATCTGATTCTCAGTCATTCTGTTGGTACTGGCGAACCGCTAGATGATAAGCTCGTTAGAGCTGCTATGTTCATCAGAGCAGTGTCTCTTTCACAAGGTTATTCAGGGATTCGTCTTGAAATTATACAGACAATACTGAATATGATCAACAAAGGAGTGACACCAGTTGTACCTGGTAAAGGCTCATTAGGTTCTTCCGGCGATCTTTGCCAGCTTTCGCATATGGCACTGGTGATTTCAAGGGACGAAAAAGACCTGGAAGAAGAATCTGGAAATGCAAAATATGATGACGTAATACTACCAGGTAAAACGGCAATGAAAAAAGCGGGTATTGAGCGAATAATTCTTAACGCAAAAGAGGGTTTGGCGCTCAACAACGGGGCTACCTTCACTGCTGCCATTGGTGCATTATCTGTCTACGAAGCAGAATATCTACTGCACATAGCAGAAATTGCAGCGTCACTATCCATGGAAGCGCTGTGCGCGAGGGCAGAACCCCTGGACGACAGAATTCACCAGGCCAGGCATCAGACAGGTCAGATTATTTCTGCCAGGAATATATCTGAGCTTCTAGAAGGAAGCACTTTCATTAATTCTGACGCGCGGGTTCAGGATGCATATTCCATCAGATGTGCACCTCAAGTGCACGGTGCTGTACGCGATACTGTTCAACATGTAAGGCGCATAATTGAAAACGAGATCAATGCAGCGACTGATAACCCGCTAATATTTGAACCCTACGAGGCATTATCTGGTGGCAATTTTCATGGCGAACCACTTGGAATGGTGATGGATTTTTTGGCTATCGCGATTTCTGAACTTGGAGCAATTTCAGAGAGAAGAACCAGCCGCTTAATTGACGAAAAAACCAGTTATGGATTACCACCAATGCTGGTTGTTAACTCAGAAGACGCTGGTCTCAACTCTGGTCTAATGATGCCACACTACACCGCGGCTTCACTCGTTTTAGAAAATCAGACTCTTGCCACGCCAGATTCCATTCGATCACTTCCCACATCAGCAGGGCAGGAGGACCATAACGCCAACGCTATGACAGCTGCCAGGCATGCTTATGAGATTATTGATAACGTCAGGCAAATATTGAGTATAGAGATTTATACAGCCTTACGCGCAATCTATTTACGAAAGAATATTTTTGACGGCATTCTTGGGACTGGTACTGGTAAAATATACAACAAGATGAAACCTATGATCCAAAGCAAAACTGGTGATACATTATGGGGGATCGAAATAAAAAAAATTAATGACATGATAGTTGGTAGGGAGTTTTAGATTTGCAGGTTAACGCATGAAAAATATTACACGAAGAGATTTCATCAAATTAGGTCTAGCTGGTATGGGGGCAGCCGTCATTCGTCCTTACAGGAATGCTGACGCTTACCTGCCTGAGTTTCCTGATGGTGTGAGGTTGGGTCGTACATTCTATACAGTTGATATCAAGAGCAAACCAGACCCCGAAAGTAACACAATCAAGACTGTTTACGACGATAACATTCTTGTACTCAATCGTGAGATCATTGGAAGGCCTGTTACAGCATACTGGAAAAATCGCACCTGGTTTGAAACCCCGGAAGGATTTATCCCTTCAATATCTGTACAGCCAGTCAGAAATATTCAGAATCAACCCTTATTGGAACTGCCGTTGCATGGAGAAAAACCAGGCATGTGGGCAGAGGTAACCGTTCCCTTTGTAGATATTTACCTTGATGGGGCTGAGCCAAAATCACCACGACTTAAGGAAACAGTTAATCCAAGGTTTTACTTTTCACAGGTATTGTGGATAGATGGAATCCAACAAGGTCGAACGGCGAAGTGTTGTATCACGTGATGGAAAAGCACGGATCATATGGGGATTCTTTCTGGGCTGACGCACGTGCGTTTAGACCCATCACACCTGAAGATATTTCCCCTATTTCGGCAGGAATTACAAATAAATTCATCACAATAGATCTAAATCATCAAACTATGTCATGTTTTGAAAATGATAAAGAAATCCTCTTTACCAGGGTGTCAACGGGGGCGAAATATAATTCTGAAGGACAGCCAGTAGAAAAGTGGTCCACACCAGTTGGAGATTACCATTCTGTGAATCGGAAATATGTTTCACTTCATATGGCTGGTGGTGAGACTAGAGCATCTGGGTACGAAGAATTCGCAGTCTCATGGACATCGATATTCGCTTCTGGTGGTGTTGCCATCCATTCAACTTATTGGCATAACAATTATGGAGAGATGCTCTCGCATGGATGTGTGAATGTTGAACCAGACGTGGCAAAATTCGTTTTCAGATGGACAATACCTGAAACACCTTATTACGATGGCAAAATTGAAGTGCAAGGCTTTGAAAACGGGACGAATGTTAGAGTAAAAGAATTTAAAGCTGAATAAGTGAGAATACAGGAAATTTGAGACTCAACTAATATGCGTTCAATCACATACTATTTTAAATCTGCCAAGGAAAATGACGAATTAACTAGAAAGATTCGCGATTTAAGCGGCCAAAAAGGTGTGGTTTTTGTAGATGTGTGTATTGACGGAGACCCGCAACTGGAAGAGCGATTTGCAGAAGATGCTCCTGTTATCTTGATCGGCCCTTACCGAATTAATAGTCCTTTTACTATCACAGAGGTTGAAGTAGCAGTCAACGCAACACTGGAACGCGATGCTGCCAATCTGGAAACGATCGATGACAATAAAAGGTTTACGTTCTCCAAAATGGAAAAATTTACGTTATGGTTTTCCAGGTTCTACGTTTGGGTTATAACGTCCATAATCCTGATGTTTGTTGGTTTCGCATTTCTTGCACCGGTATTAATGTCATCAGGGAGAACAACAAGCGCTGATGCCCTATATGGATTTTACAAACTATTGTGTCATCAACTATTTTTCCGATCATTTTTCATTGGCGGAGAGCAGGCATTTTACCCAAGGGAACTCGCTGGAATCGCGAATCTAAAGACATTTGAAGAAGTTACCGGAAAACCAGCAGAAGACCTTATATTTGCGCGGAATTACAAGGGAAACGAAACTCTTGGTTTCAAGATTGCATTATGCCAGCGGGATATACCTATTTATCTTTCGATGGCATTATTCGGTATTGTTTTTGAAGCAACAAATCGAAAAGTCAAACCTATCAAATGGTATCTTTGGTTCGTCGTTGCCTTGATCCCGATCGGCCTTGACGGGTTTTCTCAATTACCAGGTTTAGCAGCGGGCTGGCCTAGCCTGGCTGCCAATACGTGAAAGCACGCCTTTCTTGCGTGTTCTCACCGGCACCCTGTTCGGAACAGTTACAGCTTGGTACATGTATCCATTGATGGAAGAAGGAATGAAGGAAACGAGATTCCAGCTTGAGAGGAAGAAAAAGATCGTCCAACGGATGTCAGTTCCCAAATGATTTTCACTATACTTGATAACAACATCGAATATTTTTCATTTCAACACGAGGATTTTTCAGGTACGACTAACGGATTTTTCACGCGAAACGGCGGCGTAAGCGAAGGGAAATATACATCGTTAAACCTGGGCGGTTCAATTGGGGATAACCCGGAAAATGTGATAGAAAACCGGCATCGGGTGTTTGATGCGATTGGGCGTGATTCTCAATCCATGTTTGATGTATGGCAGGTACATGGTACAGAGATTACATTTACAGACCGCTCAAGAAATTTGTCAATTCCCCCTTTACAATCTGATGCCATTTTCACGAATAACCCTGATGTGACGTTATTAATGCGTTTTGCTGACTGTGTACCCATAATCATTTTTGACCCTGTAAAGAAAGTTGTGGGAATTATTCACGCTGGATGGATGGGAACTGTAAACCACATAGCTGAAAAGGCTATTATTGAAATCGGCCGACAATATGGTTGTGTCCCTGGAGACATCATTGCTGGAATCGGCCCATCTATAGGTCCAGACCACTATTTTGTAGGGGAAGAGGTGTATCAACAAAGCTATTGTTGCTTTCGATAATGAGCCTGAAGACATTCTTACCAGGGAAAACGGAAAGATAAAATTTGACCTATGGAAGGCGAATGAATATCTTCTCCGGAAAACAGGCGTACGCAAGGTCATACAATCCAATATCTGCACCGCTTGTGATACCCAAAGATGGTACAGCCACAGAGCCGAAAATGGAAATACTGGACGCTTTGCAGCCATTATTGGATTGGTAGAGTAAAAAAATGGATACGATTCGTGATAGGTACCTTGAAATTCGCGAAAGGATGATCGACGCTTGCCGAAAAAGTGGTCGAAATCCTGACGATGTTAAACTCGTTGTTGTTACGAAAAAGCAACCCATTGAAAAAATAATTCAGGTAATTGAAGCAGGCGCGAACATACTCGGAGAAAATTATCCGGAAGAGGTCGTTGAGAAAATTCACGATTTACCCCAAGTTATGACGCCTCAATGGCACATGATCGGACATGTTCAAAGCCGAAAGGTCAAATTCATCATTCAACATTTTTCATTCGTTCATACAATTGACAGGATTTCTGTAGCGCAAAAATTGAACAATAATTGCGAAACAGAAAATAAAATCTTGCCTGTATTAATCGAGTTAAATCTCTCTGGTGAAGAAACCAAACAGGGGTACCCGGTCAGCAATAAAATAAATGTCGATTTATTAATTAATGATATTGAAGAGATGAAATCGCTACGTCATTTAGACCTGTGCGGTTTGATGACAATGCCACCATTGGTTACAAAAAAAGGTGATAATCGAGCGATTTTCGAGAGATGCAGGTATCTTCTTGAAAAAATAAATAAGAAATGTGATCTTCCTGGTTTTACACAATTATCAATGGGAACTAGTCAGGATTATAAAATCGCAATAGAAGAAGGTGCAACTTTCATAAGGATTGGTGAAGCTATAATGGGTACGCGTCAAACTCTTTAAGTTATAATTTTGATCATGATATACACATTAATTCAATTATTGTTTCGGCTGCTTACAATGGTAATCATTGTTGACATCGTTCTCTCATTTTTCGTTTCACCGTACAACAAGGTTAGGCAAGTTCTGGATAGTATCGTGAATCCCATGCTGGACCCAATTAGGCGAGTAGTGCCAGCGGTAAATAACCTGGATTTCAGTCCGGTCATCTTGTTAGTACTAATTCAGGTACTTGAATACATAATCCTGAGGTTTGTGTAAAGATGAACGATTCACGTAAATTTGAGCTGCACAATGGAAAGACCGGCGCTGCGATAGCTGTACGCGTCACACCCAGAATGGCAAAGAACCAGATCTATGCCATCATGGATGATGGAACAATAAAAGTGCGTTTAACCGCCCCGCCAGTTGATGGAAAAGCAAATAAGGCTTTGATAAAATTCCTTGCTGAAATTTTGGAAATCCCAATTTCGTCCATTGAAATAGTCGCAGGTCAGACCGGTCATGATAAACTGGTGACTATTTACGACCTTAGCTCTGATGACGTCCAGAAAAGGTTGTTGCAACAACTTTCAACATAATTACCTTATGAACGGAAATTTATTTCCATTAAAGCTTGGTAAGCAATTTCGCGAACCGGATTTTCATGCCTGGTCATGGATTCAAGAAGTGCAATGCTTTGCGAGCACGGATTTGAATACAGGTAAGCGACCCCTGCCAATAATTCATCGTAATTTCCTGATTTCATCAGTTCAGTCATCAGATTAATCGGAAAAGCTTTAGAAGGAATTTCAACACCCGTTTTCGCTATGAAAGCAGTGATAATGGGGTCTTGTGAAAGTACAGGCTGAGAGTAAGGTGAGTAGATTTTAGAATCCCATTTCTTATCAAGAGCGTGTGCTGCCGCGTCTCTAACCATCCATTTATTGTCATTCGCATTTAATCTAACCAGTTCCTGGTCAGCCCAGGGCTCATTGATCAACCTGAGCCCATAAACAGCGTTTCTGCGACTGTTCGGATTTTCGCTCATAGCGTATTCAGTTAACTGTTTTCTACTGTTGTTGCCTATTAATGCAAGAACTTCGGCTACTGACCTCCCGGTTGGGCTCGCCATTGTATGATCAATAATATCTTCTGTGTCTGGATGTGGATGACCAACTAAGTTTATTAGAGAGTGTATTCTTACAGAAGGGTCTTCTGATAAATAAATCTGTTCTAAATAGGGAACCCCCAAGTCTGCTCCGGTTTTATTCAGTAAAAGCGCAAGCAATTTCTGATTTTCAGCTAAACCGGATTTCTCAAGAAGAGTAAGAATATAATTAAATATCCTAGGTTGCGTATAGTATAGTATCAATGCGATTTTGTATCTCACTGATAATGGCATTTCTATATTTAGTAGCCCATTAGAGATTTGTTGAGCGAAAGGCGCCATTTGGGGAAATGGTCCTTTTTTATGTTGTAAATGGTCAAGTGTCATAAATAGGTTGCGGCAGGCTGGGTGATCGCCATCTTTTAACCAGGAAGCCATATACTCAGAATTGGGTCTTAGTTGGGTGATTCGGTTCGCAACTGGGTCATGGGTAAGGTATCTCCAATCATATGAAGGTTGAAAAGCGGCTGACATGGAAAGTAGTCTACAAAGCGTTTCAGGATGCGTGAATCGATAGCGCGCATAGTTGTTGATAGAAATAACATTGGCTTGGAACAATCGGTCGATCAAGGAGGGTATAAAATAGCGAGTATTTTCAAGGTCATTATGTGTTTGGAATGTATTTTTCAGTATGTTTTCAAGTTCAGTTTTAGAAATGCTTGAGTAATCTTGGTCAGACATTACTTCAGCAATTGCAACCATGTCAGAGGCAGTGAGCAAGCCATCTGAAACGCGAAGAAAATAGGAATCAAACTGATCGTCAGTTGTGAAGGTTCGATTATCCGTCAGGCCGGAAACGATTGCTTGCGTCATTGAATAATAGTTGAGTTGCGGAGATTGCTTCTTTAACCAGCGCTTATAAATATCACCATCCCGCATAGCAATTGTGTTTAACTGTACATCAATAAACCGGTCTACCAGCTTGTAATAATCATGGATTTCCGGAGGCTTAATGGACAGAGGAACAAAACCTGATCGGAAGAGATCACCAGTATAAAAAGGACCAGAAACTGTCACAATAAGAGTGGAAGGGTATTTTTGTACAAAATCATTGATATTTTTTACCGCATCTGCAAAACGATCAGGTTTTAATTCATCTAATCCGTCGATCAGCAATAATATTCGTGAATTCTCTAAATACGAAGTCAGAATTCTTTGGATGGCAGAATATTTTATTTTCGAATATTTTTGGCCAATAAGACTGAACATATTCGTTTGCAATCCATGTTCAGCACTCATACCAAACATATCTTGAGCATGTACATAGATTGGCAGATACTCAATTAGGAATTTTAAATCACATCTGCCCTCAAGAATTTCTATTGCAAGGTTTGCCAGTGCTGTAGTCTTTCCAGATCCAATGTGCCCTTTAATAACTATTTTCTGTCCACCAGATAAAGCTTCACTAAGTTTAATTAGCGGAAGGGGATAGTTTTCAGATAACTCAGGGATATCTGAAAAAGATAACGGGTCCAAAAAGGCGACCGGTATATCGTCGAGGTCTACCTGGGTGTTCAGATAAATGGGATTGCTAATCAATTTTTGAGTTACATAGATGTCACTTAGACGACATATATCCGGTGAAAGGTGCATACTTTCAAAGTCGCGTAATAGTAACTTACGCAGCGTAGTTTCTGCCCCGATGCCGTGATCATCTTTCTTGAAAGATACCTTTAGCGGTTTTTTTATAAGCTTTTTCAATACAAACACCAGGAACGCAAGCAGTATTCCCAATAAAAGACCGATTAGCAGTGAATAAATGGCTGGTAAAGACAAAAAGGATTTCCTAATCAGCGTACAGCAACCTACCACATGATGGACATTGAATATTATTGTTTTGGGATTTGGCAATCTGGCATTCGGCAGGTGTCAATGTGGCGCCGCAAATGGAACAGGTTTGATCTTCAACTTTAGAGATGGCAACTCCTTTTTTCTTTTGGCGCAGCGATTCGTATGTTACAAGCATTTTCGGTTCGATTTGCGCGATAATCATTCCACGTTCTTCGAGTAGGCGGTTATTATCCGATTCCAGTTGATTCTTTTCATGAATAAGTGTGTGGTTTTCCTTATCAAAATCGAGCTTTGTCAGTGTGTATTCTTCATAAGCTTGTTTTCGATCCTCCTCAAAGGAATCGATATTAATCAGGAGTTGTAATTGTTCCTCTTCAAGCTCAGAAATAACTGATTTTATGGAATTTATTTCTTTTTGGAGATCCTGCAATTCTTTTGGATTCCTGACAGTTCCTCCATAGAGAGATGATTCGGATTGTGACATTTTAATACGCTTTGATGAAATTCTGTCTTCGATTTTAGACAGTTCTGTTTGCAACTCCGAAAGTGCTTTATCTTTCGCATCCAATACTAATTTTGAATTTTTCACGTTTATATCATTGAGCAGCTTTTTATCAATTGCATTAATGAGATTGGAATTTATCACAAGACAGGTATCAATTTTTTGTAGTTGATAAAGGTGAAATAACGGATTCATAATACTCCTAAAGGCAACTATCGTATTATATACTTAAAAAAATCCTGAAAAGCAAAAAGGCTCGTTTGCTCTCCAGGAAAAGTTGATAACTATAAATTGAGAATAAAAAACTATTCTTCTTCCTCCAGGAAAACTCTCCAGTTGCCGTGTACACCATCAGGCGTCACGCCAAAAAAGAGCCTGTACCCTTCGGGAGTCTTTAGAATCAAGTCAAAAAGGGTATTCTTACCTTGAGAATACTGGCGTATCATCCCATAATCTCCCCGCCAAATAATGTCCAGGGTATCCAATTGAGGGATGATTTCGTTGTACCTTGAAATCGCATAATGCCAAAGACGGCGCGCTGATGCCTGGGTCACATTTTTAACAAGATTGCCATTTCTCAAGTCACGCATCGTGAAGAAACTTTTTCCACCACGAATAACCGGAGTAATAACCTCCACTCCTGTTCGCGGTTCGATCCTTTCCTGAATGAGATCTGCATCAGGAATAGGCGATAATAATTCGACCTTATGGGATTTCACAGGTACTGGATGATGAACTTCAGTGGCTTGGTCTTTACCCCTAAGCACCAGGGTAACAATTTCATCACGAACAGCAATATTTGTTTCGTCCTCATCGCGAATATAAACCTTGTTCTCGTCCAGGGCATAAGGTGCATCATCTCCACGTGGGATCAGAATGCGGATGATCGATTGATTATTGTGTTTTTGAAGGTCAAGGCTAAGATGCGCGGGAGGACTGATCCTGTTTTGTATTTCTTTTTCAAGCTGCTTAATGGCCTGATCAGGATTATTAATTCCTGACACAGGTTTCGATGCATCGCTGGAGACGCCAATATATAATGTACCGCCATTTGTGTTGAGGAAAGCACAAATATCTGCCAACACTCCATGAAGGTTGCCTCCTCTTAAGCTGAGGTTTTCATGAAAATCCTGGATAATATTTGGTCCTTCATCACGGGCAATTTGAACAAAATCAGCCGCGGGTTCAAGGGTTTGACGATGGGTCCTGGTACGGGAAAAATCATTCGACTTGAAAAGTTCCATCAGTGCATCAAAGTTGAGCTCATTTAGGAAGACATCTATAGGGCGATCGCCAATCCCGGGGTTTTTCTTACGAACAGGATCATTGGAGAGCCGATGCGAATCAGACCCCTGTATGCAATGCATCCGGCGAGGGTATTCCGGTTTGGTCCCATTAAAAAATGCGGCGGTTGTGCGTGGACCTTTTTGCTCAAGGTCAGTGACTTCGAGAGCATGAAGGTTTTTATCCTGTGTGTAGGCAATCCTTGTTTGACCGCCAAAATTCATCCCTCGCATCGCGACACCATTGGTAGAATTTGCGTGCGCGGCGATGACAATTCCACCGGCGTCATTAATAATACGATATGCGGTCAAAACATCCACTGAAGCGCCGATGGCAGGATTACCATCATCCAGACTCTCTGACGGTATTCCAAGGTCGATCAGTACATGTTCGATCTCACGGATACTCTTCGCTGGTGAAAATAAGCCAATTATGTGGAAACCGAAAGTCGCGGTAAATTCTATACCAGGTAATAGCAGGATCTTGGTTAACAATCTGCGATATTCCTGTAATTTTTTCTTTTCTTCTGGTAATAATCGCCCCAATTTTTCGAGAAGCTCAAGTTGTTCGATCTCGTCACGCAGTTTGCCATAGCCGGCAATTGTATTATGATCAGTAAATGAAATGATATCGAGACCGCGTGCCTCGGCTTTTTTCAAGATATCCAGAAAAGTTACTTCCGGTTGTTGAAAATCCAAAGAGGCAGGTGTGTGGATGTGTGCATCCATCACGTACCATTGTTGTTGTTTTTTAGTTTGTTTTATCATTGATTTCATATTCTTTATGTTTTATCTTTTTAGATGGTTCAGCGCCCTCGGTGGGAATCGAACCCACAACCATCGGATTAGAAGTCCGGTGCTCTGTCCATTGAGCTACGAGGGCAGGTTGTTATCGACAGGGACGTATTCCCTTATATATTTGTGGACTGGATATTGTTCGGAGAATGGTTTCAGCCGGCTTGCCAATTTTATCAGACAATTCAATTGAGCTTAACGGCGTATTTCCGTTAGATAAAAATACGCGAAAAATAGCGTCAACAATGGCAGTCTGATACGTAAGGAATCCATCCAGTTTTGCGCAGTGGTCCATTAAAGTTGATTGTAAACCATCCAGTTGCTGAATTTCAGCCGTTTCTGGGTCTATCCAATCAATGGTAAATTCAATCCCGCGATCCTCAAATATTGATTGATGCTTAGGACAGAGACAGCTGAAAAGGAAAACACGCCAGTTGGAATCGTGCTCCTTCCACCAGTCAAAATCAATATGATAAGGCGTGCTCTTTGTGGGTTTTACAAAACTGAATGCTTTTTGATCGGTCATCGTCATGAATTTTCTTCAAGCGTAAAGTATAGGTCGCCGAGGTGTTTTGCCCATGGTTGAGAATGGAGAACTGATAAAATCACGCTGGGTGGTGTACGTTTGACCAGGTTAATCGCTGAATAAAGCTCCTGAGCATGTATTTGATTTTGAAGGTTGAGTTTTCCGAGTTCACGCATCATGGTTAGAATCACTTTGTCAATCTGCTGCCTGGATTTTCCTGAATTCCAAAAAGCATCAATACCATCGACATCAGTAATCATGATGGCCATTCGATCATCATATTTACATGCGATCACTTGTTTTAACAATGCAAACACAATTCCACCATCCGCGCCTACAAGGACAGTGCGAATCCAATCACGAGAACTTTTGCTCTTGGAGGTTTGAACGAGTACCTCTCCGGCGTTTGTACTTTTACGAATCGTTATGTAGCTTCCGGGAATCACCCCCTGTTGTTCATACCACCCTTTTAATCCGAAGACATATTTTGATGGTCTGACTACCCAACCTGGGAATTTATCTTGATTGTTGGCATCACAAAATATAAATTTCACTCTCGGAGTTTCATAGGCTGTTGGAAAGATGTCTTTATTCCTTGAAGTGAGAGGAAGAGTACCGGCCCTCCAATGAGGATAAGATAGGCTGACTGTAACCTCATCAGAACGATTAATTGGCTGTTCGAGCTCAAGTTCATCATCAACAAGTCCATTCAGTTCCATGAGTCCGGGAATACTGGCGCTATTTTCCGGCATAGTACCGTTAAACAGTAGCGTGAATGGAGGATTTTGAACTTCCTGGGGCTCAAGACGCTTTAAGAACCAGAGTGTGACTCCCGTAGGACCTACTTCGTCAAACCTACCGTCTTCAGCCAAAGCATAGTTGAGTGAAAACTCAGTCAGTTTTTCATTATCGCTGATAGGGAGTTCTATCTGTTCTATAAGATCGTTTGTTGAAAGTGGACCACCGCCAGTCATCTCAAGAACTGCTTCACAAAGATTAAGGTGACCGATGCTTATGTCGAACAATAACGCACGGGGAAAGTATCGCCTGGCTATACAAACAAGATCATCATTTTCAGCACAGGTATCGGCAATTTTATCTGCCAGGATGTGAGCCAAAATTGTCGAATACATACGATACATCCAGTAATTCAGCGCTGCTTTCTGGCTGTGGATTATTAAGCTTGTGGTCCTTCAAATTTGCTGCGAACATACTTCTTTCTCCAGTAGTTAATTCAACATCAATAACCTGGAGATCGGGATAATCGGGGTTGTTACCATTTCTTACTGACTTGACGCTGCCTTTTAGCTTTCCTTTTGCGGGAAAAACCAGTTTATCCCCGATAGAGTAGATTTTTTCGGGTAAATAATACTCACCGGCTTTTGATGCCTCAGAGAGCAAGAAATTCTCCTGATCGGCGATTGTACGGTCTATTAAAAACCTGGATATCTCAAATTTATCTAGCGGGGATTCAGTTTCGAGAAGGAAGTTGTAAATGTCTTCCAGATCTTTTTCTGTTACAGTGTAGGATTGCCAATACTCATTACTAATTGTCATGCGAAAATACCGTTCCTGAATAAAATTAACAAATTCATTATACCTTAGGTTTTATGATAATTATGGAAATTCTCTTAATAGCCAATCTAAAGGGTTGACCTGCACGTCATTTACCCAAAGTTCCCAATGCAAGTGTGCCCCAGCACCATAATAATCCCCGGCTCCATTAACGCGACCGGTATTTCCTACCGTACCGATCACTTGACCGGTTTCAACCATGTCACCAACTTTGACATTTAAAGTGTCCTGGTGGAAAAAGCCACTAAAAACACCCCAGCCGTGATCTATGAAAACAGCATTTCCCCTGACCACAAGAGGTCCTGCAAAGACAACTAAGCCAGGGGCTGGGGCGTAGATGGGGAGAGTCAGACCCCCTCCGAAGTCTACACCGGAATGGAACCTTACCTCTGGATCATCGTTGTACCACCTACGGGTACCAAACAATGAGGTGTACTCCTGGTAGACAGCCGGGCTGCTGAATATTTCCGACCAGTACCTGGAAGGGTTTTTATTCGATACCAATGAAAAAACAATTTCGTTTTCAGGCTCTGTTACTGAAGGGTCGATCAGTTTTGGATCTACGATTAATGGGGGGTCTTCATCAAAAATACCGGGAGTTAGCAGGACCTTCTGTGTATAAGTCTGGGTTGTTCCGTCTTCAAATATTCCTGTCAACGAGAAATCAACCAACCCCGGTTGCGCAAGCGCATGGATTCCCTGGAGAGAATAATAATCACCAGATGATTCGCTAAAAAAGGAAAGTTCCTGGTCACCAAGATAACCATTTAGCTTTATCGGTGCCACTGAGCTGACATGTATGACCTCGGTGCTTCCCTGGACAAGAGGAAGAGGTTGTAAAGTCACATCGGTGATAGATGGTGCGAAGAGATTAATCGGTTTCAAATCCTGAGAGGAGAAGGTAAAAATGATAGACCCCTCAAAGAGATGGTTGATCGTTTCGACATGGTTTAGTAGGCTAAGAGTGTATGGGTTGTTCCTGGCACTTATTGCGGATTCAAGCCCGGTTTGTTGAGGAGCTACCACCCTAATTGGAATTAATGGCTCAGAAGCACTTACCAAAGGAATTATCAACTCCGTACCAGGATATACCTGGGTGGGGGAAATCAGCCTGTTAATTCGATTTATCGTGACTTCTTCTGTCATGTATTTAATTGGAAGAAAGAAGTAAAGTTCGCCCAGCCGGGGGGTCACGATTTCTAAGGTTCCACTAATTCCATCAAGACCAGGTATCCTGATCGTTTGACCCGGCGATATGAGATCAGGATTAGAAATATTATTCAATGAAATAATCTCTGACACTGGAACATCAAAAAAGTCTGACAAATAGCCCAAAGAATCACCCTCACGAATCACATATTCAGGGTAATCGATGGAATTTTGTGCCATCACTGCACCAGGTGTGAATAAATGGCCAAGGAAAACCAGAATAAATACTAATTTAATCCTCATTAACCAATTCCAGCCTGTCGCCAATGGAAAAATCGTTTATTCTTGTTTCGTGAATCTCCCAGACATACCTAGCGGGTTTTCCAGATATGTAGAAGGGGTGCCATTTTTTAGCAAATACCTTGTCAACAATATGAAAATCAGAATTTAACCATATGATAACAAGGTTAAAACTCATAAAGAACATATGTATTGCTGAGTTGATCCTGGTTTCTGAGCCTTCATCAAACAACAAGCCAAAATTTGGATCTAGACTGGTCTTAAACATGAATCCCATTAACCTGGTATAAAAAGTATTGCAAATACCCGTGTTTATTACTACCGACGGGTTTATATTGGATCGAATTTTGACTGTTTTCATAGGATAGATTATCATTATTAAAACTTGGTTCGTTTAGTTTACCATAAGGATACTTTGTAATGAAGATAACAACCTGGAATGTTAACGGTTTTAGGGCGATATTAAAAAAGAATTTCAAAGATGTTTTTCAGTCTATCAACCCCGACATACTTTGTATCCAGGAAACAAAGGCAAGGCTTGACCAGATAGACGAGGCTGATTACCAAATCGATGGTTATCAAATGGTCTGGAACGCCGCAGCAAGGCCTGGTTATAGTGGTGTAGCTACTTACTATAATAATAGCTGTACTATCGAAAACACTGATTTTGGTATTGGGGATGAAGAGTTTGATGTTGAGGGTAGGACCATCAAATTCAACGTTCAAGATGTAGTACTTTACAACATCTATTTCCCTAACGGGCAAAGAGGTCAGGATAGGGTAGATTTCAAGCTGCGTTTTTATGAGCGACTATTAGAAAACTGTGTGTTAATGCACAAAACGGGAAAGCAAATCATTATTACTGGTGACTTTAACACTGCACACAAGGAAATTGATCTGGCGAATCCAAAGGAAAACAGCAAAACCTCCGGTTTCTTGCCGGAAGAAAGAGAATGGGTTACAAAATTTCTTAATACAGGATTCAAAGATGCATACAGAGAGCTGTATCCAGAAAAGATCCAGTACACCTGGTGGACTTACCGATTCAATGCAAGATTGAGAAATATTGGCTGGCGGTTGGATTATTACCTCGTCTCTGATCCGTTATTAACTAGAGTGAAAGACGTGATTGTGCATGACGAGATCATGGGTTCTGATCATTGCCCTGTTACTTTATTGTTTGAGAGCTAAATTAGATAAGGACGTCTTAAAAAGAGGTATTATATGCCAAAACAGAGAATTTTGATAGTAGATGATCATGAAGTTGTCAGACTAGGGTTAAAAGCATTACTAGACCAACATCCGCACTTTGAAGTAGTTGCCGAGGCAGCGACCGCGAAAGAAGCCCTGGAAAAGGTAGAGAGTCATTCACCTGATGTCGTATTAATGGATATTCGGTTACCAGGTGCCTCAGGGATAGATGCCTGTGAGCAGATCACTGAAAACTTTCCAGACACAAAAGTGATCATTTTAACTTCATATGCTGAAGACGAAATGTTGTTCTCAGCTATCCGTTCTGGTGCTTCCGGATATGTCTTAAAGCAAATTGCAGCCGAAGATCTGATTAAAGCCGTTGAGGCAGTCGGAAGAGGAGAAGGTTTGCTCGATCCCGCTGTGACGCAACGAGTATTCCAGGAGGTTAAACGCGCGGTTCGTGAAGAAGAAGCTTCTGCATTTGCGAATTTATCTCAACAGGAAAAACACGTTCTGTTACTTGTGTCAGAAGGACGCACAAACAGGGAAATCGCAAAAAACCTATTCCTGGGCGAAGGCACGGTGAGGAATTACGTCAGCAGCATACTGTCAAAATTGGGAGTGAGCAACCGCGCAGAAGCAGCAGCGTATGCTGTGGAACATAGTCTTAGAGATTACCTGTAAAAAGGAAGAGAAATAATTAACGAATAAGTTTCTCAAATATCGCAGGACCAAGAATTAGTAAACCAATTATCAAACTTAGGATAGCCGATATAAGAACTGCAGCGGCTGCCATATCTTTTCCTGCTTTCACATAACCATTTTTTCTAGGCTCAAGCAGGTCAAACAGATTTTCAAGCGCTGTGTTGAAAAACTCTGAAATCCAAACGAGACAAATCGCAATTATTACTAATAACCATTCGGTAATACTAAGCTCTAAGAATATTGATAAAAGTAAAACAATTACAGTGGCTATGCAATGAATCCTTGCATTTTTTTCATACTTTACAAGATGAATGATACCGGAAAATGCGTTCGCAAATGACTGAAAAAGCGACTTATTCTTGTGCATAGGATTCCCCGGTAAGAAGGTCGATGTTGTACCCCAGGGAGTCGAATATTTTTCTCTGCAGGTCCCACATTTCCTTTTCTTCTTCTACAGTCGTGTGATCATAACCCAATAAGTGAAGAATTCCATGGACGGTAAGTAAAACGAGCTCATGTGCAATTGGGTGTAAGGCTTTTTCGGCTTGAATTACGGCCGCAGGATATGATATTGCAATATCCCCCAAAAACGTCACATTTGAGTCAGGGAGCATGTAATCTGATGGGAATGATAGAACATCAGTCGCCTTGTCAATGCCACGATAACTTATATTCAAGTTTTTTATGTACCCATCGTCACAAATTAGAATTGAAATGGATACTGGTTTAACCGTAGCATACATTTCGATCGTGAAGTTCGCCGCGCGCTTTATATCCGCAATGAAAATTTTATCAAATTCCTGTGAAACAGAAGAAATATCCAAAGTTAATGTTTTCATGTTAAATCATGATTTTGTTACTTCAAGTATCTTATCTTCAGGGTATTGAATGCGGGGATGATAGGTGTTCATTAAGGTTAAGTAAAACGAATCCTGTATCAATTTAATGTCGCGTAAAGTTAGGTTGGTATTCTCAAGACTTCCATCATTTATGAGGTTTTCAACGATATTCTTTAATAAGGCACGCAACTCAGTTTCATTTTTTGGCGGTGTTGCCCGCGCACGGGCTTCGCTGATATCAGCAAGCATGAGAATTCCAGTTTCTCTTGATTGAGGTTTGGGACCTGGGTAGCGGAATAGCTCAGCATCAACCTTAGCGGGATCGTTTCCTTGTAAACTAACAGCACGACTATATTGATAGCGTGTCAGCTGCGCCCCATGATGTTCGCGCATAAAATCCTGCAGACGTGGAGGTAAATGGAATTTATGTGCAAGCCTAACACCATCAGGAACATGGGAAATGATAGTTTGGGCAGCGATGATCGGATCCATGTCATCGTGCGGATCAAGATTACCAGGAACTTGATTTTCAATAAAGAAGGATGGGTTCGATGATTTACCGGCATCATGATAATAAGCGCCTACCCTGGTGAGAAGAGCGTCAGCTCCGATAGCATTTGCAGCCTGTTCAGCGAGATTAGAAACCTGTAATGAATGTTGATAAGTACCTGGTGCGGCTTGTAGTATTTGACGAAGCAGGGGGTGGTCTGAACGGGAAAGCTCGATCAGATATAAAGGTGTGGTTAGCTGTAACAACTGTGATAAAAAGAACTGGAGCAACAGTGCAAGGCTCGCTGATGCTATTCCATAAAGGGCGATAACTCCGAAGAGGGTTAATAATCCGAAAAAATCTGTAAGTGGATTAGTTAGTCGGTACGCAGTAATTACAAGGATGCCGGATAGAATGATCGCGATTGCTGCATAGAGAAAGTTAACAAATTTCTTCCCTTTCCCCAATACAACCGCACCAGTGAGACTGGTCACGATATAAAAAATCGTTAATTCAACGGAATTCGTTACTCCATGTGTGACAAGGATGCTGAGTATCAACGGGAAAACGATACTGAGCTCAAGATTAAATAGCGTCACTAGAATCAGTGCAAATGCCGGTAATGGAAAGAAATAAGGAAGAATCGCACGGTTCGGAATAATGATTTTTGCCGCGAAGAGAAAAACGAGGAAACATATAGCAAGAACGGTTAGAGATCGGATATCTGTTAGTGTCGCGTTCTTTCTGCGGGAAAAATATGCGACAATGAAACCTGACAACACAAGAATTATCGCAACAGAAGCGATGATTTCCTCAGTCATTCTTTCAGGACGTATGAGGTTAAAATGGTTTAACGCTTCCCACTGCTCAGGGGTTATGATCTGTCCCCGAAGAACGATCACCTGGTTCTCAACATATGTTCTAATGACAGGTTTAATCCCTTCAGACGCTGTTCGTTTCGCATTGGCAGTTTCGGATTCGGAGAACAGGGAATTTGGAACAATAAATGGAGAAGAAAGGAAGACGATGATGTCGTTTTCATTCGCAGCAATGGAATAATCGATCAATCCGGGAAGATTGGTTATATTTTCCTGGACTTGATAATCACGAATGTTCTTGCGCATTGTTTGTTCAAGGACATTTCTCGTCTCTTCCTGTACCGTGATCCATTGATCATCGGTCAAGGTAAGTAACTTGATAGCTTGTTCCTGTGTTAGCGGGAGATTTGATAGGGAGGCAAGATCAGAAAGCTTCTGTGTTTCATTGGAAAATTCATCATTTCTTACTGAAGTGATGTAGAGCACGGCATCGCTAAAATAGTTAAGTTGGGCACGATTTATTGAAGGATCAGAAGCAAGGTACCTGGGAGCGATCGCATTTTCAGCGTCCTCTTTAGCTTTATTGGTAAGTATTGTGCTCTCAAAGGAATCGGTGCGTGGAGCTACAATGTCAACAGTAGCAACCTGACCCGCCTGCATTGGTATGGAATCAGGACGAGATGCAATGGGAAGCATTAAAGCCGCATAGGACATTATGATGCAAATTATCAATAATACGACGCGATAAAAAACGCGTCCCTTTTGACTTTTAATGGTGTCCGATAAGGAAGATGACATTATGATTGGGATAAGTTTTTTCTTACAATTTGGCTGATTCGATCTGGCGTGGCTTGACCAGCAAGTTGTGGGACGAGTATTCCCATCACTTTTCCCATATCAGAAATGCTCTTAGCAGACGCATTCGCTATCGCTTCGGTCACCCGTCGAGTAAGCTCTTCATCAGTAATTTGTTCAGGAAGGAATCTATTGAGGATTTCCAGCTCTATTTGGGCTTTTTTAACAAGATCAATTCGTTCTGTACCTGCGAGCTCAGATATAGTTTCTTTACGGATTTTTACTTCCTTTTGAAGAATTGTAAGGATTTCCTTGTCATCCAGTAATTTTCCAGAATCAATTTCTGCTAGTTTGATGGCAGACAAGGCAATACGAATCGTATCTCGTGTGATATCATTCTTTTGGCGCATGGCTTCATGCATATAATTTTCAAGATCAATTTTTAGACTCATGGTCCATCCTCTTTTTATTTTGCATATATCAAGGATCTTATTTCTGACAGTTGGTTTTCTCCAATCCCAGGTACATAGAGCAGCTCATCTATGCTGGAAAAAGGACCATATTTATTGCGAAAATCCACGATTGATGTGGCTTTTGCAGGTCCAATTCCCGGAAGACCAATTAATTCATTAACCGTTGCTACGTTAATATTTATTTTACCCTCAAAAGTTCCGATAACTCCCTCGCTTACATACTCCGTGGGACCATTAGAAACCTTTGATAATTTTGATGGGGTCGATTGGAACGGATGACGAATAAATAACACGAGAAAAAAACCGGAAAGCAGCACGCCAACCAGGAACCCGAGCACAAAATAACGAATTTTCATAACAAGATGTCAGTTATCGCCATTTTCAAGAGCATACATCGTATTAAAAGCTGTTAAAGATACCTCGAGCATCTTTTCATCGGGCTCAACTGTTGTAAGGCGTTGCATTGACATGTTGATGAATGATAAAAAGCGGAAAACAGGGTGCTCGCTATGGTTGGCGGCGAATCGCATATATTCGTAAGAAATCATTACCAAAACTGGAAGTAAAACAATGCGGCTGGCAAATTTGATAAAAATATTCGGGATTGGGCCAAGAAGGACGAAAAGGATAATCGAAAAAACGACCAATATCACGATAAACCCGGTTCCACACCGCGGATGAAATAATGAATATTGCTTTATCGTCTGAACGGAGAGAGTAGATGAGGACTCAAAAGCATTGATAGTTTTATGTTCAGCACCGTGATATGAGAAAACCCGCTTGATATCAGGCATACGGCCAATCGCCCAAATATACGCAATGACCAGGATCAACCTGATCAACCCTTCTATCAAATTACTGAGAAAAGGCGTGATTGAGAACCATTTTTCAAATAAAGATGCAATTCCAGCAGGCGCGACAAAGAAAAGGGCAATGGCAATCGTAAACGAAATAACTAATGAGAAAGCCATTGCCGGCCCTTCAATCTTTTCTTCTTCACCGGTTTGAATATTCGCCGATTTTGTCAGATATTTCGTACCAAGACCGATGGCATCCCATAAGATTACCAAACCGCGAAGGAAGGGAATCTTAACCAATTTTGAAGTGTAGATTCCACCCAATTTTTCAGTTTCAACAATAATTTCACCATCCGGTGCTCGATAGGCAGCTGCAAGATATCGCGAACCGCGCATTAATACACCTTCAATTAACGCTTGCCCTCCATATGATAGCAGCTTTAAGTCGTTGTCTGTCTTGTTTGTCAAATTAATCCCTTCGGACGTTATAAAAGAAATGGATTAAGGCACGAACACCTTTTCGCCATGTCGGCAGATCCAATTTTTCGTTTGGAGAATGGATACGATCATCCGGCAGTCCGAAACCTGTCAGGACGGAGTCAATCCCCAGTATTTTTTGCATATCAGCAACAACTGGAACACTTCCGCCTTCGCGCTTAAGCGCGGGCTCAACACCCCAGACCTCTTTAAATGCCTTAATTAATGCACGGGTTTCAGGAAGGTCGGTATTGGAGATGCTGGGTGAGCCGGTACTTAGCTGTTCAACCTCCCAGCGAACCGTTGAGGGAGCATTTTTCTTTAGGAACGCAACCAATTGGTGGTATATATTCCCCGGATTCTGATCAGGAACAAGGCGGGTTGAAATCTTTGCCATAGCTTTAGAAGGAATGATTGTTTTCGATCCCTGTCCTGTAAAACCGGAAAGCATACCATTTATTTCGAGGGTTGGCCTAGCCCCCAGCCTTTCAGCCGGTGTAAACCCTTTTTCTCCCCATAGAGAAGGCACTCCTACCTGATCGCTGTATTCCTGGTCGCTAGGTGCGTGCAGCGCTATGTTTTTTCTTTCATCATCTGACAGAGATTTCACGTCATCGTAAAAACCCTCAAGGGTGACCCGACCATTCTCATCGTGCATTTTACTGATCAAATCAGCCAGCACCTGTGCGGGATTGTGGACAACTCCTCCATAACTACCAGAATGCAGGTCACGTTCCGGACCGTATATTCTAACTTCGAAATACGCCAATCCCCGTAACCCATATGTAATGGAGGGGAGGTCTTTTCTGGCCATTCCAGCATCTGTATTTAATGCACAATCGGATTTCAACAATTCTTTATGCTCAAAAAGGAAGTCGTTGAGGCTGGGTGATCCGATCTCCTCTTCACCCTCTAGAATGAATTTGATGTTCACCGGAAGAGATGATGTCGCCTTAATAGATTGCACAGCAGCTACACAAGCAAATATCTGACCCTTCATGTCCGATGATCCGCGTGCATAAAGACTGTCACCAATAATTGTCGGTGTAAAGGGAGGCGTGTTCCACAATTCAATCGGATCATCAGGTTGTACATCATAATGACCGTAGATTAACAAAGTGGGTTGTGAAACACCGGCATGCATGTGATCAGCGTAAACGATTGGATGACGTTTCGTCGGTAATATCTGCACGTTTTCCATACCAATGTCCGAAAGTTTTTTCGCGATGAATTCTGCTGCCTGTTGAACATCCTGCTTACGTTCAGGGTCAGTTGAGATTGATGGGATGGAAAGAAAATCGGTTAACTCATTTAGAAAAAGATTATAGTTTTCGTCAAAATAATTTACAGCATTCGTGATCATCTAGTGAATCTCTCCATGATTAATTTTTGATTATTGTATCACTATAAAACATGGCAAAAACCCCATTTAACACCTTTATGCTACAATAATCCAGGCAAAGTGAGTTCAAAATGATCATACACAATTGTCAAATCATCTCCTGGAAAAAGCCAAATATTGTTTTAAACAACCACGCGGTGCGTATCATTAAAGATCGGATCTCTGAAATTGACAAAGAAAAGATCTTACTTGAAAAGTATCCTCATGACGAAAAGGTGGATGCAAAAGGACAGGTTCTCATGCCCGGTCTTATTTGCGCGCACACACATTTTTATGGTGCATTTTCTCGTGGATTGGCCATTCCAGGTGAGCCTCCATCAAATTTCGTACAGATTCTTGAAAAGTTATGGTGGCCTTTGGATCAATCGCTGCAGGAAGAGGGTATTCGATACTCTTCACTTGTCTGCGTTATTGATGCAATAAGGCACGGTACAACATCTGTTTTTGACCATCACGCTTCACCTAATTGTATTGACGGTTCTCTCGACATTATTGAATCTGCTATACGTACTACAGGAATAAGGGCGAGCTTGTGCTATGAAGTCACTGATCGCGGGGGGAAGGAGAAAACAGCCGCAGGGATAGCTGAAAATGTCCGGATGATCAAAAAGCTTGAAAGACAACCCCATGGGTCAATGGTTACTGCAACATTCGGGCTGCATGCCTCGTTAACACTTTCAGATGAAACACTTGAAATGTGTGTTAATGAAATCCCCGAAAAATATGGATATCACATACACATCGCCGAGGACATCATCGACCAGAAAGATAGTGTTGATAAATACGGTATGCGGGTGGTCGAAAGGTTGGATAAGTTTGGAATGACGGGTATTGATTCGATATTTGTTCACGGAGTACATATTAACCGTAGGGAAATGGAAATTATCAAAAATTCAATGACCTGGTTGACGCATCAACCTAGATCAAACATGAATAACGCCGTTGGTATGTCTGATGTTGAAGAATTTATCAGAGCAGGACTACCTGTTTGTATGGGAAATGATGGGTTTTCATTTGCCATGTGGGACGAATGGCGCACCTGCTATTTGGCACACAAATCATGGAACAAAGATCCTCGCAGAATGAGCGCTAGCCTGATTACTGAAATTGCCGCATATAATAACGCACTGATGGCATCCCATTTTTTCAACGACCGCATTGGCACCATCGAAGCAGGAGCAAAAGCCGATCTTATTCTGGTGGATTATCAGCCGTTCACTGAGATGACAGATGGAAATTTGCCATGGCATATAATATTTGGATTTCGGGATTCAATGGTGACCATGACAATGGTAGATGGTCAGGTTCTTATGAGAGATGGGCAATTGATTAATTTTGACGAAAAACTAATAATTGCTCGCGCAAAAGAGGTTTCAAAGGATGTTTGGAAACGATACGCAGCACAATTTACGCAATAAGGATGTAATAGATGACTTACAAGATAGCAATTATTGGCGGTACTGGTAAAGAAGGGAAGGGCTTGGCATATCGTTGGGCAAAATTTGGGCATGAAGTTGTAATAGGGTCACGCGCGGTGGAAAAAGCCCAAGTCGCAGCTGAGGACATTAATGACCTTATAGGCGAAAAGAATGGTAGGGTAGTGGGGTTAGAAAATACGCAGGCTGCAGCCTGGTGTGAAATCGTTGTACTTACGGTACCGTTTAACGCTCACGTTGATATGGTGACCAACTTAAAGGATGTTATAAAAGGGAAAATATTAATAGACGTAACAGTTCCTCTTGTACCACCAAAAGTGCATGTTGTTCAGATGCCAAAGGTAGGAAGCGCTGGAAAAGAGGCACAAGGAATCTTAGGCGAAGAAACCCAAGTCGTCATAGCCTTTCAAAACATATCCTATGAACGGTTGATGAAAGAAGGTGATATCGATTGTGATGTTTTAGTTTGCGGAACATCAAAACAAGCAAGAGATATCGTTTTAGGATTGGTGGAAGACGCAGGAATGACCGGTTGGGACGCCGGTCCGATGGCAAATGCTGTAGTAGTAGAAGGATTGACATCTGTACTCATAAATATTAACAAATTGTACGGAAGTAAAGAGTCGGGAATAAAAATAACAGGTGTACCAAACGCATAAATTATGGTGAAACAACTGACTCTAATTGGAATGAGCGAATTCCCTGCCATTAGCGGTGGGTGTAATATAGTCGATTTTTTATTGAGCAATGCGCGTAGGCATAACATCTCCATTTTAGATAAAGATATCTTTATCATTACACAGAAAATCATATCAAAGTCAGAGAACAGATTACGGGACCTTCGGGATGTAAACCCATCAGCCGAAGCATACAGAATAGCCAACATAACTGAAAAACGACCCCAGTTGATCCAACTCATTCTTGAAGAATCCAAAGAAGTTTTACGGATTAGAAAAGGGTTAATCATCGTAAAGCACAGACTCGGGTTTGTGTGTGCCAATGCCGGGATCGACCACTCTAACACCGTAGAAGATGACGAAGGTAATAATTATGTATTGCTTCTGCCAGAAAACCCTGATCAATCTGCACAAGTGATCAAAAATAAAATCGAAGCCGAAACAGGAAAACATGTAGGTGTGCTCATCATCGATTCTCATGGACGTGCCTGGCGTAATGGTACAACCGGGGTGACCATCGGCTTAGCCGGAATTCCCGGGGTAGTTGATCTTCGAGGAAAAAAAGACCTTTTCGGTTATACCCTCAGGGTAACCCAAGTGGCAGCTGCTGATGAACTCGCTGCCGCAGCATCATTGTTGATGGGGCAGGCAGACGAAGGAATTCCCTGTGTTATTGCCCGAGGTTTCCCATATGAATTAAGAGACTCGTGTTTGAATGAATTAATACGCAATGAAGAACATGACTTGTTCCGATAACTCTACGGTCCTGTGGAACAAAACATGAAAATAACAGCTCTCGCTGGCGGTGTGGGGGGAGCAAAGTTAGCCAATGGACTATCTCAAATACTGGCTGCAGAAGACTTATGTGTCATCGTTAACACAGGTGATGATTTTGAATACCTCGGCTTGTATATATGCCCTGACCTAGATACGGTAACGTATAATCTTGCCGGTTTGAACGATCCTGTAACGGGGTGGGGTTTAAAGGGCGATACCTATAATGTTCTAGACGCGATTGAAAAGTTTGGACACACAAAATGGTTTAGGCTCGGAGATCAGGATATTGCCACGCACATAGAAAGAACCTCGTTAATCCAAGCCGGGTATAAATTGAGTGAAGTAACTCAAAAAATCAGTTCAAATTTGGGAGTAAAGCAAACAATACTCCCCATGTCTGATGAGCCTGTACAAACAAAGATAATTACAGATAACCAGGAAGTTTTACCTTTCCAGGAGTACTTTGTTAGATATCAGTCTATTCCTGTTGTTCGAGAGATTCTCTTTGATGGTATTGAAAAATGCAGACTTCCGGATGTAGCAGCAACAAGATTGGAATCTTCTGACATCATCATTATTTGTCCATCAAATCCTTATGTCAGTATTGACCCGATCCTTGCTGTACCAGGCGTGTCCTCAATCCTGCTTACGAAAACTGTGATTGCTGTAAGCCCATTAATCGGTGGTAAAACAATCAAAGGACCTGCCGCCAAAATCATGGGAGAATTTGGCATAGTCCCAAATTCGCTTAATATTGCCAAGCATTATCAATCAATTATCGCAGGAATCGTTATCGACAACGGTGACCAACATGAACAAGAAGCAATAAGCCACTGCGGTATAATTCCTTTAATTACTGATATTTATATGAACGATGTAGTTTCTCAAGTAAATTTAGCGCGACAAGTGTTAGATTTTGGTAGTTCTCTACTTAAGGGAAAACAACAATGACATTATGGGCGATTGTTCCGGTAAAACCTCTCCGGCGCGGAAAATCCAGACTTTCAAACGTGCTGAATGAAGACCAAAGAACCGTATTAAACCACAATATGTTGGTAAACACTTTAAAGACTCTGTCATCAGTAAAGAGAATCGATAGCATAATGGTAGTCAGCAGAGACCCAGGCGCACTGACACTTGCGCGAGAATATGGCGCCAGGACTGTATTAGAAGATGGAAACCCCGAATTAAATACCGCCCTTCGGAGAGCCGCCTTAATAGCCAGAACTTACCACGCAAATGAAATATTAATAGTTCCAGCAGATCTTCCACTACTAACTGTCGAGGAAATTGAGCAAGTGCTCGCGTATTCAGGCAATCCACCTGAGGTTATCATTTGTCCTGACAGGCGAAAGGATGGCACAAACCTGCTCTATATGAATCCTGAAGGGTTGATTCACTTTAATTATGGAGGTGGGTCATTCAATAAACATCTGGAACAGGCAAGAAAGGCCGGAGCCCGACTGGAAATCGTTGAAACACTTTCAATTGGTCTTGATCTTGATCTACCGGAAGACCTTGAGATATTAAAGAATATACAGGATCAAAAAAACCTGACGATTAACAATTAGTGGAGGCAGTGATGACAGAACGAATGGCATTGTATTTACAAGACGCGCATGATCTCAGAGATGGGTTGGAGTATGTGAAATACGCTGAATCACGTGGGTTTGAAGCTGTCTGGCAGGCAGAAAGCAGGTTGGTCCGTGATGCAATTGTACCTATGGCAGCTTATGCTGCTGTTACTGAAAAAATCAAAGTCGGTTCAGGTGTTATCAATAATTGGACTCGCAATATTGGTCTGCTTGCCTCAACATTCTTAACCCTGGATGACCTTGCTCCAGACAGGATCATATGCGGGATAGGTGCGTGGTGGGATCCGCTCGCGCGGAATGTAGGTATTGACCGCAGGAAACCTCTCACAGCAATGAGGGAGACAGTAACTATTTTGAAGCGGCTTTTAAACATGGAAAGAGTAAGTTTCGAAGGTGAATTCATACAGGTTAGCGGCATTGAATTGGATGTCGTGCATGGTCGTAGAGAGCCGAGAAACGTACCGGTCTACATCGGTGCTACTGGTGACAATATGATGGAAATGACAGGTGAAATTGCTGAAGGTGTGGTCTTGAATTACTGTGTTCCACCTGAATACAACCTGAAGGCGCTTGACCTGTTGCAGGCAGGTGCTAAAAAGGCAGGTAAATCACTTGATGACATCGATCGCCCCCAATTGATCGTTTGCTCAGTGGATAATGATCATGATAAGGCGATTGATTACACACGTGAATTGCTGACGCAATACCTGGCACAACAACCGCACATTGCCAAAGCATCGGGTGTGTCCACTGAAATCGTCACGGAAATCCAGTCGATCCTCGGTTGGCCGGCCACCCATGAACAAATACAGAAAGCGAAATATCTTGTACCAGATGAATTGATTCTGCGGATTTCCGCCTCCGGTACGCCATCCGAAGCAAGAACAAAAGTTGCAGAGTACATAAAGAATGGCTGCACGTGTCCAATCCTGTACCCTGTGGGCGGTGATGTTCACCTGCTAATTGATACTTTTGCTCAAAACTGAGCATCGTTCTTGTTGAACGATATCAATATAATGTAGTTATGTTGGAAAAATGCACTATTATGAATGTAACACGATCTTAAATTGGAGTTGATTAATGGCTATTTCTCCAACATATGTTGTAGGACACGTAAATCCGGATACTGACTCAATCGCCTCGGCTGTCGGATATGCGTGGTTAATTCGCGAACGGGATGGCGTAGATGCTATTGCCGGAAGAGCTGGAGCGATAAATTCACAGACTTCATGGGTACTAAAGATCCTTGGAATGGAAGCTCCTTTGCTGATAACAGATGCTTCCCCGCGGTTTTCCTCGGTTGTAAGACGATTGGATACCAGCACGCCTGATGTTCCATTAAGGGTCGCCTGGACTCTGGCAAACCGTACTGGTGGTATCGCCCCAGTACTCAATGAGGATGGTACACCTTATGGATTGATCACAGGCAGGAGCCTGTTCAATTACCTTGGTAAACTTGTAGGCAGCAGCCTAAAAAACCAGGATATCGCGATAAACAAGATTCTGGAATTACCCTGCAGAGAGGCTGCAGATACCGAAGTCTCCAAATATTCGGTCAACACCAAGATCCGTGATGTGATCAACCGTATCTTGCGTGAAGAAGGGGATGAAGTTTGGGTCGTAGACGAATTCGGTCGATATGTTGGAATTTGCCGCCAGAAAGACCTGCTCAACCCCCCCAGATTACGGATCATACTTGTGGACCACAATGAACCCTCACAGAGCGTCGCCTCGCTCGAAGAGGCAGAGCTGCTTGAAATACTTGACCACCATCGATTGGGAAATCCCTCGACGCATTATCCAATCAAGATGACCGTGGATATTGTCGGCAGCACGAGCACATTGGTTTCAGAAAGGATTGAGGAATCCGGTTTGAGCGCTCCTCCAGACATATCAGGTGTCATGCTGGCTGGTCTTTTATCCGATACTTTGATCTTAACCTCACCCACAACCACAGAGCGCGATAAGGATGCTGCTCAACGGTTGGCTCGCTGGACTTTTGTTCCAGGTTCACCTTTAGCGAATGAAACGATACGTTCTTATGGAGAAAAAATCTTATCCTCAAGTGCTGGATTGGGTAACCGTTCACCAGAGGAAATTGTGACAAGTGATATGAAAGTCTACTCTGCCGGAGGGATGGATTTCGCGATTGCCCAGGCTGAGGTGAGCGATTTAAACGAAGTGACCAAACAGCTCGAACCTCTGAATACAGCGCTGGATAATCTACGGAAGAGTAAAAATGTAGAATTTGCCATGTTGATGGTCACTGATGTCGTACGCGGTTCAAGCCGTATTCTATTTTCAAACCCTCCTGCGGTGTTGGATGACCTGCCATATATCCCCCAACCAGATAATACCAGGTTGGCAGAAGGTGTCGTTTCACGGAAAAAGCAATTGCTACCTGTTGTTCTTGGTCTGCTGGAAGAATAATTGGCATAATCAAATATAAAGAAACCCCATTGGTGCGCTACTCTTCCAATAGGTCATCGGAGAGAAAAGGTTGAGCATGTGGAATAAGTATTATCTGACTGCCGATTTGTCTGATGCGCTCAAACTGCTAAATCAAAAACCTAAAGATAGTTTGGTCATTTCAGGTGCCACTGACCTGATACTCGAAATCAAGCGCGGCTTACATCAGGATAAAGCCACCATCATCGACATTTCACGTATCGCAGACCTAAGCACGATTAGTAGGGATGATAATGGAGATATTCACATCGGCGCATTGGTCACCCATAACGAGGTAACAACTTCACCTATCGTACGCCAGTTTGCTAAATGCCTGGCCGAGGCTTCCATCCAGGTAGGGTCTCCACAGATACGCAACCGAGGTACTGTAGCCGGTAACCTCGTAACTGCTTCCCCGGCAAATGATACGATCCCGGCGTTTACGGTGCTAAATGCTGACTTTGTGCTGGTGTCAGAAGAGGGTGAAAGAAGGGTTCCAATCGAGGCATTTTATACCGGCGTCAGGAAAACAATTATTAAGGAAAACGAGATCCTGAAGGAGATTGTAATCAGTAATCGGGCAACAGAATACATCTCCACGTTTTACAAGTTCGCTTTACGAAACGCACAGGCGATCTCTGTTGTGAACGCCGCTGTTGCGATGAAGATAAGAGGTTCAATAATTGAAGACGTTTTAATAGCAGTCGGTGCGGTCGCGCCAACTGTTGTAAGGCTCAGAGGACTTGAATCAAGAATTATTGGTTTGCACCTACAGGAACTGACGGAGTACCAATTTGGAGATCCAATCGAGGAAATCTCTCCGATCTCTGATATTCGGTCGTCAAAACTATTCCGCACGGAAATGGTCAATGTTATTCTAAAACGCTGCATTGAAACGATTCAATTTCCTGAAAAAGGCTATAGTATGCTACCGCATAACCCTGTAACCCTCTCTGGAGTAAAAACGGTATCTACGGGATATAAACTGGAAAATACCTGTCTTATCGATGATGACAATCCCATAAAAACAACGATAAACGGAAAACAATATGTTTTCCTTCACGCACACCAAAAATCTCTACTCGATCTTATCCGTGATATTGCCGGGCTAACCGGAAGCAAGGAAGGGTGCGCCGAAGGAGAGTGCGGTGCCTGCACTGTATTCCTCGATGGTAAAGCGGTCATGTCCTGCCTTGTGCCAGCACCGAGAGCGCACCTCGCTGAAATCATTACAATAGAGGGAATATCCTCGGAAGAGACACTCCACCCGGTACAAGAGGCATTCATCGAAGAGGGAGCAGTTCAGTGCGGCTATTGCACTCCCGGATTCATCATGTCAGCGGTTAAATTGCTCGAAGAAAATCCTCACCCGAGTGAGAAAGAAATAAAAGAAGCAATCACAGGTAACCTGTGCCGCTGCACCGGCTACTACAAGATCATCAAAGCCATTGAAAAAGCTGCAATGGAGGGAGGTTCTCATGTCTAAACATAATATGTTTCGCACTGAACTACCGCCAAAGCCATCGAAACTCCCTATACACCCCATATGGCGCGGCATTGGTTGTATTATGATAGGCGTCATTCCACTATCTTCCTATCTGATATCGTCGATATTGATCGAAGGTAGAGAAAAATACCCTTGGCTGATCGTTCCCGAAGATCTGATCATAAATAAATATCCCAAAGATCCTCTCATTGTCGTGCGGGTACTTTACGCTTTGGTAATTCTGCTGGTTTTCATTGCTCTTATGTCGCTTATCATTTCACTAATTATGAGATTTTTCGCACCTTCAAAATATGATCCCACAGATATTCCTCCCGAAAAAATCATCAAACCTTAAACGCTTTAGTAATTATGAATGTGGAGAAGATCTTATGTCTGTATTAGGCAGCAAAGTGAATCGCATAGATGCACTGGCAAAAGTTAAAGGAGAAGCGCTATACCCAGGCGATTTCAACCTCCCGGACTCGTTGTACATGAAGGTTCTCTTCTCAGGTAAGGTGCACGCGATCATTGACCAAATAAATACCCATGAAGCTGAAAAAGTGCCGGGGGTTGTAATGATCCTAACCGCCCGGGACATACCCAACAACGAATATGGATTGATCTACCCCGATCAACCCGTTCTATGCGGTCCGGGATCGAATAAGCCATACGCCGACCGGGTCAGGTTCGTTGGTGATCAAGTGGCAGTGATCATCGCCGAAACAATTGAAGCGGCGGAAAATGCCCGAGACCTGATTGAGGTCAACTACACAGAACTCCCCACCATTTCAAGCATCTCACAAGCCCTCGCTAATAATGCAACGTTGCTCCATCCCGTTAGGGAATCGAATGTTTTCGTTCATAACCAGGTCAGAAAAGGGGATGTGGAAAAAGCATTTAAAAAAGCTGCCGTCATCATTGAGGGTGAATACAGGACCCCAGTCCAGGAACATGCATTTTTACAGCCGGAATCAGGCGTAGCATATATCGATGAAAAAGACCGCATAACGGTTATTGTCGCTGGTCAATGGACACATGAAGACCAAGAACAAATCGCGCATGCGCTCGACCTCGAACCAGAGAAGATTCGGATCATTTACCCTGCAATTGGGGGAGCATTCGGCGGCAGGGAAGATATGTCCGTCCAGATAATTCTCGGCCTGGCGGTTTACAAGTTGAAAGAGAAAGGCATATATAGACCGGTCAAGATAGTTTGGTCCAGAGAAGAATCGATCATTGGACATCATAAAAGGCATTATTACGAGATCAAAACCCGCTGGGCAGCTAATAAGGACGGTGAATTGCTAGCCGCTGAGGTGGACATCACCGCAGACGGCGGGGCGTACATGTACACTTCGACCAAAGTCCTGGCTAACGCCACCTTGATGTGTACGGGACCCTATAAATTTCCTAATGTTCGCATAGATAGCCAGGCTGTTTACACAAATAATATTCCCGGTGGGGCATTCAGAGGTTTTGGAGGACCGCAAGGGGCCTTTGCTGCTGAGTGCCAGATGAACAAACTGGCTGAAAAATTGAATCTCGATCCGGTACAGCTAAGGTTAAAGAACCTGCTGGGTGAAGGGGACCCACTTCCAGTAAATACACCACTGCCACCAGGAATTTCAATAGATAAGGTAGTTGAAACCTGCGCAACAAGTGCTGGCTGGCAATATGATAAACAAAGAGGTTATCAGAAGCCACGATTTACTAGCGCAAATGGAAAACAACGCGGATTAGGATTTTCGTGTGCGTTTAAAAATGTTGGTTTCTCTTTAGGCGCGAAAGAAAACTGCTGGGCAATCGTCGAATTGCATGGAAAAGAAAATATCGAGAAGGTCATTCTCAGGCACGCCGGGGCTGAAGTTGGCCAGGGATCTCATACTGTGTTCATCCAGATGGCAGCTCATGCCCTGGGTGTACCAGTTGGAATTGTAGAACTTATCGCTTCAGATACGGCAACCAGCTTGAATTCAGGCAGCGTAAGTGCCTCCAGAATGACCTTCATGGCGGGCAACGCCATCAAGGGCGCGGCTTCGCGTGCTCTTGATAAATGGAAGCAAGAGGAACGACCAGCCATAGTCGAATACCAATATTTTGCACCAGAAACAACACCTTTTGACCCTGAAAACGGTGAGTGTATGCCGAATTTTGCTTATGGCTATGTGGCATCAGCAGTTGAGTGTGAAGTGGACCCAGAAACGGGTAAAGTTGAAATTATTAAGGTTTATTGTGCTGATGACGTCGGTAAAGCCATCAATCCTCAGCAGATCGAGGGACAGATCGAAGGTGCCATTGTACAGGCTGGAGGTTATACGCTGCTGGAAAATTTCATCCAGAAAGATGGAAGGGTATTGACAGATAAATTATCCACATATTTGATCCCAACCGTCCTGGATATTCCTCAAGAGGTAAATTCCATTATCCTTGAGTATGCAGACAGGGTAGGACCATGGGGAGCAAAGGGTATGGGTGAGATGCCATATCTGGCTTATCCACCTGCTGTCATCGATGCCGTCCACGATGCAACCGGGGTCTGGTTCGATGAGTTTCCGTTAACACCGGAGAGAGTCTTCTTTGCACTCAAAAACATAAAGGGCAAATTTTAATTACTTACAATTTATTCATTATCGGTAATTTCAAGATTGCCGGCTTTCATTTCGGCAATGATCTTTTTTGCGTCTGCCAGATGTTCAGGTGGCACGATAACTTCTACCTCACCAAGCGGACCTACAGTTAATCCATATACTGTTCCTGCTGATTCCTGGTTGGTGTAAGCCGTGATGCCAAACGACTCAAGTAGAATCTTGACAGATTCTGCTTCCAGCATTCCATTTGCAATGAAGACAACTTCTTTGCGGATGGTTTTTTTAAACATTTCTACTCCTTTTCATTTGAAGGCGTTTCATCCTTTTTTGCAGGTCGCTGTTGAACCTGGGACTGGTACTAATATTCCCGCCTCTACTGTTCTCTAAACAAATATTACACCATTCCAACGCTGCTGAGGCATCCTTTTCAGTATGCTCATAATACATGGCCAGTTCTTTCGCAGAATTGACATCACCATTCGTTGCAGCTTCGCTCCAGTAAGCAATTGCTTGAGATCGAATGCCTGTTTTCTTATAATAGGTTCCCAACAAGGCATATACCAATGATTTGTGTTCCCTGGTACGCATCCTTCCAATAGAAGATTGGAGAATCCGGACTGAGGAATCAAGTGAACCGATTTCCCAATAAACACGGCTGATGGCAATCAGGTCATCCACACTGATTTGCTCATTTTTAGCATTTTGCTCGAGCAACTGCGTTACATGAATGAATAATGCCGCCAGGGAGACAATGTCCTGCGCATTATGATAAACAATCTCCCTGAGACGCGCTGGATCGCCATTGCGCAGAAATTCAAAGTAAATATCAGGAATCATCCATCCCGGCACATCTTCTGATGTACGCTCAAAATTCAGGATGGCGATTTCAAGATCCTTGAGTGCGCAAGATTCCAACTTCCTACGCCACAATTTGCGAGAGATATGGAGCATATCTAAATGCGGTAAGTCACGTAAATTATAAGATAGCCGGTTCATCACCAGCCTGTTCTGTAGCAAAGGTATGTCGAAAGATTTCCCATTAAACGACACAAAACCAGAATCCTGGTCAATTGAATTAATCAAGTGAAGCAACATGGCTGATTCTTCTACGGGATCACGCATGAGGAATTGTTGCAATAAAAAACCCTCTTCTGTGAACCTGCCGACTCCCACCAGGAATGCAAAGGTGCCAGCCCCACCTGACAAACCCGAGGTTTCAGTGTCAATAAACAAAAGATTTTCCAGTTCTGTAGGATTATCGAGCTTTGCTGCCCGGTTGATTGTTTCTGTGACTACACTGTTGGTCAGACTTATGTTACCGTGCCGATAATCAAGCGGGTAACGAATCTCTTTGATGACAAATTCTCCCAGGGAATTCTGCTCGATCCGTCCCTGAATTGCGTCCTGAAGAGAAAGTTTTTTTTCCAAGCTCCCTGATTGAAGAGACGATGCGCTCTTGAAACCGAGTGCTTTAAGGCGATCAGAGACAGAATCCATCAATATCATTTTCCTGAAGGTATTTTATCAGTTGAATTGTTTCGATTTTGCCACCAAAAGATGTTTCAAGTGCCGGTCCGACACAGGATGGACAACCATCTATACATTCACATTGACGCACAACATCGTGGGCTTTATCAATAAGCTCTTCGAAACGATGATACAGATTGTCGGCAAGCCCAATCCCCGCTGGAACATTATCATAAATGATAATGGCAGGACGATTTCCGGCAAATTTTGCCGCTGGATCAAAGAAACTCCCCAGATCACCTGTGTCGCTCATGACCATTAACGGAGCCAAAGATTCAAGGAGATGGTTTAGCCCTGATAAGGCGCTGCGCACGCGGACCTGGCTCTCCACAAGTGAGTGACATTCCTTGCATAACGTGATGAGGTTATTGATACTGTTTGCCATTTCTGATGAGGAGAACAACCGAAATGGTACCTTATGGTGAACATGGTGTTCTTCGGTTGTCTCTTTATTCCCGCACACCACGCAGGTATATGCATCCCGTCGCCGGACAAGGTTACGAATGTGCTGCCAATTCGATCCATAATCGTTCTTATCGCTGTGCCACATACCGTTTGCCTTCATTTTTTCAATGCAGGCATCTTTCAACACAATCCAAAAACCAACCGTTTGCAACGTTGTTTCGGGTAGTGTCAATTCAGTAACATCAACTGTTTCATGCGTACTCCACTTTATGCGCTTATAACCTTTTACAGTAGTCCGTACGGTGATTTCTCCGCGGTTAAGCTGGTAATTTTCATGTTCCTGGGTTTCGGCAACCGATTTTATATCAACTTCGGCGGAAATTACCGGCTCTGTAACATAATCTTCATTGCATGGTGATAAAGTTGCCCTATTATTCTCAAGGTCAAGTTCATCCACACGGTAAGTTTCACCATTATGAATATATATCGCTCCCGGGTGAACCATCCAAAGACCACTGTTATAGTCAACTTCACCAATTACTCTAGTTTGCCCATCATCTACACAGCGCAACAGAATGGAATTGGAAGCAGTGTTCCTCAGGGAAATGTGCCGTGTTGGATAATCATCAGAAACCCAGAAATAACGACTGCCATTTTTATGCAAAACACCGGATGACACTAAATATTCAAGGTATTCCGTGATCACCGTTGATTCCATTTTCCCAAATTGGTTTGAAGAATCAAATGGTAGTTCGGCTGCAGCACATTGAAGGTGTTCCACTAGGATCAATGGATTATTTGGGTTAATAAGTGCTTCTTCGGGGTTACGAGACATCAAGTATTCAGGATTTTTTGCCAGGAACTGATCAAGGGGATTCATAGACGCGATAAACACTGCGAGAGATGGGTTGAATTTACGACCAGCCCTGCCTGCCCGCTGTTTTAAAGCCGCGATCGTACCCGGATACCCCGGCAGGAGTACAGAATCAACCCCACCGATATCCACACCCAGTTCCAGCGCATTGGTGGCAATTCCGATATGGATATCTCCATTTTTTAATCCGGATTCGATTTCACGTCTTTCAGATTTCAGGTATCCACTCCGGTAGCCGCGAATCTTTTGCGCAGGGATTTGCAATACACTTTTGACCTCGCGTAATAATATCTCTACAAATCTGCGGGTTCTGCAAAAAACCAGTGTTTGGATATCTCTTTGATATAAAAGAGAAAGGAACTTGCCGGTGGAAGTTAACAAACCTTCTCGAATGCCTAGTTCATCATTGATCAACGGGGGATTGTACACAAGGAAATATTTCCTTCCCTGTGGTGATCCGTCGTGGTCGACCAGTTCAACTGAATCCTCGATCAGGTTTTCACTTAACTCAGCAGGGTTATGGATCGTTGCCGATGTCATAATATAAACTGGGGCGGACCCATAGAAATCCGTAATCCTTTTTAGTCGGCGGATCAGATTGGCAACGTGAGAACCGAAAATGCCACGATAAATATGAATCTCGTCGATGATCACGAAACTAAGGTTTTCAAAAAAGCGTGCCCATAAGGGGTGGTGAGGGAGAATCCCTATGTTCAACATATCCGGATTGGTGAGGATGATGTTCGCACTTTCACGGATTGCTGCTCTTTCTCTCTGCGGCGTGTCACCGTCATATATAGCGCATTTGATAGTTGCTGCACAATCGTGTGGAATTAATGATTTCAATGAGTTCAATTGGTCATTGGTCAGGGCTTTCGTTGGAAACATCATCAGCCCAGTCCGCTCTTGCGATTTTAAAATGGCATCCAACATGGGAAGTTGATAGCACATGCTTTTTCCACTGGATGTACCAGTAGAGATGACGTAATTCTGACGGGACTGACTTAATTCAAAAGCCCTGAATTGGTGGGAATAAAGTTTTTTAATGCCATTATTTAAGAGGGATTCCCTAAAAGCTGGGTGAATACCGGGTGGGAAGTCAAATAGGGCAGCGTCTCTAGGTAGGAATTCCTGCAAATATGAAATGTTATCCCTGAAATCAGCAGTAGTTCTCAGGTAAAAGATCAAATCGAGCAAGGCGGATGATTTTTCAGTATGCATGTATTTTGCTTTGCATTATACTATTCCAATGTAATTGTCTTTACCTGTTTACTCGCTGGATTGATCCAAAGGAGTATATGTCACTCATCATTAATGCAGTCATAGGTGGATTCGCCGCGGTTTTGATCAACTACCTCGCTGATGTTCTACCCATCACGAGAAGGTTTTCTCGTCCCATTTGCTTGAACTGTGGTAAACCCTTCACTCTACGGGAATACCTCATATCTTTCCGCTGCTCAAAGTGCAAGAGCAGGACTTCCTTCAGGGTTATGGCTGTCACCTTCCTATCCATCCTGTCCTGCATTCTCCTGGAATTTTTTCCGCTCAACGGTCTTAGCCTCTGGGCAACCCTGCCAATCCTAGTTTTTCTGGGTGTAATCCTGGTAATCGATATTGAATACCGTGTCGTTCTGACCCAAACAAGCATCTTCGGATTGGTGCTTTTCTTCATCTATGGTATTTTGTTGCACAATTTTCTTGCGACGCTCGCAGGCGGAATCGCTGGTTTTCTAATCATGCTGGCGTTGTATTACTTCGGTATTTTATTTACAAAAGTGATGGGGAAAATCAGGTATCAGGAGATCGATGAGGTTGCGCTCGGATTTGGCGATGTTTATGTCAGCGCATTTCTGGGGCTTTTTACCGGATGGCCGGCGATTATTGGAGTTATTTTGCTAGCCATTTTGGCCAGCGGCGCTTTTTCATTCTTATACATTCTTGTGATGCTCATCACGAGGAAATATCGCTCTTTTTCAGCAATCCCATATACGCCATTTCTGATCATTGCTGCGATTGCTCTCTTTTACATCTATTAAGATGCATTATCCCCCTCGATAAAATTCACCTGCCTTTTTCTCTTACATTGGTCCGCTGTTGATAATTTCCTGATCGAGTTCATCGGAGAAAATCATCATTCTCTGATGCATCTTCTGTATCAGATTCCGGGCGACTTTACGGTATTCGTTATCATCCTGCCAGGTGGTCATCGGGTCCAAAATTTCGTCTGGGACGCCATCAATTGAGTTTGGGATGTTCAAGCCAAAAATTGGATCAACGTGGAAGGATTCCTTTGCAAATTCTTTTTCCAGCACCATTCTGATCATCGCCCTGGAATATGGGAGCCTGATACGACTGCCTATACCAAAAGGACCACCACTCCAGCCTGTATTAATCAACCAGATTTTTGGTTGGTACCGATCGATTCGCTTTAATAATAAATCGGCGTAAACCGCGGGGGCTAAGGGTAAAAATGGCTCACCAAAACCAGTGGAAAATGTGGCCTCTGGTTCCGCTCCTAGTTCTTTTTCAGTTCCGGCGAGTTTCGCCGTGTATCCAAGTAAAAAGTAATAGACCGCCTGTTCCCTGGTGAGGAATGAAATTGGTGGCAATACCCCAAAAGCGTCCGCGGTCAGGAAGAATATATTCTTTGGATGCCCGCCTTTGCCTGATTTTACATGACCTTCAATAAAGGAAATAGGGTAGGCAGCCCGGGTATTCTCTGTCTTCGAACCATCCGTGAAATCGATTACCCGTGTCTTTGCATCGAAGCCAACATTTTCGAGTACGGCCCCGAATCGTTGCGATGCTTCCCAGATGAGCGGTTCCAGGTCCTGGCTCAAATTGATCGTCTTGGCATAGCAGCCATTTTCAAAATTAAAGACCCCCGTTTCTCCCCATCCATGTTCATCATCCCCGATCAAATAGCGATCGTGACTGGAAGAAAGAGTGGTCTTGCCTGTCCCGGATAAGCCAAAAAAAAGGGCAGTGTCGCCATTGACTCCGATATTGGCGGAGCAATGCATCGGGAAAACACCCTCATCGGGTAATATTCGGTTCATCACCGTAAAGACAGCTTTCTTTATCTCGCCTGCGTAAGATGAACCACCAATTACAATGAGCTTACGTGCAAAATCGATAATGATGAATGTACCTGTGCGAGTTCCATCTTTCCCAGGTTCTGCATAAAAGTCCGGCGCGTGGATGAGGGTGAAATCTGGATACTCTTCCCGAACACTTGATACCGGCATCAATAAATCTCTTACAAATAAAGCAGCCCAGGCTTTTTCCGTGATGATGCGGAAGTATTTTGCGTGAGATTCGTCCCGTCCCGCAATCGCGTCCTGAATGAAAAGGTCCTTTTCATCAAGGTATTTAGTCATCTTATTTAGAAGGTTATCAAATTTCTCAGGCGAAATGGATTTGTTAATCTTACCCCAGGCAATCTGCCTATCAATTTCGGTACCATTATCCACAATGAACTTATCGTTTGGAGACCGGCCTGTATGCTCGCCTGTTTCTACAATCACTGCGCCGGTTTGAGACAAGATACATTCCCGACGGGTCACGGCGTGTTCCACCAATTCCGCGCTGCTGACATTATCGTAAACATATTTATTTTGTCTAAATTTCAAGTTTTCAAGAAAGTAAACAAACTTGGATTTTAGAAGCCAAATTATATCTCCAAAGAAATGGCTATTTTGGTGGTTTATTTAGCAAATAATGGAACCAGAACCAGAGGATTTCTGAGGCTGGTTTGCGGTAGATTGTTGGACTGGTATCCTGTAATTCCACATACGGGTAATACTCTCGGGAAATAAACCCATTTACCCAATCATGGGATGCCGCACTAAGGATTGTGGCGCTGTAAATTTTCGCCTGTGTCTCAAGGTCAATATCGCCATCTTTGTTGCCTGACGCATATGAAAGACCTAGAAGTATTGGCTTATTATATTGCCGGTAAACTGGTTCTACCTCATCAATCAGAATAGATTCTATCTCCTGCCTGATTTCCGTTACAGTTCCATCACGGTTCTCTAGTTTGGGTGAAAACAGCACATAAATGATGTCGACCTGGTCCAGCCAATCAGGAACCTGCACTCCGTCCTGATTAACTATTACTGTACCAATCAACCTGCCAGAATAACGCGCGCGTATTCCTGAAATGAGTTCCTGCCAATTTACTGGAACTGATTCAACGACCGACTCATCATTTTGCTTGTTATTCCAGTTTGAAATGATCGAAGGATCTCCTAAAACCATCCCTTCGACCCCCAAAATCTGCGCCAGGTCAGCGTTATGGTAGATAAAGCGCGCGTATTGCTCGTTCCAGCTGATTTTCCACTCTTCATTAACTGGAAAATCGGCCCAATATGTTTTTGTTTCTTGCGTATAGTTTATCAACGGAAAAAGAATCGATTTTTGCCCGCTCATCATCACGTGGCTGTTCTGGTTCATCAATTCAGTCCAAAGCAGGTCAGTACCAGGTGAGGGGGCGATGAGTGGAAATAATGCAGTACTTCCGGCTGTCCAGGTGGGAGTAAGAATGACCCAATCGCCACCAATACCGGCTGCATATTGCAAACCATCGTCAATTGAGAAGCGCCAAGAGGTGGATTTATATGGTACGAGCTCAACGCCGGCGATAAATCCCGGTCTGGGCTGCACAGATTCCAGGGATAGAAATTCGGTCGAATCGATTGTGTAGTTGTCCAGGTTTTCCCAGGCGGTGATCGTATCCTTTATAGCCTGGTCTTTATCCTGTGGTGTGATTTTCCTTGCGGAGTCGGAAATCTCAGCTGCAATATCACACTGGCCGTTACGGCAATATCGATATTCTATTGAATCAAAAAAGTGAAGGGGAGAAAATAAAGTGAATTGCCACTGGTTTACACCCGTAGCAACCATAGGTAACGGTTCCATCCAGCCAAAGGGATTGAACTGGACAAATACGGTTTCCTGTTCAGGTGTTCCGGAAGGAACCTGTACTGTCAGATTAACCGGTTCCGTTCCTTTTGCTGAAAAAGTCGTTACCTTGTCTTTGACAAATAACCCAGCTTCAATGATCTGGTCCCGTACCACAAATTTACTTTCGTTGTTTAACTCGGCGTTCCAAAATCCATCTCCGAAAGAATATTTATAGCGGAGATGGAAGCCTACTGGCATTTCCAGCGTGATCGAGTACTTCGCTGAGGATATCTTTTCCATGATCGGGTAATTGACCGCGTTCCCGGCTGAACCAGCAGATAAGTCCGCAAAGGCATTTCCGTGTGGTAATAGGTTGCTGACAAACCTGAGCGGTTGAGAGCTATCCAATCCGGGTGGTAGTGAAACCTTAATAGTGATCTCTGTGGTGTCTCTTCTGGTCAACTTTACCTGCACAGGTGTGTTCGCGTTTTCCGCGATCAATGCCCCCTGTTGAAAGGTCTCATATGCCCCGTCCATGCTGTAAATTACTAAGTTGTGAACGCCAGGCACTAGACCATTTAGCAGAAACGACCCATCAGACGCAGACAGAGCTTGAATCCCACCTGCTGTGATAAGCAGATTTGGAATGGGAGCATTGGTATCAATATCTAGCGCCTGTCCGGTGATCCTGCCTGATGGACCGGAATAAGGCTGACCAACCCATGTGGTAACGATATCGTCAATAATCTCAGGTCCATTAATTCTAGCAATTCTGAACCGTACCTGTTCCTGGCGGGATGTGAATTCATACGCTGAGCTTGTTGTGACGTAAACATATCGGTATTTGATATCTGAATTAACCATAAGCGGGACACGAACCGAATAATTTAGTCCATCATCCCTAGCCATTTCAAAGCGGGAAGAGTTGAAATAAATTCCGGTGACATCATCAAGGATTTCAAGCATTAACTTGGCATCGTCAGGGAGCGGTTCTGGTACCCTGGTTCTGAAGAGCACTTCCGCCAAAGGTTGCTGACCATCCAAACGCTGGAATAAAGTTCCTTTGATGGTTTCGCAAGCAGTGAGGACAGAAAAAGATAGCGTTATAAGCAATAAAACACAGAAAATGCGGTTCAACTTAGTAGAAATCTGTCTCATCATGATGTGCGCTGTTTTTCTGCTGGCGAACAGGGTACTTTACCTGTTCAAAACGTTCTGTATCTCCCCGGAATGGTTTACCAGGCTCCCTAAAACACCATTGATAAACCTGGAGGAACTGTCAGATCCATAAACTTTCGCCAATTCGATTGCTTCATTTATAGCAACTTTGATGGGAGTGCATTTTGCCACAGCAAATTCCCACAAAGCGATACGGAGAATGTTTCGATCAATGATGGCAACCTGGTCCAATGGCCATTCAGGGGCGTGTTCAGTGATCACCTCATCCAATTTATCGACAATGGGTGTAACACCATAGACAATTTCCCGAACAAAATCCTCGAGGTTTGCTTCAAGGGTTTCTTCCTCTAACCTTGAAGAGATGGCGTCACCTAACGGGTGGCCGGCAACGTCATACTCATATAACACCTGAAGAGCAATACCTCTTGCTCTCGTTCGGGATTTCATGGCTTAATTATTCTTCCCCGAATTCAATATCTTCTACGTGAATATTGATCTTTCCAATATCCATCCCCACCATCTCCGAAATCGATCTGGCAACCTGGTTCTGGATACTGTGGCTGACCTCAAGAACATTGAAATCCCGTTTAACAACAACATAAAGGTCAACATAAACCACGTTATCTTCCACAGAGATATTTACCCCTTCGTTGATCCCTTTTTTGAATAACGTGTTGACCTCTCTTGGGCCTGCAGTAAGATGGCTGACACCCTCGACCCCCAGCGTGGCAAGTTGTGCTATCGAAACGAGGACTTCAGGGGCAATTGTTGTCTTTCCGTATGTTTTCTTTGTTTTTTCCATTATTTTCTCCACTCAATCAGCAACGGTGAATTTAGGTTAGGTTATTATATCCCGAATATGTTATGGTTTTTCGCCGAGGATTCCTCTGATAAACACATGGGTCATTTCCTGGACTTGGGGCATTTGTTTATCCAATATTATTAGATGACAGGATTCGTTTAATATGATCAATTCCTTATCTTCTGATCCTATCCGCTTATAAGCATAAACTGCACCCATTGGATCGATCGTATCATCGTGCCGGCCTTGGAAGATTCTAATGGGAGTGGTAATGTCTTTCAATTCGGCTCTCACTATTTTTTGAAAATCATACAGGCTGGCAGCCGCTTTGAGAGGAAAAGCACTGTAACTCTGTTGAGGTAGTTGGTTATCAGCAGGTTTTTTTTGCATTAATGGTACGAATGGCCAGAGTATTTTAGTCAACCAAAGATTTGAAATTGTAACCGCAGGGGCAAACAGTAAAATTCCGCTAATATCGGGGGATTTGGCCGCGAGATGGAGTGTTAATAACCCCCCCATGGATTCTCCAAGAACAAATACTTTGCTGTAATTCTTTTGAAGTTCCTTCAGCGCGTTTTCAGCTGCCCCGAACCAATCCTTCCAGCCGGTCTTATTCATCTCTATTGGAGTAGTGCCATGGCCGGGGAGGAGAGGTGCCTTAACGGTGTAGCCCTGTAGGGATAAATACTCAGCCATTTTCCTTACTTCAACGGTTGTAGCGGTAAAACCGTGAAGGCAGAGAACGGCAACATCGTCTTTTGGCCAGAAGAAGGAGTTGCCATCAAGATGAGGGTTTCTGAGATAGTGAATTTCCTGAGTCATGACGCTCCTTTTACGATAAAGGGGATACAAGCTGTAGCATAGGGCAATATTGCCAACCGTCCATTTTGGGGAAGGCTACTATGGATTAGGTCATTGATTTGAGAACAAGATTCGATGGGTTTGAGCAATAAAGACTCAACATTGGCCGCAGGTATGGATGAATATAAGTAAACCTGGTGTCGTTGCATGATCCTGGCGATCTGGTATGCCTTATGCGGGCCAACCTTGAATTCGCTTTCTCTGAATTTCTTAATCACCTCCTCGACTGAATTCACGCTGCGCATGAATTCATAATAGCCACTTGAACCTACGCCCTCGCTGCATTCCGCGATTAAAATCAGAACCCCGCCGGGTTTGCAGAACATTGAACCGTGCGTCATTGCCTTTTGTGCCTGGTATAGATTAATATCCTTTGGATAACCCCCGGCGGAAGCAATAACCACATCATATTGACTCTTGATTTTAATTTGACAGATCTCATTCACAAGTTTGATGCCAGCCTTCATCACTTCCACCGGATCCCCAAAGAAAACATCCAGAATTTCCTTTTTTTCATTCAAGACTGCGTTCAGAGCGAGATCTATCTTCATCAACCTGCCAATTTCTTCAATATCCATACGTAAGGGGTTTTCATCGTAAATACCAAGAAAAGAATTCTCTTCCATCAATAACTTGTGATTTGTGTTTATCGTTTCCCGCCCAGACAAACCAATTGCAGCCGATTTCACACCTCCTGAATAACCTGCAAAATGGTGAAACTCAATGTCACCAACTACGATTTTAATATCGTGATGAAAGAAACTCTTATTAACATACACTGGTGTGTGCCTGGAAGTAATGCCTAGTGCGTATAGATGTTCTATATCGTCGCAATTATGAGGGATTATGCGATAGTTATTGGTGATCTCCGTGCCCAGTATCAAATGTAACTCATCCGAGCTCATGGGAACATGGGTTCCTGAAGCGATAAAAATGGAGATATTCGTAGGTTTCACGCCGATGAAATGGAGGCGTTCAAGCAGGGGAGTTAATAAAAAAGTATTAGGAACCGGCCTGGTTTTATCATTTACCGTGATTGCTATGCTTGTATTGGCGTTTATCTGTGAAAATGGGTGTAGATTACCAATAGGGTAGGATAGGGCTTTATTTACGGTTTCCAGGGCATTCTGGACAGGATGAAAGAGGTCGCCAGGTAATAATCGATCAATATCGAAAATCCTACTGGGTAAATTCAGTTCCAACAAATCGTTTCCATATGGAACATGTACGCCATTGTTAACCATATTTATCCTTTAACTATCTAATCTTCTCAGGTATTATAGCAATTTCAAGAGTAACTTTATCGATTTCCTTATCTTTTTCATATGCATCTTATAAACTGACTTAAGTATGGAATATTACTAAGTAGTAGACTGGTTAATCATTCTTATGCCCTAAAGAAAAACATAATCCAGTAGATGAAATCCGGGCTTGATTATGAAGAGGGGCGGTGTTACAATAAAGCTATGGTTTCGATAAGTACTATTATCATAAGCATAAAACAAATGCAAAAGTAGGCAGTGCATGACAAAAAATATCAACGGTGCAATCAGCGCATATCTCAACACAATTCAGCTCGCGCGAAGTCCGCGCACAGCTTCTACTTACAGAAACGCGCTACGTTTTTATACAAGCACGCTTACGCGGCATAACATTGACCCTGAGCAAACGCCAATTTCTGACCTGTCAGAAGACACGATCATCTTATTGACAATCACGTTAAAAGACCACGCCGCCACCACAGAACGTCTCTACCTTACCGCGGTAACGGGTTTTTTTCAGTTCCTGGTATCTGAAAAACTGGCAGACATCAATCTACCCAGGGTACAACTGCTCATACAACAACGTGCCAGAAAACCCGGACAGCGTTTACCTCAATTCCCAACTTCAAAAATTGATTTAATACTTGATAAAGCTGAGATGTTGGCAACGAAACCATCTGAAAACCCAGCTGAACATCTTGTTAATCTACGCGATAGAGCATTTCTCTACACTCTCGCTGATACTGGTTTGAGGGTTCATGAAGCCTGTAATTTGCGTCGTGGGGATCTGGATTGGAACGAAGGAAAAGCCATGATCATTGGCAAGGGTAACCGTGAGGATGTTGTCCGATTTTCCACACGATGCACAGATGCTTTAATGGATTATCTCAAGGAAAGAGCCATTTCAGACGGTAATACAGGCAAACCGCTTTCTTCTCTGCCAATATTTGCCCGTCATGATCGTGGTACTGGTAAAAAGACGAAATCCATGACCACAACAACCGGGCGTAATATTATCGCTGCCAGGGTATGTGAATTCATAGGTCCAGAAGCAGTAGGTACGATCACTCCCCACTCGTTCAGGCATTATTTTGTCACCCGCGTGTTAAGGGCATCAGGAAATTTAAAACTGGCACAGGAACTAGCCCGTCATAAAAACATCGCAGTGACACAAAGGTATGCGCATTTATCTGATGACGAGCTGGATAAAGGCTATTGGACGGCAATAGAAGAGAAATAAAATAAATCCCGCCAGGATCTGGCGGGATTTATTGTTTACACGATTGTTAAACTAGCTAACAATAGTTACGTTGCTGGCCTGAAGACCCTTGGGGCCTTTTTCGATTACGAATTCGACCTGCTGACCTTCTTCGAGATTACGGTAGCCATCACCCTGGATTGCGGAAAAATGTACGAATACATCCTCTCCACCTTCACGGGAAATGAAGCCATAACCTTTGGTTCCGTTGAACCATTTGACTGTACCGACGATACGTTCTGACATTTTTTTGCCTCCTATAGCAAACTTACAATATTTCGGATTTGTTTCGTTCTGTCGGAGCAGTCAAATAAAAACAGCCATGGAGCTTTCGCTTCAGGCTGTCGTTTATTACATCCAGCAAGAACTACTTTGCATCCTACGCGTATAAATTTATCATGAACAACCAAAAAAGTCAAGGGTTTGTCAAGGAGTTTTATACGACTTCTTTTCCAATTTTCTATATATCATTCCTGTAATAATTCTTTTGCCTTTTTCGTCTGTTTTCCACGTTCTTCGGTATTCAGGATCTTTTTTCGAATACGAAAATTTATAGGTGTTACTTCTAAAAGTTCGTCGTCATTCAGATATTCAATCGCCTGATCAAGGCTCATTTGCTGAGGTGGTGTTAATCGGATCTCTATGTCCTTATTGGAAGACCTCATATTTGTAAGATGCTTCTTCTTACATATATTCACGGTTAGATCATCTGGACGAAGTGTTTCACCAACGACCATGCCTTCGTAAACATCCACACCTGCCCCTATGAATAGAGCTCCCCTTTCTTCAGCGTTCTTTAGGCCAAATGTAGTTGATTGACCGCTTTCCCAGGCAACGATCGAGCTGGACGCTCTCGCTGTGATTGGACCACAATACTGCAGATAATCATGAAATATCGTATTGAGGACGCCTGTGCCACGGGTAATGGTCATGAATTGATAACGGAAACCCAACAAACCGCGTGTAGGAACAATAAAACGTAGATGGACGGTGTTATCTGGGTTATTCTGCATGTCGACCATTTTTCCCCGTCTGTTGCCAAGCATTTCTACAACGGCACCTACTGATTCTGGGCTTGTGTCAACATGCAGCTCTTCAAAAGGCTCTAATATCTCACCGTTAATACCTTCCTTCATGATAACTTCGGGTTTTGAAACCTGAAATTCATACCCCTCTCGTCTCATCGTTTCAATCAAGATAGCGAGGTGCAACTCTCCCCTCCCCGAGACGAGGAAAGTGTCGGCACTTTCTGTTTCTGCTACACGCAATGCTACGTTATTTCTAAGTTCGTCAAGAAGCCGTTCCCTCAGTTTTCGTGATGTGCTCCACTTTCCCTCTCTTCCGGTAAAGGGAGACGTATTGACGCTGAACGTCATTCTTACTGTCGGTTCTTCTACGTGAATTACGGGTAATGCTTCAGGGTTTTCTGCATCGGCAATTGTCTCCCCGATCTCAATCCCTTCAAGCCCGGCTATTGCCACAATATCACCAGCGCTTACAGATTCTGTTTCTACTTTGTCCAAACCCTGGAAGGTGTACAAGTAACGCGCTCTCTCTTTGAGAACAACACCTGTTTTTTGTATACGAGCAATTGGTTGCCCAGCGTTTATTGAACCGGCGTGAATCCGACCAACTGCGGTAACTCCCCTATATTCGTCAAATCCCAGGTTCGTCACCAGCATCTGGAGTGGCGCTTCACGATCCACAACCGGAGCTGGGATTGTATTCAAGATGGCCTTGAACATCGCCCGTAGGTCAACGTCTAGTTCCGGCGTTGTTCCTGATTGCTGCGTAATTGCGTTGGCATAAATGATCGGGAATTCTGCCTGTTCATCAGTAGCACCTAATTCTATAAAAAGATCAAATGTCAGGTTAACAGCTCTTTCCGCATCCGCATCCTTGCGGTCCATCTTATTGATCACAACGATGGCTTTGTGCCCCATTTCAAGTGCCTTTTTCAACACAAAGCGGGTTTGAGGCATCGGTCCTTCTGCCGCGTCAACCAGTAACAATACCCCGTCCACCATGTTCATGACACGTTCAACTTCCCCTCCAAAATCGGCATGTCCAGGTGTGTCCACAATGTTAATTTTTACTGTTTCTCCGGTTTCAAGGTCAGGAATAATAATTGCAGTATTCTTTGCAAGTATCGTGATCCCGCGTTCCCTCTCCAGATCATTAGAATCCATCACCCGTTCCATGACGAGTTGATTTTCACGGAAGACTCTAGCTTGTTTTAATAAGCCATCCACCAGTGTCGTCTTGCCATGGTCCACGTGGGCGATGATCGCTATGTTCCTAATATCCGTTCTTGCTTTTTTCATAATTAATCCAATTCTATCCGGTTTATCCGAACAGGCAAGAATGTTATCAGACGGATGGGCTATTGAACAGGGGTAATGGTTACCAATATGTATTAAAATCAATTTATGGCGAATGAAATGAATAATAATGGAAAGAAACTCGGTGTTGTCCTTGGAGGAGGTGGTGCCAGAGGGCTCGCACACATCGGAGTGATCAAAGTCCTGGAAGAATCAGGTATTTCCATTTCCTATCTCGCCGGATGCAGTATGGGTGGTTTGATCGCTTCCCTTCTCTCCACCGGGCTTTCAATCAACGAAATAGAGAAAATTGCCCGCAGGTTCAGCAATACCAGGGAAATCTTTAAGCTTGTTGATCACACTCCAAGCCGCAAAGGATTACTTGCCGGAAAAAATATCCGTAAGTTCCTTTCAAAGTACATTCCGGAAGATTACAGGATGGAAAACACAATCATCCCCCTCTCCTTGAATGCTGTGGATCTCATAAGCGGAGAGGAAATTGAATTGCGCGAAGGGATATTACTGGATAACATCATGGCAACAACAGCGGTGCCGGGCTTTTTTCCTCCGGTCGAGATAGGCGCTTACAGGCTGGTCGATGGAGGCATGTTGGACGATGTGCCTGTAAAATTCCTTAAAAATTCACCAGCAGACGTCATTTTGGCCATTGACGTTCATCAGCTAAATGACGCAGTCGATCCGGTTGATGATAAATTACCGTATGAACACATCCCCCTTCCCCTTCCGCCATTTGTGCATGATTTTTACCGCGCTGAAATGATCATGACGACTACCCTGATAAAATTGAATTTGGAAAGATATCCCCCCGACATCCTGGTCACACCAACGTTGCCGCCAGATGTCTCGTTATTCTTCGGATTTATGAAAATTAAAGAGATCATACAAGCCGGCGAACAGGCTATGCGGGAAAAACTACCCGCCCTGCTTTCGCTGATGCATGGGTAATTACCGCTTCATACCAAATTTTAGGAAAATCAGGTAAATTCCAATCAGGATCAAACCAATTGAGCCCGTATTTCCCAGAAATCCCAGCGCGTTCTCAGGGTTTCCCCCGATATACAATCCGGATCCTACCATCAGTAAAATCCCGCCCGGGATCAAAGGCCACCAGATGAAACGTTTGTCGATTATCCTTGATAAAACTGTAATCATTACCCAACCAAACGCAAACCAAACCAGCATGACACCAGTTTTTTGCAGACCTCCAGGTGATTCAGGATTGCTCCAGCCAAAATAGACACCAGCGCCAACGGTGCTGATAATGACACCCGGTAGGATCAATGCGAGCTTCCTGCGCTCAAGACCCCATGCTAGCAGTACTATTCCTACCGCGAGCGATAGGAAGAAAACAAAATCAAGTAGTGCTTTCCTGTTGCTGATGAATATGTACGATAAAGCCAAACAAACGGCCGAAACAAACAAAGGCCACCATGATGTTTTTCTTCTGCATATCCAGAGGAGTATAAAAATCAATAACCAAACAAATCCCTGTGCAAAAAGAGAATATCCTACCCTTAAGTTAATTTTCCATTGAAGCGTAGGAAGCAATAGTAGAAATAACGCTGTTCCCAAACCAAAAACAATTAATCCGGTTACACTCCACCATACTCTTTTTTTTATCGATCCAAAAATGATCAGAACGATACTAACAAAAACCGGAAGGCTTATGGAAAGCCAGTGGGTTTGAAGTCTCTGATCCAGCAACAGAATCAGACCGCTTATTATGAGAATAGAACCGGCAATCGGTGCGTATTGAGTGAGTTTTTCTTTAGAAAAAGTTTTGTTTTCTTTTTGCATCGAATTTAATCCAATTAAATATTTATGATTCCGAATTCTTTTGCTTTTAATATGGCCTGCATTCTATCGCGGACACCAAGTTTATTTAAGATACTTGATAAATGGTTCTTCACTGTGCCCTCAGAGATGAATAGCTGGTCGGCAATTTCGCGGTTGCTTGCCCCGGTAGCAACTATTTTCAATATCTCAACCTCCCTGGGAGAAAGCGGTTCCGGCATCAACTCACTGCTCAGTTTTTTCACTGGCTTTGAAATCTTTGAAAATTCAGAGATCACTTTTGCGGTTATGGACGGCAAAAGGAAATACTCTCCGGCGTAAGCAGCTTTGATCGCCTCCACCAGTTTTTCTGATGTAACATCTTTTAACAAGTATCCTACAGCTCCTGCACGTAATCCCTCAAATACTGTTTCATCATCATCGAAGGTTGTCAGGGCAATCACACGGGTACCCTTACCCAATTGATCTAATCGCCGCGTTGCTTCCACTCCATCCATTACCGGCATGCGAAGATCCATGAGAACCACATCTGGTGAATGTGTGACAGTGAACCTGATGGCTTCTTCGCCGTTAGCGGCTTCTCCAATAACTTCAAGGTCATCATATGCGCTCAATAATGTACGCAAAGCTTCTCGAAAAAGCGATTGATCATCACAAATTAGAATTTTTATTGGCATCACGATACCGGTAGGTTTATCCTGACCTCAAATCCTTTCCCGGGCTGATTATCAATACTAACCTCTCCGTTTAATAACCTGACCCTTTCCTGAATACCGAGTAAACCGAAACCATTACGGATTTCCTCAGCCCCCAAACCGTTATCTATAACCACGAATTGTACATAACCGATTTGCGAATAATCCAGTTGCAGATCAACCCTGGTTGCCTGAGAATGTTTGTGCGCATTGTTCAGAGTTTCCTGTGCAGTGCGATAAATTGTGAGATTAGCCTGTGGACTTAACGAAATCGGCGTTCCTATAACGTTCAAATTAACATCTATATTGGAGTTCCTTGATTCTTCAACCAATTGTGTCATACGTTGGTGAAGATCGTTAAGGTCAATACTTTCTTTCCTCAATGCAAAAACGGAATTGCGTACATCAACCAATGCCTCAGAGGTCATTTTATTGGCTTTATCGAGCATGTCGACGGACTTGCCAGGATCACTCTTAACGAGCGCACTGGCGGCATTGATTTGCATGTTGATCGTGGTGAGATAATGACCTAAACCATCGTGGATTTCACGTGCAAAACGGTTCCTTTCCTGTGCAATAGCCAATTCATGAACCTGTACGGCATATTCACTCAAATGCCTGTTGGCATCAGATAATTCAGTGGCCAATATTTCCAACCGCTCGCGTGCTTTATTTTCATTTACAGCCATTTGCGTGAATATCGAAACTACGATTTGTCCGATAAAAAAAACAGGCAGCCCCAGCCATACCGATTGCAGGTCATGGGAAAAAGACCAAACAGCAATTACATATGTGACAAGAATACCAAACGTGGCGACGAGCGACCAGTTCTGATCAAGTACGATAACCGCGTGGGCGACCAGCGGTAACATGATCAAGGCAGAAAATCCAGCACCTCTTCCATAATGGATTATCAAACCACTAATCACCAATTGGCTCAAAAAATAAATAAACTTGATCCCATTTGTAGGTGACTTCCGAACATAAGAGAAGCCATAAATACCGTTCGTAATGTAAGCAATCCCCAGGAATATGATTACCATGATCAAAAATAATGAGGTAACCGGCGTTGAACTGAATGCGGAAAAATACGAAACGAAAACTACCAGTGCAAAGGCAAGGTCAGTACCAGTACGAAGGTTGAAGGTTGTACTATTTGTCCGCTCCATAAATTTTATTATAGCATCCTGATCTACGTAATTAATCCCCTTAAAGTCATATTAGCTTATGCCAATCCGAAACGAACGTAAAAAGACTATGACTTGGTGCACATCAATAACCTGAGGAGGCTATTTATACTTATGCAATAGATATTGGAGGTATTATGCGTATATTAATGGTTTACCCGGAATTTCCAGACACTTTCTGGAGTTTTAGACATGCACTGAAGTTTATCAACCGGAAAATCAATAACCCACCCCTTGGATTGATGACGATTTCTGCCTTACTCCCCTCAAACTGGGAAAAGAAACTGGTAGATACCAACATCCGGAAATTAATGGATAAGGATATTTTGTGGTCGGACATCGTATTTATTAGCGCGATGGACGTTCAACGAGCTTCAGTGATTAAGATCGTGTCTCAGATCAAGAAATTAGGTAAGCAAATTATCGCAGGCGGCCCTCTTTTCACGGGTGAGTACGAGGGATTTCCACAAATTGATACATTTGTCTTGAATGAGGGTGAAATCACCTTTCCTCAATTTTTATTAGATTTGGAATCAGGAAACTCTCTTAAGAAAGTTTATGAAACTTCCGAATACGCTGATATCAGGTCCAGCCCTTTACCGGATATTTCCATTATTGATATGGATCAATATGAATGCATGAGCATTCAGTTTTCTCGGGGTTGTCCTTATCATTGTGAGTTCTGTAATGTAACGGCACTGCTGGGACACATACCCAGGATAAAATCAGTAGATCAAATCATCGCAGAACTGGATCAATTGTATTTTGCAGGCTGGCGCCATAACGTGTTTTTTGTCGATGATAATTTCATTGGGAATAAGAAATATTTAAAAGAGGAAATGCTACCGGCGTTGATCAAATGGCGTCGTGATAAAACCGGGTTTAACTTTATCACTGAAGCGTCCATTAACCTGGCTGATGACACTGAATTGATGACTTTGATGACAGAAGCTGGATTTGTTGACGTATTTATCGGTATAGAGACCCCTAATGAATCCAGTCTCGCAGAGTGTAACAAGAAACAGAATTCAAAGCGCGACCTGGTCCATAATGTAAACGTTATCCAGAACCACGGCATGCAGGTAATGGCAGGCTTTATCGTAGGTTTTGATAACGACCCACCTGAGATTTTCAACCAGATGATCTCATTTATCCAGGAGTCGGGAATTGTTACCGCAATGGTGGGGTTACTGCAGGCACCTTTCGGAACCAAACTATATGACCGTTTGGCAAAGGACGGCAGGATCATCAATGAGATGTCGGGAGATAATTCTGATGGAACTACCAACATCCGTACAAAATTACCCGTAATCTCTCTACGCAATGGTTATTTCAAGATCATGAAGTCCATTTATTCACCCGAAATGCTTTATCCAAGAATAAAAACCTTCCTGAGACAGTTCAATCCCCGGCAATCAACCGGAAAGATTAGTGTTAACGAAATATCGGCCTTCTTTAGGTCTCTGTTTGTCATGGGATTAAACCCAAAAGAAAGTAAATATTACTGGAATCTGATCTTCTGGACGATTTGGCATGATATCAAGAAATTTCCAATGGCGATCACCATGGTGATTTATGGTTACCATTTTAGAAGGGTCACCGAGAATAACCTTCAATTACTCAATGAAGTTTAAACCTGCTAATTAGTTATTTAACGGGAAATCCAATTCGACTAAAACCGGGTCGTGGTCACTCACTTGCAGTGTGTGATCATTTATTGAATTCAGGTGCAGGATTTCGAATTTTCTAACAAATCCGAGATCTGAAATCAGGATGTGATCCAGCTGAATTGCGTTTCCGTCTAAAATGTAAGAGTAACGCTCATCCTCATCGATCAACACACCGGCATCGTAAAAAATGTTTCCCCGTAATGCTGCCAACGTTTCGGACCATGGATCATCATTGAAGTCCCCCGCAATAATTATAGGAATTTCCGAATATTTCCTGTGAAAATCCTCCAGGAATTTATTAACGAACTCCGCCTGGGAGATTCGTTTATTTTCTTCAAGACGCTCAATGGGTTGAACGCTTCCGAATAGCGGCGAATCTAGTCCCCGTGAAGTAAGGTGAAGGCCAGTAACCAGGAATTGAGTTCCATCCCTTTCGAAAAGTGCTAATAAAGGCTTCCGGGTTACGCTGAATGGCCAATCAGAGGTTGCGATAGTCATGGGGTTCATCTTGAACATTGAATTTGAGTCATCATCGAGCTGTTTAATACCAGAGTCCTCTCGAAAAAGGATCACGGTACGTATATTGCCACCAGGTATACCACCATCGGCGTTGTTCACTGGATCGACACCGGCATAAGAATATCGCGGTCCTCCTTCCTGCTCTATGGTATTGATCAAGCGGTTGATCGTTTGGATCGCCATCACCGTACCATCATCTTCAACACCTGAATCATCCATTACCTCATTGATCACAACAATTTCCGGGCTATCCAATTCATCAACGATGTCAGATGCAATTCTCCTGAATTTGGAATTCTCATCCTGCCTGGATAAATTCTCAACATTATATGTGGCAAGAGTGATGAAATCGGCGTTTTTATCGTATTGCGATTGATCTGGAGTATGTTGGGAAAAATTTACCCGACCAAACGCTTTGATTTTATAGTTACCGTAGGAATAATCCATTACGCCAACTATCTCGTTCAACAACCGGGAGCCTACACTAACCTTATCTTTGTTTATTGAGTTCAGGTTTACCAAAATTCTTTCCGCGTTTGCGTCGTTTTCCCGCTGGACCAACGCGCCAAGCTCGGAAATCTGGTTCTTGTCCAGGTAATCCGGAGGAATGACGACTACTTCGTTATATGAATTTCTTGGTCCGACAACAACGCCCTCTGGCACCAGCACCAACATCGATTCAAGACTCTCATAAAAATCCAATCCATCCTCATCAGGGTCAAATTTCGAAATTCTATCATTATCGATAGTTTGAGCCGGCAGTTCCAGGGCATTTTTCCCGAGGATCACGGCTGACGGAAGTTGATTTCCACTTGATAGCGTAGTGACCTCTGCGTCGATGATTTCGGTGATCGTCAGGTTCCTGTCCTCAATTTCCCCTGGCCGGAATTCCTCAACCCTTCCACTGACAAGAACTTTATCACCTGGAATGACGCCGGGGAAATTATCCGTGAACACAAAAATCGCATCGGATGTGCAGGCCAGACTGTCCGGAATTTCAGACTGCATGTAAAACCCATTATATGATTTCGTCGTGACAATTCCTTCTACGTCATTAACTTTCTGCCCTAAATATGGAGATTGGTGAGAACATCCCTGTATACTGGGAATTGTCGTATTACTTTGCCCCACGGCTGATAGGTTTGATTTTTCACAACTGGCTAATGTCAGGAACAATATTAATGCGAGAAATAATGGCTTATTCATAACAAATCATCCTTAAACATAGCTTATTGTATAATTTTTTATCGATATTGATCTGGAGGTTTGAATAATGGAAAACTTTGTTGGGGCGATCGACCAGGGAACCACCAGTACGCGTTTCATCGTTTTCGATCGTAAAGGGGACATTGTTGCTATTGATCAGAAAGAACATAAACAATTTTACCCGGCTCCGGGTCTTGTGGAACATGACGCACTTGAAATCTGGAAAAATACCAGGGATGTCATACAAAATTCCTTGCGAATTTCCGGGTTGGCTCATGACGACCTCGCTGCGTTGGGCATTACGAATCAACGAGAAACAACAATACTTTGGAGCCGATCAACCGGAATGCCGTATACAAATGCCATCGTCTGGCAGGATACCCGGACCGACAATATTTGCCATTTATTGGAAAAGGGCGGGAAAAAAGAGATAATCACGAGAAAAACCGGTCTTCCATTAGCCACCTACTTCTCCGGTCCCAAGATCCAGTGGATACTCGACAACAATTCCGGATTGCGTGAGATTGCCGAAAAAGGCGATGTTCTTTTCGGGACGATTGACACATGGTTGATCTGGAATCTCACCGGGGGAATCCACGGCGGGGAACATCTTACAGACGTCACCAATGCCTCAAGAACGATGCTAATGGACCTCAACTCCCTTGAATGGGACGAGGAACTGTTAAAGGTTCTCAATATCCCTAAAAATATCCTGCCGAAGATTTCCTCCAGCTCTGAGGTGTATGGATATGCCTCTTCCATCCTTCCCAAAGTTCCAATTTCCGGTGACCTTGGAGATCAACAGGCCGCCCTGGTGGGACAATGCTGTTTTACATCTGGTGAAGCGAAAAACACTTACGGAACGGGTTGCTTTATGCTCCTGAACACAGGTACAGCACCCGTTATGAGTAAGAATGGGTTGTTAACCACAGTCTGTTACAAATTCGGTAATAATCCAGCGGTTTATTGCCTTGAAGGATCGATTGCCATTAGCGGTGCGCTGGTGCAATGGCTGCGGGATAATCTTCAAATCATCGAAAAATCCAGTGATATTGAACCGCTGGCAAGAACTGTTACAGATAATGGTGACGTTTATTTCGTTCCAGCATTTTCTGGTTTATATGCCCCTCACTGGCGGTCTGACGCTCGGGGGATTATTGCCGGATTGACGAGATTTGCCAACAAAGGTCACATTGCCAGGGCTGCCCTCGAATCTACAGCCTATCAAACAAAAGAAGTCCTAGACGCGATGCAACTTGATTCCGGCGAGATATTGTCTACCCTTAAAGTTGACGGTGGTATGGTGAACAATGATCTATTGATGCAATTTCAATCTGATATCCTCGGTGTACCTGTTGTCAGACCCAGAATAACTGAGACATCAGCGCTTGGAGCTGCGTATGCAGCCGGTTTAGCAGTGGAATTCTGGCAGAATACAGATGATCTGATATCAAATTGGGCGCAGGACAAGCATATGGACACCGCAAATGGATCAACCCACGAGTGAGCAGTATTACGCTAAATGGAAGAAAGCTGTTGAGAGAACGTTAAATTGGACAAATTAACTACCAGGTTCCCAACCTTGACGCTCCAACTTATGCGGGCTAAAATTGAGGCTCGCCCGCAAGGGTAGAAAATATAATAGAGTGAAGGTAATTGAGGATTTGAACCTCAGTGAGAGGCGCTCGAAGGATAAAAAATGGAACAACTGGTTATTAACGCAGAAAAACGCACCACAACCGGCAAGAAGGTAAGGGCATTAAGACGCGAAGGAAAACTTCCCGGGGTCATCTATGGTCACAAGTTTGAACCTACCGCTGTACTCATGGATCAAAAAGAAACCACAAAAACTCTGAATCATGCAACATCCTCAAGTATTGTAATAATAAAGCTGGAGGGCAAAGATATCGCCGCCCTTATTCGTGATAAACAACGCGACTTTATTAAGAATACCTATTTGCATGTTGATTTTCAGGCCGTTTCCCTAACCGAAGTGATACGCACCACCGTGAACATCGAATTCTCTGGCATAGCCCCGGCAGTGAAAGATTTCGAGGGTATTGTAGTCGAAGGTCTTACCGCGATTGAAGTCGAAGCGCTTCCATCCGACTTACCGGAAAGGTTCATTGTCGATATCTCCGTATTGAAAGAAATTGGAGATTCAATCCTCGTAAAAGATATCGTTGTATCCGAAAAGGTAACCGTACTCACTCCCCTTGAAGAAATGCTGATCCTGGTTACAGCACCGGCAGCTGAAGAGGAAGTCGTTACTGAAGAAGGCGAAGAACCCGAAGTGATCGAAAAGGGTAAGAAAGAGGAAGAAGAAGGCAAAGAGAAGGATTAGGTTTATCCCTGATCAATTTATAGAAAAAGCGAGAGTTGCTCTCGCTTTTTCTGTTATAAGTAACTTATCACAATTTGAGCAAGCCGCGCGGTAACCCCCCATAAATGTTCACCCTCAAAGTCCTTGTAATGGATAACCGTCTTATACTTACCTGGCTCATAGAAAAAATCATCCTGGTACCAGTTTTCTTTCTCTTTTAGCCAGTCCACTGGTATTAATAGAATGTTATCCACTTCATCCTTGTTCAGTTGCAATGGCTGCGGCCAATCCAAAATCGAGACAACAGGCAAAACGCAATAATTGGAAACGGTGGGAATTGGATCAAGCACCCCCAGGATATGAATTCGGGCTTTTGGAATTCCAATTTCCTCGCAAGTCTCACGTACCGCGGTTTCGATAAGATTACTATCCCATTCTTCTGCTGCGCCACCAGGGAAGGATATCTCACCCCGGTGTTTGCCAACCCCATGCGTCCGCTTCGTGAAAAGCAAGTGCCATTTATTGTCGATTCTTACGAAGGGAATCAGTACTGCTGCGGGTTTCCTGTTCGGGTTGTCATCCGCAATTTGCAGAGGTTTCTCGTGAAGCGCTTGCCTGAGTGTCACTGCAAGGTCATTATCGGATGAGGTCATGATTCAGCATCATCCTCAATTTCATCCGAATTTACATTTTCCAAACCTACCAGTCCAATTTCGGATAGAAGCTTTTTGTCTACCGGTTGGTTCCCAAGTAAAACCGGGCGCGCAAAGATCAGGTAACCCGTGTGAGCGATCATCCGATCCACTGGACGGAACCTCGTAGGTTCAGGTTTGTAGAATCTGACAGAGACGTCACACACATCAATAAACGCAAACTCATTCCTTCGCAGCGCAACAAGCAACTGCATCACCTGGTTTGTTGTGGGAACGATACACCCAAAATGACCTCCGGGTTTTAATGACTTTCTAACCTGGGCAAGATAGTCATAAGGGTTTGATACATCGAGAAAAACCGAGTCAACATTTTTTTCATCAAACCCAATGTTAATATCTCTTACCTTGAAATCCACAATTTCAGATAACCCGAGTTTTTTGAGTGTCCTTTGGGCTGCGGCTTGTGTTTCCTCTTTAATTTCGTACGAATACACCTTGCCGGAACATCCAATTGCATGCGCTAGCGCGGTTGTGAAAGAACCACTACCCGTTCCCGCTTCGATTACCCTTGAACCCGGTCCAATCCCCATGTAAAGGAGGATGTAACCAATTTCCTTCGGGTACATGATCTGTGTAGCGCGCTTTGTGTTTCGTAGAAGATCAGTCAATGATGGCTGCAGCAAAAAGAATGGACTGCCGTTGTGGCTAAATACCTGCGTCCCCCATTCTTTTCCGATTAAATCATCATGCGCGAGTATACCGCGGTGTGTGTGAAAGCTTTCTCCACTTTTCAAGACGATGATAAACGACTTGTGGCTTAATCCCACAAGTTGGACGATTTCACCCTCCCTTCGTCACCAGCTTGGCATCATTTTCTGACAATGGAATCCCTTTATTTACCCTTTGTCTCCTGGTTAAACATGCTCAGCCAGAAACCCAGGAATAATACAACCAGCGTACCTATTACCGCCGGACCAAAATTGATTGGACCCAGCGATAAAAAACGAATTTTAAACAGGATACCCAAATAATGTCCCAACCAGAAACCGATCCAGGCGAGCAGGTTGAAGAAAAGCAGCCATTTAAATCCCCCGCCATGCCAGAAATGGAAGCCGCAACCAAATACAGAAGCAATCACGGTGCCAAGGAAAAATGAAGCCAAGGTCATTTTTCATCTCCATAATGTGTATCAGTGATGACCCCGCTCCCAACGACACTCTCACCGTCATAAATAACTGCATACTGCCCTGGAGTCGGGTCTCTTACGATATCTTTGAAGATAATATCATACTCCGAATCATGCAGTTGCGTAATAAAGGTATTTATTAACGCCGATTTGTATCGAATTTTTACTTGGTATTTAGCCGGAAGGACAGGCTCTTTCCCGCTGGTCCAGTTAACCTCACTTATTGTGACCCTACTTGTTCCTAATTGCGACCTTGTCCCCACAATGATCGAATTAGACTCCCACTCCTTCTTCAAAACGAAGTAAGGTTCACTGTGGCTCAGTTTTATCCCTTTTCGTTGCCCTATTGTGTAATTGGCCAAACCTGAATGTTTTCCGACCACCCTGCCGTCAACGGTGCAGATATCTCCATCATAAAATAATTCGGGTGCATATTTCATCAGAAATTCTTCCTGGTTTCGCCCTTCCAGAAAACATAGATCCTGCGATTCTTCCTGGTCTCGTATTAGAAAACCATATCTATGCGCAATTCTTCTTGTTTCGGTTTTTGTCAGTTTTCCTAAAGGAAACATGACTTGCGCCAGTTGGAACTGGTTCAGTCCTGCCAGCACATACGACTGGTCCTTCAGGATATCTTTCCCCTTGTAAAGTTTGTAAATACCGTCATCCCCACGATTTACACTTGCGTAATGTCCACTTGCCAATCGGTCCGCGCCAAGTTTTTTTGCAGTATCCAGTAACAACCCCCACTTAATCAATCGGTTACATACGAAACATGGATTAGGGGTAATCCCCTTCTGATGCGACCTGATGAAATACTCCACAACCTTTGTCCTGAATTCAGCAGTCGCGTTGATCTCATGAAAGGGGATGTGTAATTGTTGCGCTACCTCGCGTGCTTGTGTAAGCGATCGATTATATAACGTCTTTCCATCATCGTCGGGTCTTTCCGATTCCCACAAGCGCATCATGATTCCGGTTACCTTGTAACCCTGCTCCACCAGTAGAGCGGCAGCAACTGAACTGTCCACTCCGCCACTCATGGCTACAACTACATGGTTAACACTTGCGCCATCGTTCTTTTGCATTAATTATCCTTCTGTACTGGATATTACCATATCGGGGTTCTTTATTGCGGCGGGTGACCTACTTATGCATGAACAAAAAAACTGAAAATCAAAGGCTGATATAATTAATTTACTTCAACAAACTTGATGTGCGGAGGCAACAATGACCCAAACGATCGTTTTTGGCACTGATGGCTGGCGTGGTTCGATTGCAGAAGATTATACGTTTGCGAACGTCCGCCGGTGCAGCCAGGGTTATGCCGATTATATGATTAATCATGGCCAAAAGGGGAAATGGTTCGTAATCGGGTATGACAAAAGGTTCCTTTCGGAGTATTTTGCCCGGGCCGCGGCAGAAGTTCTCACTGCAAACGGGTTAAATGTGTACCTAACCAACGATGCCACACCAACGCCGGTCATAGCATTTGCCGTTGTTGACAAGAAAGCATCAGGTGCCATTAACATCACCGCTTCTCACAACCCGCCGGTAGACAATGGATTCAAGGTGAGAAACGAGTTTGGCGGGGCTATCGCTCCAGAAGGTTTGAAAGAGATCGAAAGCCTGATTCCACCAAGTGTAGACCAGGTGAAAAGGATCACCTTTTCGGACGCGGAAGCCAATGACAAAGTAAGAATCTTTGATCCGGCCAAAAATTACATAGAGCATATCAATCAACTTATCGACCTTGAACCGATAAAATCAGCCGGACTAACCATCATCGTAGACGCGATGTGGGGAAATGGAGCGGGTTGGTTCACACGGCTGCTTACTGGTGGCAGTACCAGGGTGATCGAGATTCACAACACCAGGAATCCGATCTTCCCTGAAATGATACGACCTGAACCGATCCAGCCAAATATCGATGTTGGGCTAAAAACCACCGTTGAAAAAAATGGCGATGTATTATTGATTCTGGATGGCGACGCTGACCGGGTGGGTATTGGTGATGAAAACGGTAAATTCGTGAACCAACTCCAGGTATATGCGCTTCTCGCCTATTACCTGCTCGAAATCCGCAAGCAGCGTGGTCCGATTGTAAAGACACTTTCCACCACCAGCATGTTGGAAAAACTGGGGAAGCTCTATGATGTTCCTGTTTACGAAACCGGAGTCGGCTTTAAATACGTCGCGCCTAAAATGCTTGAAACTGACGCAATGATCGGCGGAGAGGAATCTGGGGGATATGCCTTTAGAGGAAATGTCCCCGAGAGAGACGGCATCCTCGCCGGTTTGTACATGCTGGATTTCATGGTGAAATTGAACAAAAAACCCTCACAATTACTTGCTCTGTTATTTGAGCTGGTTGGCGCGCATTATTATGACCGCATTGACACAGCATTTTCAGGCGATCGTGCAACCCGTGAAAAAATGATCCTGGATGCCAAACCGCAAACGATTGGCGGGCTAAAGGTCACTGGGCTCAATTCACTGGACGGATTCAAGTTCTGCCTCGAAGACGGCGGCTGGCTGCTGATCCGTTTCTCTGGTACCGAACCTATCATGAGAGTCTATTGCGAGACGACTCACGCCGATAAAGTTCAGGCGATCCTCAAGGATGGTCAAAAAATTGCCGGATTGGCCTGATTGTGGAATTTGTTGACACCCACTGTCACCTGAATTTTCACGCTTACGAGGAAGACCTTGATTCTGTCATCGACAGATCAATAGAGGCTGGAGTGGAGCAGATCGTTGTTCCAGGGCTTGACCTCGCATCAAGCCGCGAAGCGGTTGCCCTGGCGATGAAATATGAACAGGTTTTCGCGGCTGTTGGTGTCCATCCGGAAGAGGTTGAAAGTTTCGACCACAATCAACTCAAGTCATTTACTGACTTGCTGTTATGTGAAAAAGTGGTTGCCGTTGGCGAGATCGGGCTGGATTTTTACCACCGGCAGGATCAAAAAGAGACACAACGGGAAGTTTTAAGAACATTTTTAGATTTAGCCTTGATACACCAAAAACCGGTAATCCTTCACAGCCGCAATTCCTTACAAGACCTTTTACAGATCATCGAAAACAGCTATTCAGTCAATAGAAGGCAATCGTCTCAACGGTATCTTTCATGCTTTTGAAGGCGACTTTCACGACGCAACCAAAGCCGAAAAATTGGGTTTTTACATCGGGGCTGGTGGTCCAATTACTTATAAAAATGCCACCGAGAAACATGATGTTTTTAGCAAACTTGGTCTCTCTCATGTTGTACTTGAAACAGATGGTCCTTTTTTAGACTCCGCAACTGTATCGAGGTAAAAGAAATGAGCCGTCGTATATACCTGTGATTGCAGAAAGGCTCGCAGAATTGCAACATTGTGATATAAAAGAGGTTGCTGCAATAACAACCAATAACGCGAAGACTTTATTCAATTGGAAATGATGAATTGGTCGCATCTTTAGCCACCCTCCCCTACATTCAAAAAGGCCTCGACACTGTAGAGCAAATGATGTTGCGACAGGTGGAGGATTATCACCCTGACCTGAAATCAGCCACCGCGCTGATCCTGGCTTCGGGGGGTAAGAGAATCAGACCCAGGATCATACTTCTGGTTGGCAGCATGTTAAATGCCGAATTTGAATCAATGGTCACCCTTGCAACCGCCATCGAAATGCTGCACACGGCTACACTTGTTCATGATGACTTGATCGATGGATCAATTCTCCGGCGCGGGATTCCCACTTTAAACTCAAAATGGTCGCCGGCAGCCACGGTGCTTACAGGAGATTTCCTTTTTGCTTCAGCGTCTGATATGGCTTCCAAGACCAATTCTGTCGAAGTGATGCGCTTGATTGCCAATACCCTAATGACAATCGTAAATGGTGAAGTGGACCAGTTATTTTCTAACCGGTGTATCACGACGGTTGAGGAGTATTACCGCCGTATTTATGCCAAGACAGCCTCATTATTCGAAACCTCAACCCACACGGCTGCGGTTATCAGTAAAGTTGATCGTCGCCAGGTTGAAATACTAAGAAAATTCGGCTACGAACTGGGGATGGCATTCCAGATCGTTGATGATGTGCTGGATTATGTCGGGGACGAATCGACAGTGGGAAAACCCGTTGGTGGTGACCTGCGACAGGGATTAGTCACCTTCCGATGTTGTACTATATGCAATCCAATCCAAACGACCCGGCGGTTCTCAGATTATCCTCCGGTCATTGCATTCAGGAAGAGGATGAATTTGAACGACTCGTAACAGAAATCCCAAAAAGCGATGCTATTACGAATTCGCAGAAAAATGCTGCAGAATTCGCGAGGAGGGCTGAACACTGTATCATGGAGTTTCCAGATACTCCCGAGCGTGACGCGCTGGTTGCGATGACCAGGTATATTATCGAAAGGCAAAAATAGTATAAGGGAAAAGAAAAAGCCGCGTAAAGCGGCTTGCTGTGTGCGCTGGGTGGGAGTTGAACCCACACGCCTTGCGGCACATGGCCCTCAACCATGCCTGTCTGCCAATTCCAGCACCAGCGCATTTGCTGGGTTATTATAACCGTCAATTTTTTGATGTCAAGCAGGTAATTTTAATCGTAAATCTTTAAGGAGTTTTCTATATGTCGATCGTACTCGATGCCATGGGGAGTGATAATTTCCCGGTACCTGAGATCCAGGCAGCAGCACAGCTGGCTGCCGCGGGTGAAAAAGTGATCCTTGTCGGTAAAGCAGACCTTGTAAAACAAAAAAGCAAAGAGCTTGCCATTGATCTTACTGGTATCGAAATTGTTGATGCACCTGATATCGTTGAAATGGACGACAAACCAGTTGAATCGTTCAAAAAGAAACCGAATAATTCCATGGCTATCGGACTGACCATGGTTAAGGATAAGAAAGCCGAGGCCTTCGTGACCGCCGGAAATACCGGCGCAGCGTATTTCAACGCTGTAATGACATTACGCAAAATATCCAATATTTCGAGACCTGCGTTGGCAGCCATCATACCTGTCAAGAATAATAAATGCGTTTTCATGGATACCGGTGCAAACGCGGATTGTCGACCGGATTTCCTGCTGGAATTCGCCGTGATGGGGAGTGTTTACGCCAGCATCGTTTTCGGGATAAAAGAACCGAAAGTAGCTCTCCTTTCCAACGGTGAAGAATCTACCAAGGGAAACCAGCTTGTCAAAGACGCCTATCCACTTTTGAAAAACAGCGGTTTAAATTTTGTTGGAAACGTGGAGCCAAAAGAAATCTTTTCTGGCAGCGTTGATTGCGTAGTAGCAGACGGTTTTTCAGGCAATGTTTTTCTTAAAGCCAGTGAATCAGTTGGAAAACTGATCACTGATACACTAAAAACGAGTATCCAATCCAGTTTACGCAATAAGATTGGTTACCTGTTCATCAAACCTGCATTCATAGACCTAAAAAGGATGATGGACCCGTCAGAAACCGGTGCTGCCATACTACTTGGGGTGAATGGGTTGGTATTTATCGGGCATGGTCGATCTGATGCCCGGGCGCTTGTGTCGGCAGTTAAGCTGGCCAGGAGAACGGTCAATGCCAACATGCTGGAAGTAATGCAGAAGGAAATCAACACCAGGATCAACCAGACAACAATAACAGTGAACTGAGGAAAACAGGATGAAAATATTTTCAAATGACAAATTGATCCAACGAAATAAGAAGATCGGTAACATTACCTCCCTGGCGAGCATCATCGTTTTGGGAGTAGGCATGTTTTTTTCATTCAAAGACAAGGATGGATCCTACCTGTTGTATACATTCGGTGCATTGATTCTTGGTTTTCTTCTCTTTCAGATTGGTAACTTTTACATGACCAAATGGGGTAAATCACCCCGTCCTGATGAAAGATTAACAGTCGCATTAAAGGGATTGGATGACAGGTATTCTCTGTACCATTATGTTACACCAATATCGCATCTGCTCGTCGGTCCCGCAGGTGTGCTATGCCTCGTCCCTTACCAACAGGCAGGAACCATTACATACAACGATGCCAAAGGAAAATGGAAGCAGACCGGTGGAAACATGTTCCTAAAAGCCTTCGGAGGTGAAGGACTCGGTCACCCGGAGCGCGAAGTAAGATTTACTATTGAGGATGCAGCAAAGTTCTTCAAGAATAAGGAAATCGATCTTGGGATTTACAATCCTGAACCCTTGATGGTTTTCACGAATGAGAAAGTCATTCTTGAAACTGAAGGATCGGATATGCCTGCGGTAACTGCAGCCAAGTTGAAGGAATATATCCGAAAGAAAGCCAAGACTACAGCACTCCCTGATGAGATGTCACGTGATCTAGAAAAAAAGCTCGCTATTTGACTTTGTGTTTCCGGTCAGATGTTGATTTGGTATAAACCCGTTTTACCGCGGGTCTTTTTTCTGGAACCTTTTCGAGGACTTTACTAACCTCTTCCTGAGTTAGATTGCGGAATTCTCCCGGTTTTAAGTTTCCTAATCGTAGATTACCAATTCTTATTCTCATCAATTTTACGATAAACAAACCGGTTGTCCTCGCCATTTCCCGGATCTGTCGTTTATGTCCCTCTTTCAAAACGACCGTCACCCAGGCACCTTTACCAGATAAGGAGTCAATCTTAACCAGCGCCGGTCTTGTCCTGTAGCCGTCTTCCAATACCACGCCACGCCGCCAGATTTCCAGCTGTTTATCATCAGGGTGAGTTGAGAGAAGTACGCGATATTCTTTTTCGTGCTCGTAACGGGGGTGGGTTAACCGGTTTACCAGGAATCCGTCGTTGGTTAAGAGAACCAGGCCTTCACTTTCGTAATCCAGTCTGCCAACTACAGCAAGTTCGTCGCCATTTTCCACAAGTCCGAAAACTGTTCGCCGTGGATCATCTGCAGCCTTATCACATAAGACAAATCTGGGTTTATTAAGTAGGACATAACGATGTGCCATGGGTTGAGGAAGTGGTTTTCCATCAACCAATAATTTATCGCGACCTGTGTCCGCTTTTTGACCCAGGATAACCTTCTGTCCATTAATCATCACGCGCCCCTGTGTGATCAACTCTTCACATGACCTGCGTGAACCAAAACCGGCTTGTGCCAGGATCTTTTGTACGCGTTCTTCACTCATCATCAATCCTTCAATAGACCATTCGTTGGCCGCTCTTCTGCGCTTTCTGGTGTTTCATAAGGTGGCAACTGGTCCAGGGAATTTAATCCAAAGTGCTGCAGAAAATCCACCGTTGTCGAAAAAAGAATGGGTCTGCCAGGCCCATCCGCCCTTCCAACCTCTTGTATCAAGCCCCTTGATAATAAACTCCTGATTACGCCATCACTACTCACTCCGCGGATGGCTTCTATTCCAGGTCTCGTAATGGGTTGCCGGTAAGCAATTATCGCCATTGTCTCGATGGCCGCCCGGCTGAGACGGGATGTGATCTCGAGACCCAGGAATTTTTCAACGTCAGCGGCAAATTCAGCAGCGGTTGTGAGCTGGTATCTTCCACCATAATGTTGTATGGTTATCCCCCTACTCTCATAACTAAACATCAGCTCCTTAAGGAGTGAACTCTACTTCCCGTGTGCTTATTTGCAGGGTCTCAGCGATCTGTGATGCAGTAACAGGGTTGGAGGTTACGAATAATAACGCTTCAATGCGGGACGAAGCGTTCAGGGAGTTACTTTCAGGGCTGTCTGCAGTCATGCTATAATAACCAGGTTAAAATGATAAGAGTAATTATAATCGGTAAAATCATATTCGTATGCACGCCAATATCAAAACACTTGTCTTAATTACATCATTGTTCATCCTATTAGCAGGGTGCTCAATCGTTAACCAGGATACCAATATCCTGGTTACTGTTGTTGATTCAGGTAGCACGTTGTCAGTTGAAATTTACAATGGCGCGACGGTGGAACAGGTCCTTGCAGCAAATCAAATATTACTTGGACCGGTCGACCGCGTTGAACCCCCACTCTCAACCTTTCTAAACGGTGGTGAAACCATCAATGTGATCAGGGTAAAGGAAGAGTTTTCGGTCATCGAATCGATTTTGCCGTTCGAACAGCAAACCATAAAAAATGAATCACTTCCTGAAGGTCAATCGGTTCTTATCCAATCAGGAGTGAACGGCAAATCTCAGACTACCTACAGGGTCCTGATTGAAGATGGGCTTGAAATGTCCAGGACGATTGTAAAAGATGAGGTGATTCAACCGGCTAAACCTGAGATCCTGATGATCGGGGTGCAATCACCCTTCACAGCTGCGCCTATAGAAGGTGTTATGGCGTATATTTCATCTTCGAATGCCTGGGTCATGGAAAATAACACCGGTAATCGTAAAATCGTGGCATCGACCGGGGATCTTGATGGCAGGATTTTCTCTCTCTCACATGACCAACAATGGTTGTTATTCTCGCGATCAGCCGGGGACGCCTCTGGAGAGAAAATCAACAGTCTTTGGATTGTCGACATCACGCAGGACACGCCGAAACCGGTGGATACAAAGATCAGAGATGTGGTACATTTCGCTGACTGGATTCCGGGTAAGAGACGCACATTCTCTTATTCCACCGTAGAGCCCAGGACCACGGCTCCGGGTTGGCAGGCAAACAATGACCTCAGAATTTACCAATTCGATGATGAAGGTAAACGTCTCGATGAAAGCACATTGGTCGATTCCAATTCCGGTGGACTTTATGGCTGGTGGGGGACGATATTTTCTTGGTCTCCAGATGGCAGCAGGTTGGCCTACGCGAGACCAGATTCAATCGGACTGGTAGATACCAAAACTGGTGAATTGACAAATGTGACCGAATTCACGCCTTACCAGCCACAGACAGATTGGGCATGGATTCCCCCAATCTACTGGTCAGAGGATAACAGCGTTGTTTTCACTGTGTTCAATTCTGATGAATTGGGTGGCAACAGTTATGATCTATCTGCAATTCTATTGGATGAAAAGCGCATCCTGCCGATGGTTTCAAAATGCGGTTTGTTCTGTTACCCGGTGCCTTCGCCAACTGATGATAATGGCAATTACTTAGTTGGCTTTCTTTCTTCAATACTCCCCGAACAAAGTGAAACCAGCCGCTATACGCTCAATATCATGGATCGTGATGGCTCCAACCATAAACGCCTGTACCCCGGAGAGGGATTGCAAGGGTTGGATCCACAAACCATCATCTGGTCTCCTGTTGCCGACGAAAACGGAATTAAATGGATCGGGTTCATTGCTCAGGGAAACCTGATGCTCGTCAATGTTGAACAAGGAAATCTCAAACAGGTAACTGGAGATGGATCAATCACCAGATTGACATGGAGATAATCAAATGAAAGTATTAATTACTGGAGCTGCGGGTTTTCTGGGTTCTCATCTTTGCGAATTTCTTCTGAAAGAAGGCCATTCCGTAATCGGTATGGACAATTTCATTACCGGGAGCCCAGACAATATTGCCCACCTGGCAGGCAATGACCGGTTTTCGTTTATCAAACACGATGTTTCGGAATACATCTTTATTCCTAATAAAGTCGACGCTGTACTCCACTTTGCCTCACCGGCCAGTCCAAATCCGGCCTCTCCGTACAGTTACCCCAGCCTGCCCATCCAAACCATGAAAGCCGGCGCACTTGGAACCCATAACACGCTGGGTGTCGCAAAATCATGCAATGCTCGCTTTCTTCTCGCCTCGACAAGTGAGATCTACGGTGACCCGCTCGAGCACCCACAGAAGGAAACCTACTGGGGTCATGCAGATCCCATTGGCTTTCGCTCGGTCTACGATGAAGCCAAGAGATTTGCTGAGGCATTAACGATGGCCTACCACCGCTTTCACGGTCTGGATACCCGTATTGTGCGCATTTTCAACACATACGGTCCGAAAATGCGGCTGGATGATGGTCGTGTCGTGCCTAATTTTATTCTCCAGGCGCTCAATAATGAACCCCTGACGATCTACGGGGATGGAAGCCAGACACGAAGTTTCTGTTATGTCGACGATCTGATCAATGGTATATACAAATTGCTGTTATCGGATGAGCATTTACCCGTAAATATCGGTAACCCTGCAGAGATATCAATCCTGGACTTTGCCACGGTAATTAATAACCTGACCGGAAATAAGGCTGGAATCGTCTTCAAGAAAGACAAGCGCTTGGGAGATGATCCTCAGCGGCGTCAACCAGATATTACCCGCGCCAAAACACTCCTTGGATGGACACCACGCACGGACCTTCGCGAGGGTTTGTCGTCGACGATCGAGTATTTCAGGTCAAAACTTTCCGAAAAATGAGCATGCTCCATGACCCACAAGAACGGGGTAAATTTGTAAGGTTCGCCATTGTCGGTACGATTGGTTCAATTATTGACTTCGGAGTTTTTAACCTTCTGGCTACCCTTATTGGGGTACCTGCACTATGGGCGAGTGTAGTTTCTTTTACCCTTGCTGTGATCAATAATTTCATCTGGAACCGCCTATGGACGTATCCCGAAACCAGGAGTGTTCCATTTGCAAAACAATTGACTCAGTTCGCAATCGTCAGTGTGGCTGGTTTGGCAATTCGTACCCCTTTATTTGCGATTACCGAAAAACTATTTATTTCACTGGCTGGTAATCTACTACCCAATATCCTTACGCCAACCATTATCGGACACAATTTAGCCCTTGCGTTTGTTATTCTTGTCGTACTCCTATGGAACTTTTTTATAAATCGTAAATGGACTTTTAAAACCCCGACTACAACTGCAGAGGGAAACCATGAAACACCGTCAAAGGCTTGAAGCATGCATATCCGGTAAAGAGGTCGATCGACCGCCGGTAGCTTTGTGGCGCCATTTCCCTGTGGACGATCAGGATCCATCCGCACTGGCAAAATCCATCCTGGATTTTCAATCCTCTTACGATTTTGATTTCATAAAAATCACACCAGCATCCTCCTATTGTGTCAGTGATTACGGCGTTGTTGATGTATGGCGTGGTAATCCGGAAGGAACACGCGACTACCTATCCTACCCGGTAAATGCGTCTTCAGACTGGCATAAATTGAATCCATTATTACCAGACGAGGGTAACCTGGGAAGGCAGCTTGAGTGCATCAAAAGAATCATCAGCGCTCGAGAGACAGATACCCCGGTTATTCAGACAATTTTCAACCCAATGTCGCAGGCTAAAAACCTTGTTGGTCGGGATAACCTTCTGGTGCACATGCGCCAATACCCGGATGATCTGATAGTTGGCCTGGATATCCTTACTGAAAACACGGTCAGGTTCATTGAAAAAAGCATCGCGCTGGGAATTGATGGCATTTTCTTTGCCATCCAGCATGCGCAGTCATCACTCTTATCGCGTGACGAAGTGGAAAAATTCGTACTACCTTTTGACGAGAAAGTTTGTGCAGCGGCATCAAAGCTGTGGCTTAACGTATTGCACCTTCACGGGCGGGATATTTACTTTGACATGATTCCCAAGCAAGGATTCGCCGTGGTCAACTGGCATGACCTTGAAACCTCTCCCACTATGCCAGAAGCTAAAATACATTTTTCCAGGTGCTGTTTGTGGTGGAATGAAACAATGGGAGACGCTGGTTTACGGTAACCCGACAGCGGTTACTCGTGAAGCTAATCTGGCCATCGAATCAACCAAAGGGGAACGGTTTATATTGGGCACCGGATGCGTGTTGCCTATTATCGCACCACGCTCGAATATCGAGGCGGCGAGGAAGGCAGTGGAAAAATGAGTCAGCCGCGCATCATTTCAGGTAAGGCCCGTGGTATTCGCCTGGATGATGTTCCAGGAGACTCAACCCGTCCAATCACGGACCGGGTAAAAGAAGCGCTGTTTAACATCATCTCCACTGATATCCAGCACGCAAGGTTTCTTGACCTGTTCGGTGGTACTGGCAGCGTGGGAATTGAAGCGTTGAGCCGTGGAGCAGCCTACTGCCTGTTCCTGGAAATCAATGACAAGGCGATCTTCACCCTGAAGGAAAATCTTAAAAAGACACGTACCAGTGACATGGGCAGCGTGGTGAGAATGGACGCGCTAAAGTACCTGGCGGTGCAGCAAAAAGAAAATTTTGATTATATTTATATTGCCCCACCGCAGTACAAAGAAATCTGGTTGGATTCCCTCAGAAAACTTGATGAAAATATTTCCTTGCTAAGTGAGGATGGCTGGGTGATCGCCCAAATCCATCCGGTTGAGTATCAACCGATAGAATTGGTCAACCTGGTGGAATTTGACCAGCGAAAGTATGGATCCACAGTACTGGTATTTTATGAGCGGCGCTCTTGAATTACGCCCATCTCCATTCTGAAAATCTTTCCCCCTCGTCATTATAAAGATACCGTCCGAAAAACAATTGCCCTGTCTCTTTGTGCTTCAGTACATTTGCTACCAGTTCAGGTACATCCTCAACAACCTTAATATGATGCAGCTGGCTGATCTCCATCCAGTGTAGCGTACCTTCTTCAGAATGATTCAGTTCTCCGGTTGTTTCATCGCCAGTGAAGACAAATAATAATATCCCTTCACCCACAATCACGTCGATCATGATCGTTCCAGCCAGTTCTAGATTTTCACAGGTAATGCCAGCTTCTTCTTCCAACTCCCTGCGTGCAGCAGCAAGAACATCCTCTCCACGTTCGATATGCCCGCCGATGCCGTTGTATAGTCCTGGGTATATCTTCTTGTCGGCTTCACCCTTTTGCAACAGAACCAGATTGATCCTTAACGATAAAGATGATCGACCGTGGAACAACCTGATATCGACCTTTTAATATTTTCTGCGGATTGGTTGCCATTTGCCTGATCTGTGCTAATTCTTTTAGCTTAAGAACATTGGTATTCCCATGAAATCACGGATCTTGGGGACATAATTCTCAATGTCGTAGAAACTGGGCACATCCACACGCTTTTTACCCGCCAGGACCATATTGATGGGAACAGTTGTATATTTTCCGCCATGCAAAGCTACAAGTTTACCTGTTTCATTCCGTCTTATTAATTGCACAGCCAGGTTTCCGAAGGACATCGCGACCATCCGGTCAAGGGAATCTGGCGCTCCGGACCGCATCATATAACCCAGCTGTTGATACATGACGTTCTGACCGGTAAGTTTTTTAATCATTGCGGCAGTCTCTTCTCCGATTCCACCGAGTTTTTTGTGACCGTACGCGTCCGCTTCACCGGTTTCTACGATATCCCCGCCTTCCATGACCGCCCCTTCACTGATCGTCATCATGGAGTAATTGGAGGGATTATTGCGCTTATCTTCAAGAAGGAAATTAGCCAATTTATGGATATCAAAGGGTACTTCCGATATGATAGATCGATCCACGTAGCTAAGGTATGCCGATATCAGACTCGTCTCACCTGAGTTTCGGCCGAACAGCTCAACAACGCCAATTCTTTCGTGTGATCCAACGCTGGTTCGCATATTCGTGATGATATCCACGCTGCGAGTAACCGCTGTTGAAAAACCAATGCAGTAATCAGTACCAAAAACATCATTATCCATTGTCTTAGGGATGCCAACAATTGGAAAACCTTCCTTGTTCAAGCGGACAGAAAAACTCAGTGTGTCATCGCCTCCGATTGAAACCAGGGTATCTATTCCAAGATGCTCCAGTACGTGTAGAATGTGGTCGGTAAAATCTGTAGTCCCTTCTTCGTCGATCTTTTTCCCGAATTTTGAGTTGCTCAGGAAACCTGGGATGTCGGAAGCTTTGACTTTCTGAGGATTGGTTCGTGATGTATGGAGAAAAGTTCCACCTGAGCGGTCAACGGTTCGTACGTCATCCCGATAAAGATTCCGGACATAATAGTCATGCGTGGATGGTTCATCGAGGTTGTAATTGAGCAGTCCACCCCACCCCCGCCTGATGCCCACCATCTTGTAACCTGCATCAAACGCGCTCATGGCCACCGATTTGATCGCTGGATTCAGTCCTGGTACATCTCCTCCTCCAGTTAATATTCCGATTGTTTTAGTCATAAAAAAACTCCCAATGAAAGATAATTACTTTTCCTGTGACTCCAACACAGGAATGGTAAGCATGCATTCTACTCCCATTTCACCTGCCGTTTGAACACTGAATAACCCGCCTAACAAACCTACTCTTTCTTCGATCAATGTCAACCCCAACCCATCCTCCTCTTTCAATTCTTCTGAGGAATATTCCTTCCCGTTGTCAAGCACGGTTAGTAGAATCTTAGAATAATCGAGCGTAAGAATAACTTCAATATTTAGGGTATTTATCGTTGCTTGATTACGTTTAATCGAATTCGTGATCAGTTCCTGGATGGTGCGAAAGAGAAATACCTCGAGATAGGGTTCCAGTTTCTTTTCGCTCCCGTTGATGGTAAAAGCGATATCTACACCAGTGTTTTCTTTGATGTAAGCGAGGTGTTTTTGTACGGTAGGGATCAAACCCAGGTCATCAAGCATCATCGGTCGAACTTCTGACACAAAATTACGTATTTTTTGAAAGGCACTCATTGCTGACAACTTTAATTTATCTAATTCATCTCTGGCTTTTGAGGGATCGATATCGAAAAGCTTGGTGGCAATTTCAGCCTGCACAATGAAATTTGAAAGAGCCTGGGCAGGTCCATCATGCATCTGTCTCGCCAGTTTCTGCCGCTCAGCTTCCTGGGCGGTGATAAGCATCTCAAGAGTCTCAATACTTTTCGCTTTTGAATAAACGGAGGCATTCGCCTTACTATCGTTCATGTATGAATCTTTGAATTCTTCAAGGAAGGATTTTGTGGATTCCAATTGTTTCTGTTGCTCCTGCAACCGTTCGATTTGTCCACGCATCACCAGAAGACGCTGCTGCGAATCCATGACTTCAATGTAGGCATCACGGATCTCTTCTTTGGTCGAATTATTGAGGTTTGTAAGAATCTTTTGTAATTGGGAAGTACCCAGGGATGTTTTTTGTGTCAACCGATTAACTTCTCCCTGATTCTGTTCAAGGGTCAGGATAACCAGTTTTAACCGCTCTGAAACCGAATTGAGCCGGGTGTTAATCTCATCAGAAAAATCGGCAGGATTTTCGTTTTTTATATGCTGTTGATTGGTCATGTTTTCTCCCGGATATCCGTTGATTATCCGCGCTTAACTGTTGTAGTATAGCATACTGATTTATTATTTTGTAATAATTTACGAGTTTGTTATTTTAATAAAACTTAGGAGTCTATTTTCTGGAGATATACAGTTCAAACAGCAAATATCTAACCGCCAGGTTCATTATAAAAGACAAAATCTCTAAATATGGGCTCAATTCAACGGATTATGAAATTTTTCGCTGCTCAACACCCACCATCTAGACCAGTAAATGAATAACAAAATTATTAATGGTTGGACAACATAAATGATTATCTTTGATAAAACGATTGAAATACCGGGTATGAGCACTTCTGAGAAAACCCATGCCAATAAAAATAAGGAAATTGGCAGTAACAGGACAATACTTAACGCTTTTTCCTTCCATCGCTCCCCCAAAAGACTCACTGCAATAAGAAGAGATGGAAGATAAAGAATCGTGTTCTCAATAGGAATATTCCTCGTCATCCAGGGTATTGTCACTAATAACAGGGCGAAATTCCAGGCTATTCGCCGCTTTCCCGCTTCTTTTATGATTATCCATTCGTAAAAAAGAAGAATGAGGATAGCCACACTTTTTAACATCAAGCGATAGGTCAATAGGTTATCAATTTCGACTGAGAGCTGCATCGGGTTGACGTTGGAATAGTTGGTAAGAATCTGAGCGTACGAAATGATCCAATCAGGAATTAATAGCATAGTAAATCCTACCAATAAAGTAAACGTACCCAGGAACCACCAGATAATACGGCTCCTTTTCCTGAAACCTGACCAAAATAATATCACCAACACACCAATAAAAAACAATGGGGGCTGCACCAGAGAAAACGCGAGCAGTGATCCAGCTGCTTCATCATGCTTTTTGAGTATCAAAGTGGCTGCAACACAAAACAATAACATACCTGCAACCACAAGGCTGCCCTTTGTTACCGCCATTACCGAGGGTAGTGCAAACAACGTTACAAGGCTCAGTATCGTTGTGATGATCAGATTTTTCTTCCATGGAAACCAATTCATTAACAGCACACCGCAAATCACTATTGAAATTTCCAATAATGCCATCCATATAGCCCTGGCTATTGTAAAATCACCCACCAGACTCAAAGGAGCGTAAAGGACTATTGAGAATAATGGTGCCACAAATCGATAAACCTCTCCGTCTGCTGGATTCAACTCAAAATCAATGGCTTCAGCAAGCCTGGAAATTGATATATCAGAATATGGATTAACCCCATCCTTTATGTATATTCGGGTTGCGTACCAATGTGAGAAAAAATCTAATCCCCCTGGATTCGCCTTTACTACGAGCAAGTTACCAAATATTAATAGCACAAATAGAAGGACAAAAAATCCAATGACAATATATAAGCGTCTTGTTGTAATGAGTTTAATCATCATGCCCCAAGGCAAATATCAGAAGAATATTATTAACTCGGACTGGTTGGATTCATACTGAAGCGATTATCTCTAATCAATCTATTGTCACAAGCTACAACTCCTTGTGATAAACACGATGGGTCTTATAAAAGGCACCACCAGCCATGGTCATATCCTTGCGCATTTGAATAGCGGTCTCGGCTACCTGGGTTAATTCATAATGCTCATACCCAAAGTCCTTTATGGTCTTTTCCATTTCATAATAAAGGAGCGCATTACCACCTCTCCCATGATATTCGGGTAAAACACCCGCCCCATTCATGGATACCCAATCTGTTGTCTTCATGGCAATCAACATATCCAGAATACTGATCGGGTTGATTTTCCCATTATGCCGCTGCAGCGCTTTTGATATATCTGGAAAAGAAACAAAAAAACCAACAATTTTTTCCTCATACGTGATGATCTTCACCAGTTTCGGATTAACGACATCGAGCAAATTGGAGACTAAAAGGTCAATCTCACCCTGTGTCATTGGGTAGTATTCCCAATTATTTATAAAGGTATTGTTGTATGCAGCCCCAATTTCATCAGCCTTTTCCCTGATTTGCTTTTTATTCTTGAAATCGACAATCTTGAATTTGCCTCTTTCGATTACCCGGCGTGCCACTTCGGCCATTTTTATCGGGAACGCAAATTTATCCCGATGAAGATAACAGGAGGCAAAATCAACTTCCTTTTCAAATCCAGCCGTCTCCATCAGTTTTGGATAAAATGAATAGTTGTAATTCATCATTGTCATCATCTGGTGATGTTCATAACCCTCATAAAGGATACCGTAACCATCAAATGCTGATAGTCCTTTAGGTCCGACCAGGTCTTCCATCCCTCTTTCTCTGCAGTAGGTAAACGCCTGCTCAAAAAGACTGTTCGCAACCTCCTGGTCATCGATGCAATCAAAAAAATAGAATTGTCCCTTCTTAACTTTGTGATACTCATTAAATAATGTGTTAATGAGAACCCCAATTCGCCCTACAATTCTTCCGTCTTTTTTCGCAACAAAAAAATCACCGTCTGAATGTTCATAAAAGGGGTGTTTTTTCTTGTTTAACATCATTTTGACATCATTACGGAAAGGTGGACAAAACTGCGGGCAGTCCTTGTAAAGGTCATATTGGAATTGCACAAAACTATTGACTTCGCTCTTTGAATCCAGATCGACCTTTTCAACTTTGATCATTTTTTCCTCACTGGTCTTTAGGGAATTAAGACAATGCACTGAGTATACAATAAAAAGCTTCCAATCTTCATGGGTAAGTCTCGATTGTAATCCATTGGTAAAAATAAGAACTATCAATTATTATTAACCAAGAACAAGAATTTCAATGGTTGGAGGCACACATGGATAAATTTATCATCAACGGGGGAATCCCTCTAAAGGGTGTTGTCACTCCCGGAGGAAACAAGAATGCTGCCCTTCCCTTGTTGGCGGCTTGTTTATTAACCGAAGAACCAGTGATACTGCGCAACGTCCCTGATATCCAGGATGTGCAGACAATGGGTAAATTAATCAAGAGTCTTGGCGTTGAGATTAAAGAACTAGAATTAAATACCTGGCAAATCCAGGCAAGGGAGATCCATCCTGCAGAATTGGATCCTGACCTGTGCAGAAAAATTCGGGCTTCAATACTCCTGGCCGGTCCTACCGTCGCCAGGACCGGTGAACTCATGCTCCCCCCACCAGGTGGAGACATCATTGGCAGGCGGCGCGTTGACACCCATTTGTTGGCATTACAGAAACTTGGTGCCAGAATCACCTATGACAGGGCATTCAAATTCAATGCCAACGGTCTTACTGGAGCTGATATCCTACTTGATGAAACGAGCGTAACCGCTACGGAGAACGCAATAATGGCCAGCGTGCTCGCGAGAGGAAAAACCACCATTCGAAACGCTGCCAGTGAACCACACGTCCAGGAATTATGTCATCTACTCAACAAAATGGGGGCCAGAATAGAAAACGTTGGTTCCAATACCCTGAAAATTGAGGGGGTTGAAGGACTACATGGTGCTGAGTTCGAAATTGGTCCCGACTACCTTGAAGTGATCAGTTTTGTAGGCGCAGCAGCGGTTACACGAGGTGAAATAACAATAAAAAATGCCGGCGTCCGGTACCTCGACATGATCAAACTTGTCTTTGCCCGCCTGGGTGTGGAATGGGAGGAACGTGGGAATGACCTCTACATTTCATCAAACCAGAAATTACAAATCGAGCCTGACTTGGGGGGAGCAATCCCGATGATCAACGTCATGCCTTGGCCGGCGTTTCCTACCGATCTGATGAGCATCGCTATCGTGATTGCCACTCAATCCAGGGGAACGATCCTTTTCCACGATTGGATGTATCCCTCTCGAATGTTCTTTACCGATAAGCTCGTCGCCATGGGAGCCCAGATCGTTTTATGCGACCCGCACCGTTGTATTGTGCAGGGTCCAACTCCACTTACGGGTGAGAAAATGGAAAGCCCCGACATCCGCGCCGGCATGTCCCTTGTATTAGCCTCGCTCTCTGCCAGTGGAAAATCAGTCATCAGAAACGTGAACCAGATCGACAGAGGTTACGAAAAGGTGGACGAAAAGCTCCGAAAACTCGGAGCTGATATCGTTAGAACAAAAGAAGAATGAACAGATCGGGCGGTAAAAGTGTTTTTGAAACGCCTATTTTGAATTCGCAACCTCTAAGAATTGATCAACAGCATCGCGAATGCTTGGTTCAGGCAATGCCCCTACCTGGCGATGGATGATCTTGCCCCCATAAATGAAAAGCATGGTCGGGATCCCCTGCACGCCATATTTCATGGCATATTCAGGGCTATCATCGGTATTTACTTTGGTCACCAGCAATTTTCCCGCGTAGTCCTTGGCAATTTTATCCAGAATTGGACCCACCATGCGGCATGGACCACACCATGGAGCCCAGAAATCTACAATTACAGGTAATTGCGATTGTAAAATGGTTTTCTCAAAAGCCTGGTCGGTCACATGGATTGGTTCGGTTATCATCTAATTCTCCATAGTAATTTCTATTGAGTATTTTCATAACAAAGTGACAAAGGATCGACATATACTATTTTCTCTTAAAATCGATAAATCTATAGCCTACCCCTCGTTCTGTAAGAATGTAAACCGGATTTGCTGGATCTTTCTCCAGTTTCTGCCTGAGATAGTTCACATACAAACGAACGTAATGCGGCTCATCACGGTATTCATACCCCCATACCTTGGAGAGGATCTGGTCATATGTGAGTACCCAACCGGTGTTTTGCACGAGGTGATAAAGTAAACGGTATTCCGTCGGCCGCAGCTTAACTTTTTCACCATCCAGCCAAACCTCTCTACGGCCAAAATCAATGTTTAAATGCTCATCAACCTCGATGATACCGTCACTGGCCGCGGACCCCTGATCAGTCCTTCTGAGCACCGCCCTCACCCTGCTGACTAGCTCTCGTGGACTGAATGGTTTGGTAATATAGTCATCCGCCCCGAGTTCCAACCCGCGGATTTTGTCATCTTCTTCACCCTTAGCGGTAAGCATGATCACCGGTACCTGGCTCGTTTCGCGAATCAATTGTAAAACCTCAAACCCATCCAGGTCAGGCATCATAACATCCAGGATAACCACCTCAGGCATTCGATCTCTTATTATTTGAATTGCCTGCATTCCCCGGTTTGCTTCAACAACCTGAAAACCGTCATGTTCAAGGTTGAGCCGGATGAACCTTGCCATACGCTCTTCATCGTCAACAACCAGGATTAGCTTATTATTATAATTCTCTTCGGTCATCAATTCGCTCTTTTGCTATGTTTACAAATTCTCCGCTTTCTTCTTCTGGCATTACTTCAAAGAAAGAAAGCCTGGAGATTGGCCATGCGGCAACCACGACGCTCGCCTCAACGTAATGAAGCGGTCGACCGTCTCTTCTACGTGGTTTCTTAATATAGATCAATGTATCAGTTGTCAATGGTAAATCATCAAGTTCACCAACAACCGGGTCCTCATTTATCATGTGCAATATTACAGTCGGCATCTTTTTCTCCCGTGGTCTTCGATCAGAAATCATTATATACGGATAAGACTCGAACAGCAAATTTATCATTTCTTCCCGGCGATTATCAGACTGATATTATCCGGTCCACCATTTCGATTTGCTGCGTCCACAAGGGTTTTACAGGCAAGAATTGGATCATGATTACGATTAACCACTTCGACAATGGTATGTTCATCCACCACTCCCCATAAACCATCACTGCAAAGGAGTATCCTGGCTTCTGGTGGGAAAGGTATCGTTTGCGTATCAGCCTGGTATGGATCAGGTTGGCCAATCGCGCGTAGAAGAACATTCTTTTGCGGATGCAGTTCTGCTTCTGACTCAGTTATCTCCTTGAGATCCACAAGTCTCTGCACAAGAGAATGGTCTCTTGTAATTTTTTGCAACTTTCCGTCAGGGAAGATAAAGTAAATGCGGCTATCACCCACATTTGACACTGTCACCTGGTCACCGACGATTAGCGCGATGATAACTGTTGTTCCACCTCCAGGCGCGTTTATTAAGACTGCGTTTTGTGCTTCGTCGATAGCTTTACTGATGATCTCAGAAAATCTTTCCGGTGAATAACTATGCGCATCTTCTAAAATGTTTGTTTTTAGTTCCGCCATAATGAAATTCGCAATAACACGGCATGTTACACCTGAAGCGATCTCACCGTTTCTATGCCCCCCCATACCATCAGCGAGAATAAACAACCCGAAACTCTCATTTACCTGACCGTCAGCAAGCACACCGGTTAGGGTATAGAGAGCATCTTCGTTGTGATCCCTCTGCATGCCGATAGATTGCCCGGATCCTACAACTATTTGTTTTGGATAAAAGACCTGTTTTTGGTTTGTATCCCGAGATTGCGCACTATTCTCTTGATGTGTGGACTGCGGTATCTTCTCAGCAGGTTGATCAGGTAATTTTCTCTTAAAGAGACCACTGATTAGCTTAGACATCCGTTTTTCCACCTCTTATGAGCAAATTTTGCATCAAAAATACTCGTTCAAGTTCCAACACGTTTAATCAAGGCAGGCTTTCTTCTGTCAGCGCTACCAGGTAATCAGCAGCTGCCCAACCAGTGCGCGTTTCATCATAGGGAGCCGTGAGCTGCCACCATAGAATATCATCTTTCTCTATTGGACCGCCGATGACAGTGAATACCTCAGACTCGTTGGCTAGGAAGACTACCTCTGTCGAAGTTCCAGGGTCTCTTCGTATCCGTAGACCAACTCCATCCGTGCCCTCTATCTTGACAAATTTATCCGTGGAAACACCATCAACTTCGATATAAGGCAAAGCCGTTTGAGTGGGAGTCACCATTAGATAATTTGAATTAACGGTAGGAATCGCCCCCGCTGCAATGACCGTGATATTCGCTCTTGGAGTTGTTTCTGCCTTTTGTCTGAAAGCAAGACCATTTAGTAACAAAAAGAGATATAGGAGGCAGACACCTGCCACTAGAATCGCCCCCAGAACAACTTTTTTATTGATCATAAGTTTTATAATCTCGCAGTATTAGACTGGGAAAATGAAAAAAGCCAGTCCAAAGATAACATAAACCGCAAGCAGAGCGGCCCCTTCAAGATAGTTCGTTTCACCATCAGCGGCAACAAAATAACTGATGAGTACAGCAGAAATCAGAGCGGCCAGTTCAAATGTGTTAAAAACCAGGTTCAACGGGTTGCCCATCAATAAACTGACAAAAACCAGGAACGGCGCGACAAAAAGAGCGATTTGAAGGCTTGAGGATACGGCGATTTCCATGCTTAATTCCATTTTGTTCTTTACCGCTACGGTGATCGCCACCAGGTGCTCGGCTACATTCCCGATGATTGGTACAAGGATAATGCCCAGGAAGAATTCAGATATACCAGAGCCAGCCACGACCGCCTCAACACTGCCAACCAGGATCTCGCTCAACAAGACGATTCCAGCAGTGGCAAAGGCCAGCACAATAAGGGATTTTTTCACACCCCACGCGTGGTGTTCATTTTCAGGCTCAACAGGTGCGGCAAGGCTTAGATTCTTGTTTTGTTTCAGCGAAAAGAAAATACCCAGTACATACAGACCGATCATGACTCCAGCCACACACAAACTCAGAATCTCAACCTTTTCATTGATACCCGATGCGGTAGAATGGCTGAACAATGACGGGATAACCAGACCCAGAACAGCGATTGACAAAAGTATTGTAGTGTTCACTGTGTGCTGACGATCAAACTTTTGCACCCCGTTCTTGATTCCTCCGGCGAGGATCGAAAGACCAAGCACAAACAGCAAATTACCTATGATCGATCCGGTTATGGAAGCTTTTACCAGTTCCAGCAAGCCTTTATTGATCGCAAAGAGCGTAATGATCAGTTCCGCGGCGTTCCCGAGGGTGGCGTTTATCAATCCTCCAACCTTAGGACCTGTGTGGGAGGCTAACCCTTCAGTTCCATCTCCTATCAAACCAGCCAAAGGGATAACCCCGGCGGCAGAAAAACTGAAGACCAGGATCGGATCCCATTGCAGAAGATCTGCGATAACCGCTAGTGGTAATGCGACCAGGAGTAGTGTAAAAGGTTTCTTTTTTGTGTACTTTAAGAAGGTTGTCATAGTTTTTAATTATATCGAATGAATCAAAAAACTGGCATGTTATAATCTTTTTTATGGGTGACCTTTCATCACAGAACACAATCCTTGGCAACCGTTATCACCTCATCCGGCAGGTTGGAAAAGGTGGTATGGCATTCGTCTACAAGGCCTATGACCAAATGCTTGAACGGCCTGTTGCGATAAAGGTTTTGAAGCAGGATTTTTCTGAGGATGAGGAATTTCGCGAACGTTTCAAACAGGAGGCGAAAGCCGCGGCAAACCTGTCACACCCGAATATCGTTACGGTACATGATTTTGGTATTGACAACTCCAGAGTGTACATCGTGATGGAGTATATTTCCGGCACAGATCTGAAAACAAGAATCCGGGAAAATGGTCACTTCAATAACGAGGATGGATTACCCTTAATGATCCAAGCCTGCGCGGGGCTTGGATATGCACATCGCGCCGGAATCATACACTGTGACGTAAAACCGCATAATATGCTGGTGACACCTGATAATCGATTGAAAATTACGGATTTCGGAATTGCCCGTGCGCTATCCTCTATTGAAACAGAAGAGACTCAAGGTGTCGTATGGGGTTCCCCCCAGTATTTTTCACCAGAACAAGCCCTTGGACAGGTACCAACAACCGCATCAGATGTGTATTCTCTGGGAGTTGTGATGTACGAATTCTTCACTGGGCACCTGCCATTTGAAGCAGATTCCATTGAAGAACTCACCCGGTTACATCAATCTCAAATTCCCACAACACCACATTTCTACATCCCTGGAATGCCAGCAGAACTCGAACAAATATTGCTCAAAGTCCTTTCCAAGGAACCATCAGCCCGTTATCGAACTGCCGATCAATTGGGGCATGTCCTTTCATCGTTATTTGAAAAAAATAACACAAAAGAAGAAATCCTGCCTATCGCGCAAGAAGTCCCTATTATCGTTGAAACTGCCCGCATAAAACCGCCTCAAGTCCAATTTGAAGATTCAAATAAGGTATATAAAGTACAGGTTGATTGGAAATTGATCTGGCTTGAGTTGTTGACGATCCTGCTTGTGGGTGGACTAATCCCCTTTTGGTTGTTCATCTGGTTTAAATTGAATACGGTCATACGGTGATGCTTATGAAAAATCGGATTTCTGCCTCCATTCTCTCCGCTGATTTTACCAACCTTGGTGAAGCAATAAGACAATGTGAAGACGCGGGCGTTGATTGGATCCATATTGATGTCATGGATGGACATTTCGTGCCTAATCTGACAATGGGACCTTTTATCGTGGAAGCCTGCAGAAAGATTACAAATCTACCGCTTGACTGCCACTTAATGGTGGAAAAACCTGAAACGCTGGTCAGATCCTTTGCCGATGCCGGGGCAAATAACATAACGATTCACCCTGAAAATAATCCGAATGTCCTACGGACACTTGAGATGATTCACAGCCTGGGGTGTACACCCGGGCTCGCTCTGAACCCTGGAACAAATACAATTGTCCTTGAGCCCCTTCTACCATTTGCTGAGTTGATTCTCATTATGACTGTTAATCCTGGTTTTTCAGGACAGTCCTTCATTCCCGAGATGGTGAAAAAAGTAACGACAACGGCAGAGATGATCCAGAAACAGAATCATGAAATTATCCTGGAAGTTGATGGGGGGATCAATGCCCTTCTCATTCCTGACCTGGTCCAGGCAGGAGCAAATGCATTCGTAAGCGCTTCTTCAATCTTTAAACACCCCGAAGGAATTTCTGAAGGTGTACTTTCATTAAGAAAGGCTATGGATAAAAAAAATTACGGCTAGTGCCGTAATTTTTATCTGGGTCATGCTGATTACGCGGTCTTTACCAATGTTCGGATGCACCTGGCGCAGAGTGTTTTCTTTACACTTTTTCCATTTTCGACAATGGTAACTTTCTGTAAATTTGGTTTGAATGTACGGTTGGTAGCCCGCAAAGAAAAACTGCGGTTATGCCCAAAGGTCGTTGTCTTTCCACAAGCATCACACTTAGCCATCTGAAAATCCTTTCAAATCTTAACTTCTTTTTAGGTAAAATAGATTCAAACTTTTTCTGAACACAGCGACAAATTCTATCACATACCGTATCTTTTTACAAGAAACAATGTTATAAAACAAGGACATAACGATGAATTCATTACAAAAACCAAAAGGCAGCATATTTATTTCGCACAGGGCACTCGCATCGATTGCCAGCCATTCAGCTATGGAATCATATGGCGTTGTTGGCCTCGCCACCAAGAATCTCGCGACAGGCATCTCCCATATGCTGGTGAAAGACCCCGTGCTAGGCGTCGATATTACGTTAAGAGACGCTGCTGTTGTCATCGACCTTTATATCGTTGTTGAATACGGTACCAGGATCAAATCTGTTGCCGACAACGTTGCTGAATTAATCAAATACCAGGTTGAGAGTTCAACCGGTCTAACCGTGTCGCAGGTTAACGTACATGTTCGTGGATTAAGAATCAGCAATCCAGATTGATTGGAATTATTTTTGCATGATTAACAATAAGATTAATGTGGAACAACAAACGATGACTGGTATCCCCGAATCACACAAATCAATCAACGGCCAGCAATTTAAGTTATATGTAGCTGCTGCGCTAAAATGGTTAAAAGCCAACCAGCAACTTGTAAACTCCTTAAATGTTTTTCCTGTACCCGACGGTGACACAGGGACAAATATGCTGCTAACAATGCAGGCAGCTTTTAACGAGATCGACCCAATTGATGAAACCAACATCGGCAAGGTGGCCAAAAATGTAGCCCAGGGTGCATTAATGGGTGCCCGGGGTAATTCTGGAGTTATCCTTTCGCAGATTCTGCGAGGGTTCTCCAGGGCGCTTGATAATCTCCCCGAAATGGATGCTCAGCTTTTTGCACGCGCTTTATCTGAAAGTAGAAACACAGCCTATAAGGGGGTTGTACGACCTGTTGAAGGGACAATACTAACCGTGATAAAAGATGTCTCCATCGCGGTGGAAAATTCCGCTAATCGTACCTCCGACCTGGTTGAGATCCTAGAGGACGCGGTCAAAGCTGCTGACGAATCAGTTAAATACACCCCCGAATTACTACCAATCCTAAAAACGGCTGGCGTAGTGGATTCTGGTGGCAAAGGACTCTTCTTTATTCTCGAAGGGATACTTCGTTATCACAAGGGATTATCGCTTGATGAGAGCGCGGTGACAATCAAGGACCTTTCCTCCATCAAGTTCGCCGAAACAATGGACGATGTAGAAGACGGACAGGATTTTGAAGTCATAATAGATTTTGCACCTTACCAAACACTCGACCTCGAGTCATTTTACGATGACCTTTCAAAAGTTGGAACATCGATCCAGGTTGGTGAAGGTGACGGTTTGTATCGCATGCACATCCATACTGAAACTGAGAAACAGGATGAGCCCGAGGCGTTGATCAGGCAACTGGGAGAGATCTACAAGGTCTACAAAGAAGACCTTGTTGAACAAATGAAGCGTATTGAAGCAAAAAAGAACGAAATAACCTTCAACGATTTCATTCCGGGTTCCATCGCTGTTGTAGCCGTTTCTCCGGGTACAGGGTTATCCCAAATCTTTGCCAGCCAGGGAGCATGCGCTATCGTTTCAGGCGGACAAACAATGAATCCAAGTATTCAGGAGATAATGAAATCCTTTGAGGACCTGCCCACAGACAAAGTGATCATTCTCCCTAACAATAAAAATATCATCCTTGCAGCGAATTCATCGAAAAGCCTCAGCGTTAAACAGGTTGAAGTGATCCCTACCCGTAATGTTGCGCAGGGAATCTCTGCGATTTTGCGTTGGAACCCTGATGGTGACTTTCAACAGATCGTTGATGATATGAATGACTCACTGGACGAAGCGGATTGCGGTGAGATCACCATTGCCACCCGCAGCGTCAGTTTGAATGGTGTAGAAGTAAAAAAAGGGAAAACGATTGGTTTATTGAATGGGAAGATTATCGTCGCGGGTGATTCTGTCCGCGAGACTTGCCTGGAGTTGTTAGAAAGAACTGATATGGATAAAAGAGAGCGGATAACCCTATTCTATGGTTCTGAAATCTCTGAAGCGGATGCAAACAGCATTGGTGAGTTCATCAAAGATAAATATCCTGATCACGAAATCGAAGTGCACAATGGCGGTCAACCTCATTATCCATTAATTTTATCCCTAGAGTAGCCCATGGGGTCAAGCTGTATCATCACGGATAACGCCGCGCAGTTCTCCAGGCCAAATTTTCCTGGCTACAAACATCTATTATTTTTTGAAGAAGCAATTGAGCTCGAAAATGGTATCTTTTCAGATATCCGGAATGTTCGCGTCTTGGATTTTCCAAAAAGAGTATCGCGCGATTTCCCGGTTCGCCTTATCTCGCCTTCCAGTGAGTCAATATCAAACGTAATTCTCGCGCTATATCAAACTTACGACGATATATTCATAATTCTGATATCAAGAGAATTGCATCCGAATTACAACCTCACTGAAGAGATCGTGAAAAATCTCCACGGTCGGGCTGATATTCACCTCATCGATTCGCGGTCTTTGGCTATTGGTGAGGGTCAGCTCATTCAAATGGCGGCTGAGCAAATCATAAAAGAGCAAAAGGGCACCATAATCGAAGAAAAACTGCGGGAAGCAATTCCCCATACCTATACACTTATTGTGCACACCGAATTTATCTTATCTTCACAAATCAGGATTCATTGATATCGGTCAGGCATTAAGCGGTGAAATGTTGTCGTTCCTGCCCATCTTCACGCTTGAAGAAGGCCGGTTAATCCCGGTGGAAAAGGTAAAGAGCATACGCAATGTTGTCGATTATTTTATTGAGTTCATTGATGAATTTGATAACCTTCAGAATATATCGATCATTCAACCAGCTCCATTAAGTCATAACGAATCCAGGTTGATACGTCAGCATGTGGACGAGTTTTATCCGGAAGCCGATTACTCAGAACACACCATAAACCCCTACCTCGCTTCACTGATTGGGCCGCAAGGTATGGGTATTGTAATTAAAGAGAATATTCACTAATAACTGCAATCATATTTTACCGAATACATTTTTTGCAAAATCCGTATTGGATGCTGTAAAATAAAGCCATGCAAAAAACCCTGGAAATACTACAAAAAATACTGGTGCTGGAGGGACAAGGTAAATACGCAGATAAAGCGGTCATCGGGGGAATTGATAAATTCTATCCCAACTGGTTGGCTGATGCAAAAGCTGATGATGTCCCCAATGCTTTGCTCGAAAAGATTGAATCTTTTTTTCACCAATACAGGGCTATGGATACGGTTTCCCGTGAAAGTTCGACGTTGGAGATTCTTAAATCGATACGAGAGTTGGCCTCCACTGACTCATATACGGTAGAAAAACAAAAAGATAAAAAGCCTGAAGCTAAACATATAAACGATTCCCAAAATTTTGCAGCACCCCCCAAACCTGTTAATAATCAGCCAGTAGAACCTCTCCCAAAGCCAAATACCGGACTGAATGCCCCTGTAAAAGTATTGCAGGGGGTTGGGGACGTAAAAATGGATACTTTCCGGTCCATTGGGGTCAACAAAGTAGAGGATCTTTTATATTACTTCCCGCGCCGCTATGTTGATTACTCAACGTTAAAGCCCATCAACCGCATCGAGTATGACGATGAATTGACCATTATAGCAACCGTTCAAAGTTCCTTAACCACACCCATATATCGAAAAAACCAGGCTCGGGTTGAGGTCATTGTAAGTGACGGAACCGGTTTCTTACGCCTGGTATTCTTTCGTTCACTCAAGTACGTGCAGAGTTTTGAAAACCACTTCAGGCGTGGAACTCAGCTGGTCATCTCAGGCAAAGTATCCATGTACCTGGGCAGAAAACAAATGAATGATCCGGCATTTGAATCTCTCGATCAATCACATTTGAATACCAACCGCATCACGCCAGTGTATCCCCTCACTGCAGGTCTAACTCAAAAAGAGATTCGGATCGCTGTAAATTCCGCCATCCGTTTCAACATCACCAAGATCCAGGATCATTTGCCAAGCGAAATCAAGAAATCCGCCGGACTTGTTGATCTTCCAGTCGCCTTGCACCAGGTGCATTACCCCGACAGCTTTGACCTTCTAAAAACAGCAAGAGATCGCCTGGCTTTTGACGAGATTTTCTTCCTCCAATTAGGCGTGCAACAACAGAAACAGTCATGGCAACAAATCTCTTCCTCAATCTATGCGATCAGTGACGAACAAATCAACAGAATCACGGATCCCCTGCCATTTTCACTGACAAACGCGCAAAACAAAGTCATCAGTGAAATAAGAACTGACCTTGCCTCTGGCCACCCAATGAACCGGTTGATCCAGGGAGACGTTGGATCTGGTAAAACGATCGTCGCAGCACTTGCCTCTGTTGCTGTTAACATTAATGGTGGACAAACTGCCCTTATGGCGCCCACAAGCATTCTGGCAGAGCAGCATTATCAATCGCTGCAAAATTTACTGGTAAACCAGGATACTAACGGACTTCCACTTGGTGAAGGCGAAGTTCGTTTACTCACTGGAGATACCTCTAACCAGGAGCGCGAAGTCATAAGCACTGGTTGTATGGACGGAACGATAAAGATACTAATCGGTACCCACGCGCTTATTGAAGGTCCGGTGAGATTCAAGAATCTCCAGTTGGCAATCATTGACGAACAGCACCGCTTTGGAATAACCCAACGATCTGCCCTACGACAAAAGGGAGAAAACCCACATCTGTTGGTGATGAGTGCGACCCCCATCCCCCGTTCACTAGCACTCACACTGTTTGGTGACCTTGATATTTCCATTATTGATGAAATGCCAATCGGTAGAAAACCAGTTGATACACGCATCGTACACCCTTTTGCTCGAGAAAAAGCGTATTCCTTAATTAACCAGGAAGTTGAAGCCGGTCATCAAGCATTTATAATCTATCCATTGATCGAAAAAGGTGATGACGATGATCAGAAAGCGGCTGTTGATGAACACGCATACCTGCAAAAAGATGTCTTTTCCAATTTGAAACTTGGGGCTACTCCATGGAAAAATGCCAGCAGATCAAAAGGAAAAGGTGATGCAGGATTTCAGGACCAGGAAATTCGATATCCTGGTTTCCACTACTGTAATCGAGGTGGGCGTGGATATCCCTAATGCGACAGTGATGCTCATCGAAGGGGCTAATCGTTTTGGTCTAGCCCAGCTCCACCAGTTGCGCGGCAGGGTTGGCCGGGGTGGCGATAATGCATATTGTCTCCTGATTCCTGAAACTGAGGATTCGCTTGAGAATGAACGACTGGCAGTGATGACCGAAACTACAGATGGGTTTGTCCTGGCTGAAAAAGACCTTGAACAACGGGGACCTGGTGATTTTATCGGGTATCGGCAATCAGGGTACGCCGATCTTACGAATGGCAAGTCTTTCTGATATCCGTTTAATTGAAAAAGCCCGGGGTTACGCCCAGGAAATCTTGAAGAATGACCCACAGTTGGAAAAACCCGAATACGTTATGATCAAGACCAAGCTCACCGAATTATGGAGCACTGAAACAGGTGACATCAGTTAGGAGAAGAAAATGATAAAAGCTGTATTTCCAGGTTCGTTTGATCCAATTCATAATGGCCACATTGATATTGCCAGGCGGGCATCCAAGCTGGTGGATGAGCTTGTTATCGCTGTTTACGATAAGCCGCTAAAAAACTTTCTGTTCAGCCCTGAAGAACGAATTGACATGGTTAAAAATGAATTTTTACAGGACAGGAACATCACGGTTACCGGTTACAGCGGTCTCACGGTTCATTTTTGTCGCCAGATCGGTGCACAGGTAATGATTCGCGGTTTAAGGGTGTTCTCGGATTTCGAATATGAATTCAGAATGGCGCTCGCAAATCACCGGCTTGAACCGGGGATTGAAGTCATGGCCCTTATCACCAGCGAGGAACACACATTTCTCTCGTCATCAACCGTGCGGGAGATCGCTTCACTGGGTGGTGATGTTTCCACCATGGTACCCAAACTGGTGAAACAGGCACTTGACCAGAAGTTTAGTCTTCCCGGGAGCGATCAGCAGGTTATACCCAGTCAATCTGTGCGGGATTAAAATAGAAATTTCGTATACATAATGATGTTTTTTCGCTATAATCAGTGTTAGGAGTGTGGGTATGGACATATTACACTTGGTTGACCGATTGGAAGAACTATTTAACGAGAGCAAGCCAATATGGTTTACTCACAGCGTTGTCGTTGACGAAGACCGCATGCTTGATCTGATCGACCAAATGCGTGTGACCATCCCCGAGGAGATCAAGAAATCACAACAATTGCTATCGCAGCGTGATCGCATCCTCGCTCAGGCACAGGAGGAAGCCAGCCGAACGATTGCACTCGCCAGGGAAAAGGCAGAAAAATTGGTGGAGAATGATCCAATCACCCAGGCTGCGCAGATTAAGGCGGAACAGATCGTCGCGCAGGCACATCTGGATAGCGAACAAACAAAGAGAGAAACGGATAATTATATTCTGCATTCTTTAACAGCCATGGAAACGGAACTGGAAAAGATTGGTAACCAGGTAAAAAACGGAATAATGGCACTGCAAAAGGAACAACCCGATTCCCACGAAGGCAGAAAAATAAATACCTGTTTATTGAAAGAGCGGTGAGTTTCAATTCTCACCGCTCTTTTTGTTATGCCACTTTCTTTGTTGTTTTGCGCGTTTTTCTTTTATCCCGCTGAAGTGAAAGGTTGATCCTTTCCTGATCTGTGTGTAAAGCAATCCTGATGACTTCATCCATATGCTTGACGAATTTTATCTGCAGATCGTCACGGACTTTCTTGGGTACTTCCACCAGGTCCTTCGCATTCTTTTCAGGCAGCAGAATGGTTTTCAACCCACTTCGGTGGGCTGCGAGTACCTTTTCCCTCACACCACCAATTGGCAGGATATTCCCACGCAGGGTAATCTCACCTGTCATGCCGATTTCTTTAAACACCTTGCGTTCCGAGAAAGCGGAAAACAACGCGGTAGCGATGGTGATTCCAGCGCTTGGGCCATCTTTGGGGATGGCTCCCTCGGGAATATGGATATGCACATCCACTTCCTCGAAAAGTTCCGGGTCCACTTTTAAGATGGCTGACTTAGATTTCAAATAAGACAACGCGGCCTGGGCTGACTCCTGCATTACATCACCAATCTGTCCTGTGATCTGAAGATTACCCTTTCCCTCCAGTATCAACACTTCCACAGGCATGATTTCTCCCCCGTTTTCCGTCCAGGCGATGGCAGTTGCAACACCGACCTCATCCTGTCGTTCAGCCTCAGATAAATAGAACTGGGGAGGTCCAAGAAATTTCTCGATCATTTTGACGCCTAAAACAGCAGGCACTTTTTTCTTTTCTGATTTCAGACGGGCTACTTTGCGGCAAAGCCTGCCAATTTCACGTTCCAGGTTCCTAACACCTGCTTCATAGGTATATTCCCTGATGGCCTTCTTCAGCATTTCATCCTCTATGAGGATGTCGCCAGGTTCAAATCCACTCTCTTCCATCTGCCTGTGGAATGAGGAACCTTTTTGCGATCTCCACCTTTTCCTCTTCAATGTATCCGGGAAATTCCAGTGTTTCCATACGGTCGAGCAGCGCTGGCGGGATGCTCGCCAGGCTGTTGGCTGTGGTTATGAACATCACTTTTGAAAGGTCATATGCCAGTTCCAAATAATGGTCTGAGAACGAAAAATTTTGTTCCGGGTCCAGAACTTCCAGTAATGCAGAGGAGGGATCACCACGGAAATCAGCTCCCAGCTTGTCGATCTCATCCAACATGAAGAGAGGGTTGATCGTTCCAGCGCGGCGCATCGTCTGGATGATCCTGCCAGGTAAGGCACCAATATAGGTTCGCCGGTGTCCGCGAATCTCGGCTTCATCACGTACACCCCCGAGTGAAAGACGTACGAATTTCCTGCCTAACGCGTCAGCAATGGAGCGCCCGAGTGAGGTTTTCCCGGTTCCCGGAGGACCAACAAAACAAAGAATCGGCTGCCTCTCCTTTTTTGGTTTCAGGCTCTTTGACGGCGATATATTCAAGTATCCGATCCTTTGCTTTACCCAATCCGTAATGGTTCTCTTCCAGCACCCTGGCAGCGTGTTTTACGTCCAGGTTATCGTCGGTTTTTTCCACCCATGGAAGTTCCAGAATCCAATCCAGGTAAGTTCTGATGATCCCAACCTCAGGTGCCATTGAGGGCATCTGGGAAAGGCGCTCAATCTCTTTGAATGCCTGTTTTTTCGCTTCCTCAGGCATTTTTTTCTCTTCTACCTTATCCTTGAGTTCGCTCAATTCACGCGCCCAAATGTCTCCTTCACCCAATTCGGTCTGGATCGCGCGAAGCTGTTCGCGCAGGTAGAACTCGCGCTGAGAACGGTCCACCTCGCTCTGCACCCTGTTCTGGATCTCATCTTCCAGTTGAAGTACATCCAATTCCTGCGCCAGGAGCCAGTTGACTCTCTTTAAACGTTCCTTCGGTTCAAGGATAGTGATAAGTTTCATCCTCTCCTCAAACGGAAGGGATATGGCTGTAGAAATCATGTCCGCGAGCCATCCCGGTTCGGAAATATTGACCGAGAAAAGGTGCGCTTCATCCGGCAGACTACGATCAAGTTGAATACAACGCTCAAACAGATCCCGGGTGGTACGCATGAGGGCTTCGGTTTGCCGGTCAATCGTGAGCTTTTCCTTAATGACTGTGCCACGAACCCACATGAAGGTGCCGGACTTGGTAATCTCATCGATCTTTATTCTGCGGCGGCCTTGCACCAGTGCTGAAGCGTTGCCATCCTGCAGGCTGAGCATTCTGCCTACGGCTATCTCGATGCCAATCTCAAGAAAGTCCTCCGCTGCCGGTTTCTCGATTTCACTGTCTTTCAACACCAGTGAAATCATCGTTCCGCCCTTCTCCTGCACATGGTGAATGGCATCCATATTAGGTCCGGGAGTGATAAAGATCGGAGATACCATGCGTGGGAAAACGACTATATCGCGCATGATCAATACCGGGCAATAAATTTGACCGTTTTCATCAGGAACAGCATCGTTCACCTGGTAGAGTTCATCCGTACGCTGGTACAACGCCGCGTTGAATTCTTCGGGGTTATCCTGTCGTTTCTTCCAGTCTTCTCTCATAACGTCCTTATTAAAACGAAGATGATTTTGTCTTGATTATTTCTCTTACCGCGGCAACAACAAAGATGCTTCCAGTGACCATGATCGCAGTTTCATTACCGGCCAATTCAATCGCTACATCCAATCCCTCTTCTATGGATTGCGTCAGTATGGCTTTTTTACCAAACTGGTTGGCTAATTCTACCAGTATATCCGGCTCCATTGCCCTTGGGTGAGTGCTTTTCGTCGCGATCACCATCCTCACCCTCGGCAATAAATGGGTGAACATACCCCTTACATCTTTGTCCTCAGAAGAACCAAATAACAGAATTACCGGTTTCCCATTGAGATAATCATCCATCGCCAGCCGCAAGCGCGAGGCTGAATCCTGGTTGTGCGCTGAATCCACAATTACAAGCGGCTCTTTCCTGATCACCTCAAACCTACCAGGCCATGAAACGCTGGAAAAGCCATTTCTGATGTCTGAACCGGTGATTTTCAGGCCTTTTCCCCTGAGAATTTCTATTACCGCGTAAGCGGTCGCGGCATTTTCAACCTGGTGAATACCAAGCAATGGAAGTGAAAAATGCTCTGGTTCCCAATCACTTCGTCCACCAGAAGAAATATAGTCGTTAATTAAATCCTGCTCTTTTTCGGACCAGATAATGAATTTTTGTCCTGCCAGTGAATGAGAGCGCTCACTAAAGAAGTAATCGCGACCGATTTCTGAAAGCGGTGCTTGTTTTTCTTCACAAATACGTTCAATCACATCACGAGCTTCCTTCCACTGCGGGGCAAGCACAACCGGTTTGCCAGGTTTTATGATCCCCCCTTTTTCAGCCGCGATCTGGGAGATAGAATCACCCAAAACATTCATATGATCGAACGACAGCGACGTTATCACGGAAACAAGCGGGTCAACGATGTTCGTCGCATCCAGGCGCCCGCCGAGACCCACCTCAATGACAGCAATCTCCACATTTCGTGCAGAGAAAGCCATAAAAGCAACGGCTGTTGTGATCTCAAAGGTGGTGATATCCGTGACCTGAGCTACGAAAGGTTTTATCTCATCGACAAGCACACTAACTCTTCATGAGAGATCTGTTGACCATCAACCTGGATGCGCTCAGTAAAATCCTGTAGATGTGGAGAGGTGTACAACCCGGTTTTATAACCCGCCGTCCGCAGAATATTGGCAATCATTGCGGCGGTTGAACCTTTGCCTTTTGTACCCGCAATATGGATGACAGGAAATTGATCCTGGGGATCACCCATCAATCGCATCAACTGGCGCATACGGTCCAGGTTGAATTTTTCCGGTGAGTACCTTAGCTGTCTCGTCAGGCTGTAATCAACAAACCCATACATATAATCAAGCGCAAGCTGGTATTTTTGGTCAATCTCAAGCATAGGTTTTTTCACCATTCTATATTATATTTACGCAGGCATTGTAATCTTGCGGGATGCTTATGACAAGAGGAACTTCTTCAAATAAATCCGATCAAGCCGTTGTCAGCCTGTTATCGATTAAAATGGGCTTCCCGGGGTGTTCATCCCTGAAGGATAAAAGAAGCCGGCTTCAGCCACTTCTCAACAGACTCAGAAAAGAATTCAACACTGGATTTTCTGAAACCGCACTTCAGGATTTATGGCAGTCAGCCTTGATCTCCTGCGCCATGGTCTCCAATGATGGGCATCTGAATCAGAAAATGGCAGAAGAGATACTAAGATTCATTGATTCACATTTTCCGGATGAGATCATCGAAGAACATCACCTTGAACATCGTTAATAATCACTCATGGAGAGTACATTATTCGTGGACAATAAGATCGAGTTAAACCGAAAATTAAGGAAAATCCTTCCTTCCGTGCAAAAACCAGGCAGATATGTTGGTGGCGAACTGAACCAGGTGAAAAAGGACTGGCTTACTGTCGATACCCATGTCGCGTTGGTTTTCCCTGATATTTATGACATTGGCCTTCCAAACCTGGGGATTATGATCCTGTATGAACTCATCAACAACAGGCAGGATGCATTGTGTGAGCGGGCTTACCTTCCGTGGCTGGATATGGAAGATGCCATGCGCAAGAATGAAATCCCCCTATATACATTGGAATCCAAAACCTCTCTCTCGAAGTTCGATATTGTCGGGTTTACCATCCCGTATGAAACTCTGTATACCAACGTGCTGAACGCGCTTGATCTCTCCGGCATTCCCATTCACGCCTCAGAAAGAAGAGAAACAGACCCGATCATCATTGCTGGCGGTCACGCGGCATTCAACCCTGAACCGATGGCGCCTTTCATAGATGCATTTGTCATTGGCGAAGGTGAAGAGGTGATCCATGAAGTGATTAATAGCGTGCAGGAATCCAAATCCAGTGGACTGACCAGGTCTGAAATCATCAGCGCGCTGGTTAATATTCCCGGAGTATACGTACCCTCCTTGTACCAACCTGAATATAACGATGATAAAACCTTTAACCATCTTCAACCATCAGTGGATCATGCACCAGTACAGATTTTAAAGCGGCTTTGCAGCAAACTTCCCCCGCCCCCTACCAGGTTCCTTGTTCCCTCTATCGATGTGGTACACAACCGGGTCGCGCTCGAGATCATGCGCGGCTGCACCCGCGGCTGCCGCTTCTGTCACGCCGGGATGGTGACCAGGCCAGTTCGTGAACGAACACCTGAAAATATCCTGGAATCGCTTGAGTTAGCGCTAAAGAATACCGGATACGAAGAAATCGCTCTTTTATCCTTGTCATCAAGTGACTATACGCAAATACAGGAATTAGTCGAATCAATCGTCAACCATTTTGCCGGACGAAACCTGACCATCTCACTGCCCTCCCTGCGAATCGAGTCGTTTTCTGTCGACTTGATGGAAAAATTGAAAGGTGTACGCCAGGGAGGCTTCACCCTCGCACCTGAAGCTGCCACTGATCACATGAGAAATATTATCAATAAACCCATTCAGAAGGAACAGCTGCTTGAAACAGCACGCGAGATTTATTCCCGGGGTTGGCAATCGCTGAAACTTTACTTTATGATCGGGCAACCCGGCGAGACAATAGAGGACGTTCAGGCTATTGCTGACCTATGTAAATTGGTCATCGCGGAAGGAAGAAAGGTCATCGGCAAGCGCGCCAACCTACACGCGGGTATCAGCACGTTCGTGCCCAAACCGCACACACCCTTCCAATGGGCGTCACTCGACCCGCTGCCATCTGTTCTTGAGAAACAGAACCTGCTGAAAGACCAGCTCCGCGGACCCGGAATGAAAATGACCTGGTCCAACCCCAGGGAAACGATACTTGAAGCAGTTCTCTCCCGCGGAGACCGGAAAATTGCTGATGTGATTGAGACCGCGTGGAGAAATGGCGCGAAATTTGACGCCTGGCAGGACCAGTTCAACTACAACGTGTGGATGGACGCTTTTGACGCGCACGGCATCAACCCTGACTTCTACACCACCCGCCCCCGTGGGATTGATGAAGAATTTCCCTGGGATCACATACATACCGGGGTTACCAAAAAATATCTGAAGAATGAGTACATGAAATCACAAGAAGAGCAGCTCACGGATGATTGCCGCAACCACTGTCACGCCTGTGGTATTCTGAGCGAATTCAGTGATCTGCGCCACGACAATCCCGCCGATATTTGGCTCTGTCCGGAGCGTGCCTGATGCAGCGCATTCGTATCACATACGCCAAAGGTGAAGAACTGAGATACACCGGCAACCTGGACATGCAAAAGGTATGGGAACGCACATTCCGGCGCGCGGAATTGAAGCTAGCTTATTCTCAGGGATTTCACCCCCAACCGAAAATGCACCAGGCCTGCCCACTTCCTTTGGGATTCACCAGCGAGAATGACCTGTTGGATTTCTGGCTGGATTCGGATGAAGAGCTTGCGGAAATTGGTGATAAGCTAAACAAATCAATTCAACCCGGAATCACCATTACTGAGCTGAAATCGATTCCATTGGAAGAAAAACCATTACAAACGCTTGTCATATCGGCAGTTTATCAAATACAGGTGGAAGAATATATTTCCGCAGATATTAATCGCCAATCAGGTGGAAAACTTATTGAAACAGGATTCATGCGTTAGAACCAGGCGGGGAAAAGAGTACGATCTCCTGCCATTGATCGAATCAATAACAATTACCAAGAATGAACCCATATGCATTGAGATGACCCTTGCAGCCCGTCCTGGAGCCGCAGGGAGGCCTGAAGAGGTGCTTGACACACTGGGTATTGATTTATCTGAGACCAGTATTGTGAGAACAGGCTTGATCCTTTCAGGCAGGTGATGGCATAATGGAGCCTGAATTTCAAATCTTTGAATGCAGCAACCCTGATTGCCGGCTACGCTTACCCAGCGACCTGTCTTTCAGACAAATCTCTGACATGTCCAGCCTGCTCTTCCGAGATGATAAGGATTGGTGAACCGTTTTCGAATTTTCACCGGCCACCTGGAGACCTGAAGCAAAATACTTATCAAATTTACCTGCTTCTTGATAATCTTAGAAGCACAGAGAATGTTGGGTCGATTTTCCGCAGCGCGAATGGCGCGGGAGTGCGTCATATTTACTGCTGCGGTACCACCCCTACCCCGGATCACGCGAAAGTGAGAAAATCCAGTCTCGGTGCGGAGCTGTACACGGATTGGAGTTACCACAGGAATTCTCTTGCCCTGGCAAATGAAGTTACTACTCTCTGGTTTCATTTTTTACGCGCTTGAATCCACTTCTTCATCCACTTCAATTTTTGAATTCCGTCCCGCAGTGGAAGTGGAACGCTCAATTGTAATGATCGTAGGTAATGAAATATCAGGTGTTGACCCCGGACTTCTTGATCTGGCTCAACAGGTGCTGCACATTCCCATGGCAGGAGAAAAAACATCCTTGAATGTCGCTGTTTCCACTGGAATAGCGCTATACTACATGCTACAAAGGTCAAATCATATCTCGGCAACATGGTGAGCAAGTTTTATTACAAACTCACAAGACACAGGAAATAAATGCCAATTTACGAGTATAAATGCCAGGATTGTGGTACAAAATTTGAAGCGCTGCGCTCCATCAGAGAGGCAGACACTTTGATTGAATGTAAGCATTGCCAGTCTGATAAGACTGTCCGTGTCTTATCTACCTGTAACAGCAGAATGGAGGGTGGTTCCACGAGATCCAATTCCTCAAGTTGTGCTGGTTGTTCTGGTGGATCCTGCGGCAATTGCGGACATTAATCCCTAAACAGGAGTACTAGATGGATTTTTATGATGGTAAATCGATCCTGATCACAGGGGGTTCAAGTGGCATCGGGTTGGCTTTGGCCAGCCTCCTGGTTGAGAGGAACTGCCAGGTTGCGATCCTTTCCCGGCAGGCGCAGCTCCTTGAGAATGCTGCTACTCATTTGGAGAACATTAAAAGGTACCAAATCTGCAGCAATCATCACCATTCAGGCGGATGTTACAAAACGGGTTGAACTGAACCAGATACTTGACGATTACACCCATCAAAACGGTGTTCCGGATATTGTGATCAACAGCGCAGGTGTCGCTCATCCCGGCACGTTTACCTCGCTAAAACCCGAAATCTTTGACTGGATGATGGATGTCAACTATTTTGGTACTGTGAATGTGCTGAAAAACCTGGTTCCGAAAGATGAAAGAACGTCGATCCGGCGTTATCGTAAATATATCTTCCATAGCAGGGTTCTTAGGTATCTACGGTTACACGGCTTACAGTGCCTCCAAGTTCGCTGTAACGGGATTTACTGACGCGCTGCGATCCGAATTAAAACCATATGGAATTCATATATCCATTGTTTTTCCTCCTGATACACACACACCCCAGCTGGATTATGAAAAAAAGTACAAGCCATTTGTCACACAGCAGGTAGCCGGTTCCGCCAAGCTGATGAGCGCTGATGCTGTAGCGAAAGAAATCATCAAGAGTGTTTCAAGAAACAAATATATTATTCTGCCTGGTTTTGAGGGAAAATTTTTATATAATTTAAAAAATATTGTTGGAAAAAACCTGCACCCCATCTTGGATAATATGACCAAGAACGCGATTAGGAAAATAAAACTAGGATAAAGCCTAAGGTCTGTTGATAGAATTTAGCCCTATGTTATACTAAAAATTATTCAAAAGACCACTAATAAAAAGAGGACAGAATGAAAAGAGATTTTCTCGCAGTATCAGATTATTCCCCGGTTGAACTGCAGGACATGCTTGACCTGGCAATTGAGTTGAAAAAAGAGCATTTTGCCAATGGCAACAAGCCGCTTTTCAAAGGAAAAGTACTGGCGATGATCTTCCAAAAACCCAGCCTGCGTACCCGCATGAGTTTTGATATGGCGATGCGGCACATGGGTGGAGATGCTCTCTACCTGTCACCGGCTGAGATCGGGCTTGGTCAGAGGGAATCGATCGCGGATGTTGCCAGGGTTATCGCTGGTTATGTGGATGCCATAATGGCACGGGTTTTCGCCCACGAACATGTTCTTGAACTCGCACGCTGGTCTTCCATCCCGGTGGTCAACGGACTCAGCGATTACAACCATCCCTGCCAGGCGATGGCTGACGCTTTGACCATCATTGAGAAATTCCGGGCGCTGAAGGGATTGAACGTCACCTTTATCGGTGATGGCAATAACGTGGCCGTGTCCCTATTGCACATTTGCGCAAAATTGGGTGCCAACTTCACCCTCGCCAGTCCCGAAGGATACGAAATGCTGCCAGCTGCCATCAAGGATGGTGTGAAATTTGCCGCGCAATCAGGCAGCGTGTTAAAGTTCATTAGCGACCCACATGAAGCCGTGAAGCATGCCCACGTCATTTACACAGACACATGGACGAGTATGGGACAGGAAGCCGAAACAGAAAAACGCAAAGCCGTATTCCCGCCCTTCCAGGTGAACCAGAAACTGGTTGACGAAGCGGACAAGGATGTAATCGTGATGCACTGCCTCCCCGCTCACCGGGGCGAGGAATTGACAGATGAGGTCGCTGATGGTGGACATTCCGTTATCTTTCCTCAGGCTCACAACCGACTTCACGCACAGAAAGCGGTTTTGTACAGGCTGCTTCTGCCTTGATCAATATTCCAAATCGAAAAACCGTGTGATTTTTCACCCGGTTTTTCTTTTTAACAACTTGTGACTATATAATAGTTAGTATGGTTCGAAAAGATTTCATATACTGAAAGTCAGGTGAAAAATGACCAGATTCGCAAAGATTGTGTGCACACTTGGCCCAAGTTCATCCACTAAATCTATGATCAAAAAGTTGATCACGGCGGGTATGGATGTCGCACGATTGAATTTCTCTCACGGAACACATGCCTCGCACCTTGAGATGATCAGGTTGATACGAGAATGCGCTGCTGAAACAGGTAAACCGGTGGCCATACTTCAGGATCTTCAAGGTCCGAAATTAAGAGTTGGAATACTCCCTCCAGAAGGCATTGAATTGACCGCCGGTGACAGGGTTAAGTTGTTTGTGGTGGGAGATTACCAGGCGGATTATGAAGGAGATGAACTTGCATTACCCCTGGATGTTCCAAATCTTACCCGGGCTGTAAAACAAGGTAACCGCATCCTGCTGGATGACGGAAAACTCGAATTCCAGGTAACCAGTGTAAAAAATGACTTCATCGACACACGAGTTGTTTTGGGTGGTGTCCTGAAATCACAAAAAGGCGTAAATTTGCCTGGTACAAACCTTGGCATTGCACGTTTCACCGAAAAAGACAAAGCGGATCTTGCTTTTGGTCTGGAAAATGAGGTTGACCTAATAGCGATTTCATTTGTTGAATCGGCCAGTGATATCACCAATGTTAAAAAAATCATCGAAGAATTAAAACCCACCAGGAAGAACATACCCATCATTGCCAAGCTGGAACGACCGGCTGCTATCAAGAATCTGCATGAAATCATGCATGCCTCTGAAGGCGTGATGGTTGCCCGGGGTGACCTGGGTGTTGAAACCTCACCTGCACTTGTACCGAATGTTCAGAAAGAGATAATTCGCATGGCCAACCGCCACGCCAAGATCGTGATTACCGCCACGCAGATGCTCGAGTCGATGATCTCCAATCCCCGACCAACGAGGGCAGAAGCATCGGACGTAGCCAACGCGGTTTACGACGGGACTGACGCTGTCATGCTCTCAGCGGAAACAGCCTCTGGCAATTACCCTATTGAAAGTGTTAAAATGATGGTTGACATTGTGCGCGAGGCTGAAAAACACATGGTTGAATGGAGCCATGTTGAAGGTTTTCCACAAGCCGCATTAAGAGATGACGCCCTGGCGATTTCCTTTGCTGCAAAGACATTGGCACACGACCAGGATGTATCCAATGTGGCGGTTTTCACTCAAAGCGGCAAGACCGCCTTATTGATGTCGAAAACAAGACCCAGGGTTCCGATCATCGCATTCACTCCCGAGCCTGCAACACTGTCCCTGATGAGCCTTTATTGGGGGGTCAATCCCATCCTTGTTCCTTATGCCGACAGCCTGGAGGAAATGGTCCGTAGTGTTGATAATTACCTCCTCAAAAGAAAGAAATTAAGGATCGGTGAACAGGTTGTGTTGGTAACCGGGTTCCCGGTTGGGGCTATGCGACCGCCAAATCTTGCGCTGCTTCACGCAATTGGTGAAAAGGTTTGAAATCTGCTAAAGCCCCGCCTGTTTGAAGGTACCATCCATAACGACACCAGGCAGGTGTAATAGAAAATGTCATGATCCCGACCAGACATCCATTTGAATTTAATATCGGGGATCGATTCCTTTTAGAACATTGACTGGTTCACCAGGTCCAATGATTCCGGCGTCGGTCGTAATTTTTGGGCAGGCAACCGGTTTAAGGGGGTATCAGGCAGGTTGTATTTATCAAACAAGGTCGGTACATTCGGGTCAACGTAAAGCAAACCGGTCAGAAGCCAATTATTTTGTGCAGCTTCTTCAAGCGTCCGTAGTGCCTGCCATCTATCGGTAGGATCGTATTCACTTTCAAGCTTTTTCAGTACAACCGTACTGCCATCATACATCGTCACTTCCTTGGTCGTACCGCGTTCGAAATCTTCAACCGTGATCTCTTCTCTTGCCAGCACCAGAGAAATCTCATGCAGCGGTTCTTCGTGAGATTTACCGAAAGAATACGAATGAAAGGAATTCTCGTGGTTATGAAAGGTGACACAGGGACTGATGATATCAATTACAGCAATGCCCTGGTGGGCAATTGCGGCTTTAATCAATTCTTTGACCTGCTTCGGGTCACCCGCGAAGGAACGCGCGACAAATGTGGCATCCGAGATCAAAGCTTCCATCGCCAGGTCTACTGGCGTGAAAGGATTGGTCCCCTGTCGTTTCAGGAACAAGCCTTTTTCGGCCGTCGCGGAGAACTGTCCCTTAGTCAATCCATATACGCCATTGTTTTCGATGATGTACACGAGAGGCAGGTTGCGCCGCACCAGATGCTTGAATTGTCCGAAACCGATACTGGCGGTATCGCCATCTCCGCTGATACCGATCGCCTCGAGCGTTTTATCCGCGAATAGCGCTCCTAGAGCGAGAGAGGGCATCCTGCCGTGCAAACCGTTGAAACAAAAAGAACGGCCAAGAAAATACGTCGGACTTTTACTCGAACATCCAATACCGCTGAATTTGACCAGGTTTTCCGGTACGATGTTCATTTCAAAGCACGCGGCAACGATCTGCGCCGCGATTCCATTATGCCCGCACCCCTGGCATAGTGTTGAAGGAGCACCGCGATAATCTGCCCGAGTTAGACCCGCCAGATTGGTGTTTTGAATGGATTGGGAAGAAGGTCCAGCCATGTTATTTTTCCTCTCTGGAAGCGATTTGCATTTTTACCCACTTTGCAGGCAGGGGTAGACCATCCATATGGGCAATCTTCTGTAATTTATAGGCTACATCCGGAAAATCCATCGTAAGCAGCTGTGATAGCTGCCCGTCACGATTCATTTCAACCACATATGTCACCCGGTGAGCTTCGATGAATTTTTTCACATCCTTGGAGAACGGGATTCCCCGAATCCGAAGGTAATCAGTTCTCATCCCCTCGTCGTGCAGCAAATCCCGCGCTTCTTCCACCGCTGGATCTACAGACCCTGATGCGATTATCCCGACTTCCGCGCTTTCCTGCAATTCTATGACGGGTTCTGGGAGTGATTCTCTCGCCAGCTCGATCTTTCGTGCGATCCGGTTAAAATTCTCGACCCAGACCTCACCATCTTCAGAATAATTGGCATATTCATCATGGCTGGTCCCACGAACAAAATGACCACTCTTTGGATGTTTATTCCCGGGTAATGTGCGGTACGGTATGCCATCGCCATCAATATCCAGGTACCGACCCCATTCCCCATTGTTTTTATCAAGCAGTTGCTGCAGGTCTTCTTCCCACAAAACTTTGCCCCGGTCCATAGGCTTGTCAGGATACTCAAATTTCTTTGTCATCCATTGGTTCATGCCAAAATCAAGGTCTGAAAGCACAATCACAGGTGTCTGAAAGCGCTCTGCGATATCAAATGCCTTCCAACCGAATTCAAAGCATTCATTGATCGTGCCGGGAATAAGGATGAGCATCTGTGAATCACCGTGGCTCATGAAATTAACCATCGTCAGGTCACCCTGCGCGGTGCGCGTTGGCATCCCGGTACTCGGCCCCACGCGTTGCACATCCCACACGACCACCGGTACTTCGGCATAGTACGCCAGGCCAATATATTCAGTCATCAACGAAAGTCCCGGTCCTGAGGTGGAGGTCATGGCCCGCAATCCCCCCCAACCTGCTCCAATCGCCATACCTATGGCAGCCAGTTCATCTTCAGCCTGTACAATGGCGAAAGTCTCTTTTCCTGTCTCAGGATCCTTGCGCAATTGCGGCAGGTATTCATGCAGCGTCTCAGCAAGGCTGGTAGCTGGCGTGATCGGGTACCACGCGGCGAACTGAACGCCGCCGTAGATCGCTCCCAGCGCGGCAGCTGTGTTGCCGTCAGTCATGATGTAGCCTTCGGTTCCGTTCATCCTGGAGGCAACGAACTTATCAGTCTTTTGTAAATTTATTTCAGCCCATTCGAAGGACATCTTCACGACTTTAAAATTGATGTCAATCGACTTCTCATTCCCTTTGAAATGGTAATCTAGTGCCTGGTAAATGGCATCCATGTCGATCTTTAACAAAGAAGCCAACACGCCCACATATACCATATTGGCAATATAATCCCGGAACTTCGCTGGAATATCCGCTTCTTTGATCAACCTCCGCACCGGCATCTGGTATGTGATGATATCGTCACGGGGGTTGGTATATTGGAAATCGTCAGGGATGAGCAAAACACCCCCGGAAACCAGGCAGGAGATATCCTTGGCGATGGTTGACGGGTTCATGGCAATCACAATATCGTCATCTTCGACCCGTGAAAGGTAACCCTTTTTGCTTAAGCGCAGCGTAAACCAGGTTGGCTGTCCCTGGATATTGGAAGGAAAAATATTCTTTCCCGATACAGGGATGCCCATTCGGAACAAGGCGCGCATGAGAGTGATATTCGCGGTCGCGCTTCCCGAGCCGTTGATCGTACTGAAGGTGATGCAGAAATCGTTTTCGATCATTACGGATTTGTTCATGTGTGCGGAGACTCCGTCAGAATGTTTTTATTCAAATGACAACCTAGGGATCACTTTCTCTCGTTGATTGACCAGGTCCATATGTTCCAGAAGCAGCGATAATCCTTGTGCATAATTCCCGGTTTTGATTTGCCCAATGATCCTGGCGTGATATTGCCAGATTCGTTCAATATAACCAAGGTCAGGGTAAACTTCATATCCATTAAGATGGTACACATCCCAAAACGCATCCAGCATTCCATCCAGGTATGGATTATCAAGTCTGTGATAGAAAAAGGTATGGAATTCCCGGTGCTCTTCGGTTGGGGTCTGACCTGGAAAAGCGGCAATTTTTGTTTGCGCGCTCTGGATCAGGCCTTCAAGTCTGGAAATATCTGAAGCTGTTAAACGCTGAGCAGGCCTCAATAAAATAGGATGATTCCAGATGCTTTCTTAGATCAGCGAACTGGTGAAATGAAATTGAATCAGAAGCGACCGCATACTCAAATGCTGGTTTAATCGCCCGCTTAAAAATAAATTGCACTTTTCTTATCCCCACCTTGGGTCTGGCATCCACAACCCCCAACAGCCTGGCAGCCTCCATCTGCTCCCGCAGTGTGGCGATACTGAGACCCATATCTTTGCTCAATTCACTTAATGGAGGAATCCGTTGGTCAGCATCAACTGGAATCGATGCGAGGTAATTTAGAAAATGGGAGAGGTTGTTCTTTGGCATTGACATAAAACCACTTGATATAATCTGTTTATTCAGATGTATTTATTATATCTAAGTGTCCATAATCGCGCAATATGGAAAAATGTCACTTATTTTCAATATCTAATCAGTTTAATACGATTATTTAGCGTCGAGTTTTACCCTCAAAAACCTTTCTTTGTATTCAGGCTTTCCGGTTGCAGGGTCATGCTCAAACTGCCCTTCATACCTTTTACGCAGTTCCGCAGAAGTAGCGGTTAATTGAGAGTGATGACACAATAAAGCATCAATCTTTTGATCCAGGAAATCCGTCAGACTGATGATAAAGTTAGGCTGCCTGGTTAATGCCATCCATATCTCTGCCACTTTGTGCGCTTCATTTGCGACAAGACCATCATCAAACTGGTATGCCGGATTCCCGGCCGCTGGAAATACAGCATCCAGCACAGCCTGCCCGGCTGCACGATGGTCCGGGTGATTGATACGATTTTCCGCAGGAAATAGGTTGGTGGGATCACAAGTGACGACTACATCAGGTTTTGCACAACGAATTTCCTTGATGATGTTTTCTCTCAGGTGGATATCTGGCACTAGTTCGCCATCTATATAATCCAGAAAATGTATATCACTGACCCCCAACCTGGCAGCCGCATCGATTTGCTCCTTCATCCTGATACTACCCATTGTTGTGGAATCCATCTTTGGATCTTGCGAACCGCGTTGACCCCTGGTTAGCAGGCAATATGAGACCTTGTGCCCTAATGAGCACCAACGCGCGATCATCGCCCCGCAAAAGAATTCAGGGTCATCCGGGTGTGCCAGGATAACCAGTATCCTTTTTGGACTATCCCACCCTTCAGGATTTGGGTTGACAGTCATGGATCATTGGCGGTTGCATTGACCGCAACCACCTCCCCCGTGTTTGGCAACAAAGGATGACGCTGCTTTATTGATGATTTCGCGTTCTTCCACTAGTTTTATGTCTTCTCTATCGAATTCCTTTTTTCCGACTTCGGGTATTTCCACCAGCACCGAGCCACGGATCGGGTAAACATCCACCACTTTTCCCTCACCGTTCGGTGTTATCACTTTCTTATTTTTCTTGGGTAGCAACTTTCTTGCCTCAACATAGTTATCATATTCATAGATCAGGCAACAGCGCAACCGACCACACATACCTGTAATTTCTGTTGGGGTCAGGGAAATTCCCTGTTCCTTTGCCATTTTTATCGAGATTGAGGAAAATTCCGTGATAAACCTTGTGCAGCAGCGGGATTCCAATCCGCAAGCGCCCATCCCGCCCATGATCTTCGCCACGTCCCTCGGTCCAATCTGCCTCAACTCCACCTGTGCCGGTGCAAAAAGCCGCTGCATATCGGTCCGCAATGATTTCAATTCGACCTTATCTTCGGTATCGCTGCTGAACAGTATATTTAACCGTGAGCCATCAAAACTGTATTCACTGGTAACGATTTTGATGCCGTGCAGTCGCAATTCCTTAACCCGGTTCTTGCATTGTTCAATTACATCGGGTTCTTTGTTTTGCCAGTATTGACGCTGTACCAAGTCCTTGGGGGTTGCCAACCGGTCGAGTGGCTTCCATGAACAATCGGAAGGTTGATCTGAAGGTAGTGCGATCGTGATCACCTCTCCCAGTTGCCAACCTCGGCTGGTCTCAACGACAATAATATCCCCTTTTTGAATGTTTTCCATTTTGGTCGCATCAAAATTGTATATCTTACCGACCTTGGAAAACCTCACCCCTACAATTTTCTGTATTACTGAGGGCTCCATCACGATGATTCCTTATTTTCTTCCAGCTGTTTCTTTTCTGAAAGCGCCGCAATACTAACCTGCGCAGCTATTGCCTCAGCGATCGCGTTTAATGCCTGCGCTGCGGCTGATTGCGGAGAGCTGATCGCAACGGGTTTACCCGAATCGCCACCAACCCTAACCGCGGGTTCGATTGGAATTTCACCCAGGAAAGGCACACCAGCCTTTTTCGCCAGGTTTCTACCCCCACCCTTACCAAACAAATCCAAGGTTGTTCCATCCGGTAATGCCAGGTAACTCATATTTTCGATTACCCCAAGCACAGGAACGTTCATCTCTCTGAACATCTGAAGTCCCCTGTCGGCGTCTTCAATGGATACCAGCTGAGGCATGGTAATGATGACGCCACCACTCAAAGGAATATGCTGCATCAGGCTCAACTGCGCATCTCCGGTTCCCGGGGGCAGATCAATGATCAGGTAGTCCAGTTCACCCCAATCAACATCTGCCAGGAACTGCCTGATGGCACTGTGAAGCATAGGGCCGCGCCAAATCAAAGGTTGTCCTTTTCTGACCATAAAGCCAATGGACATCAATTTTACGCCATAGGATTCAGCGGGGATTAGGCGGCCATTTTCTGGTGCTGGTAAGGTATCCACACCCATCATGGTGGGAATGTTCGGACCATAAATATCCGCGTCCAGCAAACCTACCTTTGCGCCCTTCATAGCAAGGATGACGGCTACATTCACCGCCACCGTCGATTTTCCCACTCCCCCTTTTCCCGAAGCTATGGCAACAGCGTTCTTCACGGGGAGCGATAATGCCTGCCGGTCCAGGCCATCCGAAGGTACCCTCGCTGTCATATTTATGCTCACCGTTTTCACACCTGTAACAGACAAAATCGCGTCGCGAACTTCATTTTCAATCTTTGACTTTAATGGGCAGGCTGGTGTGGTTAGAACAATGGTTAGACTCGACGTTTCCGTTACTAACCTTAACGTCTTCGACCATCTTCAAGGTAACCAGATCTTTATGCAGTTCGGGTTCGATCACTTTCCGAAGCGCATTGGTAATTTCTTCAACTGAGGGCATTTGAAATCCTTGTTGTTATTGATTTTTCGTTATGTATTCAACCAAATCTTCACGGGCGTTGTTAAACAATTCAAGCAAGTCTTCATCTGTCCCTTTATATCGCCTGATCGTTAACCGGGCACAATGGGTGCAACCGCGCATGGCGCGAAAAGAATCAGCATTACAAGCTGAACAACTTCCCAATCTAACCATCATCAGGCTGAATGCTGCCAATTCAGATTCATCCGCATCCTGAACTGACAATCGGTCAATCAATTCTTTCCATTTGTCCCCACGAAGATCACGCAAAGAGGGTATCACCCTCAACGGAAAAAGAATCTCGGTATCAGTGTTCAACATTTTCTCTCATATCACCCGGACTGAACTTTTGCAGCCTTTTCTGCCTCTTCAAGCGCGTAATTGGCTGGACGAATTTTAGCATAGTATTCCAACGGTTTTCCCAGTCTTTCCTTGTTGTAGATGTGAGTTTCACCACGCACATAGGATGAGATTCTGAAATCATGGTCCATTTTAATCGCGTCAAACGGGCAAAATTCCGCGCAGGACCCACAATTCATGCATTTATCTATGTCAATATAGAATTCGGCAGATTCCGGTACAGGTTTTCCAGTAGTTTCGTCTTTCTTTCTTGTTATCCAGATGCATTGGGTCGGGCAAACCTTGGCGCAGATACCACAAGCTGTACACCGATATTTCCTCGCACCTTCATCGTTCAGCGTATAAACAAGGAAAGGGATGACCCTGAATTCTTCAGGAATGACGACCGATTCTTCCGGGTACTGAACAGTAAACAACCCGTCAGATTCAAGTGTTCCTCTTCGAGAACCTGCCCTTTTGGAACCAAACAGATCGACCAGGTAGGTTGAGAAGAAATGCCCTATCGTTACCGCCAAACCTTTAATAATGCCAATACCGTTCATCGTTCCGCCTTTCCTACCGGTCCACTTCACCAAGAACAATATCCACCGAACCCAACACGGTAACAGCATCTGCAATCTTCCCGCCAACGCACATTCGCTCAAGACTGGTGAGGTTGATCATCGATGGTGCGCGCACATGATAACGCTTCGGGTTTGTTTTACCATCTGAAACGACGTAAAAGCCCAGTTCTCCGCGCGGTCCTTCAACCCTACCATATGATTCTCCGGGTGGAACTTTCACCTGGTATTGGACCTTTCCAGACATCACCGGACCTTCAGCTGGGATCTGGTCGATCACCTGCTTCAATATGCGCAAGCTTTGGCGAATTTCATCAAGTCGCACCAGGTACCTGTCATAGACGTCTCCGTGGTTGCGGTAGCAAACATCAAATTCAAAGCGATCGTAGATGCCGTATGGATCCGCCCGACGGATGTCGTAGGGTACCCCTGAAGCTCGCAATATCGGACCAGCTGATGAAAACGCGATCGCGTCTTCAGATGTCAGCACGCCGACTCCCTCGCACCGTGAACGGACAATCTCGTTTTCGGTCAGGTAACGGTCAAGATCATCGATCTTCCTGGGAAGACGATTTTCTACCAAGTGTTTGACTTTGAGGAAATCAGCTTCAGTGATATCCCTCACCACACCACCAAAGCGGAAATAATTGCACATCATGCGCGATCCTGAAACAGATTCGAAGATATCCAGGATCAATTCGCGTTCCTCGAGCGCGTAAAGAGAAGGGGTGAAAAACGCGCCCAGGTCATTCAGCAGGAATCCAATCGACATGATGTGGCTTGCGATCCTGGTGAGTTCAGCCATCATGACGCGTAGATACTCAGCCCTTTCTGGTGGCTGAACACCGAGTAGTTTCTCCACCGTGATCGCGTATCCGAAATTGTTGCTCATTGAAGACAGGTAATCCAGACGGTCGGTGTACGGCATATTTTGCAGGAAGGTATTGCGCTCGCCAATTTTCTCATGATTACGGTGCATATAACCCAATACTGGTTTAAGCGCCACCACGGTTTCACCCTCAAGCACAGCTGCCATGCGGAAAACTCCGTGAGTTGAGGGGTGCTGCGGACCAATATTGACAACCATCCGGTCAGTTTTCATTTCATCGCTGCTTTTCACCAGCATTGAAGTCAGTGAATTGTAGAGACTTTGGTCCAGGTCCGGTGACCAGTTTTCAGGATTAAACTCCCTGGGATACTGCACGTTATCGTTGAAGGGATTGGTTGCCTCGAGATGAAATCCTTTTCCTTCCGGCCAACGATTCTTGAAAGGCTTTACATCCTCCTCAAAAAGGGGTTCCTTCCAATCTTTTCGCAACGGGTAACCCGTGAAACCCTCCCAAAGCAGCAGGCGCCTGAGGTCATCATGCCCGGAGAAGCGGATGCCGTACATATCCCACACTTCCCGTTCCTGAAGGTCCGCACCAGGAAATAGATGCGTCAGGCTGGGAACGACGGGTTCTTCACGCGTGACAAAAACCTTGAGCTCCAAACCCTTGCCACCTATGGTCTTGTAAAGGTGGTAAACCACTTCCATCTGATCATCGGGAAAATCATCTGCCGCAGTTACCGACGACAGGTAATCAAACCCCAGATCATCCCTCAAGTAGGTAAGAACTATAACGAGCGAGCCAGGCAGAACGATAACACCCGAAAACCCCGGTCGTTCATCATTCGCGATATCAGGAGAAAACCGAGTGATCAAATCAGCGTAAACTGAATCCACAACGCCCTGTTCGCTCATGCTACTTCTCCTTCGGTTACTATTGTGTCCGAAGATGGTTCTTCAGGCTTATGCGTTTCAGCATGGATGAGCACATTCTTGCGCGGGTCGTATATATCAGGACCTAATACTGGTATGGGAACCTCTTCTGTCGACTTACTGTCATACCAACCGGACTGCTTTAATTGTTCCTTCTTTACCTTTTCCTGTAACGTAATTAATCCATTCAACAACGCCTGAGGTGTGGGTGGACAGCCAGTAACGTAAACATCCACCGGAATGTATGTATCAATTCCCGGTACCACGTTGTAGCCTTCCTTGAAAGGACCACCACCCGAAGCACATGCGCCCATGGCAAGCACGTATTTGGGAAGTGACATCTGGTTGTATAACCTGACGATTTGTGGAAGCATTTTTTTCGTTACTGTACCCGCGACGATCATCACATCTGCCTGGCGTGGACTGGGACGCATGACTTCCATGCCAAAACGTGAAAAATCATAACGGCTGGCAGCGGTACAGATCATCTCTATCGCGCAACACGCCAACCCGAACATCATTGGCCAGAGGGAGTTGCTGCGCCCCCAGTTATATATGCGCTCCAGTGTCGTGATCGTTACCTGCTGCTTCAGTTCTGCAGGAATATCAAACTCCGGGTTGTTCAAGACTAATCTATCGTCCATGGATACCTCACAAAAGGAATTAATTTCATTGTATGCTTGTCTTTTGGAGTTGTCAAGTGTATAATTAGTATAAATTTATTTTTACTATTTACTCACCTTACAATGAATACATCATCAAGAATCAAACAGTTTCTGGAAATTAACGACTCAGCCACGGTTGAACAGCTGAGCCGGGTGTTGGATTTAACAAAAGCGGATATCCATTATCACATCCGCCTGTTACTCAAACAAGGTGAAATTGTTACACTGCAAGAATCCTATCAATCAGGTGCAGGCAGGCCAGCGCGGCAGTTCAGATTGATCAAACCTGCCCCAGAATCACTTTCCAGGTTGATCATCTCTCTCTTGACCACGAATTTTCCTAATTATCCAGACAAATCTATCTCCATAAATGATCCTGCTGACCTACTTGCGAACGGAATTCTAGACCAAAGTTGCGATAATATTGATCGCAGTGTTTCACCAGCAATCAGGTTAAATATGATCATTAATCGATTGTCGTTTTATGGGATTCATTTGCGCTGGCAGGCAGGAAAAACCGGACCAATGATAAAAGTAGAGCAGGAATTCCTCTCATCCTTGATCAAGGATAAGTTGTTGGTAAAAAATACACTTGAAATCCTGCTGGATGGGATTTACAAAAAAATCGCCTGAAGGATCAGGCGATTTTCTTAAACTCGATTATTCTACCGTAACGGACTTTGCCAGGTTCCTGGGTTGGTCCACATCCAGACCTCTCATTGTGGCGATATGATATGCCAGTATTTGTAGTGGTATGGAGGTAATCACCGGGCTTAGCATCCACGGAGTATCCGGCACCCAAAGTACCCGGTCGACCAAAGAGGCAACCCGCTCGTCCCCTTCTGTAGCCACGGCAATAACGATACCGCCGCGCGCTTTAGCCTGTTCGATCTGTGAAATCATCTTCTCGTACCAGGGATCTCTGATGGCAATTGCTAGTACCGGCATATTCTCATCGATCAGGGCGATTGGACCATGTTTCATTTCACCAGCCGGGTAAGCCTCCGCATGAATGTATGAGATTTCCTTTAATTTTAACGCTCCTTCATACGCGATGGCCATATTGATCCCGCGCCCCAAATAAAGCATATCCCTGCTGTCTTTTAATAGCAGCGCGATGTCTTCAACCTCGCCCTCCCTATCCAGGCAGCGCCCTGCCAGCTCCGGTACCAGCCGCAGGTCATCGACCAGACGTTTACGATCTTTTGCAGGCAGTACCCCTCGCAAATCTGCAAGTAAGACAGCCAGCATGTACAGGTCAACCAGCGGAGCGGTGAAGGCTTTGGTCGAAGCCACACCAATCTCGGGACCTGTCTGCATTGAAATATAACCATCGGCTATCCGCATTGCCTGTGAGCCGATCGCGTTCACGATTGACCAAACGGTCGCCCCTTTGTGCCGGGCTTCTTCCATGGCAGCCAGTGTATCGGCTGTCTCACCGGATTGGCTGATTGCGATCACAACAGTATTTTTATCTACAATCGGGTCTGAATAACGGAATTCTGATGCTATTTCCATTGTCGCTGGAATTTTGGCTATCCTCTCAATCAGCGTTCTGCCCACCATTCCGGCGTGTGAAGCTGTTCCGCAGGCTGTCAGAATGATCTTCTCTATGCTGCGTGCTTTTTCTACGTTCAAATTCAACTGCGGCAGCCGAATAAGACCTTCCTTGAAATCAACTCTCCCTGCCAGCGTGTCCGTCAACGAACGTACCTGTTCGTGTATCTCCTTCTGCATGAAGTGGCGGTACTCCCCTTTCTCAGCGGATACCGGATCCCATGCGACAGATGATACCTGCGCTTTTAACGGAGTACCTTCAATGGTTGAAATCGCAACATGTTCGCGCGTCACCACCGCCATTTGCCTTGATTCCAGAAAAATTAATTTTCTTGTGTGTTCCAGAATGGCAGGGATGTCTGAGGCAATGAAATTTTCACCTTCCCCCAACCCGATCACAACTCCCCCAGCGTTACCGATGCGGGCGGCGATGATCTTATCAGGTTCCCGGGAGGAGAATACTACAATCCCGTGTGCGCCTTTAAGCAGTTCGAGCGCTTTACGGACGGCACTTTCAAGGTTGCCGGTCACCGAAAAATATTTCTCTACCAGGTGGACAATTGTTTCCGTGTCTGTGTCCGATTGGAAAACCACCCCTTCGGCTACAAGTTCTTCTTTTAGTTCGATAAAATTTTCAACGATCCCATTATGAACGACCACCACTTCGCCGCTGCTGCTGAGATGAGGGTGTGCATTCCTGGCTGTCGGCTCACCGTGTGTAGCCCAGCGGGTATGACCGATACCCATGGTTCCGCTAATGGGTAATTCCTTAACGTTTTCCTGGAGATTGCTCAATTTACCCGCGTTGCGGCGGACTTCAATGAGACCATCCGTCAATACAGCGATTCCTGCTGAATCATATCCCCGGTATTCCAGCTTTTTTAGACCATTTAGTATGATCGGAGTGGCATTTTTTTCTCCGATATAACCGACGATTCCACACATATCATCCTCCTATGACGAGACATAAATATTCTGAGGATAGAGACCTCAGTAGGAAAGGATAGAAATTTGTAATGGAAAGTTCAGATCTTGTCGATCCGGAGGGCATCCGCTGATCTCTCGATTTTCCCGGTCAACCCGGTTAACTTTACCCTGCGGTAAAGAACCCTCATCCTCGTCAACCTGGCATTGCTGCCGGTCCATGCGCTAGTCTTCCATTATTAGATATTAGTTGCGTTCTTTCTTTCCTTCCACATGGAATTATACCTTAACAGAAATTACAGAGTACGGTATGACTTACAGTAAGAGCTTGATAAACAAATTGGTATAATCGACCATTAAGAGAACAGGTAATCAACGATATTTGTGAAAAATCAAGCACAATCTACTCGACAACTATTCCTCTCTGACAGGGATAAACGGAATTTTCGCAATGTTCAGATCGATGCCATTGGTGTCGGTATTGCCAATGCCGCAAGCCCATTTTTACCGGTCTTCCTGACCTATCTTAACGCTACCTCCTTCCAGGTCGGATTACTATCCTCCATGCCGGCATTAACCGGCCTGTTACTGGCGATACCACTGGGAAGATTTCTGCAGCGGCAGTCGAATATTATTAAATGGTTCAGCATTGCCCGCCTCATGGTTATCACCAGTTATGCGCTGACTGGACTGATTTCCTTCCTTCTCCCAGATAGTATTTTGGTGAATTCTATCCTGCTCATTTGGGCAATCGCGACTATCCCCCAATCCCTCGTCGCGATAGCATTTTCTGTGGTGATGAACGCGGTAGCAGGACCTGACCGGCGCTTTGAATTGATGTCACGCCGCTGGTCTACCATGGGTCTCACAACCACGCTGGTGGTCCTTGGTATTGGCTTGCTCCTGGACAATATCCTCTTTCCGCTTAATTATCAGTTGATGTTTATCGGTTTATCTTTAGGTGGTTTGATCAGTTATTACTACTCGTCACATATTGTGCTCCCGCCGTCAACGCCACCCCCGCTCGAATACAGCCGCAATATCAGGAAACAGGCGAAAGAATTCAAAGACCTTGTTTGGAGTGAAAAACCATTCATCATTTTCTTGGCTAAACGATTGCTTGTCATGAGTGGAATCCAATTATCCGCTCCCTTGATCCCCCTTTACCTCGTCCGGGTGGTTCACGCGACTGATGGCTGGATTTCGATCATCACCATGACGCAAACTGCCATTCTCGTGATCGGTTACTTCTTCTGGACCAGGCAATCCCGTAAGAGAGGATCGCGCGCAGTATTGGTGTGGACAACCCTCGGGATTTCACTTTATCCCCTGCTGATATCATTGACAGTTGTACCCTGGCAGATAGCGGTATTTGCCGGCCTTGCCGGTATCTTCCAGGCGGGTCTTGACCTGGTATTCTTTGATGAATTGATGAAGACTGTCCCGATTGAATACAGCGCGATATTCGTCTCATTTGCCCAGATGATGCAATTTCTGGCAGCGATTTTCTCGCCCATGATTGGTACGTTCATTGCGGATGCATTTTCAATTCAAACTGGCCTTATCGTGGCATCAGCCATCAGGTTGTTAGGCTTCCTGGCATTCTTTGCCACAAGCCTCAATTTGAGGAAACACAGAAAGAAACCCTCACCTGTCCAACGTTCTTGACTTTTTTCCAACTGCTTTATAGAATGAATATGAACAGGATGCATGGAACCATCATTGTTCCATGTAAGAGTCAGTAATTTCTTGTTGACAATATTACATTAATATCTAAAACAATAAATCCAGGAGGAACCATGAACGCACCGAAAGAGTTGAAATACGCAAGTTCTGATGAATGGATTCTAGTCGTAGGAAATATCGCGACCCTTGGCGTCACCGATTATGCCCAGGACCAGCTCTCGGACGTGGTGTTCTTTGAAGGCAACGTTTCAGTGGGTGACGCAATCGCAAAGAACGCAATTGTGGCGACCATTGAATCTGTGAAAGCGGCAGCGGACGTAAAATCCCCAGTAAGCGGGAAAGTTATTGAAGTAAACGAAGCATTGGCCAACACACCTGAACTGATCAACTCGGATCCATTTGGTGCAGCATGGATGCTCAAGATTGAATTATCGGACGTAAACGAAGTGGATGCGATGATGGATGCAGAAGCATATACCGCGTTTTGCGAGACAAGAGGACATTAAATGTTCATTCCTCATACTGAGGCTGAAAAGGAAGCGATGCTGAAGAGCATCGGCGTTAAGGATCTCAAGGACCTTTTCACTGATGTTCCGGAAAAATATCGCTTCCCGAAATTGGACCTTCCCGCTGGTGTCACCGAGATGGAAGTACTTGCTGAGCTGAGTGAATATGCCGCGGCTAATGACACCGTTGACGACCTGGTGTGTTTCCTGGGTGCAGGTGTTTACCACCACTACATCCCGGCGGCCGTTGATTCTCTACTCAGGCGGGGTGAATTTTACACAGCGTACACCCCGTATCAACCTGAAATCTCGCAGGGAACACTTCAGGCAATCTTCGAATTCCAAACATTGATCGCCAACCTGACAGGCATGGAAGTATGCAACGCCTCGCACTATGACGGTGCTACGGCAGCAGCAGAAGCAGGCGTGATGGCATACCACCATTTCAGGGGTAAGCGTGCCAGGATCATCCTTTCTCCTGCTGTAAACCCACAATACAGGGAAGTGATTTGTTCGTACCTATGCGGATACGAAGATATTGAGATTGTTACCGGCAAGTTACCGGCTGATTTTTCTGATAAGCCCGAAGACCTGGCAGGGTTGATCGATGATCAAACTGCTCTGGTAGTAATACAGTATCCTGATTTCTTCGGGCGCATCCAGGATTTCAAGCAATTGGTCATACGGTCACATGAAGTCGGCGCATTGGTCGCTTTCGTGGTCAATCCCACCGCGCTTGGCGTATTGAAAACCCCCGGTGAGTTGGGGGCTGACATTGTTGTCGGCGAAGGTCAACCCCTTGGTATCCCCCTTTCATATGGCGGGCCATACCTTGGCTTTTTTGCCACTCGCAAAGATTATGTCAGAAAACTTTCCGGCAGGCTTGTCGGGGAAACCAAGGACGCCAACGGCAGGCGCGGCTATGTTTTGACCCTGACCGCGCGTGAACAACATATCCGGCGCGAAAAAGCTACTTCCAATATTTGCTCCAACCAGGGATTGATGGCCTTGGCAGCGACAATTTATATGAGCCTGCTCGGAAAGCACGGCATGCAGCAGGTTGCGGACCTTTGCTACCAGAAAGCCCATTACGCGGTAAATCAGATCAACAAAGTACCCGGTTTTGAGGTGGTGACTAAGGGACCATTCTTCCACGAGTTTGTTGTCAAATGCCCGGTGAACATTACCGATGTCAACAATAAACTGCTGGATATGGGCTTTTTAGGTGGTTATGACCTCGGTCTCTCCTACTCGGAGTTAAAAGATCACATGTTGATTGCTGTAACTGAAATGGTACTAAAAGAGGATATCGACGCTTTCGCCGCTGCTTTACAGGAGGCCGTAAATGACTGAACCCACAATATATGAATTATCTTCAAACGGGAGGGTGGGTTTTCGCTTTCCAGCTTCTGATGTACCGCATGTTGAACTTGCAGATGACCTGCGACGGTCTGATCTTCCATTCCCTGAAGTATCCGAAGTTGATGTCATACGCCACTTTACCCATCTCTCCACGCTGAATTACAGCATTGACAAGGGTTTTTATCCGCTCGGCTCATGCACAATGAAATACAATCCCAAGATCAATGAGGCTACAGCCAGGATCCCCGGTTTCAGCGGCACACATCCCCTTCAACCTATTGAAACAGTGCAGGGTAACCTGGCGCTGATGTATCAGCTGCAGGAACATCTTAAGGAAATCAGCGGATTCGCTGCGGTGACTTTACAGCCATCTGCCGGTGCACAGGGTGAATTTGTCGGTGTAAAAATCATTAAGGCTTACCACGAATCCAGGTCAGATGAGAAACGCACCCGTATCATCGTGCCGGATTCAGCGCATGGCACCAACCCGGCCACCTCGACGATGACCGGCTTCGAGGTTGTTCATGTTCCCTCTGACGCGCGCGGGAACGTGGATCTTGCCAGGCCTCAGGGAGATCTGCGATGACACCATTGCCGGGTTGATGCTGACCAATCCCAACACGCTTGGCTTGTTTGACGAGAATGTCTGCGAGGTGAATGAGATCGTTCACCAGGCAGGCGGGCTGGTCTATGGAGATGGTGCCAACCTTAACGCGTTATTAGGTATTGCCCGTCCGGGTGACCTGGGCTTTGATGTGATGCACTTCAATTTGCACAAAACCTTTTCCACACCACATGGCGGAGGTGGTCCAGGCGCTGGTCCGGTGGCAGTGACTGCTCAACTGGCGGATTTCCTCCCGGCTCCCATCGTGGGTATCATCGAAGCAGCCACTGACGATATCGCTCCCCTCTATGGTTTGATTAACCCCGTCTAAGTCCATCGGCAGGGTCAAATCTTTCCACGGGCAGTTTGGCGTACTGGTTCGGGCATACACCTACATCCGCATGCACGGACCGGATGGGTTGCGCAAGATCTCTGAATACGCGGTATTGAATGCCAATTATCTCCTGTCACTGCTGCGCGGGAGATATACCTTGCCCTACGACCGCACCTATATGCATGAATTCGTTGTCGAAGGGATCTGGGCTGATGCTCCGGAGATACACGCACTGGATATCGCCAAGCGGCTGATGGATTATGATTTCCATCCACCAACAAATTACTTCCCGCTAATTGTTCATGAAGCGTTGATGATCGAACCCACGGAAACAGAAAGTAAACAGACGCTCGACGCGTTCGCGGATGCCATGTTGAAGATCGCGGATGAAGCCCACACAAACCCGCTTTACTCAAGGAAGCACCCCATAACACACCCGTTGGTCGATTGGATGAGGTAAAAGCCGCCAAGGAACTGGTGTTGTGCTGCTGGATGCCCGAAAACGAGTAATGTCTAATTTCCATGAAAAACTCCCTTTGCAGGGAGTTTTTCCTATTTAACTAAGTCAGTTTTTGTTTGACCAACTCAATAATGCTGGCAAGTGCTTCAGGCAGTCTGGAAGCGTCCTTCCCACCCGCCTGCGCCAGTACAGGTCGCCCGCCACCGCTACCGCCGACAATTTCAGCAGCGTGCCTGGCAAATTCACCGGCGTTCAATCCGCGTTTTACCAGATCTTCTGTTACCGCGCAGATGATCATTGGCTTATCGTTTATGATCGAACCGATCGCCACTATGCCAGAGGGATTTTTCTGTCGGAATATGTCGGTCATCTGCCGCATACTCTCCACGTCCGCACCTTTCAGGAGGACAGAGAGCACCGGGATACCTGTAACCTGAGTAGTTTGAGAAAGTTTTTCTTCAAACTCGGCCTTCACCCACTCCTGACGCGTACTGCTCAATTCGATTCGCAAGGATTCAATTTCGTCCTGCAATGAATTGATCTTTGATACCACCTCTTCAACTGAGGAATTGGTCAGCCTGGCAGCACGGTGCAGGATCTTGTTGCGGGAACGGATCACCTCGTAAGCAGCGCTTCCGGTCACGGCTTCTATGCGCCTGATCCCTGCAGCGGCACTCCCCTCGCTGAGGATGATGAAGGTGCCAATGTCACCCGTATTCTCCACGTGGGTTCCGCCACATAACTCATAGGAAATTGGCTCTTCTTCGTCTATGGTAACCGTGCGGACTTTCTCACCATATTTTTCTCCAAACAAGGCCATGGCACCTTCAGCCATCGCGTCTTGCAGAGATTTCTCTTTGATAGACAGTTGATGCGAGGAAAGGATTTCCCGGTTTACACCACTTTCGATCAAATCCAGCTGTTCCTGGGTTAGCGCCTCGGGGTGGGTGAAGTCAAACCGCAGCCGGTCGGGTGCTACAAGCGACCCCGCCTGGCGGGCATGATCGCCCAGAATCTTGTGCAACTGAGCGTGAAGCAGATGTGTGGCAGTATGGTTGCGCATGATGTCCATACGCCTCTGCCGATCTACCTTCAGGTACGCACTGTCACCCGTCTTAACTGTTCCTTTCACAACTTCACCTATGTGGATGATGATTCCCGCAGCGGGTCGCCGTACATCGTCTACCTTTAATTTCCCAACTGCCATCAACCGCTGCGATACTGCCGGTATCGCTCACCTGCCCGCCGGATTCGATATAAAACCCTGTTTGAGGGAGAATCACTTCCACCTCGCTGCCGGTTACTGCGGTTTCAAGAACCTCGCCTTCAGAGAACAGCCCGATGACGCTGGTTTCAAGTTCCAGCCAGCGGTAAGGGTCATGTGCAACTCCGCTAGAAGGAATCTTCCCTTCGTTCAACCAGTGCGTTAAATGCCTTCCGGTAGATTTCCACCTGGTCGCCGCCCATCACCCCTATCGCTTTGCCGGCACCAGAGCTAATCTTGTGGTCTTCCATCGCTTTCTTAAATCCTACCTCATCCACATCAAGGTCCACTTCACGCGCAATATCCCGTGTGATTTCAAGCGGAAGACCATGCGTGGCGTAGAGATCAAATGCCTTACCCCCGTCGAGTACAGATTTCCCGTCATGTTTCAATTCCTCGAGAAGTTCTTCTAGGTGTGAAACTCCTCCTTCAACCGTTCTCTGAAATCGTTTTTCTTCCCGTGGTCAGGTTATCCAGTATGGTTTTCCGGTTCTTTTCTAGTTCCGGGTAGGCAGAACCATACTGGTCAATCACCACACCGGCTATCTGCGCCATGAAGGGTTCTGTAAGGCCAAGTTTGGACCCAAAGCGGGCTGCGCGCCTGATGATCATGCGGCAGACGTAATTCCTGCCGATATTCCCCGGAACCACACCATCCGCGATCAGAAATGAAGCCGCTCTTGTGTGGTCGGCGATCACCCGGTAAGGAGTAAAATCCGCGTCCATTTCAGATGAACTTTTACCGGCAAGTTCCCGAATCTTCTCTATCATGGGAGCAAAAAGGTCTGTGCGGTAATTTGAGTTGACATCTTGCATGATTGACACAATACGGTCAAATCCCATACCGGTATCCACATGCCTGGCAGGCAACGGATCAAACCGGGTCAGGTTGACGCGGTTGTATTGAATAAAGACCAGGTTCCAAATCTCGAGAAAGCGTGCGCAATCGCCGTTCACACGGCACACATGGCCAGGTATATCCTTCTTGTTGCAGAATTCCTCTCCCCGATCGATATGAATTTCACTGCACGGTCCACAGGGACCCGTTTCTGCCATTTCCCAAAAATTTTCCTTACGTCCGAAGAAAAGAATGTGACTCGGCTCCATCCCCGCTTGCTGTTGCCAAATTGAGGCGGCTTCATCATCCGCGGGTATGTCACCAATATCATCCTTGAACACTGTTGCGTATAAACTTGATGGATCAACCCCCCATTCTCTGGTCAGCAGATCCCAGGCCCAGTTGATGGCTTCTTTTTTGTAATAATCTCCGAAAGACCAGTTACCGAGCATTTCAAAGAAAGTGTGGTGTGAATCATCGCGCCCCACATCATCCAGGTCATTATGTTTACCGGCTACGCGCATACATTTTTGCGAGTTGACCGCTCGTGTATACTCCCGCTTATCCATCCCAAGGAACACATCCTTAAACTGGACCATCCCGGCGTTGGTGAATAACAGCGTTTGATCCCCACCCGGTACCAGGGATGAGGATGTAACTACCGTGTGCCCTTTTCCCTTGAAATAATCGATAAAAGATTGCCTGATTGCTGCGCCGGTCATTTTTTTCATTTGCAGGTCACCTGTCTATTTATTGGGCTTAATAATATTGAATTATATTCCATAAATATCCTGTAAAATTAAAAGACCGCGGATTGAATTGAATCCGCGGTCAGGTCTTTTTTTTCTCTTATCTTGATACGGTCAACTTGACCATTTTCCCTTGTTTATCCAGCGTGACGCGGGCATACTGCTTATGAACTCGTTCCGACTGTGTGATCTGCTTACTGAAACTCACAACAACCCGCCCTGATTGCGTCGTGGTCTTCTTACCGTTACGCTGGTTGTATTGCTGGTTCTTGACCCGAATCTCGGCATTTTCTATCCCCGGGAGGTAATCCCTGACCAGAGTTTTAGCCTGCGCGATCATCTTCGGAGCCAGTACTTCTGTTTGTCTGGTCAAGTGTCATCGAATCACTGATGGTCTTGATGACCGGGCGTGACATGTCTCGGGGCATTACCTTTTTCATCGCCTGGTTTTCATCATATGCCACCAATGGATCTCCATACAGGACGAAAGAGATCAGCGTTTTCTGGTCTTCACCGTCCAGGTAACCCTGGCGCCGGTTCATCTCCCGAACAAATTCTACTTTGGCCTTTAATAATGCGGATCCAATCGAGAGACCGTCACGTAAATTCTTCAATACAAGGTAACCAATCAGGTCAGCACCGATCAACGGGGTCGTCACCGAACCATACGATATGGTGGTTGACCCGACAATTGCCAACACACCTTTTCCAAGCATGGTCAGGGCGATGGACTGCTCTTCGGTTTTTTCGAAGATATGACCTCCATAACAGGCTTCACAGTATACGATTCGAGGTGCACTGGTAACGCGCTGCACATCAACCGGTCGCATTGCCACCGGGAAATCTGGACCGCTTTCGTTTTCAACCGGGTCTTTTTGCCCGTACCATTCACCGGCATCCTCGACCCCGTGCACATTGAAATACCCAATCTGGGCTTCTGAAAGCCGCTTCGCATCAAAATTCATTGTCTTCCCATTTGGAGATAGATACAGGTTCTTGCCTTCACCAACAGGACGGAACGTTGCCAGGGATGAACGTCTCCACACAGAAGCCGTGTAACCCACATTGGTATGGTGGTCAGACAGGCTCGAGTTCCAGAAGAAGAGGAGGCGCAGGATTGAATCGAAAAGAGAATTAGCAGCGGGAACTTCAATATGAGAATCCTTGATATTTCGCAGCTGCTCAAGCAGTAGACCGGCATCTGTTCCGTGCTCACCTGGGAGCCTGCCCACTGGCCAATCAGTGATGAAATAATTCGTATCCAGCGCGCCGTATGGACTATCTGATGGCACTGACTCATCTGAATCATCGGTGGGATTCGGCAAGCGGTGGAATGGAACGACCTCATCTCCGCCAACGATCAATAAAGCACCAATCCTCTCCCCGCTTGACGCGAGCGCTTTATCCAGGTCTACCACAGCCAGCTTGATCTTCCACGGGTCAATGCTATCAACAGGTGTGATATTGTATTTTCCACAACTCTCAAGATCATCCGGTAAAAAAGTAATTGAGGTCCAGCCGGTTTTTTGTTGTACCGCTTTGGCCAGGTGACGCATTTCATCAATTACCAACCTGGCGCTTTGGTCGCCATACTGCTTTTTTAAACCCGTTTTCATGGAGAGAACCACGTATACCGGGAATCGTTCATCATTTTGGTTTAGAACAGGTTGGGAGATATCCAACGCCACTTTTTTCAAGGTGTCCTCGACCTCTGAAATAAATTGTGCCTTGCTACGTTTGTTCCCGTCTTTGACCTTGGGATGCAGAGGATATGTCTCTTCATTCGTAGGCAGCACCTTATAACCATCAAATGAGGAAACATCAGTTCTGACTGATGAGATTATTTTCTCACCTGCTGGTCTGATTTCACCTGCGGCGAGATGGTTGAGACCCAGTTTGCCTGAAACTTCGGCTGGAATGGGTAAATCAAAATCAATCATCATGTTACGCGGGTATAAAGGACTGAAGGGAAAATTCACACCCCACAACCTGGTTGGTACCTGGGCTACCGGGTCACTTGCCGCGCAATAATGGAGTAATTTGACCCCTTCGTCGGTTTCACCATTTTCCATTAATGACCTGGCAAGCATGAGCGCGATCTGAATGCTCTCTGGCCAACGCGTATTATATAACTTTGCCAGGTTGATAAGCGTCGCTTTGTCGTTCAATTTTTCTGTGATCAACAGGTGGTAATAGCACACCAGCTCAACGTGTTCTGTCTCGGCAATGATATCAAGAAGCAGGCTTTGAGCTTCCTCTACCCTATTATTGGCCAGTGACCGCTTAATTCTTCCCAATTGAATACCCCATTCGGGAAGCTTTTCAATATGTTTTGGATTCGCGCCAAGAGATTTTATGATTCCGGTGACCAACGGTAAAAATGCCGGGTCGCTGTGAGAAAAGATGTCTTCACCAAGAATGGCCGCTTCCAGATACTCCGGATCAGCACGCAATATCTTCTGGACCACTGGTGCTGCGTGAGAATACCGCAACTCCTTAACAAGCGCTGTGGCGTAAAGGAGATTGATTTCCAGGTCACCGGGAAAAACGGTCATCCATGACAATGCCGCCTGCCGTGTGAACCTGAAAGAGCCTGTCCCTAACCCGGCATTCAATATTTGCATCATTCGTTGTCGGTTAACCATCATCGGTTTTTTCTCTTTGGTTGAAGGTTGTGTACTCATGGCTGCGAACTCACTTCCTGTGATTGATGCACCAGGTTCAATGCAAGAACCGCACCCAACTGGCGGTGGATATTGACATTTCGCGGCTCAAGCAGCGACGCTTTTCTTAACATTTTCTCTGCACCTTGATAATCTTTTGCTTCCTTCAGCAGAGAGGCACAGGCTAGGTAAAGACTGATCTCATCAGGTAACTTCTCAATTCCCTGCTCCAACACCTTGCGAGCCTTAACATAATCACGCTGATTAATGTAAGTCTGGCTAAGGTTCAGGTACCCTTCGATCATTTTCGGCTCCAATGCAACCGCCTGGCTGAAGTAATGTACCGCCTGGTCGAGATTTCCCACTTTCGCCTGGATCTTACCAAGTAACATCTGTAAGCCTGTCTCACCGGGATGAATCTCCAACGCTTTCTTTGCCACCAGTTCTGCTTTCTTTATATTCCCGCATTGTTCTTCTGCTTCAGCCAATAACTTAAGCAATTCAGGGTTTTCTGGATATTTTTCACTAAATGAAGCAATCAAATCCCTCGCAGCTGCCGGTCCCTTTATGTCTGTCAATAAACTCGCGTGCTCGATCATCGTGTGAACTGTAGCGTTCTTGCTTTGAGCGGCTTTGTCGAGCATTTCAAGCGCTTTTCTCTTATCACCCTGTTCAATGAGCAATTGTGCCATGAAAACGAAATTATCCGCATCCTCAGGATCGAGGGAAATGGCCAGGTTAACCTGGTCAAGCGCTTTTTCCAACTCTCCCCTTGTCCATCTGACCTTGCCAGCCTGCAGACGCGCTTTTACCGCGAAAGGATCCACCTGAACTGCCTTTTCAGCCGCCTCCATTGCCAGATTGAGGTCTCCGGCCTGTTGATGCGCTTCAGAAATTGCCTCCCATAATTCATGCTGGTCTGGCTGCATTTCTACAGCTTTGAGCAGATGTTTTAATGCTTCGCCAGGTTTATTTGTTTTCAACAGGGCATCGCCCAGCTTTTGATGTACGCTCGAATTTCCAGGTGTGTAGAGTACAGCCAATTGCAGGTGTTCCACCGGCTTTTCCATGTTTCCCAATCTTTTCCAAAGGTCCGCTGCCTCCTCATGCCAGATGTACTCATTTGGCCAATACGACAGCGCTTCCTCAAGATTCTCAACAGCCTCGCTGGACCTTCCTAATTGTTCAAGACAGGCTGTGCGCAACCTCAAAGCCAGCGGTTGATTGGGGTAAACAAGTAAAGATTTTTCCAGTATCTCGACCGCCCTGGCAGGATCTTTTGCCGCTGAGCATCTTGCCAGTTCAAACAATACTTTTGGATGTTCCGCGAATTTCTTAGCCACCTGTATGGCGGTGTTGACCTGACCAATCCTACGTAAGCCTGCCATCAAAGCGGCAGCATCTTCAGCCAATGGTGTCAGCAGCGCAAGCGCGCGTATGTTCTCTCTGGTTGGATCCGCAGCCAGTTTATAGCGGAGGATCCAGTGTTTCATTTCCTCCTGGCAATTTTCAGAAACATTTTCCAGTATCGCTTCCTGGTTGATCGAGAGATTCGTAAGTTCTTCTTTTACGCAATGTTTTTCAACTCCCAGACCTTCGACCCGGTTATTCATTTCCGCTGCAATTGTCAGGCTCTTAACCACAAGGAGTTGAAGCGCATCATTTCTGGGAGCAATTCTCGCAGCTTCTGAGCTTAGATTCACTACCTCGCTCCAACGGTCCAGCGATGAGGCACATTTCACCAGGTTTCGCAGAATTCCCAACCGGACAATATAAGGCTGTTCCACCATATCAGAGAAAATGCTCATTGCCATCTCGAATGTCGTCTCAGCTTCATGCAGGTTTCCATCAGCTGCCAGTACTCGTATCAGTGCAATCTTCTGTGGTTCATCAACCCGCATCGTCTCATAAATTTCGGTCTGTAATGGGTCATCCTGAACAAATGAATCCGTATCAAGCAGGTATTCCGTCTTGAGCATCTTGAAATGATTCAGGTAGCGTGAACCTTCATCCCCTACTTCGTATTTAATAAACCGCTGGTAATCCTCATTCGCACTAATGGCGAGCGAAAGTTCGACCCCGTATACCCTCGCCTCGAGATTTTCTGGTTCTGTATTGATCCAATCACAAACCCTGTCCATCAACTCCCCCGGTTGACCATTTGCCATGACGATTCGGGTTTGCAGCACAATATCAGGTTTGGAGGAATTGACGAGTTCTTTCCATGCACCTGGAAGGAATGCATCTTCGAATTTCACGGACGGTAGGTCGACCCGTCCATCAATCCGGTAACCCTCCGCGCGGATCTGACCTGAATGGTCGAATTCGATTTCAGCCTTCAAGAGGTCAATAAACGCTTCGCCTGGTTGGATGGTATCCAAGACTTTGAGAGCGTTGTCATGTTCTTTACGGATACGATAGAGACCGGCGAGGAATAACTTCGCCTCAGAACTTCCGTTTGCAGCAGCTTTTTCAAGACAATCGATAGTTTTTTCAAGGTTATCAAGGTTGGCAAACACCACAGCTGCCTTTACCAGGTCAACTGGGTTTTCAGTATTACCAATTAAGGATAATATCTTTTGTTCAATTTCGTGGCTTTCTTCATCGGAGGCAGAAGGAAGCAAATTTTGTGCCTGGATTAGTCTCAAACCCAGGTGATCCGGGAATTTTTCAATAGCTTCAGATATGAGTTTTCCGGCTTTCAGTTGTTCATTTATCCCGGTCATGAAATTGACCGCCCAAATGTAATTTTCCGGTGCTTCCAGAGTCATTTCCAGGGCTGAGAGCACTTGTTTTAATGCTGATTCTTTTTCGCCTGCCGATAGATAGAACTCAGCCTTGATGCGCTGTAATCCATACCAATCAGGTTCAATGGCAATTGCCTGCTCCAGCGCTGCCAGCGCGATCTCCTGGTCGTTTGTCTGTAAAGCAGATTGAGCCAGTCCCGTGTATAGCCTGGCTAACGGGAGCCCCCGTCCTCCCTGGCTTTCGTCCATGATGGTATCAAACAAATCCCTGGCCGCCCTAAATTCATTAGACTGCAGTAACCACTCTGCTTTTAGTAACTTTGCGCGCAAATTATCCGGTTCTCTAACCAGGATATCGTCCAATAGTTCTTTAGTTAATCGTCTATCTACAGTGTTACTTTTGTCCCCAGGGGCCAACGGTTTATAATCAGGCCTCAACAACCCTTCAACGTAGGCTAGTGACCATGCAGAATTGGCTGGGAGATGTTCTTCCACCTGTCGCAAGAAAACGAGCCCTTTATCGATCTTGTTACCCCAAACAAGTTTTACCCCGTATTCTCCCTTGGAAGCGGTAGTCATCCGGATAACGCTCCATGAATTGCTCAAGAGCTTCTTCAATATTTTCATTGCCCAGGTGTTTCATTGCCTCCACCAGAAGCAGGTCAATTTCACGATCTTTATTCTTGGTTGAAAGGTCAAGCAAGTATGGGTATGCCTCAGAAACCAGCCCCTCATCCATCATTTTTTGTGCATAGACGCGTTGCAAATCAAAATTACCGGGATTAGCAGCAATCCCTTCCTTAAAAGTTGTCAATGCTGATGCGTGATCTCCATCTGACCAGATGATTTCACCTAATTCGATCCACGGCCTTGACTCACCATCTGAAACAGCTATTGCTTTTTTCAGTTCCTCTATAGCGGTTTCCCCCTGCCCGGTCTTGTGATGCGCTATACCGGAAAGTGTCAAACCTTTCGCGTTTTCCGGGTTTCTTGCCAGCACCACGGCAGCAGCATTCAGGGTTTCCTGTGGTTTATTAATCTTAAGGGCTATCTCACCAAAATTGATCAGGTCTTTGTCCTCTGCATTGTCGGCCTCCCTGGTAAGATCCTGGTAGATGGAAAATGCGACTTCCTCCGACCCGGTTTCCAGGTAAGCCTTCGCCAGTTTCCGTTTGATCTCCTTGGATTCAGGTTCAAGAGCCGCCAGTGTTTCCAGTTTGGATAACGCTGACTGGTAATCCTGCCGCCCTTCGGCTGCCAGCGCTGCCGCTTTGTTCACCGGGACACTGGTCGGATTTTGCACCAAAAGTAAGGCTGCGAGTCTGTCTGCTTCTTCAAATGCCCCTGTTTCTACAAGCATGTTCAGGAACTCACCGGGTTCCCAGCCTTGAATTTGCTCAGGTCCGTTGACGAGTATCTGTTCAAAATCAACATCTGAGAGTTGATTAAGGTTTTCCCGGAGCTCCTCCCTTGCAAGGACAGCGTTTCCGGCTTGTGACATGCTTTTTGCCTGCCGAATTATCTTTGCCGAGAATTTTTCACTTTCAGAGGGGATTTCCATGTTGCCGCTTGTATATACAAGTTCGCTGAGAATTTCCGGGTCGGAAAGCTCCTCGTTTGAAAAAAGCTTGTTCATCTCGCTTGAAGGGTCGGACTCAAGGAGGATTCCCGCCTGCTTCACTTTGCCCATTTTCACCAAGGCTGAGAAAACCTCAAGCGACTTTTCATTGAGGTCCCTGGCCAACTGATTCTTACCGGCCAGTTGTGCGATATCAGCCGCTGCCTGGCATTGGAAGGCAAAATGCATGGAAGAAACCGGGTTCCGCCAATGGTCCCGGGTCGATTTTTGTGTATTGCCTACTGAAGGATATTTTTCCAGAATCCTCTCAGCGACACCCGATGTCAGCGCACTCCCTGCCTTCATTTTCAGTTTTTTCAGTGCCAAAATTTGCACCTGCGGACTTAATGGGTAAAGATTACGCCGCAGCAATTCAGCCTTCTCTTCCTCTGACTTGGGAAGGCATGAAACCAGGTGATTCAGCACATCAATGCTATTCTCGGGTTGTTGGAAAATCATCAGATCTCTGAGAAACTCTTCTTTTGACTCGATGAGATTTAATGCAATTACCATGATCGTGCCCCAGCACTGCTGGAATTTCTCCGCATCAGTAATCTTCATGCGTGAAGTGAGATCCTGGAATATGCTCACCCAGTTCGGTACTGATTTGCGTTTTTCAATGAGCGCGAGGGCAAGAAAACCAGCACTTTCAAGTGAATCGACCGGACTACCCGATTGGAGGTAATTCTCGTAACCAAACATCATTTTTTCCAGTGCTTCACGGCTGACCTTTGTTGAAGTCAAAGTGGTAAAGTCATAATCCGGATCAGAAATAAGGACCGCCAGCGTACCCGGGTTTAATTCTTGTCCCTGGCGTGTGAGAGATTCACTCATCTGGAGATTGTCAAGTATTTGTTTTATACCTTCCCAGATCAACGCATCCTGGCGCAGCGCTTTAAAATAAATGACAACCTCTTCTTTGTCTGTGAGGTTGTTCAACCTGGCTATGAGATCGGTGATCTGCATCTCGTCTCCTCTCCTAAATTCTACGCTGGGAATTTCTATTACAAATAATCAGATGCGCGTCACAAGAACATATGCCGCAACCAGGAGCAAAGCACCCAGAATCACAAGGAAAACCCCGATACCGGCAGTGGTTTTAACCATCTGGTCAAGCGCTTCGATGAGAGATCGCGCGTTACCCACGAGTCCTGAAATCTCTTCGGTTATTCCCTTTTGCGCGAGCTTTGTCGTCTGGTCAGCGATGGTACGAAGTTCTTTCCCATTGAACTTACCGATCAAGGTAATCACACCGATCCCCATGACCACAACACCACAAAAAAGTAAGACGCTCGCCATTGTTAATAAAAAATCACTAACAGTCATCGAAAACATAATACCCTCCAGAATAGTTTCTCTGGAGGGATTGATGCAAGTATTATGCCATCATGAATTGGCTACGCTGTGGTTATATCCTTTGGCAGGTCGGCCAGGTTTATCGTCATCCCATCGCAGAACAACATGGCGCGCTCAATCGCGTTGGATAATTCCCGGATATTTCCCGGCCAGGCATAATGCTGCAGTGCTTCCATGGCTTTTGGTGAAACATCAAGCACATTCATCCCCTGGCGGGCGTTGTTTTGCCTTATAAAGTATCCAACCAGTTCCGGTATGTCCTCGATCCTATCCTTTAGCGGCGGCATGTCCAGGTCCACAACCTTCAAACGGTAATAAAGGTCCTCGCGGAATTCGCCTTTCCTGATCATCTCTTTGAGATCCCTGTTGGAAGCAGCGATGACCTGAACATTCACATTGATCAATACCGTACCGCCCACCCTTCTGAATGAATGGGTTTCGATCGCGGTTAACAACTTTGCCTGGATGTCCACTGACATGGAGGCGATCTCATTCAGGAAGAGAACGCCATCATCCGCGATTTCCATCAATCCCGGTTTTTTCCGGTCAGCGCTGGTAAACGCGCCAGCTTCATGACCAAACAATTCAGATTCGAGCATCGTGTTCTGTATGGCGGCACAATTAATGACGATAAAAGGTTTATTCGCACGCGGTCCGATGGAATGTATGTATTTGGCAATCACATCCTTACCTGTACCTGTCTCGCCAGTTATAAGGACTGAAACCTGTTTTTCAGAAGCAATCAATGCTTGCTGGATGGTTGATCTAACAATCTCATTCTCACCGATTACAAAGTTGCTCTTTTGTATTTGGGCTTCGCGGTAATGCTCCAGTTCCCTGCGCATCGCCACGATCTCGCAAGCCCGCTGAAGCGATTTTTCCAGCTGAGCCATATCAAGCGGTTTCGTCAGGAAGTCTGTAGCGCCGCTTTTCATAGCATCCACTGCCATGTCGATATTGCCAAACCCAGTAATCACAATGATAGGCGGCCGCACCGGCATCATCGCGGTTTCATAAAGTAGATTCAAACCGAATTCACCATTCAGTTGGACGTCAAGAAGCACAACATCCCCTACCCCTTTTTTTACATTTTCACGCGCCTCTGCCAGCGTACCAGCCTCGATGACCTCATAACCCTTTTTCTTAAGCAAGGTACCCACAAAAGTACGCGCGTTTTCTTCATCATCAACAACCAGGACTGATAGACTCATATGTTATTCTCCATTGTCTGCTGGCAATTGTACAGTGAAAACAGTCCCACCGGGGAAAGAATCCACCTTTATGCTTCCTTTATGCGCATTGACGATTTGCTTGGTTATCGCCAGCCCCAAACCTGTCCCCATTTTCCTTGTGGTGACGAATGGTTCGAAAATCCTGGCTTTAATATCACCCGGTATACCCGGGCCATTATCTGAGACACTTATCTCTACGGCTGGATGACCGTTGATCTCCTGTACACGTATCGCCTTGATGGCAAGCGTATCGCCGGTATCCGCCATCGCTTCGAGAGCATTGGAGATGAGATTCGTGAAGACATTTTCGAGCGATCGAGGATCGCCTATGATCCTGGTCACCTTCTCATCAACATGCAGCATGGATTTCACATTCACTCGCGCCATACGCGGCTGCCAGCGGTCTATGATGCGTTTGAGAAAAGGTTCGACTTCAAAAAGTTCAAATTTTAATTCCATCGGACGTGAGAACGCGAGGAAGGATTCCATCAGGTGATTCAAACGTGTGCAATCTCCGTGCATACGGTTGATTACGTCCTGGTTGGGATCATCCTCGGCTATTGTTGCTGCCAGTAGCTGCAGCCCGGTGGAAATATTATTAATGGGATTTCGTACATCATGGGCAAAAGCAGCCGTGTAATCACCCAAAACTGCACGATGTTCAAGTTGCTGGGTTACAGCTTTGCTTTCCTCGTGCTCACTGATATCTGTCATCAAGATTTCAATTGCAGAAACGGTTTCAGCTTTTACTACCGGTATCACTTTAATCAACACAGGGAATGCTTGCCCGTTACGGCGATTTAAAGAGGCTTTACCAATATTGAGCGTTTCTTTTCCTTTTTGGGCATCCAAAATCGCTGGCAGCAAGCGGTCCGAACCAATGAGAATATTTTCGTAAGTCTGCCCTTTGACTTCCCAGGCGGCATAGCCCAGCATGTATTCCGCCGCCGGGTTGATCTCTCTGATAACAAGAGTATTGTCGAGGATGATGACACCTTCATTCATACTTTCAAAAACCTGGTTCCTGAGATTGATCGAGCTCGTTGACCTGTCGATTCTCTCATTCAGGTTATTCACCAGAACCTGCTGCTGGAAGAGAGAAAGCAGCATCGCCGCCAGAAGTTCCATGCCATCCAGGCTCAAAGTGACCGGGATTCCCCCTTTACCCGCAGCGACAAGCAAACCAAACGCACCTCCGCCCTCCAACATGGGGGCAGAAGCGACGTATTCGATATTTTTAACCCTGGCTTCTCGGTGCAATTCAGTGAGAATTCGGGAACCTGTTACCCAGATTGCGGGTTTTTCAAGCTTGATCAGGTCAGTTGAAGGCAATTTTTTTGGAAAATCGTCGCTATTTCCCGAGACAGCGATGCGCTTCAGTTGGGGTAATGATGAATCAGCCTGAAAAAGGCACACGGTTTCACATCCCAATATCTCACGGATGATATCCACTCCCATGTATATTTTTTCTGCGATATCCGCCGAATCTGCAAGTTTGGCAAAACGGGTGAGGTGCCGGTAGGTTTCTTCCAGTTGGAGCTTTCTTTCCTGGTCATCCATTGTTCCCGGCATTAACCTGATAACGATCCACCCACCTGCCTCATCAATGAAATCAAAACGAACACGGGTCTTCAGAGGCGTTAGATCTCTGCGTTTTAACTGTGTTTCACGCAACTCACCAGAAAAAGCTGTCGATAGGTCGAGTCCTGGAAAAAGATAGCTGATGTCTTTTCCAAAAACATCCCGATGGGAAAAAGAAACGATCTTCATCAACTTGCTGTTAATATACGAAAAGCTCCTGGTTTCTGAATACACCAGGGCTGAGGGGGACTCATCTAAGTTTAACAATGAAGTAATAGCGTTTAGACCGGGCTCTTTTTTTCCTTTGAGAGCACCTGAAAATCTATCGGAAATTGATCTCATCTTCCCTTCGCGGTTACCCTTCTCAAGTGAGCTGGCAGGATACCTTCAATGGCACGGTACTTCGCCACAGTTCGCCTTGCCACGTCGTGTCCTTTTTCGCCCAGCAGGTCGACCAGTTCAGAATCGCTGTACGCTTTTGGCTCTTTTTCAATGATCTCTTTTAGTACACTACGGACATTAAGGCTGCGGTCAAAGAATGAAGAAAGTGGCACAATCTTCTTGTTCGGTAGTTGCACAGCTTTGTTGGCAACGGCACGGGAAATGGTCGATTCGTGAACTTCAAGCTCACGTGAAAGTTGCGCCCTGGTCACAGGTTTTAAAAATTTTTCACCCCTGGTGATGTAATCTCTTTGCAGGCTAACCACCCTGGTTAACAATCGTTCCATCGTGTGGTTGCGCTGTTGCAGGCATTTAACAAAAAGGGAAGCTTTTTCCAGATCTTTTCGCAATTCCGGTTTGGAATCTACATCCGCCTGGCGGATAGCCTGCTTGAACAATGGGTTCACCTGCAGTGTACCGCTCAGCGGCATAATGATCTCAACCACGAGAGTCTTGCTGGGATCTTCGTTGAGGTAACTGATCAGGATATCTGGTTGGTGATAAACCTGTGTGTTTTGTGCCCCCGGCTGGCGGGTATCACCCCAGTGGGATCTTGCAGGGAAAGGATTCAGGTTTTCAGCGATGAATGTGGCTGCTGCGATGATCTTTTTCTGCGGTACCCCATAACGGTGCGCCAGTTCTGCATATTGGTGATGGCTAAGATTGTTCAAACCATCCTTTACCAGGTCTTCTGCCAGATCAGGAACCTCACCTGTTTCCCTTAATGCCTGAAGTTGTATCAAGAGAGCTTCGGTTGTTGAACAGGAACCCACACCAACCGGGTCAGCCATCTGGATGACGCGCTGGACTTTTTCCACCACTGATAACGGGAAATGAGTATAACGTGATACTTCGATAAGGCTGGTGGTTAATAACCCATCTTCGTCCAAATGGGTCAACATAAAAGCAGCCAGGCCGCGTTCTTCTGGTCGCAAATCCGGAGCTACCTGCCTCAGTACATAAGTGGGCAGTTCTTCAGCGGCAGGGGCAAATGGTTCATCATCAATCTCAGTATCAATATAATCTTTCCTGGGGATAAATTCATCGCGTGGAGAAAGGAAAACCACCGGTTCGTCCACAGACGGATTACCCGGAATGCTACAAACGGGGCATCTACCCGGATCGGTGATAATTCTATGGCAAGTCGGACAACGCCGTTCTTCTACAAGTTCTAGCGCTGGATTGCCTGCCAGTTCAGAATCGATCTGCTGGCGTAGTTCATCCGCGGTGAGAGATAGAAGCGTCATCGTCTGAGCAAGATGAGCCGTGGTAAGTGGTTTATGGGTCTGACGTGGTACTTGTAACATAAGATGCCCCGATCCCGAGAATAGTATAGCTGATTTTATTGATTAGTGCAAGTTTTATGCCAGCAGTTTTTACGATGATAGAATTAGCCTGGGTGCCGGATGAATGAATTGTCGATTTATGATCTGGAGTTAACAGCATGAAGAATGCTCTATTACGGTTGATCATTTTTTGTCTCGTGTTGCTCCTGATCGGTGTTGCAGCCATGCTGATTTTTTATCAACCCAGCAGTACTGAAAACTTCAACGCTGAGCGAGCCTACATGGATGTGATCTATCAAACATCCCTTGGCGCACGAACCCCCGGCTCTTCTGCACATGATGAAGTGATCCAATACATCAGCAAGGAATTAGTGGATGCCGGTTGGCAGGTGGAAATTCAACACGCGGAGCAACTCGGTCACCCGGTATCGAACATTATCGCACGCCGTGGTGATGGACCCGGTTGGGTCATTTTCGGAGCGCATTACGACAGCCGACTGATTGCTGACCGTGAGCCAGACGTTAACCTGCGCAACCAGCCAGTACCGGGAGCCAATGATGGCGCTTCGGGTGTAGCGGTTCTGCTTGAATTGGCCAGATCGATCCCTGAAAACCTGGAAAAGGAGGTATGGCTGGTTTTCTTCGACCTCGAGGACCAGGGCAATATTGAGACTTGGGACTGGATCCTGGGATCGAGAGCGTTCGCCGAGTCGCTTGAGGGTAAACCGGACGCCGTTATTATCGTTGATATGGTTGGTGACGCTGACCTCAACATCTACCGCGAAAAGAATTCCAACCCTGCCCTCACCGACCAAATATGGTCTTTGGCAGAGGAATTGGGTTACAGCGGTATCTTCATAAACAAACCCAAATACAGCATATTGGATGATCATACGCCGTTCATAGAAAAAGGGATAACAGCCATCGATATCATTGATTTTGATTATCCATTCTGGCACACGGTCAACGACACAGCTGACAAAGTTGCTGCTCAAAGCCTGGAAACCGTTGGCAGAGTACTACTCGCCTGGATTACCCGTTAAGTCAATTGTCAATTTAATTGATTTGGCGTACACTTCAGTTAAATAACAGAAACACAAGGATATCCCAGCAAAATGAACAAGACCAACACATTTATGCCCCCCGCTCAAAGAATTTCATCGTTTGAGCCATACTTCTTTGCCTCATTGGGCAAGAAGATTAACCAGTTGAAACAAAATGGCATGGATGTGATCCGTATCGACATGGGTTCGCCAGACCTGCCACCGGCTGATTTCATCATTGATGAACTTGTTGAAAAGAGCCGCCGACCGGATACACACGGATACTCCCCAACCGGTGGATCAATTGCCTACAAACAGGCAATTTCAGATTATTACATGGACCGCTTCGAAGTAAGCCTTGATCCCTCAAGCGAGGTCATTGGTTTGATCGGTTCCAAAGAAGGTTTGTTCAACCTGAGCCAGGTGATACTCAACCCGGGCGATGTTGCCCTGGTTCCAGACCCTGGTTACCCGGTGTACAGCGCCAGCGGTATCATCGCGGGTGGAAGAGTCGTCTATATCCCCCTGCTGGCTGAAAATGGTTTCCTTCCCCATTTGGAGCAGATACAAGGTGACGTGCTTAAAAAGGCGAAAATCCTGTGGCTTAACTACCCCAACAATCCTACTGGTGCGGTTGCCAGCATGACTTTTTTCGAAGAGGTCATCACCTTTGCCAGAAAAAACCACATCCTGGTGGCGCATGATGCCCCTTACGTTGATATCTGTTTCGATGGCTACACCGCCCCGAGTATTCTGCAGGTCCCCGGAGCTAAAGAGGTCGCCATCGAGTTCAATTCACTCTCCAAGACCTACAACATGGCTGGTTGGCGCCTGGGGATGGCCGTGGGAAACGCGGATGTGATCGAATATTTATTCACTTACAAAAGCCAGATGGATACTTCTATATTTAGCCCGATTTTCTCAGCTGGCGTGAAAGCCCTCACCGGTGACCAGAATTGGATCGGGAAACGCAACTTGATCTATAAAGCACGCAGAGACCTGGTAGTGGATGGACTACGAAAAGCCGGGTTTATATTGGATCCACCGAAGGCAGCTATTTACGTCTGGGCTCAATTACCAGAAGGTGAGAGCGATTCCATCGCTTTCTGTTCACGGCTGCTGGAAGAGACCGGCATCAGCACAACACCGGGAGTTGTTTATGGTCAGCATGGTGAAGGCTACCTGCGCGTATCCCTGGGTACAGCAACTGACCGGATCAATGAAGCCATGAACCGCCTGGTAGATTGGAAGAAATGAAAAATGGCCCATAGAACAACTCCCACAACCATGCCTGCTGAACGTGCTTTTCTCGTCGGTGTCGAGCTAAAAAGCGAAAAACCTTTGATCTCACTTGAAGATTCATTGGTAGAACTCGCGTTGCTTGCCCAGACAGTAAACCTTGAAATCGTTGGTGAAACCTCCCAAAAGATTGATGCACCCAATCCCAGTACCCTCATTGGTTCAGGCAAGGTGGAGGAGACCATTCTTTTAGCCGAAGAAAGCCTGGCGGATATCATCATTTTTGATACCGAGCTCTCACCGAGGCACCAGCGCGACCTGGAGGAAAAGTTCGGTGCTAAAGTCCGTGTGCTGGACCGAACTGCTTTGATTCTGGATATTTTTGGACAGCACGCAAAAACAAGCGAGGGCATTCTGCAGGTTTCCCTGGCTCAGTATGAGTATCGCCTTCCCAGGTTGACCCGCGCCTGGACACATCTCGCGCGCCAGGCAGGCGGCGGTGGAGGGCGTGCCGGTTCGGTTGGAGGCGTTGGTTTGCGCGGTCCCGGTGAAACCCAGCTTGAGGTTGACCGGCGTGAGATCCGTAAAAAAATAACTGTGCTCAAGAAGGAATTGGAAAAGGTACGGGCGCACCGCCAGCGTTATCGTGCACAGCGTAAGAGGTCGCGAATCCCCCTCATCAGCATCGTAGGCTACACCAATGCCGGTAAATCCACGCTTTTAAATCACCTCGCCCACGCGGACGTGCTGGTGGCAGACCAGTTATTTGCCACACTTGACCCCACCACGCGCCGTGTTGAACTTCCCGGCGGGCACCAGGCGCTCATTACTGACACGGTGGGGTTCATCCAGAAGCTCCCCACCCAGTTGATCGCAGCCTTCCAGGCAACCTTGGAAGAGATTAGCGAGGCTGACCTGCTGATTCATGTTGTCGATGTCACGCATCCCAACGCGATCGAACAGGCACACTCTGTAACCGAAACACTGCGTCAGATCAGCGCGAATCACATTCCCGTGATCACCGCATTAAACAAAATTGACCGTCTGCCCCAACCAGAACAGACCAAAGAATTCCTGGTTGATTATCCTCAAGCTGTCGGGATCTCCGCATTAAAGGGATTGGGAATCGACGAACTTCTGCGAGCGATCGATGCAGAACTATTTGAGAATTTCACCCAGGTGACCGTACAGATCCCTTACACCGAGGGGCAGTTGATATCACTTTTCCACGAACAGGGACAGGTTGTGCGTATCGAACATAAGCGTAAAGGCGTATATCTCCAGGGATACATCCCCGGCAGGCTTCTGGCGCGATATCTTCCCTATCAAAATATTCCGGCCGAAGAACCTGATGAATTGGAAGATTTCGAAGAACCTGATTAAACCAAAAACGGGCTAAAGCCCGTTTTTGTTATTTTGATCACTTTTTCTTGGCGTCTTTTTCGATCTGAATGACTTCCCTTCCCTGGTATTGCCCGCAGTTGGGGCAAACGGTATGGGGGAGTCTCATCTCGCCGCAGTTGCTGCACTGAACGAGGTTCGGTGTCTCGAGCGCATCATGAGCACGCCGGCGGTCTCTTCTGCCTTTTGAAAGTTTTCTTTTTGGAAGCGGAACCATTTCTTTACTCCTGTCAAAAATTCCTTACCCGTCATTATTTGACAGGCCGAGTGATTATACATAAAAGGGTAATAAACGTCAACCTCAATTGACACATTGATTTATTAACAGCATCATCAATAACCGACGAAAATCTTAAACAGATTAGACCGACGGATTGCTATAAAATTGATTGTTGATAATGAAGAAACGTAAATTTTGTTGTAAAATTCTATTTATGGAAATAAATGTGGCCGTCGCTAAGATTAATAAGTACGCGGTTTCCGAAAGCGGTGATACGCTGGAGATCGTCGAACGACCTAACGGCGGTGTATCCGTTGTGATGGCAGATGGGCAGACATCAGGACGGGGAGCGAAAGCCATTTCCACCATGGTCGTCCGCAAGGTCATCAGCCTGCTCGCCGATGGCGTGCGTGACGGCGCGGCTGCCCGAGCTGCATCAGATTACCTGTACACTGAACGCGACGGCAAAGTGACAGCCTGCCTGAACATCCTATCCGTTGACCTGCAGACGGGTACGATCGTTATCACGCGTAACAACCCGACGCCAATATTCCTCGCACATAAAGAACAGGTTGAATGCATCACATCGGATAGTGTCTCCATTGGCACCAACCGCAATATCCGCCCCTCGATTACCGAATTTCCACTTGAAAGCGGCATCACAATTGTTATGTATACGGATGGAATAAAATTTGCCGGTGACCGGACCGGGCAACCGCTGGATATTTGTACCCTGCTGGAATCCATGCTTGAGGAAGAAGAGCCAACCGCCCAGGAGATCGCCGATAATATCCTCAACCAGGCGATACGTCTGGATAACAACCGGCCTAACGATGATATGACGGTCGTGGCATTGCGTTCGATGCCATCCGAGCTGGACCAGATAAGGCGCATGACAGTCCGTTTGCCGGTGGCAAATTTACCCGGCGATTAGCAGGAGAATACTCAACGAAACGAGGAAACCCCTCGTTCGTTTTTTATAAACCATGGATACCCCGAATCCAGAATTTCTCATAGGCGTGGTTGGTGTATGCGCATCCGGCAAATCAACACTGATCAAGGGGTTAACTGCGCTTGGCTACAACTGCCGTCATATCGCCCAGGAGCATTCTTATGTGCAGGATATGTGGGCGCGTATCACGGGTCCGGATATTCTTATCTACCTAAATGTATCGTATGCGAAAACGATGGAACGAAAATCACTCAATTGGACGATTGTGGAATATGACATCCAGCTTTCACGCTTACAACACGCGAGAGAGCATGCCCAGATTCATATCGATACCGACCCCTTATCACCCGAAGAACTTATTATTTTAGCGATCAAAGAGATCGATATACTATCTGGTTTCATGTCTTCCTGACATTCACGCAGTTTTTATCCGGTTTGAGGTATAATCCCTGAGTTCCCGCCTTATATGGCAGGATTTTAATTGCATCGGAGGTAGAACATCACATGGATCGTCGTTATGTAAATTTGATTCTGATCCTCATCCTTGTCGCCGCTATTATTTGGGTAGGTCTGCCCCGTGGTGAAGGTCAAAAAGGGATAAAGATCGGCAGCTTCGAACGCACTTTGAATCCGGTCCTCGGCCTGGACCTTCGGGGTGGTATGCAAGTTCTCTTAAGGCCACAGGAGGGGATTACAGCCACCCGCCAGGACCTTGAGGATACCAGCAAGATTCTGGAAAGCCGCGCTAACGGTCTGGGTGTGAGCGAGGTGGTTTTCCAGGTGGCTGGCGACAAGTACATCCTTGGGCAATTCCCGGGTCTAACAAATACGGAGGATGTGATTGCCGCCGTAAAGCAAACCGGTCTGCTAGAATTTATCGACACGGGCAGTACCCAGCTTGACCCCGGAACGGTTGTCGTGACCGATTATACCGGTATCCAGGCAGGAACTGACGCATCAGCCACTGGAGAAACCGACCAGGTCTGGCATACGGTCATGACCGGTGTTGACATTAAAAATGTTGCGGTTGCCCCAGACCAGGGTATCGGCGGTTACGTAGTTAACTTCGAATTAACCGATACCGGTACACAAATCTTCAAAGATCACACCACCGCAAATGTCGGCAACTACCTTACCATCGTACTGGACAAAAGCGTGATTTCCAGCCCGCGTATCAGCAACGCTATCCCTGATGGACAAGGACAGATTACCGGCGGATTTACTTCAGAAACTGCCAACAACCTGGCAGTGACCATGCGCTATGGCCGCCTTTCAGTACCTGTCGAAGTGGTTGAAAGCCGTGTCGTCGGACCGACCCTCGGTTCTGAATCGTTAACCAAAAGCCTCAGGGCGGGTGCAATCGGCTTTGGGATTGTCGCGCTCTTCATGCTGCTCTATTACCGGGTTCCCGGTGCCATCGCGGTCGTTGCGATCGCCATCTATGCCGGATTGACCTTTGCGCTCTTCAAGCTGATCCCGGTCACCTTGACCCTCCCCAGCATCGCCGGTTTCCTGCTCTCCACCGGAAGCGCTCTCGATGCCAATATCCTGATTTTTGAGCGACTAAAAGAAGAATTGAGAAATGGCAGGACCTTGAAACAGGCAGTAGATCTTGGATGGAAACGCGCCTGGCCTTCGATCCGTGACTCGAACATCGCTACCATCATCACCAGTGTCATACTCTTCTGGTTCGGGTCCACCTTTGGTGCTACCCTTGTGAAGGGATTTGCCCTCACCCTGGCGCTGGGTGTTCTAGTTTCACTGTTCACTGCTGTGTTCGTCAGCAGGACCTTCCTGAGTATTGTGGTCGACTTCATAAAACCCGAGCAATATAAAAAGATGTTCGGCCTGTAGGAGAATTAACGATAATGAATATTTTAGGTAAACGATACCTCTTTTTTGCTCTTTCACTGATCATCATCCTGCCAGGATTGATCCTACTTGCCGTAAATGGAATGCCCCTTTCCATTGATTTTAAAGGTGGAACGCTACTCGAGATTAATTTTGAAAATGGAATGCTCCCGGCCACTGAAGCCATTAAGAAGATATATGACCAGAATGGCATAACCGATGTTCAGGTTCAAACCACAAGCGAAGGGACACTTTTACTGCGGTCCTCAGAGCTGAGTGATACCGTCCGCAGAACTGTCCTGAGTGAATTGGAAAGTGAAGCGGGCAGTGCCGTAATCATTCTGAAGGCAGACACGGTTGGTCCTTCCATCGGACAAGGCGTCGCACAGCGTGCTATACAGGCAGTTGCCCTGGCAGCGCTTGCAGTGGTGCTTTACATCACATTTGCATTTCGCGGGATACCGCATGCCTTCCGTTATGGTATTTGCGCCATTATCGCAATGACTCATGACGTGCTCATCGTTTTAGCACTGACTGGTTACGGAGCAATATTATTTGGCTGGCAGGTGGATTCGCTTTACCTGACGGCTCTGCTTACGGTCATTGGTTTCTCGGTACAGGATAAAATCGTGGTGTTTGACAGGATTCGCGAAAATAGCAGGATCTACCGCAAATTGGACTTTGAAAAACTGGCAAACCACTCGATCATTCAAACACTACAACGTTCGATCAACACCCAATTGATGACAGTAGAATTCCTGCTTCTCTCTCTGGCATTGTTCGGCGGTGTCAGCCTGCGTGAGTTCGCCGTGATCCTACTGGTCGGTTTACTCAGCGGTACATATTCCTCCATCTTTATCGCCGCGCCCCTCCTGGTTGTATGGGAAAAACAGGAATGGAAAACCTGGTTCAATAAAAAACAGGTCACAACGGCATAGAGAAAGCAAAATACTAACGAAAAGTTCTGGAGATTTCCAGAACTTTTTTATATAATTATGGTGTAATCGTATCAAATAAATTACATAACGGAGATACCTATGCGCAAAGAAGTGGTGCTAATTACTGGAGCGAACGGCGAGATCGGACACGGCCTGATTACCCACCTCGGTGAAAAAGCGGAAATAGGCATCCTCGCCCTTGATGTCCAACCGCTGGATGAATCATTGAAACCCTTCTGTGAGCGCTCCATTCAGGGGGATATCCTCGATAATATGCTGCTGGGTCGGCTTGTCGCCGAGTTTGACATTCGCGCTATCTACCACCTGGCATCGATTCTCTCGACCAAGGCTGAGTACAACCCTGAAACTGCTCACCGGGTAAACGTTGAAGGCACCCTCAACCTGCTTCGATTGGCTGTTGATCAATCTTCATGGCAAGGCCAGCCGGTGAAATTTCTCTATCCCAGTTCTATCGCAGCTTACGGGTTGCCCAGTCTCGACCGAAAGAACCAGGCGTGCAAGGTAAAGGAATACGAATGGTGTACTCCTATCACGATGTACGGTTGCAACAAACTTTACTGTGAACACCTTGGCAGATATTATCACTTCCATTATCGGCAGCTGGCAGTTGACGAAATGAAGAACACGGTAGACTTCCGCTGCCTGCGCTTCCCGGGTTTGATTTCATCCGTTACTGTTCCTACAGGCGGTACCAGTGATTACGGTCCGGAGATGCTCCACTCTGCCGCGCGAGGGAAACCTTACAGTTGTTTTGTTCGTCCAGATACCCGGCTTCCTTTCATGGTGATGCCTGACGCCATCAAATCCCTGCTTCAGCTCGCCGAAGCCCCACGCGAGACTCTGAAACAGCTTATTTACAACGTCACCAGCTTCAGCCCGACAGCGGAAGACTTTTATCAACATGTCAAACAGGCTTTTCCAGAGGCTGTTGTGACGTTTGAACCACATGAAGCGCGCCAGAGAATCGTAGATTCCTGGCCGGCGGACGTTGACGACAGCGCTGCGACCCGCGACTGGGGTTGGAAACCCGATTACGATGAAAAACGCGCATTCGAGGAATACCTGATCCCTTCCATCAAAGCCAGGTATGCTTAGAGACTAAAATCCGAATACAAAGCTTAAATCGTTGACATTTGTCCCGGTTGGACCGGTGATCAGCAGGTCACCAAGCTGTCCAAAAAATGCATATGCATTGTTATTCCTCAGGTAATCATCTGGGTCTAATCCCTTGTTAATAGCTCTTTGGAGAGTTTCCCCACTTACAACGGCCCCGGCGGCATCTGTGGGGCCATCTTCTCCATCTGTTGCCAGTGTTAACAGAAGTAAGTCATTCAAACCAGCCATTTCCTTAACCGCGGCAAGCGCCAATTCAAGGTTCCTGCCCCCTTTACCTTGACCTGTTACAGTGACCGTGGTTTCTCCACCCCAGACCAGCATGAAAGGCTTGTGCAGATCTTTCCTATTCTTTATAGTTGTCACAATTTGGCTGCCAGCCGCGCGTGCCTCCCCTACTAGACTATCAGAAACGAGCTCCGCTGAAAAACCAAGTTCAATAGCTTTTTTCAACGCGGCAGCGCAGGCATCCTGGTTACACGCGATTATCGTATTAAATCCCAGCCCGGAATCCGGCTCATCTTTTTTCAACGTCTCTGGAATTTTCCCTTGTGCGCCAATTGTTAAATGCCTGAGAATACTCTCTGGAACAGGTCCATTTAGCGCGGCCTGAGACAAAATCGTTAGCGCTTCAGTAAAGGTTGTATGGTCCGGGTACGCCGGTCCTGACGCGATGACCTCAAGGTTATTGCCCACCACGTCCGAGAGAACCAACGCCGCTACTTTTGCCGGGGTTGCCAGGCGTACTAATCCACCACCTTTGATCAAGTCCAGGTGCTTGCGGACGGTATTCAATTCAGCAATATTCGCTCCGGAGCGCAGTAGCGTGCTGGTTACCGCTTGAAGATCGGCAAGCGAAACACCATCAACAGGCAGGGTAACCAGCGACGATCCGCCACCAGAGATAAGCAGCAGCACAATATCATCCGCCGAGAGACCGGTCACAGCATTCCTGATTTCTATCCCTGCAAGCAGGCTACCCTCACCCGGTAGAGGATGGTTACCAACGATGTATTTTGTTGCGGGGTCCTTTACATAGTCCACTTCCATGTGCTTGCAGACGCATACCCCACCCTGGTATTTGTCGCCAAGACAGGCGATCGCGCTTCTCATCATCGCCGCAGCCGCCTTCCCCAGGGCAATGGTGATGATCCTTGTCTTCTTGGATACTTGGATTATGGTGGATCCAGCGTAAAGCAGGTTTTCGCGCAATTCAAGGTTTCGCTTGACCGCTTTTTCGGGATCCACGGCGTCAAGTCCAGCGGATATTATCTCAACCAGGTCTTCCATTCGCTGTAATTGGCAATCTACTTTGGTTAAGGACGTCTGAATATTTATCATCTTTGCACACTTTATGATTAATTGTCATGGAAATGAGGACTTTTGTTTCTAAAATACTATGTACAATGTTAAACAGAACGATATCAATTATTATAATAAAGCATATTGTGCTAAAACAAAAATATCTATAGGAGGAGCTTTCAAGTGGACAATATTGGGATTAATAAGATGCTCAGACCGAAATCAGTTGCAGTGGTTGGGGCTTCTGCCACACCAGGAAAAATCGGTTATACCGTTATTAAAAATCTATTGAAGGACGGTTATAAAGGCAAGATTTACCCCATCAACCAGAAAGAAAGTGAAATCCTTGGTCTGAAATGCTACCCTGAAATCGAACAGGTTCCGGGTGAGATCGATTCCGCCATTATGTGTGTTCCTGCAAAAGTAATGCCTGAAGTGATTGAAGAATGCGGCCGCAAGGGAGTAAAAGGTGCTCTGGTCATCACCTCTGGTTTCAGCGAAGTTGGAAGAAAAGACCTGGAGGAAGAGGTAGTCCGGATCGCTCATCACTATGGGATGCGAATTCTTGGTCCGAACATTGTAGGAACGCTTTCCAATTCTGAGCAGTTCAATGGCTCCTTTGCCCCTTGCCTCCCACTGCCCGGAAAGAATTCACTTGTGACCCAATCAGGGGCACTTCTGATCGCGATGGATATGGCCACATACAGCCGCCGGATCGGTTATGAAAAAATGATCTCCATCGGAAATATGGCTGATGTGGATTTCGCAGACCTGATCGATTGGTTCCAGGAAGATGATGAAACATCCTGTATTTCTCTTTACATAGAAGGAATTCGGGATGGGCGTAAATTCATCGATGCCGCCAAAAAATCCACCAAGCCCATCATCGCACTGAAATCCGGGGTTTCTGCCCACGGTGCAGCGGCAGCCGCCTCCCACACCGGATCGCTCGCGGGTGGCGCTGCAGTTTATAACGCAGCCTTCAAACAATCAGGCGTCATCCAGGCAACCGACCTTGATAACCTCTTCTATCGCGGTCTTGCCCTCTCCATTCAACCGCCTATGAAAGGCGATAATTTCCTCATCCTCACCAATGGCGGCGGTAACGGCGTGCTCGCCACTGATGCTGCCGAGCGTTTTGGCATCCCGCTGAAATTTGCCCCGGACGATGTTCAAGAGGAGATGAAGAAGCACATGCCCGAATTCGGGTCAGCCAAGAATCCGGTGGACATGACCGGTATGGCGGGCAACGATTGGTACTACGAAACCGTTAAATTCGCCATCATGAACGACTGGACTGACGGTGTGGTAGTTTTGTACTGTGAAACAGCAATGACCAATCCCTCAGAAATTGCTGAAAGCATCAAGCGCGCTGTTGACGAAAGCGGCGTTGAAGATAAACCGATCACAGTTTCGTTCGTGGGCGGTGAAAAATCTGATAAGGCTACAGGATGGTTGGTAGAGCACGGCATCCCGGCTTTCTTCGCCCCTGATGTCGCGGTAAATGCCCTGGCTGCCCTGCGCGAATACGCAAGGATGCAGGAAAACAAGAAAACTGATGGTGCCAGGTCAGATGAAAAAGCCAAGAAACTGGCACTTGAAGTGATCGCCATCGCGCGTGCTGATGGACGAGATTCGTTAACCGAAATTGAAGCCAAAAAGGTCTTCGAAGCATACGGTATGCCCACCACCAGGATTGGTCTTGCCAAATCAGAGGAGGAAGCAGTTAAGCTCTCCAAAGAAATCGGTTATCCGACTGTCATGAAGATCGTCTCACCTGATATTCTACACAAATCGGACGCTGGTGGAGTCAAAGTAAATATCAAGACCGAAACTGAAACTCGCGAAGCCTACAACACCATTCTCAAGAACGCCAAAGCATATAAAGCCGATGCTAATATCCACGGTGTCGCTGTGCAGGAAATGGCTCCCTGGGGTACAGAAGTCATCCTGGGTTCCGTGAACGATCCGTCTTTCGGACCCACAGTGATGTTTGGTCTGGGTGGAATCTTCGTGGAAGTCCTCAAGGATGTTACCTTCCGGGTCACCCCGGTTTCAAGACCAGAAGCAGAAGAAATGATTGGCGAGATCAAGAGCGCAGCCATCCTTTCTGGTGTCCGCGGCGAGGCCCCCCGTGACCGTAAAGCAATGGCGGATACGGTGGTGAAATACTCCACCATGATCCTGGATCTCAAGGATGAGATCGCCGAATCAGACGCCAACCCCGTGCTGCTTTATAGCGAAGGTGAAGGGCTGAGGGTCGCAGACGCCAGGATCATTCTGAAAAAGAAGTAAATTTTTCATTTAGAAAAGAGCTTCCGTTTGTTTACGGAAGCTCTTTTTTTATTTTAGCAATCGTGCCGCCCCCACCCAGGGTGTACCCAGCCGGTGACGCTGCGGTACAACAACCTTATTCAATTTCTGCGCGATATGTGCGGAAGTAACGGCTATTGTCCCCCAATCTTCGACGGAAAACGCCTTGCGCAGTTTTACAGCGCTGTTCGCTGCCCATTCCCAATCCAGGCGGAACCTGTCTGCTTTCACCCAGTACCCTCTTTTTTCCCAAGCCTCTACGGAAATATCGATGCTTTTGGCCATCTCCTCCAGGGCAAGGATCACATAAGCCGTGATATCCCTGGTAAGGTCATCTGGCTCGGATTGTTTCATGAGTTCACGTAAAGCTAGTACAACGGTTTTTGAAAGCCTGGCTCGTTCTTTTCCTGCATTATCTGGTGAGTAGATCTTCGACAAAATGCTCAACTCCTAATTTTAATGAATTGCGACTAGCAAACCTCCCTGATTATATTCGATTATTGACGGCTATCTTTCGAACGCTTATAATACCAGCGCAACCGGGGAAATGCTGGAATTGGCAGACAGGCATGACTTAGGATCATGTGCCGCGAGGCGTGAGGGTTCAAGTCCCTCTTTCCCCACTCCTGACTTATTCAAAATGTTTTTTTCAAGTATGGAGTTAAGATAAAAGGTATGAAGGCAAATAACGGGAAGATCGACATCGTATTCATCATCATGTTGGTTGTCATCGTGGTCATTCTGCTGTTCGTGCTCGCGCCGCAGAACATCAGGATCAATGATCCAAGGTTCATGGTACAGTATTGGAACAACATCTCATCAGCCGTTTCCAACATTGGTAGGTCTTTATCCTCCGCGATGAAGTCCTTGGGGCAAAGTATTTCCGGACTCTTCGGCAATTTCAGCCTCCGTTGAGAGGACTTCCTCCTTTCATATTATATGACACTGATTTTTTCCCGGACATCATATTAGAATCATGTAAGAAATCATGCAGTTGTTATATTTCAACCTCAAAATTACCTGATTTTGAGTATAATTGGAACGCATTTTTGACATGCGAACTTACTTATATCACTGGGGCTATTGATATTTGATCATGGTGAGGGTTCAATACCCTTTCTCCCCCACAGAAAACGAAAAAAGGACATAGACATTGAAACTCAATATTGAACCGCGTGACGACCACCAGGCAAAGATCGTAGCCGAATTTGAACCGAGCGATCTGGACAAGTACAAAGTCCGAGCCGCCCGACGCATCGCCTCCAAGGGTAAGATACCGGGTTTTCGGCCCGGCAAAGCACCCTATGATGTCATCGCCAGGATCTACGGCGAACCCGCCATCGAAGAGGACGCGATCGAATTGATGATGGAAGCGGTCTACCCCGAAATACTGACCGAAGCAAAGATCGAGCCGGCAGCCCCTGGTACGCTTGAAGATGTGGACAAAGGCGATCCCTTAAAGTTCACTTTCGTTGTTCCCCTGGAACCGAAAGTTGACTTGGGCAATTTCCGGGAGATTCGCAAGAAATACTCTCCTAAGTCGGTTACCGGGAAACAGGTTGATAAATTTATTCAGCGCCTGCGCCGCACCTACGCTACCGCAGAACCCGTGGAACGCCCTGCCGAATCTGGTGACCTGGTTTACCTCAAGGTGGATGCCACTCTGTTGAAACCTACCGGGGATGAAAAACCTGAACTTCTCAAGGATTCACCACTCCAGCTGGTCATCGGCGAGAATGATTCTGAGGAAAACGACTACCCTTACCCCGGTTTTGGCGATACCGTGGTCGGTATGGCAGTAGATGAAACGAAAAAGTTCAAATACACCTACCCGAAGGATTCCAAGTTTGAAAAACTACGCGGTAAAGCGGTCGAATTCAATGTGCTGCTGCAAAACGTGAAGAAACTAACACTCCCTGAAATGAATGATGAATTCGCCAAAATGTTCGGCGAAGACCAAACATTCGACCAGCTCAAGGAAGCCGTCAAAGAACAGCTCACTGCCCGCCAAACCAGCGAATACGATGAAATTTATTTTGAGGAATTGATCGCCGAATTGGCGAGAGTTGCGTCTGTGAAATACCCGCCACAGGTACTTGAGCATGAAATGGAGCATGTTGTTGAAAATGTCACGCATGACCTCTCTCACCAGAATATGGAGCTTGATGTCTACCTCAAGACCCTCAACAAGGAAAAGGACGCCTGGATGGAGGAGGAAGTTAAACCGGCTGCGATTAAAAACCTGACCAAAGCCCTGATCATGCAGGAACTTGCCAAGGTTGAAGCGATCAAGATCGGAAATGAAGAAATGCAGACCGAAGTAACCGGTATGCTGACCCAGATGCAGCAGTCTACCGATGCGAAGGCGCTTGATAAGCAACTGAAGGATAAGAAATATGTGAACGCGCTCACCATGGAAGCTGCTTCGCGCGTGATGAACCGGAAAGTTTTCGAACGCATTCGGGACATTGCCACCGGAAAGATAGCAGAATCCGCCGTTGAAGAAATTAAACCTGTAAAAACCAAGAAAGCAGCCAAATCGACAGAAACAGTCGATACTGATGAATTAGAGAAAAACCCAACGCCTGCTAAAAAGTCCAAGAAAACAGCAGCCGTAAGTGAAGAGGAGAAAAAATGAACTTACCAGATTTTAAAAACGTCATCCCCATGGTCATTGAATCCTCTGGCCGTGGAGAACGGGCTTACGATATTTACTCGCTTCTCTTTCGTGAGCGCATCATCTTTGTGGGTACACCCATCGACGACCAGGTGGCTAACGCAGTTGTAGCGCAGTTACTTGTGTTAAGCCGCGAAGACCCCGATGCGGACATCCAGATGTACATCAATTCGCCCGGTGGCCAAATCTACTCTGGACTGGCGATCTATGACACGATGAAGATGATCCCCAACAAGATCAGTACAGTCGCGGTCGGTGTCACAGCATCATTCGGCACCGTGCTTCTGGCAGCCGGCACCAAGGGAAAACGATACGCACTTCCACACGCCACCATCCATATGCACCAGCCGCTTGGCGGCGCTGAAGGACAGGCCTCCGATATAGAGATCCAGGCACGCGAGATTCTGCGCCTGAAAGCAAGGTTGATGAACATCCTTTCTGAATCGACCGGACAGAAATTGGAAGTGATCGAGCACGATACTGACCGCAATTTCTACCTGGACGCACAGCAGGCTGTTGATTACGGCCTGGTCGATCAGGTGCTCATACCACCCCAGCACTAGGAATAATGCAAAATTGCGAGCCGGGTGGCAAATGCTATCCGGCTCGTTTTATGAGGCGCAATGGAAAATGACCAACTGAATAATATCAGGGCACTGATTCTGGACATGGACGGGGTTCTCTGGCGGGAATCCGCGCCGATCGGTGATTTACCGCGGATATTTGAGAAGATCAACGCCCTCGGCCTGGATTATGTGCTCGCCACCAACAACGCCACCCGCACACCCCAACAGTACGTCGAGAAACTCGCCGGATTTGGCACGCCGATCCCGGTTGAAAAGATCATCAATTCATCAATGGCGGTGACCTATCTACTCTCTAAGAAGTTCCCCCATGGCGGGCCAGTGTATATTGTAGGCGAGGTTGGCCTCGTTGAAGCGCTGCGAAGCGCCGGTTTTTACCAGGCGGAATCGGACTGCCTGGCAGTTATTGCCAGCATGGATAGAGATATCACTTTCGAAAAACTGAAACGCGCCACGTTACTGGTCAGGAGCGGAGTTCCATTTTATGCCACCAACCCTGACCGCACCTACCCCACCCCCGCCGGGATGATCCCAGGAGCGGGCGCGCTGATTGGCGCGCTGGAGATTGCTACAGATGTCACACCCGTGATCGCTGGAAAACCCAATGCGACGTTGTATGAATTCGCGCTGGAAATACTGGGCACCACTCCGCGGGAGACACTGGTGGTTGGCGACCGTCTTGAAACCGACATTCTGGGCGGTCAGAAGCTTGGCTGCCCGACCGCGCTTGTGCTTTCAGGGATAGCCACCCGCGCTGAGGCAGAAACACATGAACCTCCGGTAGATCTCATCTTCCCTGACCTGGAAAACCTGGTGGATTATTTACATGGAGAATGAACAGTACTTTTTTAACCTTGACCATGACCGGTTGAAGGAAATTTTCCTTGCACTGGGCGAACCTGCTTACCGGGCGAATCAGCTGTGGGCAGCCATGTACACACAGCTCTTTAGCAGTCCGGATCAGGTTTCTTCTCTCCCAAAGAGTTTGAGGGAGCGCTTATCAAAGGATATCGTTTTTTCACATCTCGAACTAGAAGACAGGCTGGTTTCTTCTGACGGAGAGACCGTAAAAACCCTGTTCACCCTTCCGGATGGTGCGCGCATTGAATCTGTATTGATGCACTACAATGAGCGCCAGACACTTTGCATTTCCTCCCAGGCAGGCTGTGCCATGGGGTGCGTCTTCTGTGCCACCGGTCAGATGGGTTTTAAACGCAACCTGAACTCCGGTGAAATCGTTGAGCAGGTGATTCACCTGGGCCGCGAAATCGCCCGCGGTGGTGACAAGGTGACCAATATTGTCATCATGGGTATGGGAGAACCATTCCATAATTACGATGAAGTGATGGCTGCCATCGACCGCCTGAACGATCCGCAAGGGATGAACCTTGGCGCACGGCGTTTCACAATTTCTACTGTCGGGATTGTGCCCGGCATAAGGAGGTTCGCCGCCGAAAAAAGGCAGGTGAACCTGGCCATAAGTCTACACGCCGCGAACGACACCCTGCGCAGTTCGCTCCTCCCGGTTAACCGCAAATTTCCCCTCTCAGAGCTTATGGCAGCCTGCCGGGAGTACATTGCTCTCACCAACCGCCGTCTCACATTCGAATGGGCACTCATCAGGGATGTCAACGACACAGCCGCGCACGCACATGAGCTGGCTGCTCTTGTAAAAGGTATGCTTTGTCATGTCAATGTCATCCCCCTCAACCCTACCGCTGATTACCCTGGAGAAGCCACAACCGCTGCGCGGGCGAGGGATTTCAAGCATGTGCTCGATACCGCGGGGATTCCCTGCACCATCAGGCTGCGTAGAGGGATCGATATCCAGGCCGGGTGCGGACAGCTGGCAGCCAGACACGCCTGAGCACAAATTTTTCGCATGTTATAATCTCACCCTATGAGCGAACTGATCAATAAATGGCGCGAAAGCCTTGAACGAACGCGAAAAGCCACCTTCGGTCGAATTGTTACTGTCTTTGGCGGGTCGGATATCGGTAACGACACCTGGGATGAGCTTGAAGCGCTGCTTATCCAGGCAGATGTGGGTGTAGAAACTAGCCAGCTAATAATTGAACATTTGAGTAAAGCCGTGGTTGACCAGGGAATCACCAGGACGTACGATTTTCAACAGGTCCTTGAAGATGAATTGAAGAACCTCCTCCTGCCACCTGTCCGGCTCGACCTGGAAAACCATCATCCGGCAGTTGTTACGCTTGTGGGGGTCAATGGTTCAGGTAAAACCACCACCGCAGCAAAACTGGGTTACATCTACGCGAAAGAGGGTAAAAAAGTCCTTCTCGCCGCGGCGGATACATTCCGGGCTGCTGCCATTGACCAGCTTCAGGCGTGGGGAGACCGCCTCCATCTGCCTGTGATCGCCGGACAACCTGAAAGCGACCCCGGAGCTGTGGCCTATGACGCTGTCCAGGCTGCCATCTCGCGCAACATGGATATTGTTCTTATTGATACAGCAGGCCGGCTTCACACCCGCTACAACCTGATGGAGGAGCTTAAAAAGGTTCACCGGGTGATCGCCAAAGCCCTGCCTGGCGCCCCGCACGCCACCCTGCTGGTGCTCGATGCCACCACCGGACAGAACGCGCTCCACCAGGCACGCGCTTTCCAGCAGGCGGTCAATGTCAACGGCGTCATTCTTGCAAAACTCGATTCGTCTGCCCGGGGTGGCATGGCTTTCGCCATCCAAAAAGAGCTTGGATTGCCAATCTATTACGCCGGCCTGGGAGAAAAACCCGAAGACCTGCAACCCTTCGACCGGGATGAATTCGTCAAAAATATTCTTGTAAGTAACAATTAAGGGAATTTTTCATGGAAGAACTTATCACCACCCTTCAAGCCAGCCTTACCTCAGTCCACTCCCTGCTGGAGCGTCTTTGACCTGGCTGACAAAGAAAAACAAGTCGCTGAACTGGCAAAATTAAGCGAAGATCCGCACCTTTGGGATGACCCCAAACAAGCCCAATCGGTCATGAAAAACCTGGCTGACCTGCGGGATGAGATCTCAAAATGGAATAACCTTGATAAACGCATCCGTGATTCACTGGAACTCGCGGAAATGGGCGACCCATCTCTGCAGGAAGAACTGGAAGCGGAAGTCGTCACCATTACCAGCGAAGTTTCCCGCCTGGAGATGGCGACGCTGTTGGGGGGTAAATACGACCGTGGAAACGCGCTGCTGACCATCAATACCGGTGAAGGCGGTACAGACGCCCAGGATTGGGCTGCCATGCTTGAACGGATGTACCTGCGTTGGTGTGAGCGTCGTGGTTATTCTTCTGAAATCCTTGACCAGACCGAGGGTGAAGAGGCCGGCATCAAGACTGTTAGCATCGCAGTCAACGGCCCTTACGCCTATGGCTACCTGAGGGCTGAAAAAGGGGTACACAGGCTGGTGAGGTTGTCTCCGTATGACTCCGCGCACCGCCGTCATACCTCTTTCGCCCAGGTGGAAGTGCTGCCTGAAGCCGCGCAGGAAGACCCCTCGGTGGTGATCAACCCGGATGATGTGAAGATCGACATCTTCAAATCTTCTGGAGCGGGCGGTCAAAACGTCCAGAAGAACGCCACCGCGATACGGCTCACGCACATCCCCACAGGCCTTGTCGTAACCTGCCAGAATGAACGCTCACAGATGCAGAACCGCGAGAACGCGATGCGTGTATTACGCGCGCGCCTGCTCGACCTGGCACAGATCGCCGCTGATCAGCACGTTTCAGACCTGCGCGGCACATATCAGAAGGCGGAGTGGGGCAGCCAGATCAGGTCTTACGTGCTGCACCCCTACCAGATGGTCAAGGATCACCGCACCGGCTATGAAGTGGGCAATTCCCTCTCTGTACTTGATGGCGACCTGGACGGGTTTATCGAAGCCTATCTTCGCATGAAGAAGGAATAAATTACTCACGGTAAAATCCATTTAAATCCGGTGAAAATAATCATCGGGTTTATTTTTAATTTCTTTCAAACCAATCGATCTTTTTATTTGCTGGAGAGATTATGTAACAATACACAATTTTCGTGGCGGCTTTTATTATTGAACGCAGTGTTGTGAGAACATTCCGTTAACCTCACCCATCAACTCCCCGAATTTCCTTTTTTCATCCCCGAATTTTTGACCAGAAAATCCACGCGTTTGCCTTGTTTTAACGATTTGGTACAATTAAGAGAATGCAACCCTGGTTGAGTAAAAGAAATGGGATGAAAACACCAAAGCCAATTTTCCTCACAAGGACAATCAATGACCGGTCACCGTATCACGCAACATCCGATTCTACCCATACCTGAATTTGAAGAAATCGAGTTTTTCTGGGAAGGAAAACCCTTAACAGGGCACCGCGGAGAGACTATCGCGGCCGCGCTGTTTGCCAACGGCATTCACGTTTTCGGCCACCATCACAAGGATCAACTCTCCCCTGGGTATATTCTGCGCCAATGGGCAGTGCTCGCAGTGCATGGTCATTGCCGATGGCAAGCCGTTGAAATCATGTATGGAACTTGTTGACTCCGGGCATGCGTGTTCTCCCAAACGATGGACATCCGATGTTGCCAAAGGTCAAGAAACCACCGAAAATGAATCCCATTCCCGAGGTCAGTATCCCGGTGCTCATCATAGGCGGTGGACCGGCAGGGTTATCCGCCGCCAATGAACTGGGAAAACTTGGGGTGGAGGTCATCCTGGTGGATGACAAACACCGCCTGGGCGGTAAGCTGGTACTCCAAACCCACAGGTTCTTCGGTTCTGCTGAAGCTGTTTACGCCGGTACACGCGGCATAGACATTGCCACCAGGTTGGAAAAGGAAGTGCGTAGTCATCCCACTATCCAGATTTGGACACAGACCACCTGCCTGGCTGTCTTCAGTGATAAAAAGGTAGGCGTTTTGAAGGATGGCAGGCAATACATCCTCATTGACCCCCAGGTTGTCCTGGTTGCCACCGGGGCACGGGAAAAATTTCTGGCATTCAAAGGCAATACCCTTCCCGGGGTATATGGAGCGGGCGCATTCCAGACGCTGGTGAACCGCGACCTTATTCGCCCGTCAGAAAAGCTTTTCATCGTCGGTGGTGGAAATGTCGGGTTGATAGCAGGATACCACGCGCTACAGGCAGGCATTGGCGTGGTCGGGCTTGTTGAAGCCCTGCCGAAATGTGGCGGATACAAGGTCCACAAGGATAAACTTGTTCGCATGGGGGTTCCCATCTACACGTCGCACACGGTGCTTTCTGCCAATGGCGAAAACAAAGTTGAATCGGTCTCAATTGCCAGGGTCGATGAACATTTCAAACCCATCGCTGGCAGCGAACAATCTTTCGAATGTGATTCCCTGCTTATCGCCGTTGGGCTGGACCCAGTGAACGAGTTCTTCCACAAGGCAAACGATTTTGGTATCACTGCACTGGTAGCTGGCGATGCAGAGGAAATTGCCGAAGCTTCAGCTGCCATATTCAGCGGCAAGATCAAAGGACTTGAGGTTGCACAGAAACTGGGACTTTCAGTTGGCGAGATCCCGGAGGAATGGTACAAAACAGGCGAAATTCTCAAATCCAAACCGGGTAACGTGTTCGAGGAGGAACTTCCTGATCTTCCGGTGGGTGTGATACCGGTTTTCCACTGCAACCAGGAAATCCCATGTGATCCTTGTTCTGCTTTATGCTCGCATAATCTGATCTTTGTCGATAAAAAGGATATCCGGTCTACTCCGAAATTTGTGGGAGATAATTTCGCCTGCAAAGCCTGCTTGAAATGCGTGGCTGGCTGCCCGGGGCTTGCCATCACCCTGGTGGATTACAGGAACAGTCCGGAGCGCCCTACCGTTTCAATCCCTTATGAGTTTTCACGCGAATCAATAGAGGTTTCCGACCAGGTGACCATCCTGGACACTGAAGGGGATGAACTTGGGACAGCGCAAGTAACCAACATCCGCGCGCTGAAATCCAATGACAGGACGATTGTCATACAGGTTGAGGCTGATAAAAACATTGCCCCACGTATTGCAGGGATGAGGGTGCAAAAAACCGCCCTAACCCAACCCTTGCTGCAATACGTTAACCACGTGGCGGATGATACGATTGTCTGCCGGTGTGAACATGTAACCGCAGGTGAAATCAGGGAATGCATCCGCAAGGGGTATCGGGATATCAACGAGATCAAAACCGTTACCAGGGCCTGTATGGGCGCTTGCGGCGCTAAGACCTGCGCGTCTATGATCCATCGAATCTTCACCGAAGAAGGTGTGCCCTACGATAAAGTTACCGATCCTTCTCGCCGGCCGATTTTCATTGAGGTTCCGCTGGGCACTTTCGCTGGCGAGAATGATGGGGACGAGGACTAATGAGCAGCCACAACAAGTATGATGTGATCATAATCGGTGCCGGATCTCTTGGAACACCCGCTGCCTTTTACCTCGCCAGGGCTGGTCTAAAGGTGCTGGTGCTTGAGACTGTAGCAAGCGTCGGCCAGGGATCCAATAAACGCGCCATCGGCGGCATCCGCGCCACCCACTCTGACCCAGCCAAGATTCGCCTTTGCCTGCGCAGCATTGAGATCTTTTCGACATTTAAAGAGACCTTCGGCAAGGATATCGAATGGGATCAATGCGGGTATTCTTTCGTAGCCTACACACCCCGCGAGGAAAAGATTCTAAAAGACCTGCTCACCATCCAAAAATCCTACGGCTTGGTCAATAACTGGTACCCAAAGGATGACCTGCTCAAAATCGTACCTGACCTGACGCCGGAAGGTCTCATCGGTGGTACTTTTTCCCCCTACGATGGCAGCGCTTCCCCTCTCCTCTCCAATCACGCCTACTATACCCTGGCTTGTGAGCTGGGTGCCGACTTCAGGTTCCTGGAACCTGTCACCGGGATGAGCGTGAATAACAACCGCATAGAAACTGTGACGACCTGCTGCGATACCTATTCAGCCGGCGTGGTGTTGAATGCAGCCGGGGCGGCAGCGACCGAGATCGGGAAAATGGCCGGCGTTGAGATCCCGGTGCGTGCTGACAGCCACGAAGCCGCCATCACGGAGCCGGTGGCGCGCTTTCTGGGTCCGATGATCGTCGACATTCGTCCTGCAGCGGGCTCAGCCAATTATTATTTCTACCAGCACACCACCGGGCAGATCATCTTCTGCATCACCCCCAGCCCCAACGCGTGGGGGGAGGATGTTAATGAGACAAGCAGTTTCCTGCCCATGGTTGCCCGGCGCATGATCGAGATCATGCCGCGTCTCAAGAACATTCGCGTCAGAAGGACCTGGCGCGGTCTTTACCCGATGACACCGGATGGATATCCCATTGTAGGTTGGAGCCAACCGGTCAGCAATTTTCTATTAGGCGTAGGCTTATGCGGGCAGGGGTTTATGCTCGGCCCCGCACTCGGCGAACTGGTGACACGCATGGTTCAGAACAATCTCCTTCCGGAAGACGCAGAAACATTGCAATACCTTTCACCCCTGCGGAAATTCGAAGGCCAGGAATTACTCAAATAGATTTTTAAAAGTCAACTTTTTTCAGGCAGAGGTGACCTTAACCTGCCTGTGTATAGTTGGTTAACGTTAGACAGACACAGGTAGTTTTAGGCCATTGCGGGTGATATACTAATAATTTAATAAGAGCAAAATATGGTCAGTACAACAAAACTCAATCCATTGCTGGAAAACCTCCTCGAGATCCTTCCCGATAATTACTCGCGGGTGGACAGGGAATTTATTACGCAGGCATATAATTTTGCCGAAAACGCCCACTCCACGCAAAAACGAGTATCCGGTGAGCCTTATATCACGCACTGTGTTGCGGTAGCCATCATCCTGGCGGAAATGCGCGTGCAACCCGTGGTCGTGGCTGCTGGATTGCTGCATGATACGGTGGAGGATACACCGGTCACAATGCAGGATATTCAACGCAATTTTGGTGATGAAGTGACCAAACTCGTTGATGGTGTTACCAAATTAACCCACCTGCCGCGAGTTTCAAGGGCGGATCAACACGACGCGGAGATTTTCGGCAACAACCAGGACAAGAACCGCGAAGAACAGGAAAGCCTGCTTGATTCGCCGCATGCCCGTGACCGCCGCCGCGAACTCGCCAATGAAACATTACGTAAAACCTTTCTCGCCATGGGAGAGGATATCCGTGTCATACTCATCAAACTGGCGGACAGGTTGCACAACATGCGCACTCTCGGATTCATGCCCGAGGTGAAGCGTTTGCGAATCGCCCAAGAAACGCTGGACATTTTTGCTCCACTCGCAAACCGCCTGGGAATCTGGCAGTTGAAATGGGAACTGGAGGACCTCGGGTTCCGGCACACGAATCCTGAGAAATACAAAGAGATTGCCCAGAACCTGGCTGAAACACGCCTGGAACGTGAGCGCCAGATGAAGGTGATCACCGAAAAAATGGCCAAGTTGATCGACGAAGCCGGTATTAAGGTGGAATTAACCGGGCGCAGCAAGCATATTTACTCAATCTACCGTAAGATGGTCGAGAAAGACAAACCTTTTGAACTGGTTCGCGACCTGCGCGGCATCAGGCTCATCGTGCCGGATATCCCCTCCTGCTATGCCGTGCTGGGAATCATCCATACCCACTGGCGACCCATCCCCAATGAGTTTGATGATTACATCGCCGCACCAAAGGACAACTTTTACCAGTCGATCCATACCGCGGTCCTCTACGATGATGGAAAACCGCTCGAGGTCCAAATCCGCACACCTGAAATGAACGAGAACGCCGAGTATGGCATCGCCGCTCACTGGCGGTACAAGGAAAAGGGTCCAAGGGACGAGCAGTACGAGCAGCGCATCAACTGGCTGAAAAAACTGATGGAATGGCGCCAGGAAGTAGAGGACGCAAACGAGTTCGTTGAAGGCATGCGTACGGATGTCTTCCAGGACCGCGTTTACGTCTTTACCCCGCGCGGTGACATCATTGACCTGCCTGCCGGCGCTACACCGATCGATTTTGCTTACACCGTCCACACCGAGATCGGTAACCGCTGCCGCGGCGCAAAAGTGAACGGGAAACTTGTCAGCCTTGACAACACGCTGAGGACTGGCGACCAGGTGGAGATACTGGCGGCCAAGCAGGGGGGACCATCCCGCGACTGGTTGAATCCCACGCTCGGCCTTGTAAAAACCCAACGCGCCAAGTCAAAGATCCGTGCGTGGTTCAAACACCAGAACCGTGAACAGAACCTGGCCCAGGGAAAAGAGGTACTGGACCGTGAACTGCGCAGGCTTGGCATTCAACAATATGACCTGGAAAAACTCGCCCGTGGTTTTGACTACCGCTCGCTGGAAGATCTCTATGTCGCTGTAGGCTGTGGTGATTTATCCCTGGGACACATCATCAACACGCTCTCAGAGGGTGAAGCGGATGAATCCCACATCTTCGAGATAAAACCCTCTACCCAGGTTAAGGACATCACGGAGAACGCGGTTTCTGTATTGGGTTTGCGCAACATCCTTACTAACTTCGCCCGCTGCTGCAACCCGGTCCCCGGGGATGCCATCGTAGGGTACATAACCAGGGGTCGTGGTGCTACTATTCACCGCCAGGACTGTCCCAACATCCTGCGTATGAAGGACCGCGACCGCATCGTGCGAGTTGCCTGGGGGGAACCGCAGCACACCTTCCCGGTTGAGATCGAGATCAAAGCTTATGACCGCCAGGGATTGATGGTGGATATCTCTTCCGTATTGAGCAACGAAAACATCAACCTCAAGGACATAAAGATCAACGTTGCGCACAACCTGGCATCGATCATGATGGTGTTGGAGATTGCTGACATTGCCCAGTTGTCGCGCGTACTCACCCTGATCGAAAACCTGCCCAACGTGATGCAGGCGCACCGCCTGAACCCCGGTTAGTGCATAATATAATTCTGCCGCTTATATAGAGGTTGAGATGATTTCTAACTCAGCCTATCTCAGCCTTTACTTAATCCGGCATTCATTGTAAAATGCCCGACACTTCGAGCCCAAATGCCAGAAACGAATAAGAAAACTCAGCGTAGAACCAGCACCCTTGTTATCCAGATCGCCGCAATTGTCGGCTTGCTGGATTCCACCTACCTTGCCTACGTCAAGATCGCAAAAACACCGATCTACTGCACCCCCGGCCTGGGTGATTGTGATGTTGTGAACGCCAGCCGCTGGTCAACGTTGTTCGGCATACCACTGGGAGTGTATGGAGTCATTGGGTTTGGTCTCATTCTCCTGGTAACCCTATTTAGCGGAAAAGTAAAAAAGATCTCTCCTTACACCGATTTGATCCTGTTTGGCATCAGTATTGCAGGTTTTCTCTTTTCACTTTACCTCACCACGATTGAGCTCTTCATTCTGAAAACCGTTTGCCAATGGTGCCTGCTTTCCGCGATAGCCATGACGGTTATATTCGTCACCACGATTATCAGACTTGTAGTAAAATCGCCCACGTATATCAGAACAGGAGGAAATTAATATGCCAAGAATCAAATGCCATTATCTGGATTGCGCGTACCTGGATGAAGGTATCTGCACCGCCGCAATGGTTGAACTGGATCCGGATACCGGTTGCAAGACCTATACAGCCAACGCAGAAGCGTTGGGTACTGATGATTGGGACGCCGATGAAGAAGAATCGGAAGAATGGGAAGATATGGAGGAGGAAGGCGAAGAAGACTGGGACGAATTGGATTTTGATGAAGAGAATTGATTCTGCCCGCCTTATTTATTAATTCCAACCCCGGTTGAGGCCGGGGTTTATTGAACCTAAACATATGATACAAGAAATCCAAACCAGAAATCTCAAGCATAATTTCCTCGTCAACGTTCTTGACGGAGGGCTTTTTGGTTTCGGCCTGGGTTTTGCGTCTTTCACAACAATGATCCCGCTTTTTGTCGCCACGCTGACATCCTCCGCCACTCTCATCGGTTTGGTACCAGCCATCCACACTGTTGGCTGGCAGTTGCCGCAATTGTTCCTTGCAAAACGTATCGCGAAGATGGAGCGCGTCAAACCATACGTGATGTTCATGACCGTCCAGGAAAGGCTGCCCATTCTTGGTTTGGGAATTGTGGGACTGCTGATTCCGGTCATCGGTGTAAAAACCGCTCTCATTCTTACGTTTTTCTTTCTGATCTGGCAGGGGATCGGCTCGGGCTTGACCGCTAATGCCTGGCAGATCATGGTCAGCAAGATCATCCCCGGCAATATCCTCGCGACATTTTTTGGCGCACAATCGGCTGCTGCCAACTTGCTGGCGAGCCTGGGTGCCTACCTCGCTGGATTATTGCTGGTGCTGGTCAAACCCCCTTATGATTTCGCAACCTGCTTTTTCATTGCCACCGGTCTTTACACGGTTTCCTGGTTTTTCTTGAACCTCACCAGGGAGGAAAAGGGGGTTAGACCCTCTGAGGGTTACACACCGCAACCCTTGTGGCAGGATATCAAATCTATCCTCAGACATGACCGGTCTTTTACCAATTTCCTCGTCAGCCGTTTCATCGCACATTTCGGGATGATGGCTTTCGCGTTTTATTCCGTCTACGCTGTCAAGATACTCGGCATGGATACCATTAAGGTGGGGTTGATGACCAGTATCCTGATGATCACCATGGTGATCATGAATCCGCTTCTGGGTAGACTCTCAGACGTCTGGTCACGCAAATGGGTGCTTGTCTTAGGCAGTGTATGCGCTGCCCTTAGCGCGGTGTTAGCGCTTGTCATCAAGGATGTAAATCTGTTTGCGCTGGTTTTCATCCTCAACGGTGTGGCGGGCACCGCCTTCTGGACGATTGGTATCACCATGTCACTGGAATTCGGTAAAGAATCGGAGAGACCCACATATGTGGGAATGGCCAATACCCTGGTCGCGCCCGCCGCCATCATCGCTCCCCTCATTGGCGGTCTTTTAGCAGACGCCTTCGGTTACGGCACAACATTTGTTACTTCAGCCGTCCTCGCGTTGATCGCGAGTATCATGCTCATGCTGCTGGTCAACGACCCTAAGAAACCAGGGGCGGGAACGCGGACAACAGCGGAATTAGCCGGGACTGATCTCTGAAACTTTGCCGGTCAGATCATTGATCCATTTCTTAGAAAAATAACGTTTCAAACCGATGGTGACTTTGGTCAACTCCTCGGTGAGCGTGAGCGCGTAAACAAGGTAGACTGGCAGATGCAGCAAAAACGCTCCGGCGGCGGTAATCGGAACCCCGACAAACCAGATCACCAACCCATCCAGGACGAGTGAAAAGCGGGTGTCGCCCCCGGAGCGCAATATACCGATGATGATCATATGATTTGACGCCCTCACCCACATAGCCAACCCCAGCACGATGAGGAGCCGGCGTGCATAAAATAAAACTTCGGGATCTACACGATAGAACTGCAGGATAAGCGGCGCGAACGCGATAACCAGCATACCCACCAGGAGCGCACCAGCAGCCTGGAGAACCAGTGACCTGCCGGCATAGGTGAAAGCTTTCTGCGTTTTCCCCTGCCCGATGAGGTTCCCCACCAGGATGGCAGTGGCATTGCCAACGCCCAGGAAAACCACAAAAGCTACCTGGTCAATAGTGGAAATAATATTGATTGCCGCGACCGCGTTAGTTCCGATGTGACCGTAGATGGCATTGTAGGTGGTGATGCCAAAGGACCACAGCACCTCATTGGCGATTACCGGTAGCACCGGCTTCATGACGCGCTTGATGAACTCCCAGTCAAATTCCAGCAGGTAGCGCGGACCTGCCGCGATCGGGTTGGAACGATTCTTGTAAATAAAAAACAGTAATACGCAACATTCGATTACCCTGGCGATGACACCAGCGATGGCTACCCCTTCCACACCCAGGGCGGGGATACCAAGAAATTTAACGCCGAATATGAGTGGATAGGCAATGAGCACGTCCAGGATGAGCGCGGAAGTGCTCACCGCCACCGGCAGGCGTACGTTCCCCACCGCGCGCAATGCCATGCTGAAAACCGCAGTGAGCGCGTAGAACCCGAAGGTCCAGCCCATGATGCGCAGGTAGCGGCTGCCAGTGGCAATCACCTGCGGATCACTGCTGTACACCCGCAGCGCGGCTTCAGGAAAGAATCGGGCAATGATAAAGAAAATGAGTGCTGCTGCCAGCCCGAGCCTGACCGTTAGCCCGACGACTCGCCGGATATTGTGGATGTCCTTCTTGCCCCATAACTGAGCGGTGAACATGGCAGAACCGCTGGCGATACCGAACAACATCAGGTTGAGCAGGAACCACACCTGGTTCGCCAGCCCCACCGACGCGATGGGTACCTCTCCCAGCTGCCCGATCATCACCACGGAAACGAAGTTCAGCGAGGAGGTGATGAGGCTCTGAAAGGCAATAGGCAGCGCCAGCCGAAACAGCGCGCGGTAATATTCGGGATCGCGGAAGAAAGCTAAAATTCTATTCATGAATAAATAACAAAATATAGTGTCAAATGAGATTACTCTAGGATTATATAGTAAAGAACTTGCTTTGCAGCAAGTTCTTAGGCTGGGGGCAAAGGATTCGAACCTCTACTGGCTGATTCAGAGTCAGCTGTCCTGCCGTTAGACGAGCCCCCAATAACGCCCAATATTTTACCACTAAACGCGCAATTCTGCCGATAATTCGTCCCTACCCGATGCTAATTCCCTTTATCCACCAGTTGCTGCAGCAGTTTGATGACCTCCGACAATCCGAGCAGGAGCGTTCCGATGACGATCGCGGCAACCCAGACGATGATCGCCGTGGTGAAAGTCATGGTAACCGCAGACACGAAACCGCCGATCACACCCGCCACGAAAATGATCCAGGCGACCACCTTGATCGTATTACCAACGATGTTTTCCATTCCCTTTTCCATCATTTTCCTCTCATTTCTACCTGTAAAGATGCCTGATTTTACCGAGCAATCAACGAATTAGGGTGCTAAAAACCCAAAGTTCAACAAAATCCCCTCCGGGATTATCATTGTAACCGCTTTAATGATCAAGATTCACATAACGAACACCTGACAAGAGTAAATCCTGTGGTAAAATAGTGCGTCTGGTACGCAGCAAGTTACTGCTACCTTTCCGCTCTTGACAGCGCCAACGGTGTTGTTCGAGGGCAATCCCGAGGAAAGGAGGAATCATCATGCGCACATATGAACTCGTTTTAATCTTCCATCCTGAACTGGACGAGAACGCTCTTAACGAAGCTCTCGAAAAGGTAAAGGGTTGGATCACAGCGGGTGGCGGTGCCATCACCAAAGTGGATGCCTGGGGCAAGAAACGCCTCGCCTACGTCATCCGCAAACAGCGTGAAGGGCAATATTTCCTGGTCACCACTGACCTCGCCCCCACGTTCACTGCTGAACTTGACCGCAACTTACGCTTCCACGAACCTGTGATCCGTTACATGATCACCGCAGTCGAGTAAAAGCAGGTTGCTGTAAAGCAAAGGAGTAACACAATGGGTCGTGATTTAAATAAAGTTATGATCATTGGACATTTGGGGCGCGACCCCGAAATGCGCTTTACCCCCTCCGGCCGGCCGGTGACCACTTTTACAGTAGCCACCAACCGCTCCTGGAACACCGGGGATGGCGAACGTCACTCAGAAACTGAATGGTTCAATGTTGTCGCCTGGGGTAACCTGGCCGAGATCTGTAAACAGTATCTCTTCAAGGGACAGCAGGTCTACGTTGAAGGCCGGCTGCAAACCCGCCGCTGGGAGGATTCAGAGGGAGTCAAACACAGCAATGTGGAAATTGTTGCCTCCGAAATGATGATCCTCGGCGAAAAGAAGGAAGCCTCGCAGTCGACAACCGAAATTCAGGAAACCGATTTTCATACGGATGATGAATATCCGTTCTAATGGAGTAAATAATGTCAGACCAAAATTCAAATGAAAGCGAACGCTTTTCTGGACCGCGCCGTTTCGTGGCGCGCCCCAAGATCTGCCAGTTCTGCGCAGATAAAACCATTGCCATCGATTACAAGAACGCTGATATGCTGCGCCGCTTAGTGACCGAAGACGGCAAGATTCGCCCAAGAAGGCAGACCGGCACCTGTGCGCGTCATCAGCGCGCCGTGGCTGGCGCCATCAAACGCGCCCGGCACATTGCGCTCCTCCCGTTCACTGGTGAACGCTGGAGTGATGTCATCAGGTAAACCTGGATTCTATACCAGAAATTTACCAGAGTGGATCATGCCTCAGGTATGATTCGATATCCCTTTAATTAATCGAGGTCAAATGACTAAAGACAAGATCGAAAAAACACCAAAACCTGCCTCCAAGAAACATGAAGCCAGGCTGCAAAAGGAAAATCGCCAGAAAAAGATCATGGTCATTGTTCTGGTGGCGATTGTGAGCGTGGTTGTTATACTGGTAGGTTATGGTGTGCTGCAGGGAACCTTCCTGAAAAACAGGAAACCCGTAGCCAAAATCAACGACACGACTATCAATGTAAATCAATTCGTCAAGCGTGTGCAGTATGAACGGTTATCCAATGTGGAAACCTTCACCTCCTACGCTGCATCCGGATACGCCTCTTTCTTTGAGTCACAACTTCTCGAGATGCAGAACTCGCTCGATAATTACATTCAATTCGGCAGCGATATTCTGGACAAAATGATCAACGAGGCAGTTGTGGCTGAAAAGGCTGCTGAAATGGGGATAACCGTATCAGAAGAGGATATTGACAAGGAGCTTGAGCGCGGTTTCGGTTTTTTCCCGGATGGCACCCCCACCCCTGAACCTACTTTCGTTTTAAGGGCAACCTCCACCTTGTCTCCTCAGCAGTTGGCGATCATCACCATTACACCCACACCCTCACCGGAACCGACCGCGACCGCTGATGCGCTAACTCCGGAACCTACTGAGGTAGCCACCACACCCACAACCGTTCCGACTGCGACTGAGATACCACCAACACCGACCGCTTATACACGCGAAGGGTTTGATACGCTCTATGACCAGATGCTCACCAGCATCAGTGACCAGTTCCCTTACACAGAAGTGGATTTCCGCGAATACGTTAGAAACCTGCTGCTGAACCAAAAAGTGTTTGAGGAAGTCACCAAGGACATTTCCCGCGAGCAGGAAATGGTCTGGGCACGCCACATTCTTGTCGGCACCGAAGAGGAAGCAACAGCGGTGCTTGCCAGATTGAATGCAGGCGAGGATTTTGCCACCGTCGCAGCCGAGGTATCTCTTGATACCTCAAACAGCACCAGCGGAGGCGACCTGGGTTGGTTCTCGCAGGGGCAGATGGTTGAACCCTTTGAAGTCGCAGCTTACGCGCTTGAAATCGGTGAGATCAGCGAACCTGTTCAAAGCGATTTTGGATACCACGTCATCCAATTGCTGGGCAAGGAAATGAGAGACCTGTCAGATGAACAATGGGATGCCATGAAACAGCAAGCTTTTGCCGATTTCATCGAGGAAGCCAAGGCTGGCATGGAAATCAAGAAATTTGATGTCTGGGCATCCGTTGCCCCAAGCACACCAACCATCCCTGCTGAATACAGGATAGCAGCTACCCAATAACACAAAAAACCGCGGGCTTCAATCGCCCGCGGTTTTTTTATCTCACCAATATTTTACTTTACCATTTCATCACTGATCTCATCCAGTCGCAGGCTGATGACCTGGCTGGCGGAATCACGCCCCATCGTGACGCCGTAGATGACATCCGCCACCTGTACCGTGTTGCGATTGTGCGTGATGACGATGAATTGCGTTTCCTCGCTCAGTTCGCGCAGCAGTTCCGTAAAACGGACTACGTTGGCTTCGTCAAGCATCGCGTCCACTTCATCCAGGATGCAGAATGGCGTGGGTGAAACCCGCAGCAGCGAGAAGATCAGCGCAACGGCAGTGAGTGATCGCTCACCACCAGAAAGCAGCGAAAGACCCTGTTCGCGTCTGCCGGGAAGCCGGGCTTCAATATCGATGCCAGTTTCGGTCGGATTATCCGAATCCGTCATCGTCAAGCGAGCTGAACCCCCTCCGAACAGTCGTGAGAACATCTCCTTGAATTCGGCTGCCACCGCGTTGAACGTCGCGCGGAACTGCCGGTTCATCAGCTCATCAAGCTCAGAGATGATCTGTCGCAGGTCCCCATCCGCTTTCTCCAAATCACCCAACTGGGTTTTAAGGAAATCGTGCCTTTCCTTCACTTCCTGGTATTCCTTGCGCGCCTCGGGGTTGATGGCACCCATGCGTCTCAGCAGCGCTCTCTGGCGGGTGATGGATTCCTCTAGACCTTTGGGCAGCTCAGACAGCACCACAAGCTTGCCAACCCCTTCTAAAGGCAACGGAGTGGGTCCGGTGACATCTTCGGAGTATTCGAGCGTAACCAACCCGAAATCCTCCTCAATCCGGCGGCGCAGACTCTCGAGCGCTTCACGGCTGCGGGAGTACTCCAGTTGAGCCTGGGTATACACCCTATCAGCGTTGGCTTCGAACTGCTGCGTCTGGGAGTATTCATGCTGCAGGGTTGAATATTCGGTTTCTAGCTTGCGTAATTCGGTTTCAGCGGGGTCAATCCTGGCGCTGAATTCAGCAATACTGAGATTGGTCTTTTCTTCATCCGCTTTGTTCTTTTCCATGGTTTGCTGCGCTTCAAGACTGGTTGTTGCCTGGTCCAGGATGCGCTGGTTTAGCTGTTCAATAAGCGTACGATTTTGAGTCATCGTTTGTTCAAATTCAGAAACACGCGCGTTGGCTTCCTTCAACGCCCGTTCGGTAACAGCCTGCGTCGTGTTCCAGTGAACGAGTTGGTTCTGAATCTCGTCCATGGGGATTGCCCGTAGTTGTTCGCTTACTTCGCGGATGGAAACGTTAAGGTCCTCTATGGCGGTTAAATTGCCATCGATCTCCTTTTGTGTACCCTCCACATCTCCCTCTGCCGAGCTCACCTGGTTTACCAGGGTATTGATCTGTGAAGTCTGCCAGTCAAGCTGTTGGGTCAAGCGTGCCAGGTCCCTTTCATTTGCCGAGAATGAAGCACTCACCTGCTGCAGGCTGTTCTGAAAATCCCTGACCTTTTTCTCAAGCGTCTTCTTCTCGTCCTTGAAGTGTTTCTTCCTGCGTTTGAATGCCTTCAAGCTCATTGCGTTTTTCCGTCAGCTTTTTCCCGGCGGCGTTTACCTGTTCCTGCAGGTCCTTCTTTTGCCGTGGTCGGCTGATAACACCAGCGCGGTTTTCCTTGCCCGCAATAATGACGCCGTTGCCATCGAATACTTCACCCTTCAACGTGACGATCCTCGCACCGGCCGGAATTTCCCGCACCAGCTGCTTCGCCGTGCTCCGGTCTTTCACGATCAGTACTCTACCCAGCAGGAAAGCAGCCAATCCCTGAGCGACCTGGTTTACCTTCACCAGGCTCGAAGCCAGTCCGAGAACGCCAGGATTCTTGAAACTCTTCAACTTGTCAGATGCATTCGAGACAGACAGCGGGATGAGCATCGCCCTTCCTGATTCGTCTGTTTCCAGGAAGTTCAGGAGCATCTCAGTATCGACGCCTTCACCATACAACACCGCGTCCAGCTGGTCACCGAGGGCAGCGCTCACGGCTGTCTCAATTTCAAACGGTACGTCCAGGTAGCTGTTCAACGTGTGCAGATTCCCCGACAATTTACCGCTCGATGCCGCGGATAACAGGCTTTTCGCGCCATCCCCCAGGCCGGCAAAGGAGCGTTCCGCCTGGTTGAGCACTTCCAGCTGCGCATTTGCGCGGGCATGATCTGTTTCGAACCGGCTGATCTCCTGTGAGACCTTCTTTTCCTGGTCACCCAAACTCGATAACTTCTCTGTTACCTTCCTCAACTCTGCTTCATTCGCTTCTGCTTTTTCTTTTAGGGTTTCCAGCTCAGTTCTGACTTTATCCCTATTCGTTTGTGATGTCTTGACCGCTTCCTTACTATCATCGATACCCTTAAGCAGGTTCGTTCGGCTCTCATTGAAGTTGTTGATGCGGTTTTGTAGTTCACGCTGGTGTGCTTTCAATTGAACCTGGCGGGTTTCAAGCTCGACAAGTCTCTTGCGTGCCTGATCAAGCGAAGCTTCCAGTTTTTCCCGCCCTTCCTTCCGCTGATCGAAAGTCACCTGGATTCCGCCCAGCTCCTCCCGGCATAAGGACAACTCTTCGTTTACTTTATCTCTTTCAGCATGCAGGAACGTGAGTTTTTCCTTATAGGTCCTGTCAAGTTCCTCCGTCTTCAGCAGGTCATTGTGGAGGATGTTTTCCTGGTTCTGATATGACCTGATGCGCTCCTCGAGTACAGCAATTTCCCGGCTGACTCTTTCCCTCTGTCGGTGCAGGTCAGATGTCTCCATGTGCCACGCGTTTAGGAGTTCGCGCAATTCCTGCAAGCGGATCCTCGCGTTATCCACCCTGAGCTCGATGTCTCCCCGTCTGCCCCTGGCAACCTCAACCTTCTCCTGCTGGTTTTTCAGAATCTCCCGGTTGCGCAGGAGGTCTTTTTGCGTGTTCTGCCAGTGAAACCCGTACCAATCCCTCAAGAGGACATGCAGGTCATCTTTCACCCGATCGTATTCCTCCACGCGTTTCGCCTGACGTTCCAGGCTTCGCAAGCGCGGTTCCAATTCTCCCAGGATATCGGTGACCCGCTCAAGGTTCCGGCGGGTTGAATCGAGACGGGATAAGGCTTCTTCCCGCCGTGAGCGGAACAGTCCGATACCAGCGGCTTCCTCAAAAAATTTTCTGCGTTCCTCAGGTCGCAAGGATAACGCGGCGTCCACCAGCCCCTGCCCGATGATCGTGTATGTGCGCTCAGCCAGGCCGGATTGTGCCAGCAGTTCAGTTGTATCTTTCAGCCTTACCCGTTGACGGTTTAGCAGGTATTCATTGCTTCCATCGCGGTAGGCGCGCCGCGACACCGCGACCTCTGAAAAATCGACCGGTAGCCAGCCGTCATCGTTGTCAAAGACGATGGTAGCAGATGCCATACCTGCCTTGGGCCGTTGATCTGAACCCAAAAAGATCATATCTTCGGTCTTTTTCCCACGCAACAGGCTGAAAGATTGCTCTCCAAGCACCCAGCGAACCGCGTCAGCGATATTGGATTTTCCAGACCCGTTCGGACCGACAATCGCGGTCACATTCCCCGGAAATTCAAATATCGCCCTGCCGGCAAAGGTTTTATAGCCGTGTAACTCCAGTGATTTCAATTTAGGTTTCATTGCAGGTTTGAATTCCAATCGGATGTGTGATGTTTTTCGATCGCATCTACCGCGGCCTGTTTGGTGGCGGCTTGTTTACTTGATCCGGTTCCTGTGCCAAAAACCCTGCCATTCACATAGACATCAACTTCAAATAGTTTTAAATGGTCCGGTCCAGATACACTGCGGGTTAAATAAACAGGTGCCGGAAACCCATTCCCCTGCGCCCATTCCTGCAGCATGCTTTTCGGGTCTTCATCCTTGTGGTTAATTAGAATATCCTCGGCTGAGGCTTCAAGTATAGGATAAATGAATTTCCTGACACCATCGATATCCAGGTCAAGGTAAATTGCGCCGATGACGGCTTCGAAAGTGTCACAGAGCAGCCCCGCCCGTTCACAACCCCCGGCCTGAACCTCCCCTCTTCCCAGGCGCATCGCCCGACCCAGGTCGATGCTGCGGGCAAATTCAGCCAGCTGAGCAGTATGAACCAATGCAGACCTCATACGGGTCAGGTCACCTTCCGGCATTTCAGGATACCGGTTATACAGCCACGCGCCAACAACAAAATCCAACACCGCATCGCCCAGGAATTCAAGCCTTTCATTGTCTTCCAATGCTTCAGGATGTTCATTCAGAAAGGAACGATGGGTTAATGCCCGGCTTAAAAGGGGGATGTCCGTCATGAACGGCAGGACCCTGGATGCAAGTTCCTCCGGGGTCTCTTTTTGAAAAGAATTGTTGGAATTGTCCAATAATATCTCCCTGAATAAGGAGAGCGCCAGCCTCCCTTGACAGGGGGGTTCGCGGTCACATTATTCTATTTGTAAGATGGCATTCGTTTTATAACCCGCACCCGTCATGATCGCCACAACGGGTTCAGCTAACTCTATTTTATCATTGAGCAGCGGTATCAGGGATAAACAGGAAGTGGGTTCGCAAAACACACCAGATCTCGCTGTGGTTGTATAGATGTCAAGCAGTTGGTCTTCGCTGCCACCCTGTATTTCACCTCCGCCTGATAGCAATCGCGCGAGAATCTGCCCCGCTCGCAACGGCCTGGAAACGCTGGTACCTTCCGCCAATGTTGGCTTTGTGATCACATCCGCCACCTCAACAGAATTATTTTTGAAATGCCTGCAGCACTGGCGCGCAGTTTTCCGCCTGGACGCCTATGTAATATGGCAGGGCTTTACTTGCACCACTCTCTCGTAACGCCTCAAACCCCAGCATAATGCCGTACAGCAGCCCTCCGTGCCCCACCGGCGCGATTAAGGTGCCCGGCACTGTGCCAAGTTGGTGGAAGATTTCATATGCGATGGTGGCAATCCCGGTTAAGCCAAATGGCATGTATGCGTGACTGGCGTAGATATTCCCGCTCTCGGCAGCTTTAAGCACCGCCTGAGCAGCATTGGCACGCGGTCCAGGGATGCGGTGAACTTCAGCGCCGTACATCTCGATCTGCCAGCGTTTTGGACCGGAAGCCGTTTCTGGTATGAAAACTGCCACGGATAACCCCGCACACGCGCAGTACGCAGCCAGTGATGCGCCCGCGTTGCCGGAGGAATCCTCTACGGCTGAAGTTACACCGCGCGAGCGCAGGAAACTGGTCAGAACAGCCGATCCTCTATCCTTGTACGACCCGGTCGGGTTTTGCCCTTCCATTTTAAGATAAACCGGTCGGCCGTTGAACCGGCTGGATAGCAGCGGCGTGTTGCCTTCACCCAGTGTGACCACCGGCGCATTTCCAGGCAGACCGAGCGAATCCTGATACAACCATAATCCTCGTGAGCGAACCGGTTTCCCGGGTTCCTTGTATGCGGGAAAATGGGAAAAATCAAAAATTCCGCCACAACTGACACTTGTAGGGTGCCCCAATGGGAGGGTAAGGAGCACCGCAGCTTGTGCATGCTATTTGCGCGTTATTGTCATTCATCCGGTGGATTTCCTATACCTGCTTACCTGAATGAACTCTTCCCGCAGCAAGCTACGGGGTATCGATTCGTATATTTCGTTAATGAGCAAGTAATCCATTCTCTAACTCCAAACCTCTCACCTGCCCCTCTCCATCCCAGGGATGGAGAGGGGTTTGGGGTGAGGTAAAAATTACAAACCCTTTTTCGCAGCAAGCTGCGGGGAATATGCCCTCTTTTGATTATATAGCATCGATACGGAATCTTGGATTGGACTCGCAATCTGCTATAATAACCGGCGTGGACTTTCAAATTGCCGGGCATCAAACTGAGGGTTATCGGATCGATACCGAGGTCTATTCAGGACCTCTGGATTTGCTGCTGCAGCTGATCGAAAAAGCGGAACTGGACATCACCCGCCTTGTCACTGGCACATGTAACCGACCAGTATCTCGAATACATGCACAACCTGGAAGTCCAGGATCCGGCAGAAGTATCTGCATTCCTGGTTATCGCCGCTAAACTGGTGCAAATCAAGTCTTCCGCGTTATTACCGCGCCCGTCCATTCCCAGCCTGCAGCTTGAAGAAGACCCGGGAGAAGCGCTCGCCAGGCAGCTCATCCTGTATAAAAAGTTCAAGGACCTGTCAAAATTCCTGGATGCGCGGGAGGAAGCAGGATTGCATACCTATCTGCGCCTGGACGCCAATCCATACGGACAGATCCCAACCAAACTTGACCTGAGCGAATTAACCCTTGACGCGCTTGTCCAGGCAGCCAGGGATGTATTCGGGAATGTCAACAATCTGCCGCCGCTTAGCGAGGTCGTCTCATCACCACGGTTCACCATACGCCAGAAGATCAACATCATCCTCGAGACGCTGCACCGCATGGGTTCCACGTCCTTCAACAACATCCTCACAGCCAAATCAAGCCGTTTAGAGGTTGTGGTCACCTTTTTGGCCTTACTTGAACTCGTAAAAAGGCACATGGTGGGGGCAAACCAGAGTGAACCGTTTGGCGAAATCAACCTCCAACCCGAAGGCGAACTCACCGCGCTGGACGACCAGGAACTGGAGTTCGTCGAGTAGGTTTCCTCAAGTGTGATCGAGGAAGAAAGGCCATGGAAAGATTTGAATGAACGCCTGGCTTTCGTGTTGGAACATAACGTAGCCGTTTAGGAATTTACAACTTAGAATTTTGATTGACCTGGGAGAGTGGGGAAAGTATTTTAGATATTTTGTGACACACTTGTGCCTGGCAAATTGAAATTCCGGTTTGTAATCTGGTGTCCTTAAGGAGGGAGAATGAAAGGCATGCGCTCGATATTGTTTAGAGTGATTGTTTTGTGTGTTTTATGGGGTTTGATGGGATGTAACGTGGCGACTGTACAGCCCGTACCTGTTTCTACCGAAGTACCAACTGTTGCTGCTACAGCTGTACCACCCACCCCAACTATTGAACCAACACCCATGCCTACCGCGACAGCAACCTGCAACCTCGCAACAGAGTCAACTGCCGAACTAATACCTGGTATAGATACCCCGGTATGAGACTTTGGGAATGGATTTATTGATTTACTTCACTTGAACAAATAGATGTTACTGACAGTATATATTTCATGGAAAGGCAATACACTGTTCATCCCAAGGAAGGTTATGTCGGGGTATGTGACTTACAGCCGAGTCCTCTAATGGGACAATGGATGTACGATAAAAAATTGGCCGAATAAGGAAATAAAGAAACTTTTGACCTTGTCAAACGGTGAGGAATGCATAGAAGTACATATCATAGGAATACTTAACGACGCTGAGGTAGAAGGTATTGCACGTTGGTATTTCGCGGTCCCAGAAGGGACTACGATTAAAACAGTTGCGACCGTTTCCTGATGGAACGGTGATTGATTTGACTCATCTTTACGATTAGGCGTTATCGCCGACAAAGAATTGTATTAAACAAGCCGCATAACAAAGCGGCTTTTTATCGGATGAAAAAATGGAGAAAATGGACTAGTAATAATTGATTTTGGTTAAATTAAGGGATAGAGAAATAGCTAAATAATTGACGTTATGGATATGTTGACAGTTCGGTATGATTACAAATATTACAATCACCCGTATGGATATAGCTGAGTCTACTCCCAGGAGTGGAGGGAGTATAAGCTACAACGACGAAGTAAATCAGGCTTTTGTCACCTCGAGGCTGACTTCATCCAATAGCGCTACATCATCAGGTTTCAATTCCCACCCCAAAGCGCCCAGGTTTTGCGCTGCCTGTTTCGCATTTTTAACTCCCGGAATGGGTATCGTCCCCTTTTGAATACACCAGTTTAACGCCACCTGGCTCGCTGACTTGCCTTCGTTGTCGTTGCCAATACGGATCATCAGCTTCAACAGGGGTTGGATTTTAAGCAAATACTCCCGGTTGTACTGAGCCGCCCTGGTACCTTTGGGCGGGTTTTCAGGCGTATATTTTCCTGTCAGGATCCCCATGGCCATTGGGCTATACGCAATAAGTTTTATCCCCTCCGCGTTGCAGTACTCCATCAGTCCATTGGATTCGATCCGCCTCTCCAACAGGTGATACTCAACCTGGTTGGAGGCCAGCTTTAAACCCCTCTTTTTCAGCGTTTCATTGGATGCTATCGTTTGTTCCAGGCTGTAATTTGAAACGCCGATCCCCCCGATCAATCCTTCCTCCACTAAATCGGCCATGCGATTCATCCAGGTTTCCACTTTGACTGGCGGCAGCGGCCAATGCATCTGGTAGAGATTCACTTTTTCAAGCTGCAGCCTTCTCAGGCTGTTCTTGAGAGCGTATTTCAGCGAACCCTTCCAAATACGCCAGGGAAAGGGCATCATCTTTGTGGCAATTATGAAATCTCCCTCCTCCTGCGAACATAATTCCCCCAGCATGGTTTCAGATTTTCCCTGACCGTAAACCTCGGCAGTGTCAAAAAACCTGATTCCTTCCGCGACACATTCCTTGAAACGCCTGCCTGATCTCTTCTTCTGCGTAACCATTGCCATATCCCCATACCAGCCTGTCCCCCCATGCCCAGGTTCCAATCCCCATTTGTACGCCATCAAAAATATCTTCTTTATCCATAGTTTTCAACACTCGCTCCGGGGGAGATTTAGAGTATTATACACATAATAAAGGCTCAAAGCACATTTGGTATATAATCTTTAGCGAATCTGGAATATCTTACACGCTACGGAGGTAACTATGGTTGAGCACCTTGAGTTTGTAAACAATTATAAAGACCTGTCAACAGAACAGGGTTTCCAGTTCGAATTCATCTGCGCGCGATGCGACTCAGGCTACCGGACAACTTTTAAACCCTCGCTCACTGGAAAGCTCAGCAACGCGCTGGATACAGCAAGCAGCCTGTTTGGCGGCTTCCTTGGTACGGCTGCCGACCTGGGTGACCGGGTTCACAGCGCAACCTGGGAAAGAACCCACGATGAGAACTTTACCGCCGCCGTAAAAGAGATCAAGCCATATTTCATTCAATGTCCGCGCTGCAATTCCTGGGTATGCCGGGAAAAATGCTGGAACCAGAAAAAAGGGCTGTGCAAAGAATGCGCTCCCGACCTGGGCGTCGAAATGGCAGCCGCGCAGGCTTCGCGCTCTGTGGAAGAGGTTTGGGCTCACGCGGCCATGGCCGAAGAGGATAAAAAACTCAGCACCGAAGACTGGCGTGAGGGCATCACCGCCACCTGTCCAAATTGTGAAAAGCCGCTCGCAACCAATGCCAAATTCTGCCCTGAATGCGGGTATTCTTTGAAACCCAAGGATAAATGCCCCGGTTGTGGCGCAAAACTGCTGCCCGGCGCCAAGTTCTGCGCCGAATGCGGCCATAAACTATGATGATCAACTAAAATTACCACTATCGGATCCAGTAACACCTTTTCTCCTGGATTCGATGTACATTGGACACCTCATGCCAGATGACGTCACACCCATCCGCCAGCAATACCTGGATATAAAAAAACAATATCCGGATGCGATTGTATTCTTTCGCCTGGGGGATTTTTATGAAACCTTTGACAACGACGCGCAGATCACCTCTCGTGAATTGGATATCGTCCTCACCTCGCGCAACGTCGCCAAGGGACAGCGCATCCCCATGGCAGGCATCCCTTATCACGCGGCAGAGAATTATCTCGCCCGCCTGATCGACAAGGGCTATCATGTCGCCATTTGCGAACAGATGGGCGATCAACCAGCGAAAGGGATATTTCCACGCGAGGTGGTACGCGTTGTAACGCCGGGAACGGTCATCGAACCGGGGTTATTAAAGAGCAGTGAGAACAATTTCCTGGTCGCGGCGAGGATCGATGCTGACCATGTGAGCGTGGCGTACACCGATATTACCACCGGTGAATTTGCGGTCACTGAAATCGAATCCCTCGACCCCATTTCAGACCTCCGATCTGAACTCATCAGGTTAAACCCGGCAGAGATCCTGCTGCCTGAATCATTGAAATTAAATGGATCGTATTCAGGGCATATTACCAGCCTGCCGGATTGGCGTTTCGAACCCGGCCGCTGCCGTGAAACACTTCTACGCTGCTTGGGTGTATCCACCCTGGAGGGTTATGGACTGGAACACCTGCCGCTTGCCATACAGACCAGCGGTGCCATCATCCAATACCTGGAGCAAACTCAGCCGGCTGCCATATCCATGCTGAAAGGGATATCCACCTACAGTACCAGCGATTTTATGATGCTGGATACCGCGACGCGCAGGAACCTGGAACTGACCGAGACCATTCGCCGGGGGGAGACACAGGGTTCACTGCTTTCAATCCTCGACCATACCATGACACCCATGGGGCACCGCTGCATCCGCCAATGGGTCAGCAAACCCTTGCTGAACATCGAGAAGATCGAGGAGCGGCTTGACATCGTTACCACGTTCTTCAGGAATTCTCTCATCCGCGCGGAGTTCAGGTCCCAGCTGCATCATATCGGTGACCTCGAAAGGCTGGCAAACCGGCTGACAAGTAATGCCGCCCTCCCCCGTGACCTGACGGGCATCCGGTCGATCCTGCAGAAACTACCTGAGATCAAAACCACTCTCTCAGAAGAAGCCCTGGATATACGTGAGAAAATGTCAGGTTTCGACCTGTGTATTGATGTGCTGCGGGTACTGGAGGAAGCCATCGCTGACGAACCTCCGGCCACCCTGCAGAACACTGGCGTCATAAGACCGGGATACTCAGAGGAACTTGACAATGTCGTCGGGATGTCCAGCCACGCCAGGGAGTGGATTTCAAACCTGGAAGCGGTTGAGAGGGAACGAACAGGCATCAAAACACTGAAAGTTGGTTACAACAAGGTATTTGGCTATTACCTTGAGGTAACCCACAGCAACACCACCCAGGTGCCGCCTGATTACATCCGCAAACAGACCCTGGTCAACGCCGAGCGTTACATCACCCCTGAAATGAAGGAGTATGAATCGCTGGTGCTGAATGCTGAAGAACGCATCCGGGAGATCGAAAATCGCATATTCAAAGAAACCTGTCAATCCCTTCTACCCTACCTGCAGTCACTGCTCAATACCTCGCGTTTATTGGGCGAACTGGATGTTCACGCCAGCCTGGCTGAAGTGGCCGCGATCCAGGGTTATTCCCGGCCAATCCTTGCGGACGAACCGGTTCTAAGCATCATTGATGGCCGGCACCCGGTGGTTGAGACCACGCTGCGCGGTGAGCGCTTCGTACCAAATGACGCGGTTTTGGAGGAAGGCGAGCTGATCAGGATCATCACCGGTCCGAATATGAGCGGTAAATCGACCTTCTTACGCCAGGTGGCTTTGATCGTGCTGATGGCCCAGATCGGCTCCTACGTACCAGCATCCAACGCGACAATCGGTATTGTTGACCGCATCTTCACCCGCATCGGCGCCCAGGATGAGATCCATGCCGGGCAGTCCACCTTCATGGTAGAAATGATCGAGACAGCCAATATTCTCAACCACGCGAGTGGACGCAGCCTTCTTATTCTGGATGAGATTGGCCGCGGCACTTCAACCTATGACGGGCTCTCAATCGCCTGGTCAGTCATTGAATACATCCACAACCATCCCAGGCTGCGTGCACGCACATTGTTTGCCACCCATTATCATGAATTGACACAATTGAGCGAGCTCCTGCCGGGAATTCGCAACTATAACGTCGCGGTGGCAGAGAACGGCACGCAGGTCATCTTCCTGCATAAGATCATCGCGGGCGGTACAGACCGCTCCTATGGTATCCACGTCGCGCAGCTGGCAGGTATTCCAAGGCCGGTCATCTCACGTGCCAGCGAAATCCTTAGCCAGCTTGAGGCCACCTCGGGTTCAACCATCAAGATTGATGCCACACCATCCCAGCAGCTCACGCTTTTCCCCGAGACCAACCCGCTGCTCGACGAATTGAAAACGATCGACCTGAATACTTTACCCCCGATCGAAGCACTGAACATCCTTTACGAATGGCGCAGACGGTTCCTTCCCCCTGAAGATAAGTAACAAAACCAACAACGGCAAAAACTTATAACCAATTGCGTGCCCCTCGCAGGAAATCGGAACCCGACATCCAGTTTCTACCTGCTGGTTTCACTTCCAACAGCATTAACTTTCCGTCAGGTGTGCTGACACACGGATACCCATCACGAACCTCGCGGGTTCCAGGAATTCCACTGCCTTCAAGGACCCTGGCTTTGCGCACCTTCAATGCCTCACCTTCCAGCATCACATAAGCGCCCGGCCAATCGATGAAAGCCCGTACCTTTCGCTCAAGTGAATCTGCTGCTTGAGTGAAATCCATTAACCCGTCCTCCTTTTTGATCATCGGAGCGTAGGTGACCCCCTCATCCAATTGGGCAGCAGGCAGCAGGGAGCCATTGAGATAACCCTCCAGCGCTTTAATGAGCAATTTACTGCCAACCTGCGCAAGCTTTGCGGTTAGTGTGATGAAGGTATCATCAGGGTCGATTCCAACAGGCTCTCTTGCCAGGATCGGTCCTGTATCAACCCCGGCGTCCATTTTCATGATGGTCACACCGGTTGAGTTGTCACCGTGCAGGATGGCCGCCTGGATGGGCGCAGCGCCGCGCCAGCGCGGTAAATAGGACGCGTGGACATTAATACAGCCAAATCGCGGCAGATCAAGCACGTTCTGGCGCAGGATCCTGCCGAAAGCCGCCACGACGATGAAATCCGGATTCCAGGTAACCAGCTGCTCGAACACACCCGCATCTTTCATCTTTTCGGGTTGTATCATTGGTAATCCCAATTCCAAAGCCAGCTGTTTTACTGGTGGTGGGGTTAACCGCTTCCCCCGCCCGGCTGGTTTATCCGGCTGGGTGACCACTCCGCAAACCTCGAAATGTGCATTCAGTTCGGCGAGAATGCGGACTGCGAAATCAGGTGATCCCATAAAGACTGTTTTGTATGCCATAAGTAGGATTTTAACATACCCTGTACATAACCATGTCAACAGCCGTAAATGTAATAAAATTAGACTATGGAAGTACAAGACCGCGCACAACAAGAATTACAGCAAGCCCGTTCAGCCAGGGCAGGAGGAAATGAAGGTATGGCACGGGTCTGCGCCCGCCGCGCCGCAGGCATCGCGGTGAGAGATTATCTACTTCGCCTGGACAAGAACCGGACGGGGCTGAATAATTACGAGATTCTGCTGGATGAAGCGGTGAGGATGGTCCTTCCAGCCGAGTCTAACAAAATCCCTGGACCACCTCACCATGAGAGTGGATGAGAATTACAATCTGCCGGCTGAAATCGACCTGCTTAGCGATGCAGAGATCGTGATCAATCGTCTTTCAAAGGAGAAAGATTTGTAATGGAAGAAGAAAAAACTAAGATCATCATGTACGGTACCACGTGGTGTGGCGGAACAAAGAGAGCCAGGAGAGTATTAGAAGAAGAGAAAATCGAGTATGAATGGATCGATATTGATAGGGACGAAACTGCAGCAAAGTTTGTTGAAAGCGTGGCGCAATGGCTATCGCAGCGTGCCGACCATCGTATTCCCTGACGGGTCGATCCTCGTGGAGCCATCCACATACCAGTTAAGAGAAAAATTGGGGCTTTAAAAGGCTTATTCAGAACGCCTGCGCAGCAGCCAGATAATGAACGCGCCGGTGAACATACCTATCCCCACCGCGAGCAGCCCTAATTGCCTGCGCCCAGTTTCAACCAGAACCGCTGGTGTGCGAGTCAACTTCAGTTTTAATGAGTCCACAAACTCCGGGTCGGGTGTTACCGGCTCGAGCAGGCTGGAAAGTTTCTTTTCCAAGCCCCAAAAGCTGTTATTCCCGGGTTTTTCCAATCCATGTTCCATATTTATTACCCCTTTTACAAAGTTAGACTTTCAATACCGCTGACGCGTTTGAGTTCTTCGCGTAAAGAAAGCAGCGATCGGTGATAAAGGCTTTTAATTGCTCCCTCGGTTCGTCCCATGATGATAGCAATCTGACCGTTTGATAGGTCCTCCAGGTATTTCAATAAAATCAATTCCTGTCGATCCGCTGGAAGACGGCGAATGGCAGTCAGCAAGAGTTCTTTTTCCTGGTTTTTCTCCATCGTCCTCTCCGGTAACTCTCCTTGAACCGGTATTTCGATATGATCCTCCAGCGAAACCTCGCGGCGCCGTTGAGTGTCTCGGTACCAGTTTGCTGTCAGGTTGTGCGCGATTCGGTACAACCATGCCGTGAAAGGAACTCCTTTTTCCACGTATTTATTAATGTGCCCAAATGCCCGATGAAAGACCCTGGCGGTCAAATCCTCGGCATCCGCCTCTGACCCGATACGATAGTAAATATAGTTATAGATCCTTTTTACATTCTGTTCATACAGATAACTGAAGGCGTCGGCGTCACCAGCACTAGCCAGCTGTACCGCATTGGCATCGGTTATCTGTATCACTTCAGAAATGATCTTTTTCTTCAATTAGTTAACCCTTCGCATGCTTAAAGGATTCAATTCTTTCTCATTTTACCGCAATTGCCGCTTTGACCGCAGCATATGCATCCAGTACGCCGGCACCAACCTCGTTTCCAACGCCATCGCAACCTGTTAATCTGACCAATAAAGGGTTGGGCGGTTTCCAACAGGATTTGCCTGGTGGTGGCGATATCACCGATGAGGTCGGGATTGGCGGACCACATCAACGCGACCACACCCGATACATGCGGCGCTGAAAATGATGTACCGCTGCTGGTTGAAAATGTGCCACCCGGAGCTGCCACCAACACCTGCTCGCCTGGTGCCAGCAGCTCGGGTTTTTCTCGCCCGCTGCCATCCACCTCAACCGGTCCCCGGCTGGAGAAAGCCGATAACTCACCTGATTTGTTCACCGAGCCCACGGAAAATGCCTTTTCATATATAGCCAGCGGGTCGGTTATGGTGGAACACCCATAATAACCGTTATTACCGGCGGAAACGGACATAAAAATCCCCGCTGTCTCCAACACATTCATCGCCGGTTCAAATACTGCGGGGTCGCAGCCTTCAACACGTGGGCATCCCCAGGAATTATTCACGATCATCGCTCCCAATTCAGGTTTTCCGTGGTTAAAAGGATCGCCTCCCTGCGCGTAAGGCGCGAACATGAACTGCATGCAATCCAGGTATAGCGCCGGGTTGCCCAGGTTCCTGGCCAGGTTGACACATCCCATCCACTCGGCATCAGGAGCAATTCCCCGCGTAGCACCAACAATGATCCCGGTTGTACCCGTGCCATGTCCGCCAATATCGGTGGGTGAAACAGTGTTATTCCACGGATCGAGCCAGTTGTAATCGTTGCTGCTGCCCTGCCCGCGGTACGAATCATTGAGTTCCGGGTGAGTACCATCCACTCCTGAATCCGTTTGACCAATGATGACCCCTTCTCCAGTGATACCAAGCTCCTCGTGAACCTGTGGGACGTTGATCATCTCCAGGTTCCACAGGGTACCGCTTTGAGGTTCGGTCATTTCACCCTCGACCTGTGAGACCGGTTGAGGTAGCGGGCGCAAGCGCGGGCTATCCAGAACACGATCCACCCCATTTGTTTTTTCCAGGGTAGCCTTCATGAGCCAACCCGTGTTTACTTCAAGCCCGTTTACGAGGTAATACGGCGTGTATGGAATACCTCGTTTTTCAAGCTTTTCCCGTAACGCCTGCTGAGAGTTGTCTGCCGCTTCTGTGAGTGCGGTATAGAGTGCCTGACGCCTTTCCATTGGAGAATTCAAATCGCTAAATTGGGTTGTATTGACCTGCTCTTGCATGACCACAAAAACCCGGTCGCCGAAAAAACCCGGCTGCCCGACCATCAAATACAGAAAGAAAAACTCAAATGCACTTAAAATGATCAATGCAATATTGATTCGCCTGTCCATGTTCGCGCGTTCGATATTCTTGAAGAAGAACAGCACAACCACTGAGATGGCAAGGAGAAAGATGAGCGTATTCCAGCCAGCCCGGTTAGCCCAATAAAAAACCTCCTCAGACATGCCGGAGATCACCAGGGCGAGTTCATCCATATCAAAGAATGCCAGAGGCAGGATGAGCAGTAAACCTGAAACGATACCTACTGTAACTTGGCCATGGTTTTTTCTGTTGCGGCCGGCAGTTGCCAGTGCAGCAATCAACCAGCCAGCTGGTGGAATTGTAAGCGTTAGCAGGAGTTGGGAGCCATTCTGGCTGAGTCCACTGACCATGATGAAAAGGAAGATCATCATCGTGAATCCATCAAAAAGGTATTCTCCCCTGGTAACAACACTCCCTGGCGGCTGGGTTTTGGAAAAATACTCAGGAAAAACGGTCTGCGTGACAAAAAAAGCGAACGCCGCTCCAAAAAGCAAGACAAAACCCAGATCCAGAACACTACCAAACGCCCCCCAAAGGATCCACGGCGTCGCGATAGCCACACCTAGTAGAACCGTGGTTCCGACCATTGTTGACCGGGGCAGTTTGGGGATTGGTAATGGGAGTTTCTTCCTCATGAGAATCAACAGACTGGTTAACAGCAGCAGAGTAGCCGTGAGTAGAATGTAGCCCTGGTTTTGCGCTGTCAGGTAGAGGAATTTTGCCGGACCCGAAAGCAGGACAAAGGCGGCAGCGATAACCCACAAACGCAGCATTAACCTGACGCGGGGAATTTTTATGGCAAAGTATAAGGCAAGGAGCGGGACGAACAGTAAAAGACCACAAACAAGATTCACTATCCAGCGGCCGTCATTCAGTCCCACTTCAGCTTCGAACATGCTTTGCTCAATCGACCAGCGTAAAAATAGGTTCACGCCTGTCAGCGCGATCACCCAAATGACGATAAACACGATGAGCACAATCGTGCCCAATCGCCTGGCTCTTTTCAGACTGTAGTCCACCTCTGGACCATTTCCGTTCGATGAATTTTGCATGATTATCTCTCGGGCAACCGTATTGTCAATCATTAATCAGGTCTGAATGAACTTAGAAAATATTATAAAGGACAATGGGCGTCAATTGATGTTCATTTCCCTGGTGAAACCTGCAGTATTAAAACTAGATTAGGCATTTCATCCATTTTCCCCATTTCGGCTTGACCCTAATAGTGGTTAAGACTAAAATATCATTGTCGCGATAGTTCCAACACTGAACCTGAACTTGAAGATCATTCTATTGGTCCGGTTGCTGAGAAACGAATGACTCTAAACTACTCATTGAAAACCACCCACGGATGCTTGCATGAACACCATCTGGAGGTGGTTTTTTATTTCTTCCAAACACGTTTAAACAAGGAGCTAGCAGCATGACCGACCATCTCGTTCGCGGTACCCTGGCACAAGTAGACCCCGAAGTATCTGGATTGATCAACTTTGAAGTGGAAAGGCAGTTCCGTAAGCTGATTCTAATCCCTTCAGAAAGCACGGCACCAGTCGCGGTGCGCGAATCACTGTCCTCCGTCTTCCAGAATATATACGCGGAAGGTTATCCGGATGAAGAGACCCGGTGGATGTCGGAAGAGGAGATATTGGATTATCCAACGCGGCTTTCCTATTACCGCCGCTATGCCGACCCCCGATATTACAAGGGTGTCGAATACGCTGACCTGGTGGAAGCCCTCGCGCGCCGGCGCTGCGCTGAGGTTTTTGCCACGGAAAAGATAAATGCTGACCAGATGTATGTAAATATCCAGGCGCTGTCAGGCGCGCCTGCCAACAACGCTGTTTACCATGCCATCATTGAACCCGGTGACGCGATCCTCGGCATGAATCTGCTTCACGGTGGTCACTTAACCCATGGCTCATCGGTCAACCGCTCCGGCAAGCTTTACAAAGTTTCGCATTATAACGTGGACCCTGAAACTGAAAAGATCGATTACGACAAACTTGAGGCACAGGCGCGCGAAGTAAAGCCAAAAGTGATCATTTGCGGGTATTCATCGTACCCCTGGGTGCCCGATTGGGCACGTTTCCGGGCGATTGCTGATGCCGTTGGCGCTTATCTGCTGGCGGATGTCTCGCATATTGCCGGTCTTATCGCAGGCAAGACCATCGCTTCACCGGTCGGACACGCGCACATCATCACCTTCACAACCCATAAGACCCTGTGCGGCCCGCGCGGCGCGTGCATCCTCACCACGGATGCTTCGCTGGCGAAGAAGATTGACAAAGCGGTATTCCCCGGGGAACAGGGCGGTCCGCATGTTCATGTGTTCGCTGCGCTCGCCACGACCTTCAAGATTGCGGCTTCAAGTGAGTTCCAACAACTGCAGCAGCAGATCATCCTCAATTGCAAAGCGCTTACCGATCAACTACAGGCACGAGGTCTGCGCATCCCGTTCAACGGTACTGATACCCACCTGGGTAACATCGACTGCAAAACCATCACCGGACCGGACGGCACCACCCTCTCTGGTGATATGGCCGCCCGTATCCTGGACATCGCTGGAATTGTACTGAACCGTAACACCATCCCCGGCGACAAGACAGCTCTCAATGCTTCGGGGATCCGTTATGGAACCCCCTGGATGACCCAGCGCGGGTTGACCCAAAAGGACATGGTTCAAATTGGCAATATCATCGCTGATGTTCTGCTGGCTATCACGCCGTACACGATCGAAATGCGTAAAGGACCATCACCGCGTGCCAAGGTCGATTTTATTGTGCTCGAACAAGCCAAGATAAAGGTTCGCGACCTCTGCGCCAACGCCGGGGTTGACATTGATTACGGCAGCAGCGGGTACCCGCATTTCTATTACATTGATGATAAACCTAAAGCCAGCGGTAAATACGCCTCGCTGGACCTCAAAGGGGAACGTATCAACCATTTCGTCAATTACTGTTTCAGTTCCGATGTCGAAACGCTGAAACCCGGTAAATCCCAGGCAACCGCGCTGAACACCCCGGTGAAAAAGGTGGAAGGCTCTCTTGCCTGCCTGGGTGAAGGCCAATACAAATTTACTTTTAACTCCGAAGATTTCGGACTGGCTGCCACCTTCCTGCGCGCCATCTCTGATGGCTATATCGCCTTTGACGAGGACCTGCCTGCCCGCATCCCGGGACCAATCATAGTTGAGGAATCCAGTGAAAGCCCGGATTCCATCTCTACAGGGTCAGCAGATGCCGCGGAGAAACCCTGGTATATCGGTAAGAAGGATGCAACCGGGAAAGCCTTACCTGCTTTCAATTGGCAGGAAACGGATTCAGGAACCCTGTATCGAACGCCGTTGTATGAAGACCACAAAAAAATGGGCGCGAAGATAATCCCATTTGCCGGATGGGAAATGCCCGTGTGGTACTCTTCTGTGGTCGAAGAACACCTCGCCTGCCGCAATGCTGCTGGTCTCTTCGATGTGGCGCACATGGGGGTCTTCCAGGCAGAAGGACCGCAGGCCGCCCTCTTCCTGGATTCCGTGTGTGGCAATGACATCGGCACGCTCGAGGTTGGTGACTCCTGCTATACGCATTTCCTTGACCCTGATGCGAATGTCATCGACGACACCCTGGTCTACCGCCGCAGCGAAGACAAATATCTTGTCGTGGTCAACGCCTCGAACGATGCCAAGGACTGGGCATGGTTAAACGCCGTGCGCAGCGGTTCAGTTTTGGTGGACGCGAGACAGCCCTGGGTCAAAGCCTTCGGGCTCGGAGTGACACTGCGCAACCTGCGTGATCCCCGGGAAGGCGAAGATATGCGCGTGGATATCGCCCTTCAGGGACCAAAATCGCGGGATATCCTGCTAGCGCTGGGCTGCGACGGCAGCACACAAAAGAAGATCAAAGCACTGAAACGTACTGAACTATGTGAGGCTGAAGTTGGTGGATACGAGCTGGTTGTTTCCCGCACCGGGTACACCGGCGAGAAAATGGCCTTTGAACTCTTCGTACATCCTGAAAAAGCGTCCGCTCTTTGGAATGACCTCATGAAAGCTGGTGAACCGCTGGGGCTGAAGGCATGCGGTTTAGGCGCGAGAGATTCGCTACGCACCGAAGCTGGGCTGCCCTTGTACGGGCATGAGATGGGCGGTGAACGCAACCTGGGTGTGGCAGAGGCGGGATTCGGGTCATATGTGAAAACTTATAAACCCTGGTTTATTGGGAGAGATTCTTTCATTATTAAAGAGCTATCTCGTAAGGGTGTCGTAATCCGTTTCCGTTTCCCCGATAAAGGCGTACGGATGGCGCATAACGGAGACCCCGTGCTCGATGAAAAAGGCAGGGTCATTGGTGTTGTCACCAGTTGCGCGGTCGATAAGGATGGACTTCTGACCGGACAGGCCTTCCTCGAAACCAGGTACGCGGTTGAAGGGACATCAATCTATATCTACCAGGGCGCGCCGAAACAGGCAGGGAAAACTCCCGCAGATCTGGTCGTTGGCGACCGCGTTACCCTTCCCACGCCAGCTGCAGTCGTCAGTCGTTTTGCGAAGTTGTAATTCAGCAGGATAAAATCTGTAACCGAGGAGAAAAATGCACACAAAAATGCAAACACCCTGGGAATACCGCTACTCGCAACGTACACAACGTATGAAGGCATCAGCCATCCGTGAACTTCTCAAGATAGCTGAACAGCCGGATATGATCTCGTTTGGCGGTGGTTTTCCTGCACCTGATGTTTTCCCGGTAGAGGAATTCAAGAGAGCATGCAATTACGTGCTGGAACATAAGGGTGCCGAAGTGTTGCAATATGGCGGAACGGATGGATATGTACCGCTGCGGGAGATGATCCTAAGGCACAGCAACCGGGTGGGGATTAATGTGAACATTGACAATATTCTTATCACCAGCGGTTCTCAACAAGCGCTCGATTTATTGGGGAAGATTTTTATTAATCACGGGGATCGCATCCTCGTTGAATCTCCCACCTACCTTGGTGCGCTCCAGGCGTGGAACGCCTACGGCGCGGAGTACGTTACTGTGCCGGTTGACGAATATGGCATGATAACGGATAAACTGGAGGAAGCGCTGCGAATCGGTCCCAAGTTCATATATGTGCTGCCCAACTTCCAGAACCCGACAGGAACCACACTCTCGATGGAACGCAGGAAAAAACTGATCGAGTTGGCTGACCGTTACGGTGTACCCATCGTGGAAGACGATCCTTACGGCCAGCTTCGATATGAAGGCGAAGACCTGCCGGGAGTGGAACTGCTCGATTCTCAGATGCGGGTGCAAAACGGCACCTACACAGGTAATGTCATCTATTTGAGCACCTTTTCGAAGATACTGGCTCCCGGCTTGAGGTTAGCCTGGGTGATTGCACCGCACGGGGTGATCCGCAAGATGGCGCTTGCCAAGCAGGGCTGCGACCTGCATACCTCCACCTTCAACCAGATTGTCGCGCATGAGGTCGGTCAACATGGCTTTCTCGATCGGCATATCAAGGTGATCCAGAAAACCTATCACGAACGGCGCGACGCCATGCTTGATTCACTTGAAGAACACATGCCGGAGGGGGTTAAATGGACACACCCGCAGGGAGGTCTCTTCCTGTGGGTGACCCTGCCAGAGCAATTCAATACCACTGAAATGCTACCAGAAGTTATAGAAGAGAATGTCGCCTACGTTCCAGGTGAGTTCTTCCATCCGGATTGCAGCGGCAAGAACACAATGCGGCTGAATTTCTCATTCTGCACACCGGAAAAGATTAATGAAGGCATTGCGAGGTTGGGGACAGCTTTCAAGAAGAAACTTGCCTAAACTACAAAAAGCGGGTTCAGAATGAACTGTACCCGCTTTTTTTATCGTTGATTCCACAATTTAAAATCTTTTAAAATAGACCCTCCCAGGAACTCCAGCAAAAGGGAGTTATCGGGGATCATACTGGTTTCGATGGGGAGGAACCATTCCAGGAAAGCCAAAAGACGCTTCGCTTCCACATATTCTTTAGTTCCGTAGGGAACCTGGCGCAACAGCGGCTCTGCATACCGGCGCAGCGCTGAAAGCTCATATACCAGGGCTGAGTTGAATAACTTATCCGCGTTCTCCTGGAATGGGAAGATGTATTCCTTTTCACCCTGCTGTACAGATTCCCAGCGCGATATGGTATCCTGGGCTGAATAGCCCCGTTCGCGCGCATCGCGAACAATACGCCGCAGCAGCCGGGTATCGGTTGTGGAAATACGGTTGTAGCGGTCCAGGTTGAGCTGGGTTAAGCAGGAAACATAGATCTTATAGGTTGTTGTAGGATCTACCTCAGGTAATAAGTGTGGATTCAAACCATGAATCCCTTCAAGAATAATCATCTGGTCGGGGCGTAGCTGTACTTCATCTCCAACCTGGCTTTTCCCGGTATGAAAATCATACTTAGGCAGCCGAACCTTTTCACCATTTATTAAACGTTTAAGATGGTCTGATAACAGGTGGGTATCCATGGCACCCAGCGCTTCAAAATTGAAATTTCCTTTCTCATCCCTGGGTGTTTTTTCGCGATCCACGAAGTAATTGTCCATCTCAAGCGGAAAAGGCGAAAAACCCTGTGCAAGCAGTTGAATTGACAAACGCTTGGAGAAAGTGGTTTTTCCTGACGATGATGGTCCAGCAATGAGTATGATGCGTGCTTCCTCCGATTTTTCAGCAATCTGCTGCGAAATATCGATGATCTGCAGGTTGTGCAGCGCTTCAGAAACGAGAATGATCTCACGGATGTTTCCGGCTTCTATGGATTCATTCAATGCGCCAACCGATTCAATACCCAGTCGATGCAGCCAATTGCCGTACTGCCTGAAAGTACTCAACAGCTTCGGATAGCTGGGTATGGGTGTTATTTCTTTCGGCGACGCACGCCGCGGGAAGCGCAGTACAAACCCCTCACCCATTTGTTCCAACCCAAACCACTGAAGGTAGCCGGTAGAGGGCACCATATATCCATGGTGGTAATCGCGGTGGTCATCCAGGTGATAAAGCACGAGATATTCCTTCTGCCGGTATTTCAACAATTGAAGCTTGTCTTTCAAACCCTTTGATTTAAAATAATCAACCACTTCCGCCAGGGGCACAAGCTGCCGTTCAAATGGCAGGTTAGCATCTACAAGCTCGCGCATTCGTTTTCGTAGCTGGTTGAGGTCCTGGTTGGTAAGTGGCTCGCCCTTGCTTACCTGGCAATAGTAACCACCGGCGGAAACCGAGTGATCAAGCGTCATGAGATGGTCTGGAAAAAGTTCTTCAAAAGCCGCTTCAAGCAGGAAAGTGATCGAACGGCGGTATATGCGCGCACCATCATCATTTTGCATGGTAATCAACCGGATACGCGCGTCCATTTCGATGGTCGAGGTCAATTCTTTTAATTCACCATTGACAACCGCGCCCATGATGGGCGGATTATCCCATTCGGGAAGCATTTGGAGTAAGACTTCCAACGTAGCCCCACGTTCGCCAGTGTAAACACGCCCATCCGGCAGCACGATCTCGATGGTTGAACGCGGTGAATTGATCTTAAAGGTACCATTCAGGTTCGAATCAGCCATGTAAACATCACCCTTCAAAACGGCCAGACGATAAAATTTTACAGGAATTTATCCAGTCCCCGTAGGTTCATGTTCATAAATCTGCGGGAATAGCAATTTTACCATGTCACAAAAAACAGTTCTTGTGAGTTGTGAATCAATAAAGTGATATCCATAAACATGGTCAGCTTAAAATAATAAGACTGCCGACCCTCAAATGATGAATCAGCAGCCTTTGGTTTCAAGCAAATCCCGCTTTATTCGATCCTTATTACCATTCCGCGCCTCGAACCCAGGTGCAATCCTTTGATCATCCCATCAAGCACTGCCACCTCACCGGATCCAAACAGGATCTTTAGCTCGCCAGCGGAAAGGCCGGCCTTCATCGCGTCAATATCCAACTGGTGTTCCTGTGAACCTGAATTGATGACGACAAGCAGCGTTTCTTCCTCATGCTTCCGGATATATGCGATGATATCCTGGTTGGAAAAGACACGTTCATACGACCCACGCCGTAATGCCGGATGCGAGTTTCTCAGCTGTATAAGTTCCTTCATGTACCCGCGTAGATCGTGGTTCCAATTCTTCTCCTCCCATGGGAATGCTTTACGGCACTCCGGATCAGGACCGCCATCCATACCAATCTCGTCCCCATAATAGATACAGGGTGCGCCAATGTAAGTAAACAGGAACAGGTAAGCCAGCCTTAACGCGCTTTCATCGCCGCCGGCGGTTGTGATGAACCGTGGTGTATCATGGCTGTCGATCAGGTTTAACTGAACATAATTGATCTCAGGAGCGTACAGGTTCAACAGGTATTCGATCCGGTCGCCAAATTCCGCCGCGGTCAACGGGCGCAGCACCTTATACAGTTCCCCGATGCGGTAAGCGTATTCCGGGATCCTATCCCCGATCAACCAGCCCATCAGGGCGGCTGTCACGAGGTAGTTCATTACCGCGTCAAACTGATCGCCTTGCAACCAACGCTGCGACTCGTGCCAGATCTCTCCGACGATGTAAGCCTCGGGGTTTGCGGCTTTAACCCGGCGGCGAAATTCCTGCCAGAAAGCATCATCATTGATCTCAGCCGGTACATCCAGCCGCCAACCATCCGCGCCGAATTCCATCCAGTGAACTGCGGCATCGTAGATGAACTCCCTGACCGCCGGCGTATTAGTGTTTAACTTTGGCAGTGCAGGAAGGTTCCACCAGGCGTTATAACCGATAGCATTGTAGGAACCGATACCGCTATTCAAAAGCTGTTGTTCACCCTCCCCGGGATACGCACCCCAGTTTTTCTGCCGTCTCAATCTATCTGGGTCGAATTGAAACCAGTCTACGTACGGCGATCCTTCACCGTTTTCGAGCACATGATGAAACTGCCAGAATCCACGGCTGGCATGATTGAAAACGCCATCCGGCACAATGCGTATTCCGACAGCGTGTGCTGCGTCCAGCAGCTCTCTAAATGCCTGGTCACCACCAAGTAGCGGGTCGATCTTAAAATAATCGTATGTATGGTAACGGTGGTTGGCGGCCGAACTTGTGATGGGATTAAAGTAAATGGCGTTGATTCCCAGGTCCTTCAAGTAATCAAGGCGTTCTATAACACCGTACAGGTCACCACCCTTGAATCCATAAGGATTAGGCGGGGTATCCCATGGCTCTAATCTCACTCCTGCCCTTTGAACTCGTTCACTTTTGGCAAACCTGTCAGGAAAAATCTGGTAGAAAACCGCGTCCCTGACCCAATCTGGTGTCTGTATTGTCATTAAACCGACCTCATTTCTATGATTGTGTTTTTTGAAAACAAAACCGGGTCATTTTCTCACATTTTTTCATCATTGACAACAGGGAAACCTTGCACATAACAAAAAACCTGCGGTTTGTGAATAACCGCAGGTTTTAATTAATAACTACTTAATCAACAGCAGGGGGATTTGGGCAAAATCGCCTTCGGTAAGCGTATTGATCGCGGCTGAAGAACTTGCATAAGTACTCAGGAATTCCTCCTGTGTACCTTCAGCATCAGCTGGCCACGCGAGGTCAATGATTCGTGTGTGGTTCGTACCCTCAGGCGCGCCGCCGAACTTCCATTGAGCTGCGGTGGTTTGAACATCTCTCACACGCCACACACCCGTTGACGGATAACCCTCCTGACCCAAGACCACCGCTGTGTATCCCCATTCTGCAGGATCACCCTCACCAAGGGCATCTTTTGGCACACGCAGCGTTACCGTCTGCTTGGCGGGATCAACAATGATCTTGTAGGAGACGTTCAACTGCTTTGGTTCTCCGGTCGCGGCATCCGGCGCGTAAACTCCTGAATTCCAGCCTTCAGCCCACACGGTGAACTCCCAGCCATTTCCTTCTGCCAGAGCAGCGTTTCGGCCAGGCAAGAGCAACCGGTTGCCGGTTCCCTTTCCGGGATCTTTGTCTATATAAACATCCATCGTTTGTAGAGACAAGTTGATGCCTGAACCCCAGGGATTGGGAACCGCTCCGTAAAACATGAAGGTAAATATGACGTTTTTCGCATCCGTGGCGACAATGAATGTGTCAATATCATAGTTCTGTTCAGAGAAAACATCATCAGTCGGGTACGTGTACGTACCCGGACCATGGTCATCACCTTCAGGATCTTTCACTTCTAGAACCAGGTCCGACAAGCCCAGGTCAGGCAGCACGATCTGTGCAGGACCTGTGAGAGGTAAGATTTGAGCGTCTGGTTGGGCAACAACGACTACACGAATATCATCCCCCGCCGATACGTCACCCAGTGAAGTCAATGGTATTGCCATTTCAAGCGCGCTTTCTCCCATCGTTGCCATCGCCGTGAGTGCTGCATTCTGCTTCCAGCCACCTGCTTCAGCCAAGTAACCTGAACTTGCTTCGTTCGTCCACTCGAAGAGATGAGTGGCTGAAATTCCCAATAGCAAAGTTTCAGGTGAATCCGGCGTCATCGCAAACGGGTTACTTGCCGCTGCGCTGGGGATATTCAGGTACACGCCCAGACGATCAGGTTCTTCACTGGCGGCATCAATATCCATACGGAAGTATATATTCTTGCTATCCATTGTGTAGGACAAGGTCTTGACGGCACCGGTTCCATCTGCCGGGTAGACAGCCGCAGTTTCCCATTCTTTTTGGCTGACTTCCCCATCCACGATTGGTGTCGCCAACCCCGTAAATGCCTGGGTGGGTTGCTCAGGTGTTTTGGGGATGATCGGAATCTTTACAAAAGTGGGTACCGGTTCACCCAGCGACTCATACACCTTGGCGAGCAGCGCACGAAAACCGGTATCGAAATACGTATCGACTCCCGAGTCCTGGTCGGATCCGTACCACCAGAACCAATCTGAGCCCTCAGCAAGGTACATATAATCCAGCGCTTTGGCAATAGCTTCCGGTGAGGCCTCCTTGGTTTTGGCAACATCATACTTAGCCAGGAAATCACGAGTCTTTCCAAGGTAATTCCAGGCTTGGTTTTCCTCGGCTTCGCCAATCCAGGTTTCATAATTGGGACTGAACCAGGCACCGGGGAATAAGGATTCCAATTCACGCTGTTTCGGGAAGAGTTCCAGGTATTCAGACGGGGTGACCATCTTGATGGTTTCGCTCTCGTTCAGCATCTGATACATGGCATTGAGGAATTCCTTGCCATCACTCGGGTAGTATTCCCAGGCGTTTTCTCCATCCAGAACAATGCTGACAATATGCGGACCTTTGACGTTCTGTTCCTTCAGCTGCAGGCGAATATTTTCGAGACGTTGCAGCAGGTCAGCCGCTGCTTGTTCTCCAGGGGTTTGAGAATAGGTAAAACCAAGTTTGTCAGATAGCGTTTGGTCACGGAAGAAAACCGCGACTTGTTGACCATCATCGGTCGTCACGTAGTACGGGCGGTAAAGGTCATCCGCTTCCTGCACGGTTTCAGCATCGTCGCGCGTGAACGAACCGAGTCCGAGTGACTGCGCCAGCACGGGTTCGCCCGTCTGCATGAACTTGTAACCAGCATCAGCAACGAGCGGGACGATATCCTCGGAAACCGCGCCTTCTCCCGGCCACAATCCAGCAGGCGCTTTGCCAAAATGATCCTTGTACATCTCGACGCTCAACTGTAAATGTGCGATAGCGTCGTTGGGCCAGGAAAACCGTTCAGGGAGTTCTGCGCCAGGGTTTCCAACTGCTGCTATATCGGAATTGTAGATGAGCGGTAGGATCGGGTGCGCGTATGGCGTGGTGATTACCTCGATCTGCCCGGCATCCTGTAATTCCTTGTGAACGGGGATGACCATGGCTATGATTTCGCGAATTTCATCGAAGAGAATGATTTTATCTTCTTCGCTGAACCCCTCACCTTTTTCAACCAATTCCTTTAACGGTGATTGGGTCAGGAATTCCGGATCGATCCACGCCAGGTTGAACCAAATCTGCAGATCCCGGTAATCCTGCTCAGTGAACAAAGGAACAGCCTTCGCGATCGCTTCCGAGGTTGTTCCACCCCGCAGATTCAGCAACTCCTTATACCTAGGAAAACGGTTAATGATGTTATCCCAGTTGGCATCAAAAAAACGGGTTAATAAGTAGGTTTTTTCATCATCAGTCAACTCACTGGCGGGTTTTTCGGCCAGTACCCAATAATAATCCTTGGCACCATTCTGTGTAAAATCATCCAGTTGCTTCATCAATACAGGGGTGATATTCACCGTCATGCGCACATTTGGATACGGTTTTATCATAGCGGCCATGTCATAATAATCCTTGGTGGCATGTGCCCTCACCCATGGACGTGTGTAAACGCCATCGTCGTCCTTGTAATACAGCGGTTGGTGTTGGTGCCAGGTGAGATTTAGATATAAGACATCTTTTCTCCCGATACCCGTTCGCGTATCGCCTGAAGGGGTTGCACAAGCGCCTAAGAGGAAAGCAAGGACAAGAATTAAGGAAAAGAGCCTGGTTAACTGTTTCATCGGTAAACCTTTCTTGGGTTGAATACACACAAATACCCCGATTCCCTTTCAGAAAACGGGGTATTTTTTATCACAATCTTTTTAACCCTTAACGCCACCCAGAGTAAGACCGGAAATCAGGTACTTGGATGAATACAGGAACAGGATGATCACCGGTACCATAACCATGATGGACCCGGCAGAGAACTGTCCCCATTGTGTTTGATATTGCCCCTGCAAACGTTGCAGGCCTAATGGCCAGGTCAGCAAATACTCTTGTGACCCCAGCATAACACGCGCCAACAGGTACTCGTTCCACGCAGCCATGAAATTGAACAGGAAGGTGATGGCTAAAGCCGGCGTTGACAACGGAAGCAGAACCCGCAGAAACGCTTGAAGTTGTGAACAACCATCAATCCTCGCTGCTTCTTCAAGGTCCACCGGGATCGTATCGTAATACCCTTTTAGTATCCAGACGCTGAAGGGGATGGATGTGACGCAATATGCGATGACAAGTCCTCTGTAGGTGCCAACCATTCCCAGTTTGATTGCCAGGATATAGATCGGAATCATCAGCATTGACGCCGGGATCATCTGCGTGGCCAGCAGAAAAACCAGGCCGACTGAACGCCCGGGAAATTTCCAGCGGGAGAAGGCGTAAGCCGCGGTAGCCGCCAGGATGACACCAATAAGCGCTGTGGAAATAGTAATGGCAAGGCTGTTCCAGACCCAACTAAGGAAAGGTTTATCGAAAAGCATGATCCGGTAGGATTCGAGAGTCGCATCTGGTGGAATAATCGACAGGTCAGTAGACATCAACCGGTCGCCTGGTCGTAATGATACCGCCAGCACACGGAGGATCGGGAATATCGCCACGATGCATGCGATGATCAGCACAAGGTGTATAAGTATCCTCTTGAAGGGTGAATCCTCCCGGCCGCTGTGGAAGAACGATCTCTTTGGTTTGGAAGTTGTGGTGGTCATGATTCAAACGCTCCTTTCAAAGATTTCGTGTATCGCATATAGAAAACGGTGAAGAGGAGCAACATGATGAAAATCACAAAGGCAAATGCTGCAGAGAAACCGTAACGGTTATACTGGAACGCAGCCCTGAAGAGCCCCGTCACCAGGATATCCGAACTCTCAAGTTCATTCTGGTTGATGAAAAATGGAACGTTGAAGTTGTTGAACGTCCAGAATGTGCCTAACAGGATGGCAGGTGTAAGGACTGGTTGGATCAGCGGTAAGGTAATATTCCTGAATTGCTGCCAGGCATTCGCACCGTCCATTTCAGCTGCTTCGTAGTACTCAGAGGAGATGCTTTGCAGACCTCCTAAAAGCGTGACCATCATAAATGGGATTCCCAGCCAAATGTTGGTCATACACATCGCGATGAAGTTGGCCGTCGGTTCAGTCATCCATGAAACCGGTTGAAGGCCTATTCGCTGCAGTATGATATTAAAATATCCATAGGTATAGTTAAATTCTCCCCGCCAGGCGAGCACAGCTATAACCTGAGGCACAGCCCACGGCAGGATAATCAGCGCCCGGTAAATACCTTTAAACTTCATTTTTCGATTGAGCAGCAGCGCGAGGGCCAGTCCACCGCCTACATGGAAGGAAACATTGATCACCGTCCATAAAATTGTCTGTCCCAATAATGGAAAGAACATTTTCTGTTTCAGCACTGGCGCGGTGAACACTTTTACGTAGTTCTCCAAGCCTATGAATTCATAGTCCTTGAAATGCCTCAATGACATGTTGGTGAATGAAAGCCTTAACTCCCATAAAAGCGGGTAAATCACAAGGGCGATCAAACCGATGACTGCAGGCGTCAGCAACATGAAGGGAAGAGCGTATTTGTATTTAAGCCATTTGACCAGTATGAGATAAAGTAATGCTTCTACTAACACTGTCCCCACTAGAATAAAGAGGACGGTGGTGCCAACTTCACTAAGGCTTTTCAGGATCACTTCCGATGTGATCATGAGATTTCCTCCTCGTATATTCAGTTCTTATAGTATATGCCGGGCTGTTTTGCAGCCCGGCGTATAGATGTTGGAAATCAGAGAAGGAAAATCCTTCTCATACGAGCGAATTACTCAAGTCCTGCGATACAGGTATCAGCAGCTGCCTGGGCGTTGGCTGCAGCAACTTCCCCGGTTTGGGTACCGGCGTAAGTGGGCAGCAGTTCAGGCTTGATACCATCCCAAACGCAGCGCATTTCGAGGACGGTCGGCATCGGGAAACCATGGCTCATCTGGGCTGCGGATCCTGAAAGGATCGGATCGCCAGTGATAATGGGATCAGAGAGGGCTTCGGTGAGGGCTGGCAGACGGGACAGTTTCGTGACCATGTCAACCTGGTTCTCTTTGCTGGTGGCGAATTTCATGAAGTCAACCACTGCATCGAGTTTTTCGCCTTCAAGACCCTTCGGGACCATGAAGAATACACCGGAGGTGAAAGGAGCAGGATAAGTGCCAGTAGCAGAAACCATTGGGATGGGAGCAACACCCAGGTTCTCACCCAGGGCTTCCTTGTATCCACCCAGTGACCAGTCACCATTGATGATCATGGCAGCGTTGCCTTCTTTAAACATGGCATCGGAGACGTCATAATCACTCTCGGCAGGAATCAGGCCGGCAGCTTTAACTTGCGCCAGGAAATTGAAGGTGGCAACCATTTCGGGTGTGTCTAATGTGGGGGTAACGCCATCAGCAGCGAATACCTTGCCATTGAAACCACCCAACCAGGGCACGAACCAAAAGGCTTCGGTCTGATTGAAGACCAGCGGGTACTTGCCAGGATTGGCAGCCAGGAATTCAGCGCCCCAGGAAAGCAGCTCGTCAGTGTTGGCGGGGGCTACTTCAACGAGTGATTTGTTGAAGAGAATCATCAGGTGGTTACCATTGGAGATGGGAACACCCCAGGTCTTGCCATCCGGGCTCTGCACAGCTGCGGTCGCGCTGCCAACGTACTTGGTCAGGTCAACGAGGCTGTCAACGGGCTGGATCAGATCAGCGGCGGTGAAGGGGCCAAGATGATCGGAAACGGTCCAGAGCAGCTCAGGAGCGGCATTCGCCAAGCTTGCAGTCTGGAAGTCTTCACGAAGCGTTTCGACCTCTTTATTGGTGACAACAAAGGTCACATTGGGGTGGGCAGCGGTGTAGGCATCAGCAAGTGCCTGCACATACTGTAAACCACCATCGGCCTCACCCTCTTTTGTCCAGAGGTTGATGGTCATGGGTCCGGCTTCCTTCGGCCCACAGGCAGCAAGAAGCATGACTGCTATCAGCAGTACACCAAACAGGGGGAACAACTTTTTCGTCATTTCTTTTCTCCTCTTTTGTTTTTTCTATATAAGGGGTGTCTTATGGTACTACCTGAGATTTTTCTCGTGGTTATGATCACCTCCTTGTATAAACAAGTATGGTTAATAAATTATACGATTTACATCAGAAAATGCAAACCGTCGATGGATTTTATTTTGTTATACGCTTTGAAGAAATCCCCGGTCATTCACCCACCGATAAGACGCGCTTATCCTCAATAGATTTCATAATTAAGCAAATGTTAGTCTCTCCTTTCAGATTTGTCAAGGAAATAAAAGATAATGTTTATCCAAGTTTAACTAAATAATTCCGGTAATAAGGGGTTACCTCATAGTAAAATTGATTTCTAATGAACCCAACCTGGCGGCTTATACTTTCCGAACACAAAGCGGGTGCCTGGAACATGGCACTGGATGAATCCATTCTCCTTACAACAGCGCGAAAGGAATCACCGCCCACTCTCAGATTATACGGCTGGCAACCCGCGACACTTTCACTTGGCTTTGCACAACCCTCCAGTGACGTGGATTTTAATCGGTTAACGAGGGAAAATTGGGGGCTGGTACGGAGGCCGACAGGCGGCCGTGCCATTCTGCATGTGGACGAACTCACGTATGCCGTCATTGCAGCCCAGGACGACCCGCTGCTCGCTGGCAGCCTGATGGAGAGCTACCATACGATTTCGCGGGCTTTGCTCGCCGGGCTTACTTACCTGGATATCACCGCCGCTGGAGAAAAAACTTACCATAACGACGCGTCTGTAAAAACAACCAATCCAGTTTGCTTTGAATTGCCCTCAAATTACGAAATCACCGCGGGGGGGAAAAAATTGATCGGGTCCGCCCAGGCGCGTAAACACGGGGGCATCTTGCAACACGGTTCACTGCCGATCAAGGGAGATATCACGCGCATTACTCAAGTCCTGAATTATGATACTGACCACGAGCGGATGGTCGCCGCTGCGAATCTGAGCGCTCGCGCCACAACGCTTGAAGCCCTGCTGGGATCTCCGCCTGCCTGGCAAACCGTTGCGCAAGCGGTCATAAAGGGGTTTGCTGATACCTTCTCCATTAACCTGGAACCAGGTCAACCAGCGGATAAGGAAATGGAGATGGCCCATGATTTGATGAAAACCAAATACGCCTCTCCAGATTGGACATTCAGGATCTGACAGGTCACCTGAGAACTATGGATCATTTACCTGGGCACTGAGTCCTGCGGAAATTACTAAAACTTTAACTGGTACAATTCTTGCTATGTTTACAAAGATAATTAAGATGATATTGAAGTTAATATTATGGTCGATCATCCTACTGGTGGTAATATTCGGGATTCCGAGGTTAATTACCGCATATTCTGCCCGCGACAGGATGTTCAAAGTTGCCGATGCTCCAACCGCACGAGCGGCCATCGTTTTTGGTGCCGGCCTTCAAAAAGACGGCACCCCATCCCCGGTCCTGAAAGACCGGGTATCGGCCGCGGTGCAGCTCTATGAGCTGGGCAAAGTGGAGAGGATCCTGATGAGCGGCGATAACCGCTTTGAAGATTACAACGAACCGGCCGCCATGAAGGCTTACGCGGTCAGCTTGGGAGTGCCAGAAGAAGCGGTTGTGCTTGATTACGCCGGCAGGAGAACCTATGATACCTGCTATCGTGCCAGCGAGATCTTCGGTCTGGATGAAGCCTTACTGGTAACCCAAAGATTCCACCTGCCGCGGGCGATTTTCACCTGCTCTGGATTTGGAATGAACGTGTACGGAGTCATCGCAGATTTGCGCGATTACCACACCCATTCACTACGTTACTGGAATATCCGTGAAATTCCCGCCACGTTGGTAGCTGTCTGGCAGGTTTGGGTATCGAAACCGCTACCTGTATTGGGTGAACCTGAACCTATTTTTGCGATAAAAAACACAGATGGGTGAATAAAGAAATGACCCGTGATGACGCCCTGGCAATCGTAAAAGAATACGTGAAGAACGAAAACCTGGTTAACCACATGCTGGCAGTCGAAAGTGCTATGCGTCTCTACGCAGAAAAACTGGCGCAACCTGTCGAAACCTGGGCGATCACCGGTCTGCTGCACGATTTTGACTGGGAGATACACCCAACGGCAGAACAACACCCACTGGAAGGCGCACCAATTCTGCGGCAGGAAGGTGTACCAGCGGAAATCATTGAAGCTATCCTCGCTCATGGAGATCATCTGAACCTGCCGCGCACCTCCCTTCTGGCAAAGGGATTGTACGCCTGCGATGAGATCACCGGTCTGATCACTGCAGTCGCCCTGGTAAGACCTTCGCGGTCCCTATTTGATCTAGAGGCGAGTTCAGTGAAAAAGAAATGGAAAGATAAGGCTTTCGCCGCGGGCGCAAACCGTGAGGAGATCGCACGCGGCGCTGAGGAGTTCGGTTTCCCCTTGTGGGAACATTGCGATAACGTGATCGCTGCTATGCGGACCATTGCCCCGCAAATAGGTCTCGTTGGAAATCTATCATGAGGATTGCATTCTTGCGACCTGGAGGAGAGAACAATGACTTTAACAGGTAAAGGAATGATGATCTGGAAGATCCCGAGCTGTGAAGGCGGCAATGCTTCAGCGATTGCCAAAGTTGCATCCTCGGCTGGTTTTTCACATGTGTTGATAAAGATCGCCAACGATACCCGACCATACAATGTTGATGACAGCGGCAGGGATCTCATACCGCCAGTGGTTGACGCGCTGAGAGCCAAAGGCATACAGGTTTGGGGTTGGCATTACGTGTATGGTTACGACCCGGTCGGGGAAGCAAAGATTGCCATCGCGCAGACCAGGAAATTCGCGCTCGATGGTTACGTGATTGACGCAGAGGTAGAATATAAGCTTGCCGGACGTGAGGCCGTAGCCCGGACCTTCATGAGCGAACTGCGCAAAGGCATTCCTTCCACGCCAGTGGCACTGTGCTCTTTTCGGTGGCCAACATATCACCGAACATTCCCTTTTTCTGCTTTCCTCGAAAAATGTGACCTGAACATGCCGCAGGTGTATTGGATGCAGGCGCACAACCCGGATTACGACCTGAAACGCTGTGTTAGCGAGTTTGAATCCCTCACCCCTTTCCGCCCGATCGTTCCCACCGGTCCGGCTTATGGTGAAGGGGGGTGGTATCCATCGGCGTCTGAGGTTAAAACCTTCCTCGATACCGCCAGGGCACTGGACCTGAAAGCCGCAAATTTCTACTCCTGGGATTATTCCAGGCTGCACCTTGTACCAGTGTGGGATGAGATTGCCAGGTATAACTGGCCAGCTCAAGGGACCCCTCAGGTTCCCAGCGCAGATCCAGTGACGAGAATTTTCGAAGCTCTAAATTCGAAGCAGCTCGACCCGATGCTGGATCTTTACGCCGCCAACGCGGTTCTGGTCACGCCCCAGCAGACCATCCAGGGGAATACCAATATCCGCGCATTTTGTGGTCAGCTGCTGACCAACCTGCTAAATGATGGTGATTTCAGGATCACATCGAAGGAAAAAAAGGATAACACCATCCATTACACATGGACGTGTAATTCGAAAAGGGGGATTGTGACCGACGGAAAAGATACCATCGGTATCAAGGACGGCAAGATCATCTACCATTACTGTTACTTCACAATTGAATGACGCGTTAACCTGCGATATCATTCTCCTGCATCAGAAGTTATCACAATCTTCACCACGCGATCGCCAGAAGTTAACTGGACGAGTTGTTCTCCCTTGCCTGCCCGGCGGCTTATTGCGATATCATCCACTCTGCAGGTTCTGGCAGCAGCCTTCTTAAGGCGCAGCGAGTATATGTAATTCTTCTTCCCATAGACAACACCAACAATCTCAACCCCGGGTTCCAGGCGGCAACCAATCACTCCCTGCCCGTACCTTCCCTGGACAGGAAAACCATCCGGTTCAATGCGCCATCCCATCCCGTTTGAAGCCACTAGAATCACATCACCTTTGCCCGCCAATTCCACCATACCTGTGACCAGGTCCTTGCCACCCAGTTTAATAGCGTTCACCCCGGCGGCGACCAATCCCATTACCCTGACCTCACTTCCGTCAAAACGTATTGCCATTCCACTTCGGGTCACAACAAGTAAATGAGAGGTATCGTTAACCAGCAATACATCGACAAGTTCATCATCTTCATTCACTTTCACCAGGGTGAACAGGTCAGACGCGGGTCCTTTCAATTCACTTGCCAGTGACTTTTTAATCAGACCCTGCCTGGTTATCGTCGCCACATTCAAATCGCTTTGATTGCCTCCAACCGGGAGGCAGAAAACTGCGGCGGGCATACCCGATTCACGAAGTGGTGAAATACTTGAAAAATGTATGCCTTCACCAACCCCTTCAACAGCAGGCACACTCTGTACAGAAATAGCAGCGGTCTGCCCTCTCCTTCCAACAAGGTACAGCGTTTGGTGCGAATCAGTACGCACCATGAACACCGGTGCTTCCCTGCCGCTCATGCGCGGAGGCTTCTCGGCATTGATCCTGCCAACAAGCCCCTGGTCGTTCATCACCACCCACACAGACTCAACCGGGGTGACATCTCTCACCGTTAATAGGTCAGAAGCGAACTTCCCCTGCTTGAGATTGACGATTTGTGTTTTGCGTCGATCCTGGTACCTGGTGCGGATCTCTTTTAGCTCAGTTTCAACCGAGAGCCTTTGTTTTGCCGGTGAGCGCAGCAGCGCGAGCAGGTCTTTAATCAATAAAACAAGGTCTTTGTATTCCTGTTCGATTTTCTTGCGTTCGAGTTGGGCTAACCTTTTGAGCGGCATATCCAAAATTGCGTTGGCTTGTATGACGGAGAGTTTGAACTTCTTGATCAGTTTTTCGCGTGCATCATCCGTATCCGCTGATTTTCTAATCACCGCGATTACTTCATCAAGATGCTGCAGGGCGATTCTCAATCCCTCAAGAATGTGCAGCCTTTCCTGGGCTTTCCTGAGATCATACTCGCTGCGGCGTTTGATAACCTCGATTCGATGCTCTAGGTAAACGCGCAGCGACTGCTTCAACGTCAACAACCTGGGTTCATTATTGACCAGCGCCAGCAGGTTGATACTGAAAGTGATCTGAAGCGGCGTGCGTTTGTATAATTCCCGCAGCACTGATTCGGCATCAGCCGCCTTATTCAATTCAATAACGATTCTCATCCCCTGCCGGTCGGATTCATCACGCAGGTCAGATATCCCTTCCAGGTGACCCTCACGCGTGAGTTCAGCGATGCGCTCTATCAGAGCAGATTTATTGGTCAGGTAGGGAAGTTCGGTGATGATAATGCGACTTTTCCCCCGTGACATTTCCTCAAGGTTCAATCTTCCCCTTAATGTGATGCGACCTTTCCCGGTCGCGTAAGCAGCCAGGATCTCGTCCTGTTCATGTTCCTGTAAAATGATCCCACCCGTGGGAAAATCAGGTCCTTTAATGAACTTCATTAAGTCGGTAATTGTGATTTCATCCATCTTCTGCCAGTTTTCAAGCAGATAAACCAAACCATCGACCACCTCCACCAGGTTATGCGGCGGGATGCTGGTCGCCATTCCCACTGCTATGCCGGAAGCACCGTTAACCAGCATGTTCGGAATGGCAGACGGAAGCACAACCGGTTCATCGAGCGAATCATCGAAATTGCGTACAAAATCCACTGTATCCCTGTCGAGTTGGTTCAGGATCTCCATCGCAATCGGGGTTAACCGGGCTTCGGTATAGCGCATTGCCGCTGGAGGATCGCCATCCACGCTGCCGAAATTCCCCTGTCCATCCACGAGCATGCAACGCATGGAGAAATCCTGGGCCAGGCGCGCCATGGCTTCATAGACCGCCTGGTCGCCGTGCGGATGGTATTTTCCCAATACCTCACCAACGATCCTCGCAGACTTTTTATAGGATGAATCCGCCCGCACACCCATATCATACATGGCGTAGAGCAAGCGCCTTTGTACTGGTTTCAACCCGTCCCTGGCGTCAGGCAGCGCGCGGGAAACAATGACGCTCATGGCATAATCCAGGTAGGATTGCTGCATCTCGCGGTCGATATCGATCTTACGAACGGAACCCATATCCATGATTTAATCTCCGGCGGTTTATTGATTGATTTAGTTAAGTTTACAGCAAAAAAGGCAGCTCGTCCTCAGCGCAGGCGGTTTTACTGGCAAAGAAACACTCCGGATAGTATCACAATATCCGGAGTGTCATTTCTATTTTCTGTTTCAGGTAAATTATTCGGTAGTGACAGTCCCCACGGGTGCCTCAAGGTCTGCAACTACTTCTTCAACTGCCGCTTCCTTGACCTCGGCTACCGGATTGAATCTTCCGTAAACAAAACCGGTGCCTGCGGGGATCAACTTACCGATAATCACGTTTTCCTTCAAACCGAATAGTGGATCCTCAGTGGAAGCAATGGCTGCGCCTGCCAGCACCTTGATGGTGTGCTGAAAAGATGCTGCGGACAGGAACGAATCTGTGCTAAGTGACGCCTTGGTGACTCCAAGCAAAATTTCGGCATAACGAGCAGGTTGTTTGCCTTCGGCAACCAGTGCTTCGTTGACCCGCTTGATCTCCAACCTGTCCATCACATCCATGGGTAGGTATTTTGAATCACCCGGGCGGATGATCTGCACCTTGCCGATCATCTTGCGGATGATTACTTCAAAGTGCTTGTCATTGATGTTCTGCCCTTGCGCGCGGTACACCTTCTGGATTTCGGTCAGCAGGTACACCTGTGCAGCTTCACGCCCCTTGATCTTAAGGATGGTATGCGGATTTATTGAGCCTTCCGTTAGCGGCTGGCCGGCTTCAACCTGGTCACCATCACGGATGATCAGGCGCGAGGTGCTGGGTATATCATTGTCCTCGCTTTCCTTCTGCTCGTAACTGACGATCACTTTTCGCCCTTCAACACGAACTTTTCCGTCATGCTGTGCGTTGATCTGGGCTTCACCCATCTGTGCGACAAGTTCGCCGGTGACGATGTCACTGGCATCGTTTGCCAGGATTTCCCATTCCGCAGGAACCTCGTATTCATCTGATACCAGTTCGCTGTGTTCCACCCGGACCATTTTCAGGTCACCGGAGCGATCAGCTTTCAGTATGTGGGCAATACCAGAAATGGCTGTGATTACTGCTTCACCCTTGGGTGTGCGTCGGGCTTCGAAAAGCTCCTCAACACGCGGCAAGCCGGTGGTGATGTCACCACCAGTCGCAACACCACCAAGATGGAATGTTCGCAGCGTCAGCTGTGTACCGGGTTCACCAATGGATTGCGCAGCGACAGTACCAACTGCTGAACCCAAGGTAACCAGTGAACCGCGCCCCAGGTCCATACCGTAACACTTGGCACAGATTCCATGGATCAGTTCACAGGTTAAAGGTGAACGGACAAAAACATTCTCCACCTGGGCATCGGTCACTTTTCGTAAAAGATCATGGTCGAGGATTTCGTCTTTTTCTGCAATGACCTCGCCGGTCATGGGATTAACCACACGTGCTGCCAGGTTGCGACCGTAGAGTCGCTCTTTCAGTTTCTGCCCTGCTACATCGTCCACTTTCCTCATCCAGATACCGGATTCAGTACCGCAATCTTCTTCGTTGATGATGATGTCCTGTGCAATATCCACAAGACGGCGGGTCAGGTAACCCGCGTCTGCTGTGCGCAGAGCGGTATCCGCCAGGCCTTTTCTTGCGCCGTGAGTTGAAATGAAGTATTCAAGTGCAGTGAGTCCTTCGCGGAAGTTGGACTGGATGGGAAGCCGGATGATTCGACCGGCGGGATCCGCCATCAAACCACGCATACCCGCCAATTGCGAAATAGGTCCAAATCCGCCTTTGGTGGCACCGGATGAAGCCATGGTGGAAAGGTTGCCGTTCGGATCCATTGCTTTTCGAACCGCCTTGCCAACTTCTTCGGTGGTTCTCTTCCAGATTTCGATTGTGAGTTTATCGCGTTCTTCTTCCTTCAACAAACCGCGGCGGTAATCACGGTTGATCCTGTCGACTTCACCCTGAGATTTACCAATAATTTCGGTTTTCTCAACAGGGATCGTAATATCCGCGACAGCAATGGTAGTACCGGACTTCATCGCATATTCAAAACCGATATCTTTGATGGCATCGGCGACTTCGGTTGTAACCGTCTCACCGCATAGGTCATAAACATCAGCGATCAGATCCTTTACGCCGGATTTTTCCAGTACTGTGTTCACATATTGGACTTCTGCGGGAAGAATACGGTTTAAGAGGACACGGCCTACCGTTGTGTCGATCATCCTGGTTTCAGGTTCTAACATCCGGTTATTGTCCGCATCAAACCAGGTAGTCAACCTGACTTTAACCTTGGAGTGAAGGTCCAACTGTTCAAGTTCATAAGCCAGCTCAACCTCATCCATATCGGCAAAAATGCGGCCATCGCCTTTATACTTGCGGTCATCCTGAACGGTTAGGTAGTAAATACCAAGTACCATATCCTTGGCCGGACTGATGATGGGTTCACCATCGGCTGGCTTGAGCAGGTTTTTGGAAGAAAGCATCAATGTACGCGCTTCGTGAACCGCCTTATCAGATAGCGGAACATGGACTGCCATTTGGTCTCCATCGAAGTCAGCGTTGAACGCCGTTGTGACCAGGGGATGGAGCTGGATGGCGCTGCCTTCGATCAGGATCGGCTCAAACGCCTGGATGCCCAGGCGGTGCAGTGTTGGTGCACGGTTGAGGAGCACAGGTCGCTCTTTAATGACCTCTTCAAGTACCTCGTAGACTTCAGGTTTGTTTCGTTCGATCAGCCTGCGAGCTGATTTGACGTTCGCCGCATAGTTATGAGAGACAAGGCGGGAAACAACAAATGGTCTGAACAGTTCCAAAGCCATCGACTTGGGCAGACCACACTGGTAGAGTTTCAATTTTGGGCCCACGACAATCACCGAACGACCTGAGTAATCTACACGCTTACCTAGCAGGTTACGGCGGAAGCGCCCTTTCTTGCCTTTGAGCATGTCACTCAAGGATTTCAGTTCTCTCCTGCCGCGGCGGGATAAGGCCTTGCCGCGCTGGGAGTTGTCGATCAAAGAATCAACGGCTTCCTGGAGCATACGTTTCTCGTTACGGACGATCACATCAGGGGCACCGAGTTCCAGCAGTCTTTTTAGCCGGTTGTTGCGGTTGATGACCCTGCGGTACAGGTCATTCATATCAGAGGTGGCAAACCTGCCGCCATCCAGCGGGACCATCGGGCGCAGGTCGGGCGGTATGACCGGAAGTACGGTGAGTATCATCCATTCCGGACGGTTGCCGGAACGGCGGAAGGATTCGATCACCTTCAAACGGGTGGTCGCTTTTTTGCGTTTTTGTTTGCTCTTGGTCGTGCGTACCTCTGTCCAGAGGTCTTCAGCCAGTTTATCAAGGTCAATACGGCGCAGGATATCGTAAAATGCTTCCGCGCCCATGTCCGCCCTGAAAACCTGTCCCCAGCGGGATTTGAGTTCACGATAGCGGCTTTCGGTGAGGAAGGTGAAAGGACGCAATTCTTCGAGTTCATCACGCAACGCACCTGAATGATCGTGAGATTCAGTGGTTTGATCTTCAAGCTGGTTGCGCAATTCATCCATGGTGACTTCGGCTTCTGCTTTCACCTGATCAACTGACATCTTGAGTTGTTCACGGTCGCGATCCAGCTGGTTCTTGCTTTCCTCCTCGATCTCTTCCAGGCGTTCCTTAACGACTTTCTGTACACTGGATATTTGCTTTGAGGAAATGGTCTCGCCTTTTTCGGCGATCAAAACATTTGCGCTCTCGAAGATGATCTTCTTCTTCGCTGCTTTGCCGGATTGATCTGTTAGCTGCCTTTCAAGGGATTGCCCCTCCTGGATAACCGGTTCGAGCTTTGAAGCGGTCTGCTCGTCTGCTTTGGATTCGATTAGTTTGAGTTGGGCTTGCAGCTCAGCAACTTTCTTGTCCCTTCCCTGTTTGACCTCCAGAATCTGGGCATTGATACGGTTAGCCTGTGCCAGTTCTGAATCATTGATCTCATCCTCGAGCCGACGTAGCGCCTTCTGCCGGGCATCATCGTCAACAAAAGTAACGATGTATTGGGCAAAATAAAGCACGCGGTCAAGATTGCGGCGGGATATGTCCAGCAGCAAACCAAGGTAGGAAGGGATTCTGCGGGTGTACCAGATATGCGCGACCGGCGTTGCCAGGTCAATATGCCCCATCCGCTCACGGCGTACAGAAGAACGGGTGACTTCAACTCCGCATTTATCGCAGATAATTCCTTTGTAACGGGGGTTCTTGTATTTACCACAATAGCACTGATAATCTCTTGAAGGTCCAAAGATTGCCTCGCAAAAGAGGCCGTCTTTTTCCGGTCGTAGCCTTCGATAGTTGATGGTTTCGGGCTTTAATACCTCACCATACGACCAGCTTCTGATTGTTTCAGGGGATGCGAGATTGATCCGGAGTGCGACTAAACTTTTTGTTTCCACTAATGCCTCCTGAATTTAAAACCTGCAGCGGTTAAAACGGATTTGCACAATCAGGATACTTACTTCATTCCAAGGAAAGGCAATATGCCGCCATTGTATACATGCAATCTCGTATTTTACCACAATTTATTTGATTTTTGAATACTTTTTTATCTAACGCTGATTATCCAACGGTATCTCCAGGAAAAAGATACTTCCCTTTCCCAGAATACTTTCTCCCCATACCCTGCCCTGGTGCCGTTCAGCAATGGATTTCACGATCGATAACCCCACTCCTGATTCTTTCTTCAAAGTTCCATCGGCAGATCTCTTCACGCTGTCAAAAATATTTGGCAGATCGATCGGCGCGATTCCCGGGCCGTGGTCCTGGATTTCAAACACCACGCTGCTTTCATTCACCTGCAGGCGCAAGTTCACCTGGCTGCCCAACGGTGAGAACTTCACCGCGTTTTCCAGCAGGTTGAACAACGCCCGCTGCAATAATGCCCGGTCCGCTTCAATGCTGAGATCCTGTGCCAGCGTTAACTCGCGCAGCACCTGAATCTTACGGTGTTTAATTTGCGGCTGCATCTCTTCGATCACGTCATCCAGCAGGTCTGAGGGCGAGATCCTCTCCAACTGCAACTGGATGCCGGAATCGATCCTGCGCATGTCCAACAGGTTATCCGCCATCCTGGATATGTCATCAATCCCTTCCAGTATTTTCTGTGAATAATCACGCTGTTGTTCATTTTGTTCGCCAACCATCGGCAGCATTGAGGCATAACCGCGGATCAACACCAGGGGTGTCTTTAAATCATGACTGACAGTGGAGACGTATTCCGATTTCATTTTCTCCAGCTGCTTATATTCGGTGACATCCCGCAGCACACAGACCTTGCCCACATGCTTGCCTTCGACCTCGACCGGAGAAACCGAGACCAGGTAGGTATGCCCGTCTTCCAGTTCCATTTCCTCTACGCGTTTTTCTGTCGGATTGGTACTTGTCACGAATTCTTTCAGGATCGTGGAAACGATTTCCCCGCTGCCGTCACCGGATTCCATGTCCATGCGCACCAGCTGCACCATTTCCTCCGCTGCCTGGTTCACGATCAGCAGTTGACCAGCCTCACCGGCAACCATCACCGGCTCAGGTGTCGAGGCCAGTACAGATTCAAGGCGCTTCTTGCCAACTTCTGCTTTAAGATACAGCAATGAATTTGTCACTGCCAGCAACGCCTGCCCCGCGAGCGTATTCAGAAAACGAATCTCGGGTTCCTTAAAACGATGTGAGCCAGAATAAGCCACCCAGATGAATGCCGTATCTTCTTCACCGGATTTGAGAGAAATGGCAGCAAGAGCCGAAGGAATGAGTGCGTTTTTTGGCAATCCCATGCGGCGGATTCTTGCCTTTGATGGGATGATCAGGATCGGTTCTTCTTGCACCTGTTCCAGCAGGGCATGGTCGAGGTAGGTATATTCTTCGGCATCTTCACCCGCGCGGTAAGCCAGGAAATCCTCTTCATGACCTCTTCTGGAACTTTTAATCAATACCAGGCTTGCCGCATCAGCGCCATAAGATAGGAGCGCTTTTAGCAGGTGATCTGAGGAAGATTCGAGGTTGAGATTTGAGGCGATCCCCTGGGATACTTTGAGAAGGGCATCCAGCTCCTCCAGCCGTGATTTCAGGCTCACCCGCATTTGTTCGAACGCTGAACTCAGCCTGCCGATCTCATCCACACCCCTGACCTCTATGGGATTATCCAGTTCACCCTTTGAGATCTCATCAGCTTTATTCGCCAGGTGTACCAGGGAAGCAGTCAGCGTCTTTATCAGGTAGCGCAGCAACAGGTAAGCAAGGATGGAAATGGCAAGGGAAATTACAAGCAACGGAATCGCGATCCGCAGTGCCAATTCCTGTGAGTAACTCGCAGGCATGGAGAGAATTACTTTCCAGCCATTTTCTTCATCCACCGTTGCGTAGTTCATAAAACGTGTGCCCGTCATTCCTGGATCTTCAAAATACCCGGAGACTTCGGGGATCTGCCCGGCATATGAGGTCATGATCAGGTTGGGGTTGGTGTGAAACAAAATGCGGTTCGATTCATCCAGGATTGCTCCCTGCCCGCCAGCCTCGGCTATGTTTTTGAGCGCGATTAACGCCGGCTGTGAAAACAGGTTGATCGAAAAATCAGTCCGGGCAATGACAACCCCTTGCGCCAGGCCATATTCGTCGGGAATCGAGGCAATAAACGTGATCGTCGCGGATTCCGCGCCGGGGTTTGGTTGAACGACATAATTCTGGGTCAACACCCCATTCAAAGCCAGTTGAATGCCAGCTTGCTCTTCCGGGGAAATGCGGAAATTACTGACATCCGACTCAGGGTACCCGGTAAGCGGCGCGCCTGTCAGATCAAAGACGTAAAGCTGTGTGAAGAACGGGATCTCGCGCATTTTCGTTTGAAGCACACGCTTGAGTTTTTCCTTATTGTTTAACGGCAGACCCTGCTCCACCAATGTGGTGGTCAAATTCTGACCGGTTTCCAGGATGGCGGGGATATTTTCCGCCGCAATCCTGGCAGTATCCTCAAGTTGCTTCACCAAAATATCCTGCGCTGCTCTTCCCGCAACGATCCAATTAGCGATGACAAGGGTTAATAACAACACCCCGACCAGCGGTAGGGCTGTATACAGAATGCGGTTCTGTAAGCCTGTCTCGACGGGAGAAGGTTCAAATGACTCGAACTTAACCCAGTATTTTGACCTGTTCACCTGGAAAATCTCACAGATCAATCCGGCGAGGATGAGCTCAATACCGAAAACAGCCACCAAGACCCAGGAACGGGTGAATGAGTAATCCAGTTTGGCTGCCAGGTTTCCGTTTGTACTAAAAAACGTGCTCACCAGGAATAACGGGATGGAAAGCGCCACAACAATCAGCGCGGCACCTATAGGCCTGCGGATGAACGCGAAGAACCTTGTGCGGTAGTTTTGGCGCAATGCCAGCGCTAATAACACCGCCAGTGTGGAAGTCTCAAGGGGGGTAAACACGGAATGTGTATTCCACACAGCACTGAAGATACCGCTGATAAATCCCAGCACCGCCGCCGGCCAAACTCCCAGCACTCCCCCAGCCAGCAGCAAGGGGATGACCGCAAAAACCATTACGGTTGGTGATTGAATCTCCCCGGGAAGATTGGGTAGAGGGACATTCCTGTTGGTCGGCAGGTCGAAACCGAAGAATAATGTTCCCAGTACAGTGAACAACCCCAGCACAAGGAAGATCTGCCAGAATTGGCGGGGACGTGGAAGGTCGAGGTTCTGGCGCACAACCCAAAGGATCAACGCAACCATCACGAACCAACCCACCCATCCGATCAGCTGGTATGGGGTATCAAAGAATGGTGCCGAATCAAACAGGTGTATCTTGATCATCTAATTAATGATACAACTTTATATCATTTTTGCCTGTCTATCAAGTTGATTCCATGCCAACCGGTACAACAAACGATTTTGCCGGGTCAATTTAACATCTTTTACAGCCTTATACCAGTTCTGTTCAATCTCATCCGCTCTTTGAAATGCTGATTCTGAGATCGTTCGCCGTGCAGCAGCAGGCACGCTGAATGCGTTTTTCACCTGTTCGATCAATTCAGCTTCAAATGTCTCCTGGTCGGGCTGCAATACCCTGATCCGCGCCTGGTAATCGCGCGCAATCTCACGTTGTAAGGCTTCATGGCGCCAGTACAGAGCCGCTTCGTTATATTCCCCTCCCGGGGTCGGACCTGTGTCCGGCATCCCCGCGTCCAGCCATACTGGTTTGAAAAGGGATGTACAGGGTACAGCGGTAGCCGTAACCCAATGGTCTGATGGACCATCTTGTCGAAGCTCGGAAACCATTGAACCAGTTGTTTGATCGCCGCGGATCGGTCCCCAACCAGCGTGCATGCACACGTCAGTCCCTGTGATCTTGCGGTCCGGTGACCAGGCCGGTTTAATCTCGCGGGTATGAGAGCGTAGGATCTTCATCATGGTTTGGGTTGTGATTTTTCTTTTTTCAGCTTTCAAACTATCAGTGGTACAGGCTTGCCTGATCCTTCCCGCGCCAAAAATCGTATAAATAGGTTCGGAATAGCACCTGGCAAAATTAAAATCATCAGCATTGCGGCACCAACCCTGCTTTACGGCATTGGACACAAGCGTGGTGGAAGCCATATCCCAATGATCGCCGATGGTGATCGCATTGGAGATGCTGCGCACGTCCGTTACCTTTTCTGCAGCCCAATCCCTGCCAGAGGTTTCCAGTACCCAGGCATCAACGGGGTCACAAATGAGAAAACTGTTGTGATAATACATCTTGTGACCGAACCCGCAGTTCCCACCCTGCCCGTATGTTTCCAGCAATTGGATGATCAGCTTCATCGCTGCCTCAGCAGTGCGGGTGCGTTCAAGCGCCAGGCGCAGGAAATCCATACCGATAAGACCAGGATCCTTGCCGTAAGGCGTCCGGGTGAAGACCGCTTCATTACCGATTGTCACCCCATGTTCATTGGAACCCATTTCTGCCCCCCAGATCCAAAAAGGTTTGGCCAGCATAACCTGGTAAGTCTCAGCAACCTGGGGAATCTCAACATACGTGCATTTTACCGTTGCCCCCTCAGGGTGCAGCGCCGCGGGCAGGATCACGACCTCATGTGCTTCATTGGGATGGCGATCCGAGTTCTTTCCAAAAATGACATTGCCGTCTGCGGTAGAATTTCCCAACGCAACGATGGTATCGCACATATTATTCTCCTTCGCACAAACTTCGACTGATAAAACGGGGTGAAAATTAAATCGAACGTTACATGATTATCCCTGATTTTTCAATGATGGGTCAATGTGAGATAAAGTCTCTTCCAGCACATCTTCGATTGTCTTTCCCTCAGTATCGATAATAACGGCATCCGGTGCGGGTTTCAGAGGCGCGTATTTTCTGGTCGAGTCGATACCATCCCTTCGCAGAATGGATTGAAGGATGTCTTCGAAAGTGCGCGTTTCTCCTCGACAGAGGAATTCCTTCAAACGCCGCCTGGCTCTCTCTTCGGGTGAGGCCTCCAAATAGATCTTATAACGCGCGTCGGGAAAAACAACGGTGCCGATATCTCGCCCGACCATTACCATGTTGCCTCGCAGACCGATCTCCCTTTGCCGTTCGGTTAGTATCCGCCTCACCCCCGGGTAAGCAGAGACTGGAGATACGTTTCTGTCCACCCTGGGTGTGCGAATCTCCCAGGTAACATCTTCTCCATTAAGCAGCACATCCATTATTCTTCCATCCTCGATGGAAGGCGGCTGCACATCAATGCGGATCGCTTCCGTAAGCTTGGTTACCGCCTCCTCGTCTTCTACCCCGTTAAGGTCCTCTAAGGCTGCGAGAGTGGCAGCGCGGTACATGACGCCTGTATCAAAGTAAAAGAATCCAAGGCATCGTGCCAGCCGTTCCGCCAGGGTTGATTTTCCGGAAGCTGCGGGACCATCAATGGCGATTACCAGGGGTTTTTCGTCGTTGTGCAATGTGCTACTCCATGTCCTTAAGGTGTCGTCGAGCCAGGGAAGAGGTCATTGCGCGCCCAAAGAATGATTTCTGTTTTCTTTGTTGGCGCTGTCCTGAACAATGACCACCGCATCCAATCGGTAAAATTCAAGTTATCAATATCCGGAGCAACCTGCCATAACACTTTCTGACCCCGGTATGAGGCACTGGCTTCAATCTCCAGGTCGATCGGAGTCAGGATGATGGAAGACGCCAGGTTGGGATTAAATAGCGTTTCGTCCGCGGTTTGTTCAAAATCACGAAGTACCCAGTTTATCGAAGGCAGGTCCAGATCGATCAACTGGATATCAATTCGGTTTTCGATTCCGGTTTTTGTGCGCGAAATATCCTCTATTGTGGAGAGCAGCTCTTCTGCTCCAACAGGAATCCCTACGCTCCGCCTGATCTCAGATTGGGGTTGATTGCCCATCCCCGCTGCTTTCCAAGTTCCAGAAAGAACGGTAAATATGGCCAGGATCACGACGCCGGTGAGAAAGCCCTTGCGAGTGGAAGAAACCGACCAACCCCAGGCGAGCAAGGCCGTCATGCCGATAAGCAGGATCAACGGTAGGATCATGCCGATAACCCGGTTACGGTATTCTTCCTGGTTCAGTAGTGGATTATTGACAAGATAGATTGCGTTCAGGAAGGAGAAAACGACCAGTGCGACCACCAAACCGGCTTCAGCAAGGTAAACGATACGGCTCTCAACTTCAAAGTTACTGAATAACGCTGCCAGTTTTATCGCGGCAAGGGACAGCAACGGTATCGACACCCAGAAAAGGTCAAAAAGCTGGCGCGACGGATTGACCAGCGCGAGCAACAGCGCTGTTGCTGCCCAGATACCCAGCCACTTCACCCTTTTATCACGGTGAATCAAGCCCTCGATAAATGACCAGATGGCGAACACCATCATCGGCAGCAGGCTCAAAATCCAGGCGATTTTCACACCTAAAACAGGTGAACCGTCTTGTACGCTCCATGACCTCGCGTAATCCGCGAAAGCTGAACCAATGGCGCTGATCCCGCGGGGATTCGTCAGCAGGAGTGTGCTCACGACTACGACAGTAATTAACCCAGCCACAGCAATTGGCAGCAGTGATCGCCCAGAAGGAAGAGTAAAACCCTCCTCTGATCCTTTACGACCATCCGTTTTCATGTAAACCAGAACCAGCCCGCCAAGCACGATAAAACCCGGCCAGAATCCTATTCCGCCCAATACGGCCACACCTAGGGATATTCCACTCAGTAGAGGGTGCTTCCTGTAACCAAATCCAATCGCAGCCAGCAGCCCCAATAATGCCAGGGTACTACCTTCCGCACTGCGTGAAACACCGATCAAAATGGGATCGATCGCCAGTAATACCGCCAGCACCAACGCCGTGAACCTTCCCAGCCAGCGGCGGTAAAGAACCGGCACGAGCACCACCAGGGTACCCGCCAATGCTGGCCAGAATCGAGCGCTGAATTCGGTTGCACTAAAAATGAAGAAGAGAATTGTGGTCAGGGAAATGTAGCCGGGCTCCCCGGCAAGAAGCGGAGGATCTCCCCTGCTCCACTGCAAGGCTTGCAACGCCAGGTGAGCCTCGTGATCATCAAGGGGCAGGTTACCAAGCAGCATAAAGCGAAAAGCCCCGGCGACCATAAAAATAACCATGTACACCAGGAATTCCAATGTCGGTTGTTTTATGGGTCTACTATTCTCGATCATGGCTTAATAGTTCCAATATTACCGGGTACTTCAAAGATCGTAACACTACCATTGGTGAAAACTCGCGACAGGTTCGCTTCAAATTTGCTTAGGTCCAAACGGTAAGTTGAGCGTTCGAGGTTACCAATGTAAATATACCTGACATTATAGCCTTCCAGGATGCGCATTGCCTCTTCCCAATCTCCGGTTTCAAACAATACCTGGATGTCGCTGAGCCTGGAACCCATTTCTTCACCCCCGCCGCGCCACTGGCTTTCATGGCCAGGCCAACCTAATATTGTTGGCAGACCTGTGCGCGTGGAAATCCGTGCGTAATCCGTATAACTGCCGCCAACGGCTTCCACTACGATACCGAATGGGGCGTTTTGCAGCCACAATATGGCATCGTATTCGTCCGGGTTATATCGTTGAATATACGCGTTCCCGTCAAGCGTCCAATCCTTCATGGAGAAACCGTTGGTCTTATTCCACAGCATCACCGCCGGGTAGGCCATACCCGGCCAGTATGGTCACTATCCACAGCACCTGGAATGCCGTACTCCGCCATCCACGCAGCTGGCGAAAAAGTATCGCACTGCCTGCCGCCGCGGCGATCCCCCAGAAGATCCACGCCTGGAAGTAGAATTTGAAAATGGTGTTCATGCGCGTTCCGAACTGGTCGCGCAGGTAAAAGAATTCAGGAAACACGGTCAGCAGCCAGGCCGAAAAGGACCAGGATGAGGATGAACAATTCAACATCCCGATGCCCTATGGCAGGCGGATCTTCCTCATCGGTCACACTGCCAGGAGCCGTTTTCCTCTCCCTGTGTAGAAGCGCTCCGAGCGTAATGGTCAGCAGGAATCCAAGCGTCAGCCATGTCCCTGGTGCCAACAGGCGGCGCAGAAATGCCTGGCTAAGGATTTCTCTGGCAGGATAGCCGCCGTAGACACTCGCGAAAGCATTTCCGCCCTCACTCATCTTAGCGCCTAGAGCTGAGATACTTGCATTTTGAGAAGCCGCGAGCAGCGGTCCCCATAGCTGGAATGAAAGGAGCAGCGCTCCATAGATCATCATTACGATGAAGAGTAAGGCAAGAAGGATCAAAGTCACTTTTGCGCCGGTCCATATGCTTTTACGATCCAATTTGCTTTTCGCAATATACAGGGAAAAAATGAGGATCGGGACCAGGAGAGCAGCAAAGAGGACCCAGAAATGCACTCCCCTGGTCATGAACGCAAGGCTGGGCAGTATCCCTCCAGCCTGAGAATCAAAGCCGATATAGAACGGCAGGTAAAGCAGCACCCCGGTGATACCCAGAACAAGTCCGTTCTTTAGAAAATCCCACAGGATGGCCACGTTCCAGCCATTTTTTCGGTAAACCTTGAACGCCCAAACAAGGCAGAACAATCCAACGTAAATTGGAAAATCCCAGGTGTTGATGAAGGCCAGGCTGCCTAAAATCAGCGCGGTCAACCAGAATGTCCAATCCTTGAACCAATCCACGACCTTGCGGCTTTTCTGCAAAAATGAATCACCCCCGATGAACAGATTCATGGCAAGCGCGATTACCAGCAGCGTGAAGGGCATCGCCAGCACATGCGGATGTAGGTCTGATAGCAGGTATGAAAAAAAGGGGAATTCGTCAATTACCTCGATATGTTGATTACCAAGCGTCAGGTCCTGCAGCACACGTGAACCGCGCCACCACAACCAGCCGCTGGCACGCGAAGGCACCCAGTCAAATGGCTGGCTTGGGGGTTGGTTGAGATCCAGGATGGATAACCAGCTCCAGAACTTCGAGGTCAACAAGCCATCCGCTCCTCGTCGCCAGAACACCCCGCCGGCGTGGAGAAATTCCAGTACGCCTTCGACTGTGCTGATAACGAGGACAAACAATGGACCTAATAAACCGGCATTGCGGCTGAATCTTTCATTGGAAGTAGCTGACTGTACAGTGTTTTGTTTTGCCCAAAGCGACGTTATATCGTAGACGATGCCGTAGAGCGCGGCAGCCGTCAACGCCAGCCAGGTTGCGCTCGCGAGGTTGAACGCTACCGCGGATGCAGTTCCGGTAATGCGCGTCAGCATGGCGATGAGGATATAGCCAAAATAGTAGTACGAGATCGCGTAACCCGATAACCACGGGTCCTGCGGGGGAAACGTTTCTGAACGCAAAATAGAATTAATGAAAGCAAGTTCCATCGGCTTTTCAGTGTAAGTTACCTCAGGGTTCATGCCGCGCACAAAAACCCAGAAAATGAAAACCAGCAAAAACAAACTCTCCACGGTCAACAATGTGCGCAGGTTTTGTTGACACCACGACAGGATCTCGCGATGTTTGCCGCCCCGTAATGCCCATACAGAACCCCCCAACAGGAGCACATAGGCAAGTATCTCGCCTCCAAGATCATTTTGTAACACACCCAGTGATGCAAGTAACCAGAAAATGAATCCCCACAGCAGCAGTCCCATTGGACGCGCGAGCGCAAACCCGCGCAGGGGCAAACCCGGCAACAGGCGGTATACCACCGGCAGGGCTGTCAAACCAATAATGGTCACTGCCAGGTACCACACTACGATGTTGAGGATTTCAGACATTGCGAAGGTTACCCTCTTTAATTCATAACTTCGTAAATGACAGTATCCTGGAAGCGGAAAACCTCTTTCCAGTGGATACCATCAAATGATTCAAACTTATCCAAACCAGCACCGCTGAAATATGCCCGTTCCATCTGCCCCAGGATGATGTAGCGCACATCATACCGCTGCAGAAAAGCCAGGGCTTCCTCCACCTGGGTGGTCTGATAAAACGACGTGATTTCATTGAGGCGGTTGTTGATGCCGTTGTAATCCAGGAAGCCGCGCTGCTGGCGCTGATGCCAGTTCCAGCCCAACACTCCTGGCAGTCCGGTGTAAATCGTGAAACGGTTGCCCCAGCGGTATTCAACCGTATTGGTTTCCACGATCACTGGTGAACCAATAACATTGTTTCGCATCCACTGGATCGCCTGGTAATCCTGGTTCAGATCCATGTCTACACCCTGGTCATAGTAGGTGGATGTTTGCATGAAGGCATCGCCATCCAGACCGGCAGGAGTCGCAGCTGACATGCGGTCTCTGATCTTATCCGCGCTTGCTGTCACCGGATAAAGAAAAGCGCCGGCAAGAAGGAGCACAAGGATAACCTGCCACAAATTTGCAATCCCCGTTTTCCAGGTGGATTGCACCGCGGGTATCACCCACAGCAGGGATGCCGCGGCACTGATGCTCAGGAGCGTCCACGCCTGGAAGTAGAACTTGAACACCGTGTTCATGCGACCGATATCTCCCTGGAGCGCGAATAATTCCACGAAAAGGGTCAGAACCAGCGCAGTACCGATCATGAACAGGACTAGGCGTTTACTGTCAGGCTGATTGGGACGCAGCAGCAGGGCGAGCGTCCAAACACCCAGCACACCGACAATCCAGCCTATGTTGATGCCTAATAGAGCGAGAAGAATCACCACCATGAAAAAGAGGGCTGTGATCAACTGCAAATAACCAAGGTAAGGTTTAATGCGCCGAATGGCAGAAGCGGGTGTCGCCGCGAGCCACTCACGCGTCTCCCACACAAACCAGGTGGTGATCAAGAAGAGCTGCCAGCCCCAGTGAACCAGGTAAGCCTTCAGTGGTGTGTGATCCCCCTTCCAGGCATCGATCGTGCCGTATGCCTGGCCGAATTTATTGGTGAAGGGCAGGTAAAAGACCATGACCCCGGCAATGAATATCATCACCATTAACAAGGAGAAAAGGGTGCGACGCATCCAATCAGGGATTAATGGTAGAAACCCCACGGGTAAGGGTGAATTCTTGTAAGCACTGTAGAAAAGGACAATAGCACCGAGTAAAAGGTAAGTCGGCAAGTCCCAGGTATTCGTCGGGCGCAGTGTGGCGATGATAAATGCGCCGAACAGAAGAGTTCCGATCAAGCCAATCAAGCCCTTAATATTTTTGGCCGAAAGGACTTCCCATTTCCTGAATAATATCGCCGTAACCCAGCCCAGCGCAAGCATGGTGATGGGTAACGCGATCATGTGGGCGTGCAGGTCAGCATAAACAAACGTAAAGAACGGAAATTCGGTAATTACGTCACCGGGTATGGCACGCGACGGATTCCAGTACCATTCACCGATACCGAATTGGAGTTTTGTTCCGCTGAGAAATTTCACCAGCCCTGAAAAGAACCAGCCAAGGTTTGCAAAGAAGCCCCCGCCATCAATGTTCCCATCCGGGGCAGCCAACCGCTGTAAACCCTGTGAAAACATCTTGATCGTTCCCAGGTTACCAGCGATCAATAATCCCAGTGAAGCGGCAAGCCCCGCCAGGAAACTGCGCTTGTCGACAGCCCTGGTTATAGCAACATCCTCCTCACCCTCTTTAGCCTTTCGCCTGGCAAAGAGATTCCAGCCAATACTGTAGGCACCAATTCCCGTGAAGGCGAACAAGGTGGGAAGGATCAGGTTATAGGCGATCGCGGGTTCGATTCCCAGCCACTTGACCAGCACCCCGACAATGACAAAACCGTAATAATAATAATTAATGTAACCGCCGGCGTACCAGGGGTCATAAGGTGGGAAAGTGGTGCTCTTGAGGACGGCGGTGAAATAAGACAGGTCCATCGGCTTCTCGCCGCCCTTCCATGGGTGCCATAGATCAGGGTTACCTATGCGAATGGCAAGGTCAAGCACGAAGAACGCCAGGAAATAGCCCTTCGATAATGAGAAACCGGTTTCTGTTCGATTTGATTTCATCGAGCAACTCTCTGCGCTGCAATACCCCCACTGCCACACCTACGACCAACAGCACGAGCAGCACAACGCTGATGGTGATGCGGCTGAAGGAAATCCCAGCTGAACCCACCAACCAGGTAAGATACGTGAGGAACAAAAGCCCGGTTAACCGGCTGAATCCATACCCCCTGTCTGTCAGACCTCTTAAGAAAAAGCGGACAATTGGATAAACAATCCAACCCAGCAACATGAGCACCAGGTACCAGGTGACTGCTGCCAGCCAGGGGTGCAAATTCAGGGGTGAATCCGGAGGGAACAGCTCACGCCACGTTCCACCTGCCACCTGGATGGCGCTTTCTTCTTCAGTGAGTTTTAGATTCCCGCCGATCCGGCTCGCCTGCCGCGGGGTCTTGTGTACCACATTGGTCAGGTCAACCGCGCCCAGTATCTGCGCGACGTTATTAGTATCAAAATCGGGGGTCTTTTCAAAGATGAGCACCTTGGGGTGGTCGTAAACGGTGAAGGCCTCCTCCGCCAGCTGATCATTGATCCTGAAACCACCAATCGTCGGATCATTCTGGAAAACCGCTGTCAACTCGAACCCAAGCTCTCCCTGGAACTTGCCCGGTTCCGCCACAGAGAAGCACGTTAGGATATCCTCGTCCTCCGGGCATCCAATCAGCGCCCGATAAAACTCACTCGTTAACGGATATCGTTCCGGGACCCGTGGAATTGTTCCCCACTGCCGATTCGAACTGATAAAAATAGTATCTGCCTGATCAAGGATCGAGGTCAGCCTCTCCAGTTTTTCCTCGTTATCATCCCAATACAATTCCATATTTAAATGATTGCCGTAGATGCCGTCCCAATAACCGAACTGGTTGTAACCGTACATGCTCACTGGTAACGCGTCATCCCAGGTGGATTCGAGAGCGGTTATGTTGTTATAGATTCCCAACTCTCCACCCCCCTCCACCTCTAGGAGCAGGAGATATCCGGAGTTCTTTTCCACAAGTACCGGCTCATCGAACTGAAGCGTAAAGGATTCCCCGCGCGCATCGGTCCCGGCGGTGAAACGATCTGTAATTTCTGTGCTACCAAGAATCATCTCGGGGTTGTTCTGGGCAACAATCGAAGCTCTTAGCGTTGTATTCTGACCTGAGCCTGAGAGATCAACCACCCGGTTGAGGGTGATCTGATTCAAATCACCACTTTCCCGCGGATAGAAAGGAAGTTGGAACTGGGAATCGCTGGATAAACGGAACACCGGCTGCGGCAGGTAGTGTGTACCCTGGCTGGTCTGCAGCGCTACGCTGCCGCCGATCCTTAAAAATACCTCCGGTTCAGCGACCGAGATCTCCACTTCATACTGTTTCCCCTTGGCAAGACTTACCGGTACCTGCATTTCAACCACCGCTTTGTCGCCCGAGGCATCGGATGTGCCCGCAAAATCTGACTGCATGAACCCGGCGCCAAGAAGGGATTTTCCACCGGCATCATTCTCGTAAATGGAAACCAGGAGAGAGTTCTGTAGGCTCGTTCCCGATTGCAACAGCACATGTTGGATGGTTACGTTCGTCAACACAGCGTTTTCATTGGCGGCGAACACATAACTGTAAGGTGTTTCAGAAGAGACAATGGCAGAATTCTGGAAACCGTGAGGCTGCGTGATGTCATTGCCCTCAGGAGTGGTGATCTTGAAATTGATCGCCCCGGGAATATTGTCGTAAATCCATTCACTTGCAGCAACACGGGTAACTGGTTTTGTGTAAATTGAGGTAAAAGCGAGAGCCCAAAGCACCGTCGTCACGAGCGTGACGACCAGTATGATGATTGCCAGTGCTCTTTTCCATTTGACGCTTACCCGTTTCACTTTCCTGCCTTCGCCGGAGGGGTTTTCAAACAACTTACAGATCGTCCAGGCCGCGATCAGTGCCAGCGCTGGGTAAATGGAAATGATGTAACGCATGCTCTTAACGAAATTCAACGATTGCGTGACCAGCACAAAAACCGTCCAGGACCAGATGAGGATGTGCTTCTGCCAGTCTCCTTTGATGATGCGCCAGGTCATCCACACGAGACCAGCCAATGAGAGCACACCCAGCGGGATACCCAAACCCCACATAACCAGGTTTTCAAAGGTAAAGGTTATCGGCCGCCGCGCCCACTGCAATGCGTAAGGAACATCCACATCACCTTTCATCAGGGTGGATAACTCGCGCATATTGGCCAACCAGTTGGGGTTCAACTTTAAGCCAAAAAAGCCTGGACCGGAAAACGCGTACGGTTGAAAGAGCCGGAAAGATAAAAACGCGACAATGCCTGCAATGATCAGGTTTCGGATGAGGACGGGTATGGCAACCGCTTTTTGTTCCTGGGGTAGGTTTTTATAATATAACCAGGCTGCCAAAGGCAGCAGCCCTGCCAGCCCCCACACACTTACCTTTGATGCCAACGCCATGCCATACAGGAGACCAAAAACCGCAAAAACTAACGTTGAACCCCATTCGCCGGCAAGCCAGGCGGGTATGTTATTTTCCCTGTATTCCTGCAATTGATCAATATTTACCAGCCTGGTTCTTGTGGCGATGCAAACAGCGGTAAATATCGCACCATAGGTAAAGAAATTGGCAAAATTGTCGACCGTGAAAAAATGCGACAACTGGATCTGCAGCACCGCCAACGAACTGAATAACGCGGCCAGCAACCCGAGGCGGGCATGGCGATACAGTCTCCTTGCGATGAGGTAAACGAATAGGATCGTGCCCAGGTCAAAGATGCCGGAAAGCACCCTGCCAACGATATTGATCTGGTCATACCCTGTCATCCCGAACCATTCACCGACGTAGCGCACGATGAACAGAGGCAGTGTTCCATAAACATAAAAGGTATAACCGCGGTTGTTGGGGTTCAAACTTGAGGCGGTCGTGTCAAAGTACTCGGAAATGTTGTTCACCGGGGTGATTCCGGTCTCCACCATGGTGAGAAATCGTTCATCCGGGTGCAAGTGCTGCGTGCCGTCCCACTCGATTCCGGTAAAGCGGAAGAACGCGCCGCCCACCAACACCACGATCAGTAGGAGATCCCAGATCCAGGTCTGCCGATGCAAAGGAGTTGCACCTTTTGTTTGGTATGGTTGTGAATCTGTGTGATCAGTCACTTGCTAAAACTCCGCAAATTCGGTAATGAGGGTTCAGGCTAATTCTGCCGTGATTTCTGCAAACAAGGTTTCATAAGCCTCCGCGACACGATCAGGAGCATAGGCGGAGAAATTGGTATTAGACTGCTTCAGCAGTTCGGGGTTTTTCAAGGCCAATATGATCTGCCGGGCCAGTTCGTTCGGAATCACCAATAGGGAAGATCGCTCCCATGCGATGGACCATTACCGGTTGCCGTACCCCGGGTAAGTTGGAGGTGATGCAGCGCACGCCATTCATCATGGCTTCGATCTGTACCAAACCAAAAGCTTCGGTTGAGTTTAGGCTGGGTACCACCAAAAGGTCCAGGTTGGCATAAAAGGCAGACATTTCCTCCGGAGACATCGAACCCAGGAACCTCCAGTGACCTTCAGCCTCAAACCGCTGGATCTCATTTTCAAGGCGTTGGTAATATTGCTCCTCGCCGATGATATTTTTATAAGGGCCTACAAACTGGAACAAGGCTTTGGGATAATGCTTCAGGATCTCGGGCATGGCGTGCAACAGCACTTCCACTCCTTTTTCGGTGGCGAAGCGCGCTGCCATTCCAATAACCGGTTTTTGATCATTCCGGATTATGCCTGCTGATGAAAAGCCTGTATCGCCTCGGCGGAAATCTTCGGCAGTACAACGGGAGGCGGAATCACTTTCACTTTTTTCATGTACCGGCTTGTGTACTTAGAATGTGTGGCATAGTCTTCGGTGTAGGTCACAATACGGTGAGTGAAGCGGGCTGCCAGGTCATTCATCAGCAAAACAGCCAGGTTGGCGAAACGGTTAAAGAATCCGGGCGGTAGCTCAAGGTCGCAGTGATAGGTGATCACAGTCGGTTTTTTACGCAGCCTGCCACGAATGGCAACGCCAGCAGCATCAAACTGGGGAAGATGAAGTTGTATAACATCATGGTCGCGAACCAGTCTGCTGGCTAATCGCCCGAATGTCGGCATAATAACGCCCTTACTGAGACGCATTAGAACCGGAACACGAATGATACGAACACCCTCATCATCCTGTTCAGCAGGAAGCTCCTTTTCAAAACGGGAGGTCAAGACGGTCACCTGGTGACCTCGATGCGCAAGCGCTTTTGCAATCCTCTCGGCATAAATGGTCAACCCGCTGATATGAGGTCGATAATAAGTGAGAACGATCAGGATCTTCAAAGCAGGTTCTGGTTCTCCTCTATCCAATCGTATAGGCGCTTGATCCCCTGTTCCACTCGAACTTTCGGTTCCCAATTCAGAACGCGCTTCGCTTTACGGATATCAGAAATGTACACGGGTTGATCACCCGGACGCCATTCCTTGATCCTGGTTTTCACCGGTTTTCCAACCAGCTTCTCCAGCATAGGCTGAAACTCCATCCAAATGGATATGGCGTTTTCCCTGCCACCGCCGATATTGAAGACCTGTCCCTTGCTGACGTCTGTGTGTTGAAATGCAGTGTCGTAAGCGTCCATCAGGTCATCTATGAACAGAACATCCCGCACTTGTTTGCCATTGCCATAGATGGTGATGGGTCGCCCGGTGACTGCCGCGATGATGAACCAGGCCAGCCAACCCTGGTCCTCAATGCCGAACTGGCGAATGCCATAGATGCAGGATTGCCTGAACACTACGGTTGGCAGACCATAAATGCGGGCATAATCCCTGACGTATTGGTCACCGCTGCCTTTTGAACAACCATAAGGGGAATGGAAATCCAGCGGTTGTTCTTCTGTGACACCGCCAGTGAGATCCTTGTAGTCTAGCCGGGTGTCAAGTTCAACCACCTCGACATCATCCATGCTGCCGTAGACCTTGTTCGTCGAAGCGTAAATGAAAACCGGGTTCCTACCGGATAACCTTGCTGCCTCAAGTGTATTGAAGGTACCGCCTGCATTGATCTCAAAATCCGTGCGTGGGTCAGTCACAGATGTGGTAACGGCCACCTGCCCCGCGAGGTGCAGGATGCGGTCAGCACCATTCGCGGCGTTCTTTATGGCAGCGGCGTCCCTCACATCCTCTTTTATGAGTTCAAAGGATCGGCGATTGAACCGGTCGCTTAACCATTCAATGTTCAACTCAGCGCCGCGGCGCGAAAAATTATCAAAAATAACAACTTTTTCGCCGCGCGTAAGACACCGCGCTGCGTAGTTCGAACCAATAAATCCGGCTCCTCCGGTGATCAAAGTAAATCCGTTCATTATTCTCCTCTAATGCTCGCGTTTTCCACGTGCTTCTTGTTTAGGATCGAATCCAATATGGTTGACAACTTTTGTCCATCCCGGATTATGCCCCATAAACCGAAAACGGTTGTGACAAAAATCTGAACCACGTGCAGCACAATGGCATAAGCAAGCCCAGACGCGCTGGAGGCACCCAGAATAGCGAATGCCCCAAGCAGCGTGGCTTCATACACCCCCACCGATGCCGGTGCGGATGGGATAGCTACCCCCAAAGCGATCAGCCCGGCGATAAAACCACCCCACCATAATGGTGCGCCAGGAACCAGCTGGGCTATTGTTGCGTAATAGAGTAAAACCCATAAGAACCACGTCAAACCTATCCATAACAGGCTGAGGAAGAATTGACCCGGGTGGACCAGCGCGGACATGCCGTCCATGATCTTGTTAACCTGAGGCAAAATGCGATTGATGATGAAATTTGATCTAAATTTTCGACTTTGTATCCATGCCTGGAAATTCTCACGCTTTATAGAAATTACGAAGAGTATAACCAGTCCTAAGATAACCACCAGGAACGCCGTGAAAGCAATCGGTTTGATCCACTCCGAACCGACCACTAACGGCAGCGTGAGCAGAATGATGCTGGCTGCAAAAATGATATCAAACGCACGCTCGATTAGGATTGTAGAAAGCACGTGCAATGTTCCCAACCCGGATGAGCGGCCAACGAAGAGTGCTCGTCCGATCTCGCCCACACGCAGCGGAAACAAGTTATTGAGAAAATACCCCTCGCAAATTCCAAAGAACGAGGTCTTGAGACTAATCTTATTACCGAGAATGGTGCGCCAGCCGACGCTGCGTACTAAGAGTGAAAGCAGGGTCAACGCCATTAATAACAGAACAAAACTCGGTTTTACTGTCATCAACGCAGCACCAATATTCTGTCCGCGGGTGAAATGAACGATCGCGTAGATAGCAATCGCGCTGATTATGACTCCAGGCAGCCATCGCATGAGCTGCTTTTTTTTACCTGGCTTGTCCTCGGTCACTCATCCTCCAAACGCAAGACCGCCATAAAAGCTTCCTGGGGGATTTCAACATCACCGATCCTTTTCATGCGGCGTTTCCCCTTCTTCTGTTTTTCGAGCAATTTCTTCTTACGGGAGATGTCTCCGCCATAACACTTCGCCAGCACGTCCTTGCGCAACGCCTTGACATTTGCCCGCGAGATCACCCGCCCGCTGGCGGATGCCTGTATGGCAACATCGAAGAGCTGACGGGGGATGAGCGCTTTCAAACGGGTAATCAAAGCCTGACCTTTATGGTAGGCATCTTCCTTATGAACAATGGCAGCCAATGCGTCGACTGGTTCGCTGTCAACCAGAATCTCAAGCTTCACAAGATTGCCGGAGCGGTAATCCAGGAAGTGATAGTCCATCGAGGCGTAACCTCGGGTGCGGGATTTTAAGTCATCGAAGAAATCGACGATCAACTCGGAAAGCGGAATATCATAATTCAACTGCACGCGGTTGGGGGACGGGTAATCCTGCGAAATGAAGGTACCGCGCCTTTTCTTCGTCAACTCCATGATGATGCCGTAAAACTCGGTCGGGCTGATAATTTCGAGTCTCATCCATGGTTCACGGACTTCAACAATCTGGGCTTCATCCGGCAGCTTGGCTGGAGAAGAGATGCGGAGCACCTCTTCATTTACCATTACCACTTCGTACTCAACAGACGGGGCAGTCACCACAATGTTCAGGTTGTATTCGCGCTCAATCCTCTCCTGGATGATCTCCATGTGGAAAAGTCCAAGGAATCCGCAGCGGAAACCAAAGTTTAAGGCTTGTGAGGTTTCAGGATCATACACAAGAGAAGCATCATTCAACTGCAGCCTTTCCAGGGCTTCTTTTAATGATTCGTAATCCTCGCCTTCCACCGGGTAAACACCAGCGAAGACCATGGGCTTGGGGTGTTTGTACCCAGGAAGTGGGTGTTCGGCTGGCTCTGCTGTGAGCGTAAAAGTGTCTCCCACACGGCATTCTTTTACCGTTTTCAGGCCTGTGGCGACATAACCCACGTCGCCCGCCAGCAGCCTCTTCACCGGGATCATGCCAGGTGAGAAGACCCCTATCTCAACAGGTTTTACATCTGCTCCCGTGACCATCAAGTGCAGGGTGGTATCGGAGTCTATGCGACCTTCCATCACGCGCACATACGCCACCACGCCTTTGTATGAATCGTAATGGCTGTCAAAAATCAGGGCTTTTAATGGTGCAGTACTGTCTCCCGTGGGTGGCGGAATCTGTGTCACGATCGCTTCCAGCACCTGTTCAACGTTGAGTCCGTCCTTGGCAGAAACCCGCAGGATGGACTCCGCGGGTACACCCAAGCAGGGCTTCAATGTCCTCAGAGACTTCATCTGGCTGTGCAGAAGGCAGGTCGATCTTGTTGATCACCGGGAGAATGGTGAGATTGGATTCAATTGCCAGGTACAAATTGGCCAGTGTCTGGGCTTCGATACCCTGGGTGGCATCCACCACCAGTAGCGCACCCTCGCAGGCTTCCAGCGCGCGGCTCACTTCGTAGTTGAAATCTACATGCCCGGGGGTGTCGATCAGGTTAAGTTCATACTCCTCCCCCTGGTATGTGTATTTCATCCGCACCGCAGATGCCTTGATGGTAACCCCCTTCTCGCGTTCCAGGTCCATTGTATCCAGGACCTGCTCCATCATCTCGCGGTCAGAGATCGTACCGGTGAGCTGGAGCATGCGGTCTGCCAGGGTGGATTTTCCATGATCCACGTGCGCAATGATACAGAAGTTGCGAATCTTCTCTGCGGCCATTTCGGTGTAAAGTATACCTTATTTCAATTTGCCATCAGGTACATCTGTTGACGGCTGCAGCTTCAGGGTGTCGATCAAAGATTCGATGTCAGCTTCACAACTGGCGGGATATTCAAGGTGTACCAGGAATTCGATATTCCCCTTTGGACCGGTCAATGGGGACTTGATCAATCCTTTTATACCGTAACCATCGTTTTGAGAGAACTGCAGCACCTGCTGCAACACAGCGCGATGTACTTCGGGATCCCTGATGACACCGCTGCCGCGGGCGGTTTCGGCCCTGCCGGCTTCAAACTGCGGCTTGACCAGCGCGATGACCTCACCTTTACCTTCTTCGAACCAGGTACGGATCACTGGTAACAGTGTTCTTAATGATATGAAAGAGGCGTCCACGACAACCAGGCGATGTGATCTTCGAAACCTTTGATGTAGCGCGCGTTGTGTTTTTCCATAACCACGACGCGTGGGTCATTACGAATTTTCCATTCGAGCACGCCATACCCGACATCAACGGCGTAAACCCTTGAAGCGCCATGCTGCAAAAGGCAATCCGTGAAACCGCCGGTGCTGGCACCTACATCAACGCAAACGCTGCCTTCGAGTGATGTCAGGTTAAAGGCATCGAGCGCAGCAACCAGTTTTTCCCCTCCGCGTGAGACGAACCGCGGGGGTTGACTCAGATCGATCGCGTCACCCGTGTTGACCTTCGTGCTGGGTTTCAGCACCACCTGCCCGTTCACGCGCACCATGCCAGCCATGATGAGCCTTTGCGCCAGAGAACGACTATGCGCAAGCCCCCGTTCCTCCATCAGTATATCCAGCCTGTTTTTTTCCATGTCTCTATTTTAATAGCGAACATCAGACTTGTGATATATTATTCTCATGCTCAATCTTATCCTCAAGGCAATGCGCCCCAGGCAGTGGACGAAGAACGCTTTTATCTTCGCCGCCCTGGTGTTTGACCGCAAACTCCTTGACCTGAACGCTTTAAAACAAACTGCCCTGGCGTTTATTCTATTCTGCCTGCTCGCCAGCAGCGTCTACCTGATAAACGACATCATCGACCGCGAATCAGACCGCAATCACCCGGTGAAGAAAAACCGGCCGATCGCATCAGGCAAATTGCCAGTCAAAATCGCGCTTGCAGTAGGAATCTTTTTACTATTAGTCTCTTTGACCGGTGCCTTTTTCCTGTCCAGGGGATTCCTGGTCATCGCCCTTGTTTATTTTGTCTTAAACATTTTTTACTCCAAATGGCTCAAACACATGCCTCTCATTGATGTATTGGTGATTGCGGCATGTTTTGTGTTGCGCGTTGCAGCTGGTGTTTCAGTGATTGAAGTGCAGCGCTTTTCCCCCTGGCTCTATGTCGTTACCACACTGCTCGCGCTCTATCTCGGTTTTGGTAAACGCCGCGCGGAACTCGCTGTTCTGGTGAATGACAACCCACAATCCCACCGCAAAGTGCTTTCTGGTTATTCGATAGGATTGATCGACCAGTTGATCACCATCGTTTCTGCAACTACGATCATCGCGTATTCGCTCTACACTTTTTCAGCTCCCAACTTGCCGGAGAATCACGCGATGATGTTGACCATCCCCTTCGTTCTCTACGGCATTTTCCGATACCTGTATCTCATCAACATTCATGATGCCGGCGGTGAACCGGAAGAAATCTTATTGAGAGATCGTCCGATACAGGTGACTGTGCTGCTGTGGGGTCTGACCGTCATGATCATTTTCTACTTTTTTTAGGTAGTATATGCCCGCCATATCAGCCTCAGCACCAGGAAAGATCATCCTCTGTGGAGAGCACGCGGTCGTTTACGGCGCGCCCGCAATCGCGCTGCCGGTCTTCCAGGTGAGCACAAAAACCACCATCCTCGCCCGTCCGACTGCCGCCCAGGGTGAGGTTAGGATCGTCGCGCCTTGTATCAACCTGGATGTAAATATGGATACCCTCGATGACCAGCATCCGTTGAAAGCAGCGGCGAACCTGGTAAAAGAAGTATTGGGCATTTCGAGGTTGCAGGCTTGCGAAATTCGCATCAACTCCTCGATCCCGCTGGCTGCCGGACTTGGCTCAAGCGCCTCGGTAACTGTTTCCATGGTTCGGGCCTTGTCTCAATTCCTCGGGCACCCGTTGGAACTTGACGCGGTTAACCGCATCGCTTTCGAGGTTGAGAAGATCCATCACGGCACCCCCTCCGGCATTGACAACACAGTCATCACATACGAGACACCGATATACTTCCAAAAGGATTCACCAATCGAATACCTCAACATCAACCGGAGTTTTACACTGGTCATCGCTGATTCAGGTGCAGCCAGCCTGACGGCTGAGACTGTTGCAGGTGTGCGCGAGCGTTGGCAGAAAAACAGGGAGGAATATGACGACGTAATTGCACGCATCGGCGAATTGTCCTGCGAGATCAGGCATATTCTTTGTACAGAAGACCTTCTCGCTCAGGGCGACCTGCTGACCCAGAATCACAACCTGTTGTGCAAACTTGGTGTCTCAACACCGAAGTTGGACCAGTTAGTGAAAACCGCGCTTGAAGCAGGTGCAACCGGAGCCAAGTTATCCGGCGGTGGCGGTGGGGGTAATATCATCGCTATCGTTGACCCATCGAAGGCCGCAATTGTTGCCCAGGCGCTCGTGGAAAATGGGGCTGTACATACCATTATCACTTCCATACAAGCGGACACGGCGGTCAGATGAACAAAGACCTGGTCTTCCTGAAACTTGGCGGCTCACTGATCACAGACAAGAACACAGCGCACCATGCCAGGCTGGATGTTCTCGACCGCCTGGTAAGTGAAATCACCAATGCTTTGAGGGATCAACCCGGATTGAAACTGCTTCTCGGTCACGGCTCGGGTTCATTCGGCCATATCCCCGCAAAGAAATTCAACACGCGTGCGGGAGTGAACACGCCTGAACAATGGCGCGGGTTCGCTGAAGTGTGGCACGAAGCGCGCGCGCTGAACACAATCGTTATGAATTCATTGCAACAAAATGGCATCCCGGCGGTCGCATTTTCACCTTGCTCACAAGTATTGACAGCATTCAACACCATTGTCAACTGGGAAACGACACAAATCACTATGTCAATAAATAACGGGATCATCCCGGTAGTATATGGAGACGTTGTATTTGACAGGGAAATCGGCGGAACGATTCTCTCGACCGAAGAGCAATTTGAATACCTCGCTGGTTTCTTAAAACCCGCCCGCATCCTGTTAGCGGGTATTGAACCCGGGGTATGGAAGGATTTTCCCGAAAGGCACGAAGTCTACGCGGCTATTGACTCCAATTAACTTCTCCGAAGTTGAAATCAACCTGGCTTCCTCGGAAAGCCCGGATGTCACCGGCGGCATGCGCAGCAAAGTACACAGCATGATGAACCTCTTACACGCCCGCCATTGTGATGAAGTTTTCATATTTTCAGGTAACGAACCCGGTAACCTCTACCGTGCACTGACCGGAGAGCGGATCGGAACCAGGATTGCCCTGGAATGAAAGGAATGAACCATGAAATTCAACCGTATTCAGCTTGAAAAAAATGAAGAAGACACTCTTGCGCCATACGCGGTGCATGCCAGCCGGTCGAAAGGCAGGAAATATCCTGAGAAGGAACCCTCCTACCGCACATGTTTTCAGCGCGACCGCGACCGGGTGCTGCATACCACCTCCTTCCGCAGGTTGGAGTATAAAACCCAGGTATTCATCAATTACGAGGGCGATTATTACCGCACGCGCCTGACCCACACGCTCGAGGTGACGCAGATCGGGCGCACTATCGCCCGGGCGATGGGGGCGAATGAGGATCTTGTTGAAACCATCTGCATGGCACACGACCTCGGTCATCCACCGTTCGGTCACTCCGGTGAAGCAATCCTGAACCAGTTGATGGCAACACACGGCGGTTTTAACCATAATCACCAATCCTACCGTATTGTCACCGAACTTGAACGACGGTACGCGCAGTTCCCCGGGCTGAACCTCTCCTGGGAGGTGCTCGAGGGCATCGTGAAACACGAAACGGAATATGACAAGACTGATGCGCTTGATTTCGACTCGCATTTGCGCGGGAACCTTGAAGCGCAAATCACCAATGTAGCCGATGAATTGGCCTACACATCACATGACCTGGATGACGGCTTGCGGTCTGGGATGATCACGACCGATATGCTGGCGGATATTGATCTGTGGAACATGGTGGCAGACAGCATGGAATTAAAATCCTGCCAGCTGGATGACCTGACCCGTCACGAGATCATCCGTGAGCTCATAGGCCTCGAAGTGGACAGCATGATCAGTGATTCAAGCGACAGATTGAACAATAGTGGCGTTAAAACGCTTGAGGAGCTGCAATCCCTGCCTTACAATGTAGTCGGATTCGATGACACCATGCGCGGCCATAACCGCGAATTAAAGGATTTCCTATTACCGAAATATGTACCGCAACTACCGCGTCGTCCGCATGCAGAAGAAGGCTGAACGGGTACTTTCAGAATTATTTAACGCCTATACTGCTGAACCAACCATGCTGCCGCTGCATTTCCAGGAACAGATTGAGGTAAAAGGCAAGGAACAAACCATCTGTGACTACCTGGCAGGAATGACGGACCGGTTCGCGGTGGATGAGTACCAAAAACTGTTTGATCCCCTGCTGCTGCCGTAAGTTATAATCACACTTGATTGGAGCAACGATGAAACAACCTTCGTATCTCACCAAAGAAGGTGCTGAAAAACTACGCACCGAGCTAAAACACCTGGAGGGACCTGTTCGCGATGAGCTTGCGAAAAGATTGCGCTCAGCCATCCAAATGGGTGATCTTTCAGAAAACGCTGATTATGCTGCTGCGAAAGAAGAACAGGCGTTTATTGAAGGTCGCATCCAGGAATTGACCATGGTACTGCGAGACGTGGTCATCATTGAAGATAACCACAGTCACAAGGGCATCGTCGAGATCGGTTCTACGGTGACCATCCAGGAAGGCCACGAACCCGAGGAATCTTTTCACATCGTTGGTCCCCAGGAGGCTGATCCGCGTAATAGTAAGATCTCCTACGATTCCCCCATCGGGCGAGCGCTCCTCGGGCATAAAGAAGGTGAAACAATCACCGCTGCCACGCCAGGTGGTGAGATCCATTTCAAAATTCTAAAGATAGGTTAACAAAAAAATCCGGGAAATCCCGGATTTTTTATTTATATTAGTGTTTTATTTTGGCCAGACAGAAAGTTCCAGCGTCATACGTTGGAAGAAACTGCCTGAGGGTAGCGCGCCCTGGCCGTATACCATTTCAATAACTTTGGCTTCAAGTTGCAGTGTGGCTGTTTCCAGCAGCAGTTGCTGACCTGATTCGACCAACACCGGCTCACCCTTGGATGCCAGGCGCTGCTTGATCCCGGAATCATTCATCGCGTAGGCGCTCATCAGTACCTTCGTGACGGTCTGGATATCATTTTTATCGAAAAGCCAGACTTCAAACGCGGTTACCTTCTTCGGGTCACCAACACCGATCGTATCCGAGATCCCTACCCCGCATTCACCTAGGAAGGAACCGTTGGGGGCATCAATGCTAAAACTATCATCGTACAAGTCATCGCCGATGACGTAGGTCGTCATAAAGTGAGCGACAGGTCCTGAACCTGAAACCGTCGGAGCTGCGGAAACAGCCGCTTTCGTGACAGCTGGCACCTGCACCACCTCTTCCTCAACGTCAGCAACAGTGGGTTCCTCAAAATAATCCAGGTCTGGGGGTTCAGTCTCATCCTCTAAAGGGACAGGCGGTGGAGGTGGGGTAACCACGGCCGGGTAATCCGGGGCTTCTTCGTAGACTTCTTCCTCCACATAACCAACTTCCTCATCCATGGAAGGTGGAATGTCATCACGGGTTCGACGGTTGCGGATGAAAAAGATGTAGATCAACGCTCCGCCAATAACCAGGAAGAGTGCACAAAGCAGGGACAGCAACAGTACAGAACCGCTTGATTTTTCTTTGGTGTTGGTCTCTTCCGGAAGCGGAATCTCCGTGGACTCAGCAACCTCAGTTGGGGCGACAGGCTCAGCCGTTGTTTCTGTGGTCATTTCTTCAGTTTCAGCCACAGCAGGTTCGCCTTCTAACAGCGCGGCCTTCAAATTCATGACCACTTTATCGCTTGCGGCATAATTGCATCCGCCGGCTGCCAGGTTATCAAAAAGAAATGGGGAGGTTTTGATGTCCACCCCCATCGAATCGATCCTGGCTGCCGCGAGGTTAGCATCCTTGTTTACTTTGAAGGAATCCACCACCATGCAGAGGTACTGGTCTTTCAAGTCCTGGCGCAGAAAACTGGCATCCGCGTCTTTCCACTTGACCGGCCATAAACCCCATCCCAGCACCGGCAAACCAATGATCAGACCCAAAATGAAACCGGCAATCGCGGTCCATAGCGGTCTTTTTATAAACTCATCGTATAACGCTCTGATCTTTTCCATAGTTAACTCCTGGAGATAGTTAGGGTTCCAGTAATCTCGTTAACTATGTTGCAATTATTATGCCTAATCTGAAATTGTCACCCCGAGTTCTTCAATGAGGAAGGTTTCTTCGCATTGTGAACACTGCACCTCGCGCTTGTTCGCAATCACCAGTAAGCCCCCGCATTTTGGGCAGGGAACTGGCACCGGGCGTTTCCAGCTGGTGAAATCACAATTTGGGTAATTGGAGCAAGCGAAAAAGATGCGTCCCTTTCGTGTCTTGCGCAGGACGACCTCGCCTCCATCCTTTGGACAGGTCACACCGATCTTTTCCAGCAGCGCTTCTGTGTGACGGCAGGCGGGGAAATTCGAACAGCTGATGAACTTGCCGTACCGCCCCCAACGGATTACCAGGTCTTGCCCGCATTTCGGGCAGGCTCTGCCAATCTTCTCCGGTTCAGTCTTGGTCACCGGCATTTCCGCCTGGGCTTTCCTGACCTCCGGCTCAAAGGAGGCATAAAACTCACCTATCACCTTGTGCCAATCCTCTTTTCCAGCTGCCACCTGGTCCAGCTGTGTTTCCATTGTCGCGGTGAAGTTCAGGTCCACGATATCCGGGAAGTGTTCGACCACCAGGTCATTGACCAGGATACCGGTCTCAGTAGGAGATAGACGCTTGGCTTCGCGCACCACATAACCGCGTTGTTGTATGGTTGAAAGAATGGGAGCATAGGTGGATGGCCGCCCGATTCCGTATTCCTCTAAAACCTGTACCAGTGTCGCTTCTGTGAAACGCGGGGGTGGTTGGGTGAAATGCTGTTCAGGCAGCAGCCGGATCAATTTTTGTTGCTGCCCTTCCTCCAACCCTGCCGGAATGCGCACGTTCTCCGGTTCATCTGATTTCTGATCTTCATCTGCAGTTTCTTCATAAACGACAAGGAAGCCGGGGAACTTGATGGTTGAACCTGATGCCCTGAAGAGATAAATATGCTCCTGTCCTGTGGCAGTGACCTCAACGGTAACGGTGTCATAGACCGCTGACTCCATCTGTGACGCCACGAAGCGCTGCCAGATCAGCTGGTAAAGTTTGAATTGTTCAGGAGAAAGGAATGCCTTAAGCTGTTCCGGCTGCCTTAAAACCGAAGTGGGACGAATCGCTTCATGCGCTTCCTGCGCCGATACCGCCCTCGTCTTGTATTGCGGTGGTTTTTCAGGAAGGAAATCTCCACCATACGTCTGTTTAATAAATGTACGCGCTTCCTCCTGAGCTACCTCTGCTACGTTGGTCGAATCAGTACGCATGTAGGTAATCAAACCAGTCGCCCCGCCATCGCCGAAATCCAACCCTTCATATAACTGCTGTGCGATCATCATGGTGCGCCGGGCAGTGTAGCCCAGCCTTCGTGATGCTTCCTGCTGCAACGTGCTGGTGATGAAAGGCGCGGATGGCTTGCGCCGGCGTTCACTTTTTTTGATCCGTGTGATTTTAAAAGGCGACGCTTCTATGTCAACAAGGTACCCTTCTGTAGTTTCCTTGTTTCCCAGGTCCGGGTCAACTTCATCGATCTTCGCCAGTCTCGTCATGTACCTGGTTTTCTTGCCTTCTGATGAGAGTTCCGCCTGGATGGACCAGTATTCGACGGGTATAAAGGCTTCGATCTCCCTTTCCCGTTCAACGATGAGACGCAAAGCGACCGATTGCACTCGCCCGGCAGAAAGACGACTGCGCACTTTTTCCCACAACACCGGGCTGATTGAATAGCCAACCAGGCGGTCAAGCACACGTCGTGCCTGCTGCGCATCGACCAGGTCCATATTGATGTCACGCGGGTTGGCGAAGGCTTCGTTAATCGCATGGTCAGTTATCTCATGGAAAACCACGCGGTGTGAGAGATTGGGCTCGATCTGCGCGGCTTCCAGCAAGTGCCATGCGATGGCCTCGCCTTCACGGTCAGGGTCTGTCGCGAGGTAAATCTCTGCCGCCTCTTTCGCCAGGGCTTTAAGCTCCTTAACAACAGGACGTTTCTCATTTGGCACGCGATACTTGGGTGCGAAATCATTTTCCACATCCACCGAAAGTTCAGAACGCAGCAGGTCACGCACATGCCCCACGGAAGCACGCACCGTGTAACCCTTTCCCAGGAATCTGCCAACGGTCTTGGCTTTCGCCGGGGATTCGACGATCACCAGCTTACCGCTGCGCGGCCGGGCATGACGCCTTTGCGGTCTTTCAAGACCTGCGTGCGCGGGTGTATCACCAATGCGGTACATCGTGGTGCCGCAAACCGGGCATTTCCCGCGGGTGACGGGTGTTCCCAGGGCATTGAATTCCGGTTTCGCCTCTTCGATCTCTCTTTTCTCTTTACATTTTACGCAATAGGCTTCCAAGATTTCCACTCCTATAAGAAAAGGGTGTAGTGTTGTTTTTCCAGGTAATTGACCAGTTCCTTTACCCTTTGACTTTCTCCCCGCGGGCAGATCAAAACAGCGTCCGGAGTTTGTATCACAATCACGTTGTTCATCCCGAGGGTCACTACAAGTTTATCAGGGTCAGTTGACAGTACCAGCGAATTGGTCGTATCAATTCCTTCGTGCTTTGCTTGCAGGATGATATTACCATTTTCATTCATAGCGAAAACATCGAACAAGGAATCCCACGATCCGACATCGTTCCATTCGAGATTCATCACCGGCAGCACTGCTGCAAGTGAGGTTTTTTCCATAATGCCATAGTCTACTGTCTCTGGTTTGATCTTTTGCCAGGTCTCTACAAAATTGGGGTGGAGGTGATCCACGTTCAAGTAAGGTAGTTAAAGAATCGATCCTTAAACTTAGCAAGGGCATATGTTTTTTGTATTCACCAAGGACCACATCCGCCCGGCAGATGAACATGCCGGAATTCCAGGTAAAGGTGTCTTTTTTAATCAATTCCCTTGCCCGATCTTCTTCCGGTTTTTCAATGAAGTTGACTACCTTGAAACCCCTGATGCCCGCGAACACTCCAAGTTCTGCGCCGCTCTCGATATAGCCATAACCTGTTGCGGCATGAGAGGGCTTTATACCCATCGTGACAATATAGCCCTGGTTGGCCAGTTCATTTGCCGCGGATAAGCTTTGGTGAAATTCTGCAATATTACCGATCAAATGGTCAGCCGTTAACACAGCCAGCACAGCGTCAGCATCTTTTTTGCGCAACGCGGCCGCAGCCATGGCAACAACGGCAGCTGTTCCGCGTGGTTCTGGCTCTATCAGGAAGTTCGAGAGGTTCAATTCAGGTTTCTGATCATGCAGCTGGTTAACCAGTTCTGCCGATGTAACCACAAATATATTTTCCAGGGGGAGGAAACCTGCGAGGCGGTCAATGGCCAACTGGAACAACGATCTGTCGTTAAATAACTTCAGCGTCTGTTTCGGTGAACCGCGCCTGGAAACAGGCCACAACCGGGTTCCCCCGCCGCCTGCCATGATCACGGCATAATAATGATCCTTCATTACTTCACCTTGTATATCGATTTGATCTCGCGCATCGCGACATAATTCATTCCGCCGACCTGCGATATATAACCCTTCAATTCCATCATGGTGAGTGTAGCCGAAACATCGTTGATTGGCAAACCCGTCAATGCACAAATCTGGTCAATGTGCATTGGCTCAGAGGAAAGATGCTGCAACAGGTTCTGCTCGATCGGGTTCATTGGATTGAGCTTGCGCGCCTGCTGCTTTTCAGGGATCCGCTCTAGTTTCAGCGATTCCAGTATTTCACTCATTTTAAGCAAAGGTCGGGCGCCCTGCTCAATTAACTGGTTGGTGCCCTCGCTTTGAGGAGCTAAAATGCTACCCGGTACCGCGAAAACTTCCCTCCCCTGTTCCACGGCAAATTCCGCGGTGATCAGCGCACCGCTTTTTTCTCCCGCTTCCACCACCACAGTTGCCAGTGACAAACCGGAAATGATCCTGTTTCGTGGTGGAAAATTTACCCCATCCGGTGATGTTCCCACCGGGTAATCACTAACAAGCGCTCCCTGCGCCACAATATCGGCTGCCAACTTGCGGTGCTCTGGTGGATAGATCACATCCACCCCGCTGCCCAAAACAGCGATCGTTCTGCCGCCAGCCCGCAGCGCGGCTTGATGCGATATGGCATCAACGCCACGTGCCAGGCCGCTGACAACGGTCACACCATTCTGTGCCAGGTAGGTCGCGATTTCATTCGCCACCTGCCGTCCGTATGGCGTCACACGACGGGTACCCACCACGGCCACTGCCCAATCATCCTCCACATTGATCGCTCCTTTGATATAAAGGACTGGTGGTGATTGGTCAATTTCCTTTAAACGGCGTGGATAATCGGAGTCTTCCCATGTCATCACCCTTATCCCGCCTGAGGTAATCCGTTCCATTACCTTTTCGAGATCAACCTGGTTCCTTACCATTGAGAAGTTATCAGCCACTCTTTGGGGTAAACCTGCCGAAATCAATGCTGACGGGGGTGAATCCCAGCCGGTTTCTGCTGACCCGAAGAAATCCAGGATCTGTCTGAACCTGACGGCTCCGATTCCCTTGACCATGTTGAAACCCACCCAATACTTTTTCGGGTCCAACTTATGCTCCTACAGCCATTCCTGCTGGCGCACCACCATACTGCGTGATTCACGATCCATCTTCATTATCACTGATTTTATCGCAGGGATCAAAATCTCGGCGCCAGAATCTTGGCTTACCACGTACACATCATTCGCCCCGGTAACGACAATTTCAGACACCATTCCCAATAATTCCTCATTCTCATCAAATACCCGCATGCCGATGATTTCGTGATGGTAAAAACTTCCTTCTGGGAGTGGGGCAGCATCTTTAAAATAGATATAGATCTGCTGATTACGAAAACCCTCCACCATCTGACAGTCATCATAACCTTCAAAGCTTACCAGCCAGAGCTTGTCTGCCTGCCGGATGCGGGAAATAACGCATGGAATCAAGGAATCACCAATCAATACCTTTTTTCCTGCTACGATGTTTTCGGGATGTTCTGTGACCAGTTCAGATAATATTTCGCCTTTCACCCCATGTGGACGGCGAACCCGGCCAATCGTCAAGTAGACAGGCTCGCCTGGTTGGGGCGAGCCTGAGTTGATTACAGTTTTTCCCTTACTGGTAGAACCTGGTTTCATCTTGGTTCTGCAACATCCAGGTTCGCCTGCTTGCCTTCACGGGCAGCAGCGACACGAAGCAGGGTACGCATGGCGTTAGCAATACGACCGCCTTTTCCGATCACGCGACCCATGTCTTCTCTGGCGACATGCAGCTCAAGATTTTCCCGGCCGCCAGAGCGATACTCGGTGACCACCACCTGCGAAGGATCCTCCACCAGCGAAAGAGCAATGTATTCAACAAGCTCTTTTACATGGCTTTCCTCGTTTATGTTCCTTGGATACCGTTGATTTGATCTGGGTGAAGGTTGCATGATGATCCGTTTCAGGCTTTGATTTTGGCGTTACGTACTTCAACCCCTGTTTGCGCTTCAGCGAGCAGGGTTTCAAGGGCTTCGCCGTTCTTAAATCTTTCATACCGGTCGAGCACGCCAGCGATCTTGAAAAGCTTCATCACTGATTCGCTGGGTTTGGCACCCTGTTTCATCCACTCGTAAACCCGGTCCTCTTTGACCTCAAAGGTAAAGGGATCGGTGGTGGGGATGTAGCTGCCAATGATCTCCAGGAAGCGGCCGTCGCGCGGGCTTTCGATATCTGCCACGACAATGCGGTAACTGGGTTGGTGTCTTTGTCCTGTCCTGCGTAAACGAATTCGTACCATCTGGTTTTTCTCCTGTTTCTAAAAAATGATCAAATATGATGTGAATCCAAAAATTCCGCTTTGGCGAGGGGCGCTGAAGGGTGCGCTGACCGCTGTTTCATTTTTGATCACTTAAACAATCGGGAAAGTCCCTTCCCGCCTGTTTTTTGCATTGTTTTCATCAGCCGCTGGGCATCTCTGAACTGTTTGATCAAACGGTTAACTTCCTGCACGCTTGTGCCCGACCCACCGGCGATACGACGACGACGCGAGGCATTCAACAAATCAGGATTGCGCCGTTCCTGCCGTGTCATCGAACTGATGATCGCTTCTGTCTTTCTTAAATTCTTTTCAGTTTCCTCAGGCGGAATATTTCGCGAAGCCTGCCCCAAACCTCCTGGCAGCATATCCATCACCTGTGAGATCGAACCCATCTTTCGCAGTTGTTTTAACTGGTCAGCAAAATCCTCAAGATCGAATTGACCTTTTAAAACCCGTTCCGCCTGCTCTTTTTGGGTCTGTTGATCGAAAGCGGCTTCCGCTTTTTCGATCAGCCCAATCATATCACCCATTCCAAGAATACGCGATGCCAATCTTGTGGGATCAAAGACCTCAAGCGCATCGATACCTTCACCTGTACCAAGAAACTTGATTGGCACACCGGTCACATTGCGCACTGAAATGGCCGCGCCGCCGCGGGCATCACCATCGATCTTGGTAAAGATTAACCCTGTGATAGTAACCGTATCACGAAAACCCTCAGCAATATGAAGGGCTTCCTGACCGATCATCGCGTCCACTACCAGTAGTGTTTCAACCAGTTTGACCTTTTTCGAGATCGATTGAAGTTCATCCATCAAAGGCTGGTCAAGTTGTGAACGCCCAGCGGTGTCGATGATCACCACCGAATAACCGCCTTTTTGCGCTTTATCAAACGCCTGCGCAGCCAACGCGGGTGGTTTCAGCGTAGGGTCAGCCACAACTTCGACACCGATCTTCTCACCCAGGGTCTGCAGTTGCTTCACAGCGGCTGGTCGGTAGGGGTCCGCGGCTACCAGTAGCACCCGTTCGCCATCAGAACGCAACCGTTTTGCCAGCTTGGCTGCGGCGGTCGTTTTACCTGAACCCTGCAAACCCACCAGCATGATCGCGTACGGTTTGACCCCGCTCAGGTTCAACCTGGCAGGCTCACCTAGCGTGCTGATCAATTCCTCGTGAACGATCTTGATAACCTGCTGAGCAGGATTTAGCGCCTTGCTAACTTCAAATCCAACAGCACGCTCACGAACCCGGCTTGTGAAATCCTTCACCACCGTGTAATTCACGTCGGCTTCCAGCAATGCCAGGCGAACTTCACGCATCATGGCATCAACATCGGCTGCAGAGAGCTTTCCTTTGCGCCGTAGCTGGGTGAATATCTGGTCAAGCCTGCCGGTCAGATTCTCAAACAAGAAATTTTATCCTTAATTCTTTGCGCCACCAGCTGGTGAGAGCACAGGCAGGATTTTAGCCCGTATGAAGAGATTGGTCAAGATAAATTAGTTTTACACATCTCTTTAGGCGTAGTGCATCGTAAACGAGAGTATGGGGTTATAAATGCCAGAAATCGATGGATAAGAATCAGGAGGTAATGATATGGCTAAAGTAATGATCGTCACAGACAGCACCGCCAATTTTCCACCCGAATTGGTGAACGGACACCCTGTTGTTTCCGTACCCTTACAGGTTATCTGGGGACACGAGATCTTCAGGGATGGAATCGATATTCAACCCAAGGATTTTTATGAACGGTTATCCAAGGACAAAGTCATGCCCTCAACATCGCAGGTCACACCTGAGGAGTTCAAGAAAATGTACGGCAGGTTGATCGATGAGGGGTATGACATCCTCAGTATGCATATTTCAGGCAAACTCTCCGGTACATTGGACTCCGCCATCCAGGCAAAAAAGGATTTCCCGGGTAGCAAAATTGAACTGGTTGACACGCTCAGCACCAGTATGGCGATGGGTTTCCAGGTGCTCAGCGCGGCGCGCATGGCCACCATGGGAGCCACACTTGCCGAGTGTAAAACTGTCGCTGAGCGAGCCGCGCGCAATACAGGTGTCTATTTTGTGCTCAATACCCTTGAATTTCTACATCGCGGGGGTCGCATCGGTGGTGCCCAGGCTTTTCTGGGTACAATGCTCAACATGAAGCCGATCCTGGAACTACGCGACGGTCGTATCGAAGCGATCGAGCGGGTGCGCACCATCGGCAAGGCAACGGACCGACTGCTTGACCTTGTTGAAGCCAGGATTAAGAACGAACAAGGACCGCTACGTTTATGCGTTGTCCATGGTAACGCTGAAAAGGAAGGAAAAGCACTCCTTGAACGCGCTGTGAAACGTTTCCCTTCCACCCTAGTCACTGATGCTGTGATGAGTACGGTCGGACCGGTACTGGGAACCCACACGGGACCGGGTGCGTTGGGGCTTGCATTCATGCACAGCATGTGAGAACCACATAAGTGACTTTACAACCTCCCGATGCTTTCGGGAGGTTTTTTTATCAGGTAATCTCATTCTGGTAAAATTACAGAGAGGAGACAATCAATGAAGAATTTCCCAAAAATTGGTGTACAAATCCCCACCACTTATCTCCCGGTTAATAAGATCAACCTTACAAAATGGGCAGTGATTGCCTGTGATCAATACACATCACAACCTGAATACTGGGAAGAGGTGGCAGCAATTGTTGGAGAGTCTCCCTCGACATTTCACCTGGTATCTCCCTGAAGTTTATCTTGGGACAGACGAGGAAGCCAGGCGTGTCAAATCCACGCACACGAAGATGTACCAATATTTATCAGACGGATTACTTAATCCCCAGGAACGGGTGATCTATGTCGAACGCACTGTAGCCGGAAAGATCCGGCGGGGATTGATGCTTGCGCTTGACCTTGAACAATATGACTTCTCAAGTGGGTCGCAAAGTCTCATCAGGGCCACCGAAGGCACGATCCTCGACCGCCTTCCACCCCGTATCCGCATACGTAAAGAAGCGCCGTTGGAAATACCGCACATCCTTGTGCTCATCGATGACCCCGAGGACAAGGTGATCGGCGCCGTGGCAGCCCAAAGTCAGCACCTGCCGCTCGCATATGATTTTGACTTGATGCAAAATGGTGGGCATCTTCATGGGAGAATTATCGATGATGATGAGTTGGAAAACGCCATCATCTCCGCGCTTGAGTCGCTTGCCGAACCTGATACCTTTTACCCGAAATACGGTGTTTCCCAGGATAAGGGTATTTTGCTCTTCGCAGTCGGCGATGGTAATCATTCGCTGGCAACCGCGAAGTCCATCTGGGAGGAACTCAAACCATCGGTGGAGATGGACCACCCGGCACGTTACGCCCTGGTTGAGATTGAGAATATCCATGATCATGGACTCGAGTTCGAACCGATCCATCGTGTGCTTTTCAATACCGTAGTAAATGTTGAGCAGGTGCTTAGCGATGTGTTCGGGAACGCGCTGACCTTCGAAGCTGTAGCCACAGGCAACGAACTCGCGAACAAAGTGAAGCAGACTTCATCTAAAGGACAACTCTTCGGACTGGTCACATCAAAGGGCTTTCTACTGGGAGAGATCACCAGCCCCACCGCCAACCTTGTTGTTGGCACGCTGCAGCCCATCCTCGACAGGCTGGTAAAGGACAGGGCGGTTTCCAGAATCGATTATGTGCACGGTGACGACACGCTGTTCAATCTCGCGGCTGAACCAGGGACCGCGGGTATCTATCTGCCGGCGCTGGCAAAGGATGAGTTGTTCCGCACCGTCCTGCTGGATGGTGCGCTGCCGCGCAAGACTTTCTCGATGGGTGAAGCCCATGAAAAGCGTTTCTACATGGAATGCCGCAAGATCATTCCCTGAATAGCCGGGATTAATCAGATGAACGAATTACTCTGCAGCCTCACCCGGTACAATCACGCCGCGAATTGAACAACTAAGTGCCATGTTGCTTCCGGATCAAATGCGGGTGCGCGCATCCCTTGTGCTGAACGATGCTTCATCCAGACCCACTGTTGAATTTAAATTATTGGATCTTCATCAGGATGTGATCACCCAATCAACCATTATCGGGGTCTTTGACAAAACGGTGAATTTCACCCTCCACCTGGGAAAAGAGTCTGCTGGTACCCTACTTCAGGTTGTTGGCTCTGTCATCCTAAATGACACTGAAGTAATGGATTCGAGACAAGTCGAAGTCGAATTAAGCGCTTGATTTTGGGAGTGTATGAAAAGGTTTAACAGGCTCTACCTGTTTTTAATATTATTGTTCCTTCTGTCATTTAGCAGCTGTTCAGGTTTTTCAACTGAAACAGCTGTCCCCATACCGGTTGATGTTGAACCAGATTCGACAGTACAGGTCACCCGTACTCCCTTGCCAACTGCCTCGCCAACACCAAAAACGAATCCCTCCCCCACTCCAACTCGGGAACAAGTCAATGGCATTTGTTCACCACTGAAAGACATTGAACTAGGCGACCTCCACAGCATCACTTCACAATCCTTCACGCCTCCCGCACCATACAAGGACGACGGACATCCGGCAGTTGACCTGGCATTCTTCACCTTCAAAGAAATGCCCTCCATGATCGGCCACCCGGTACAATCCATATTTCCGGGTACAGTCGTCCAGGTACTGGCTGACCGGTATCCTTACGGTAATGCCATCCTCATCGAAACCCCGACTCGACAGAGTTTCCGCGGATATAATCAACACTCTTACGCTCCCGACTCCCATCCCGCAGGAGAATCTCGACATCGTTCAACCTTGCGTCTCGGATCCCTTGTTCAAAGACATGGCACCGCTGGAGATGTCCGCTTCATCCAAATCCCTGTATGTCTTGTATGCTCATCTTCTAGAAAAACCCATTTCTGGAGATCGGAGAGGAAGTTTCCTGCGGCCAGGAAATTGGCCTTGTCGGGAATACTGGGAATTCAGCAGCCGAACACCTGCATCTTGAGACGCGCATCGGTCCCTCAAGTGCAGCATTCGGGACACTTGCCATGTACACGCCCGATGCGACAATTGAAGAACGGTATAGTTATTGCATCTGGTCTTCATCAGGGAGATTCCAACCTTTCAACCCTGTCACGCTCTGGGAGCAGGAACCGTAAGGAATTTCCTCATTTGACTTTGTTAGGATTCAGGAACCAGGTATGACCAACAGGTCTCACTCCTTCATTTATACACTTACGATTGCCCTGCTGCTGGCACTCTCGATTTCAGGTTGCGCGCAAAAGGAAGATATAACCACTATTGCCGCCCCCTTGAAAGCCGGTATCACCAGCCTGCCGCAACAATCCTCCACAGCTGAAATTCAAGAAGCAGTACCTACAGCATCGCCTACTGCCACGCCCACTACCCTCCCGTTTGAGCCGGCAACCAGCGCAGCAAATAACAAAGGTCTGATGATTTTTTCCATGGCTGATGGAAAGTATTGGCATCTGTTTGCCTACCACCCGGTCGATTTACCCCTCTCAAGGTTGACTGCGGGTGACTGGAACTACGACGACCCCGCCATTAGCCCGGATGGTATGAAGATAGCCTATTGTGCCAATGAATTTGGCCGCTGGGATATCTTTATCCTTGACCTGGTCAACGGCGAGCAGACCCGCTTAACGGAGACAGAGACCTACAGCTGCTCTCCCACCTGGTCACCTGATGGTCGCTGGCTGGCATACGAAGAAATTCTGGATGGAAAGCTCAACCTGGTGATACGATCCGTCACCGATGAATCAACTGCTCCAGTGCGATTGACGAACAACGGCGGCAATAACTTTGACCCAGCCTGGTCTTCCGGAGGGCGTGAAATCGCGTTTGTTACAGATCGTAATGGCAGGCTGGAGATATGGACGGCAAACCTGGATGAACCGGAACAGCGTTTTAAGCCAGTCGTCCGCGCGAAGCGATGCTGATTACACATCACCCGCATGGTCTGCTGATGGAACTGCGTTAGCCTGGAGTAAAAACGGTGATTTTGAAGAGATCCAAACCTGGATTGACCGCGAGGGTGATACCAAACCCACAACTCTTGGGCTGGGGACAAACCCTGTATGGATGGACGGCTCTGTAGGAGTTATTGCATTGGTAGATTCACCCAACGGCAATGATCTGGTGGTGTACAGCGATGATCCTACCCGTTTACTGATCCCACCGTTACATCTCCAGCAGGAGGTGAACTCGCTGATATGGATATCCGGTTCGGCTGTACCGCATGTTGAAGACTATCTCGCGGACAACCCGATAGCTGGATCAGAAGCCCTATGGCAGCAACAGATCTCGACGCAGGATACCACCAGCTGGTCGTTATGAAACCATTTTCCTGTCGGAGGTCCAGGCACCTGAACCATACCTTTCTGACACCGTTGACGAAAGTTTCGCTGCCATGCGCTCTGACCTGCAGGAGGAATTAGGCTGGGATTTTCTGAAAATACTTGAGAACGCCAGTGTTTCCATACCAGCGAATGCGCAGCCCGGCCTGGAGGAAGACTGGCAATATACCGGCAGAACCATCGCCGTCAACATGGACCCACTGGATGCAGGTTGGATGGTCGTGAACCGTGAAGATTTCAATGGTCGCACCTATTGGCGGATATGGTTAAAGTGCGCGGACCAGGACGGAACCTGCGGCATTCCCATCGAGGATCCCGTTTGGGATTTCAACGCGCGCCTGAGCGGTGACGCAAATGCTTATGAAAACGGAGGAGGTACAGCTCCCATACCACAGGGGTACTGGTTGGACTTCACTTCATTCGCCCGCAAGTACGGCTGGTTACGCCTGCCTGCAAAATCAAACTGGCGGGGATACTTCCCCGCCTCCCAGTTGAACCTGTTCGTGCTGCAGGATGGACTTTCCTGGTACGAGGCAATGAAGGAACGATACACAATCGAAACGATTGAGGAGCTGTGGCCATCACCATGACTCGCTTGCTGAAACAAATTATGGTTGCCATCATGATTGCCGGGGTGCTGTTGCCCCTGGTCAACATCGTGGCTGTGAATGCAGCCCCTGACCAGTTTACCGTTTCTGCAAATAATAATTCGGTGAACCGAGAAGCCCATCTTGACGACTACACCAGATGACCCAAATTTCCCGAACCATTCGCCATATTACCAGGTACCACTGGCTTTAACCCCTAACGATCATTTCCTTCTCACGCATCCAATAACATAGTGAAAACATTACTTGGACGACATGCTGATTACCGTTATGGCTACCTGATAAAAACGCAAAATATTGTGCATATGGGTCTGGATATCCCCGCCTTCGAGCAAACGCCGGTATTGGCTGCAGGTGCGGGAAAAGTGGTCTTTTCGGGATACGGTCTTTTATATGGGGAAGGCGCGAAGAATGACCCTTACGGCATTGCTGTCATGCTCAGGCATGACGACGAGTATGATGGATACGTTCTCTACACCGTGTACACGCATCTGGACCAATCTCTGGTAAAGGTAAACGACAAGGTCGATGCTGGGCAAAAGATTGGTGGTGTGGGTATGACCGGCAACACCAGCGGACCGCATCTCCATTTCGAAGTCCGCATTAAAGACGAAAGGGGAATGCTTCCCCAGAACCCGGAGTTGTGGCTTGTCCCACCCCTGGAGCACGGCGTTCTGGCAGGCCGGATTACCAATAATCTTGGTTACCTGCTTAATAACTGGACCATCCGTTTAACCTCACTGGATACTGGAAGGGAATGGCAGATTAAAACCTACGACAGGAAGATTATCGAGAATCATCAAAATGACCCTTACTACGAGGAAAATTTCGTTCTCAATGATCTACCCGCAGGTCGTTATGAACTCTTCACCTATTACAATTATGTCGCATACAAGTACATCTTCGAGATCGTCCCTGGCGCTGTTAACTATATCGACTTCCTTGGAAAGCAGGGGTTCCAAAAAGGCACACCGCCCGGTAGTAAGAACACTGATTTTCTAAACTAATAGCAGGTCCGGATTCGAATCCAACGTTCCTGCCCCCCTCTGTCCCACTCTTGACAAGACCTGTAAGTTATCTGACAATAAGTTCGTAGTTTAAGCTTATTGGAGGAAGCAAGTATGCGTATTAGAAATAGATTGGTCAGTATTTTGGTAATTCTCACCACCGCGGTTTTCCTTACTGCATGTGGTGGAAAACCAGCCGCTGACACGAATCAAAAAATGACGGAAATCGCGGCAACGGTTCAGGCACAATTGACCCAATCCGCGGCGTCCAATCCCACATCCACCCCAACCCCTGAACCGACCGCCACAGCGACTCCCAGCCCATCGACGCCCACAATTTCCAGTGTCCTTTCCTCACCTGTTGTCGTGAATGTCCCAACCCAACCCGCTTCAACCACCGATGACAGTGCCTTGTTCGTCGCAGATGTCAACTTTCCTGATGGCAGTGTTGTAAAACCTGGCGAACAGTTCATAAAAACCTGGCGCCTTAAAAATACAGGCAAGACAACCTGGACCAAGGATTTCGCGGTACTATACCTTGAAGGTGTTTTATTGGGAAGTGGCGACCAGTTGTTGTTCAAACTTCCCGCTGAAGTTAAGCCAGGTGAGCTTGCCGATGTGAGCGTACCTTTCACAGCGCCGATGGAAACGGGAAGTTTTGGCAGTTACTGGAAAATGTATAATTCCAGTGGGTTCGTATTTGGTGACGCGTTTAGTATCAACATCACAGTCGGGGAACCAACAGCCACTGGCAAAGCGCCAACCGCTACCCTGACGCCTACGAAAACACCCACCATCACCGGGACGGCAGTCGTCACTGGAACAGCTACATCCGCATGGGGTACAGAAGGAGCCCCATCTGCCACACCATAATTCCGTGCCGGTTGACCATCCTACTATGGAAATGGAAATTAAAGCCAGGGCTGCCAGCCTTGGCTTTTCCCTATGCGGTATTGCCTCACCAGAGCCATTACGCACTCACACGAATTATTTAAACTGGCTGCAGCATGGTTTTAATGCGGACATGGATTACCTGTCCTCACCTTACCACGTTGAAATGCGGCGCGACCCGGCTGCCTTATATCCAGGAGTGAAATCGATCATTGTGTTGGGCATAGTCTATCCACTGCATCCTCTGGAGCTTACTTCGAAATTCCATCCATCGGATTGATCAGCGGTTACGCGACTGGAGAAGATTACCATGTCAGCATCCCAACCAGGCTCGCACCGTTGGTCGAGTATATATCTGAGAAAGATCCATCAGCACCGGCTCCACGAATCTACACGGACAGCGCCCCAATACTGGAGCGTGAACTGGCTGTTCGCGCAGGACTTGGTTGGATCGGCAGGAATTCCTGTTTGATATCGCCCTCTCTAGGTTCGAATGTCCTGTTGGCAGAGATTTTCACCGGGATCCCGCTTGAACCGGATCAACCCTTCACTACAGACCGCTGCGGGAGTTGCACCCGATGCGTGGATGCCTGCCCGACAGGTTGTATCCAGCCCAACCGTACGATCGATTCGAACCGTTGTCTCAGTTATCACAGCATCGAGAACAAAGGGGATATCCCCCCTGCGGTAATGGAAAAATTCGGGAGTTGGATATTTGGTTGCGATATTTGCCAGATGGTGTGCCCATGGAACCATCGCACCGTGGCGTCAGGTGATTTGCAGATAACGGCGAAACAAATGACTGTCGACGAGATGCGCGAGGTCCTGCAATCCTCACCGGTTGAGTTTGACCGAAACTTCGCGGGTTCGGCGATTGCCCGCACCAGGTACAGCGGATTGATGCGCAACATCATCATCCGGTTGGCAAATATGAGAGCTGGGAACGCGGCCAAAACGATCAGGTTTATCATGGAAAGTCAAAATGACCCTATACTCCAGAGAGCAGCCGGGTGGGCGCTGGAACAACTCAATAAGAGATCCATAAAAAAATCCTCCTTGATAAACCAGGAGGATTTTTCAACGTTCTTTATGATCACCTTAAGGTGTTGCAGTAGGAAGTGGTGTGGTAAGAGAAAGTGTGCTGGTGGGTGCAACCGTCAGGGTAGGTGTGACAAGGTTAACCCGGACAATTATCACCTGCCCAACGAAATATTACGTTTTCATCTTCAATGTCATTTCGTTCCATTATATCTTCGACCGTGCTGTTGAACCTGGTGGCGATGTCCTGCAGGGTCTCGCCCGGTTGGATCGTGTACTCGATCTCCGTTCCCCTGGCTATGTCTGAGGGTAAGGGGGTTGGTGTTGGTAAGGCTTGCCCCGGAGCAGGGATCAGAATATCGGTTCCCGGCACGATAGGGCAGGTGCCGGAGGGAAAGTTGTTGATCGCCAACAACACCAGCAAATCGACATTGAATGTATTGGCCAACGTCCAACAGTCATCTCCCTCTTTGACCGTGTAATACTGCGGTCCGGTGGGTGTCGCGGTTTCGGTCGGGGTGGGTGTCTCCGTGATGGTCGGGGTCATTGTAGGCGTTGGAGACGGGACCGTTGCCGTGGGTGTGAAAGTGGCCGTTGGGGTTGGTGTCTTGGTGGCGAAAATGGATTTGAAGGGGTTGCCTGAGCCTGTTACCACGCTGATGATGATGAAGATCCCAGCCAGCGCTAATATTCCAGCTAATCCACCAAGCACATACGGCATATAACGCTGCCGTTTTGAATACTTGTTGATCACATTTTGTGGGTTATCTTTTTCGTTCATATTTATCCTGTTATTTTAGTTTGTCTATTCGAGGTAAAAGTTCACCTTACAGCAAAATGAATCCTCATACCTCAACCTGCTATTAATTTCATCATACCACAAATCAAACCTGTCAATTACTATCATAAACTAATCCCGTTTTTCGTGCATGATATAATTATTCTTACGGATCATTGATATACAAACTTTGTGGAGAGACTAAAATGGAAATTATTACCTCGCAGTTCAAACATTGTGATGTTGTCAAGGTAACAGGTCGGGTGGATAGCGCCACGTCACCCCAATTGGCGGAAGAATTTGCGAAAATTCACGATAGAGGCCGCTACAAGATCGTGATGGATTTCACTGGTTTGGAATTCATATCCAGTGCCGGTTTGCGCGTTCTGATTTCCACACTCAAGAACTGTCGCCGATATAACCGCGGTGACCTGCTGCTGGCTGGTATGCCTGAAAACATCTATTCTGTTTTCGATCTCGCGGGATTTAATACCATTTTCAATATCTATGATGATGTTATTACTGCTGTGGGGTCGTTCTAAGTTCACCCATTTATGAGCACCCGGATATTCCCTGGCCGGTACGAGAGCCTTGCAAATATAGCTGAGTTCGTCAGGTTCGAAGCGAAAGAAGCCGGCTTATCGTTCAAAGAGGCATTCGAATTGGAAACAGCCGTAGATGAGGCTGTTTCCAACATTATTGAACATGCCTACGGGGGAGAAGGAATAGGAGAGATTACCTGTACATGCGATCAAGTAGAAGACGGAATTCTCGTAATATTAGAAGACCACGGGCAGCCGTTTGATCCATCCTGCGTCCCGGTTCCAGACCTGAATTCACAATTGAAGAACCGCAAAAATCATGGTCTGGGATTATTTCCTGATGTGTCATTTGATGGACGACGTCAGGTTTGAATTTGAAGACAACCACAACAAGCTAACATTATTCAAAAAACGCAAATAATGGACATACGTCCCCCGAATTCATCAGCCCTCTGGAGTGAGTTTCTTTCTCTAGGCGAGAACCTGGTAAAACAACCGGATGCTGTCAGCTTGTGCCGTTACCTTGAACATTTTATCGAAGAACAATTCAGCTGTACCGCAAAACTCTGGTTCGCAGAACCTTTCTATCCACTGCCCGGCGAAGAACCCGTTATCACCATTCCCTCTAGTGAAGCACCACCAATTGTAAGACGAGCCTATACCAATAAACAAGCAGTTCTACAGCGTCAGAAGCAGTCTGCTGGAGTAAAAGATCCTGTAACGATTGCGATACCGGTGATTACCCAGGGAAATCTGCTGGGTGTGATGCTGGCCGAAAAAACAGCTCAAAATGTATTTAATGCTGATGAAATTCAACTGCTTGAAAGCATGATTGCGGTTGCAGCGCTGGCCATGCAGGTCAACCGACAGGTAGCGCTCAAGAACTGGCGTTATGACCAGATTTCCCTCGTGCGTTCAGTCAGCGCTCAGATCGCCAATGTTCTGGATCTTGATGAACTTTGTATGCGAGTGACCAATCTGATACAGTGTTCGTTCGATCTTTATCATGTGGCAATATTTACATTAGATGAAAAATCTGGTGATCTTCTCTTCAGAGCCAGCTCGCTGGACTGTGAACCTCACATTGAAAACCCACTTCTTTCGGCGGAATACGGAAAAGGGTTGATTGGCGAGGCCGCCCGATCTGGACAGGAATTCATCGTCGAAGATGTGTCAAAAAACCCTCTTTACATCCATTTTGACGCGCTTCCTGAAACTAAAGCCGAAGTCGTGCTTCCATTGAAGATCGAAAACCATATCCTCGGCGTGCTGGACATGCAAAGTGATAAGAAAGGCGCTTTTCATACAAATGATATGCTGGTGCTGCGTTCCCTGGCGGATAACATCGCACTCGCAGTAGAAAATGCCCGGTTGTTTAACAACCTGGAACAACGCGCAGCACAGATGTCTGCCGTGGCGGAAATCGGCAGTGCCATTTCGTCCATCCTTGATCTTGATCTGCTGCTAAAGGAAGTTGTGCAGGTCATCGAAAAACGCTTCGCGATTCCATATGTTCACATCTTTACCGTCCATTCCAATCGCGAGAAGGTGATATTCCAGGCAGGTACTGGACCCAAAGCCAGGAATCTAAAACCTACTTCGTGGGCTTTCGACCTGGATTCCTCAACCGGAATACTCCCCCATGTAGCCAGGACTGCTAAATCTTATATCGCCAATGACGTTGCAACTGACCCATTCTATGTGCCGTCTAAGTTCTTCTCTCAAAAGGTCAAATCCGAGTTGGCAGTTCCCCTTATATTCGGTAGCGACGTTCTGGGTGTGTTGGATATGCAATCCGACAAGGTCAATCGCTTCAATGAGGCAGACCGTAACCTGTTTGAGAGCCTGGCTTCAGGCATCGCACAATCCATCCGCAACGCGACGCTGTTCCGTAGTGAGCGATGGCGCAGAAACGTAGCCGACAGCTTTCGAGATACTGCCGGATCACTCATAAGTAACCTGGCACTGCCTGATATGCTCGACAGAATCCTGGCAGCTCTAGAGTCCAATCTCCCATGTGATGCATCAGCCATCTGGTTGCTGGATGATGACAACAGTATTCCAATCGACGACCGTCCCCTCCACCTGGCAGCGGTAAGAGGGGTATCAAATAAAAGGATTACTGAAACAACTCAAGACTCGATCACTGTGCGGAACTTCCTAAACTACGGCATCAACAGCGAGCAGTTCGCCACAAGAAAACCCGGAGACCCATACGGCCCCCTGGGCACAGCACGGAAATTCAAACCCAATTACTCCTCCCTCGCGGTCCCACTGCGCTCTGGCGAGGACGTGATGGGCGTGCTGACACTCGCTCACCGGGCAGAAGGTCGCTATGGTTCAGAAGCAGCGGATATTGCCATGACCCTGGCCAGCTATGCCGCTGTCGCGATACAAAACGCACATCTTTACACCACCGCACAGGAAGAAGCCTGGTCTTCCACTGTTTTATTACAGGTGGCAGAAGCCATGCAATCGATCAATTCCATTGATTCACTGCTCTCGACCATGACCAGGTTAACCCCTCTCCTGGTGGGCATTGAGCAATGTGCGATCTACTTGTTGCGCGCTGACGGTGATTCCTTTGAATTGAAGAGTTGGTATGGTTTTCAACCGGTTGAAAATGAGATAGTCATGCAGGATACGGATGCCATTGCCCTGTTAAAATTAAAAGCGACATTATCTCCTGTTTTTGTAAAAGATCCCAAACAGGAAATGGGTCTGCGATCGCTTTTGCATTTTGAGAAGACCAGCACGCTCGTATTGATCCCTTTGATGGCTCACGGCGAACTACATGGTGCATTCCTCGTTTCTCACAATAGTCAAAGTGAATTTGGGGTCGTTAACAGATTCAGCAATCAAACCCTCGCCATCCTACAGGGTATCGCGCAACAAACGGCTGTGGGATTAGAGAATATCAAATTACTTGAAAGCCGGCAGGAAGAAGCGTACATCACTGCGGTGTTGTTACAGGTAGCCCAGGCAGTAGTCAGTCAGAATCAACTTGATGATATCCTGGATACCATTGTGCAATTAATGCCCATCCTTGTTGGCGTGGATACCTGTGCCATTTACCTGTTGGAGAAGAACAACTCTCAGTTTCTACCGGCAAAAGCGGTCGCCCCGACGCATTCCGAACAGGATGAGATCATCAATCACACCTATTCCATGGGTGAATTTCCGTTGCTAGATAAAATCATCGAGAGCGAACACATGATCGGGTGCAGGCTGGAAAAACCCGATCTGCCAATCCGTACATGGAAGACACTGGAATGCAGGGAAGACATTTCACCATTACTGGTGGATGATTCAAGCTGGTTGCTGGGTTTTCCATTGAGTATCAAGGGGGAAAAATACGGTGTCATGCTCACCCGCGAAACGAACGTCCAGGCAGCGTATCACCAAAAGCGCGTGGAATTGATCAAAGGTGTCGCCCAGCAAACCGCCCTGGCCATCCAGAATGAAAGATTGAAAGAGGAAATGGTCGGCCGGGAAAGGGTTGAGCGCGAATTCCAGCTGGCCAGACAGATACAAAAGACCTTCCTGCCGCAATCAATACCTGGGAGCGAGGGATGGGATTTCGATCTGCGCTGGAGAACCGCCAGGGAAGTCGGCGGAGATTTCTACGATGCTTTCCAAACCCGCAACAATAAACTCGCCTTTGCCATCGCTGATGTGTCTGACAAAGGTATGCCAGCTGCGCTTTACATGACGGTCACCCGCACACTCATCCGGTCCGCGGTACAGACAATTGAATCCCCAGCTGAGGTGCTTAAAAGGGTGAATGAATTACTGGTCGAAGAATCGCAAAACGGGATGTTTGTCACGGCGATTTTCGCGCTTTTGGATCCCACGACCGGAATTCTTGAATATGCCAATGCCGGTCACAATCTCCCGCTTCTCTTCAGAGGTCAATCTCAAGATGTTGAAAGATTGAAAAAAGGCGGAATAGCACTTGGGGTGATTGAAGAAGCAAAATACGTCAGCCATCAACTACAGATTATGGAGGGTGATACGCTACTGTTTTACACAGACGGTGTGACGGAAGCTTTCTCCTCATCCGGCGAACAGTTCTCTGAGATGCGTTTGATCGAAGCCCTGCAGAATAACTCTTACGGTTCAGCAACCGAATTGCTTGAGAATCTTGAGGATCTTATTAATACCTTCCGTAAAGGCGAACCTCCATCAGATGACCTCACAATGCTCGCGCTCCACCATTTGAAAAAAACTCCTGCGTAAGCAGGAGTTGATTATTTTCCGAGGATCAATGCCATCCAGATTTCCCAGTTTTGTATCGGTTCAACAATTTGCGTTGGCAATAGAACCGGTTGTGGTGTGGTGCCAGGCGGAGAGAGGGGAATAATCAAATTTTCACCTGGTCTTACCATCTTACCCTCACTGTAAGCCCATTCCTCGACCGCCCCTTCGGACCTGGCGAATTCCACCTGGGTTTTCAGCACCCCTAACGTACCTTCCAGTTGTGCGACCACGGTGGCAGCCTGATCTCGTTGGGATGTCATTCTAGAAAGTTCGGTCAATCTGCTGTTTAGATCCATAACAAGCAAGAAGAGAATGATCGCAACAACAATCAGACCTATCTTTTTAATATCAATCGGGATCTTAATCCTATCAAGGAAGCGTTTCATAAATATATATTACCTTAATCCCCGAACCCGTACAAGAGAAAACCCGCGAAAATACGCGGGTTTATTAGGTGCCGAAGGAGGGATTTGAACCCTCACGAGCGTATTGCCCACTACGCCCTGAACGTAGCGCGTCTGCCAATTCCGCCACTTCGGCTCTCCAGAGGGTTATTTTAACAGACTCTTGAAGAATGTCAACCTGTTGGCCTTCTTTTTAATGCTCCAGAAATATTTGACCAGGTGAACTGGGGTAAAATTATGCTTATGCGCAAGTTGAGGCTGGTTTTGATTATTGTTACACTACTCCTGATCCCGGGTTGTTCACTTTTTTCAACAAATGCCGCGATCAACACTCCCATCCCGGTATCAGATCTCCTGATCGGTGGCAACAATAAATTCACAGCTACACCCACCCCTTTCCAACCCGTTATCCCGGTCGCGAACCCTCTCTCTACTCCTACCATGCAACCCTTCAAAACCACGATACCTGTAAATGATGGGATGATTTCGCTCGGGCTGGAGCGTCCTGAGAGTCAGGTAAACATCCTGCTCCTGGGTTCTGACTGGCGCCTGGGACAAGGTTACCGGACGGATGTGATCATGATCCTGTCCCTAATACCTGATACAGGCAGTGTGACCTTGTTGTCTTTCCCGCGCGACTTATATGTCAGCATTCCTGGTATCGGCTACGAACGAATCAACGCGGCGCAAGCTTATGGCGGCGTGGCATTGAGCAAAGAAACTCTTTTGTATAACTTCGATGCCCACGTGGATTATTACATGATGACCAATTTTGCTGGTTTTAAGAACATCATTGATACATTGGGCGGTATAACGGTTTACGCTGCATACGAGCTCTATGACCGATGTGACCTGCCCCAGGCTTACAACAAGATGTGCTACATCCCGGTTGGACAAAATACAATGAACGGGGAAACCGCGTTATGGTACGTTCGGTCGCGTTACTCTACCAGTGATTTTGACCGCACTCGGCGCGCGCAGGAGGTAATGATCGCCATCGTGCAGAAAACGATGAGCCTGAATGCGATCAATCGCGCTTCAGAGTTGTACAACCTCTTTAGCAGCAGCGTTGAAACAGATATCCCGCTAGACCTTATGATAAAACTCCTCCCGATGGCTACGAACATCGTTTCGAACCCCGGGATCATTCAGCGTTTCGCCATCTCGGAAGAGCAGATCACCCACTATGTTGTTCCTGATACAGGTGCCATGGTGCTCATTCCTGATTACGACGTAATCGCCGATACTATCCGCAAGGCGTTATATCCCTGATTGGAACAAGAATTGCATATTGACAAACGCCGGAAATATTTGTACACTGTACAATATAAGGCTATACGAAACATTACAAAGAAAGAAGGCTGTCATGGATACCCTTCCTGAGATTCACATCACTTCTGAAACCACATTTCACCCCGCCATCCGCTCATGGGAGATTTTTCTGCACGACCAGGGACGGTCCCTTTTTACCGTAAAAGCTTTCATGGGAGATTTGAACCTTTTCGCCAATTACTTCGCCCCTGATACAACTGTTGGCAGCATTACCACCAATGATATCAACCGCTTTCTTGATTGGCTTCAGAATGAACGTAACGTGCCGTGCAGCCCCAAGAGCCTTTCAAGGCGCATCACATCCATTAAATCCTTCTTCCGCTGGCTCACCCAATCCGGGCGGATCCCCATTGATCCTGCCGAAAAAGTGCTGCAAAAATCTGTCATCAGCCCCCTCCCCCAGGTGCTTACACCTGAAGAAGAAATACTGGTGCTTGAAGCCGCCAGGAACCTCCGCTCTGCAGCGAAACCCGACGTCAGACCTTATGCCCTCCTCAGCCTGCTACTCACCACTGGTATCAAAAAAGGCGAATGCCTGGCCTTAAACCTTAACCACATTGACCTGGACAGCCCGAAAAGCCCACGTCTCTTTGTGCGCTATTCTGCCAGCGGCAGCCGCTATAAGGAACGCAACATCCCCCTGACTGGCGACTGGGTTGAGACTTACCAGGAATACCTGGAGCAATACCACCCCATTGATCGGGTCTTCCCATGGTCGCCGCGCCGCCTTGAATATCTGCTCGAGGATATCGGCAACAGCGCGAGATTATCCAAGCACTTGTCGTTCGATATGTGCCGCTGGACATGCGCTCTCGACGATTGGAAATCAGGAATGGAAAGGGAGACCCTGCGCCAAAAATTGGGGATCTCCAAAATCCAGTGGCGCGAGGTCAGCATGAAATTGCGCCAGCTGGCTGGGGAATGACCCAGGTAAATTAGCATCCTCGAATAGCGTCAGGCTGCTGCTTCTACTTTATCCAACACCAGCTTAATGATTTTCCCGGTGTGATCACCCACAAGCACACGATCAGCGATGCGAAATCCGGGCACCCAAACGATCTCATCCCCGCTGCGGATGAGTGGCCAATTCTGCCTCGCGCGCGCCGGTAATCCCGCGTTGGTCCAGAAATCCCCCAGTTTTAACTCTTTAGCTTCTGCGCCGTATGGCGTGAACCTGTCTCCCGGTCTGAACCGGCTGATGATTAAAGGATTGATCAGTGTATCGGCAGCCAGCTGGCAGACAAACAGGTCATTATCCTGCTGGTACCTGTCCCCAATTGTGGCATGTAACATCCAATGATCACTGATCCGTATTGACCCCGGAATTAGCAATTGGATATCCGCTGCCTCCTGAGTTTGCGGCCATAATTCATGCAGCGGATCATCTGTGTAAGCCATCACCAGCTTATCTTTCAAGTATGCAAACATCTCGATCCCCCCCATCAAGTCCACGCGGTTCGACCTGGTGGGATGGCTGCAAAACTGGCTTGCCCGTTCAATAACAGTGAAATCAATATCCCTTAATGTGCTGTTCAGGGTGCTGATCACCAGGCGCATCAGTCGTCTTAGAAGCGCAGGGTGCAAGGCACAAGCCTTCTCCCTGGAAAAAACAATGTATCTGCTTCGCTGTTGCAATAACGTCTCATTCAAGCATTCATTGGTCAGTCGCGCAATCAAGTCATCTTCCAGCGCAGCCACACCGGCCATCCTCAAGATGCGTTCATTTATCTGTGGATTATAGGTGGCAAGGAGCGGGATCAATTCATGCCTGATGCGGTTGCGAAAATAACCCTGATCAAGATTGGATTCATCCTTAATAGTCTCAAATGCAACATGTGACAGGTAATCGTCGATCTCCTCCCTGCCAGTATTGATTAACGGCCGTATAAGTGGAATGGTTGTACTCCATGGATTTGGCGAAAAGACCATCCGCATCCCAGCAAGGCCGCTTAACCCGCTTCCTCTTAAGAAATGCATCAGCACTGTTTCCACCTGGTCACCCGCGTGATGACCGGTCATCACGGCTTGCGCCCCTGATTTCCACGCCTCATCAAACAGAAACCCGTATCGTGCTTCCCTGGCGGCTTCCTCCACGGAAATGTGGTGCTGTTCAGCATATCCTCTCACATCAATTCTTTGAGTGATACAGTGGATGCCAAGTTGGTCACACACATTTTTTACATGGACGCACTCAACATCGGAGCTAGGACGTAGAGCATGATCAAGATGCGCAACCAGGACATTCGCACCACTCTCAACGAGCAACGCGAGCAGGCATAAAGAATCAGGTCCGCCTGAAAACCCCAGCAACACCGGTTTTGAAAGGTCGATGCCGCATTTTTGAACTAAAAATAACCTGAAATCCTGACCATTCACAGGGTCATTATAGCATCTGTAACCCGGGCAGAAATCCATCTTCTTACTTGTATCTGACTTTAGAATATGCTAGACTGACTAATAGATCAGGAAGGGAGACCGGCATGTCTAAAAAGATTCTTGTCGTGGATGATGATCTCGAGACGCTTCGTCTTGTAGGAATGATGCTGCAGCGTCAGGGATACGATATTGTTGCAGCCAATACTGGTGAGCTCGCGCTTTCAATGGCGATCCAGGAAAAACCTGCCTTGGTCATTCTGGATGTCATGATGCCAGGAATGGACGGGTACCGCATTTCTCGCGAGATTCGTAAAGACCCTGCCACTGCTGAAATCCCAATCCTGATGTTCACGGCTAAAAACCAGGTGGATGACAAGGTAACCGGCTATGGAGCTGGCGCTGATGATTACCTGACAAAGCCAGTGCATCCCGCTGAACTCATTTCGCATGTCAAGACCTTGCTCACCCGTAAGGAAAAAAGGTCAACAAAGGATGGAGTAGCAAAATCTGGTTGTATCATTGGTATTCTTGGCTGCAAAGGAGGTCTTGGCGTCTCCACACTTGCCCTCAACCTCGCCATAAGCCTGGGAGAGATGACAAAAAAAGAGATAGTGGCGATGGAACTTAAACCCGGAATGGGTTCCTGGGGTGTGGAGCTCGATATCGCTGAATCTTATGGCCTTGAAAAGCTGCTCGCACTTCCTTTATCAGAAATCACTACCACAGTCATTGAAAAACACGCCGTGCATACATCCTTTGATATCCGCCTTCTGATGGCATCCGAAAAGATTCACAAAATAAACCTGACCGAACTGCCAGAAAAGACGATAGCCATTATTAACGGACTGAATTCCCTGATCCCTGTGGTCGTGCTGGATATCGGCAACCCATACCTGGCTGGTTTCAGTAAAATCCACTCGCTCTGCGATCAGTTGATCGTCGTTACCGATGCCTTCCCGGCTACTGTTCTACGAACAAGAAGATTGCTTGGTAGCCTACAGTTCGAGACCTCCAATATATCCAGATCAATTGATGTGGTTCTTTACAATCACATCCGGTCAGACTTGGGGCTTTCTGCGGAACAGATTTCGAAAATACTGCCGGGCAACCCGGTAAAATTCATGATCCCGCCTGTACCTGAACAGGTATTCCAGGCAAACCAGAAATATATTCCGCTTTCAAGAATCCAACCTGATGGATTGTTCACCCAGCAAATAAGTGAACTGGCAAAAACAATTTCCAAACGATTCCATCTATGAGTGAATCAAGTGCCACTGAGATCAAATCAGCCGCAAGGCTGATTGCTCATGCACGCCACATGGTCGCTTTTACCGGCGCTGGAATTTCAACCCCCTCCGGCATCCCGGATTTCCGATCTGCTGGTACGGGATTATGGCGACAAAACGATCCCCTTCAAGTCGCATCCGCAACGGCTTTTTGCCATCACCCGCAAAGGTTCTATAACTGGCTGCGACCGCTCCTGCGTTCCTCCCGGCAAGCGCTGCCCAACGCCGCCCATCTGGCACTTGCCGAACTGGAAAATTCGGGGATTTTAAAGTCAGTCATCACGCAAAATATCGACGGATTGCACCAGCGCGCCGGGTCGAAATCGGTGATCGAGTTACACGGATCGATGCAGCGTTTCTACTGCCCGGTTTGCCACAAGAATGATGCGGACCTTGATGAGGTCATCGCAACCATCCTGTCTGACAATATCCCCAAATGCAATCATTGTGGATCGATCATCCGGCCCGACATCACCCTTTTCGAAGAAGCACTGCCTGTTAATGCCTGGCAGCATGCAGAATCCGAGATTCTCAACGCTGACCTGCTGCTGGTTGCCGGCTCTTCCCTTGAGGTAGTTCCGGCCTCCTCTCTACCTGAAAGAGCTTACCGCAACGGGTGCAGGATCATCATGGTGAATTTCTCAACCACATACCTCGATTCACACGCGGAGGTCGTTCTTCGTGTGGACGTTGCAACAGGGATCCCACAGATCGTACATGAACTCAAGTGTTTGTAGGGGGTCAAATCAATTTGAACGAGCGCCGCGGCGTCCGAATTGCCTCTCCAGCAGGTCAACGGAGAGGTGAATCATCGTGGGGCGTCCATGGGGGCATGTGCGAGGGGATGTACAGGATTCGAGATCACGCAGCAGACCTAGTTGCTCTTCCGTGGATAATACAGAACCACCCTTTATTGCCATCCGCTTGCAGATGCGGGCGATAAGCCTGTCCTCTATCAGTCCCTGGAGCGGAGTTTCATCTTCCTCAAAATCCTCCACCACGCTCCTGATGGCTGCTTGTGGATCCTTATGGGCGAAGATTGCCGGGATGGCAGAGAGCCTGAATGAGTTTTGCCCAAATTCCTCCAGTGCAAATCCTATCCCTTGAAGAATCGCAAGGCTTTCCTGTAGGATACTGGCGGATTGAGGGGGTAGATGGATCACCATTGGTTCGAGCAACGCCTGGGAAGGCATTTTACCCTTCTGTTGCTGCATTTTCTCAAACAACACCCGCTCGTGCGCTGCGTGCTGATCTATGAGATAAAGACCATCCGGTCCTTCCGCCACCAGGTACGTTGCGCCAATCTGCCCGATCAACCGCAAAAGTGGAATTCCGGTGAAGATTGGTGTAGACGCTTCCCCGGTTGCAGGGTTCACTTCGTCAACGGATCCCAATTTCCCTGCCTGGTGTTCCGTCGCGGGGGTACCATAGCTCCATTCTGCGCCTGCGGAAGGAGTGGGTGCCCAAATTTCGCTGCGCCAGGGTGAAGGCGACAATTGTGGTACCGGTGAATAAGCCATCAAAGCCCGCCTGACCGCGCGTTGCACCGAGGTGAAAATCTCGTCGGGTTTCCTGAAGCGCACTTCCGCCTTGGCTGGATGAACGTTCACATCCACTTCCTCGGGATTGAGCTCAATGAACAAAACTGAAAGCGGGTAACGCCCCACCATAAGGTAAGTCTGGTAGGCTTTAATTAAAGCTGTGATCAGTGAGGTATCCTGAACCCAGCGACCGTTGACGAAGAAGGTTATGTCCTTTCGGTTCGACCGGTTGATCGCGATCGGACTGATAAAACCACTGATCTTCATCTCCTCTTCTTCAAAGATCACCTCAAGTAATTGACGCGCCAGGTCAACACCGTAAAGCTGAGCAAGAATTTCACGCCGATCACCGTTGCCCGCAGTCCGCAGCACGGCTTTCCCATCCTCCTCGAGGTGGATCGCCTTATGCGGATAAGCCAGGGCGTATCTGGTCACCAGTCCATCGATCTGCTGCTTTTCAGTGACGTCCCGCTTGAGGAATTTCAACCTGGCTGGCGTGTTAAAGAATAGATCCCTCACCTGCACGACCGTCCCGCTCACTCCCCCGGCGGGTTCATTACTAATTGTCTTACCGCCCTCCACTACCAAGCGTGATCCAACCGCCTGGTCATCGTTCCGTGAAATGATCATCATGCGTGATACTGACCCAATAGAGGATAACGCCTCGCCACGGAACCCCAGTGTGCGAATACGAAAAAGGTCATCAGCCGTGTTTATTTTGCTCGTGGCGTGCCTCGCTATAGCGAGTGGTAGTTCATCCGACGGAATGCCCGCACCGTCGTCGCTCACTTCGATCAGATTCCTGCCGGCATCTTCGATGCGGATGGTCACCCGGGTCGCGCCTGCGTCAATGGCATTTTCCAGCAGTTCTTTTACCACCGAAGCGGGTCTTTCGACCACCTCTCCGGCCGCAATTTGAGACGCCAGTTCATCAGAAAGTATCTTAATCCTCATACAATTAATTATATCCTACTCACTTTTCGGCATATAATTCGGGGAGTATTTATGAATTGAGGGTATACTAACCGCTATGAGTTTTGAAGCTATGTTTTTTGATCTGGATGACACGCTATATCCATCGACCACCGGGGTCTGGAGCGCGATCGGTGAACGAATGGATGTTTACATAATTGATACGCTGGGGTTCGCACCAGTTGATGTAAAAAAGATGAGAAATGAACTCTTCTATGAATACGGCACGACGCTGCGCGGGTTGAAAACGCTGTACGACATCGACGAGAAGGGTTTTCTCGATTTCGTGCATGACATCCCTCTCGATCGATTCCTGCAAAAAGATATTGCCCTGGTCGATACGTTGTCACTTTTCCCGAACCGCAAGATCATTTTCACCAACGCCAGCCAGGATCACGCTGAACGCGTGCTTGACATTCTTGGCATCGATGAATTCTTCTCAGAGATCATCGATATCCTCCAGATATCTCCTTACTGCAAACCTATGCCCGAGGCTTATCAAAAAGCGCTCGAGATCAGCGGTATCAGCGACCCTTCTAATTGTGTCGTGATCGATGATTCACCCCGTAATCTTAAAACTGCCCATGAAATGGGATTCTTCACCATACAGGTGGGTACAGACACAAGATGCCCACACGCTGATGCGGCGATACTCACCATTGCTGACCTGCCGGATGTCATTCCCGCAGGATTGGAATCGCAGAGGGAGCCGTAAGATATGAATAATCCTGTTTCAATTTTGGGCTGGGTGCTGATCATTTTCACTGCTTTATTGATCATCAGCCTGTTCGTATCCTTATTCGCAAGGTTGAAGGATAAAGACAAGGAACCAGGCTGGATTTCCGCGTTGCAGAGCGCAGGCAAAACCATGCGCGATCCGTTTGGGGATGAAACCAGGAAGATGCAGGAATTATCCGAAAAAGTTCAACAATTTAGAACAGAATCGGATTTGGACCAAAATAACAATAACGGTATTTCACCAACAGGAGTTAAAGAATGAACACCAATCATACAGGCAGGATCATCCTGGTCATCCTATTGTCACTTGTACTGCTTGCCGGGTCATTTTCCGGCGGGGTGATCGTTGGGATGGCTTATTCCCTCCGCGTCCGTGACGGAAACGCTCTCGCCGATCGAATCGCTGGTACCGGGAACAGAGGTTCCCCCAACATCAACAACCACATCAGCCAATCCAACAGAACTTGAAGAATTATTTAAACCTTTCTGGGAATCATGGGATATTGTCCATGAACAGTTTGTTGACCAGCCTGTAGATGATCTGTTATTAATGCAGGGAGCAATCCGCGGCATGATGGATTCCCTGGGTGATATCCACTCCGGTTTCATGACCCCGGAGGATTATGAACAGGCGACCATGCCGCTGGATGGATCATATACCGGTATCGGTGCCTGGGTGGACACCAGCGGTGAGTTCCTGACCATCATCAGTCCCATGCCCGATTCACCAGCCGAAGCTGCCGGGTTGAAAACAGGTGATGCGATCATCGCAGTCGATGGTGAAAATGTCATCGGGATCGATCCAAATATCGTACTGCAGTCTGTTATGGGACCTGAAGGACACGACGGTTGTTTTAACCATTCAACGCGAAGAAATTGAAGAAAACCTAGATTTCCCGATCGTGCGCGCCCGCATCACCATCCCCAGCATTGAAAGCCGGATGCTTGAAGAAGAAAATATCGGTTACATCGCCTTGTACACCTTTGGCGAAGACAGCGCGGAAGACCTCGAATTAGCGTTGCGCCAACTGCTGGCTGAGGAACCGGTTGGCATCATCCTGGACCTGCGCGATAACGGCGGCGGTTATGTGGATACTGCCATCGAGGTCATCTCTCAATTCATCGGCTCGGGTGTGGTGATGATCGAAAGACTGGGTACTGGTGAAGAAATCAAATTTGATGCTCTTCCCGGAGGGCTCGCTACTGAGATTCCGTTGGTAGTTCTTGTCAATAACGGCTCGGCATCAGCCTCCGAGATCACCGCCGGTGCCATCCAGGATTACCAGCGTGGCAAGATTGTGGGTACCACAACCTACGGCAAGGGTTCCGTGCAAAACTGGATCCCTCTAGACAATGACCAGGGTGCCGTAAAAGTGACCATCGCCCGCTGGTTGACGCCAAATGGCAGGCTGATCCATGAGGTAGGTCTCACTCCTGATTTCATCGTGGAAATTACAGAAGAAGATATCGAGGCCGAGATTGACCCACAATTGGAAAAAGCCATTGATGTCCTGTTGAATGGCGAATAAACACGAACAAATAGAAAAATTAGCGAATAATTGTTGGTCAATTAATTGACATAACACACCGCAAGAGGTATAATCCATCTTCGCTAACTACCGTATATGAAAGAGAAGACGATGGACATGAACGCTGAATCGCAAGAAAACACGAAATTAGAACCAAAAACACTCATCAAAGCCCGGGTATTAAAAGTAAGCCTTGCCGGCGCCGTTCTTGATATCGGCATCGGCAAACCCGCTTTGTTACATGTTTCACAGATCGAGGTACCAGAAAATACCCAAAATAAAAAAGTTGATGAGATCCTCAAGGCCGGTGACGAAATTGATGTATGGGTTAAAAAGATCACCCGCAAAGACGGCGAAGAACGCATTGAAATGACCATGATCAGACCGCTTGACCTGGAATGGCGCGAAATTAAAGTCGGCGAAACGGTTAAAGGCAAGGTCGTCCGTCTTGAGAAGTTTGGCGCTTTCGTTGAGATCGGCGCGGAAAGACCGGGACTTGTTCACATCAGTGAAATGGCACACGGTTATGTAAAAGTACCTTCAGATGTCCTAAAGGAAGGCGATGACATCGAAGCGCAGATCATAGATGTAAATCGGCGCAAGAAGCAGATCAAGTTGAGTATGAAAGCCATTCAGCCTGAACCCGAGGTGATTCAGGAAGAAAGACCTGCTCCGTCAGCTCCCTCTGGAGCAACAGCTCCGCGCCGCGAGAAGAAACCCTCAAGGAAACCCCGGCAGAAATCTGAAACAGACAATTCCGCCCTGCTCGAGACAGTGAATGAACCGGTTGAACCGGAACCTACCTACATGGAGCTGGCTATGCGTGCTGCCATGGAAAAAGCCAGGGACAAAAAACAAAAACAGGAAACGCGGAGAGACAAAGCCGCCTCATCAGAGCAGGATGAGATCCTCGCCCGAACATTGGAAAATAAAGTCCAAACCAACTGAAATCCTCAAACCATCCCCCGGGATGGTTTTTCTTATACTAACAACTGCGAGTTATGATAAACTTTTTCTGGATGCGGATAATATGCTCATGATGAATATAATGCATAATACAGGACACAAATAACCACGAACCGAGGAGGACTAGGATAAACTGCCCTCCTCGCTTCTTTTTCAACCCAGACAGGAGATGACCATGACCGCGAAATTTATTTTTATAACCGGTGGTGTTGTAAGCTCAGTGGGCAAAGGCGTTACCGCCGCCGCAATTGGCCTATTACTCAAAGAACGCGGTTATAAGGTCGCGGTGCAAAAGCTGGACCCCTACATCAACGTCGATCCGGGAACAATGAGTCCATACCAGCATGGCGAGGTTTTTGTGTTGGATGACGGTGCGGAAACCGACCTCGACCTGGGTCATTACGAGCGTTTTATTGATAACCGTCTTAACCGGGTATGCAACATTACCACCGGTCAGGTTTACGCTGAAGTGATCGCCAAGGAACGAAGGGGCGATTACCTTGGTGGTACGATACAGGTTATCCCTCACATCACCAACGAGATTAAAAGGCGCATCAGCCTTGTATCCAAATCGACAGGCGCGGATATCGTTCTCGTTGAAGTAGGTGGCACTGTCGGGGACATCGAAAGCCTGCCATTTCTTGAGGCGCTGCGCCAGCTGCGCACAGATCTCGGTAGGGAAAACACGGTCTATATCCACGTCACCTGGTTGCCTTACATCGGTGCCACCGATGAGATCAAAACCAAGCCAACTCAACATTCAGTGGCTGAATTACGGTCCATTGGTATTGCGCCGGATATGATCGTGGCGCGCAGCGATATGCCGGTGCAGGAAAGCATCCGGGCAAAGATCGCGCAGTTCTGTGATGTAGAGAAACGCGCGGTAATTCCAATGAGCACCGCTTCCATTTTGTATGAGATCCCGCTGCTTTTAGAAAAAGAAAAAGTCGGCGATTACCTGATGGAGCGTTTCAACATTCAACCCAAAAAACAGCCTGACCTGACCGGTTGGGAGACACTGGTCAGCGAAACAAAACGCGAGAAACCCAGGGTCTCTATCGCGCTGGTGGGGAAATATGTTGAACTACATGACGCCTACATCAGTGTCCGTGAAGCCTTGAAGCACGCTGCGCTGTCACTTGGGGTTGAACTTGACCTTAAATGGGTCCATTCCACTGAGCTGGAGAAAGGGAAAAACCGCGAAGTATTGGAGGATGTTAGCGGAATTATTGTGCCCGGCGGCTTTGGCAGCCGTGGAATTGAAGGAAAGATTACCGCCGCGAATTTCGCCCGTGTCAACAAGGTGCCCTATTTCGGCCTCTGCCTGGGTATGCAGTTGATGTGTGTGGAATTTGGAAGGGACGTCCTCAAATCAGACCAGGCAAATTCATCAGAATTCGACCGCGCAACACCACACCCGGTGATCGACCTGATGCCGGAGCAGCAAAACATCAAGGATATGGGCGGCACCATGCGCCTGGGGCTTTACCCCTGCGTATTGCAGTCTGGTACCCTCGCAGCCAAAGCCTACGGTGTGAAAAAGGTCGAAGAACGCCACCGCCACCGCTTTGAATTCAATAACCAGTACCGGGAGCTTTTCGCTGAAAACGGGATGGTTTATTCAGGCTTGTCACCCGACAAGTCGCTGGTCGAGATTGTGGAATTGAAAGACCATCCGTTCATGCTGGGTACCCAGTTCCACCCGGAGTTCCTTTCTCGTCCGACCCGCCCGCATCCACTGTTTCTCGCTTTCATGCGTGCCGCTGCGGTAAAAGCAGGTGTCGCATACCTGGATCCTCCGCTTCTGTATAAACCCTGAGACCCGAATATGCGGATATAATATCCCAGTTGTCAAATCATAAAGGATACGGCGTCTGATGAATGCCCGTGTCCCGGAGTTTGTATGTCCAAACCCAGGTTACTGATCCCTGTTTTTACCCATTTTTCCGTGCGTTATATTCTCAGAACGGGAATGCTGGCTGCGCTGGCAGAATTCACGCAACCCCTGATAGCGCTCAGCTGGGAGGACGAAGAGCTTGAAACGGAATTCAGGCAGTTGGGTAGTGAGATTTACCAGGTACCAAATTTCACCTTCAGCCCGCGCTTCAAAGAAACCAGGGAATTGGTGAATTTCTGGCATAAACTCTATCGGAGGACCAACACCACCGGCATCGACATCAGGCGTGAAGGCTCTCTGCTGTCAACCAGGGAGCGAGTTTCTTACGAATTAAAGATACTGTCTGACAGGTTAAAAGTCGCCAACCGCTCCCGGATCCCTCACCTGTTGGAAGAGGAAGAGTCGCTATTCTGGACAGACACGAATTTCGCTGAATTTGATGCCATACTCGCTGCAGCAAGGCCTGATGCAGTTTTCTCCATCACGCCTTTTGTCAACAAGGAGGAACCCCTGCTGCGTTGCGCCGAAAAACGGGGCATCACCAGGTTCACCTCCATTCTTTCTTTTGACAATGTCACAAGCCGCACGCGGCTGCCTGTGTCCTTCGACCATTACCTGGTTTGGAACCATTACAACCATGATGAATTACTGCGCTCCTACGCCGAGATAACTGCGGATAAAATTACCATTTCCGGACCGCCACAATTCGATTTTTATTATGACCCCTCATATATCAAAGATGAAGAATCATGGCGGGCATCCCTTGAGTTACCTCCTTCCAGACCGGTCATCCTCTTTGGCGGTGGTACACACAAGATCGTTCCCAACGAGCCGCTTTTCCTCAAGCAGCTCGATGATGCCATTACAGCCGGAGAAATCCCCGCGAACCCCGTGATCCTGTTCCGCCGCCACCCTGGTGATATTGCCAGCCGCTGGCAGGAGGTGCTGGGGTCAGTTAAAAACACCTGGCTCGACAAGAGCTGGCAGGCGAACGAGAGCCGGGGGCAGATCAACATCACCCGCGCAGATATTGAACAGCTCTGTTCCACATTGGCACACTGCGCGGTGCAAATCAATTCATCTTCCACACTCACCGTTGATGGCGCGGTCTTTGACCGCCCGCAGATCGGCCCTGCATACGACCCCGGGATGAGTAAAAAATACGACCGGGTGTTGAAGGAACTTTACATCCGTGAACACTATATACCGATTACGCGCTCAGGCGGTCTGGATGTGGTTACCTCGCGTACTGCCATGATCCAGTCGGTAAACGATGGCTTTCAAAATCCCGCTGCAAAGGCTGAGGGGCGCAGGCGGATTGTCAACGAGATTTGTACTTACGCGGATGGAAATTCCACGCAGCGTGTTGCTGAAAAACTGAAGCAGCTGGTCGGATAAACCCCCACATTCTGCAATTATTCGTTATACTTACAGCCGTTTCAATCTAGAGAAAAGTTAATAAACCTGATCAAAGGAAAGGGAAATATTATGGAAATTGCATCAGTTGAAGGAATTGAGATCCTGGATTCACGTGGAAATCCGACCGTTGAGGTCAGAGTGATCCTGGAGGATGGCGCTACTGGAACCGCAGCAGTGCCTTCCGGTGCTTCCACCGGCATTCATGAAGCACTGGAAATGCGCGATGGCGATATGAAGCGCTATAACGGCAAGGGTGTGCTCACAGCGGTTGAGCATGTCAATGGAGAAATCGCTGAAAACCTGTTGTGGTGGGATGCCACAGACCAGAAAGCAATCGACCAGATGTTGATCGAACTGGACGGTACACCCAACAAATCCCGCCTCGGCGCAAACGCCATCCTCGGCGCCAGCCTCGCGGTTGCCAAGGCTGCCGCCAACTCACTGGAATTACCGCTTTACCGCTACATCGGCGGCGTTTACGCCCACGTGCTGCCTGTTCCCATGATGAATATCCTGAACGGTGGTGCACACACCAGCTGGCAATCCACCGATGCCCAGGAATTCATGGTCATGCCGTTGGGTGCACCCACTTTCACAGAAGGATTGAGGTGGGGTGCTGAAATCTACCAGGCGTTGAAGGGTGTGTTAAAAGCGCGCGGTTACACCACGTTGGTTGGCGATGAAGGCGGCTACGCCCCTTCTCTTAAAGCCAATAACGAAGCCATCGAGGTCATCCTTGAAGCCATTGAAAAAGCAGGCTACAAAGCCGGTGAAGATGTCGCCATCGCCCTGGATCCCGCTGCGTCCGAGTTCTACGAAGAAGAGACCAAAACATACAACCTGCGCAAGGAAGGCAAGAAATTGACCGGTGAGCAGATGGTCGAGTTCTGGCTCAACTGGATCCGGCAGTATCCCATCGTTTCACTGGAAGACGGCCTGGCGCAGGATGATTGGGATTCATGGAAACTGCTGACGAAGGAGATCGGCCATAAGGTACAGATCGTAGGTGATGACCTGCTGGTCACCAACACAGAACGCGTCAAGCGCGCCATCAAAGAGGAAGCCTGCAACGCGCTGCTGGTCAAAGTGAACCAGATCGGTTCGCTCACTGAAACCATTGAAGCCGTCGAGACCTGTCACAGGGCCGGTTGGCGCGCGGTCACGTCGCACCGTTCTGGTGAAACAGAAGATTCGACCATTGCCGACCTGGCGGTCGCGCTAAACACCGGGCAGATCAAGACCGGTGCACCCGCCCGCTCCGACCGCGTGGCGAAATACAACCAGCTGCTGCGCATCGAGGCTGAGCTGGGTGAGACCGCGGCTTACGCCGGCTGGTCAGCGCTCAAAGGTCATTAAACTTCCCATCAAATGACACAAAAGACAGTAGAGCATTCTGCTGTCTTTTTGTTTGCAGAGTTGTTATCCACGTTGGCGCGGTGAACATGTTCAAATCAAAATATGTGTGGTAATAATTAGTTGAACCTAAGAAAATGGCACATTGGCAAGGAGTGAATATGAAACTTTACGACAGGTTTGCCAGGGTGTACGCTAGCGGGGAATACCCCAATCTCTCTCAAACGATGGCTACCATTCTCCCGATGGTGATGAAGCAATACAAGATTCCCACTAATGGATCGAAAAATATACTGGATGTCGCCTGCGGTGAAGGCAGTTTTTGCGTCGAAATGGCAAAAAAGGGCTGGGCAGTCACCGGTGTGGATCAATCAGAGGAAATGCTGCGCCTGGCAAACCACCGTGCCAACAAAGAAAACGTGACAATCAACTTCCAGAAACAGGACATGAGATTCATCGACTACAACAATGAATTTGACCTCGCCACCTGCTGGTTTGACAGCTTGAATTACCTGATCTCAAACAATGACCTGCAATCCGCATTCAACAACATTTCCCGGTCGCTCAAACCCAACGGCTGGTTCCTGTTTGATATGAACACCATCTACGGTCTGGCAGTCGAATGGCAGCGCAACCGCTGCTATGTGCAGCAGGAAACCAAAGACCTGTTGGAACTGCACCGCACCAGTTATGATTTTGAACGAAACCTGGGTTGCGTGAAGATCACCTGGTTTGTAAAAGTCGACGACAAATGGGAAAAGTTTGAAGAAAAACACGTTGAGCGCGGGTTTTCAATCACTGAAGTTGAGTCCTGCCTGGAATACGCCGGCTTCCACGTGGTGGATAAAATGAGCAGCCTGGACCCGATCACCCCGCTGGCACACAATTCAGGCCGTGCCTGGTTCCTGGCGCGTAAATAACCTTCTATTTTAGTAATCGATTCACTGCTTCCCAGATTTGGTCAAACATATGGACCGTCAACCTGCCTGTTTGCGTGTTCTGCCGGCTCGGGTGATAGGACGCCAGCAGCCAAGGTCGCTCTCCCTTGCCATTGATTAATACGCTGTGACCAAATTGTGAAGATATTTCTAGTACTTTCGAGGTGTAAAGTAGTTTCTTGACATTGTCAAAGGCAATTTTCCCCAGCGCGACCACACCTTCGATTTGTGGCAATAATTCCAGTTCACATTTGAGAAAACCTGCGCAGTTCGCAATCTCCCCGGGGAAAGGCTTGTTGTCCGGTGGTACACAGCGGCATATCGCAGTGATGTAAATCCTGTCCAGGGTTAATCCATCTTGCATTGAAACGCATAGTGGTTGATTGGCAAAACCTGCCCGGTGCAACGCCGGGTATAAGAAATCTCCGGATGCGTCACCGGTAAACATGCGCCCGGTACGGTTGGAGCCGTGCGCACCGGGTGCCAGTCCGACCACCAAAACCCTGGCAACGGGATCACCAAAACCAGGAACTGGTTTCGCCCAATAGGTTTCATTGATGAACGCGCGCCGCTTTACCTCGCCAACTTTTTCGCGCCACGCCACCAGCCGCGGGCAAGCCCGGCAGACGATGATCTCATTTTCCAATAATTCCAGGCTGGTTGGACAGGTCAATGTAACTCCTAAAGAATGAGCATCGCGTCGCCAAAGGAGTAGAAGCGGTACCCGCGTTCCATGGCTACCTGATAAGCGTCGAGCACATATTCCCTGCCCGCGAAAGCGCTTACCAACATTAAAAGGGTCGATTTGGGTAAATGAAAATTGGTCACAAGGGCATCCACAACCTTGAATTCATACCCGGGTAGGATATATAGTCCAGTTGGTCCGGTAAATGGTGCCACCCGCCCGACCTGCCCGCTGCCCGCAGCAGCGCTTTCCAGCGTGCGTACGCTGGTGGTTCCTACAGCGATCACCCTACCGCCGGATTTTTTCGTCTGGTTTATAAGTTCAGCCGTTTCAGGGGTTAGTTCACACCACTCGGTATGGATCTTATGGTCGCCGGGTTGCGCTTCTGTCACCGGTGCAAAAGTATCAAGGCCGACATGAAGAGTAACGCGCGCAAAGCGAATACCGGCAGATTCAAGTTCATTGATCAGCCCAGGCGTGAAATGCAGCCCGGCGGTCGGAGCGGCAGCTGAACCAGTCACTGATGCGTACACCGTCTGGTAACGCTCCGGCTGCTGCAGTTTTTCGTGGATGTATGGGGGAAGGGGCATCTCCCCGATGGAGGGCAATAGTTCCTCAACCGGCTGTAGAAACCGGATCAACCTTTCGCTTCCTTCGAGTTCCTCCACGATCTCCACCACTGGTCCATTTTCCACCGTAACCTGCACACCCTTGCGCAGCCCCTTGCCGCCCGCCAGCGCCTCCCACAAACCCGGCTCGCGCTGCTTGAGGAGCAGCAGTTCTACCCTGCCCCCGGTGCTTTTTCGGGCATGCAACCTCGCCGGGATTACCCGCGTCTGGTTGATCACCAGCAGGTCGCCAGGATTAAGATAGGTACCAATTTTATAGAATTGACAATCTTCAAGTGTTCCCACGTCGCGCCGCATCACCAATAAGCGTGAATTATGGCGCGGTTCGATGGGCGTTTGAGCGATGAACTCAAACGGAAGATGGTAATCGAAATCGGAGGTCTGCATTTTCAGGGGATAAGGCGCGGCTGGTTGTCTTTTTGAGTGTAAGGCAGCTGCAAATGCTCATAGGCTAAAGGCGTCGCCACCCTGCCCTGCGGGGTGCGGTCGATATAACCAAGCTGGAGCAGGTAAGGCTCGACAACATCCATGATGGTGTCCGCTTCTTCGCTGATCGAAGCGGCGATAGTGGCCAGACCAACCGGACCGCCGTTATATTTTTCGATGATGGTCTTGAGCACCCGCCGGTCAACATCATCCAGCCCCATGACATCCACCGCCAGCAAGTCGAGCGCCTGGATGGCCGTCTCGCGGGTGATGAGCCCATTGGAGCGCACCTGGGTGAAATCACGCACCCTTCTCAGCAGGCGCAGCGCCACCCTTGGCGTGCCCCTCGCCCGCCTGGCAATCTCCTCTACACCGGATTCATCGCTGCTTACTTTTAACAGGTGCGACGCACGGCGTACGATCTCCTTCATGGCGGGATGGTCATAATAATCGAGGCGGTAGACAGCGCCGAAGCGCGCGCGCAGCGGGGCGGTCACCAGCGCGAGGCGCGTTGTGGCACCAATGGCGGTGAAGCGGGGAAGTTTCAAGCGCAATGAGCGCGCAGATGGACCTTTTCCGATGATGATGTCGAGCGAGAAGTCCTCCATTGCCGGGTACAACACTTCTTCGATCGAGCGGCCCAGCCGATGGATCTCATCGATAAAGAGGATATCCCCTTCACGAAGGTTTGTGAGGATGGCGGCCAGGTCACCGGTGCGTTCAATCGCCGGACCGGAGGTGATTTTTATATTCACGCCCATCTCGTTGGCAAGGATGTACGCCAGTGTTGTCTTACCAAGGCCAGGCGGACCATAGAACAGCACGTGATCCAGGCACTCCTTGCGCCCCTTGGCCGCCGCGATCAGTATCTCAAGGTTCTGCCGTACCTGGTCCTGTCCGATCAGTTCCCGCAGGCTGGCAGGGCGTAAGGACTGGTCAATGCGGTCATCCGGCCTCGGTTTGGGATTGGTAATTCGTTCTTCTTCTGATGCCATAGACCTCATTATACACTCTCCGTGAACCCAGAAGAAAATATTGGAATTTTAATAACGCCTCTTTTTGATTAGCGCTATAATGAGGTAAATCCTCAAGGAGCGTTTATGTCCAACGTCATCGTTTCCACCCACCCATTGGTCGCACACAAACTGGCAAAACTACGTGATACGAGCACAGAACCCAAGAAATTCCGTGAACTGGTGCGTGAGATCGCCGGACTATTGGCGTACGAAGCCACCGCAGACCTGATGACCGAAGAGGTCAAAGTAACAACCCCACTCGCGGTCGCTCCTGGTAGAACGTTAAAGGAAAAGATCGGCCTTGTGCCCATCCTGCGCGCCGGGCTGGGAATGGTCGAGGGTTTCTGGGAAATGATGCCGGGGGCTGAAGTCTGGCACATCGGCATTTACCGCGACGAAAACACCTTAAAACCGGTGCAGTATTACAACAAGCTTCCCACGGAGCCTACCGTATCCGTATGCCTGATCCTTGACCCCATGCTGGCAACTGGCGGCTCAGCCACTGCGACGGTCGATGTGCTGAAACGCTGGGGTGTGAAGAAGATCAAGTTCGTGGGCATCATCGGCGCACCTGAGGGTATCGCCGCCATGACCGACGCCCACCCCGAGGTTCCCATCCATCTGGCTGCGGTGGATGAACGGCTGAATAATATCGGGTATATCCTGCCCGGTCTGGGTGACGCAGGCGATAGGCAGTTTGGTACTGCGTAAAAAGCGAAGACCCGGAGTTGATCCGGGTCTTATTCGGTTTATCTAATACTCGTTGTCTAAGGTCTTGCAGCTTCCACGATCTTCACGAATTCCTCGACCTTGAGGCTCGCGCCGCCCACCAGCGCGCCATCGATCTCCGGCTGGCGGAAAAATTCCGCGGCATTGGCAGCGTTCACCGATCCACCATAAAGGATGCGAAGGTTCTGCGCCAGGCCTGAACCAAATAACTGCGCCAACTCGGGGCGGATCACGTCACTTAATACAGCGTTCGCGCCTTCGGCGGTTGCTGCCTTGCCCGTACCGATCGCCCAAACGGGTTCATATGCGACTACGATCATGGATGCCAGCGTGGGTTCGATCTCCTTAAAGCCTTCCATCACCTGGCGTCTGATCACCTCGCCGGTCACACCGGATTCATACTCATCGAGCGTTTCTCCGATACAAACTATGGGGACCAGTCCTAATGCCAGCGCTGATTTCAATTTGCGGTTCACGGACGCGTCAGTCTCGCCAAAATATGCGCGTCTTTCAGAGTGACCAATGATGACATAATCGCAGAATTCACGCACCATCTGCGGCGAAACCTCCCCTGTATATGCGCCTGATTCAGCCCAATGCATGTTCTGCGCGCCGATACCCACACCGGTCCCCTTCAACTGGGCGGATAGGATCATCAGCGAAGTGTATGGAGGACAGAGTACCCGCTCCACCTCGGGGACCTGCTGTAAGCCCGGTAATAACTGCTGCACCAGCATACTCCCCTGTTCAACATTTTTATTCATTTTCCAGTTACCCGCAACAAAAGGTTTTCTCATGATAGCCTCGTCAATTTAATTTCGCAGCTGCTCTGCGTTATTGGATTTTATAACAGACGTTATTATAGTACCTTTTATTTCACTCCAGCAACTTTTCTTAAGATTGACGAAGCTGGTTATACAGGGTATGATGAAAAATACAGGCCAGCCAGATGGTCGCGGCGTTGAGCAATCAGCGTCGAGGAAAGTCCGCACTCCACAGGGCAAGTTACCGGGTAACCCCCGGGGCGGGGATTCTTCGGAAGAACCTGCCGGACAGGGCCACAGAAACATACCACCCGCGAGGGTAAGGGTGAAATGGTGGTGTAAGAGACCACCGGCGTTGCAGTAATGCAGCGGCCAGGCAACCCCTAACTGGAGCAAGGCCAAGCAGGGACCACGTCCGCTTCGGCGGCAGGAAACGGCCCGTTTTCTCACGAGTCCCGGGTGGGCTGCAAGAGCCGGATGGCGACATCCGGTCTAGAGAGATGACCGTCGGTCCGGAAACCGTGCCACGCGCATACCTTTCCGGACAACAGAATGCGGCTTATCGGCTGGCCTGTGTGACATTGTTTATTGACACGCTACCCCTCTCTGGGGGTTGATATAATAATGTTTGATCTGTTACATCGATCGCTGGCAACATCCTAAAATAAATTTTCTGCCCGGATTCTTCGTTGTCTAATTTATCAAAAAAGCCTATATGACTGATCGTTGGACACCTGTTACGCCAATCCTTTTAGGTCAACGAAGCCATCTTTTAGTTGATGATGCTGGCCTATAATTTGTTTTTACTGTTCAAGCCAGATTTTGCATATGGAACAGAATACCGGCAGCAGATCAAGCGTTTTGTATGAAATAGATCGCCACTAATAAACCTAATTGGAGGAAATGATGCTAATATTGAATGAGTTCAAACACTACCATCACCCTCCCAGGGTGAAAGTGTTAGCAAAATATATCAGACGTGGATTTCGGTAAGTAAATATTGGAGTAGGGTAAATGAAAAAAAACTATTTGGTCATGCTTTTAATTGTGATAATTGGTGCGATCTCCTTATCGGGATGTGCGAATAATTCACTGTCACCAAATAACCAGCCAACTGCTGCGGAAGTTCCTACCACCTCCCCGGACAACGCAAAAATGGAAGCCTTGATCAGCGAGAAACTTCAAAATCACCATTCCAGTGACCGAATTTACAGCGCGCACAAAACCCGTGAAGAATGGATTACAACTCTTGACCGGATGATTTCTTACGGTGCAAAAATTTCTGCAGATGAGAAACAACAAATCATTGACTGGTTGTTGGCAAGAAATAATTGAAGTCCTAAAAAAATATTTAATTTACAGTAAGAGCCTTGCTTTCTGCAAGGTTCTATTATCAACCATCACATATCTAAGAGGAGAAGACTTTCTTGGTATATATTTATTTACTTATCCAGGCAATCCTGACAAGAAATCATTACGCTTGGACCAGCGTGGTTAATGAAGGATTTTTCGTTTCGACATTATTAGATTTCCCGTTATCCACCGCCCATGCGAAAGAACAGGGTCACCTCGTCATGATTACAGACTGTCTGGTCACGTGTGGCCAGTTTTCTGTTAACTGAAATGAACAGGTGCTTTGTGATCCTTTCGATCTCCGGAAACCGCGTGACCAGAACTCTTAATATCCCTGAAACATCAGTGAGGTTGTCGATATCCACACTGGTCTCTTTGGTATGAGAATATTCCTGCACTTTTCCGGAAAATGTAACGATGACGCCCACGTGTTAACCTCGGTTGGTGAACAAAAGAATAAAAACATCACATGTTTCTTATTACGGTTTCAATTTCTCTTATTTATATTTGTATTGTAAAATTATACTTGACCTCAGGAATCACTCGGTAAGCTGGTCCATTACTATATAGCGGAGGGCAAAATGCCATTTGGATATATTGGCTCGATTCTACACGTAAACCTTACGAAGCAGGAGCTATCGATCGAAAAACCACCTGAAGAGTTTTATCGCACCTATATGGGTGGCAGCGCGATGGGACTTTACTACATACTCAAGGAGATGAAACCCGGGATCGATCCACTATCTCCAGAGAATATTCTCACCTTTATGGTTTCAGTCGTGACCGGTGTACCTGTACCTGGACAAAGCCGCATCTGTGTCAACGCCAAATCACCGACCACCGGCGGGATCGGCGACTCGCAGGCAGGCGGTTTTTTTCCCGCCGAACTGAAATTCGCTGGGTTTGACGGAATTGTCATCAGGGGGAAAGCCTCAAAACCAGTTTACTTATGGATTCACAATGGAGAAGCTGAATTACGCGACGCTTCTCACCTGTGGGGAAAATCTACCCGGGTGGTCGACGCGATGCTGAAAGAGGAAGTGGGTGATGCCAAGGCACAGATTGCCCAGGTGGGTCCGGCAGCTGAAAAAGGCGTACTTTACTCTTCCATCGTCAATATGGTGAACCGGAATAACGGGCGCACCGGTATGGGTGCTGTTATGGCCAGCAAGAACCTGAAAGCAGTTGTACTGCGCGGCAATGCCAAAGTAGCTACCAATGACCCGCCCAGGTTGACAGCGCTGGCGAAACAGGGTGCAAAAGACCTCAAGGATAACCCGGATGTGGACGGGTTGGCACAGCACGGCACGGCGTCAGTGGTCGGTTACCAGAACGAAACCGGCACCTTCCCCACCAGGAACTATACCGAAGGTCAGTTCGAGGGTGCGGAAAAAATCACAGGCGAGACTATGACCGCCACCATTTTGAAGCGGTCAGACACATGTTACGCGTGTTCAGTTCGCTGTAAGCGCGTGGTCGAAGCAGAAAAAGATGGTTATAAGGTCGAACCGGTTTACGGCGGACCTGAGTATGAAACCCTTGGTACGTTCGGATCTTACTGCGGTGTTGACGACCTTGAGGCAATCAGCTATGCGAACCAGGTCTGCAACGATCAGGGTGTCGATACCATTTCTTGCGGTGCCACCATCGCATTTGCGATGGAATGCTACGAAAAGGGTATCATAACCAAAGAAATTACCGGGGGCATTGATCTGAAATTTGGTAACACCAGGGCAATGCTCGATGTGCTTGACCAGATTGTCAACCGCTCTACCCCGCTGGGGAAACTCCTCTCGACCGGGTCTGCCAGGGTAGCTGAGGTTTGGGGTCCCGCTGCAAAAGACTGCCTGATCACGGTAAAAAACCAGGAAGCCCCGGCTCACATGCCGCAGGTAAAGAAATCTCTGGCGCTCATCTACGCGGTCAACGCTTTCGGGGCTGATCATCAATCCAGCGAACACGACTGGATGTATGAAGTTGGTGCTGCGGAACTCTATCTAGACCGCCTGAAACTGATCGGACTGGTAAATCCTCCCCCCGAGGGTGATTTTGGCCCGGAGAAGGTTAAATTTGCTACCCTGTCTCACATCTTCTACAGTCTGCTGGATACTTTGACGCTGTGCCAGTTCGTCTTTGGCCCGGCCTGGACCTTATACGGTCCTTCAGAAATTGTGGAACTGGTAAACGCCGCGACCGGTTGGGATGTCACACTGGAAGAATTGATGAGACTAGGTGAACGCCGCATACAGATGATGCGCGTGTTCAATGTTCGCGAAGGATTCTCCAGGAAGGATGACAGGCTGCCGGATAAATTCTTCAAACCATTGGCGGGTGTAGGCCCATCAGCTGGTGTCGCTGTCGATAGAGATCTGCTGGAAAAAGCGATCGACCAGCACTACGAAACACTACATTGGACCAACGATGGCGTTCCAACACCGCAAAGACTCAACGACCTTCAGTTAGGCTGGCTGGTTTAGCACGAGTTTTTTCGTCATACTGATGGGAACAGAAAAGCAGAGATTGCAGTAGTTGTTTCGATTGATCATGAAACGGGATGCTTTTATGGCATCCCGTTTTCTTTATCGTTTAAATGAAACATCCTTCAAATAATTTCAACCTCAAGGCGTGTCTAATAATCCGAGAATTTCAGCCCCGCCAAGAGCAAAGAGCAACATCTTAGCTGTCTTGCCGAACCAACTGAAGGTAAGGTACTTCCACAGGGGCATGCGCAAGGAACCAGCTACCATGCCGGCGATATCAAAAACCGGGTTGGGAATGAACGCCAGTACCAGAATGGTGACGCCGCCGTATTTGGTCATCCATTTGGTAACCTTATCGTACCAATGGCGGTTCTCGATAACCGCCTGCCCGCTGAACCCGGCTGCGTAACCAGTCAGTTCACCCAGTGTCGCGCCGGTTCCAGCCGCCAGCGCTACCAAAAATGGATTGAATACAGCGCCCATGGCGGAGGTAAAAAGGACTCCGGGTACAGGCAGGATCAGCGTGGCGTTTGCAAGCAGAGAGACCAGGAAGATTCCGGGATAACCCAGCGCTTCCAGTTCCTTTACCCGCTCACGGTTGAGCACCAGGAATACCGTCAGCATGATGACAACCAGCAAAACCGCGATACGAACCGCGGTCAACCGCCAGCCGCTGAGTTTCTTCAAGTGGTACTTTCTTCTTTTAGCATTGATTCAATGCGGGCTATGACCATATCCATGGCAACTTCGTTCAACCCGCCTTCCGGGATGATCACATCGGCGTATCGCTTGGAAGGTTCGACAAAGTCAAGGTGCATCGGGCGAACGGTGGTGAGGTATTGCTTCACGACCATTTCCGTTGTGCGCCCGCGTTCTTCGATATCCCTCCTCAGGCGGCGGATGAAGCGGATGTCGGCGTCGGTATCGACGAAGATCCTCACGTCGAACAGTGAGCGCAGCGCTGGTTCGGCAAAGATTAGAATGCCCTCCACCAGGATCACCCGCCGGGGTTCAACGTGCACGGTCTCGTCAGTGCGGCTGTGGGTGGTGAAATCATACACCGGCACCTCGATGGATTTCCACTGCTTCAAGGTCAGGATGTGTTCCTTCATCAGGTCAGAGTCTAACGAGTCCGGATGGTCAAAGTTAACCTCTCTGCGCTGGTTCAACGGCAGATTGGTCAGCTCACGATAATAGGAATCATGCTGCAGGTAGGCGATGCGCTGTTTGCCCACCTTCTGCAGGATGATATCCGCGGCGGTAGTCTTGCCTGAGCCTGATCCGCCGGCGATTCCGATCACGAGGGGAGTTTTATGAGGTGGCATGAGCTAATTATAAATGAATGCTGATTAAATCAAACGAAAACCATAAATTAATTCATTAAGAAAATGCTCAAATTACCTCAATATTTACCAAAGAAATACAAGAGAATCTTCAGATATTCCTCAAAGGTGTACTGCCTGCCCTCGGCTGTGCGCCACCAGGTGGTGGAGCGGTACCAGTGACCGCCAACCGGGCGCACCTGCACATCAATACCGCTGCCGCGCAGTTCATTACGAAAGATAAGGCGCGTGCGCAGGGTGTGGAACGGGTCAGTGATGATGATCAGCGATTCCTGCGCGCGCTCCTCCGCCAGGGCACGTACCGCGCGCGCTTCGTCGACCGTGTTAGACACTTGCATACCGGTCACCACGACGCGGTCGCCTGGAATGCCATCCTGCTGCGCCGCCCATAAAAGCGCATCGCGCGCTGGTTCATCAGTATAGGTAATAAAGAGATAATCTACATAGTGGTTATCGTAGAGCCAGGCGGCTTCAGAAACGCGGTCGCCGGTATCGCCACTCAGCGCTACGGCGCTATCCGCGTCTTTCAGCGGGTCAGCGTAAATCAGTACCGCGCCAACGCCGCGCAGGATCAGCGGTGAAGCGAGAACAAGAAGGACAAAGAGGATGAGGATTACCCACACACAGCCGCGCCTGCATCCATTCGGTTTCGAATCAGCGTTCATACTTCCATTGTAATCTATCAAAAAGGGAGAACTCATTAGAGGAAGGTGAATTTCTACTTGAGGGAATATTTTCTTGGGATATCGAAGTATATCGCGAGCATTTTGTACGAGTGCCCTTGACCCGCCTTATTGCCTTAAATGCAAGAGCCACCGAAGGGATTCGCGAGCGTTTTATGCGAGTGCTGGATACACTTTCCAGTAGACCCTTGATCCGTCCTTTTTCCTTAAATGCAAGAGCCACCGAAGGGATTCGGACCCTTGACCTGACGTTTACGAAACGCCTGCTCTGCCAGCTGAGCTACGGTGGCTTGCTTCGAACGCGGGAATTATAATGCACTCATGAACTGGAGGCAAGCGAAATAGCAGAGCGCTGATCAGAAAAGCAGGAATGAAAGCAGCACAAAGAAGTAAAGCGCGGCAGCGCCGTACTTGCGTTCGAGCACGCTTCTGCTGCGGAAAAGGATAAACCAGACGGATGCGCCTATCCCCAGTATGCCCAGGTAACGGATGGCGTTGAGTACCATTTCAAGCAACGCCGGCCAATTGCCATGCAGCGCAAAACGGGTGACGTAAAGCTTGCCAAGCCAGTTAAGGAGCAGCAGCAGGGTGAAAAAACGTAACCCAAGTGGAAAGACCTTGATCCACATAAAAACGATGACCAGCGCTGCGATCAGCCAAATCAACACCCCATTGCTGGCAAACAACCCCAACCGACTGGTCAACCCGGAATGATTGAGTATCTGCCACAAGAGCAAACCGGAGAGCATTCCAGCCGAGGCACGGTGAGCGTCGGTTTGGTTCGGGGCGAGTGAGCGGTAGAGGAAGAAAACCCCTCCCGCGAATAGGATGAGCAGATATAGGACAGTACCAAATGTATTTAATGTCTGGGTGATTGGTAAAAAGACCAGCGAGGTAAAAGCAAGCATCAGCAGCAGCTGTAAAGCGCCGCCGATACCGTCCGCAATCTTGCTGACCGATTCATTGATAAAACCGTTCATGCGTCTATAAACACCACTCCAGGTTTGTGGGTGCGGCAGTCATTCCTTTTTTTCACCATCCTGTCGCCGAACATGGTCGCCGCGCTTGACTGCCCCTTTGCCGTATTTCTCTCGTAGTTCATCCAGCGCGGTAAGCAGTTTACGCTCCTTCTCGGTGTTGGTATCCCACAACGAAAGCTGGTGCACCTGCTCCACCAGGTTTGATCCACCAACGCCTATCAGGCGCACTGGTCGGCCGGGTTGCCAGATTTTCATCAACAGGGTTTCAGCCTCAGCCGCGATCACCCCGTCCTGATCAGTAGGTGCTGAAAGTGCCGCCTGCCGGGTGAGCGTGGTGAAATCTGACCACCTCAGTTTGATACGGATGACGCGCGCGCACACTCCGTCACAACGCATGCGGTAACCCACTTTTGCCGCGAGGTCGTGCAAAGTCCTGCGCAGGTAGACCAGGTCGGTAGTATCGCGGGCAAAGGTAACCTCCTGGCTAATCGACTTCGCCTCGTACTCAATTGTGACCGGACGGTCATCAAGACCCAACGCGTGCCGGTGCAGATCAGCGCCGTACTTGCCGTAATGCCGTTCAAGCGCGTCCGCGGGACAGTTTGCCACATCACCGATCGTTCGCAGATCCATATCCGCGAGGCTGGCTTCGGTCTTCGGTCCAACCCCCCACATCGCCTTCACCGGGAGGGGCGCGAGGAAATCCCTTTCTGAGCCAGGCGGGACGCAGAGGATGGCCTGAGGATAGGCGGGAGCATTGCTGCGGCTTTTACCAGTATCCGTGGCAATTTTTGCAACCAGCTTGTTCGCCGCTGCTCCGATGGAACACGGCAGCCCGGTTTCCCCTTTGACCCTCGCCTGTAGCACCCGCGCGATTTCCTCCACCGGTTGGGGCAGGTCCGTGACATCCACGAACGCCTCATCCACTGATACCTGTTCCACCAGGCCGCTCAATTGGTGCAGAATCGCCATCACTTCGTGTGATTTTGACGAGTAATCTCCAAAATTGCTCGAGATCAGGATCAATTCCGGGCACAAACGCAGCGCCTGCCCAGTTGGCATGGCTGAATGCACGCCTTTGCGCCGCGCCGGGTAAGAACACGAGGAAATCACGCCACGCTGACCCGCTTTTCCACCCACCGCGAATGCCTTTCCTGCCAGCGAAGGATCTTTCAACTCTTCAACCGCGCAGAAGAATGCGTCCAGGTCAAGATGCAGGATTTTGCGAACTGTCTTTTTATCCATTTTCCTATAGTTTAGCACTTATGTTCTACCTGTCAAGTAACTGAAATGAAAACTGCCGGGTTAAACCGGCAGCAATTTTCTCTCACAGTGATTATCTAACCGCTCATTTCCTCTTTTAGTGCCACGATAGGTGGAATGGGTGTCGGGTCAGTGTCGTAAGCCAGTGCCAGGTAATAGGCCAGGTAATCGCCAAACAGAATCGAACTCCACATTTGCGCCAGCCGTGTTTCCCCTTTCGCCTGAAAGACGTCTGTCCCCACACCCTCCAGCATCATGATCGACTTCGTCTTATCCATTCTTAATTGGTTGCTGGGGTGGTCGGCACCAGCTTTAATAAACATAGCAAACTCCCGATCCACATTACACGCTGGGTTGCTGATACCAGCCAGGGTATTATGGTCTGCCTCAGGGATGGATTCAAAAGAGGCAAAGGTTTTCGCAACTTCGTTTAGCTGGGTTTTCCAGCGGCGCGCAACAGGGCTCATGAACCCGCTGGCAAATATGGTCACATGACGATCAAACAATTGCCCCGCCTGCCGCTTGGCGGGATTTTTCAGCACAGGGATTTGCACACCTATCTTTTCCTGCAAAACATGCATTAACTCTATCGCATCCTGCAATTCAACGTATGGATCAGGTACAAGACCGATCCTGGTCAACAAGGCCAATAATAAACCAAACGAGTATCCGACCGCTGTCCGCGGTTGCCCGGTATGAACAAATTTCCATACAGGTACGCCTGCTTGCCGTGCAATTTCTTCCAGCTTTCCCCCAGTGCAAACCGCGATCAGCTGGCAGCCGTTCATCAGACCCTGATTGAAAGCCGATAGTACTTCCTCGGTGTTTCCAGAGTGCGAAGAAGCGACGAGCAGTGTTTCATTTCCCGTGGCAAATGCCGGCAAATCGTAATCACGATGCACGATAAAAGGCACCGGTCAGAAAACCTGACAGGTACGAAGCCAGCAGGTCAGCACCAATGGCCGATCCGCCCATCCCTACCACCACGATATTCCTTATTGGTGCCAGCGCAGGTAAGGGTAATGTGGACCCCAGCCTCCATGCTTCTGCCAGCTGGCCGGGTAGTCCCGTAATATGACCAAGCATATCTGCGCGGTCGATCGATGAAAAGTGCTGATAATCGTTTAAATCCATAAACCATCCTCAAGGTTCGGTTTAGCCGCTTGATTTTACCAGTTAAAAAACAGCAGAGCAGTCACCCTGCTCTGCTATTTCGCTCTATTTGAGTTTTTTTACCAACTCGACGAACTCACGGTACTCTTCTTCGAACATGTGAATTGTGACATTGTTCAACTCAAGATTGTACGTGGTTTCACCATCCGGTTCTTCTGCTGACCAGACTGCGTAGCTATCAGTTTCGGCAACGGTGGTAACCTTTGGTTCATAATTATCCGTCATCATTTTCTCCTTTCTTTATGGTTGATGCTTTGGGGGTTAACTTTTTTACACGCAGAAATAGTGATTTGAAAAATTGCTGCACTTTTTTTGCAGCCTTTTTTACCCGCTTCCACGCGCGGCCAATGATCATCGGCAGTGGATCAGGTGCCTTGATCACCTTCAGATCTGTCCAGGGATCCTGGTCAGAGAGCTTTCGTATGATGTAAGTCAGGATAAGTTTTACGGAGGCTAACACCGGTGCCGCAAGCAGGATCCCAAGGAAACCGAATAGACTGGCTGAAACAATTACCATTACCAGCACGGCAGCCGGATGTATCGCCAGGGCATCCGACATGACGCGTGGGACCACGAAGTTATCCAGCAGGAAATCGGAAAACCAGGCCAAACCCACGACCAGCAGCGCGTATGGGAGCGCTTGCATCCCCATGTGGGTAGTCTGGAAAATCGCCACGAGACCGTATGTCGTCCAGGCGACAAAAGGACCAACGTAAGGCACGAACCGGGCTAGCCCGGCAAGCAGCGCAAGCAGGAAGAAATACCTGACACCCAAAATACCAAGAAGAAGGGAATAATACACCACGGTGATGGCGAAGATCAATAGCTGGCCACGTAGGAAAGCATTCCAAATATGTCCAAGCTGGCCGCCAAGTTTCCGGATATCCTCCTGGTAATTCGGGATGCGCATTTTAATCAGGCTTGCCCGGTTGCTTTCTGCTAGAACAAAATAGGAGATGAGCAGGATGAATACCAGCCAGGTAAGCGTGGAGCCGATACCTGACGCCAGCGAGCCAATAAGGCTGCCCAACTGTGAAAGTATCGGTTGCACCATGCCAGCAACCTGCGTCCAGACTGTATCCAGTTCCAGGCGGGAAAGATCAAATTCAAAGGGACCGATCATCAGGGGCTTGCTGGATATCTCTTCAAAGAAACCCGGAAGGTCGGCAATCAGGCTCTGGATCAGCTTGATCAGGTTCTGTACCTGCTCAACGATCGAGATCCCACCCCAGGTCAATAAGCCGATTACAACGGCAAATAACAGCAGATACATGACGGTAGTGATGAGCCGCCAGGGGATCTTCAGCCTTCGGTTGAAGAATGTTGCCAGCGGATGTAAAAGGTAAGCGAGGAGGATGGAGGTGAGTAACGGGGCCAGGATATTCTGGAAACGAATGATCAGCAGGATAAAAATACCTGCCAATGCCAAACCGACAACCAGCTTGGTGGTGGTCGACCATTGAGGAGAGGTTGGTTTTTCCTGTAGGCTCATTAAGATTATTATAAGTGATTGTTATTAAAAACAGGAACTGGCTTTGAGAGCCAGTTCCTGTTTTTTGTGAATAATTCTATGGACATGCGCCTGGCTGTATTGAGTTAAAGATTCCGGGGAACAGAGCGCAATAGCTATCTGTGATCTCGATGAGAACCCAGGGGATGATGCAAAAGATAAGCAGGATTCCGATTACCACCAGTAAAGCGACCAACCAGCCAGATTTTTTCTTTGGCGCAACTGGAGCCTGGTATACCGGGCCAGACGTAACTACGGGGGTGTAAACCTGTTGAACCGGTTGCGGTTGTACGTATTGGGGTGTTGCGGGCTGTTGAGGTACGTATTGCGGTGCTACCGGCTGAGGAGCAACATACTGCGGTGCAGCGGGTTGCTGCGGGATGTAGGGTTGGGATACGGGTTGCTGTGGAATAAAAGGTTGAGAAACCGGTGCAGCCGGGGTGTAAGTTTCAGCCGACGGCCGCCTGAACGCCGCAACTGTGGCATTCGGGTCGATAGGAGCGCCTTCAAATTTGAGCATTACCTTCTCACCAATGGTGATGATTTCACCGGGGTTTAAGAGTATTGGGCCACTTAACCGTTGACCGCGCAGGAATGTTCCGTTGGTTGACCCGCGATCCTCCATGGCGTATGTATTACCGGTCAACACCAGCCGGGCGTGCTGCCGTGAAACCTCGGGGTCGTTGATTACCACATCATTACTCAGGTCACGACCCAGGTAGATCTCTGATTTTTCCAGCGGATATTCCGTACCCGCACCGCTACCACTTAACAGCACCAATCGAAAAGTTGCCATATTATTCCTCCTTGTTCTTTCATAGTGTAGCAATAGAAAGAGAGAAAGTCAACGAGAAATCCATAATTGTTTTCAGGAAATTTAAATAAAAGACCCCACCGTGCCGTGTGCTGCGTAGTTTTGAACCTGCCGAAGCAGGTGGATCCTGCCACAGAGACCCGCCTTGGCCGAAGCCTATCGCGTTACCCTGTTGAGTAGAGGATCCCTTTAGTAAGTGTTGGCTCAAAACCGGTGTCGCATCATCACGAACACAGCAGGGTGATGTTTTTATACCATGTTTTAGGTAAAATGTGTAGATAACACCAATCGACTGCAGGATTATTTGGCAGTATCGACCCGGAAGGAGATGTATGCCCGATTTCATTCGCTCCTTTATTGCTTTACCGCTAACCGACGAAATCCATCAAAACCTGGCGGATTTCATACGGCTTCACAAGCTGGACACGCGTGCCGCCGGGCTGCGCCCGGTTAAACCCGGGAACATTCACCTTACACTCAAGTTCCTGGGTGATGTTGAATCATTCCGGATTCCGGCGATAAGTCAATGCCTGGAAGAAGTAACGAGCAGGTACGTTCCTTTTTCAATCACTATCCAGGGGCTGGGGGCATTTCCAGGATGGAGAAAACGCCCGCGCGTGCTCTGGGTCGGTGCGCACCCGGCAGATTTGTTACTGGAATTGTTTCAACATGTCGATTCGGAAACAGCTGTGATCGGTTTTCCTTCTGAAGGCAGGAAGTTCTCCCCTCATCTCACACTGGCGCGTATCAATCAACAATTCTCCAATCCGGTGCAGCGCGAGTTGCTCGAGAAGCTGATGAATCTCGAGCGGGAACCGTATTTTGGACAGATGACCGTAAACGATGTGGTTCTCTTCAAATCGCTTCTCCAGCCCTCCGGCCCCGTTTACACGATCCTTTCCCGCCACCCATTCAAAGGTTGATCTGTTCTATGTTAGAATGAACAACAATATATCTTTCGAGGTGAAAACTGGAACCACTTGAAAAAGCACATCAAATCGTAAATTTCCTGGAAGAAAAAAAAGCTGAAAAGATCGTTCTGCTGGATATCCGTGAACTAACAACCTTCACCGATTACTTCATTATTTGTAATGGTACCAGTGACCGTATGCTGCAAGCCCTGGCAACCTCCCTGCGTGAATATGTAAAAGCAGATCAAGACTTTGTGTTTAATATCGAAGGAGAATCAAGGGACGGTTGGATGGTGGCTGACCTTGAAGATATCGTCATCCACATCTTTTCTCCTGATAGGCGAAATTACTACAAGCTGGAACAACTCTGGGGAAAAGGCAGGGTCATCCTCAATCTGCAATAAAATGTAAAGAAGGGATACGTGAGTCGCACCCCTTCCGATTTTGTGTCTACAAGACAGCCAGTATCTCAGCGCTGTGATCCGCCGGTTTTACATTTTCGAACACCTTGAGGATCTTGCCATCCTTGCCAATAATGTACGTCGTCCTGAACACGCCATCGTATTCCTTACCGTACATTTTTTTCTTTCCCCAAACTTCATAAAGTTCACAAACCTTGTGGTCTTCATCTGCCAGAAGCGTGAATGGCAGTTGATATTTGGCTTTGAACTTCGCATGTGATTGCGGCGAGTCGGGGCTCACACCCAGGATCACCACATCGGATTTCTCATAAGCGCTGTAATCATCCCTGAAATTACACGCCTCTGTTGTACATCCGGTGGTGTCATCTTTCGGGTAAAAATACAATACGATGTTCTGCCCTAAATAATTCGAAAGGCTGCGCATTTCTCCGGTTTCGTCCGGCAGCGTGAAATCAGGAGCTGATGTTTTTTCTTTGAGCATTTTTAATCCTCCTATTTTTATCCGATTATAATCATTAACACTTCACAATATCAAGTCCACAACGAGACAAGTACAAGGTATACCATCACCAGAAAGAATCCCATCGCCATCCATAACAACAACTTCCATGCTGGTTTCGCGCCATCAGCAATGCGCATCATCTGCCAGATTTGAACAGTACCAACCGGCAGCGCCAGCAGCATCGGCCAGGATAACGACCAGGGTAATCCCGTTAGCATAAATACCCCGATCAGGATAAACGCGCCAAGAATTAGCATATTGTGCAAAATTACCGCGTTCTGCCAACCGATTAGCGTAACCATGCTTTTACGACCGTGCATGGTATCGAATCCGTATTGCCTGAATGAAAAAGCGACCCTCGTCGCCAGGTAGATTAGCAGCAGTGGCAAGGTCAATTGCAGTAACAGGAATGGCACCTCCATACCCTGGAGGCTCATGGCAAAAGCTGCCACAAGGTTCACCGTGACAATCCCCTCAACGAGGTCGCCATATCCAATCCTATCCCATCGCAATGGCGGTGTTGCTGAGAAAAAGTAACCCAGCAATGCCAGGCCCAGGTAAACCATTCCGGGTACGGATAACGACTTGCGCACGATAAGGATAACCGTGAGCATCGCCCCGGCAGTGAGGATCAACAGCGAAATCTGCAGCAGCAGGTTTCTTTTATGACCTTTTAACACTTCCCAGGCTGGGTCGGTCGTGCGTAAGGTTGATTGAGGTGATTCGGGATGGTCAAAATAAGCGTTTAACACAGCTCGCATGGCAAAGATAAACAGGCAGATGAAAAAACCGAATACGAGGTCAAAAGTATTGATGTTGCCCCCCAGGTAATGCACCAGGCTTATCCCCAATGCGTACGTGAAGACCATTGGAATCGCCCACTCCATTTTTATGATGCGGTAGTTCTTAACTTCGCTAGGATCATTTTCCATTCATAATGCCTATATGTGCAGGTTTTTAGTTAGACACAAAGGGTTCATATTCAAAGTATCAGGATGCCATGAATCTATTATATACTCCAGTATATCTTGTTAGGAGATTGAACATGAAACGACACCTTCCGGAATCATTCCGCATCCATCCTGATGTGAGCTACGCCCTTAACCACGGTAAACCAGTCGTCGCGCTGGAGTCAGCGGTGATCACCCACGGGCTACCCCGCCCCGTGAACCTTGAACTCGCGCGTTCGATGGAAAATATTATTCGCGAGCATGGCGCGATTCCTGCCACGATCGCCATGATCGACGGCATGATGGTTATTGGCACTTCGCATGATGAGCTAAACCTGCTGGCAGAAAATGACGCGGTCATCAAGGTGAACCCGCGCAATATCGGCGTTGCAATCAGCCAGAAGCTAAGTGGTGGCACGACCGTTGCGGCCACGCTCTTCGCCGCCAGGACCGCCGGAATCAGGGTATTCGCGACCGGTGGAATAGGCGGCGTGCATCGCGGCAATCCGTCCGATGTTTCTGCTGATTTGAACGAGCTGGCACACAGCCCGGTCGTTGTCGTCTGCGCCGGGGCCAAGGCCATCCTCGACCTTCCTGCCACACTTGAAGCGCTCGAGACGCGCGGGGTTCCGGTTTTAGGTTACCGGACAGATGATTTCCCGGCGTTCTACACAAGAAAAAGCGGGCTGAGCGTGGATTTCCGCCTGGAAACCGCACGCGACGCCTACGAAATCGCCCGCGCGCACTGGGATGCCGGATGCACCAGCTCACTGCTGGTGTGCAACCCCATCCCCGCGGAGGATGAACTGGACAAAGTTAGGATCGATGATGCCATTGACAAAGCGGTCGAATCCGCCAGGCGCAAGGGCATCGCCGGCGCGGCGTTAACCCCCTACCTCCTGGATAAACTGAATAACACTACTTCGGGAAAAAGCCTGAAAGCCAACCTGGCACTGTTGGAAAATAATGCCCGCCTCGCAGCTGAGATCGCCGGGTTCTTTGCCAGGTCAAACCTGGTCACATATTAAGTTAGGGTGCTGGAGGTTCAGGGGTTGCAGTAGCGATCTCCACCTCAGGGGTTTGTGCATCAGAAGCAGTGGGGACATTCTCTAAGGATTCTTCACCGAGGATCCTGAAGGTCCCGGAGACCTTCCAGGTTTGACCGACAAAAATGCGTACTTCATACAAACCAGGTAACCAATCCTCTACAGGGCGGGTGCAGTCTGTGTATCCTTTTCCGCCCGTCCCGCCATCCCAGGGTATCGTTTCCGAACACACAATTTCTTCCCCGTACAACCACAGCGCTGTCCATTGAACACCCGCTGCCATTTTATCGTAGGTGAAACGGCCAAAAAGCGTGCTCACCGGCAGCTCAAATTCCGTAAATGACTCCACCACCCCATCATCCTCAGTCTGGTCGGAAAAACTGATCGGGCTGAAAATCGCGCTGGCGTCCGGTCCGACAGGCGTTTGGATGGTTGCCTGGATAAACTCGGGCAGCGAAGGCGTGTAGGTCTGTGAAAGTGTCAGGGTGATTGTGGGGGTAAAAGTCATCGAAGGGGTGTTCGTAACAGTGGGTGTAATGGTGATGGTAGGTGTCAGGGTGATGGTTGGCGATGGAGGGAAATATTTATACACTGCCGGTTCACCGAAACGGGTGAGGAGAAAACCGGCAAGAACCAACCCGATTGCCAACAATACCAGCCGCCAGCCGTGATAAACCAAAACCTGGCGTTTTTGATAGAACAGCAGCTTGTGCCCGGCTCTGATGGATTTAAACGCCATTACCAGGCTGGTGAACGCTGCAATCGCGAACAGAACCAGGATCACCTTGAAGGTGGTGGCGACATCAATATTCAATGCTTATCTCCAACTAAGCATTATAGCATGCCGAAAATCGGTTTTCTTTGTCCAGTATCTGGTTACTGCTGCAGTAAAGACAGGTAAGGCTCTGCAAAAAGCGCAGGGGTTCCGCCAGTATGCCAGAAAAGTACCTTGTCTTCATTTTTGAAATACCCTTTGCGCACCAGGTCAATCAGACCTGCAGCCGCTCGGCCAGTGTACACCGGGTCCAGCAGTAATCCTTCATGACGGGCAAACAACTTAATGGCTTCAATTTCCGGTTTATCCATCACACCGTACCCACCGCCGGTGTAATGGTCGTTTACCAGGACCATGTCTCTGGAAATCTCGATATTCTCCCCAATCAGTTCGGCACCTTCCCGCACCAGGCTTGTTACAGTCCCCGCCAACTCCTCCGCGCTGCCCTCAATGCAGATACCCAGAATTTTGCCTGGATATCCCGTGGTCAACGCACCAAGCACCATACCTGCCTGCGTGCCGCCGCTGGAAGAAGCGGTGACGATCCAGTCAAACTGAACCGCTTCAGTGGCTATTTCTTTCATGGCCTCAACGTAGCCCATCATCCCGGTCGCGCTTGATCCGCCGTAAGGGATCATGTAAGGCTTGCGCCCGGCTTGCTGCGCCTGCCGGAAAGTCTCATCGAGCACCTCCTGGCGATCTTCACGCGTCGCCCAAACGATTTCAGCACCGAAAAGCTGATCCAGGAACAAGTTACCGCTCGCTACCCGTGGTTCGTTCCCTGAGAGCACGAGAATACAATCATACCCGAAGCGCGCCGCCACTGCTGCGACCTGCCGGCAGTGATTGGATTGAATGGCACCCACACTGACGAGCGTCCGCGCGTTGTTGGCTTCTGCTTCAGCCAGCAGGAATTCCAGCTTGCGTGTCTTATTGCCCCCAAAACCCAACCCGGTCTGGTCGTCGCGCTTGCAATAGATCTGAGGTCCGCCCAATGCCGCAGTCACCCGTGGCAGGTACTCGATACGCGTTGGCAAGTGTGCCAGCTTCACCCTGGGAATATTCATAACACCTCCTGCTGTAATTGTTTACGCCTGAAGAAGCGGGTTATTGTAAGCAGGCGTGGGATTACCTGGAGGTAGAGATGGTAAAGCAAGGGTTTTACCGGGTAATCCCAGGCACCTATGGTGCGCACAACCTCCGCGCCAAGACCTTCCTTGAAACGATACACCCCGTACATGGGATCATTGTCGTCAAACGTATCTGGAGCCCCCCAAAGGTCATATTCACTGCAGCCCTTCTCACGCGCTGAGCGCATCGCCTCCCATTGCAGCAGATAATTCGGCATTTTTTCCCTTAATTGACCGCTGGACATGCCATAGACAAACCAGGCACGTCTGCCAAAATAGAAGAAGACCAGCCCTGCCACAGGTAAACCTTCAACCTCCGCGATCATGCCTTCTGCCATTCCAGCTTTGATAAAGCGTGACCACACATCCACGTAATACGCTTCTGGGCGGATGATGAAACCATCACGATTGCCGGTTTCGGCAAACATCGTGTAAAGCAAGTGTAGGTCTGCGAGCGATGCCTTCCTCACCACAACACCGCTTTTCTGCGCCAGCCTCAGGTTATAACGGGTCTTTTGCTTCATTTTCGCCAGCCATGCCGTCTCATCACCTTTAAGATCAAGGAGCATGGTGTTCTTGAATTGAACCTGTTCCGGAGAGAAGCCGCCATCCACGAGCTCGTAATTCCGTGAGGATTTGTTCCCCGTTATCGCTTTTTTCACTTGTATTTTCTGTTTCAACCCTGGCACTTTAATAGTAATTTCCGGATCGATCTTCAGGAAAACCAGCTTCTTCTGCCGGGCAATGGTTTGAATATCATTGAGTATTTTCCCGGTCATGTCGGGATCTTCCCAGTTGGCCAGGGGACCGCGCGGGATATAACCGATGCTGATGCGCGGACCAACGCGGAGCAAGCGGGTGGATCGGATCAGCAGTTGAGCGGCCGCGATGACCTTTCCTTTTTCATCACGCCAGGTGAATTCCTCTCTCCCCCAACCCACCTGTCCTTTAACCTCAGCCCATTCCCGGGTCTGCAGGAAATTCGCGCCGGGTAATCGCTTGATAGTTTCGTTCCAGGTGTCAGAATTCAAATTCATTAGGTTTTCACTGAACGGTTAACAACCAATCATTTATCTCTTTTTCCGAGCTCATCCCTGCCAGTGGCAGAGAAGATATCTCATGCGGAGAGAAGAAGTTGACCGATTGGGTTTCTTTACTGAGGGTCAGGTTTCCATCAATAATGGTCGCGTCGTATAGAAGGATGATGACATTTCCGCGCGGGTCTTCCGTATCGAGGTAACAATCCACAAGATTTTCCGCGCGCACATTCAAGCCGGTCTCCTCCCTGGCTTCACGCTCCGCAGCCTGCCGTGGCTCTTCATCCACCTCGACGTACCCCGCGGGCATGTGCCATTTGCCGCGCCAGGGGTCGATCGCGCGTTGTACCAGAAGCAGTTTGCCGTCCTTGACTACGCGCACACCAGCGCTTACCTTCCACTGTTGGTAAAAGATCGTCCCACAGTTCGGACACACTGCGCGCTCCCTGCCATCGATGAACCTGGTTTCTACCCTTGTACCGCATTTCTGGCAGTAAGCGATCATGGTTCAATCACCCCCACCGCCCCTGAATTTCATCACCCATGAATAAGCAGCATATAACCTGTCGTGATAAGCCTTGTCCCAGGCACCAACACTGCGTTTGATTTCGCCCCCAAAACCGCGTTTAAACCGGTAGACTCCCCATAACCCATTATGAGCGTCTTTTTCCCCGAATTTCTCCTCCAAGTCTTCCTCATCAAGATCAGGTATGCCCCACAGGTCATAGTGTTTACAGCCTCTGGCTTTCGCCCACTTCATCGCTTCCCACTGGATCAGGTAAGTGGGCATGCGGTTCCTTTCAATGTCATAAGAGGCACCATACAGATAATACGCGGTTTCACCACCTGCGACAACAAAAAGTGATGCCAGCGCCTGGCTGCCGTAATAAGCGGTCAGCAGCGCACAGTTACCCTGGGCACCGAGGAGATCATGCACGCTCTGGTAATAAGCCCGTGTATGTACGTGGAATTGATCGCGCTCCGCTGTCAACACCGCCATCCGATAGAATTGTGGTACATCGTCTGACTTTTTTACCACGACACTCTTTTTTTCGGCCAGGCGGATGTTGTAGCGTGTTTTTTGCTTCATGCGGTCAAGGATCTCTTCCTCAGTTCCTTCAAGAGATACGATAACCGTGCGCCGGGGTTGAATCGGTCTAACAGCGATTAACCCTTCCTGTAATGGTGGACCAACCGCTCCGCCATCTTCAAACCGGTCAGGTTCAATTTTCAACAGGATGGCATTGTTCTGGCGGCAGACGGTTTCAATTTCACCATATAACTCGTCAGCCATCACCAACAGGACCTTTTGCCAGGTACGCGATCGTGTAACCAAACGGGAGTTTACGGAAGAGAATCTGCGCCCCGCTGTCACCCTTTACCAATCGAACGGGTTTCCAGCCAAAGCGGGCTTTTAGTTCCCCCCAGGCTCCCGTCTGTAAAAAGTGGGCATTGGGATAGTTCTTGAGAAATCCATTCCACTCTGCAAGAGAAGCTTTCATGATCATTCGATCGAGAGCAGTTCAGGCGGTGGTGTACTCCCCAGGGACGCGCCGGGGATGGTCTCGTCGATAAGTGTGATGATTTCACCGGCTTTCCCGTTATCCGCGAGCTCCAGCAACTGATCGACCTTGCCTTTCAACTCGTCTCCGCGCAGGTTGGTCGGATCATCGAACTGGTAAATATCAGGGTGCTGTGTGGGTTCGAATTGATTGCCTTCCTCCCACAGATCCTCGCTCAACTTTTCGCCGGGACGAATGCCGGTAAACACGATTTCAATATCCTTGCCCGGTTCAAGCCCTGAAAGGCGGATCAGGTCTTCCGCCAGGTCGAGAATGCGCACCTGCTGCCCCATGTTGAGCACAAAGGTTTCACCGCCGTTTCCCATGCCCGCGGCTTGCAGCACAAGGTAAACCGCTTCCGGGATGGTCATGAAGTAACGCTTCATATCCGGGTGGGTGATCGTCACCGGTCCACCCGTGGCAATTTGATGTTTGAACAGCGGCACCACGCTGCCGCGGCTGCCGAGAACATTGCCAAAACGCACCACGCTGTACGCGCGTCCGCTGCGCACGGCAGCATCCAGCACGATCATTTCAGATAAACGCTTGGTGGCACCCATTATGTTCGCCGGACGAATGGCTTTGTCTGTTGAGATCATCACCAGGCGTTCAATATTGTTCTCTTCACACGCCCGTACCACATTGCGCGTCCCGCGCACGTTGTTATCGATCGCTTCATCAACGTTCATTTCCATCAGCGGCACATGTTTGTGGGCTGCCGCGTGGAAGACGATATCCGGTTTTTGGAGCGCGAAAATATTATGAATGCGTTGATAATCACGCACATCGGCAATCACCGGTGTCAGAGAAAGTCCCGGGGAATTTTCCTGCAATTCAAGCAGGGTTTCAAAAATACTGTTCTCACCGTGCCCAAGCAGGATAAGGTGGGAAGGCTGCCAGCGGGTAATCTGCCGGCATAATTCCCGCCCGATCGAGCCACCCGCGCCGGTGACCATCACCCGTTTGTTGGTCAGTGTCTGACCGATCAGTTCCTCGCGCATGTGGGCAGGCTGACGGCGCAGCAGGTCGGTGATATCCACTTCCCGCAGGCGGTTGATGCTGACCTTGCCGCCGATCAACTCATAGATACCCGGCATGGTCCTGAAGGGAATGCCGCGAAGACGGCATACATCAGCGATCATTCTCACGACCTTACCGCTTGAACTGGGGATGGCAATGACCACTTCATCAATCTTACGGTGCTCCAGGATTTTACCTATTTCAGATAATGTTCCCACAACCGGTATTCCGTGGATCTGCTGCTTCATCTTGACTGGGTTGTCATCCAGAAAGCCAACCGGAATGAGGTTAAGGTCGGGGTTCTTCTGCAATTCCCGAACAACCAGTGCCCCGGCATCTCCAGCACCGATGATCAGTGCCCGTTTCGCTTGCTTGCTCCTGGTCCCGCTGGATACCGTGCTGATATTATCCGCGACAAGGCGAATGGTGAACCGTGTTCCGCCTATGAGAAAGATGGAGAGCAACCAGTCGATGATCAATACAGAACGGGGAAAACCGTTGAAAGCTTTGAAAGTTAATAGCAGGATCATGATGATAGATACAAGCACAGAAGCGCTGGTAACGGCTACCAGGATCAGTCTCAATTCTTTTGTGCTGGCGTATCCCCACAAGCGGCGATATAGACCGAAAAAGTAATAGATCGGAATTTTTATCAGTAAAGAAACTGCAATCATCCAGAACGCTGATGGGAGATAAAAGAAGAATAGCGCACCTAGCTCAAGGCGTAAAGCATAAGCGCCAAACACGGCAATGACCGTGAGGATCATATCAATTATGACCATGTACCTGTTGCGCATGATAGGTTTTGTTCTCATCAAAGTCCTTTGAATCCCAGCACCATTCCAACAGTCCTGAGGATGATCGTCAGATCCAGAAGCAGGTTTCGGTTCTTAATGTAATACAGGTCATATTCAAGCTTAACCGCTGTATCCTCGACGGTGGAGGCATAGCGCTGGTTGATCTGAGCCCATCCGGTGAGGCCCGGGCGGACGAACAAACGTGCGCGGTAAAACGGCAGTTCCTGCTGAAACTTGTTGACCAGCTCTATCTGTTCCGCCCGCGGTCCAATGATACTGTTTTCACCGATCAATATGTTCCAGCATTGCGGCAGTTCGTCAAAATGGCTGCGGCGTAAGATCCTGCCCAGGCGGGTAATCCTGGTATCGTCCACTGACGCGGTACGTGCCACACCGTCTTTTTCAGCATCCTGGTACATGGTGCGGAATTTGTAAATCTTGTATGGCTGACCATACTTGCCAACCCGCATTTGCGAATAGAGCACAGGAAAACCTGAATCAATGATGATGGATAGGGCAATCAAGGGGTACAAAATGATCAATAAGATCAACCCTAACACGCTGCCGGCAATATCACTGAGCCGTTTAACACTCTCGTAAACCCCGGTTGTGTGGGTTTGATCAATGAAGGATCGGAGAATCCAATCAGATTGCAGCAGGAATATTGGGACCCGCCCGAATACCTCTTCATAAAGTGTCGGCATGGAAGTTACCTCGACATCGGTCTCAGCGGTTTCCAGGATCGAACGGAATAATTCAGGCTTTAGTTCCCCTGAAATGGCAAAGATCAGGTCTGTGATATCAAGCTCCTCTATAAGCCGGGTCATCATTGAACCATTACCCAATACCCGGTATCCGTTGATCTCTTTCCCCAATTTATCGGGATCATCATCGATGTAACCGACAAGAATGAATGGGCCGGAATGGATATCCCGCAACATGGCAGCCAGCGTTGAACCGGCTTTGCCAGCACCGATCATTAACGCCCGCCGCATGAAAACCGGGGCGGTGAAAATGCGGATGTACAACAGCCGCCAGGCAAAAGTGAGCACTGTGGCTGCAATGATGAAGATGAATACGCCCCGCCGCGGTAGAGAATTGGGTTCAGAAATGAAGAATATGATCAGGTAAATAACGATACTTATCCCAGCCGCAGTAGCGATGCCGCGGATCACATCCTCCCTGCGGTTTGCTTTGCGGGTATCGTAAATCTCGATCAGGAAGATGATCCATAGCAGTGGTAACAGGTAGAACCAGAAAGGAGCGCGCTGACCCAGGAATTCCCAGGAAAAATCCAGCCAGTCCTTTTGCCCCCAAAAATACAAGCCAATAAACATGGCAAGATAGGTAACGAAAAGATCACCAAGAAACAGGATCGCCTGCCTCTCACCGATGCGGATGCGCCACCTTTTCTTCAACTGAGGTTTTTCAATTGCCATTCTTTGAACCCGTAAATAGACCTTTCAATATGCTCCACAAAAAACCGCTGCCCCATGAGAAATGCATGGTCATGATGGCAATTGGAATCCCGGGAATAAGAGTAACTCTTTTCCGTTTGATGGCTGATTTGATGGAACCAACCAGAAGGATAGCCAGGTAGAGGCTCAACACCACCACCAGGCCTATCCGTGCGGGAATCCAGAATATGGAAAGTAATGATAACATCAAAATCCCGGAAACGAAAACGGGTGGGAGCGCCTGTCTCCAACGCAGTGTGTCTGGATAACGCTGCAACATCTTAAACTTCCAATAACCGTAAGTAAAGTATTGCCTCGCGAGTGATTTGAGATCAGGTCTTGAGTAATACCCCACTCTGATGGCGGGATCGACCCAAATCCTGCCACCTGCGCGGCGGATGCGGGTGTTAAATTCATAATCCTCGTTGATCCGTAAAGATTCATCATAACCACCGATTTGGTCAACGAGCGAGCGTTTATAAGTGCCAAAAGCCACTGTATCAGCCTCGCCGGCTTTTTTCGCCCATCGGTAACGCGCGTCTCCCACCCCCAGGGGATGGGCAGTGGCCACTGCGATCGCGTGCCCGATCCAGTCATCCTTCCCCGGCTTGATATCGATGACACCGCCTACATTCTCGCCACATCCGGCGAGTAATGATGCAACACATCTTTCAATGTAATCAGGAACCGGGATGGCGTGCGCGTCCATGCGCGCAAGAACCTCGCCATGCGATTCGGTGATGGCCTGGTTCAGCGCGGCAGGAATGGTCTGTTGGATATTATCAACAACCCTGACATTCAAGCTGCGGATGATTGATTTTAAAAGCCGCGATGCGTTCCCGCGTACGGTCAGTGGAAAGACCGTCGGCAATGATGACCTCCAAGCTGTCAACCGGATAGGTTTGAGCGAGAATCGCATCCAGCAATTCCTCGATCGTGCTTTCCTCGTTGTAGCAGGGAATAATGACCGATACTTTTACAGGTGCCATATCTCTACAGTAAGGTCAAGTTTTGCCCGGGAACGGGTCAACAATCGCCTTCTTTGCAGAGCAGGGCGATGACTTCGATCTCGATCAATGCGTTTTTCGGGAGACCGGCGACCGCCACCGTTGTACGCGCTGGAGGTTGAGAAGCAAAGTATTCTCCATATACTTTGTTCATCGCGGGGAAATCCTTCATATCCTGAAGGTAAACCGTGGTCTTGACCACTTTCTCAAGGCATGAGGAGGATGCCTCCAATACAGCCTTTAAGTTGGCAAATACCTGGTGCGTTTGCTGTTCAATACCACCGGGAACAAGTTCGCCGGTTGCCGGATCGATTGCGATCTGACCAGCGCTGAAAACAAACGGACCTCCTCCAGCGGCGATTGAATACGGACCGATGGCTGCGGGGGCTTTTGTGCTCTGGTACACCATTTTGTCATAACAGGACATGGGTTCCTCCAGGGGAATAAGTTACCTCAATTTTAAGCGAACTAACAAAAAAGGTAAATGACAAAGTCACAAATAACCTTGCATCAGTCAAATCCATTTGCTATAGATGAAGGCTGGTATAATCTTAGCGATTCAATCCTGAAACGCCAGGTATGCCATGATCGACATGATCACTTCAATCGAAAACAGATACGCTGACCTCACCCGCCAGATGGATGAGAACAGCCAGGATTACCAGAAAGTTGTTGAACTCGCCAAAGAGCGGTCTGAACTGGAACCGGTCATTCAGCTTTCATCCCGTTACCGCTCGCTGCTCAGCCAGTTGGAACAAGCCAAACAACTTGCCTCAAGCGATGATGAAGAGATGCGCGCATTGGCAGATCTTGAATTGCTGGAACTCCCCGGGCAGGTTGAGGACATGGAAAATCAACTCAAACGGCTGCTCATCCCGAAAGATCCGCGCGATGACCATAATGTGTTTATCGAGATTAGAGCCGGTGCCGGTGGGGATGAAGCCGGTCTTTTTGCCGCTGAGTTGATGCGCATGTACATGCATTACGCTGAAGCGCGCGGCTGGACCGTGGAAATGATCTCTTCAAACGAAACAGGGATAGGCGGCTATAAAGAAGTAATTTTTATGGTTAAGGGTAGGGGAGCCTATTCTCGTTTCAAATTCGAGTCCGGTGTTCACCGGGTACAACGCATTCCCACGACCGAATCCAGCGGGCGCATCCATACTTCCACGGTGACAGTGGCAGTAATGGCAGAAGTTGAAGAAGTGGACGTCCAAATTCACAATAATGACATCAACGTTGATGTTTTTATTTCTTCCGGCGCAGGTGGTCAGAATGTGCAGAAGAACGCCACAGCCATTCGCCTCACCCACCTTCCTACTGGCCTTGTTATAACCTGCCAGGACGAACGATCACAACTGCAAAACAAACTGCGTGCCATGGGAATCTTGCGTGCCAGGTTGTTTGAAATGGAAGAGGAAAAGCGGCGGCAGGTACGCGAGGAAAACCGCCGTTCACAGGTAGGAACCGGCGACCGCTCCGAAAAGATCCGCACCTACAACTACCCTCAAAGCCGGGTAACGGACCACCGCATCAATGTCTCCTCCTACAACCTCCCCGCGGTCATGGCAGGCGATATCGATCTCTTCATCGATGAACTTTCCATGCGTGATGAGAGCGATCGGCTGGCCACCACTGGCGAATATGAAGAGAGTTGATCTCGGCAGCTGGAAAATCCGTACCCACACGCGCCTTCACGGCAAAAGTGAATTCCCTGCAATTGAACTCAACGCCATCGTATCTCATATCCTGGATAAACCCGTCTCGTATATCGTTGCTCATCCTGAAATAACTCTGACCACGGATCAGTTGCGCCTGCTGGAAGATGCGGTCGACCGCCTATTAGCTGGTGAACCGCTGGCTTACATAACCGGTAGGCAGGCTTTTTTCGGGCTTGATTTTCATGTCGATCAGCGGGTTCTCATCCCCAGGCCTGAAACAGAACTTTTGGTCGACCATGCCATCTCCTGGTTGAAAATGCACCCCGCAAGTAAGAATATTATGGATATTGGTACCGGCTCTGGTGTCATCGCCATCACGCTTGCACACCGTTTTCCTCATCTTGAGATCACTGCCGTAGATATTTCCCCTGATGCGCTCGATGTTGCCCGAATTAATGCGGCTTTCTATAACGTCAACCAACAGATTGAATTCATACAGGGGAACCTGCTGGAAGGGATAACATGTAAATTGGACCTCATACTTGCCAATCTTCCTTACATCCCAACAGGAACGCTGGTAAACCTGGCCGTATCAAGGTTTGAACCACGCGCCGCCCTGGATGGTGGATCAGATGGACTTGAATTGATAAAAAAACTAATTGATCAAATCTCAGGTCTTATTAATCCTGGCGGCTGTGCATTTCTGGAAATACAATATAATCAACATATTGCGGTCGGGGAAATCGTTGCCCGGCGATTGCCACAGGCAGTTGTTACGGTTCACAAAGACCTGGCCTTATTACCGCGCATTATTAAAATCCAACTCTAAGTGAGTGGCATGCATGCAGACCATCACCCTTCCCGCGGATAACCCTGCATCGATAGAAACTGCTATCGATCTCTTGAATGATGGAGAGATCGTGGCTTTCCCTACCGATACTGTTTACGGGTTGGGTACCAATGCCTTTTATTCCCCGGGAATCATCAAGCTGTTCGAAGCCAAAGGCAGAGATGCCAACAAAGCCATCGCTGTACTCATCGGTGATTTGGACCAATTGAACCTGCTTACTGACGATCTTTCTGAGACTGCGCGCAAATTAGTTGCCAATTTCTGGCCTGGCGGGTTGACGATCGTTGTCCCAAAAAAGAAAGACTTGCCGGAACTGCTGTCTGCAGGCAGTTCGATAGGCATCAGGATGCCAAATCACCCTGTAGCGCTTGATTTGCTGCGAAAATTCGGGCCAATCGCTACCACATCAGCCAACCTGAGTGGTATGAACAATCCACATGACGCCAAGGATGTGGAACGCCAGCTGAACAAGCGTGTTCCCCTCATTCTGGATGGGGGGCGATGCCCCGGAGGGGTACCCTCCACTGTGGTAGACTGCACGACCGAAGAAGTGAGGATATTAAGACCAGGCACCATCAGCATGAAAGAGATCGAAAAAGCTCTTCAACGCGATGACAATTAGATTGCACCTGTCAATAATCCCGCGTTTTACTCCTCGCTCAACCTGTTAGCTTCCCAATCAAACAAATTCCTAAATTCGCCTTGTGACATTTTCAGTGTTTCCAGGGTTCCCCGTTGTACGATCCTGCTTCCTGAAAGAACGATTATTTCGTCCATCTGCGGAAGCAGGTCAAGGTCATGCGTGACCAGCAACACTCCCTTTTGCGAGGAATGTGAGAAGAAGTTGTTCATCACCTTTCGCGCTGTGCTGCGGTCCAGGTTGGCGGTAGGTTCATCCATCAGGATTAGCGGTTTGTCCTGCAATAGCACACGGGCGATACCCAACCGCTGCCTTTCGCCACCGCTCATCCTGAGGCCATGCTCACCGACCCAGGTATCGAGACCATCGGGTAATGCGCTAAACCAGCCGGTCAAATCCACCCGGTCAAGTGCGGAAGTCAATTCCTCATCCATAGCCTCAGGTTTCGCCAGCAGCAGGTTGCCGCGCAGCGTGTCATCAAACAAGTACACGGCTTGGGGAAGAACCGCGAAGAGAGTCCGCACCATCTCCGGGTCCAGGTCATGCGCTTCAATTCCACCAACGGTCAACCTACCAGTCTGGGATTTTTCAAAACCGAGCATCAAATTAATTAGGCTGGTCTTTCCAACACCGCTGGCACCAATGATAGCAATTCGCCTCCCCGGGGTGAGTTGAAGATCGATCTCCTCGAGGATCGATTCCCCCTCCTGTTCGTACCAAAAGCCAACTTTCTCCATTTTGACCTCAGGTAAAAGGTCAAGCCTTACCGCGCCTGGTTCCACTTTTTTCTCCGTCACATCTTCTCCAACTGAGAAAAGACGTTGGGCTGCAACCCGGCTGGCGTTCAGGTTGAGCGCGGCTGCCGGCAGCGGCGTGGTAGCCTCAAAACTGGCAAGCGCTACTAATGTAACCACCGCCAGCGAGACGCCGGTGAAGGAACCTTCTCCTACCAAAGGAATGGCTGCCCACAACAGAGCCAGTATGGTCAGGTTGGTGAACAGCAGTGTCAACCCGCTGCTGATGCCGCTAATGTATGTCAGGCGGTTTTGCAGTCTTCCCGTCCGTTCAAACTCTTCGCGCAATGAAACAAAATATCGCTGTTGTGCGTTACAAGCCTGGAGGTCCTCCAGACCCTGCAGCGACTCAACCATTTGAGCAGCAGATTTGGCCTTGGACTGTGACAGGTTTTCGATAAGCGACCTGGAGACCAACAATGAGAGGAGCGGATGCACAAAACCGGTGATGATCAAGCCAATAGCCAGGATCAAGCCAAGTTGCACCGCGTACCCGCCTACGAACAGGCTCACGCCAATGACCACTACAACCGCGACAATCACCGGGGAAATGACGCGCACGTAGAAGTTTTCCAGCGTCTCCAAATCGCCCATCACCCGCTGCAGCACATCTCCACTGTGATAGGAAACCAGATTGGCAGGAGCACCGGGCTCTAATCGGCGGTAAAAAGTCTCGCGCAGGTGTGATAGCACGCGCAAGTTCACCGAATGTGAAACAAGTCGTTCCAGGTAGCGGAAAACCCCACGGCTGATACCAAAGAAACGCACCCCGACGATTGCCACCTGCAGGTCAGCAATGGATGGCTGGAGGGCCGCACTGGCGATAAGATATGCGGAAGTGCCAAGCAGGCCTATGCCGGCAGTAATCGCAGCCACTCCAAGCATCATCGACAACAATACTTCGCCTTTGAAATGTCGCAAGATGACCACCACCCGGCCGAGCGCTTTCATGTTTCTCTCCCTGTTCCTCGCACAAAGTCTTGATAGACTCGGGACGAGTTCAACAAGTCCGTGTGCTTTCCGCGAGCGGCAATGACACCGTCCCGAAGGAAAAGGACCTCATCTGCTTGTTCAATCGTAGGCAGGCGGTGTGCGATGGTGAGAGTGGTCCGACCCCGCATGAGCGCTTGTATGGATTCGTCCAATGACCGTTCAAGTGCCGTGTCGAGATGAGCGGTTGGTTCATCCATCACCAGCAATACCGGGAGACGGAGAAACAAGCGCGCCAGCGCTACCCTCTGCAATTCCCCACCGCTCAAGCGTACACCCTTCTCAAGCAACGGTGTTTCCAGCCCCAATGGCAGCTGCGCTACAAGGTTGGCAAGCCCTGCTGACTGGACCGCAATATTAATGGCATCTCCGGAGAAACTGTCATCGCCAAGTGTGATGTTATTTTTCAGGCTATCATTGAATATCGAGGGGGTTTGCGGATGCCAGCCAACATAGCGGCGCCACTCCTCCCGCACCCAGCCCCGAATTTCCAGCCCATTTATCAGAATCTCGCCCCGGTCGGGTTCAATAAACCGCAGTAGGATACGCGCCAGCGTACTTTTTCCGGACCCGCTTAAACCCACCAGCGCGTAATGTTTTCCGCTGTAAATATCCAGGTCAATCTCACTGATGGAATGTTGCCCCATTCCAGGATATGAAAATGACAACCCTCTGACGGTGATGTGAAAATCACCGGAAAAATACTTGTCAAGTAGAGAAACCTCATTGACCAACCGAGGTCCAGGTTCCGGGGTGTCCAGCAGGTCGAATATCCTTTGCGCTGCCGTCACACCTGTCATACCCGCGTGATACCTGGCACTCAGGTTGCGCAGTGGCAGGTAGAAATCCGGCGCGATGAGGAGGATGAAGAAAGCCTGTTGAAACGCAATGCGACCATACAGCAGGCGCAACCCGATCTCAACCGCTACCACCGCGGTGGAAATGGTAGCGATCAATTCCAATGCCAGCGCTGAGATGAAAGTGACCTTCAATACTGTGAGCGTTGTTTGCCGGTAGTGCTCGCTGGCATTTCGCACCTCTACAGCCCGATCGCGGCTGCGGCCAAGCATTTTCAATGTGGCAATTCCCTGCAATGTATCAAGGAAATAACTCCCGAGCCGGGTGAGGGCTTGCCACTGCCGCCTGGTAACCGCTTCTGCCGCCCATCCGATCAGCATCATGAACACCGGGATCAAAGGAGCAGTGAGGATGAACACGATGCCAGTCAGCAGGTCCAATGGAAACACGACCGCCAGAATCGTCAACGGAAGCATCACCGCCACCAGAACCTGCGGCAGATACTGCGAGAAGTAAGCATCCAGGGCATCCACTCCCTGCAGAGCTGTGGTGGTTAATTCCCCCGTTTGCTCGCTCTTGAGGAATTCCGGTCCCAATCGGTCGATTTTGGCTAGCAGATCAGAACGAAGCTGGTTCTTTATCTTCACCGCCATCGTGCCCGCCAGTATTTCGCTGATAATGGTGAATAAAACGCGCAGCAGCACCAACCCGAGGATCACCCGCAGGATCGAGGTAACATCCATCAGGGTGCGGTGGTCAATGAATACCCCCGCGATCACCCGGCTCAGCTGGAATGACTGCAACACAGAAAGTCCGCCCACCAGAAAAGAAGTGATGACGGTTGATGTAAACAGCAAACCATACGCGCGCGCTTGCCGGAACAGGCGGGGGTGGAAATTCATTGATTATTTGCGCATTGGCTCAAAATCTAACAAGCGCAGTACATCCTGCAGGGCTGTGTTGAAGACTTCGTTCATGATCGCGTCGCTCACTTTATATTCCCCGCCGTAAACACCATCCACCAGACCTGCGCGCACCTTTTTAGAAGAAAGGATCTGGTCAGGCTTAAACGGTTCCTTGATCCCCTCCGGAATGCCGCTGGTGCGCAGGAACGGAAAAGCTTCCATCCAGGAGGCATGATAAGTATCCAATCCGTGGGCTTCAGCGACCGCCCCAACCGAAGCTGCTTTCCACCAGTCATACCAGCTGAGTTGCAAGTCCGGTAATTCATTCACCAGTTCACCCAGAGCGACTTTCGCTGGATCATTTCCACCGTGCCCGTTAACGATCAAGATGCGTTTGAATCCCTGGTGATGCACGGACCTGACCATATCCTCGATAGCGCTGATCAGAGTCTGGACCCGGAAACTGATCGTTCCCGGAAAATCCACGAAGTATGAAGAGCAGCCGAAATTCAATGGCGGTGCCACCAGCACCCCGGTTTGCTCAGAAGCCGCGTTCGCCAGCGTCAGGGGAATTTTGATATCCGTCTCCAAACAGATATAACCATGCTGTTCTGTCGCACCGGTCACCAGCATGACGCGGTCGTCTTTCTCCAGGTAGCGCTCAACCTCCATCCAGGTCATTTCACCAAGTAACATGTTCACCTCGCTTGTTTATATTTAACAAATAGCCTCAACCCATTATAGCGGAACAACTCAGTGAGGGTTAAAAAAGTGGTTGCCCGTTGATACTGGACAACCACTTTTCTATTTCTAGCAAAAGATCAGGCAACAATATTGACCAGGCGCCCTTTCACATAGATTACCTGGCGGGGATCACTACCTTGTAGTATTTTTTTCACTGCCTCGCTGTTTAACGCCTGCTGGCGGGCTTCCTCGTCGTTGATATCCGCCGGGACGGTGATGCGGTCACGCACTTTGCCGTTTACCTGGATGACCAGCGTGATCTCCTCCACCGCGGCGGCGGCTTCGTCCACCCGCGGCCAGCGGCTGGTGTGTACCGAGTAAGGTTTACCCAGGCGCTGCCAGATCTCCTCCGCGATGTGCGGTACCACCGGTGCCATCATCTGTGTATAGATCTCCACCGCTTCAGCCCAGGCGGGGCTGGTGGAAACTTTGTCTCTAAGGCGGACCATTTCATTGAGAAGCTCCATCAAACCTGAAATGATCGTGTTGAACTCGAAATTCTCGAAATCCCTGGTCACTGAGCGCAGCGTCTGGTGCAGTTTTCGGCGCAGCAATTTGACGTCCTCCTCAGCGGCCTTACCTGAAGCTGCTGGTTCAAGTAAGGTATGCCAAACACGGCGCAACCAGCGTGAAACGCCATCAATGCCGCCGCTGCTCCAGGGTCCGCCCATATCCCAGCGGGCAAAGAACATCAGGTAAGCGCGGGTTACGTCAGCCCCGTAAGACTTTACAAGGTGATCCGGTGAAACCACGTTACCGCGGCTTTTTGACATCTTTTCTGAATCCTCACCCAACACCATTCCCTGGTTGCGCAGCTGCAGCATCGGTTCATTGCCTTCTGTTATCCCCATATCCCGAAGTGCTTTATGAAAGAAACGGGTGTAGATCAAGTGCATGTTGGCGTGTTCAATGCCACCGGTATAAACATCGACCGGCATCCAGTAATCATATTCCTTCGGGTCGAAAGGTCCTTTATCATAATCCGGGCTAAGGTAACGCAGGTGGTACCAGGAGGAGCACATAAAGGTATCCATGGTATCCGTTTCGCGTTCTGCGGGCTTACCGCAATTCGGGCACGTGGTGAAACGCCAGCTGGGGTGCAGCTTTAGCGGGCTTTCACCGGTCGGCTTCCACTCCACATCATCCGGTAGGGTTACTGGCAACTGCTCCTCAGGCACCGCCACAGGACCGCAGGCGGGACAGTGAATGATGGGGATGGGCGCGCCCCAGTAACGCTGGCGTGAAATCAGCCAGTCGCGCAGGCGGTAGTTCGTGGCTGCCTTTCCTGCGCCAATCTTTTGAACATACTCTGTCGCTTTCTTGAACGAAATATCTCCCGGTGTACCACTGAGCAGACCGGAATTGACCATAGTACCGCTGGCGGGAACCGCCATGGTCATATCCTCATTTTTAAGTTCAGGCAAACCTTGCGGTTGGATAACGATGCGGATGGGGAGGTCAAACTTGCGGGCAAAAGCAAAATCGCGCTCGTCATGCGCAGGAACTGCCATAATGGCACCGGTTCCGTAGGTCATTAAAACGTAATCCGCGACCCAAACCGGGATCTTTTCACCGTTTACCGGGTTAATGGCGTATCCACCGGTAAATATTCCGGTTTTTTCCTTGTCTGTCGCCTCGCGCTGGATATCTGTCTGGCGTGATGCATCAAGGATGTACTGGTCAACTTCGGCGCGTTGTTCGATAGTGGTCAACTTTTCAACCAGGGGGTGTTCAGGTGAGAGCACCATGAAGGTAACACCCCAAAGCGTATCCGGTCGGGTGGTGAAGACCTCGAGAGTGTCTCCGGCTTCAGTCTTGAACTTTACCAGCGCGCCTTCCGACCTGCCGATCCAATTGGTTTGCAGTGTGCGTACTCGCTCAGGCCAATCAATACCTTCGTAAATGACCAGTTCGTCAGCATAACGCGTCGTCCTGAAGAACCATTGGTCGAGATCCTTTTTGATCACAGGCGTACCGCAGCGTTCGCAGTGGCGATCATCCCCCCAAACCTGCTCGCGCGCCAGCGTGGTATTGCAGTTGGGGCACCAATCCACCGGTGACATTTTATGGTAAGCCAATTGATTCTTGAACAGTTGTAAAAAGAACCACTGGGTCCACTTGTAATATTTCACATCCGAGGAGACCATCTCCCGCCGCCAGTCGAACATGGTACCCATGGTGCGAAACTGCTCGCGCATCTTCTGAATGTTGGCATAGGTCCACTTCCGGGGGTGAATGTTATTTTTTATCGCAGCGTTCTCAGCCGGCAATCCGAAAGCATCAAACCCCATCGGGAACATCACATTATACCCGTTCATGCGTTTGAAGCGCGCGCGGGCGTCAGAAGGAGCCATAGCGTACCAGTGCCCGATGTGTAGATCGCCTGAAGGGTAAGGTAGCATGGTGAGTGCGTAGAACTTGGGGCGGGTTTCATCGATATCCGCGTGATATAAACCGTCTTCATCCCATTTGCGCTGCCATTTGGGTTCGATTTGACCTGGAATGTAATCTGAAATCTGGCGGGTCATTTTTTCGCTCCTTGATGCTTAAAATAAAAATCCCTTCTCCCGTACAGGGACGAAGGAATCCTCCGCGGTACCACCCTGCTTGCCTGCAGCCTGCGCAGACCGCTCAAACGCGCTAACGGGCTTACCCGTTGCCGGTTACTGGTTTTCACCGGCAAAGCTATCCTCGCGGAATTCAGGCGAGTTCGGTCACTGTGCTCCGCAACACATGTCGGGCTCCCACCTCTCTCTCCCGGCTCGCTGGCGGATGACCTACTACTCCTGCTTTTGCTTTTGTGGACCCAGGGGGATTCGAACCCCCGGCCTTCTCAATGCCATTGAGACGCGCTCCCAGCTGCGCTATGGGCCCGGATACTGCCTATTTGTTCATCGAGCCTGCCGTTATTGTGGACCTGGGGGGATTCGAACCCCCGGCCTCTTCAGTGCGATTGAAGCGCGCTCCCAGCTGCGCTACAGGCCCGTTCACAAAGGTAGCCAGATTTTAACCGAGACAGGGCAGAGTGTCAAGAAAAGAAACCTGCGAAAAGAAGATTGGAAACAGGTACTCAATGCGCAATGGTCATATGGCCAGGTTTATTCGAGAATTCTGATCGTCCTGATGATCTCCATCACCAGGCTGATGTCACCATCCCCGCTTACCAGCAGGTAATCTTCTCCCGCGGTCAGGAGGGCAAACAAAACCTGGTTGCCCTCGCTGGTCTCCATCGTGAAGATCACCACCCGGCGGCCATCGTCCAGCGTGAATTCTTCTTCACCCAGCGTTTTAAACCCTGAAGCATCCCACGCCAGTTTACGCTGCGTGATGTAAGCGTCCAGGTCATTTTTCGGGTCCCACTTGGTAGGTCACAAAAATGATGCGGGTTCCTCCGTCCGCGATCTGTTCCAGCGTACTTCCGGGAGAAAGCAGCGCTTGCTGCGCCCCACGCTCTCCGATCACTTCGCGCGGGCTCACCGTCCAGCCTGATGGATAGGACAATTCAATGCCAGCTGATTCTTCGCGGAAGATTGCGGCATCAAAGCTCAACACAGGCGCGGGGGTTTCCGTTACAACCATAACCGGTACCTCCGTGCTCACTTGTGTCGCTTCCACTTCCGTTGCCAGCATCGTCGTTGGAATCTTTCCGACATCCTCCGATGCATCAGGAATCTGCGCACTGTCTGCCCTGGAGCATCCTGCCATCAAGGACATACTCATAATTAACACGACAAATACCAATAATTTTCTTTTCATGGTTTTCTCCTAATTATCTAATTACATTAATTCTGACGTAAATTCACAACATCCGGTTCCCACACTAAGCCGCGTTTTCATCATAAATTTATACACTTGTCCTTCTACTTTTCTCTCAGGCAGCTTAAGGCTATAATCCACCTGGAGGATTTGATATGAGTGAAACCAGATTAATCCGATTGCACCAATTGATGAACCAATACGGGATAGACGCCGTCGCCTTAAATCCCGGCCCCACCCTCACCTACCTCACCGGGTTGCATTTTCACTTGATGGAACGACCGACTGTGCTGTTTATAAAAATTGGACATCAGCCGCTGCTGATTTTGCCCGAACTGGAACAGGTAAAACTGGCAGGCTCGCGCATCCCCCTCCAACCGGTACCATTCAACGATGACCCATCCACCTGGCCTCAGACCTTCAGCCAGGCACTCAAACCCCTTGAGATGGAAGGGACAAAGATTGGTGTTGAACCGGTAAGGATCCGCTTCCTGGAATTGGATTATCTGCAACAAGCTGTGCCTTCAGCAGTGATTGTCTCCGCTGACCAGGTACTCGGCGGCCTTCGTCTCCACAAGGACGCGGACGAGATCGCGGATATGCGCTGCGCTGTGAACATCGCCGAGCGTTCGCTGCTGGACGTACTGCCGATGATCAAACCCGGGGTTACTGAAAAAGAAATCGCCGCTGAACTCTCCGTTCAGTTGCTGCGCAACGGCTCGGACCCTGAATTACCTTTTCAGCCCATCGTGGCTGGCGGACCCAACAGCGCCAATCCTCACGCGGTGCCAACACAACGCCCCTTGCAAAACGGCGACCTGCTGGTAATCGATTGGGGAGCGCGTGCCAATGGTTATTGTTCTGATATCACGCGCACCTTCGCCATCGGCAGTCTAGACCAGGATCTTAGAACCATCTACGATGCTGTTCAACAAGCAAATGCCGCAGGCCGCGCTGCCGGTAAACCCGGAGTTCTGGCCGGGGACGTGGATAACGCTGCGCGCACCGTGATCGAAAGTACGGGTTACGGCGTGTATTTCACCCACCGCACCGGGCACGGCCTGGGGCTTGAAGATCATGAATCCCCATACATTTTCGCCGCTAACCGGCAAGTGCTATCTGCAGGCATGACCTACACAGTTGAACCCGGCATTTATCTGCCTGGCAAAGGCGGCGTGAGGATAGAAGATGACATGCTGGTCACGCAAAACGGCAGCGAATCCATGACCGACCTGCCCCGTGACCTGAAGATACTCTAACCCTGGAAATTGGAGCGAACCATGACCGACCGATTGACCATGCAAACGGCAGAACCGTTTTTCATTTCAGGCGGTAGAACCGGCTGCCTGCTGGTACACGGTTTCACCGGCACGCCCAAAGAGATGCGTATGCTGGCAGATTCGCTCGCCCTGGATGGGTTACACCGTCCTCGCCCCGCGCCTGTTCGGTCACGCCACCACGCCGGCGGATATGGCTCGCGCACGCTGCAACGATTGGATTGCCTCAGTTGAGGACGGCTTGAACCTGTTGAAAGGCTGCACTGAAAGGCAGTTCGTAATGGGGCTTTCGATGGGAGGGATTCTCACCCTGATCGCGGCCGCCAGGTTCGAGGTTACCGCCGCGGTCACCTTCTCAGCCCCCTGCGCACTTCCAGGTGACCCGCGCGCGAAGTTGCTTCCCCTGATCGGTAGATTGAACTTGCGTATCAAGAAGGGAGAACCAGATTGGCGCAACCTCGAAGCCGCCAGTAATCACATGGATTATCCCTACTACCCCAGCCGCGCGATCATTGAACTGGACCGGTTGATCAACGTGATGCAAGGGGAATTAACCAATATCAAGATCCCTGTCCTTCTTGTCCAATCAAGAGCCGACAAAGGTATCCCGGCTGAAAGCCTGGATACCCTGTATGAAAAAATCCCCTCCAAAGACAAATCAAAATTCTGGGTCCAAGACAGCGGGCATGTTATCATCCGCGAACCGGAACGGGAATTCATCTTCACGGAAGTAAAATCCTTCATGCGGCGCGTCCTGGAAAGCGGATGAAACGCAACCTCCTATTGGTTGCCATTTCCCTCTTCGCCTGGGGAATGGGTGAAGGATTATTCATCTACTTCCAACCCCTGTACCTGCAGGAATGGGGGGCCGACCCGGTGATGATCGGCACCATTTTCGGTGCCATGGGCATTTCCATGGCGGTGTTCCAGATTCCCGCCGGCTACCTCTCGGACCGCTTTGGCTCACGGTCACTTATGTGGGCATCGTGGCTGTTGGGTACTTCGGCAGCCTGGATCATGGCACTGGCAGGCACTCTGCCCATTTTCGTCCTCGGATTGATCCTCTACGGCCTGACCAGCTTCGTGATGGCACCCATGAACAGCTACATCACCAATGTGCGCGGTGATTGGAGCGTCGGTAGGGCGCTCACGTTCACCGCAGGCTTTTACAACCTGGGAGCGGTGCTTGGCCCGGTGAGCGGTGGTTTGATCGCTGACCGCCTGGGGTTACGGACAGTGTACTTCATCGCCGCAGTTATCTTTGTGATTTCAACAATTATTATTCTTTTCACAACAAAAACCACAGAAACACATCACGCCGACCAGGCTTCAAACATCAGTATGGGTATCCTCAAGAATACCCGATTCTTCACCTTCCTGGCAGTCATGCTGGTGGGGATATTCGCACTCTACCTGCCCCAACCCTTCACGCCCAGCTTTCTGCAGAACCAGCATGGGTTCTCACATTCGATGATCGGATTGTTTGGCGCAATCGCCAGCCTGGGGAATGCTGTGGCAACGCTGGCATTGGGCAATTTGAATGCCATGCTCGGTTTTATCATTGGTCAGGTATGGGTGCTCGTGTTCTCCATCACGTTCCTCACAGCTGACCTGCCGTTCTGGTTCGGCTTCGGATACTTCTTCATCGGCGGTTACAGGTTATGCCGCTCAATGGTCCTCGCCATCTCCCGCACACTGGTCAACCCCCGCCAAACAGGTTTGGCTTACGGCATGGTAGAGACAATGAATGCCATCGCAATCATCGTCGCTCCCGTTCTGGCAGGCGTACTTTACAATAAAAATCCTTACTCGGTGTATGTCGTATCCATCATCATGATTACCGCAACAATTTTATTGAACGTCTTCATCCTTGTAATGCAGCGAAGAAAAGAGGCAAATGAGTCTGCAAATTGATGTCCTGTGTTCCGGACCCCTCGAAAACAATGTCATCATCCTGCATGATGACCTCAGCCGCCATGCGGTGGTAATTGATCCCTCCTTCGAACCGGAGGATGTGCTCGCAATCGTAAGAGAAAAAAAGCTGACAGTGGATTCGATTTTGTTTACCCACGGTCATTTTGACCACTTCGCCGGGCTTTCTTACCTGCTTGCCAACCTGGTACCCTCGCCGAAGATCGGTCTCCACGAAGCAGACCTGGAGCTCTGGCGCGGAGGCGGCGGCTCGGTTCAATTCAGAATGCAGATAGCTATCCCATCAGATCCTGACTTCTTCCTGGTTGAAGGACATGACCTGGAATTGAACAACGCGAAGATACAAGTGAGGCACACACCCGGGCACTCTCCGGGTTCTGTGATCTTCTACATTGAAAATCTCAAAACGGCTGTGGTCGGTGACCTGATCTTCAAACAGGGTGTCGGGCGTACAGACCTGGACGGCGGCAGTTTCACAACATTACAGCACAGCATAGAAACCCGCGTCTTCACACTTCCACCGGAGACCATCCTGGTCCCCGGGCATGGACCGTCGACAACAGTGGGAATGGAAATGAAACTCAACCCTTACGTGGGGTTGACCTCGCGTTATTTATGATACGCACCATTGAGTTTACTTGTTATACTCGTACCAATGATGGATCGGGTGATGAAACTATCGTTTCTCATATTGATTGCTTTGACTATGTTGGTCATCACGGGTTGCCAGCAACAGGTTGAAATGCCTCCTACGCCGCTCCCGGCGACAAAAACCCCTTTCCAACCACTTCCACCCACCGCCACCCGTACCCTCACACCGACAAATACCGCCACATTTACCCCAACACCAACCCCTTCACCAACTCCCACAGAGACAGCGACCGCCACAAGTCTACCGACAGATACACCTGAACCGGAAGCAGTCGAACCTATTGAAGTAGACCCGGAGGAGGTGGAATCCGGTTCAATCACCGTCCCGATCCTGTTGTATCACCATGTTTCGGATACTCTGCAGAGCCAGTATTCGGTAACCACGGACGCCCTGGCGGAACAGATGGCATGGCTTCACGAAAACGGCTACACGACAATCAACATATCAGACCTGGCCAGCCTGATCCGTGAAGGTGGTTCAATTCCCGGCCGGCCGGTGATTCTTACCTTCGATGACGGCTACCTTGATGTCTACCAGAATGCTTATCCCATTTTGCAACAATACGGTTTTGTCGCCACTTTTTTCATCATTGGTGAAACAGTGGATACGCGCAGTAATATTAGTTCTGACCAATTGAGGGAGCTGATCGACAATGGCTGGGAGATTGGGTCGCACAGCATGCACCACACCGACCTGAACCAGGGCATTGGCTGGGAGGAGGAGATTGTGGGGTCAAAATCTTACCTTGAGAACAAGCTGGGGGTTGAGATTCGCACCTTCGCTTACCCTTACGGATTGGCTGATCCCCCGGTGATCAATTACACCTATAATGCCGGATATACCTCTGCGGTCGGTCTGGGTTCCAATGTCTCACACGACCGCTCAACGCTATATTACCTGAGCCGCAAGGAAGTGAAAAGCTGGTACACCCTCGACTTTTTTGCCGAATTCCTACCCTGGTCCGGTTAGCAGCCAATAAAAAGGCTCTCCATGTTCGGAGAGCCTCGATACTTCCAAATATTATTATTTGGCGAATTCAATCGCACGTGTTTCGCGGATAACAGTAACTTTTATCTGTCCGGGGTATTGCATCGTTTCTTCCACTTTCTTCGCGATGTCACGTGCCAGTCGTATTGACGACAGATCATCGATTTCTTCTGGATGAACGATGATGCGAACTTCTCGCCCGGCCTGGATGGCGTAACTCTGCTGAACGCCCTTGAATGAGTTGGCGATCTCTTCCAGCGCGCGCAAACGCTTGATGTACTGCTCCAGGTCTTCACGCCTTGCTCCAGGTCGTGCACCTGAGATGGCATCTGCCGCCTCTACGATCACAGCTTCAATAGATTCCTGCTCCACCTCGTGGTGGTGTGAGGCCATCGCGTTGACGATCTTTGAATTCACACCATAGCGGCGGGCAAAATCTGAGCCAAGCTGGGCATGCGTACCCTCGGTATTGTGGTCCATCGCCTTACCCAGGTCGTGCAGCAACCCCCCTGCGCGCGCCACCTCCACATCAGCCCCTAATTCTGCAGCCAAAACAGCTGATAATTTGGCTACCTCCACCGCGTGCGAGAGCTGGTTCTGACCGTAAGAGGTGCGGAACTTGAGTCGACCAAGCATCTTTAACACTTCAGGGTGAACGCCGGGTACACCAGCGTCAAAAGCGGCCTCTTCACCGGCTTCTACAATGGCTTTCTCAACCTCTTTTTCCTCTTCTGCCAGGATCTTTTCGATGTGTGCGGGATGGATGCGTCCATCAATGATGAGACGATCAAGTGAGCGCCGGGCGATTTCACGCCTGACAGGGTCGAAACAGGATATGGTCACGGCTTCGGGTGTATCATCAACAATCACGTCCACTCCGGCTGCCTGTTCAAATGCGCGAATGTTGCGCCCATTCCTGCCAACGATGCGGCCTTTCATCTCCTCATTAGGAAGGGTCACCAGTGAGGTAGAGACGCTGACCACATGCTCTGAAGCCACTCGTTGAATGGCATCAGTGATGATCTCACGGGCGCGCTTGTCCCCTTCTGACCGCGCTTCGCCTTCGATGGAGCGAATGATGCGCGCCATGTCATTGCGTGCTTCTTTTTCTGCCTCGGCTAACAATACTTGCTTGGCTTCTTCAATCGTCATTTGACCAATGCGTTGTAACTCTTCAAGCTGGTCTGTATATAGTTTCTCAATATCGTTGGCGCGCTTGTCCAGCGCGCTCTGGCGTTTGTTGATATTCTGTTCCCGTAGCTCCAGTCTTTCGACGCGGTGATCCAGTTCAGCGCGGCGTTTCTGCTGGCGATCATCTTCTCTCAGGATATCCTGCCTGCGCCGGCCAGCCTCCTGCTCAGCATCCTGCAGCACCTTGAGCGCTTTATCCCGCGCTTCGAGTTCAATCGTTCTCGCCTTTTCAACAGTAGTGAGCATTAAAGCGTCAGCCTTTTCAGACTGCTCATTCCTATACCGTGCCTGGAATGACCGTACCAGCAAGTAGGTCAACACGGCTGCGAGCACCAGTGCGCCTAAGACGACCAAAAATATAAATACTGCTTCTTTTCCCATGTTTACACTTCCTCATTTTTAATATCAGATATCAACTCTGTTGGAATCCTGCTGCTGCCATAATTCACTTACCACCGGGGCAATCGTGTTGTACGAAAAGCCCCTCCTTGCCAGGTAACTGCTCAATCGCTTGCAGAAGGTTTCACTGATCACAACCGTTCAGTCTTCTGGCGTATGAGAGCGCAGCGCGTGCGGCGAGTTCTGGATCTTCCGTGCTGCCTTCCAGCGCTTCCTCGATGTGTTCTTCGGCAATCCCTTTTTGCAACAGCTCAAACCGAACAAGACGTCTGCTGCGCGGATGAAATTCGTTACGGTTTTCCACCCACAAGCGTGCGAAATCTCCGTCCTGGATAAGTTTGGCTTGTATTAATTTTTCAACCACCTGGTCGATCTGCTCAGAAGAGAAATCCTTCTCCGCCAGTTTCTGGCGTATCTCCTTCTCGCTCCTGGGACGATGATCGATCAGACGTAACGCGCGTTGATATGCAACTTCAAGGGTGTCCTCATGCTGAAGGGTTGATATACGCTCCTCGGATAGTACATCTCCAACCTTCAACCACGCAGCCGTCAACCTTGAAAGGCCAAACGCATACTCCCCATCCAGGTCGATACTGACCCGTTGGTGGTTCCGCTTTTGCGCCTTGATCGCCGTAATAATCTTATTATTCATCATCCCAACTTAAATAAAACAGCCGAACACCAAAATGGTCTTCTGGCTGATCAATCTACACCGGTTTTCTGTGACCTTTTTGGTCACAGCCTTGAGAATACTTTACATTTATGGATGTTTCAAATTCTTAGATTTCCTTGACACCTTGGGATAGGCTAAGTTATCTGTAATGATCAAAACTAAACCCAGTCCGTGCGGTGAAAAATTACATCTTTCTGAGTACGTGAAATCTAAAATCACATTGCGCTCATTATTGTAAAAGTTGTAACATCCAAACTCCATCCGGAGTGTAAAAATATCTTTCCAGCCAGTGCTAAATTCGAAAAGCCAGCTTACTACACGCAAATAAATCGTCAATTATTCGGTCTAACGCTATAATTATACATGATATTGGCGAAATCTCAATATTTCTAAAAGATCTCACTGTTTCGATTTTCAATGCTATATGAAACCAATTAATGCTAAAATGGAAGTATGAATAAGGATCAAATAATAAAAAGCAAACGGGATGCTGACCAGAAACATCACCAGCAGTTCATCTGGCAGATTCTCGTCCCCTTATTGGTGGCAGTAATCATTGCCCTGGGTATCGCCGTGCTTGATATCCTGAAAGCAAGTTCTGAAATTGAAATTCATTCACGATGGGCGATGATCTCCACAATCCTGCTGGTACTCATATGGTTGGTTTTGGGGCTTGTACCCCTGGCGCTGGTCTTACTGGGTATCTGGTTGATGACAAAATCGCGCAAGTCAATCACACCTTACCTGGTTGCATTCAGCTGAGACATTAGACCGGGTGAGAATGCGTGCGCAGGGAATTACTGATGGAATGGCTTCACCGGTGATTAAGATCAGATCCATAAATGCCGGGTTGAGGCAGCTATTATCAACGGTCTTGCATCTGAATTCTTCACCTAAGGAGTAATCATGTCGCGTAACCCCAACTGGAAACCACTCACATTCCTCATCGGAGGTTCTATCGGTCTGCTCACCGGCCTGGCAGCTGCATACCTGGTCGTTAAAAAGGAGGAGGAAGGCGGTGAATCATTGAAGCTCACTTCCGGTGATGGCGCAAAAATTGGTATGGGAATCGTGTCATTCCTCAGGATGGTATCAGATACTGGTAAAAGATAACCGGCGTAACCCTATCTGGGAAGACCCTCGCAGATTGAATTGGCAATAGACGCTTCCCTATGATTAAAAGGCGTTATGTTAAGTTTGTCGTCGCCGGTCAAATCCGAAATGAATTCATCATAGATGTAAATGGAAAAACCCTTCCGAACCAACAGGGAGGGTCACTTCTTTACGCTGCTGCAAGCGTGAATCACTGGGGAGACCGGGTCGGGTTGGTGGGGGTTGTGGACAGGAACTACCCCAAGCAATTGCTACAGGATCTGGAGAAACTCAACCTCGACATTCGCGGAATTAAAATCGCGGACGAGGAATTCGAGTTACGTTCTTTCCTGGCTTATCCTGATTCACGCACCTGTATCTGTGACAATCCAGTGGCTGTATTCGCCGCCAACAACCTCACCTACCCAAAGGAATTGTTGGGTTACGTATTCGACCAGGATGAACCGCTGCGCCAAAAATTCGCGTTATATTCAAAAATCCTTCTGGAGAGCGTACCTGATGATTACCACGATGCGGTAGGTGCCCACATCTGCCCGCTTGATGCCACCTGCCAGATTAAGCTGGCCACGATGCTACAAAAAGGGGCTGTGCGTACACTGACGCTGCAACCACACAAATCCACCATGGTCCCTGAACGGATCGAAGAAGTGGCTGTGCTCGCGAAAGACACCAGCGCTATCGTCGTGCATGAATTGGAACTGCGCAATCTATTTTTATCCAGGTCTGATGATGTTTGGGAGATGATGGCTACAATTTGCGGTTTTGGATGCAACGCAGTTATCGTAAAAAACAAACAAAATGGTTATTCCGTTTTCGATGCTTATTCAAAAGCAAAATTCCTTGTCCCGGATTACCCCTCAAGGATCATTGATCCTACCGGCGAAGTTGATGTTTTTTGTGGAGCCTTCCTGGTGGAGTATCTGGAAACCTACAATTCCCTGGCAGCGGCTATACAGGGAAGTGCGGCGGCTTCCATAAAAAATGAAGGCAGCGGTCCATTCTCAATTGATTCCTCATTGCCTGGATTGGATATTGCCCGGATGGAATATATCCGCAGCCGGGTGGTAAAGATCTGAAAAAATGATATATAGTTATTAGGTCAAATAAGCATTCCCGGGAGGAATAATGGACGCACTTATCGAATTTGAAATCCTTTTCACCACATTCTGGCAGAACCTGGGATCGTGGTTGGAATACCCCATGCAGGCCTTCACATTCCTGGGCAGTGAGCTTTTCTTTCTGCTGGTGATGCCTGCGCTTTATTGGAGCATCGACCCGGTCATCGGTTTTCGCGCTGGCATGATGCTGATCCTCAGCGGTGGGTTGAATTCCGTCTTTAAAATGATATTTCACACCCCCCGACCATTCTGGGTGGATGCCAATGTGCAGGCATACTCATCCGAAACATCATTCGGACTGCCTTCAGGGCACTCTCAGAACTCAGCTGCTATCTGGGGAATCATCGCAGCAACAATTCGCAGTAAGTGGGCGTATGTCATTGCGGTTATTTTGGTTTTCTTAATTGGCCTTTCTCGCATCTATCTCGGGGTTCACTTCCTGCATGATGTACTCACCGGGTGGTTGACAGGGGTTCTAATCATCCTGATTTACATAAAACTTGAATCACCTATCGCGAAGTGGCTTAAGGGAAAATCCCTCGGTTTTCACGTCCTACTGTCGTTCCTCTTCGCAATGTCCTTCATCGTCTTAGGGATTCTTGCCCGGGCGTCAGCGAATAACTGGACACTACCCCAGGAGTGGATCAACCTGGCAGTAGCCGCGGGGGCTGAACAACCAGACCCGTTCAATCTTGAGGGAGTGATCACGATCGCCGGGGTGGCATTCGGATTCACAACCGGATACACCTGGTGGCGTCACCGATACGGAGTATATGAAATCAAATGTTCTTCTATAAAAAGACTCGCTCGCTATGCTTTTGGATTACTGGGGATTGTGGCACTCTATTTCGGGTTAAAGATCGTTTTTCCTGAGGATCCAGTTCTGGTTGGCGCGGTATTCCGCTTCATCAGGTATGCCCTCATCGGTTTGTGGGTGACCATGTTCGCACCGTTATTCTTCAGGTTGTTCCACCTGGACAAATGAACCACAACCTGAGTTTTACAGGATATAATTAAAATCAATGAATCTGATTAGAGATTGGAGATAGGATGAAAACAATTGGCAAGTTCCTCACCGGGTTTTTTCTGGGTGGAATCACTGGCACCCTTATCGTAATGCTGTACACACCCTCATCTGGCATTGAGATGCGCGCGCGGTTGAAGGATAACTATTCCCATGTACGCGATGAGGTACAGAACGCTGCACGGCAGCGCAGCGAGGAACTGAAACAGGAATTGGCGCGTTTACAGCAAAAAAGCTGATCGCCCATTGACCATGTTTTACAGGACTGGCTTAATCGCTGGTCCTTTTTTTTATCGCAACACGATCTGGTAAGATGCTTCCTGCCGCGTGAACCTGGACGAACCGCTCACGACGATAATGTATTCCTGACCAAACGGATGCGCATCGAGCGTAAGCGAGAGGTCCTCACCTGCGTCAAGTGAATATTTCTGCACCGGCATCTGACCAGAGGTATCAATGATGGAAACCAGGTAAGTCTGCGGAATTGCGTTGTCGATGCGGACAAACCCCTCCGCCAGCCAGCCGCCATCGTTATCCTCAAAGTCAGTCGCATATCCCGTGGCGTCGACCCGTACGTTATCGATCAGAAATCCCTCCGCAGTGACCGCTTCATCCGTCACATATTCGAAGCTCAACTTCACTGTCTTACCGGCGAAGCTTGAAAGATCAACCCATTGATTGATCCATCCCCCGGAATTACCGTTATAACCACAGTCAAAATTGTTCCCGGTGAGATTCATACTGGTGCAGGATGGGGTTGAAACGATCTGCCAGTTCTCGCCATCCTCAGATGCCAGCAGATAAAGGTAATCATAATCAACCTCCAGATCAAACCAGGCATCGTAGCTGAGTGATACCGGACCAGTCACACTGGTGAAATCAAACTCCCGGGATAGCCTGGTCACTGAGGAATCAGAACGATTGGACCACATAAACCTGTTTGCGCCTGTCGATACCGGCAGCACCGGCACGGTTGGGGCACCCGAGAATTGAAACAGGATCTCATCGCCTGAACAATCAAGTTCAATGTAATCGGTCCCGTATTGTTTTACCGTACGGTCAAGCCGTACGTTATCGCAAGCTGTAATAGTTTCTGTCACACTCGCCTCAGGAGCAGAGGGATAAATATTGTAGGCATACCTGCCATCACCAAAATTGGCATCATTCATCATGTTCGCTATCGTCCAATCCGCGAAGAAATCATCAGCCGTGATGACCATCCCAGTCTTCGGATCGGTCAGATTATTCTGTTCAAAAACATGGTCGATGCTGGAAAAACCATGTAACTTGTCAGCGACAACCTGCTTGGTTATCTCCTCGCCAAAGCGGTCCAGCAGATAGGTTACGATAAAGGAAACTGGCACCATAATGCGCATCATTCTCGTTGGAATTAGTTGACCAGTCATTCAGTTGCACATCGGTATTATAAGAAAACACATAATCAAAACCGCCGGCACTGTAGCCATTCAACAAGGTTGCCAACTCAGAGAAACCCTCGTTCACCCATAACTCCTCGTTCGGATCATGGTAACCGTGGATCAGGTGCTGAAATTCGTGCGCCATCACGCTCAGGGTATAGGGGTCCGAGAGAGATAATACATCCGAGTTGAGGTAGAACATTTCGTGTGCATTGGAGTTTTCGTGCGCCAGCGTCAGAACACCATCAGAGGATGCATTGTAACCAGCAAGATAACTACCCATGTCGCCTGCATACAGCACGTAAAGATGGGGGTCATTGTCTACGCCGGGTATCCACTCTGCTCCGAAGAATTCCTGGTTGGTCGGATAGATTTCCGTTTCGAAAACTTCAAGCATCTCTTCCAACTCACCATTGTCAATGTAGACGCCGTCCTCGACCCAGAAATACAAGGTCTCCGAGGCATATCGTAAGACGGCAGTAATGCGGCTGGCTTCGTTGGTATCCGTGTTGATTTTATTGAAGTCAAGCCTGTCTCCGACCTCGTAATCGAAGGGTGGGGTTTTCAATTGAAGTGGAATTCCTTTTTTTCCCTCATAGCGTTCCGCCAGGTAGATCAAGTCAGCGCCAGGAATAATCGCTTGCTGCAAGGTATTGAGGGTATCAAAGGTCTGCCTTACTTCTTCCTGCAGCACAGGTGTACTTGTCGGCGCAGGAGTTTGTGTCGGTATGAGCTCTGTTCTGGTTGGAGAAACTACCGGAACCTCGGTATCCTCAATGATTGTGGGGGAAAAACCGCCAATGCCCCCAACTGCCAGGGCGAGCCCTCCACAAACAACCAAAAGGCAGCAGGCTGATACTAATAAAACGAGGAATACCAATAAGACTGTTTTTTCAGATTTATCCATTTTCGTTACCAATCACCGGAGTATACCATCGCCAACCAGCGGTGACCAATCCCATAGTGAACCATAAATAAGGTAGCGCGAAGCTATCCACGCTGAACTCTTCGGCGATCAATGCCACCAGCATGAAAATACCCATGAACCCCAACGTCCGTCTTATACCTGTACCGCGTTTTATCATTTCAACTGAAGTATAAGCAAACAAAACCAGGAACGAGACGAACATCGCGAACCCTATGATCCCGGTTTCAGCCAGCAGTCTTGACCATAGATTCTTAATGTTCAACAGCCCAGCATTCCAGAATAGTAATTTGCGGGTTTCGCTCAATCCCCATCCAGAATCGGGCAGGTATTCAGGGAAGTAAAATCCAGAAAAGCCGACGCCAACACCGATGAGTTGGTGATCGTTGAAGATATTCCAACCGGTCTGCCAGTACACAATACGTTCCCCGAACCGCAGGTTGTCGGCATATTCAACTAGCGGGTTTTCACCTTCTGTGGAGAGTTGGAAGACGGTCTCCATCCTGGGATCAACCCTGCTCCAGCCCCACAAACCGGCTGTCAATAAAGCCAGGTAGAGGATAATCAAACCAAGCGTGATGCCGATGGTCGATATAATCCTGCGGTTCACAGCAACCTTACGTACCATCCATTTTACGAGGCGGATGTTCATAAGCAAGAAGATCAGCGCTACCACCAGCATGAAAGCCAGCAACCCGCCTCGCGAGAGAGTTCCCACGAGCACGACAATACCCAAAACTGTCAGCAGGTTCTCAAATGAAAACTTCCACAACCTGAAGGTATGCACACTCGTGCGGGTATAACTTGCAGCCAGCCAGTATGCCAGGAAGACCAGGTTCAGCATATGCGCCAGCCACGAAGGTTCAGATGCAAAGCCTTGCATGCGGTCAACCAGCAACCTTGTGGGTGATATTAACGACTGGAACTGGTTGAGAATAGCCTTTGTAAACGGGAATAACGGTTCCAGGACCAGCTGTAGTATGGACCAGATCACCACCACCAGCCCGGTCCAGTTGACCAGCCGCAGTGTTTTATCGATCCTGTCTCGTGAATCCGGCAGGCTGACGGAAACAAAATAGAATAATAAACCCAGTAATAGGGTAACCGCTCCTTCGAGCCCCGCGGAAACCGCTGACTGCTGTTTATAAGCCGGTAGGAACCGCAGGAAAGCCAGGGCTACTGTAATGAGCGCGTAGAGAAAGAACAGCAGTACTGGCTTTAAGTGTACCGGTGCTGACCTTCTCTGCCGTAAATACACAGGCAGGAAGAGAACCACCAATGGAATGAGGGGAAGTAATGAAGCCGGTGCTACAGAGCTGGACCCCGTCAATTTCATAACCAGAGGGAGTGTTGTGAATGGCAGCGCGATCACCATTAACGCCCACAATATCCAGACTGTTTTTTCCCAGATCCTTGAATTCATATCATTTTTTTCGCGGTGCGAGAACGGGGAAACCCACAATAAACAGGATGATCGCCGCCAGCAAGCCGATTATCGCCCCGGCGAGCACGGCGGTGTTCATGCTGTAATGTACCGGGTGTACGGGTAGAACAGCCTCGCGGGTAACCTGGAAACTGATACGCGAGGCCAGCAGCCTGGAAAGCAGGGAATCTGAACCAGATACTTCTGCTGACCCTTGCAGGTCTGCGACCAGGTTACGCATTTCCTCTAGCGTGCAGTATGGCGAGACCGGGTCGAGGTTCACTGCCTGTTGAAAACAAGCCTCCACCTCTGCCTGGGCATTAAATTGCAGTAGCGCGATGATCGATTCCTGCCGGAATCCCTCAAGGGTTTCCATTGAATTATCAAGCCATAATCGGTTCAGCCTTTGAGCTGAGAGCGGGTCATTTAATCGGCTGCTCAATTCCCAGCGGTAACCCTGCCTGGATGCCGATAAACCTGCCAGCGCTTCATCTGCCGTCGCCACCAGACCATCGCCTTCAGCTGTGGCAGCCACGCTGTTCAAAACATCGTCTGAGGTGATGATGTCGCCGATGGCAGAGAGAAGATGGTCTTCTTCGTAATCGGTAAGCCTGCCTGCGTACGCGAAATCGATTACGGTGGTGATGTGCGAGGTGGATTCATAAAGCGGCTTTCCCAATAATGAGACAAGCAACCCGCCAACGCCACCAACGATGATCAGAATGGTGACCAGCCACCAGTAACGCACAGCCCGGCTGAAAACATCAGCCAGCACTACATCATCATCGCGATTGTTACTTTGCGCCTGTCATTGGCTAAATTATACACTGCTACAAATTGGACCCGGAACGCGTTTCAGCTTTCCGGGTCCAGGTTCAAATGGAGACCACTCATTTGATGACAAAATTAACGATTAACAGGTTCTTTGTGCAATTAGCTTTTGTTGTAATGGAGAAGGGTTCAGTCAGGGGTTCCTGGTCCTGGTTGAAAATCTGCAGCATGAGCGGCGTTTTTGAAACCACCGCTTTATTGCCCAACACGATCTCGTAACTGCCGGGACCGTAAGGCAACCCGGTCACCATTCCCGTAACACCGATCCTGGCAACCTCACTTTCATTCCAGGTGCCATTGACCTTGACGATTAGATTCAATACAGGTTGCCCCTGGGCATCAAATACCTGCCCGGCGATCCCCTGCCAGTTGCAGCCCTCTGCAGGATGCGCGAAGTTATCCAGGTAAACCGGCGAACCCGGTTGCAGCACGTAGGTCACATTGAAAGCTGTGGGTGTGGCTGTTGGCGCTGCCGTCGGTACTGAAGTGAGTGTGGGTTCAAGTATTGCGGTAACAGTTGGAGACGGCTCAGTTGTAGCAAGAACCTCCTCAGTAGCGACCACCTCTTCTACCTCAGGTGTCACAACCTCACCGCTAACCGCTGTTGGAGTGAGGTCACCCAGAACGATTGCTACGCCATCCTTGAAGAGGATGGTGCAGGCGGTCATGACAAGCAGCATCATCACCCAGATGATTTTTCTGAACATAAAACCCTCCAATACAACTATGTTACAGAGGTAATTTGGTGCACTTTTTATGCCATCCTTAGCAATAAGACATACGTGAACCGATAATAATCGCAAGCGCTATAATGGAATATAATCTGGTAGAGGTGAACACATGAAGCAGATACTCCAACACTTGAATGATGGTAAGACAGTCGTTGAGAATGTCCCTGTTCCCGTGGTCAGGCGCGGTACTGTGCTTGTGCGAACTGCCACATCGCTTGTTTCTGCCGGGACGGAACGCATGGTGGTGGATTTCGCCGGCAAGAACCTGATCGGTAAGGCCGCAGCCAGGCCTGACCTTGTTCGCCAGGTGATCAGTAAAGCGATGCGTGAAGGTGTGATACCCACCATCGAAGCCGCCTTCAACAAACTTGACCAACCCATGCCACTGGGGTATTCCTCCGCTGGTACTATCATTGAAGTTGGTGAGGATATCGTCGACTTTAAACCCGGTGATCGGGTTGCCTGCGCCGGTGGTGGTTACGCGGTTCACGCCGAGTACGCCATCGTGCCAGTCAATCTGCTGGCCAGGCTGCCGGAAACTGTTGATTTCGAATCCGCGGCGTTTGCCACCCTGGGTTCCATAGCAATGCACGGCTTCCGCCTCGCTTCTCCCCAGCTGGGTGAGAGCGTCTGCGTCATTGGGCTGGGACTGCTGGGGCTCCTCGCTGCACAAATCGCGCACGCAGCCGGGTGCAGTGTTTTCGGTGTTGACCTCAGCGATGAGCGGGTAAAACTGGCTGAGAGCATGGGCTTTTCCGCAGCCACGCGTTCAACTTGCCTTGACCTCATTCCGGGATTGACCAATGGACGCGGATTTGACCACGTGCTGATCTGCGCGGATACAAGCTCTAATGACCCCGTTGAACTAGCGGGACAGATCGCGCGCGACCGGGGTAATGTCATCGCTATCGGCGCGGTGGGACTGGAAATTCCCAGGAAGCTCTACTACGAAAAAGAACTTGATTTCAAGGTCTCTCGTTCATACGGACCGGGAAGATATGACTCGCAATACGAAGAGGAGGGCTTCGATTACCCGCTGGGGTATGTGCGCTGGACGGAAGGGCGCAACCTGCAGTCCTTCGTTGACCTGGTAGCGACTGGCAGGGTGGATGTGCGCCCGCTCATTACGCACCGCATCACGATAGATGATGGTCATAAAGCTTACGACCTCATTACCGGCAAGCTGGATGAACCCTTTCTCGGCGTTCTGCTCACCTACCCCTGTGGTGCAGATGTCGAAACCCCTGAAAGGAAAGTAATTACTCATTCCGTAATTGGACACACGGCTGCCGATATCAAGCTCGGTGTCCTGGGAGCCGGTAATTACGCCCAGGCTGTCTTCCTCCCCATCATCCGCAATACCGGAGGGACTGAGCTGGTGGGTATCGCCACCGCTTCTGGCATGAGCGCGCAGCAGGCAGCGCAAAAATTCGGGTTCAGCTTTGCTTCAACCTCCGAGGAGGAGGTACTGACCAACCCTGATATCAATACCGTTGTCATCCTCACTCGCCACCAGCATCACGCCCGGCAGGTGCTCGCTGCCTTGCGCAATAAAAAGGCTGTCTATTGCGAAAAACCGCTGGCGCTGAACATGGAGGAGTTGGACGAGATTGAATCGGAACTATTAAAGGAAAATAAACCGCTGTTGACCGTTGGTTATAACCGCCGCTTCGCGCCTATGGCGCAAGAGCTGGCTGACTTTCTTAAGGCAAGGAGCGAACCCCTCTTTATTCAATACCGGGTGAACGCCGCGTATTTGCCGTTGGCTCATTGGCTGCATGACCCGCTTCAGGGCGGCGGACGCATCATCGGCGAAGGATGCCACTTCATTGACTTCCTCACCTTCCTTGTTGGAGATTCACCCATATCCGTGACCGCGGCGGCGCTGCCAGATAACGAAAAATACCGGCAGGATAATGTCCAGCTGACTTTCCGCTATGCTGACGGATCGATCGGAACGGTGAGTTACCTGGCCAGCGGCAACAGGAACTTCGCCAAGGAAAGGGTTGAAGCATTTACCAGCGGAAGGATCGCCGTGCTGGAGGATTTCCGTTCGCTTGAACTGGTGACCGAAAACAGGAGAAAGACCACGCGATCTCGACTACGCCAGGATAAAGGGCATGCCAACGCCTGGAAAACCTTCCTGCAAGCGGTGAGGACAGGCGGACCAGCGCCAATTCCCTATAATGAACTGATGCGTACCTCCAGGGCGAGTTTTGCCGCCCTCGAGGCACTGCGCACCAATTCTGAAACCAGGATTTGAACCACTCCAGGCAGGAACTTGCGATTTGAATCAACTGCGTAGACTTTACCTGCTGATCAAGGAGATCGGGATTGCCGACCTGGTCAGTTTTTCACTGTACCAGGCGCAGTTGCGCAGCGGTCCTACCCGCCAACTCACACCTCCCGGCGGGCTGCCATCATTTCAGGCTCAATTTACAGAATCCTTCGTCCCAACCTTCTGCTGGCAATCCAACTGGGATCGGCTGGTTGAATCCAAACCCTCGTTGTTAATGGAGGATGAAACCCGGCTTGCTGAGAGAGGGGCGATACAGACCCTTTTACAACAAACCGCAAACGCTCGTTTATAGCACCTCATCACAGTCAAACACCCACTGGATAGACGTCAACGAGGAGAGTTACGACGATATCAAGATGGAATGGGAACCGGCACGCTTTACCTGGTGTCTCCCCCTGGCAGGCGCATATCGACGCACGGGAGATGAAAGTCTCGTCGAGTTTTTCTGGCAGAAGTTCGACGAGTTTAACCATGCCAATCCGGTGAACACGGGTCCGAACTGGGTATCCGCCCAGGAGGCTGGCATCCGCGCTGTCATGTGGATATTGACCGTGTCAGCGTTTCGCTCCTCAACCTACTTAACCACGGAGCGCATGGAAATGCTTGCCACATCCATCCGCCAGCATGTGGAACGCATCCTGCCCACGCTTGGTTACGCCCGCTCCCAGCATAACAATCACATCCTGAGTGAATCCCTTTGCCTGATGCTCGCGGGAGACTTCTTATCTGGCATTGACCCAAGGGCAGATGAATGGTGCCGCTTGGGTGAACGGGATTTCAATCGTGCCATCCTCAGGCAGGTGGATAATCTGGGTACCTATTCCCAGCACAGTGCCAATTACCATCGCATGATGCTGCAACTTGCCCTGGTCTACGACGCCCGACTGCGTCAACTTGGTAGACAACTTCCGGAGATGGTGCATAGAAAACTGGCAGCGGCATCCGGTGGCTGATCGCGCAACTTGACCCGGTCAGCGGCAGGCTGCCCAACCTGGGTCATAATGATGGCACACTGCTGCTGCCGTTTGGATGCGCTGAATACCGCGATTACCGCCCGACTGCCCAGGCTGCAGCGATTGCATTCCTCGGCCAACCCTGCCTACCGCCGGGTAACTGGGATGAACTGGCCTCATGGCTTGAGCTGGAGACTGGTCAACAGAAATTACGCTCCGACCCAATCACCTCACCCGCAGTTCACAAGGTCGGAACGGGAGATGCCTGGGGAACCCTGCGCGCCGTAAAGTTCAAAAACCGGCCGGCGCACGCTGATCAACTGCACGTGGAGCTGTGGTGGCAGGGGATCAATATCGCCCGTGACGCCAGTACTTACTCCTACAACATGCCGCACCCATGGCAGAACGCGCTCGACCGCACAGGAGTGCACAATACGATCACCGTGAATAATACCGACCAGATGGTGCGGGTCAGCCGCTTTTTGTGGCTCGACCACGCTCAAGCAAAGTGGCAGGATTTACCCGGAGAAAACAAGATTCAGGCATCCCACGATGGTTACCGCCGGATTGGCATCTCGCACCAGCGCCGGCTTGAATACCTGCCCGGGACAGGCTTCACGATTCATGACATTCTGACATCGCGGAAGAGCGGAAAGGATGTCGATTATTGCCTGCATTGGCTCCTGCCGGATTGGCAGTGGCAGCAGACCGGGCAGACCCTCGTTCTATCCCACAGTAATTTTACAGTTCGCATCGAGATCACTGGCCGCACGCTGGGAAGTGACTCCCCACTGCACCCTGTCGATATATCCCTCATCCGCGGCGGCGAAACCCTCGCCGGTCAGCGCCATGACGGGATCCTGGGTTGGGAATCGGATACCTATGGAGAAAAGCACCCTGCCCTGTCCTACTCAATGCGGTTTAATGCGGCAACGTCGATCGAATTAACCACGAAGTGGGTCATTGATGAATCAAAAAGCTAAGGATTCAGAGATGAAAGGCTTTCATGTCCTCTTGATCCACCAGGCATTCGCAGCGTTGGATGAACCGGGCGGGACCAGGCATTATGAAATGGCCCGCGCCTTCGTGCAACATGGCAACCGCGTCACCATCATCACCAGTCCTGTGAGTTACCTCACCGGTAAGTCCAGGCAGTCCAGATCCCGCTGGATCACCCGTGAAAACCCGGAGCCGGGTATCGAGATATTGCGCGCTTACACTTACCCTGCGCTCCATCGCAGTTTCTTCCACCGCCTGTTGAGTTTTATCAGTTTCATGCTCTCTTCGTTTTTCATTGGTTTGGGCGTCAGAAACGTCGATATCATCTGGGGCACATCACCGCCGATCTTCCAGGGATGGACAGGCTGGCTGCTCGCCAGGATCAAACGGGTAAAATTCATCTTTGAGATTCGCGACCTGTGGCCGGCATTTGCCATCGCCATGAAGGTCCTCCGCAATCCACTGATTATCAGGTTATCCAACTGGCTGGAACGGTTCCTCTACCGCCACGCAGATCAACTGGTGGTGAACTCACCGGGATTCATTGACCATATTGTCGCTCGCGGAGGGAAAGATATTATCCTCATTCCCAACGGGGTGGACCCGCAAATGTTTGACCCCCTGGATAATGGAGCTGTATTCCGTCGGCAGATAAACCTCGATGACGCGTACATTATTCTCTACTCCGGAGCGCACGGCGCCTCCAATGACCTGGAAATTATCCTTGAAGCAGCGCGCATTACCGCGTTTGATGCCCGTATCGTCTATGTGCTGGTGGGAGACGGCAAGGAAAAACCCGCCCTGCAGCAGTTCGCTGAAAGGTGGAAATTAAACAATGTCTTATTCTTCCCCCCGGTAGCCAAGGAAGAAATGAAAGGCGTGCTCGCAGCGGCTGACGCCTGCGTGGCCATTCTAAAACCGCTAGAACTCTACAAGACGACCTACCCCAACAAGGTTTTCGATTACCTGGCGGCCGGCAGACCGGTCTTGTGCGCGATTGACGGTGTGATCCGTGAGGTGATCGAAACGGCTGAAGCAGGTGTTTTCGTCACTCCCGGAGATCCAGCTGCGCTGGCAGATTCGGTGTTGAAACTCTCAAACGCACCTGAAGCCGCCCGAAAAATGGGCATGAACGGCCGGGCTTACGTGGAACAGCATTTCAATCGCCGTGACATCGCAGCGCAGATGGAAAAACTGCTGCATGAAAACGTAAAATCCCATGAGATTGAATGAAACAAAATATTCCGAAAACGAAACCCTTTTTTGTATTTGACTGTATCGTGTAAAATTAACAGAATATACGAATAGCAACGAACCAAGTTTATCAAGGAGGAACACCATGGGTACCGCTCAATTGACTCCCGCAGAACAGCTGAATAGAGACATATCATCAACCCGCAGCGAATTGACACAGCTGGTGGATAAAGTGAAGTTGACCTCAGTACGCGACAGTTATTCGACCCTCGATAGCGCGATTGCCAATCTTCCTTTGCGCGTTCAGAAGATCAGAGATCGCGAGTATGCCTTCAACAGGATCCTTGAAACTCAGGCTCGTGAATTCCAGAAACAGTGGTCGCTCAAACGCGGAACTGTATTGCACCAGATCACGACGGAATCCAACATGCTGCAGAATCTGGTTCGCCCTCTGGAAAGCCGCGGGGCAGCATTAAGTTTGGCTTCAACAAGCGCTATGACCGTAAAAACCTTACAAAATGACATCACCACGTTCAAATCCAAAGTGACTTCATCAGAGCGCGCGGTTAATGAGCTCTTTGATGAAATTAAAAATGAGGTTGGCAAGGTTCAAGCCCAACTGAACCAGATCGAAAAAACGCTCGACCTGGCTGAATCCGCATGTTTTGGTTTTCTCCCGACAGAAAGCGTAGTGAGAGCGGTAAAAGCGATCTGGACCCGAGATGACAGGGAGGATAAGGCCGATCCGGAAGGTATCCTTTTCCTCACTGACCAGCGCCTGGTCTTTGAACAGCGCGAGGAGGTTGCCACCAAGAAAGTACTGTTCATGACGACCGAGCGAAAAATGGTTCAGGAACTGCTATTTGAGGTACCTGTGTTCTCTATCGCCAGTGTCCAGGCTACCAAGCAGGGAATGTTAAAAAATGAAGATTGGATAGAACTGGAGTTTGAATCCGGTGCGTTTGCCCGGAGTGCCAAATTACACCTCGACGGGCAGAACTGCAATGACTGGCAAAAGTTGATCACACAGGTGAAAGCGCGCGAACTTGATGACGACCGCGCATTAGCGATCGATGCTGAAGCCGCTGAGAAGGCCAAAGCCGCGCCGGTCATCTGCCCTTCCTGTGGCGGATCCATTACCAAACCCGTGCTGCGCGGCATGGAAACGATCAAGTGTGATTTTTGCGGGAATGTCATAAAACTCTGATACCACCTACCAGATGTCACTTTCAGGGATTGCTTGCATCAAAAAAGTGTAATTATCAAAAAAGGAGAGTAGCTATGAAAACAAATGAATCAATCTTAGATCGCGTTATCCGTGTAATATTGGTGTTGTCTTGCTGGTGTTGGGTTGGGGTGGATTTGTTGGCGGAGGATTGGGGTCTGGCCTTCAAGATATTCTGGGATTCATCTCCCTTATCACCGGGCTGGTGGGATTCTGCCCGCTTTATGCGATTTTTAAGACCAGCACAAAAAAATTATAAGCAAATTATCGTATCGAAAAAGGGATGAAGTGCTCATCCCTTTTTCTAATTTTTACTATCAAAGTAATTATCAGGATACGTCCTCAAATAAATCATGCTCACGCACGCCTAATGGCGGCGGGTAGGCACGCATGTACTGGTCACTGACTCCGAACACCTTGCGCAGCTTGTCAAGGAATCCGCTCGTGATGCGCATCCCCCCCTGGCTGGCATGGCAGGCAACTGCCTGCTTCTTCTTTTCCAAAACATTCCGGTAATCCACTACCGCGTGAATCGGAAACTTTGCCTCCGAGATCTTCGTCAGGTCGATATCCTTATTCTTACCGAACTTGCTCGGATCCTTGCCAGTGAGTTTCATCAGCCACACGGTTGTGCGTAGAAAGCCGCGCGGGAAAGGTATGATAGTACAGTTTTTGCGCTTTCCACACCGGTAGATCGGAGGGATATTGATCCGGGTCGGCAGCGGCGTAAAACGCCTTATCCGCTGCTTTGTGAATGGCAATATGATCCGGGTGCATATAACCGCCAATGGGATCAAATGTGATGACCACCTGCGGTTTCAACAGGCGAATGTAGTGAACAATGTCCCCAATAACCTTTTGCTGGTCAGCCGCGGCAAGCGCTTGCGGATGATGGTTCTCGGGTGAACCGGCCATACCCGAATCGCGGTAATCCAAAAAATGAACACCCGCCAGGCCAAGGTACCCCGCCGCACAGCGCAGTTCGTGTTCGCGCAATTCACCGATCGAACTGAAATCCCCCAGCAATCCCGGATCCACCTCACCCACTTCACCCCGGGTAGCACATACCAGATGCACTTCCACACCTGTGCCGGCGTAATGCGCAAGTGTTCCACCCGTTCCAAATGTCTCGTCATCCGGGTGTGCCAGTACAGCGAGGAGAACTTTTTTCTCATTCATGTGTTATCTGATCCTCTACCATTAAGAATTATGCCGTCCCGCAAACCGGGCAGTCCTGCCGTTTTTTCAGATTGATACTTGTAAAGCTGGTGGAGAGTGCATCGAATAGAAGCAGTTTCCCGATCAAACAATCTCCCATTCCCAATACCAGTTTGATCACTTCGGTAGCCTGCAGCATACCGATAACGCCTGGCACCGTCCCCAGTAAGCCATGCTTTTCGGGGTCGGGTATCGTCCCGGAATCAAGTTTCTCCGGTAGCATGCAGCGCAGGCACGGACCGCGGCTGGCATCAAACACCGAAACCTGTCCTTCGTATTCAAACACCGCGCCGTAAACAAATGGGGTGGCCAGCCTGGCACAGGTTTCGTTGATGAGCAATCTTACCTCAAGATTGTCCGTGCAATCCACGACCACTCGATGACCCGCGACAATCTGGTTTACATTGGCAGTATCCAGCCTGGTGGGAATGATCGTGATGTTCACCTCCGGGTTCATCAGGCGCATACGCTCACGGGCTGATTCAACCTTCAGGGTATCAATCATGGGGGTCGTGTGTATCACCTGGCGCTGCAGATTGGAAAGCGCTACCCGATCCCCATCCACAATGGTGATATTCCCGATACCAGCGGCAGCCAGGTACATCAACACCGGTGAACCCAATCCACCAGCGCCAACCACGAGAACGGATGCCAGCTTGAGCTTTAACTGACCTTCCTCGCCTAATGGCATTAAGCTGAAGCTGTTTCTTGTATCGTTCGCGTTCCAGATTCGTCAGTTCCATACTGCCCAATTGTAAATCCAATCCTCATTTTTCACGTAATCGCTGGTGCGTAACAGATATTTACCTTGATGTTACAATAAAAATATGGAAGTCATTCTGACGCACGAGCAGGCGGATTTTGACGCGCTGGCATCTTTGCTTTGCGCTCATTTATTGAACGAAAAAGCCATCCCCGTCCTGCCCAACCGCGTAAACCGCAACGTGCGCAACTTCCTGAACCTGTATGGTGCTGATTTCCCGTTTGTGGAAGCACGAGATCTCTCCCACTCAGCGATCCGGCAGGTGACGCTGGTGGATACACAATCACTGGTGACGCTGAAGGGCGTCACCGCCAAGACCGCGGTCAATATCATCGACCACCACGAACCCAAACCTGACCTCCCCGCCCACTGGCAGTTGCGGTCAGAAAATGTAGGTGCCATCACCACCGCACTGGTGGACCTGCTGCGCGAACAAAACCGTCCCATTTCCATGGTGGAGGCAACACTGCTGCTCCTGGGAATTTATGAGGACACGGGTTCTCTCACCTACGCATCGACCACCGTGCGCGATGTTAAAGCAGCGGCATACCTGATGGAAAACGGCGCCAGCTTGAAGATCGCCGTTGACTTCCTAAACCCTGCCCTTTCAGAGCAACAGAAGAGACTGGCAGACCGCCTGCTGGAAAACGCCAGAACACATAACATTCATGGCAAAACCATCATACTTTCGTGCGCAGAAGCGCTGGATCTGAACGAAGAAATATCCAGCATTGCCCACAAACTTCGCGACCTGCTCGACCCAGATGCGCTATTCCTTTTTGTGCACACAGTCGAAGGTATCAGGCTGGTTGCGCGTTCCACCTCTGACCAGGTGGATGTGTCCAAGGTCGCACAACGTTTTGGTGGTGGGGGGCACCAAAGGGCGGCAGCCGCCCTGATCCAGGCAAAAGAAATTAAGAATGTGGAGGAAATTGAGCACTACTGCGATGAAGTAGTGGAGGAATTGAAGCATACTATCCAACCTCCGCTGACCGTCAATAAAATCATGTCAAAAAAACCGCACCTCATAGCCCTCACAACCTCGCTGGAGGATGCCCACAAGCTCATGCAACGGTACGGATACGAGGGTTACCCGGTGGTGGAAGGCGGCAGGGTCGTTGGTCTGCTCACCCGGCGTGCGGTCGACCGGGCTATGAACCACAAGTTAAACCTCAGCGCCGGCAGCCTGATGGAAGCTGGTGAGTATTCCGTCAAGAACACAGACACCATCGACCAATTGCAGCAGTTGATGGCTGCCACCGGTTGGGGGCAAATCCCCGTCATTGAAGCGGAGAGCGGCAAGATCATCGGTATCGTCACCCGCACAGATTTGTTGAAGACCTTGCCGGGGCACAACGGGGTCATCCCCGGTCAGAAGAACAAAGCTGCCATACTGGAAAAAGCGCTTCCACCGTCAAGGCTGGCGCTGCTCAAGTTGATCGCCAGTTTCTCTGGTCATGGACAGCAGGCCATTTACATCGTGGGCGGGTTCGTCCGCGACCTGCTTCTCGATCGACCTTCATTGGATTTCGATATTGTCGTGGAAGGTGACGCGCAACAGTTCGCTCACGCGCTGGCGCAGCAATATGGCGGCCGCGTGATAACGCACAAGCGCTTCAGCACGGCAAAGTGGCAGATTAGGAGTATTCGCGCCAATTTGCTGGAAAATATAGGGGGCGAGGCAAACATGCCATCGGACCTACCTGACGCGCTGGACTTTATCAGTGCCAGGACAGAGTTCTATGACCATCCCACAGCCCTGCCAACCGTTGAGCGCTCCAGCATCAAGCTGGACCTGCACCGCCGAGATTTCACCATCAACACGCTCGCTCTCAGGCTGGATGGGCAACATTACGGCGAATTGTATGACTATTGGGGCGGGTTGCAGGATATTGAGAAGAAACTGGTAAGAGTCCTCCATTCTCTTTCCTTCGTGGATGATCCCACCCGCCTGCTGCGTGCTGTGCGCTTTGAACAACGCTTCCAATTCCAGATAGAAAAACGCACCCTGCAGTTGATGAGTGAGGCGCGCGAGCTGTTGCACCAATTGAGCGGGGAACGTATCCACCACGAATTTGATCTGATATTTAATGAAAACCAACCCTTACCCATCCTTCGCCGATTGGAAGAACTTGGATTATTGAACCAGATACATCCCGGGTTCAATTGGAAAGCGGATTACGAGGGCGGTTTTCAGGAATCTATTAACTATGCGCAGTATTCGGACTGGAATCTCCCCGACAGCGTCGGGAATACACCCATGCGTCAATCGCTCATTTACCTGGTGTGGTTTGCCAGCCTTGATGGCCGTGCGGGATTGGAAGTGGGGCAGAGGTTGCGGCTATCAAGGCAGCTGCTCGAAACTCTTGAAATAGTGATCGAATTGGCACAAGATGTAGACACTCTCGCCGCGTTGCAGCCCAGTCAGCTCACTTTCATCCTGGAGAAAGTACCTCTCTATGGAGTTTTTGCTCTCTACAGTTTGACAAGCAGTACATTACTCCGGGAAAAACTGAACAGCTACGCCACAAAATGGCGCTTCATTAACTCGGGCATCGATGGCAACACCCTGCGTGAGCGCGGGATACCCCCTGGCCCTGAGTACACACGCATCTTATCCCTCATCCGCAGCGCCTGGCTGGATGGAATAGTTTCCACACCCTCCGCTGAGGAAAAGCTGCTTGAGAAACTCCTCAAGGAATCTGATGGTTGAGCGTACGACCGACCAAATTGCAACCGAAATAATGGATAAGATCAGGATTCGCAAAATGGTATACGAAGACTTGCCGGCACTGGAATGGGACGGTGAGTACGTTCATTTCCGTAATGTCTATAAAGGGGTTTACCAGAGAACCCAAATTGGTACTACTGTTGCCTGGGTGGCGGAATTACCGGATGCCGGCATTGTCGGCCAGGTATTTTTACAACTTGATTGCGACCGCCCTGAACTGGCTAATGGTTGGAATCGGGCGTATTTGTATTCCTTCCGCATCAAACCGCCTTACCGCAACCTCGGGTTGGGTACTAAAATGCTCGAGGTGCTGGAAAACTACCTGATCGCCCGGCATTATTCCCGCCTTACCCTCAACGTCGCGCGTGATAACCCGGAGGCGATCCGCCTGTACGAGCGGTTGGGATTCCATATTGTGGCGGAGGAACCCGGCATCTGGTCTTACATAGACCACAAGGGCAAGTGGTGCACGGAGGAAGAACCGTCCTGGCGGATGGAAAAACACCTTCCTTAAAGTGTTAGTTTATTTTTTCCAGCTCGAAAATACCTATCCTCAGACCCTTCGTGGAGAGCCCGTCAAGATCCAGACGCTTTTCGAACCATTCCACTCCATCTGCATCCTCGACAAGGACAATCTGTTTTGTGGTCATATCCATTTCCATCGGAATGACCATAATATCCGTGATGCGATGGTCAGTAAACTCGATGCTTACCAGGGCTGTGCGCAACGCGTCCGGCAGCATCCACTGATCGCTCAACAGGTTGCCCATGCTGTACATCACAAGTCCTGCATGTCCATCCACCGCAGAGTTCAGCCATTCCATGCGCTGCAACACATGCGGGTGATGCCCCCAGATGATGTCCGCGCCGCTATCGACGAGCGCCTGCGCCATTTCCTGCTGGTGGGGCGTTGGCCCCGCCTGGTATTCACTACCCCAATGCACCGACACAAGCACCAGGTCGCTGCTGCTGCGCGCTGCTTTCAATCCATCCGTGATGGAACCAAGGTCATAATCACCAGCATAATCGTTGATGCTGATTACAGCAATCTTCTGGTCACCTGCGTTCAAGTACAGCGTTTCTGAGTTTTCACTTTGCGCGTGAATCCCTGCCTGCTGCAAGATAGCGGCTGTGTGTCCAGGTTCGGAACCCGCGCAATCGCCAGCGTGATTATTGGCATTTGTTGCCAGGCTAACATCAGCCTGCTGCAGTAGCGAAACCGCTGAATCATTCGCACAGAGATTCATGTCCGTCAATTCCGCTGGGTCGGTCATCCCGGTCAAGCCAAACGGCGATTCCAGGTTGATTGCAAAAAGGTCGGCTTGCTCAACCCTCTTCACCGTGAGCAGGTCTCCCCATGGTGAAATTGAAGCATCGCCGATAGGGAATATCGGCACGCCAGCCCGGTAGAGCATAACATCCCCTCCCATTAGCAGCGACGACGTTTCGGGTTGGCGATTGCAACCGGTAACGACAAGGAGCACCAGAATCAGCGCTCCCTGTCTGAAATATTTAGCCAACCTCATTCCACGATGAACAAACCTGTCCACGCTGGAGCGTCAGGGACGTTCCCGCTCTCCAGCATCTCCTGCCAGGCTTCATCGGTCATTCTATTTTCAGGTGGTACCGTGAACTCATAGTAGGTGTAGACCGCGCCAATGGCGATCTCATAAGGTGCTTCCGGATGGACAACATAGATCCTGGTCGGATAACCCACACCTTCTTCAAGCACCCTGCCCATGCCGGTCGCCACATCCGCGACCAATGCTGATTTCTGATCGGAAAGGTCCCCGCCGCCCATGCCAGGGTCAATTGGGTCAGACGCCGCTATCGTCATGGATTCCAACCAGCCGCCGAAGTACTGTATGCGCCAGTATTCCTCTTCTGAAAGCAGTGTACCAGCAAGTTCCTTTTCGGTGACGTCCAGCATGAACCCAAGTTGTTCGATGAGGTTGTCCAGGTTTCCGCGTGTCACTTCGTCCAGGATGGCACGGCTTTCAAGACCACTGCGGGTCATTTCCGCCAGTGCCAGCAGCCTGGCGTACGCTTCAATATTAGGTTCAACGTAACCCCTGGGGGGTTTTTCCGCTGCACCCCCTCCCATCTCAGCCATCACCTGCTTCGCATAAAGGATGGTGTCGTGCTTTCAATTCAGTCCAGGAACTCAGCGCGGTCTGCATGTCCTTGCGCAGCCATGCCTGGGTCTGCATGAAAGCCGGGTACTGCTCTCCCTTGGGCTCAAAAATTGGTTGAAGTGAGTAGAGCCAGGACCAGTACAAATTCTGTGTCCATGAATCGAGTTCAAATTTCGCGACCTCTTCCTTTACCTTGGTCATTTGTGTTTCGTAATTCTCAAAATCATTTTCGCCCATCTCAATCAGCAAATCATAGGCTTCCTCAGATCCCTGCGCTGCGAGGAAATCCAGGCTCTTTGGCAGGTCTCGCGGATTTTCCAGCGTCCCTACCTTACGCCACATTAACTCTCCAAACACGTATTGATCCAACGTGAAGCGCTGACCCATAAAGCGGAACCCCTGCGTAGCCTCATCCCGATCCTGCCAGATGTATACCCACATCGAGTTGATCTGTGGCGGCGGCAGTTGCTTGGCTGCCTGCTTGAAGGCTTCGGCCAGCGCTGGATCGGCAAAAGCCCTCAGGTCAGGGGATGTGCCAAAAATCTCATCGGACAATTTTCCGTATTCGTAAATGGAGAGGTCATCGGCCTTTCCCACGATAAAGACAGTCGGATCATAAATGTTCTGCCAGAGTTCAAGCGCAGGTTTACCCGAAGCAGTTGGTGCGTTGCGCATCGCCTGAACCACCAGCAGCGCGCGCTGCGTTTCAATTGGATCCTTCAACCGGAAAGTCATGCGCCCGTACCACATCATTGCTTTGAAGTATGCCTTTAATGCTGCATCGATGGTGTAATGCCCGCGTGGGATGTACTGGGAATAATCCTCAAGGAGGACATCATCCGCACCCTGACCACCAGTATCCCAGATCGGAGAAGTTGCGAATCCTCCACCGCCTTCGATGAGCCCAATTTCCTGCTGTGCCAGCGCCAGCGCATCATCAGGTACCTGCACGGAAAGGTTGAGGATCAAGGCTGGGACGGTGAAGAAAGCCACATTCCTGAGAGCCGCCAGTTCCATATCGCTCCCTTTTAATGCCTCATACTGTTTGACAGATTCCCCGACCAGGGCAGTTGTAACTTCTTTTAGCGTGTCAATGAAGTAGATGCGTTCCAGGTCGCGCAGCATCTTGTCGAATATCAGGTGGTAAACATGGAAGATCGCGTCCGTGGTGATAAAAACCGGCTGTTCTTCATAGCGGATGGACTCGTAAACCTGGTAAAACTCCCTGTACATGCGGTTGGGATCGTATGACGGTGGATCCACCACGAATCCATTCGTGAGCAGCGCGTCGACCTGGGTATCAGAAAGGTCAACACGGTCAAAATTAACCACCTCGTCAACGCTCAATGGCAAGGTGTAGCCACCCTGATAGACTGTTGGCAGCGCATAGGAGCGCTGATCATAGGAGGCAAAAACCTCACCATACAAGTCTGCAGCGGAGATTGGAGGAACCTCAGGAACCACTACTTCAGGTACCTGGGTGACAGGCACAGTGGTTTCTTCCTGCAGTATCTCTTCCTTGACCCTGTTGAAAAGGTCAAATGGCAACCGGCAGGAGGTCAGGATGAAAGTGACCACCAGCAACAATGAAAGGAACCTCATCATTCGCGACATTTCTTTCCTCCTCTTCTTGCTCTAATGAACCAGAAGCACGTTACCTGAATCGGTTGGCAGCACAAGCAAGGAAGCATAATCGTCTTCCTGCCTGGCTTCCAGAGAAAAACCAAACCCGTTCCACGACCACACGGTCAAAGTTGCATCCCTTGGATTTCCATCATAAACATACTCAAGCGCTGCCAGTTCCTGCAGCCCATCGCCATCCAGGTCGGCTGCGTGCAGCGAGTGTATTGGATCAGCCAGCGCAGACCCCGCCCAAAGTTCCCGGAATTCACCATCTACCAGCCCAATGAGAATGAGTTGGCAGCTCATCCCCTCCGCGTCATGAAAGGACGCGTTGCGGCCGCCATGCGGCATGAAACGATCGACCGGCCAGGGTCGAAACGGGCGCCAGACTAGCAGCGCCAACTCATCCTCCCCATCCAGGTTAAGATCAGAGAATAAAGCTTCTTTCACCTGCCACTCAGCAGGGCTTTGCCAGGAAGCCCCGGTTGTAATCTCATCGCAGGCACCGATGTGTACCTGCTCTACTGCATGATGCAAACAAAAAACCTGCCCGTCCATGGTGGCTGTCAATGGTGATGAAGTTATAATCCTATTGGATCTCACATCGGCTGTGTCGTTTTCGCGCAAAGCAGTACCATCGTAGCTCCAAAAAGAAATGGAAGATGGAGAAATATTAGTCAGAGCCAGCAGAGAAAGCACTATCAAGCGCCACACACTTAATGACGTACGCATGATTAAAAGGGTTCCTTTAATAATTGTACAACTTATCGAAGTCGGGAATATACACAGATTCATTAGGATTACGCCTACTGGAAACGCGGTCCAGGCGAATTTCTTTGACAGAAAAGCCATCGTCCAGTAGAATTATCCGGCTAGCTCTACATCACCTCTCATAAAAAGGACCAGTTCATGAAAGAATATTCAACTGATAAAATTCGCAACATTGTGCTGGCATCCCATTCCGGTGCTGGAAAAACCATTTTATGTGAAGCCTTTCTTCATACCACTGGCGCGACTACCCGCATGGGCAGGATCGAAGACGGTACAACTGTCTCAGATTTTGACGAGGAAGAGGTCCGGCGAACGATCTCGCTTTCCACGTCCGTAGTTCCTGTTGAATACCGCGATGTGAAGATCAACCTGCTTGATACTCCTGGTTACACCGATTTCGTTGGTGAGGTCATCTCCGCCATGCGTGTGGCGGATGGTGCCATCCTCCTCGTTGACGCGGTCAACGGTCTTGAGGTCGGCACTGAGATCACCTGGGATTATTGCTCTAAGTTCAATTTGCCGCGTTTCCTGCTCATCAATAAAATGGACCGCGACAATGCCAATTTCCAGAAAGCACTCAAATCAGTTGAAGATTTCTCTGATGTCCGCCTGATTCCCATTCAACTCCCTTGGGGTGAAAAACAGGATTTCAAAGGCGTGATCGATCTCCTCTCAATGAAAGCTTACAAAGCCCAGGGTAAAACCGCTGAGGAGATCCCAGCTGAATATAAAGACGAGGCTGAAGAAGCCCGCATGAAACTGGTTGAAGCCGCCGCAGAGGGTGATGACACCCTGTTGGAAAAATATCTCGACAGCGGCAGCCTGACAGAGGAAGAGGTTATCCGGGGTCTTGCCCTGATCGTTCAGGCAGGTGGTTTTGTACCTGTTGTAGTTGCTGCAGCTACCACCGAGATTGGAATCATACGCTTACTCGATGCCATTGTAGATATCATGCCCTCTCCGCTCGCCGCTGCCAAACCGGTCGCGCAGGGAAAAGGCGGAGAAGAAATCCTGGAAGCCAGGGATAACGGACCGCTGGCCATATACGTATGGAAAACCACAGCTGATCCTTTCGTGGGGAAGCAGACATATTTCCGTCTGTATTCAGGTTCGCTCAGCCCCGACGCCAGGGTCTGGAACCAGACCAAGAGTATTGAAGAACGCCTGGGATCCGTTAACATTCCACGCGGCAAGGAGACTTTCACCGTTAAGATCATCCATGCCGGAGACATTTGCGTTGTACCAAAGTTAACCGAAACCTCAACCGCGAATACCATTTGCGATAAAAACCACCCCCTCACCCTGCCGGTGCCGGAATACCCAACCTCGCTCTACCAGGTTGCGCTCTTCCCCAAAACGCAGGCGGATTCCACCAAGATCACTACCACGCTTACCAGGTTATGCGAAGAGGATATGACACTCTCCTGGCATAACGAACCTTCAACCCTGCAAACCATCCTGCGGGGTATGGGAGACCAGCACATTGATGTTGCCATCCGCCGGGCTGAGATTAAGTTCCAGGTCGGGATTAACATGCACGAACCGAAGGTACCTTACCAGGAGACGATCACCAAGAGCGCATCCGCCATGTACCGCCACAAGAAACAAACCGGCGGTTCCGGACAGTTCGGTGAAGTACACCTAAAAGTGTCGCCGCTGACCGATAAGGAATACGACTTTAGCTGGGATGTTTTCGGCGGCGCGGTTTCTCAATCATATGCTTCCTCCATCCAAAAAGGTATCCAGGCTGTGATGAAGGAAGGTGTCATCGCGGGTTACCCCGTTTCGGGCGTGCATGTATCCGTTTTTGACGGTAAAGAACACCCGGTCGACTCAAAACCGGTCGCCTTCGAAGTTGCCGGCCGTGAAGCCTTCAAGCTGGCAGTCAAAGACGCCGCTCCTGTGCTGCGCGAACCGATCATGCTGGTTAAGATCACCGTTCCTGAAGCCTCCATGGGTGATATCATGGGCGATCTCAACACCCGCCGGGCACGCATCCAGGGAATGGAAACCCTGAAAGGACATTCCGTCGTATCGGCAAATATACCACTGGCAGAATTGCTGCGCTATACAACCACTTTGCGCTCAATGACCGGCGGACGCGGGGTCTTTTCCATGGAATTCGATCACACCGAGGTAGTTCCGGCGCACATTGCGCAGACCGTAATTGATGCCCGTAACAAGGAACTTGAAAGTAGGAAGGAAGAATAGAAAATCGACACGCTATGAAGCTGGACGGCTCACCCCGTCCGGCTTTTTTTTATTCACGGGTGATATGCTTCCGGTTTGGCCATGCTCCTATGGTAATATTGGATTGAAATCACCACGCAGGATACGCATGACCGAACAGGACCAATTTCTTGAACAGATATGGGATGCAATCCTTTCTCGCGAGGAAGTAAGGATCAGGCGCGCTTTTATTTCATTGGATGCGACCAGCCGGAAAATTGTGCAGGAACATTTGGTGAAAATGACCAAGGAAGAAGGTTGGCACCCGGAACAGCAAAAGTCTGCCGGTGCGGCTTTGGAAGTCATCCGTGAGATTAACAGAGAATAAAATGGATATCAGTGAATTGACCGGAGAAATGAACCGTTTTGTCAGTGCCAAGGGCTGGTATGATGAGCAAAGCCAGCGTCCTCAGACACCGCGCAACCTGGCCATCTCACTCGTCCTCGAGGCTTCAGAAGTGCTGGAGCATTTCCAATGGGGAGAGGGTCCAAGTTCAGACGAGGAACTCCAAAACGAACTGGCAGATGTCGCGCTTTATCTGCTGCAAATTGCCAGCGTGACAGGTATTGACCTTGAAAAAGCCATTTTAGATAAACTAAAAAAGAATTATCAAAGAAAATGGGATCAGAGCACAAGCGATGGGGAGGTAAAGTAATGAAAGTGGCTGTTTTTGGCGGCGCTTCAACCCTGCCAGGTGAAACTGCTTATGATGAAACCCTCCGACTGGGCAGGCTGTTAGCGGAACATGGGTTCACGGTGCTAACCGGGTCGTACGCCGGTGTGATGGAAGCAGCTTCACGAGGTGCCAACGAAGCTGGCGGTCATGTAGTGGGTATGTCCTGCGCTGAAATCGAACGCTGGCGAAATGTCACTGCCAACCGCTGGGTCAAAGAAGAAAATCATTATGAAACCCTCAGGGAGCGTCTGTACGCGCTCATCGACAATTGTGATGCCGCGATCGTCATGCCCGGAGGTGTTGGTACCTTGTGCGAATTGACCGTCATGTGGAATGAGATGATCATCAGCAACAAACCCAACCGCCCCCTGTACATTGTTGGAAACGAATGGCAAAAGGTTATGTCACAGTTCATTGAATCGCTGGGCTGTTATGTGGGTAAAAAGGAACGGGAACTGATCCAACTGGTCGCGGATGTGGATTCAGCCGTGGAAAAGCTTGTCGAATACCGCGACCAATAAAACCATGAAAAGCAGGAATGGATAATGAGCAACGAAAAATTAACCCCTCGCGCAGAAAATTACTCCGAATGGTACAACCAGGTCATTCAGCGGGCAGAAATGGCCGATTACGCTCCGGTACGCGGCTGTATGGTCGTGCGGCCGTACGGCTGGGCTTTATGGGAGAATATCCAGCAGTCGCTAGATGGCAGGTTCAAAGCTACTGGTCATGTGAACGCTGCCTTCCCTCTCTTCATCCCCATGTCCTTCCTGGAAAAGGAAAAGGAACATGTGGAGGGTTTCTCTCCTGAACTGGCCATAGTCACCATCGGCGGTGGTGAAAAACTTGAAGAACCGCTTGTGGTGCGACCAACATCTGAAACCATCATCGGGTACATGTATTCCAAGTGGATCAAAAGTTACCGTGACCTCCCGCTGCTCATTAACCAGTGGGGCAACGTGGTGCGCTGGGAAATGCGCACCCGGCTGTTCCTGCGCACGCTGGAGTTCTACTGGCAGGAAGGGCATACTGCCCACGCCACAGAAAAGGAGGCGGAGGAGGAAACCCTACGAATGCTGGATACGTATACCCGCTTCGCCATCGATGACGCCGCTGTTCCCGTGATCCCCGGGCGCAAGAGCAACACGGAAAAATTTGCCGGCGCGGTCCATTCCTACTCCATCGAAGCCATGATGGGCGACACCAAAGCTCTTCAGGCTGGTACCTCTCACCTCCTGGGCCAGAATTTCGCCAAAGCCTTCAACATCCAGTACCTGGATGTGAACAACGAGCTGCAGCATTGCTGGACGACCTCATGGGGTGTCTCGACCCGTTTCATCGGAGCCATCATCATGACCCACGGCGACGACCAGGGATTGATCATGCCCCCCAGGCTGGCACCTATTCAGGTGGTGATCGTTCCCATCTACAAGAATGATGAGGAACGCAACCTGGTGATGCCGGTTGTCGAAAAGATCCGCGCCGGGTTGGGATTGCTAAGGGTAAAGGTGGATGATCGCAACGAAGTAACCCCCGGGTTCAAGTTCAATGATTGGGAGATGCGCGGTGTTCCGTTGCGTCTCGAGATCGGCCCAAAAGATGTGGAAAAAGGGTCCGTCATGGCTGCCCGTCGCGATATTCTTGGCAGGGAGGGAAAATCATTCCTTCCACAGGAGAATATTTACGAATCAGTTTCTGCTTTGCTCGAAACCATCCATACCGCCTTATTTGAACGCGCGAAAGCCTTCCGTGACAGCCACATATTCGAAGCCGCCACATACGAGGAATTGACCCAAGCCGTGCAAAATGGCTGGGCGTATGCCTGGTGGTGCGGCAGCGGGGAGTGCGAGGACCGCGTCAAGGAGGATACCAAGGCGACCACCCGCTGTATCCCCTTGGACCAGCCGGGAGGAAGCGGCAAGTGTGTTGTCTGCGGCCGTGATGCCAGTGAAAAGGTTTATTTCGCCCGTGCTTATTAGACTTTGAGTCGATCGCATGCCAGCCATTGACCTCACACGGCTGCGCGCCAGGTTCAGGTTGTTATTGGCGCAAATTGAAAATACCGCTGATTTCACCCGCGGCCTACGGGAAATTTTCGTATTTCACGCTGATATGACCCATCCCACGGGTACTTCCCCTTCCGGAGTTTTCACCCTTCCCGCCTTCAATTCACCACCTCTCCTAAACAGGGAGGTCTTGAGGGTGTTAACTCCTTTCTGCGACGAACGCCCTGAGCTTATACTGAAGATCATCGACCGCTTGTGGGATGAACCTGAGGTAGAGATGCGCGAACTGGCAACACAATTACTTGGGAGGCTGCCGCAGAGCCATTTTAAAGAGGTCATTCACCGGATTCTGGACTGGTCAATGATCGAGAGTGATGCGGAATTACTGCCCTTCCTTCACAAGAATGCTTCTGCCACCATCCGCCAGGAAGCCCCTGACCAATGGCTGGATGTGCTGAACAGCTGGAATTCTGCCAGTGAACCATGGCTTGCGAAACTCGCGATTGATGGGACCATCCCGTTGATCGATGACCAAGGATTCGACAACCTGCCGGCAATATTCACCTTCGTGAGTCCATTGATCCTCAATCCAGAGCCTGAAAATCAATATGAACTGCTGAATGTCATCGATCACCTGGCGCAACGGTCAGAAGTTGAGACTGTCTATTTTCTCAAGCAGGTCATGTCGCTTTCTACAGACGCAGGTATGGGGCGGTTTATGCGGCGCGCACTTGACTTGTTCAGCCCACCCATGCAGGAATCCTTGCGAAAAACGATGAGAGAACGCCAGCCTTTCAAGTAGGTGAAGTTCCGCAATGGATTTAATTATCTGTGCACAAAACAAACCCTCTGGTATAATTCCGATCAATGACTCGACCTGCAGGCGGCGCATGCTGCCGGCTGGCGACTTGCAAAAAATCTAAAGGAGCAGTTGTCATGGGATTGACGAAAGAAGAAAAACAGAAATTGATCGAAGAGTACCACCTGCATGATACGGACACCGGTTCAGCAGACGTTCAAATAGCGATCCTCACCGTCCGCATCAAGCAATTGACTGAGCACCTGCGCGCCAACAAACAGGATAATTCATCCAGGCGCGGTTTGCTCAAACTGGTAGGGCAGCGCCGCAGGCTTCTGGCATATTTACGCCGGACCGATTTTGCCAGGTTTGCCGCCATTACCGAAAAATTGAATATCCGCACCAGGTAGGCAGAGTTCTCAACGAGTAGAGACCCTCTACTCGTTTTGATTATGTCTCACAGCGCGGAACAATATCGCCGCCGGTTGGGCATTGAAAAGTGATGAGGACGCAAGAGCGTCCCCGGCAGTTTTCAGTTCCTAACCAGGCGGGAAAAGACAATTAGGAGAAGTTATGAAACCAGAAAGTAAGAAATACATTACCACCGTCGGTGGGCGTCCTTTGACGTTCGAAACCGGCAAACTTGCCGCGCAGGCTGGCGGCGCTGTCACCGTTCAATTTGGCGATAGTGTTGTTTTCGCAGCGGCCACTATGGGAAACGAACCCCGCCTTGGGCAGGATTTCTTCCCGCTGACCGTTGAATACGAAGAACGCATGTACGCCGGTGGACGCATCCCCGGTTCGTTCTTCCGCCGTGAAGGCCGCCCGGGAACGGACGCTATCCTGGTCTCACGACTCACTGATCGCCCGCTGCGTCCCCTTTTCAATCAGGATATGCGCAACGAAGTCCAGGTCATCATGTTCTCCCTCTCAGCCGATTTGGAAAACCCGCTGGACGTGCTGGCTATCAATGCCGCATCCTGCGCGGTGTTGATCTCCGATATCCCCTGGGGTGGACCTGTCGGCGCAGTGCGTGTTGGCCGGGTGAACGGAGAATTCGTTCTCAACCCGACATACACCCAAATTGACGAATCTGATCTCGATCTGCGCATCGCCGGTACGGCGGATGCCATATTGATGGTCGAATCCGGTTCAAACGAGATCGACGAAGAAGCCATGATCGCCGCTTTGCAGTTTGGTCACGAGGCCATCAAAGCCATCGTCGAAACGCAGCTGCAGATGGCACAGGAAATCGGGAAAGCCAAGCGGGAAGTAACCATTTATTCCCTTGATGAAACACTGGTCGAAAAGGTCAATAACCGCATCGCTGATGAAATCAATGAAGCCCTGGACGCTCCCCACACAAAGCACGAACTTCAGGACGCGATCGACACCCTGCGCGATAACATTATCGTAGAATACACAGATCCCGAAAATGCTGAAGAAATCAGTGAGTATAAGGAAGCATTTGAAGAAACCTACAAGCGTGTCGTCCGCGCCCGCATCCTGGAACAAAACAAACGCCCAGACGGCCGTAAGCTGAACGAGATCCGGCCCATCTGGTGCGAGGTTGGCGTCAGCCCGCGCGCTCACGGTTCAGGGCTTTTCACCCGCGGTGAAACACAGGTAGTCACCCTGACGACACTTGGCACTCCCAAGGAAGCCCAGGAGATCGATACTCTCTCTCCGACCGATAGCAAGCGCTACATGCACCATTATAATTTTCCGCCCTATTGCACCGGTGAAGTGAAAATGCTGCGCGGGCAATCACGCCGCGAGATCGGTCACGGCGCGCTGGCTGAAAGAGCGCTCTTACCTGTCATCCCCTCAGAAAAGGATTTCCCTTACACCCTGCGCCTGGTTTCAGAGGTGCTCGCCTCCAACGGGTCATCCTCGATGGCTTCCGTCTGCGGTTCAACCCTGGCGCTCATGGATACCGGTGTGCCCATCAAGGCACCGGTTGCCGGAGTTGCCATGGGTTTGATCAAGGAAGGTGAACGCTACGTCGTCCTGACCGATATCCAGGGCGCTGAAGACCACCTGGGCGATATGGACTTCAAGGTCGCCGGAACCACCCAGGGTATCACCGCCCTGCAGATGGATATCAAGATCAAGGGCATCACCACCGAGATCATGCGCCAGGCGTTGACACAGGCTCATGAAGCCCGACTCGCCATCCTGGATAAAATGCTGGAAGTCATCCCGGTACCGCGCCCTGAATTGCGGTCGTTTGTGCCGCGCATCACCACCATCCACGTTCCCGTGGATAAGATCGGTGCCATCATCGGCCCTGGTGGCAAGATCATCCGCGCGCTGCAGGAAGAAACCAACACCAAGATCGATATTGACGATGACGGCACTGTTTACATCGCCGCTACCGATGGTAAAAATGAAGCCGCTGCCCGTGAGAGGATCGAAGCTCTCACCGAAAGCGCCCGGGTTGGCCAAATCTACACCGGCAAGGTCGTTAGAGTGGCTGATTTCGGCGCATTTGTGCAGATCCTGCCCGGCATGGATGGCATGGTACACATCTCCCAACTGGACACAGAACGCGTGGAAAAGGTGGAGGATGTGGTTAAGATGGGTGATGAACTCACCGTCATGGTCACCGCGATTGATGACAACGGCAAGATCCGTCTCTCCCGCCAGGCTGTGCTGGAAGGTTGGACCCCTGAAGAAGCCCTCGAACACGACAAGGGCGGCAAGAGTGGCGGTGGAAGACCGCGTCCAGGTGGTGACCGCCGTAGCAGTGGTGGTGGTGATCGCCGCAGCAGTGGTGGTGGAGACCGCCGAAGCAGCGGTGGTGACCGCAATCCGCGGCGCTAAAAGCGCTAGAAATTTAGCAAAGATCCGGCTTTAGCCGGATCTTTTTTGTCGGAGGTATTAGTGCCTCAAGTTGAAGTTGGAAGCCGGGGCATTTCGTGACCGGGAATTGCCAGGCGGTCCGCCAGAGCAGCCCGCAACGCAGTGCGGTCGTCCCAGGGGTATTCGATGGTACCGAAACACATTGATTGCTCATGTCCCTTGCCGCACGCCATCACAAGGTCGCCAGGTTCTGCCAGCTGCACACCCAATCTGATGGCAGCGCCGCGGTCAGGAACGCGGAAGAAGGTTATCCCCTCTGCACCTCCGGCAGTCACAGCCGCGTCCGCCATCTCCGCCAGGATGTCCTCCAATGACTCGGTGCGCGGATCTTCCGCGGTGAGGATGGTAATATCCGCCAGCTTGACGGAAACCTCCGCCATCAGGCGGCGCTTCTGACGGTCGCGCAATCCCGCTGAACCGAATACCGCGATGACGCGTTTATCGGTCATTTCACGCGCGCTTTCGATTGCTACCTTGAGCGCGTTGGGGGTATGCGCAAAATCTACGATTGCGCTGAATGGCTGCCCCATTTCGATGGTTTCCATCCTACCGGGGACGCCTTTTAGCCTGGACAGCCCTTCGATCGTGGTACGCGCGTCTATTCCAAGCCCCTGCGCGGCGCAAAAGGCCGCCAGGCAGTTGGACACATTGAATTTTCCGGGCAGGTTACAGTGCGCCTGCATTTCAATCCCGCCCCCGCTTATCGTGAAATCGACTCCTGCCGCGCTGCTGACAATTTCCCGGGCGGTATAATCGCCGGAACCGTTAAGCCCATAGGTAACCTTATTAGTGTTTATTAATCCTGCCAGGTAATCATATGAAATATCATCGCGGTTTAGCACAGCCAGCCGCGGGTTCCCAGATGTTTTTACAACCGTATCTGCCAGGCTGCTGAACATGCGTCCCTTGGCGGCACGATATTCCTCGTAGGTTCCATGGTAGTCAAGGTGCTCGTGAGTGATGTTGGTGACAACAGCGATGTCATACTCGCAGCCGGTCACGCGGTGTTGGGCGAGCCCGTGAGAGGTCGTCTCCAGTACAACGGCAGTGAGCCCTGCCTCGACCATTTTCGCCAGGTAACGCTGTATATCAGTAGCCTCTGGCGTGGTGACATGGAACCCGGTATCCAGCACCTTGTCGCCGATGACCGCGTTGACTGTTGAAATCATACCCGCCTTCACCCCCGCTGCTTTCAGTATCTCGAAGATCAGGTTGGCGGTAGTCGTCTTGCCGTCGGTGCCGGTTACGCCGATAACGGTCATTTTCCGCGCAGGGTGATCGTAGTAAGCTGCTGCCAGGTACGCCAGCGCTTCACGCGAATCCGAGACCCGTAAATAAGGAACCGACAGACCAGCCAGGTCCTTCGTACCCACCACCGCCGCAGCACCATTCTTAATGGCAGCCGGGATGTAATCATGCCCATCCGCACTGCCACCGCTCACCGCGACGAAGAGATCCCCACCGCTCACCTCGCGTGAATCGAACTGGATTGTATGAACTGGCAGAGCCTTTAGCGGTTCGGAGCAATCCCAGTGAACTGGCACATCATGAAACAGGGAAATTAGCGTAACAGATTTCATCGATTTTTCATTCTAACATTAAATAAAAAGAGAGTCCTCCAGGGATGCATCCATGGAAGACTCTCAGGAAGATCAGTCTAATCGAGTGAATTGCGCAGGTTCTGGATCTGACCGGCCACCGAACCGTCAATCACTTTATCACCAACCCGCACGACTAGTCCACCGAGTAGCTTGGGATCTACATTAAAATCAACGGCTGCGGTTTTGCCTAGTTTAGCCAGCATCTCACTCTTGATCACGTTCTGTTCATCAGTCGTCAAGGGCAGAGCACTTACCACTTCAGCGTTATTGCCGATTAATTCGGTCCCCTCTAGGATGGTGATTGAGCCGCCTTTAATCCCGGAGAAGAATTCTGCCACCAGTTCGTGCTGGCGTTTTTCATCCAGCGCCTCACCGATCAACTTCTGAGCTGCAGCAATGGCAAGGGAAGCCACATTCGTCCTGATCTCACCAAGAACGCGCTCCCGTTCATGCTCAACCTCTACCAGCGCTTCACGCCTTGTCTTGGCTATATCGGCTTCCACGCCGGCTTTCACATCGCGTCCCGCGGCTTCAGCTTTTTCCTTCGCATCACGGATGATCTGAGCTGCGTTGGTCTGAGCCTCAGAGAGGATGGCGGCTGCGTCGCGTTCCGCGTTCTCGCGGGCTTCCGCAGCGATGCGGGCATCTTCCAGCCCTTTGTCGATCGTCTCACGCCGCTTCTTGAGTGCTTTCAGCAGCGGAGTATAGACCCACACCTTTAATACCAGCATGATGATCAAAAAGTTAATGATCTGTACAACCAAGAATCCGAGGTTTATACCTAGTTTTTCCAAGGTCGACTCCTTTACCCGCGGCTCAGAGGACGAACAACATCAGGAAGGCAATGACCAGACAGTAAATGGCGATGGCTTCTGAGAACGCAATACCAAGGATCATATTGGTCAACAGGTTACCGTAAGTATCCGGGTTACGGGCCATGCCCTCAAGCGCGCCTTGCACGCTTAAACCTATCCCGATCCCCGCGCCGAGCGCTCCAATCATCGAGAGCCCCGCACCGATAAACTTGGCTGCCAGAACAATGTCTCCACTCATAAGATTACTTTGCCTCCTCTGTGAAATTTACAATTTTTAAACATGCTCTTCTTCAGCACCATGACCCTGCGTGGCTTGTGCCATGAAAACCATGGTCAGCATGCCAAAAACGAAAGCCTGGATCAGGCCAATGAACAATTCAAACATCATGATCATGGACGGCATGAAAACCGGAATCATGACGCCAATTAATGCCAGTAGCACCATTCCCGCGAACATATTGCCGAACAACCGGAAAGTGAACGAGAGGATTTTCGAAAACTCCGAAATGAGCTCCAACAGACCAACAAGCAGATCCATAAAGCCAAAGAACGGTTTCTTGAACATGGTGCTGACATTGACGAATTTACCAAAATAGCGGAACCCTTGCGCCTGAATGCCGATTACCTGGGTCATGAATACCGAGATGAGTGCCAGTGCCAGGGTGAAGTTCAGGTCAGTGGAAACCCCGCGCAGGAATGGCGTCACGATGCTGCCGCCTTCCTTTTCCTGGTTCAAAACAGTGTACCAGTTGCCTCCCAGTGCCTGGGTTTCGTATCCATGTTCGGCGTGATGTAACAGACCGACCGTCTCAAACCCGGGGATTAATTTCAGTAGATTGGCAAAAAGCACAACGATCAGGATGGTGGCAAACCACGGAAAGATTTTTGGCGCGAACTTCCCCGCGGTGTTCTGTGTCAGGTTATAAAGCATTTCGATGAGCATTTCAAACGCGCCGCCGATTCCCCCGGGAGCGAGTTCATTCTTTTTGGCAGCGTTGCGCACACCCAATGCGATCAGGATGATGACAATATCCATCAGCAACATCGCCAGAATTGTGTTTGTTAGGTAGAAATCGCCCAATACGGGCAGTGTGAACAGCGGTTCAGCGCTGAGTGTTTCGGCAGCCACCTGGATGTGCGGCTGCACGGGTGCGATAATGTTAACTCCGATCACACTCAAAATGATGAGAAGGAGCAGGATCCATCGATGTTTTCCCCAGCGCCATTTACGAGTTTTTTCCAATCGTACCCTCCTCGTCAGCTTTTTCACCGCTATTTGACCGGATCTTTGAAACCGTTTTGCGGGTAATGACCACCATTATAACCAGTGAAACAGGAACACTCGCCAATAACAGCCCGATCGTGAACCAGGGCTTTGTTCCCAGGCGGGCATCCAGCGCAAGACCACCCAATACAGCCGCCAGGATGATCACCAATGTTAAAAATCCCACTTGCGCTGCAAGAGCGGCAACCCACAGGTTCCGTTTGTTCATCTTGCTAAAATCGCTGTTCTTATCTTCTTCCGGCATGATTTCCGATTATATCATATAGGCTTTTTTTACATTCTCATAATCAGAAACCAGCCGCGGCCAGCGAAATCCCGTTGAACCAGGGGGCGTAGATCACACCCAGCAGCACGATGCCGATAATGCAAAAGGCGAGTGCAATTTTCCACAAGATTGGTAAATTGCCTACCTCCGCTTTTACCGGAGGAGGATCGAGATACATGACCTTCATCACTCGCAGATAGTAGTACAGACCAATTACGGAATTGATGATCCCCAGCACCGCCAGCCAGACCATATCCGCCTTGACGGCCGCGCCAAAGACCAGAATCTTGGCGAAGAATCCGCCAAACGGGGGAATACCACCGAGCGACAGCAACGCGATCACCATTAACAACGCCATCCCGGATGAGCGGCGGTTCAACCCCGCGAAAGCAGTAATGGCGGTTGTACCGGAGCGGGTTTCGACCCAGTTGATGATCGCGAAGACCGCCAGGTTGGTCACCAGGTAGACGACCAGGTAATATACCGCCGCGCTGAAACCAAATTCCGTTCCGGCAGCCACACCAACCAGAATGTAGCCCGCTTGCGCAATCGAGGAATAAGCGATCATGCGCTTGATATCTTTTTGGGGAATAGCGAGAAGGTTACCGGTGAACATGCTCACCGCAGCGATGATGGCAATGATGATCATCCACGCGTCTGAAGACCCTACGCCAAAAGCGTTGACAAGTACGCGGATCAAAGCCGCGAAACCGGCTGCCTTGGAAACTGTCGAAAGGAAACCTGCAACCGTAGTCGGCGCGCCTTCATATACATCCGGTGCCCAGAAGTGGAATGGTACAGCGCTTATCTTGAAAGTGAACCCTGCCAGTACCAGTAGTGAAGCCAGTATGAGGCCGGCTGTGGGCGCGCTGTTGAGTTTCATCGCTTCCACCATGCCATAGAGCCTGGTCGTGCCGGCAAATCCGTAGAGCAGGGTGAAACCGTAGAGCATGAGCGCGGAGGAGATCCCACCGAAGAGGAAATACTTTATGCCAGATTCAACTGATTTATCATCATTGTGTTTAAAGCCTGCCAGCACGTAAAGTGGAATGGTGGCAGTCTCGATCGCGAGGTACAGCATGATCAGGTTGCCGGATGAAACCATGAGTGACAGCCCGATAGATGACAGGACAAGCAGAAGGGAAAATTCAGCCTTCCTTGAGAGAGAGACCTCCATTCTGGCAAATATCGCGGTCAATGCGCCCCCGGCAAGGATCAATAACCGAAAGATAAAGCCAGCCCGATCGAACCGAACCATTTCACCCCACAACAATTGGGGATCAGATGGAGGCCGGGCAAATATCATCATCAATACCGCGATCAAAGTAAAGCCGGCAGCAGTGAACCATTCAAGGTGTGCATTCAGTTTTTCGTTCTTGAGCAGCGAGATTGCCAGCAGCAGGAACGCCAGGATGGAAAGCCCGATTTCGGGGAGTAATGCCATTAGCATCTCAGATGAGAATATCGGCATCATACGCCTCCCACCAGAACAAGGATATGCCTGACGCCCGCTTCAATCCACGGTACCAGCACCGAGGGGAACAGACCAACCACGATCAGGATAACGGATAACATGATCACGACGATCTTGTCCATGATGGAGATGTCCGACAGTCCCGGTTTGATGCCTTCAGGGGTTTCGCCAAAGAACACGCGCCGCGCAACCAGTAAAATATACGCCGCGGTGACTACGATGGAAATCGCTGAGATAATGGCCACAACCGGGAAGGTTTTCCAGGCGCCAATATAGATAGGCATTTCAGCGATGAAACCTGAAAATCCGGGCATACCCATTGAAACAAGACCACCGATAATGAAACCGAGCATGGCAACGGGCATGTAACGGAACAACCCTCCCAGTTCACGGATATCCCTTGTATGAGCCCGGTCATAGACCATGCCGACAACCGCGAAGAAGAGAGCCGTCATAATGCCGTGCGAGAACATTTGCAGTCCTGCGCCGGTGAGCCCTTCCCTCGTCAGCGTGGCAAAACCGATGAACACCAACCCCATGTGCGAGACGGACGAAAAACCGATGACGTACTTGAAATCCTTCTGGATCATCGCGATGAAAGCACCGTAAACCACATTAATAGTAGCCAATATCAGAATCAGCGGTGCCCAGTAGCGCATCCCGTCTGGCAGCAGCATTAGACCGGCGCGCAGCGCAGCGAACACACCCACCTTCATTTCAACACCCGCCAGCAGCATGGATACCGCCGTTGGGGCTGCCACATGACCGTCAGGCGCCCAGCTGTGGAACGGGAAAAGACCGCCGAGCACGCCAAATCCGATGAAGATGACCGGGAACCATGTCCTTTGGAATTCAAGCCCAAAGCCGGCCTGTTCCAGTTTAAGCAGGTCAAACGTTCCCAACCCGGATGTGAAGTACACCGCCAGCACACCCACCAGGGCGACCACTGATCCGAGAAAGAGATAGAGTGTTAACTTCATCGCGCCGTATTCGCGCGTCTTTGGATATCCCCACATCACGATCATCAGGTATTTCGGGAATACCGCCAGTTCGAAGAAAAAGAACAACTGGAAGAGGTCTAGCGAAGCAAACACACCAAAAACACTCGCCGCCAGGAAGAGCAGGAAAGCGAAGAATTCCCGCGGCCTGTCCTCCACCCGCCATGAGACCATCACCCCGCTGAAAACCACCAGCCCTGCCATCAGTTCCATGGCAGCACCGATGCCATCCACCCCCATGTGATAGGAAATCCCCAGCGCGGGCAACCAGTCCAACTTTTCGATGAACTGGTAACCGGCTGCCGTTGTGTCGTACGCAAAGAACACGACAGCGGACACTGCCAGCGTTAAGATGGATGTACCCAACGCGATCCCGCGGATTAGGTCGCGTTTACCCGCCGGCAGCAGCAGGAGGAGTATTCCGGCTGCGATCGGTGTCAGTGTGAGGATACTGAGAAGCGGGATATGCATCTAATTCCTCTAAAACCAGGTCATCACAGTCTGATTGATCACATTGACGATCCACGCAGGCCACAGTCCAATCGTCAGCATCAGGAGCATCAACGGTACGATCACCAGCAGCTCACGCACATTGATCTCGCTTAACTTACCTGACCATTTCTCGTTCAATGGTCCGTGCAGGGTCAGTTTGATCGCATTCAATACATAAACGCTAGTGAACAGCAGCCCTATCATCCCGAGGGCGATATATAGAGTGAAAATTGGCCACACTCCCCGTACGATCATGAATTCCGAAACGAAACCGCTCAAGCCGGGCAGACCCAGTGATGCCATCGAGGTGAAGATCAGGATGCTGCCGTACACCGGTAGGATGGCGTACAGACCGCCGAAATCCTCAAGCTTGCGGGTGTGCGCCCGGTCATACAGCACGCCCACTAAAAAGAACATTCCCGCGGCGCTGAGTCCATGATTGAACATCTGAAGCACAGACCCATTCAGCGCGATGACCGCGCTTTCCTTCAAAGCCGGGTCAGCCTGACCGCCGACCCAAGCTGCTGCGGCGATGCCCAGCACGACAAACCCCATATGGTTGATGGAGGAATATGCCACCAGGCGTTTGAAGTCCTTTTGCGCCGCAGCCGCCAGAGCGCCAAAGACGATTGCCGCCGTGGCAAGCACCGCCAGCCAGCCCGAAAACCGCGCGGATTCCACGGGGAAGAGCGGTAATACCAGCCTGATAAAACCGAAAGCACCAAGTTTCAGCAGCACCCCCGCCAGCACCATCGACCCGCCTGTCGGCGCTTCGGTGTGCGCGTCCGGTAACCAGGTGTGAAATGGCCACACCGGTACCTTGATGGCAAAGGCAATGACAAACGCCCAGAAGGCGATAGCCTTCACCGTGGCGGTGGGAATACCGAAAAGCGTTCCACCCTGCAGCACCGGCCAGGTGTTCAAGATCGCCACCAGGTCAAAGGTTCCGCTGACCACTCCGATCATCTGGATGGCCAGCAGCAGCCCCAGCGATCCGCCCATGGTAAAGAGGATGAACTTAAGCGAGGCATAATTGCGTTTTTCTCCGCCCCACAGGTTGATCAGGAAGTACATCGGCACCAGGCCAATTTCCCAGAAGAGGAAGAAGAGTACCAGGTCAAGCGCCATGAACACACCGAGCATGCCCGTCTCAAGGATGAGGAACAGGATCATGAACGCTTTCACGCGTTCCTTGATGTTAAAGGAGGTCAGAATGGCAAGAGGAGTCAACAGTGTGGTCAAGAGCAGCATCACGAGTGAAATGCCGTCGATTCCCAGGTGATAACTGGAGCCGATGGCCGGGAACCACTGGTAATTCTCGACAAATCTGAACTGTTCTGCCGTATCACTCGAATTAAACAAACTCCACAATACAAGCGTCAAGAGAAATGGAATAATGCTGAAGACCAATGACGCACCTTTGATTTCTTTCACCCTGGCAGCTGGAACCGCTAATAAGACCAGCGCTCCCAGCAAAGGAAGGAGGAGGATCAGAGAAAGGAGATGGTCAGCAAAGAATTCCATCCGTTTACCCTTTTCCAGCCGAAATCAGGAAGGTTAAGATGATCAAGCCTGCCACCACAGTGCACGCGATGGCAATCGCCAGGTATTGCTGCACCCGGCCAGTCTGAAGTTTTCGCAGCTGTGAGCCCAAACCGCGCGTGCCATCTGCGAGTCCATCTCCTGCGCCGTTGACTATAGGCAGGTCAAACTTTGAACGCAACAGGTATCCCAACCACGTTGCGGCAGCAGCCAACCCATGCAGGACGCCATCAATGATCTTGAGATCAAGGAACTGGTAGACCACTTTATCCGCGAACCACTCGGCAGGACCAATGAACACCTTCTGGTAAAACTCATCGATCCAGTATTTATGCTGTAGGAGGTTGAACACACCGCCAAGACCTTTATGCAGCGGGTCCTTTTCTTGCGCGGTAGCTCTGCCACGGTAAGCCAGCCAGCCTAACAGCAGGCCGCCCAAAGAAACCAGGATCGAGACAACCAGGGGAATATTGCTGTGCGCTTCTTCCATTCCTTCAGCTGGCAACATCGAACCCAGGAACGACTGGAACCACGCGGGTGAGATCTCGCCCAACCCGGGGAAAGCGTGCGGGATGCCCACCCAGCCCAAACTTATGGCGAAGATAGCGAGGATAACCAGCGGAACGGTCATCACAGGTTTTGTTTCTGAGGCGTGTTCGGCTGCTGCAGACCGCGGTTTGCCAAGAAAGACCATCGTGATCTGGCGGGCGGTGTAAAAAGCGGTCACCAGCGCTGTCACGGCGAGGGTGATGAAAAGACCCATGTGTCCGGCGGAAAACGTCCCGCTGAGGATCTCGTCCTTTGACCAGAACCCCGCGGTGATGAGCGGGAATCCCGCCAGAGCCAGCCCCCCCGCCAGGAATGTCCAGAAGGTCAACGGCATCTTTTTCCTGAGTCCACCCATATGACGCATATCCTGCGGGTCAACGTGTTTCCCTGTGTGCAGCACACCGTGCTCCATGCCGTGGATGACTGAACCCGAACCAAGAAAAAGCAACGCCTTGAAGAAAGCGTGGGTGACCAGATGAAATACCGCCGCTGTAAACGCGCCGACGCCAAGCGCTGCGATCATGTATCCGAGCTGCGAGATGGTGGAATAAGCAAGCACACGTTTGATGTCATGCTGCGCCAAGCGCGATGGTGGAGGTAAAGAGAGCGGTGAACCCGCCGATCACTGCCATGGCAATCATGGGAGTGGTCAACGGTCCGTCGTGATGCCAACCGGCTGTCATCAGCGGGAACATGCGCGCGCTGAGGTACACACCGGCGGAGACCATCGTGGCGGCATGGATCATCGCTGATACCGGCGTCGGTCCTTCCATGGCGTCAGGCAGCCATACGTGCAGCGGGAACTGGGCGGATTTGCCGATCGTGCCGCAGAAAAGCAGCAGGCCGATCAACCCGGCCCAATTGAGCCCGAATACCGGGGAGATTGTCCCGGTGAGCATCGCCATCGTTTCAGGATTGGAGAAAATGTCATTGAAATTGAGTGTGCCTGTCACCGAATACAACGCTGCAAGACCCAGCAGCATGAACACATCGCCAATGCGGGTGGTGATGAAGGCCTTAATGCCGGCTTTGCGCGCAGAATCCTTGCCATACCAGAAACCGATCAGGAAATAGGAACAGAACCCCATGATCTCCCAACCGATGTAGAGCGTCAGCAGGTTATCGCTTACCACCAGCAGGTACATGGCAAAAGCGAACAGGCTGAGCAGCGCGAAAAAGCGCGCGTACATCGGTTCAACTGAGGGTACCCTGTGTATCTTGCCGTGTTCACTGATTTCAGCACCTTCGGGCGGGAACCCCGGGCGGTCATGCCTGCCAATCGGTTGCCCGAAGTTGTGGTATCCAATGCTGTAGATGAAGATCATCAGCACAGTCCAGGCAACAAAGAAGAGCATCACCGCTGTGAGTGGATCAACCATTACCCCGATCTTCAGCCATGACGCCCCCGTCGGCAGCCAGTTGATGGACCCGGTGAAAGGTGAAGCGGCAAGCCCGGGGGTGGTTACCGCCTTGATGAAGACCACCATGCTCGCGATAAACGAAAGTCCCGCGCCGATCAAAGCCACGCTGTGGCTTGTCCGGTTTGAACGCCTGGTGAACAGGATGATCAACACAAACCCCAGCAGGGGTGGCAGCGGGATCAGCCAGAGGAGCGAGTTCAATGAGGACATTCTGTTAAGTGATCAACCTTTCAACGTGTCGAGCTCGTTGGCAATGATGGTGCTGCGCTTCCTGTAGGCAGAAACGATCAACCCCAAACCGACAGCCACCTCGGCAGCCGCGGCCACAAAAACGATGAGGGCAAAGATCAAACCATCCATGTCCCCCTGTGGCGCGTACAGGTAGCGCCAGAACGCTAATAAATTGATATTGGCAGCGTTGAGCATTAACTCAATGCCCATGAGAATGGAGATCGTATTGCGCCGCGTGATGACTGCGAACAGGCCAAGTGAGAACAGGACGGCGGAGAGGGTGAGGAACCAGTGAGAGCGGAATCACTTGTTCCCTCCGCTGCGGGTCATCCCCACATGAACCGCGCCAATCAAGGCTGCCAGCAAAAGAATGGAGGAAACTTCGAATGGCACCAGGTATCCCTCGGGGTCGAGCAATGCCAGCCCCATTTCACCGATGTCTTTTTGAGCATCTGTGAGTGACGCGCTGAGGATTCCGGTTTGCGGCCAGGTGAACAAAGCCAGCAAAATGCCGGCCAGGGCAATGAGAGCGATCATCGCAGTCAATATCCATAAATGGTTTCTGATATATGTATCATCCACCGCTTCACGGGTGAGCATGATGGCAAAAATGACCAGGATGGCAATAGCACCTATGTAGACCACCACCTGGATGATGGCAAAGAAGCTGGCTTCAAGCAGACCGAAAACGACCGCGACGCCGAAAAGGGTCAGGATCAACCACAATGCTGCGTGAATCAGCCGTTTCGCGGTAACCATCATCACACCAGCGATGATGGTGACAGCAGCGTTGATGAGGAAGATCACCTGCATCCCGGTCATGACCCCGCCTCAACAATCTCAGTGGGAGTTTCCTTTAACGTCACTGCCACCGGCCGGGGTTGTGAAACCACCCGGCGTGTCGCGGCTTTGCGCTTGTTATAAACTGAAACCAACCGGTCAGCCAGGATGAAAACGGCGAGGTTGACCAGCAGCAGCACACCGATGCGCAGCCATCCCTGCCCGGCGGGTATGACCTTATCCAATACCGCGGTTACCAGCAGCGAAACCAGCGCCAGCGGGGTCAGGTATTTCCAGTTGAAAGCCATCATCTGGTCTATGCGCAAACGCGGCAGTGAGAATCTGATGGCGATTGTCAGGAAGTACACCATGGAGGTCTTGATCAGCAGGTAAACAAACCCGAGGACCGGGTAAAGCTCCGCGCCAGGTCCGCGCCAGCCGCCAAGGAAGATGGTCGCAAAAATTAAAGCAGCCGTGAAGGCGTGAAGGAAATCAGCGACGTAATACATGCCGAATTTCAATCCCGAATACTCGATGTTGAACCCGGCGACGATCTCCGAATCGGCTTCGATCAGGTCAAATGGCGCGCGCCCGTTTTCTGCAATCGAAGCAATAAAGAATACAAAGGCTGCCAATGGTGCCTGGAGGATGAACCAGATGTGCTGCGCTCCAGCGATATCGTTAAGCCCCATCGAACCCGTGAGCATCACCGGGATGAGCAGCGTGATCGCCATCGGGACCTCGTAGCTGATGAGCATTGCCACCGCTCTGAAGCCGCCCAGCAGCGCGTACTTGTTGTTTGAGCCGAAACCAGCGAGGATGATACCCAGTTCCCCCAACGCGCCTACAGCCAGCAGATAAAGCACACCAATATTGATATTGACGCCGTACACGGTCGATGAAAGCGGGATGACCGCCCAAACGGCGAGCACAGCCGACATGGCGAGAATTGGCGCCAGGTTGAAAAGCACCGGGTCTGAACCGAAAGGCGTGATGTATTCCTTGGTGAAAATCTTGACCATATCAGCGATGGGTTGGAAGAGCCCCCATGGACCAACGCGGTTGGGACCGATTCGGTCCTGGAAACGTCCGCCCAGTTTTCGTTCCAGCCAGATGAGAAAGACTGTGAATAACATCGCGCCCAGGCTGAGTATTCCAGCACCGAGGACAAACATGATGAACTGCACCCAGCCAGGTGCCAGCCCCCAGCCGGCTAATACAGATGCCAGCCAGTCACTGATAAAGGTTACGGGGTCAGCGATAAAACTCAATCCATCCCCCACATGCTCCCGGTCAAGCCCATTCAAGGGCTCCCTTACGCCAGGCGTAAACCAGGGCAGCTGCGAGTATGGCAACGAAAACGACAGCCTCGATCACCGCGAAAAGCGTGAGCCTGTTGAAAGCCACCGCGAACGGGTAAAGCAGCACCGTTTCAATGTCAAAAATTAAGAAGAGGAGACCGTAAAGGTAATACTGGGCTTTAAATTGGATTTTGCTGGGACCGACAGTTTCGATACCGCATTCATAAATGGAGTTCTTGATGGGTGCGGGTTTTTTAGGTGAAAGGAGAGCAGCTGCGCCGATGGCCACCGCGGGTATAAACATGGCTATCGCCAGAAAGATGACCAAGTATAACCACTCGTGTAGCATACAGCTCCTGTGAGATGTGGTATCGAATGTAGGCAAATTTTATCATAAATGACTGCATAACAACTAATCCTGCCGTAACTTTCTCCGAGATCGTTTCAGCAAATCAAATCCCAACATCATAAGGGAAACGACCATGAGTAAAATCATACCGACCCGCACCTGGATGATCTGCAGCCCAAGATAACTACGCGAATCAAGATTGAGTTCGCGCACCAGCAATAGCTCTTCCCCGGTGTCCGAAACCAGCCAAAGCCACAGGTTGCCAGGATATTGTGCAGCTGTTAAGGTTCGCAATTTCCAGACCAACTCAACATCCGATCCGTTTACAAGGTTGACGGAAACACGTCCTGGGGGTGAGAGCTCCTCAAAACCAGCTTCCAGCCTACCAGCGAGTGCAACAGGCGTCTGGTTGGCATGTAGAGCCAGCGACAGAGACCCTGGCCTTCAATTTTGTCTTGTCTCCCGCAATCACCCGCACTGGCAGGTCCAGCACGATGCTGCCGGAATACCCGGATGGCGTGGAAAAGGGAATGGCGGTTGTCTCGCGTTTCTCCATGTAAGTTGAAGCGAAAATGACCAGCGCGATACCTAACAGGATCAACCCTGCGCGTTTGAAATTAAGCATGTAAAAATTATACCCGGCAAAAATAAAGCCGGCGAATATCGCCGGCAATTCGTTGATCGATTATCTCACTTTACCTGGAAATGGAGACAAAAACCTGGTCCCCATCTTCTTTATCGTCCACTTCCACCTGGAAAGGTTCGCCGCGTTTGAGCGACCTGTCGATCTCTTCCAGCATCTCCTCCACGCCCTTTTCTCTCACTTCAGGGGGCATGTATTGACCAAACGTCTTAAATACCCATGAGACCATTCTTATTGGCAGCGGAATACTCAGCACGATCTTTTGCCACCTACCAGCTTCTCGCGTTTTGATGCGCACGTGCAGCCAGGGTGATTCAAGCAGGATCCAGCCAAAAATCATGACAAAAACACCAATCGTGAATGGTATCCAGGATAACCAAAAACCCCAGCCCAACCCGGCATTCTGGTACCCCTGGTAGACCCAATACGCTGAGAAAGCGGTCAACACCGCCCCACCCAGCAGGATCATGCTCCAGGCAGCCTTCCAGCATCCTGAAACCCTATGAGCTTCCGGTTGAATTTTCGGTTCTTCCGGCTCTATTGGCGGTTGAATAAACTCCGGTTCCCTGCTCGCTGCCTTGGCTGCCTCTAAGATGCCGATCAGGTCAGAACCTTCCTCAATGGAAAGTGTCCCGTCCTCTACTTTTCGTAAAATCTCCAGCTTGGATTCATCAGAAGTCATGGCCGTTTATCCTTATTTTTCCAGCGCGGAAAGTAGTTTTTCAGCTTCTTCCACGGTGATCTTTTTATCCTGCAGCATTTTAAGGACTAGTATGCGTTCTTCGTCGCTTGCTGAGGAGCCTGTTTTTTCATCTTTTTTCACTTCACCCGGATAGGTGAACCCAACCACTTTTCCGGTATCACCTACATGAATACCTTTATTATTGACACTAACTTTTGTGCCGCCGTTGGTGGTTAATTCAAGATTCAAGCCGTGTCTGATTCCCTTTTCATCCAGCTTGCGCATCGCCTTTTCCACTTTCATCCTGGCTTTCTCACTGGCTCCCACTGCGCCCATGGTTGCCCACTGGATGTTCTCGGTTGCCGCCGCTACACTATCCTGGATCTGTTTTTCCAGGTTAAGGCCAAAGTCTTTCCAATCTTCGAAAGAACTCTCGAATTTCCGCTCAAATTCGTCACCAATCCCATCATGGTCAATTATGGAGATATCTCCACCGGCAGCGACCTTGACCAGGTTTCCGCCTTCGCCTAATACAATGGTGAGGTCCTCCTGTTCCCAATCTCCCTGCTGACCGCAGGCACCAACATGGATCGTGCGTCCCGCGGAATGCAGCTCTAGTTGGGCATTCGCTTGCGGTGAAACTCTCAAGCGCAAGTCAGCCCCGGTTGTAATTGAGACGTTCTGAATATCGGGGACGGCCAACTCCACATCCACATCCCCTCCTGCCACCAGGTTGAGACTGCCCTTTACCCCCTGTAAGAAGATGTCGCCTCCAACCGCGTGAGAAAAAACCGATTCCACCTCGTTGCCGATCAGGTCGCCGCCTACGCGGGCAATCTCGACAGCGCCAGTTGCATGCTGCATGGACATATCGCCGCCGACCATCTCAACCGACGCCCCTGTGAGGTTCATCAGCTCAAGATCTCCACCAACCTTGCCGATGATCACTCTATCGGTCAATCCGGCAACCTTGGCATCACCACCTACTTTCTCCACCGTCACAGCCTGCAGCGCGGGGAGCTGTAATCGCAAATCGCTGGTTGCTTTAAGCTCTAACCTGCCGCCGCTTTCGGATATTTTGAGCGTATCGCTGTGCCGCACCACAGCTGTCATGATGTTCTGGTCGTTACCCTCGATCGAAAGATCTCCTGAGGCTTTTATGTTTATCTTGCTGTCCGTTTTTACTGGCATGGAAATTTGTTTCATATTACCCTCGATTTACTTGCTTGATTTTAGTGATTAATAAATAGTTTAGCAAATAAAATAAATTTTGTCAATACCTATTTGAATATTATTTCATAATAAATGATATATGTTAAATATTATTAAGTTTCGATTTTATTTTCCGAAAAGTTCCGCGCCAGAAACATATACGGTTAATATGGTGAATTAAGGTATACTCTTGCGCGAACGGACATATCCTGAAGCGAGGAAATCATGAAATCTCACACAAAATTGGTTATAACAATTTCCATCATTCTTTCAAGTCTACTCATTGGATGCGCGTCAAATAAAGAGATCGTGTTGCTATCCAGCGAAGAGAGTGCACAGGTTGCGTTGCACACTGACCCGGCAGCCAGGAACATCATCACCGCGATAGAGACCAACGATTACGCGCTCTTCATCACAGATTTTGACGACAAGATGCGCGAAGCGCTCACCGAAAAGCAATTTGAGGCCATCGTTAAAATGTATGGGAAAAACGGCAAGGCAGATAGTATCATGCTCCTGAACGTCGAGGACCGTGAGCAGTTTTTTGGAGCCAATTACGGCGTCACCTATCCCAACGCCACATTGAAGATGCTGATCGTGGTTTCAAAATCCGAGCCATCGCTGGTCAGTGGGTTGTGGTTCAAATAGAAGCGTAATTGTATTTTTGTACAAAAGGTGTACAATATTAATAGGTAATCAGGTAAGACTGGATCAATTTTCGCAATACAATAAGGAGAAATAAAATGAAACTTAGCCCTCCAAAGAATATCACTTGGTGGATCGCCGTGGTTATTGGCGTACTTGGTCTTCTCGGTACACTCACCAATATCCCCATTGTTTCCGGTTCAGAATTCTGGTTTGTGTTCGTTGGTTTTGCAATTTTAGTCCTGGCAACACTGCTCAAAGATCTTTAGACATTCAGCTTTCGACAAACGAAATTAACCCTGAAAGTTCCAGAGTCTGGATTTACCTGGGAAAAATCCGGCTGCACCGGATTTTTTTATTTAACCCGTCTGAAAACATAGTAATCATCCGCCTCACCCAATGAGAGCAACCGGACCAGGAAAGGATGATTCACGTAATCCTCCGGCTTGAAGGAGAATCGTGCTTCCAGGCGGTAGAAGGTCTCGAACCACTCTTTTTCATCTTCATTCAACGTGTACCCCTGGTAGGTTTCATAATCCGTGATATGCCCGCGCTGAATGATCCATCTCGGTCGGAAATCCATCACGAACTCCGGCCACCAACGATCTTTATATACTTCCCGGTAGTGAACGACCTGCGGCGAAACCAGCCCCACTTCATCGTAGGTGAATAGCTCTGAATAGTAAGGAATGTAACCCGCCGGTTCCAGCAGTATCCTGTCCTTTGGTTTCGCGTTTTCTTTCAGCCAGGTGCCGATCCCGCCGCGGTAGGCGAACTCCTTCACCCCCCAGGCGTAGGAGAAAGCCAACTGCGCCAGAATTCCTGCTAACAACACCAAAAATAAGCCCCAACGTAGCAAACGGGCTATTGTGGTTTTCCCAGCTGTCCGTTCCACAAGCAGCGCCAGTAGGATGGCAGCCCCAAAGATTGCGCTCGGCCAGAAGTACCATTGGTAAAGCACGCCGCCAAAGGCATATGCAACCGGAACAGCAAACGTCATGCTGGCGACCGACAGACCAAGGACAAACCTGTTCCTGTCCTTCCGATGCTGCAATAGGTAGATGACAGCCGCTGCTAGGATGAGCAGCAGGAAAAGGACGCCCAGGTGGTCAAAGAACTTGGTGCGGATCGGAGCGAACATCCCTCCAGCCTGCCCGACGAAGACCGTTTCCAGGTTGTCCACGAACCGGCTGAGTGAGAATGGGTGGCGCATCAACATCTTGGCGGTGATGGACTGATGCAGCAGCGCACCAAAGTACACCTGGTTGAACACCAGCAGACTGATGACACCGGCAACCGCAGCGGCTGGTTCCGCCCATCTGAACCGCTTCAAACGCACAGCATCCCAGAAGATGAGCAGCACAGCGTAGGCAACAGCGTCCGGGCGGACCCAGGGCAGCAGTGCCAACCCCAACAGTACCAGCCAGCGGTGTTTTTCGTAAAACATCAGGTAGAGCACCAGTCCGACGACAAAGACCAGCAGCGAGGTTTCCATACCGGAATAACTGGTCAACAACGAAATGGGGATGGATGAGAGCAGCGCCCATAGCAACAGGGGTTTACCCTGCCCGCCTGCCAGTACCCGCGCGATGAACCATGTGCCAAAAAGGAACAGCAGGGTATTTAGTACCAGTACGGTGGGAATGAAAGCGGTTTCGCCTGCCAGCAAACGCACCAATGCCGCCAGGAAAACGTACAGGTGCGAAGTGGAAGCGCTGACCCTTTCACCGGGGTTGAAACCATACACACCCGTCTCAGCCAGGTTCTCCGCGCAGCGCAGGCTGATGTAGGCATCCTCCTGCACATGGTGCGTGAAGAAGAATGGTACCCGCAGCAGGAGCAACAGGAAACAGCAGCGCGAGGAAACGCGCGCGCGGTCGATTGAACCAGGTTCGCATCAGCGTGATCGCTTATTCCCCCTGGTTTGCCAGAGTTTCACCCCTGCCATCATTACGAACGGAATGAGCAGCGCTCCACCGCACAGCGGCGTCTTCACTTTCCCGCCGCTCTCCTCTTCCGGTACCGCGGTTACAACCACGGGCACGCTGGTTGGCGATGCCAATATAACGGGAGCGGAGGTGCTGGTGGAGACCACCTGGGCTTCAGGTGTCGGGGTAGAAATAATCGGGATGATCGGCGTGGCAGTAGCCACTGGCGTTTGCGTCAACCATGGAAAGTCGTACCCGTCATCCGTTTCGACGATGCCTTCAGACATCAACCATGACAGGTCCAATGCAATATTATTGACCACCTCGTCATCCGGGGCCAGCTCCAGGGCAAGTCGCATCTCCTCCAGCGCCTTGATCTTCAACGGCAGGGTCGCCACACCTTCATAACCCGCGTATTCTGCGAAATACCCCAGCAGGTCCGCGTAGCCGGCGTGCCACTGGGCGTCATCGGGTAGCAGTGTGATGGCCCTGGTGTACGCCTCATCGCTCAGCTGGAACAATGTTTCCACGCCGGGATCTGCCAGGTAGAGCCAGCTGCGAAAACCGCGCCTGCCGTGAGGGGAAAAGATCAAGCGATTTGTAATGCTTGCCCAGCCTGCCCCAGGCTTCGCCATCGTTCGGCTCAGCAGAGACCCGCGCTTTCTCCTCCAGCACCTGCGACCACACGGAGGGCATTGCCATCGAGATCATGAAATTATCCGCCATCTCCGGCTCAAAATCACGGTACCTCCAGGTGATCGTATTGCCCGCGACCTCTCCGCCTGGACTGGTACATCCGTAGTTGCTATCGATGCAGGGAAGCAGGAAGACCTCATCGACTTCGTAAGGGAAGCTCACGATCAGATCCGCGCTGCCGATGGTTCCCTTCCAACCGGCGCCGGTGGAGAAGATGTACTCGAACCAGGCGTACGGATATTCCCCGGTAGCTTCGAGAGTGTAAGCAACTTCGATCATCACCTCTTTTCCAGCCGGGAAAACCACGTCAAATTCCACCCATGGCACCGCGTCTTCGAAACCGTTCGGGTCTTCACCGCTTATTTTTCTCACATCAACGGCTTTGCCATCTACCTTCACAGATATACCCTCGATGGTCGCTACACCAAACCAGCCGTCTCCGGTTCCTGCCGGAAAGCGTACCGCCATGGATTCTGCAGCAGCTCCCATATTTTTCATCGTGAACAAAGCGCTCACCTCTGCCATTCCCAATTCATCCCCGCTGATTTCCTCGAGGATGTTGATGCGCACCGTCTCAGCTTCCATGCGCACCTGCGTCTGTTCACTGCCCGGGGCGGGGTTGAATCCCGGCGGGTAGGCTGGCGGCGCGACGTCAGCGCTGACCGGAGCGGCGGCGGAAAACACGAACATGATTACCAATAACCAAGTGAATTTGCGCATTTAGCAGTCCTCCACGTTTGTGAAACCGTTGTGTGCTACATTATAAACAACAATCCACCGGAAAACGTGACAGGCGCTGGTGAGGATCAGGCTCGAACCCGGCTGACCGCCAGCATGGCGATATCATCAAACTGTTTCGCGCCGCGGGTGAATTCAGCGATCGATTGCTTAACCTTTTCAACAACCGCGGAGGGCGTCTCACCACCGGAAAGGATGGGTTTGAGCCTGGCTGGCGTGAAATACTCATCCGCGGTATTGATCGCATCGGTCAGACCGTCAGTGTAGGCAAACAGCAGCTCGCCCGGTCGAAGCTCGTCCTTAAGCACCACGAACTTGGGGGAGTGGATTGCGCCAATTGCCGGACCAGTAAGCGATAGCGCGCGCAGCCTGCCCTTATCACCGGCGATCAATGGAGGCATGTGCCCGCAGTTGATGTATCTCAGCACGCCAGTGCGCGTGTCGAGGATGGCGAAGAACACGGTGGCAAACATGCCGGTTTTACCGTGATTTTCCTCGATGTAATTGTTGGTAAATGTTACCGCCTGGAGCAGCCGTTCTTCAGATGAGTGGCGGGATTTGACGTCCGGGCAGGTGTAGGAATCGATGTCCGTGACCGCCCGCAGCAGGCTACGCACCAGCGTCATGAACAGCGCTGCGCCTAGCCCTTTGTCGCACACATCAGCCATCACCAGCCCCACCCTGCCGCCCGGAAGGCGGAAGACATCGTAGAAATCTCCGGCAACTTCGCGCGCCGGTTGCAGGAAAGCGGCAATCTCCCATCCCCGCGGCTGCGGTAGCACTTCCGGTAAAAAGCCCGCCTGGATGGTCCTGCCGATCTCGAACTCGTGCTCCAGCGCTGTGCGGTAGCGGTGTTCCTGTTCCCACAGGCGCGCGTTCTCCAGTGCCACGCTCATCGAGGCTGCCAGCGTTTCCATCAGGCGCACGTCTGATTCGGTAAAGGCGAATTCCCTGGTAACGCTCTGCAGGCTGAGGATGCCGGTCACCTGGTCGCCCACCATCATGGGCACACCCAGCCACGATTTGGGCGTGACCGTGCCGGGGATCGTGGGCTGACCCAGGCGGGCGGCCAGCTCTGCTACGTTCTCGTTCTCCAGCAGGGGTTTTCGTTTTTCAATGACCTGCGAGCGGAAGCCGCCCGGTGGCAGGTGCCCCGGCGCGTAAATGCGCTCGCCCATCTCAATGGCATAGCGGTGCTCGACGGTGTTGGTCGCAGCGTCGTAAGTAGAAAGCATCACCACGTCCGGGTCGAATATCTCGCGGATGCGGTCACCCACCAGGTCGTAGATCGCCTGTACTTCCAACCTGGCGGCCAGCCCCAGCTGCACGCCGGTGAGGATTGCCAGCTCGGCCTCGCGCTGGCGCAGTTTCTGCTCAAGTTCCGTGCGGGTCAGTATGGTCGATGGGATCGTGGTCACTCATGGGGATTCTCCCGGTTGTACGCGCCCCTGGTTAATTGGCGCGCATCCAGTACCATTTTACGATTTTTTACCCTCCGCTTCAATCACCAATCAGGAAATTTATATGAGCATTCTAAGATTACCTCTTGACAAATGGATTAATTAATTGTATTATACAAATATCTTTGTGATACAAAGTTATTGGAAACATGAAGGAGTAGATTATGACAACAACTATTAACCTCAAGGAAATCGAACGCAGGGCCTTCCGCGCGACCTACCAGGACGGGTTGTGGGACATCTACTATGGTCTCGTCGTGGTGGGAATGTCCATATTCGTCTACCGTCCTGAAAGCGGTTACAGCCCGCTGAACATCGTCATGGCGGTGCTGATCATGACCACGGCTTTACTCCTCTTCCGGTTGGGCAAAAAGCACATTACCCTGCCGCGCATGGGGCAGGTACGTTTCGGAGCCGCGCGCAAGCAGAAGGCGAGAACCCTGGCGATCATCATGGGAATCTTCGTGCTGTTTCAGCTGGTATTGCTTGGCGCTACCCGTTTCGGCTGGTTCCCGGCCAGCGTGGAAGGGGTGTTCGGCAAACTGCTGCAGGTCAACAACCCCGGCCTGATGACCGTGGCGCTGACCGGGTCGTTCATCCTCGGTATGAGCATGCTTGTCATCGTGCATATTTCGGATTTCCCGCGCGGTTACTACATCGCCCTGATGATGGCGCTGGCGGTGTTCCTGATGATCTACCTCAACCGGCCGCTTTACCCGCTGATCATCGGCGTGCTGATCGCGCTGCCCGGGGTCTACCTGTTGCTGCGCTTCCTCAAGCAGTATCCCCTGCCCCGCGAGGAAATGCCCAATGGCTGACCAAACCCCGGACCCTGGTTACGCCGGTATCGCCGACCTTGACCGCCTGATCCATGAACCGGCGCGCCTGGCGCTGATGTCGCTGCTGTATGTGATCGAAAGCGCTGATTTCACCTTCGTGATGAACCAGACCGGGCTGACCTGGGGCAATCTATCCGCCCACATGAGCAAGCTGGAGGAGGCGGGTTACCTCGCGGTGGAAAAGAGCTTCAAGGGTAAACGCCCGAACACAACGCTTCGTCTCACTGACCGGGGGCGCGAGGAGTTCGCAATATACATACAGCGCATGAAAAAGATATTCGGCGACCTGCCCATGTGAAAAGCGCACCACTGACCTGAAATTGGTCAGCGGTTTTTTCGGGGTGGTTACACCGCGTACAGTCAAATCTGGTTTGATGAACGCAGTTTGATGCATTGAACCAGTAAGCTGCCGATCAGAATTACCTTGAAGATTCTCACCGACGTATGCCTAGCGGTGAAAAACAGCCATATTACCCAGCACTCCCCATGATTTGAGAAAAACCTCGTTGGGAACATCAGCATACTTGCCATTGTTTATGTAACGCACCGAATCCTCATCAAAACCAGTGAGGACCACCACATGTTCATACGGCGCGACAATGGTCGTGTTACCCAGCTTATCTTCGTAGGGTACCGGCTCGCTGTATACCATGGAACCGATCACCCAGACGATCACCGGGTGCGACTTTAAGATGGCGCCCCTGATATCTTCCAGCGTGTAACCCCTGCCGCCCTGCACATTCACGCCAAACTCGTTGAGCAGGTCTGCCACCGGAGCCTCGTGCACGCCGTAGGAATAAGGCGGGATCTGACCCCAGGGTCCGTTCACATCACCTACAAACCCCAGGTCAGGGTTATCTGAAACCGGTAGGTTGAACTGGAAATCAAACTGGTAAATATTAACATCGTAATAGTGTGCCAGGTCTACTGCTGCGCTTGCTTCGCATCCCAGGGCGTAGTATTGATGGTTGCCGATAAAATCACGGATGTAGAAGGATTCAGGCGGCACATGCCGGGTTGGCGTCGGTGGGATCAAAGTCGCGGTGGGAGGGGCGGACGTCTGCGTAGATCGGGTAACCACAGTCTCGCTTGGCAAAATCTCGGGGACCTGCGTGACGCGCCTGGCAGGGTCGTGTGTGGGCGTGAGTACCCGGACGGATTCCACGCCGCGCGAGGGAATTGCAATCGAGTAAGCCGCCAGCAGGATGGCAAGGACGGCGATAATCCCCGGGAAGATCAGGTTGGTTCGGTTAAGATGGCGCATCGTTTATAGTTTCCGGCAGAAATAGAAGGTTATCACATTTAAACCGATTTTTGCCGAAAACGCTAAACCGTTATTTGAACGAAAATAATCGGGAGTACCCTGGATATTGAATTGTTCTGTCGGGTATGCCAATTCATCTTAAGAATTGGATTAGCCAAAAACGGTGAATTTTTCTACATTTTACTATCGGGGCGGGTGGATTTGCAGGCGAAGTGAGTGCTGTGAAACAGCGAACCGCTGTCCTCTAGGATATTAAATAATATACTAATTTACACACATTTCTGAATAATGATTAAGTAGAAAATCAAATATCTCGATGTGTAAATTGGGAAAGATTTTTGCCAATATGGGTGTGAATCGTATTATTGAAACCATAATAAATAATTGAGAAGCAATTAATAGAAATATTGCCGAGGAAAAGTAAAAAATATCCAATAGGGAAGAATGATCAATCTTATTTGAAAATCGCATTGCTGCGGTATAAAAACCAATTACATTGGTTTCAAGTTTCTTACCCTCATTAATTGCTCCACGATAAAGATCTCGGATTCTATTATCCATTGCTCTAAACAATAGGCTTAATAAACCAACACTTGTGTACAAAAAGAAACCAATCAATGGGTAACAACTGATAAGTTCTTGTGTATTAAATAATAGTGTTCCAACAATAAATATGAACCCACCAAATAACAAATTTCTCCAATTAAGGAAAAATCGATAATTTTTACCGATTTCTTCATATTCTTTTTCTGGATTCATAATAATCCCCTTTCTAAATTAATAGTTGGTGCTACATTTCCTAACCTGATCCTAGTAACGCGTTCAAGTATTATAGTAAGTTATCAAAGAACGTTATTAGAGAAGTCATATTAATAAGATAAGACAAATTCTTATCAAGATGCTAATTAATATAGTTCATTTTTCTATGATCGCTGACTTTGAAATTTATTGGCCATTTAGTATTCTCATTATATGCAACCCAATTCATATTGGCACCAGTGAGGATAGAAGAAAATAGGTTTGAATCACAAAAGTTAGCACCCTGCAAATTTGCATTCTCAAGATTGGCACTTGTTAAATCAGCACCTTCAAAATTTGCATAAGTACAATTAGTATTCTTCATAATTGTATTAATTAGTTTTGCACCCACAAAACGGGCTTTTGTTAAATCACAACCCTCAAGAATTGCAGAAGTTAAATCTGAATTTCTTAGGATAGCGTCTAGCATTTTTGAGTTACTTAAATTCGCTCGAGCAAGGTTTGCCCCGATAAAATTTGTATTTATCATTTCTGAATGGCTAATATCGGCATCGCTCAGGTCAGCGGACATGAGGTTAGCAAAATAAAGATTCGTATGACATAATATTGCAGATCTCAAGACAGATTCATCTAATTTTGCAAACTCAAGATTGCTTCCATAAAGATTGGCTTGCTCACCATCTGGTTCTTTGTTTAACCATTTTTTATGTAATCTAATAATGCGTCTTAGTTCTACTTTCCTTTTTGTTATTACAGCACCCATCTCAACAGGATTAATTCCAGATGGCCAAACTGTACTCGAATCAAATTTTGTATTATTCAACTGGGTATCATTCATAATTGCGCCAGTAAAGTCAGTCATAGTTACAATTGCGTGACTAAGATCTGCACCTGTTAAATCTGATCCTCGGAGAAGTGCACCTGCTAGATTCGCTTTACTTAAATCTGCATGACAAAGTTTAGAACCATTCATTTTTGCGATGATTAAACGGGATTCGTTAAGAAAAGCATGTGACAAATTTACTTTTTCAAGATTGGCTCTCATTAAATCAGCATTTGCGAAATTGGTACATTGTAGATTTGCACCTTCAAAGTTTGCTCTAGCTAGAATCTTTCCCTGAAAGTTTATATGGGATAAGTCCATATTAGAAAAATCCGCCAAAACACCATCTTCTCTACCGTATAAGGCAAATTGATGCTTCAAGAGTATTTCTTGAATATTAATCTTATCCATCTTTTTATCACCTTCGCTTGAAGTTAATTCTATAATAAAAAAACCCATCGTGTGATTTCTATTGTCACAAAAAGGGTCTTTATTTGAGGTCAATGTGTCGGGGTGAGCCGCGTAGTGTCTTGTAAGGATCAGCGGAGCACACTATAAAGTGCGGATTTGTTGAGCGAAGCGAAATCCTGTCAAGGTCGACCGAAGCGAGTGCTGTATAACAGGGGCAATTCTTGCCCTAATAATAAACCGCCGACCTCTCTTCAGAATGTCAGCGGTTAGTGTCGGGGCGGGCGGATTCGAACCGCCGACCTCTCGGTCCCGAACCGAGTGCTCTACCGGACTGAGCCACGCCCCGAACGCTGTGGATTATACCCCATCCCGTAAAAATCAGAGAGGTTTTCCCGCCCGATGCTTTTTTGGTTACAATTAACCCGCATTGAAAACACGCCTGCTCACCCTGTTTCTCCTCCTCTCCATCGCGCTTGAGCGCCTGCGTCCCCTGCGCCCACGGCAGCGCCTGCTGCGCCGCCGCCAACAGCTGCCAGTAACCGCGACCGCGCGCCAGCACACCCCTGCCCGACCCGACCGTTACGCTTACCCCCGCGATTGCACAATCTGCTGCACCAACCGAAGAACCTGCCTACCCCGGCGCGCTCACCGTTGAGCAGCGCGAGGCGCTGGCGGCCGCCGCGCAGGCTTACATCAGCCCCACGCCCGAAGAGGCCCTTGCCACCGCCATCCGCCTGGATTACATCGGGCGCAACGCCAACCCCGCCACCATGTGCGGTCCGCTGGCGCTGGCCATCCTGCGCGACGCCGGTCTGATCGAGCCGTCCATCCCCCTGGTCAGTTTCTACTACCTCAATCCGCGCCCCGGGCACGATGAGCGCCGCCTGCAGGAAGTCTTTCCGCCTAGAGCGCTTCGAAAAGATCGAGCACGATGAATCCATCGGCGAGTTCGATTTCAGCGCGCAGCCGCTCTACCCGGGCGATTTCCTCTACCTGTTCGCCGGTGACAGCGGCAGCTTCGAGCACATGCTGGTGGTCTCGCGCGTCGATGATGCCGGCCGCGCTTTCGCCGTCACCAACATCAACACCGAAGCAGGCGTGGTGGTGAAGGAAGTGATGCTCTACGACCCGGCGCAGCCCGGCGAGGGTCAGTTCTACGAATGGACCAACTGGGAGAACCGCATGATCGGCCGCACCGGATACGGCGGCTTCTGGTTGTGGCGCTTGCGCGAAACTCCTCATAATTAATCCTTGTTAACATTTGGTTAAATTTTTCTCCTGAACCGTTCAAGAAACGGTTGCTGCTTATAATTCTCCGCAATGTCAGGATATTTTCCCTATTACCCATGAGACAGACACATTCAAAATTCAAGGAGAAAAAGCATGAGCAGTGAAAAGAAAGTGAGAGTCGGGATAATCGGGGTTGGCAACTGTGCCTCATCTCTTGTCCAGGGTGTGCAGTTTTATAAAGATGCCAAAGAAGAGGATTTCGTACCCGGATTAATGCACGTCAACCTTGGCGGTTATCACATCAGGGATATTGAATTCAGCGCTGCCATCGACGTTGTGGATACCAAGGTCGGCAAGGACCTGTCAGAAGCGATTTTCGCCTACCCCAACAATACCTATAAATTTTCAGAGGTTCCCTTCCTGGATGTCCCGGTTGTGAGGGGGATGACCCATGACGGTTTGGGAAAATACCTGTCTCAAATCCTGAAGAAAGCGCCTGGACCAACAGCGGATATTATTAAGGTACTCAAGGATACGGGTACCGACGTGGTGATCAACTACCTGCCGGTCGGGTCAGAAATGGCGACGAAATGGTATGTTGAGCAGATCCTCGAAGCCGGTGTTGGAATGGTCAACGCCATCCCCGTTTTCATCGCCAGCTCTGAATACTGGAGCAAGCGCTTCATCGAAAAGGGTCTGCCAATAATTGGTGACGACATAAAGAGCCAGGTTGGCGCAACCATTCTACACCGGGTTCTGACCAGCTTATTTGTTGACCGCGGCGTGGAACTGGACCATACCTACCAGCTGAATTTCGGCGGTAATACTGACTTCATGAATATGCTCGAGCGCGACCGTTTGGAGTCAAAGAAGATCTCCAAGACCGGTGCTGTCACCTCCATGCTGCCTTATCCGCTCCCGCCGGAAGATGTTCACGTGGGACCCAGTGATTACGTTCCCTGGCTGACAGACCGCAAATGGTGCTATGTACGCATGGAAGGAACCACTTTCGGTAATGTGCCTTTGAACCTTGAAGCGAAACTTGAAGTCTGGGATTCACCCAATTCAGCCGGCGTCGTGATCGACGCGGTTCGCTGCATCAAACTTGCGCTTGACCGGGGCATCTCCGGACCATTGATCGCGCCTTCCTCCTACTTCATGAAGACCCCGCCGCAGCAGTTCAGGGATGATGAGTGCCGCGAAAAAACCGAAGCGTACATCCGCGGCGAAATTTAACCATTTCAATTCCACCCGATAAAATACCACTTCCCTTTTTTACCCGGGAGGTGGTATTATTTTCAGGCTCGAATATTGCAACCATTATTCAGGATATGACTGACTGCGTTTTCTGCAACATCATCGCTGGCACCGCCCCCGCCGACCTGCTGTACGAGGACGAGGATGTGATCGTTATCCGTACTAATCGCCCGGTGGCCCCGGTGCACCTGCTGGTCATTCCGCGTAAACACATCTCCTCGCTGAACGAGCTCCAACCTGAAGATTCCGAACTGGCCTCGCACCTGCTGCTCATTTTGCCGCGCATCGCCCGCCAGGTGCTGGGGAATGACGCTGCCTTCCGCACCGTCATCAACACCGGCGCGGACGCGGGTCAGACGGTGTTCCACCTGCACGTGCATATCATCTCCGGGCGGCCGTTCGTGAGCCACCTTTTTACCCGGGGGCTGCGCTGATGAGAAAAACAGCCCGCCTGCTTTTGGCCGTCTTCCTGGTATTGCTCGCCAGCGGCTGCGTCAAACCCGCGCCCGGCGCGAAACCGTGGCAGGCGTCCGCTTCGACCGAATCCCCCTCCATTGAACTGCCCGGCCCCACCTCGCCCACTCCCTGGATGCCCGCCACGCGCGTGCCGGGTTCACCCTATTACACACCCACCCCCGAAGCGCCGCGCACCCTGCCCACGCTGCGCGCGGACGCGGAGTACTACACCGTCCAGTACGGCGACAGCCTGGGCAGCATCGCGCTGATGTATAACCTCGACCTGCCAACGCTCATCGCTGCCAATGACCTCGCTGACCCGGATGTCCTGGAGATTGGCGACGTCATCACCATCCCCGCGCCGCAGCCAGGAGCGGAGCCGTCGGACTTCAAGATCATCCCCGATTCCGAGCTGGTCTACGGCCCGGTCAGCTCAAGCCTGGATATTGCTGAATTCGTCAACAACCGCAACGGCTACCTTGAGATCCACCGCGAAGAGGTCGAGGATGTGGAACTCACCGGCATCCAGATCGTGGAACGGGTCAGCCGGGAGTTTTCCGTCAACCCGCGCCTGCTGCTGGCGCTGCTCGAATACCGCTCCGGCTGGGTGACCTCCAGGCAGATCGATGAAACCACAAAAGATTACCCCATGGGGCTGCACGACCCGGTTCGTAAAGGGCTTTACCTGCAGCTGGCATGGACCGCGAAGCAGCTCAACCGCGGTTATTACCTGTGGAAGATTGACGCCATCTCCTTTACCAGTTTCGCCAACGGCAGGCTGGCGCTGCTCTCTCCGGCCATCAACGCCGGTACCGCCGGTGTGCAGTATATGCTTGGTGTCAACTCCACCCCCGAAGCCTGGGAAAAAGCGGTTTCTGAGGAGGGGGTGTACCGCACCTTCACGAATTTCTTCGGCATTCCCTTTGACCTGGCGGTTGAACCGCTTATTCCAGCTGACCTGAGCCAGCCTGATATGGCGCTGCCTTTTGAGCCGGGCGCGCAGTGGTCTTTCACCAGCGGCCCGCACGCCGGCTGGGGTGAGGGTTCCGCCTGGGCAGCGCTCGACTTCGCCCCTCCCGGAGAGGAATTCGGCTGTGTCACCTCCGATGCATGGGTCACTGCCGTTGCGGATGGCCTGATCGTGCGCTCAGGCGGCGGCGCGGTGATACTCGACCTGGATGGTGATGGGCTTGAGCAGACCGGCTGGACCATCCTCTACATGCACATTGAGACCCGCGACCGCGTCCCTGAGGGCACGTGGGTAGAGACCGGTGACCGCATCGGTCACGCCTCCTGCGAGGGAGGTTTCTCCAACGGCACCCATGTGCACATCGCCAGGCGTTATAACGGCGAATGGATCTCAGCCGACCGGGACATCCCGTTTGTGCTGGGCGGTTGGGTTTCTGCCGGTGATGGTGAGGAATACAGCGGAACGCTAACGAAAGACGGCGCTGTAGTTTATTCATGGAATGGACGCGTGGATGAGAACCAGATCAGTCACTAGGCTGTTTAAGATCGGCAGTGCCTGGGCAGTGCTGCTCACCTCGATGCTCGCCTGCTCGCAGGGGTACGTCACATCGGTTGAACTGACCGCGACCGCCGAAGTCCGCGGTGTGGTGAATCCCACCAGCGCGCCGACCACCTACATTCCCACCAATACCGCTGTCGCACCGTCCGATCCCCCCGCGCAACCGCTGGTACCCACGTTCACTGATCTGCCCTTATTCACCAGCACGCCCGCAGCCTACGCGCACCCCTGACCCAAACGCCACACCCAACCCTCCACTGCAGTACTACACCCAGGCGGGAGATACGCTGGTTTCCATCGCCGGGCGTTTTGGTGTGAACGCGGACCAGATCGTATCAAACGAACCGCTGCCCGCTGCCGGTCTGATCAACCCGGGTGAGCTGCTCATCATCCCGGACGTGCTGGAGGATGTTTACGAATCCCTCACCGTGCTGCCAGACAGCGAAGTGGTTTACTCACCTTCCGCGGTCGGTTTTGACATCGTCGCCTACGTCGCGGAAAACGATGGATATCTCAATCATTACAAAGAGACGGTCGGACCTAAACAATATTCCGGAGCCGAACTGGTGCAGCGCGTGGCACTGGAGAATTCGATCAACCCTTACCTGCTGCTGACGCTGCTGGAATACAAGAGCCACTGGGTCACCGGGAACCCCACCAACATGGCGGAAACCGAATACCCCATGGGCATGGTCAGGCTGGAATACCGGGGGCTTTACAAGCAGCTCTCATGGGCGGTGCAGCAGCTTTCAATCGGCTATTATGGCTGGCGGGCGGGTACTTTGAATTCACTCACTTTCAAGGATGGCTCCACTGTGCGCATCAGCCCGGGTTTGAACGCGGGAACCGCGGCCATCCAGTACCTGTTCTCAAGGTGGTACAACGAGGCGGAATGGGCTGATGCCATATATGGACCGGACAATATGCCTGACCTGATGAGCCGCATGTTCGGGGACCTGTGGGCGCGCTCGCGGGTGGTTGACCCGCTTTACCCCGCTGACCTGCAGCAGCCGGATTTCAGCCTCCCCTTTTACGCAGGGCGCGTGTGGAGTTACACCGGCGGACCACACTCCGCCTGGGGAGCTGATGGCGCGCTGGCAGCGCTCGATTTCGCGCCTCCATCAGCAGTCTCAGGTTGTGCCCTTTCCAATGAATGGGTCACCGCCATGGCACCGGGTGTCATTGTCCGTACCGGAAACGGTATCGTCATCCAGGACCTGGACGGTGACGGCGTAGAGCAGACCGGCTGGAACATCATGTACCTGCACGTTGAAACCCGTGACCGCGTCCAGGTTGGTACAATTGTCGAAACTGGTGATAAAATCGGACATCCATCCTGTGAAGGTGGTGTTTCCACCGGTACGCATGTGCACGTGACGCGCAAGTTCAACGGAGAATGGATTCTGGCGGATGGACCGCTACCCTTTATGATGAGCGGTTACATGGCGAAGAATGGAGACAAACCATATGAAGGTCAGCTGGTGAACGGTGATCACACAGTCACTGCCGACGAGCTGGCTTCACCGAAGGCGAACATCCAGGTCCCCGGGTTCTGATACAATTGCCCGGGTGATCGAATAAGAAAATGAAATTTACAAAGCAAGTCGGGCATCTCAATATTTTTGCTATTCTCGCACGGATGGGCATCGTCCTCACCCTGTTGCTGCTGGCCGCCTGCGCGCCGGCGTCACCCGCCACGGTTTACTACATCACCCCGCTGCCTCAAACGCCCCAACCCGAGGAGGAGGAGGTTAAAGAACCAACTCCCATCGCCACCCGCCCGGTATACGACCCTGGCACACTGGTGGATTACACCGCCCAGATCTGGCGACACCCTACCGGTGCTCGCGCTGCGCTTCAACACCACAATGGATGAGATACTTGAAGCCAACCCGGATCTGTCTGGTGACATAACCACCCTTTCCCCGGGTGATGAGATCAGGATACCCATCTACTATGAAGCCTTGTGGGGCAATCCCTACCAGATCATCCCCGATTCCCTCTTCGTGAACGGTCCCGCCCAGGCCGATTTTGATACGCGCGCCTTCGTGGACGCTCACCCCGGCTGGTTGAAAAATTATTCATCACTCGCCGGTGGAGAGATTCGCCGTGGTGGCGACCTGGTTGATTATGTGGCGCTCAATTATTCCGTCAGCCCGCGCCTGCTGCTGGCGCTGGCCGAATTCCAGGTTGGCGCGTTAACCGCTGAGACCCTGCCGGAGGAAATGAAGCGCTACCCGCTGGGGTTCGAAGACCTGTTCCACGAGGGATTTTACCTGCAGCTTACCTGGGCAGCCAACGTGCTGAACAACGGTTATTACAACTGGCGCACCGGCACACTCGATACCATCACCAGGCTGGACGGCACCATCGAGCACCCGGATCCGTGGCAGAATGCTGCAAGTGTCGCGTTGCAATATTACTTCGCCGGTCAATTGCCTGTCGACGGATTATCAGAAGGCGATTTACAGCGAAGGTTTTTACAAAACTTACACAGAACTTTTCGGTGACCCCTGGCAGAACGTCGTCAACCATATTCCGGGTAACCTGCAGCAGCCGGAGCTGGCGTTGCCATTCGAGCTTGGCAAGACCTGGACCTACACAGGTGGACCGCACGCCGCCTGGGGGCACAGCGCGCCGTTGGCGGCAATTGATTTCGCTCCCCCGGCTGCAATCGGTGGGTGTGCGCCCAGCGATCAGTTTGTAACCGCTGTTGCAGATGGTCAAATCGTCAGGTCAGAACCAGCGATCGCGCTGCTCGACCTTGACGGGGACGGCGATGAGCGCACCGGTTGGGTGATCCTTTACCTCCACCTTGGATTGAATAACCAGATACAACCGGGCATGCTGGTGAAGACCGGTGACCCCATCGGGCATCCCTCCTGCGAGGGCGGTTCGGCCACCGGGACGCATGTTCATATCGCGCGCAAATACAACGGCGAATGGGTTTCAGCCGGCGGCACACTTGCCTTCAACCTTGAAGGGTGGATCGCTGGTAACGGCATCGAGGAATATCAAGGAACCTTAAAGAAACACGGCAGGACAGTAGATGCCTGCACGTGCTCCGACCCTGCCAGCCAGATAACCGCTGGTTTATTCGATTAACCTGACAAAATATTCTATGTTAACTACTTCGAAAAAAGCTTCCTGTTGAAAGGAAGCCTTTTTTCTTATGCTTCTTCGATGCGGTAACTGGTAGTGATATTGGCTGCCTTGCGCAGCATGGCCATCCCGGGGCAGTACTTGTTCTCGCTCAATTCAACAGCCCGCGCAACCGCCTCCGGGTCGATGTCCCTTCCCTTGATGACATATTCAATCGTGATATCCGTAAAAACCTTGGGGTGTTCCGTTGCCCGGTCACCATGTAGCTGAATCTCAAAATCGGTGACCTTCTGGCGTTTCTTTTCAAGGATCGAGATGACGTCCATTGCTGTGCAGCCGCCAAGACCCATCAGGATCATCTCCATCGGCACCACGCCCTCCCCCGTGCCGCCGTGATCGATCGACGCGTCAAAGGGTACCTCAATATTCGAGTCTGCTACACCCTTAAACGCGAGCCCGTATTTCCATTTCAGTTTTGCATCCATGTGAATTTTCTCCTGATTAATGTTTTATTATTTCAATTCTTTAGCTATTTATCATAACATCAATGCCGTTCATCCTTTCTCCAAACTGGAGAAATGAGTTGCTTATCAGGTGAATCCGCCGCCAGGTTCCCGGTAACCGCAGACGGAGCAGCATAAGATCAGCAGACCGTTGTAATTCATCTTGCCCTTCCCGCAAACCGGGCAGGGCTGACCGGGTCTTAGCGCCATACAACTGCTGCCTTGTGAATCTAAGTCTGCAGCTTTTCCGTTAGAAAAATCCTCCTCAGTCAGTCTATCCTGAGAACCTTTTTTGGATTCAATCATCCTTGGCTTTCCCGCCAGGATCATCGAGTTTGAGCCTTGCAAACAATCGGGATCGAATCTGTTCCGGCAAGGCGTCTTCGCTGCCATAAACATGGTATAGATCAATGGTTTTCTGCAACGTATTCAGTACAACACGGCAATTTTCACATTCCTGCAGATGCGCTTCAAGAAGGGCACACAGTTCAGGCTGCAGTTCACCATCAATGTAAGCAGAGAACCGTGCCAGGTAATCTTTACAGTGACCATACTCACTCATTGCTGTTAGACCCCTTCATCCGTTCGCGGAAATAATCGCCAAGCTCAGCGCGTAATTTTAACCTTGCTCTCACCAGTCGGGTTTTTACGGTATCCTCATTGATCTGTAATATTTCCGCCGTCTCTTGGGTTGAAAAACCCTGCACATCCCTTAATATAAATACCATTCTCAACGCCGGTGATAGTTGTTCTGCTGCTCTGGTCAACATGACCAGGGTTTCTTCAGAAAGAAACTCGTGCTCAGGCAGGCAACACCAATCCACAATATCAAGGTCATGCTCGCCATCTTCCTCTTCGCCGGCATAACCATCCACATGAACGATATTCTTGCTTTTCCTCAACAACATCAGGGCTTCATTGACCGCGATGCGGAAAAGCCAGGTGGTAACCGAAGAGCGCTTTTCAAATCCCGGCAGTGCTTTGAATGCCTTTATGTAAGTTTCCTGCAGCATATCCTCCGCGTCCTGAGGGTTGCCCAGCATGCGCAGTCCCAGGTTATAAATCCTCCCTGACGTCCTATCCACCAGTTCGCTAAAAGCCTGGCGATCCCCCGCCAGCAGCTGGTCGACGAACGCAACGGAGAATTCTTTACCCTCGTTCATTTAGATGTACCTTTGTGGAAAAAGTGACTTAACTCAACGGCCATGTCGGCAGCACATCCAGGTCAAGTGGATCTACATGCCCGGCACAGTAGTGATAATAACCGGCGCTGGCGATCATCGCCGCGTTATCCGTGCATAAAGACAATGGCGGAATGTGAACCGGGAATTCAGACTGGCTGATGAACGCGTTACGCAAGGCTTCATTGGCTGAGACCCCACCCGCCACCAGGATCGACCTGACCTCAAACTGGCGGGCAGCTTGCATGGTTTTTTCATAGAGAACATCCACCACGGCTTCCTGGAAGCTGGCAGCAAGGTTGGCCACCGGCAGCAGACGGTTTACTTTTTCCAGCGCGCGCACCTCCCGCAGCACAGCGGTCTTCACCCCGCTGAACGAAAAGTTCCAGGTACCATCGAGGCGGGAGCGCGGGAAGGAAAAAGCATTGGGGTTGCCCTCCCTGGCTGCCTTCTGAATCGAAGGACCCCCTGGATAGGGCAATTTGAGCATGCGCGCTACCTTGTCGAATGCCTCACCGGAGGCGTCATCCAGTGTTCCACCGAGATGTTTATACTGAAGATGATCGGTCACCAGGTTGAGTTCTGTGTGTCCGCCGGAGACCAGCAGCACCATCTGTGGGAATTCCGGTGGCGGGGGCGGTTTTGGGGTATCCGCCGGGTAAAGCCAGGCAGAGTAAATGTGCCCCTCAAGATGGTTGATGCCGATCAAAGGGATCTGCTTACCCAGCGCGAGCCCTTTGGCGGCGTTCATCCCCACTACCAATGAACCCGCCAACCCCGGCCCCCTGGTGACGGCGATGGCCTCAATATCCGCCAGGCTGAGGTTGGCGCGCTGCAGCGCTTCCTCGATCACCGGGTAAATGGTGCGGATGTGTTGGCGGGATGCCACTTCGGGGAAAACCCCCCCGTATTTGACGTGGAGATCGATCTGGGTTGCCACAACGCTTGAGAGGATCTCGCGGCCGTTTTCAACCACTGCTGCCGCTGTTTCATCGCAGGAGGTTTCAATTCCGAGCACCCTGGCTGGTTTAAGATTCATATTGACGATCCTTTTTCCAGTTCATCCTGCTTATTTCATCGGCAGTACAAGGTCCTTCGGGAAATCCACCAGGATTTCGAACTTTCCATCTGGTGTGACCCATAACGAATCCTCGATCCTTACACCCATACCGCGTTCAGGGTAATACAAGCCCGGTTCAAGTGTGAAGGCTGACCCCGGTGCCAGGATATCGGTCGGCGAGGGATTTATAGCTGATGACCAGGGCTTTTCGTGCACCCGCAGGCCAATCCCGTGCCCCAGGCTGTGAACATAACCTTTTTCGATTGTCGGGTCTGATTTAATGGACGGGTGCCCCATCGCCTCGAACAGCTCACAGGTGCGCTCCTGGTATTTGTAGAAGGGTGCATTCACCTTCAGTTCACTGTAAACAGTATCGTAAACCTGCTTCACCTGGTCATAAACTTGCTGCACTTCGTCCGTGGCATAACCCAGCGACCAGGTACGGGTGAAATCGTAGAAATAGCCGCCGCCTGCTTCACAGGGGTAAATATCGTAAACGATCGTCTGACCAAGTTTTAGCGCATCACCAGTCGTGCCAACGGAATGCGGAATCCCGGCATCCCTGCCGATGGCGAAAATGGTGCCCTCGGGGTTCTCCACCCCCCTTTCAGCAAGCCAAAGGTTGATCAGGTTTTTCACCTCGCCAATGGTTACTGGAGAACCATCCTTGTGAACAACTACTTCATTTTTGGTCTTATGCCCGGTAATATAGTCCGCCGTTTTTGCCACCACCGCGGTGGTGATGCGCCCCATGTTGCGGATGTGCTCGATCTCATCAGCATCTTTGGTCATCATGGCGTTCATCAAAATTTCATCGCGGACAAAACCGGTGAACTGCAAGTCAGGCATTAATTCCTGCAGACGGTTCATGACCGAAAAGAATGGTCCCACTTCATCTTTTCCGTAAAGAGCCACACGTCCGCGAGTCAGCTTCACATCCTCAAGGATCATTTTGAGCCTCAGGACGAATGCTTCGAGATAATTACCGCCAGCCTGTTTGATCAACTCGGCAATGGGATATTTCATCATGCTGACCAGGGGTAGCCCTGATTTTGCTGCTTCTTCACGCTCCATCGGGTAATGGAAGAGCACAGCCTCCTTGCCGCGCTGTTTAATGAGAATGGCATCGGAGACATGCGCTGTCCCCACGAAATAGATCATCGACGGGTTGTGCTGCGCTGACCCAATGATGAACAACGCGTCGATGTCATGCTTTTTCATAAGCTTGTCAATATCAGTTTTCATTCGATACTCCTGCAATGTGGGTTTTCATGATTTTGATCAATATCTCATCTTCGTTTTCCAACACTGTGCGCGGGTCCAACAGCAGCCTGCCGCCCTGAACCCTTCCGATCAACGCGGGTTTCGCCTGCCGAAGTTGAGCAGCGAATGCAGTCCACCCGCGGGATGTTGAATGATAGCACAAAGGTTGGCAGTGTTTCTTCCGGCAGACTCCCGCCGCCAACTGTGGATCGTTCCTCCACCACTTCCCCGCTGCCGATCTGCTGCCGCCAGTATACAGCTCGTTGTTTGAGCTCTCCAGTTGAAATTGAGATCATCCGCCACACCGGGATCGCCTGTGTTGCGTCTCCTCGCAGATAATGCTGCAGTGTAGCGCTCAGCGCAGCCAGGCATAATTTATCCGCACGGATGGCGCGCGCCAGCGGGTGACGTTTGATCCTGGCAATTAACACCGCCTTACCGATGATGATGCCTGCCTGCGGACCGCCGAGCAGTTTATCGCCGGAAAAACATACCAGGTCTACCCCCGCCTTAAGGGATTCCTGCACCATTGGCTCATGCGCCAAACCGAAAAGGGTTGTGTCCAGCAACGCGCCGGAACCCAGGTCATCCAGCACGGGTACATCGTAGTGATGGGCCAGCGTGACGAGTTCCTCCAGGTCCGGTTGTGTGGTGAACCCGACCAATTTGAAGTTGGAGCTGTGCGCGCGCATCATCAATGCCGCGCCATCCTGCAGCGCATTCTCGTAATCCGCCAGGTTGACCCGGTTGGTGGTACCGACTTCGACCAGCCGAGCGCCCGATTGCTTCATCACATCCGGGATGCGAAAACCACCGCCGATCTCCACCAGCTGCGAGCGTGAGATCACCACCCCCCGCCTTCTCGCGAGCGCTGATAAACACAACAAAACGGCGCCAGCGTTGTTATTGACCACCAGCGCGTCCTCCGCGCCGTTTAACCGGCACAATAGGTTGCTGGCGTGCACACTGCGGGAACCCCGTTTGCCTTTTTCAAGGTCATACTCCAACGTGGAAAACCCACTGCCTATTGTGTAGATGGCTTCAAGTGCGCTCTGGCAGAGCGGTGCCCTGCCCAGGTTGGTGTGCAATATCACACCGCTGGCGTTGATCACCCTGTTAAGCGTGGGTTTCGACTGCTGAATGAGCAGCTTCTCGCATCGCTTTAACAAGACTTCCCCGGAAAGTTCATCCCCTTCCTGTTCAGGGTCCTGCCTGATACGTTCAAGGACCATTTGAATGGCATCAACAACCTGGGTCCGCCCAAATTGCTCGATAAGTGCAACCGCGTTCGGATGGTTCACAAGCTTATCCACAGAAGGGAGCTTGCGTAGATCAATCATGGGGGTTTTTACGAGGCGAGAACCGGCTTTGCTCGCGCATGCGGATGATCAACTCAATGGCAATAAAGCCGATGGCAATGAAAATTGCCAGGGCGTAATTAAGAACCTTCCCGAACTGAAGCCACAGGAGAATGTTTGCGTAGATACCAAACCCGGCTGCTTCACGAATGATGACCTTTGAAGACACCGGTGGTTGTGATGGGAAGCGCAGGTGAAGGTAATAAATCACCGGCAGCGACAGTCCGCTAAAAAGCAGGGTGACAAGAAAGAACAATAGCCATCGCGGACCAAGCGTCGGGACAGTGAAAATGAACAAAGCCAACAACCCGATCAATCCTATACCGACCAGCACAAGGCTAGCGGTGAGTACCGGTAGAAATTTGGATTGTTGGGCTTGGGGTGCTTCCTGGCTCAAGAGAGGTTCCTTTAATTTCAATGATATTTCATTATATCAATAGCAGCGTTTAATGAGCAACTTCTTGGGGCTGGTAGCTCATAGGAAAGTTGTTGCAAGATTCAAACCCGCGGGGTATTGACAGATTTATCAGTTTTCATTCGTGGTAAAATCTACCTCATACAGGGTGAATGTCACCCGCTCATCAAGAGAGGTGGAGGGACCGGCCCGCAGAAACCTCGGCAACCGCGCAAGCAGCCTGGTGCCAACTCCGGCAGAAGGAATTCTGAAAGATGAGAGAGATTGTTAAGTCTCAAGCACCTCTCTCACGAGAGGTTTTTTTATACGTGATCCGCTGATACAGGAGACCTGAATGGAACGAAAATACACCAATCGCAAATACCTGGACGCGCTCAAGCACAAGATCATCGTTTTTGACGGGGCCATGGGCACCAACCTGCAGAACCAGGAACTGACCGCCGCACATTTCGGTGGTGAAAAGACAAACGGTTGCAACGATTACCTGGTCATCACCTTTCCGCAGGCTGTGGAAAAGGTCCACCGTTCTTTCCTTGAGGTTGGTGTGGATGTAATCGAAACCTGTACATTCCGATCCAACCGTCTCACACTGGCGGAATACGGGCTCTCGGATAAAACTCACTTGATCAATAAGACAGCTGCTGAATTGGCACGCCGCCTGGCAGATGAATATTCCTCCTCCGGGCAGCAGCGCTTCGTTGCCGGGTCAATCGGTCCATCGGGTAAACTCCCGTCAATGAGCGACGCGGAACTCTCGAACATCACATTCGATGAACTCGCCGCGATCTTCAAGGAACAGGCTACCGGATTGATCGAAGGTGGCGTGGACCTGATCCTGATTGAAACCTCTCAGGACATTCTCGAAGTTAAGGCCATAATCCGCGGTATACAAGAAGCATTCACAGAAACAGGTGTTTACCTGCCGATACAGGCGCAAATCACGCTGGACACGACCGGGCGCATGCTGCTGGGAACTGATATTTCAGCAGTGCTGGCGATCCTGGAAAAAATGGCCATCGACCTTATAGGCATGAATTGCTCCACCGGCCCTGACTTCATGCGTGAACCCATTCGCTTCCTTGGTGAAAATTCCCCGCTGCCGGTATCCTGCGTACCCAACGCCGGTCTGCCACTGAATGTGAATGGACAGGCGGTCTATCCATTGGAACCTGAACCGTTCGCTCAAACCCTTTACGAGTTTGCTTCTAATAACGGAGTCAACGTGGTGGGCGGTTGCTGCGGCACCACTCCTGCTCACCTCGCCCTGCTGGTGAAAAAAGTTCGTGGTGTGCCGGTTACCCCCCGTCCTTCCTCCCTACCTGCGCGTCTTTCTTCAGCCATTCAGGCGCAGCCGATGCAGCAAGAGCCACCTCCCTTCTTCATCGCGGAAAGGCTGAATACCCAGGGTAGCCGCAATTTCAAGAAGATGGTGCTTGATGATGACTTTGAAAGCATTCTCACCCTCGCCCAGCAGCAGGTTGAAAGCGGCGCGCATGGGCTTGACCTATGCGTAGCACTCACTGAAAGGGCGGATGAAAAAGAGACCCTTCAACAACTCATCAAGACCGTCGCCCCCGTGATCAATCTGCCCCTGGTCATCGACACCACCGAGATCGATGTGCTTGAAACAGCGCTCAGAACCGCTCCCGGGCGCTGCTTGATCAACTCCACTCACCTCGAAGGCGGCAGGGAAAAAGCCGACAGGATATTTGACCTGGCCAAAATGTATAACGCGGCAGTTATCGTCCTTACCATCGATGAGCAGGGAATGGCCAAGACCCGTGAACGCAAGCTGGAAGTGGCAAAACGTATTCACGACATCGCGGTTATCGAACACGGTCTGGATCCCGATGACCTGGTCTTCGACGACCTGACCTTTACCCTCGCCACCGGATCAGATGAATTCGCGGCATCAGCCATAGAGACTATCGAAGGAATCCGCTTGATAAAAGACGCCCTGCCGGGTGTACTCACATCTCTTGGAGTCAGCAACGTATCCTTCGGGCTGGCACCCAACGCTCGCAAGGTCATCAACAGTGTCATGTTATATCACTGCGTGCAGGCGGGTCTTGACATGGCCATCGTCAACCCGGCAACCATCACCCCCTACCCGGATATCACTCCTGAAGAACGTGAATTGGCCGAGGACCTGATCTTCAACCGTACACCTGACGCGCTGCAGCAGTTGATTGAATACTTCCAGGAAGCCGGACCCGGTGAAGTCCAGGCGAACACGCAGCAGGAAGCCCTAAGCGCGATGACACCAGCTGAACGCCTTCACTGGAAGATCGTTCACCGCCACAAGGAGGAGATCGAAGCCGATATCGATACCCTGCTGGACGCTGGTGAGACCGGGGCGAGCCGCAATGATACTGCCGTTGGCATTCTTAACAATGTACTGCTGCCAGCGATGAAGGAAGTGGGCGATAAATTTGGCAGGGGTGAGCTTATCCTGCCATTCGTGCTGCAATCCGCTGAGGTGATGAAAAAGACGGTTACTTACCTTGAAAACTTCCTCGAACGCAAGGAAGGCACCAGTAAAGGTAAACTGGTGCTGGCCACCGTTTACGGTGACGTTCACGATATTGGCAAGAACCTGGTCAAGACCATCCTCTCCAATAACGGGTACACCGTGGTCGATCTCGGAAAACAGGTACCGGCTGATACCATCATCACCCGCGCGGTTGAAGAAAACGCTGATGCGATCGGTTTAAGCGCCCTGCTGGTGAGCACAAGTAAACAGATGCCGCTCATCGTCAATGAATTGCACCGGCGCGGACTCAAAATCCCCGTGCTGGTTGGGGGAGCGGCCATCAACCAGCGTTTCGGCAGGCGCATCCTGCAGACCGAAGACGGAACCTTTTATGAATCCGGTGTCTTTTACTGCAAGGATGCCTTTGAGGGACTTGCCACCATGGACGCGCTGTCTGATCCTGATAAGCGTGTCTCCATCGGGGAACGCATCTTGAGGGAAGCAAACATTGAACTCGAACGACCCGAGCCCGCGGCCAGAAGCGAAAGAAGCCCGCTTGAAAAAACCGTGAAACCAGCTCTCAGCATCCCAGGCGTTCCTGCTTATGGCGCACGCGTGGTCAACGAAATGCCGCTCGAGCTGGTCTTCGAAAACCTTGCGATAAATGAATTATTCCGCCTGTCATGGGGGGCAAAGAACGCCCATGGAGACGAATGGGAAAAGATCAAAGCCGATTATGAAAAGCGCCTGGCTTCCATGCGTAAGCAGGCAGCGGCTGAAAAATGGTTGAAACCAAGGGGGGTTTACGGCTACTGGCCGGCGCAGTCTGATGGCAACGACCTCATCCTTTATCAACCTGCCTCACTGGAGACGGGACAACCTGCAGAGCTAACCCGGTTCAGCTTCCCCAGGCAATCCAGCGGTGATTTCTTATGCCTGGCGGATTACTTTGCCAGCGTTGATTCCGGAAGGATGGACGTAGTGACCTTCCAGGTCGTCACGGTCGGCGAAGAAGCCACAAGCCGCTTTGACCGCCTGCAAGCAGCGTCTGATTTCTCAGAAGCCTATTTCTCGCACGGCCTGGCGGTACAAACGGCAGAAGCCGCCGCAGAATACCTGCACCGCCACATCCGCCGCGAGCTTGGATTGAAAGAAGAACAGGGTAAGCGTTACAGCTGGGGTTACCCGGCGATACCAGACCTTGAAGACCACAGAAAGGTTTTCGAACTGCTGCTCGCGGAAAAGGAACTGGGAATGCGTTTGACGTCTGCCTGCCAGCTCGTGCCAGAGCAGTCTACCGCTGCCATCATCGTCCATCATCCAGACGCGAAATATTACAGTCTGGGCGAGACCCGGGTTGAACAGCTGATGAAATAAGGGAAGGTTGAATGCTCAACAACGAACAACTGAAGAAATTTCTCATCAATAACCGGGTATTATTTTCCGACGGCGCAATGGGTACCATTCTCAGCCAGCGCTTACCTGTTGGGCAAAACTGCCTGGATTGCGCTAACCTCACTCACCCGCGGATCATTGAAGCCATTCACCGTGAATACATCGTTGCCGGCGCGGATATGGTACAGACCAACACTTTCGGCGCTAACCGCTTCAAGCTGGCACAGCATGGACTGGAAGACAAGTTGCAGCAGATCAACACCGCGGGGGTGGAGATCGCCCGCCGCGCCGCCGCAGACAGCGGCAGATCCATTCTCATCGCCGGAGACATTGGTCCGCTGGGGGTGCGTATCGCTCCATTTGGAAGAGTACAACTGCCTGAAGCCCACGAAGCATTCGCGCAGCAGGCTACCGCCCTTTTGAATGCCGGGGCGGATATGATCATCATCGAAACCATGACCGATCTTTATGAAACTGTGGAAGCAATATCCGCGGTCCGCGAAATCTCAATGGAAGTACCTGTCATCGCCTCCATGACCTTCACGCGTGACAACCGCACGCTGCTCGGGGACCCTCCACCTAAGGTCGCGCAACTATTGCATGATGCCGGCGCGTCTGTCATCGGTGTCAACTGTTCCGGTGGACCCAACCAGATATTAAGTATCCTCAAGCAGATGCGACGCGCTTTGCCTGACGAGTTGTTTTCCGTCATGCCCAACGCCGGTTGGCCAGAGCAGGTTGAAGGGCGCATCATGTACCCCGCCGCACCTGAGTATTTCGGTACTTACGCACTGTCCTTCTGGCAGGCTGGAGCCAGTGTCATCGGCGGGTGCTGCGGAACGACCCCCACCCATATCGCCGCCATGGTGCAGGCTTTCCGCCATGCGCCAGAACTCGTACGCCAACCGTTAGAAGTACTGACAGCAAGAGAATCCAATCTACATACCGGGACTGAAGCATTCCCTCCCACAAACCTGGCGCAAAAACTGGAGGCCGGGAAATTTGTTATCGCCGTGGAAATGGATCCACCCCGCGGTCTCTCAACCCACAAATTGATCGCCGGAGCCAGCCTGTTGGCAGAGGCCGGAGCGGACGTGATCGACGTCGCCGACAGCCCGATGGCCCGCATGCGAATGAGCCCCTGGGCGGTCTGCAGCCTGATCCAGCGCAGGGTGGGCATCGAAACCGTGCTGCATTTTCCCACCCGCGGCCGCAACGTACTGCGTGTTCAGGGTGACCTGTTGGCAGCTCACGCGCTGGATGTACGCAACATTTTCGTTGTCATGGGTGACCCAACCTCGATCGGAGATTACCCGGACGCCATGGATAATTACGACCTTGTGCCTTCAGGGTTGATCAAATTGGTCAAACAGGGTTTCAACGCCGGCCTTGATCACTCCGGCAGCGACATCGGGCAACCGACCAGTTTCTTCGTGGGGTGCGCGCTCAACCTCAAACCGCCTGACATGGGGGCTGAACTCAAGAACTTGCGCCGCAAGTTAAAGGCCGGTGCTGATTTCATCCTCACCCAGCCAATCTATCACTCTGCCCTGGTGACTGATTTTCTGCAATCCTATGAATCTGAATACGGTGAATTGCCCATCCCGCTAATTGTCGGTTTGCTGCCTTTGGCAAGCGCGCGGCACGCCGCCTTCCTGCAGGCCGAGGTGCCGGGCATCGAGATCCCTCAAGAAACCCGCGATCTGATGAACGCCAGCGGGGACCAGGGCGCTAGCACGGGCATCCGGTTGACGATAGACCTGATCAACCAGATCAAACCACTGGTGCAGGGCATCTACCTCATGCCTGCCTTCCAGCGCTATGATCACGCCGCGGAGATCATCGAGGGGACAATAAACGCCTGATCCATTTCATGTACAATAAGACTGATGATGCATAGAAAATGAGTATCGGGGCGAATTAAAAAATGAAAATCCTGGTAATCTCTGATGTTCATGCAAACCTGACAGCGCTGGAGGCTGTACTGGCTGAAGTAGGGGCTGTTAATGCCGCCTGGTGCCTGGGTGACCTGGTGGGTTATGGACCTGACGGCAACGAATGTGTTCAACGCATTCGCAGCCTGCCCAACCTTTTATGCGTCAGGGGAAACCACGACCTTGCCATTTGCGGTGATACCGACCTGGATATCTTCAACAACGAGGCCAAAGAAGCAATTCTTGTATCACGAAAGATGATGGCTCCTGAGACGCTCCAATTCCTCCACGGACTGCCTGAAGTTCTGACTTCTGACCTGGTAACGCTCGTCCACGGCAGCCCGCGCAACCCGGTATGGGAATATATTCTCGATGCAGCCACCGCGGCGGAGAATTTCAACAATTTCAATACTCCTCTGGCATTTGTGGGTCATTCTCATCTCCCCTTGATGTTCACTGCTGACAATGAGAGCGGTCTGGTTGACCGCAGCTTTATCCTGCCGGGAACGAAGCACAACCTAGACAACCGAGCGATCCTGAACCCAGGATCGGTAGGGCAGCCGCGCGATAATGACCCGCGGGCATCCTTCGGCATATTCGATCCGGAGGCAATGACCTGGGAGATTCACAGGGTTGATTATGATATCCCCGCCGTGCAAAAACGTATCGTAGACGCAGGTCTTCCGGAAAAACATGCCCGCCGCTTGAGCGCGGGCTGGTAAAAGGGAACTAATTCGTACTCGATTCCGTCAAATCAACAGGAATTCATATAAGTCACCCGGTTTGTTCATGTCAAGGAGGAAGGGAATGAAAACAAGAAGCATTTTGATCGGAGTTATTGTCCTGGTACTTGTGCTTAGCGGCTGCGCATCGAGGGCTGCCACCACTGTAGATCGCCAATTGGGAGAAATGGATGCCTATTCGATGGAAGCCCCCGCTGCTGCGCCGCTTGCACCAATGAGTGAGGAATTCGCTGCTGATAGCGCGAAAGGTAATAGCGGTGTCACTGCGGCTGGTGCGGAATCGGTGCAAATGATCATGATGACAGCCAGCCTTTCGATCGCTGTGGATGATCCATCCGTCACCCTGACCGATATTCAGAAAATGGCCAGGGGTATGGGCGGTTTTACCGTTTCTTCGAATCTCTACAAGACCTGGACGGGTTCCGGCGTAGAGGTCCCAGAGGCTAATGTCACCATCCGGGTTCCAGCGGATCGACTGGATGAAGCCATTGAAAAGATAAAGGCAATGACCGGGGACGCGAAGAAATATACATTGAACGAGAACATCTCCGGCCAGGACGTGACCAAAGAATATACCGATCTGAAATCCCGCTTGCGCAACCTGGAGGAAGCCGACGCCAAACTGTCGGAATTCTACGAACAGGCGACCAATACCGAGGAGGCCCTCGCCATCTACAGCCAAAAGATGCAGGTAACCGAACAGATCGAGATCATCAAAGGACAGATCAAGTACTACGATGAATCGGTATCCACCTCGGCCATCTCCGTGCAAATCCAATCCAAGGAAACCATCGCCCCCATCACTGTTGCGGGCTGGCAACCTTCGGGTGTGGCGCGTGACGCCCTCCAGGCGTTGCTTGACTTCGGCAAGGGATTGGTCAACTTCCTGATCTGGTTCGTTATCCTGGTGGTACCCATCGTCCTGCTCATCGGTGTACCCGTATTCTTCCTGGTGCGCTGGCTAAAACGCCGCAGCGCCACCCGCAAGCAGGTAGCCGTTGAGCGCTGGTTAAAGGAAAACAAGTCGGATTCGATCCCCCCAGTTCCGAACGAAAAAGAATAAAGTAAGACAGGCTTATGAGGAGCGGATTGATCCGCTCCTTTTTTATTTCTTGATATGCAGCGTGCAAAATCCCTCAACCTGCACGGGAATGCTGTAAATTTCTCCATTTAACATGAGGGCATCAACGAGTGATCCATTCATCATGACGCTTACCGGCGCGAATGGCAGCTTTAGAAAAACCTTCCCCTCAGCCGTTCGCGGCAGCCGCAGGGTCATTTCCAAAGAATGCTCATCTTCACGCAACTCCGCCACCTCGTGACCCTGAGAGAAATGCAGATCGCTGCCGAGGTACTGCGCCTTATCCGCCTGCATCCTGCGAACCGCCATCAGTACACTGCCATGCGGCACCACATCTTCAACCACAAGTGGGTGGGCATTATCGAAGGTGTCGGTCTTCCCGCTCCAGAACTCGCGGTAAATATATTCCCCGTCTTCCAGCTTGTAAGCCGATGGCTCGATTCTCATATCTGCTGGTTTATCCGACCAGTTAAAACACCCAAGGATGTACCAGGAATCGGTTCCTCTTAACATGTCTACACGAAGTTTATTTGGCACACCTGCATCAAACCAGTCCAGCACCCTGACTTCCTCCTTCATCACAGGAAGCAGTACCTCAGCGATCTTCATGCGTTCAGGTGGCAATGCTGGCAGATCATCCGACAGCAGCAGCGACCCTCCGGTGAGTGCGATGACCGTTGCCAGTGAACGCACTTCGTCCAACGTCAGGCGTGTATCCGGCCGGATCAGCAGGCAGTCAGGGTCGTTCACCCACCAGAGCCGGTTCAGATTTGCCCTGGTGAGAATATTGTTAATGGAATTACGTGCTGAAGGCATTGAAGGTTCCTGGCGGAAAAATGCCCGAATATTATTGAAACTTGGATTCCAATCACCGCTCACATCCGGACCGATGCGCATGGCTTCTACAAGCCCAATCATCGAACCAAGCGGAGCGCCGCAGCCAAGCAGCGTGACCTGCTGACCAACCGCTTCTCGCAGCGCTTCCATTCCCAAGCGCATCACCTGCGCCCGGGTTTTAGTTTTATCGCAGTATTCACCCTTGAGCGCGGCGGCGTAAAGGAAATCGAGTTTCAGATAAGGGAATCCCCAATCATGAAATGCGGCACTGACCACGTCTCTTGCGTACTGCAGCGCTTCCGGGACGGTCAGGTCAAGGGCTGCATTCAATGCATTCCAGACAAACCCGGCGTTGACTGTTCTGCCGTTCGATTGACGCAGCATCCATTCCGGGTGCTCCTTTATCAAATTCGAGCCCGGATGCACAATGAAGGGTGCCAGCCAAAGTCCGGGGATCAACCCAGCCTGGCTGATTTTTTCTGCCAGCGGTTTGACGCCTTCCGGGAAGGTCGGCTTGAAATTAAACCAGTCACCTACTTGGGTCTCAAAGCCGTCGTCGATCTGTACCAGTTCTACCGGTAACCTCTCCTGGTTATCGAGGATCACCGACAGGTTTTCATCAATATTATTTGCTGTCACGTTTGTGTAGAAGTGATACCAGGAACACCAGCCCACCGGTGTGTCAGCTGGAACCAGCGCGTGGTTCTCGCGCGCGACCGCTTCAAGATAGTCCTCCAGCGGAGTGCGGTGATCCAGCAGCACAGGCGTGAAAACAGCCCAATCGGTTTCAATGCTCATCCCGGGTTCGAGATGAGCGTCATCGCCGTTTGCCCACATCGAAATGCTTCCGGCATTTAGGTCTGCCAGGATGGATCCAAAATGATTCTTCTGCGCGAGAAACCCTACCAGGTAACCTGTCCTGGCTGAGCGATCCCCGACCACAGCAAACATGTCGCTCGAGAAAACCCCCATCCTGCGAGGTAGTGGCGTACCCGGGTTGTAGATCATCGGATGCTGCAGCAACCCCAACCTACTGATGTTCATTTTACTGTCGCCACTGTACCACCTGCTGGGCGACCAGGATTGCCAGCCGTTGGAAAAGAAACCAAGTTCAGCGGAGTTGACCGCCCGCGGGTAGTGGATCTTTCCACCTCGCCTGCCATCCACATCCAGCAGGGTGATGCGGTTCATCGCCACGGTTTGCCCACCATCATTGGTGACCCGGACCTTCCAAATCACCAGTGGATGTTCACGGGTGATGCCAAATGTTAGCGTTAAACCAATCTTATTGCCATCCTGCGCGAGCGTGAATGTCAACAATTCCATTTCACCGTGTTCAAGCGTTTGAAGAACACCCCGCTGGGTGGATTCGCACCGCCAACCTCCATTTAAGACCTGGTATTTTTTCGCCCCAAGTGAATACTCACAACCGAGACGGATGCCATCCAATTTAGGAAAGCGCGCATCAGCTGGATGAATGGAGAATGAACCCTCTTCCGCATTTATACCAAGCGATAATGAAACGGTTTGAATGAGCTCCAATGTTTTCCTCCAAGGCAGGACTTGAACAAAATTAATCTTATCACGGACATAAAAAAGCTCGACGAGTTAAGCCACATAAACCCGCGTGATATAATTGCCGCATGCCCCCCATGGTAGCCATTGACATCGAAACCACCGGCCTTGATGCGCAGCGGGACGCGATCATTGAGATCGCAGCCGTGCGTTTTAACGGTCACAGGGTCGAAGGCGAATGGACCAGGCTCATCAATCCCGGGTGTCCAATTCCCCGCTTCGTTAACCAGTTGACCGGCATCAGCGATGAAATGGTACGCCACGCGCCCCCGCTCAAAGCGGTCATCCAGGAACTCGCAGATTTCGTTGGCAATGATCCGGTCCTGGGCCATAACGTTCGTTTTGACCTGGGATTCCTGCAAAAACAAAAGATCCTGCAATTCAATAAGGTTGTTGATACTTATGAAATGGCCGCCATAGCTTTGCCCAGCAACAGCCGCTATAACCTGGGCACACTCGGTCTCACGCTTGGTATATTGATCCCTAACTCTCACCGCGCCCTGGATGACGCACGGCTCACCCAGGCGGTCTATCACATCCTGTCGCAGAGATTGCTGGAACTACCCATCGAAATCCTCGCTGAAATCGTGCGCATGACGGAGGGCATCGAATGGGATGGCGAACTGTCATTTCAACTGGCTTTGCAGCAGAAAGGCCGCATGCCTATTGAGGCTAAAAAGGTTTACCAGGATGATTTCGGGCTCCTCTTTGGCGGCACCAGGAATTACCCGCCGCTGGTACCGGTGGAAACCCCCACACCCCTGGATGCCGAGGAAATTGCCTCACAGATCGAGCATGGCGGACCCTTCTCGCGATACTTTGATAACTTCGAGAGCCGCCCGCAGCAGCTTGAAATGCTGCGCGCTGTGGCCAATGCCCTGTCCAACAGCCAGCACTTCATGGTTGAAGCCGGCACTGGCACTGGTAAATCCTTCGCTTATCTCATCCCTGCCGTGGAATGGGCGGTCCGCAATTCCATGCGCGTGGTCATCTCGACCAATACCATCACATTGCAGGACCAGCTGATCAAGAAGGACATCCCCGACCTGGCAGCAGCGCTTGGTTCCGAGGTGCTCGCCACGGTCGTCAAGGGACGTGGAAATTACCTCTGCCCGCGCCGCTTCAGTGCCATGCGCAAGACCGGACCGCAAAACGCGGAGGAAGTCAGGATAATCGCAAAGACCCTGGTCTGGTTATACCTGGGCGGCAGTGGAGACCGTGGGGAGATAAACCTAAATGGACCGATGGAACGCGAGATTTGGCAGCGCCTCTCAGCAGAGGATGAAGGCTGCAAAACTGAGGTCTGCGTTTCACGCATGGGCGGTGCCTGTCCGTTCTACCGCACCCACATGGCTGCCCAATCCTCGCACATCCTTGTGGTCAACCACGCGCTCCTGCTCGCTGACGTGGTTACTGGCAACCGCGTGTTGCCTGAATACAATTACCTGATCGTCGATGAAGCCCATCACCTGGAATCTGCCACCACCAATGCCCTCTCCTTCCGCGTCACGCAAAACGATTTTGTGCGCATGCTGCGCGAAGTTGGCGGTATTTCCAGCGGGCTGCTCGGCAGGCTGTTAACCCTCATATCCCATACGCTCCCCCCCTCGGATTTTGCCGCGCTCAACCAGGCAGTCCATAAGATCTCCGATCTGTTATTTAAGCTGGAAGAGGAATTTAAAGACCTGATCTACAACCTGGAGTCCTTCATGGATGAACAACGCGATGGGCAGCCAGTGAACAGCTACGGTCAGCAAACACGCGTACTGCCGGCAACCCGCACTCTGCCCAGCTGGTCAGATGTTGAGATTGCCTGGGATAACTGCCAGGGTTCCATGCAATCGACACTAAAACTAATCGCGGAACTGCAGAAGGCGGTGACAGACAGCCTTGACGAACTGCCCGAGGAGCTGGAAGACACCCTGGGCTCACTGGCAAGCGTGTACCGCCGCCTCACCGAGGCGGAGAATTACATTGACGCGCTGGTGAACCGCCCGGATGAGAGTTATGTTTACTGGGTTGAGATCATGCCCAACACCAACCGCCTGGCGTTGCATGTTGCGCCGCTGCACATCGGACCGTTAATGGAAAAATACCTGTGGCATGAGAAATCTTCTGTCATCCTCACTTCAGCCACGCTCACCACCAACAACGAATTCGATTACATCCGCAACCGTCTCAACGCCGACGAAGCTGACGAACTGGTACTTGGTTCGCCTTTCGATTATGAAAACGCCACCCTGCTTTACCTGGTGAACGATATCCCTGAGCCGAACGAAGCCAACGCCTACCAGCGGGAAGTCGATAGTGCCATCATCCGACTTGCCAAGGCAACGGGCGGGCGCATGCTGGCGCTCTTTACCTCTTACGCACAGTTGAAAAGAACATCCCAGAACATCGGCCCCGCCATGGTTGCTTCCGGTATCCAGGTATTTGAACAGGGTGAAGGAGCTTCACCAAATACCCTGCTCGAAACCTTCCGCGAAGCCGACAAAGCCGTCCTGCTGGGGACGCGCGCTTTTTGGGAGGGTGTGGACATCCCTGGCGAAGCGCTCTCGGTACTCGTCATTGTCAAGCTGCCATTCGACGTCCCGTCAGACCCGATCATCGCCGCGCGCGCGGAGACCTTCGAGGATCCGTTCAATGAGTACAACCTGCCGGAGGCTATCCTACGCTTCAGGCAGGGCTTTGGTCGTCTGATACGTACCCAATCCGACCGCGGTGTGGTGGTGATATTGGACAAACGCGTCTTGACCAAGAAGTATGGGCGCCAGTTCCTTGACTCGTTACCGTTGTGCACCCGCAAGGTCGCCTCAAGCCTGGAATTGCCTGCCGCGGCAGCGCGCTGGTTGAACATCTAAATTCCCCTTTCAGTGTTAATAGAAAACAGCTATAATCCGCGCTCAGGAGTAATGGTATGAATTACGTGATCAGTACAATGCGTCCGCGCTTTCTCATCCTCGCCCTGGCATGCGTGTTCCTGGGAACCGCCGCCGCCATCTGGACGGTGGGAGCGGTCAATCCCTGGCACGTGGTTCTGGCGTTTATCGGCGGTTTGGCCGCGCACGGCTGCGTGAATGCCATCAACGATTACACTGATATCAGGAGCGGACTGGATTTCCGCACCAACCGCACGCCTTTCAGCGGTGGCAGTGGCACTTTTGTGGCAGAGCCCGGTAAGATTCACCTGGCGCTCTGGACAACCATCGTCACAGCGGTCATTACGGCGGCCATTGGCATTTACTTCGCCATCACGGTCGGTTGGCCAATCCTCCTCATTGGCGCGGTCGGTATGATCGTCATTTTTACCTACACCAAATGGCTCAACAGGCAGGCTTTCCTGTGCCTTGTTTCACCGGGTGTCGGTTTCGGTACACTGATGGTCCTGGGGACTTTTTTCGTCCTCACCAGCAGGATTACATGGGCAGCGGTCATCGCGTCCTTTATTCCATTCTTCCTGGTGAGTAACCTGCTGTTGTTGAACCAGTTCCCGGATGTGGAAGCGGACAAGACTGTAAGCAGGAAACATTACCCCATCCTCCTCGGCAGGCAAACCAGCGCGATTATTTACGTTTGTTTCCTGGCCGCCACCTATATCGTGATCATTCTCGGGGTTATCCTCAAACTTACCCCGGCATGGACGCTGCTTGGCCTGCTTTCAGCCATCATCGCGTTCCCCACAGCAAGGAATGTCCTCCGAAACGCCGAGGATCTCCCCGCGCTGCTTCCATCACTCGTCCAGAATGTGCTTCTGAACCTGGTAACCCCGGTGTTGATGGGAGTTGGCTTCCTTATTGGTTAGGGAACCATCAATCATAACGATTCTTTTAAAAGGCAGCGTGGCTGCCTTTTTATTCAATATCAGCGATATGTGTGATAACGTGCCGAGTGGTGGAAAAATATACTGTAACATCTTAGCAAAGAGGCTATAATACGAGTGTATTAGTCGTATTTACTTCCACCAGGAGGAAACCCGATGTTCAGATATAAGACCATTTTGATCATGACTGCGCTGCTGCTTATCTCTCTTGCGAGCGTGGGTTGCGGTCTGGCCACCCCCAGCGGTGTGCCATCAGAAGATTTCATTGCCACCAGTGTTGCCGCCACGGTCAATGCCCAGCCAGGCGGAACAGCGGAACCAGCCATCACGGATTCACCCGCCCTTCCGACCATGGAATCAACTGGCTCTACCACCGAAACCTCCACGCCAATCACCCCCCCCGTGTCATATCCCTTGAGCGTGGCATTCGTAGCTCCTGACAAGAATGCGTATTATTGGAACGAAACCATGGCCACCTCAATCGCGCTGACAACCAGCGGAGACGTAGAGGATGCAATTGTCTCGCCGGATGGCACGCAGGTAGCGCTCACACGCTCCACGGATTGGGTGAGTTATACGCTTGAAGTGGTCAATTCTGACGGTACTAACCTGCGTACCCTTGTGCCTCCTTCCGGTTTTGATTCGCTTCCCCGCCCGACTGACGCAGTCGCTTCGGTTCCCAACCAGCTCAGTTGGGTGCATGGTACACGGCTACTGGCTATGACCACGCGCATTACATATGATGGACCCGGATATCAAACCGGTGAGAGTCTCTTCTTAATTGACAGCGATACTTCCTCCATGCGGGTTCTTCTTTCTGTGGTATCCCAATGGGGCTGGCACTACTACTTCTCTCCAGATGGAACGAAGATCGCCGTCGCCTACCCTGAGGGAATGGACATTTATGACAATACCGGTGCGAAACTCGATAGGCCAGTGCTGGTGTATCCATTCATTAATACCGCTTCTGAGTACGCATGGGTGGCGTCCCCCACCTGGTCTGCTGATAGCAGCACCCTGGTCGCGGTCGTTCCACCGCAGGATCCATGGTCGACCCCACTTGCTGATTCCAGCGTTTATCGTGTTTCTTCTGATGGAATGACAGGTGAATTAATGTTTTCCTCCCGGATGACCTACTGGCCTTTACAGATTGCAGCCATCTCGCCTGACCTGGCAAAACTCGCCTTTCTCGTTCCAAGTGGCGCATCTGCAGATGGTCTTTTCACACTCCGCCTGGCTAACATTGATGGCAGCGGCATGACGGATTACACCACCGGAAAGATCTACGGCGTACCCGCGTGGTCAACTGGCAACAACAAATTCTATTACCATGATGATGACAGCGGCGCGTGGATCGGGCAGGTTGGATCATCCCCTGTTTCCATACCCGACTTTAACAACACACCCACTGTAACCTGGATCGATGCCAACCGCTTTATCGGCGCTTCAGGACCAGAAGGAGGTTGGAAGCTGCTGCTGGGAACCGTTGGTTCACCGACTGGGGTTATTTTTTCCTCCTCCGCAGGTGATGAGAGGCTGCATTTCACTGTTAACCGCTAATCCGCGCGGATAAAAAGGAAAAATTCTTTATGCGTTATAATTTTGTTGATCAAAACTCAATGAAATGGCACAAACCGGAGCCCTCATGAACCTGATACGCAGACTTTTGATAATCACCATCATCCCATCCCTATTGCTGCTAACCGCTTGTGGTGGAAATACAGCGCTAACACCCACTCCGATAAGCCTCGAAGAAGCTGTGAGGCAAACCGTCGCGGCAATACCAACCGAGACCAGCACCCCCACGCCGACCGCCACCCCCCTGCCCACAACCACGCCGACCCAGATCATTGTGCGCTACGGTCCGGATAACTTCCCCGCGAATGTGAACCCACTCACCGGCCTGGAGGTCTCTGACGCGTCCATCCTTGATCGCCGCCCGTTGATGATCAAAGTCTCGAACTTCCCACGTGAAGGTCGTCCGCACGCAGGGTTATCCGCCGCGGATATCGTCTTTGATTACTATACCGGTGAAGGCGCGAACCGCTTCCTGGCGCTATTTTATGGCACGGAATCAGAACAAATCGGCCCCATTCGCTCTGGCAGGTTGATTGACCGCTACCTTGTCTCGTTGTACCAGGGTGTGCTTGGCGCTGTCTATGCTTTTCCCTCCGAATGGGAGACGATCCTCAATTACCTGGGTTGGAGCCGGGTCATCTCTGAAGGTCCCAATACCTGCCCGGCTATGTGCCGGCAGAAGGACGTTATGGCAGAGATCAGCGTGTTCGCTAATTCAGCCGAAATGACCAAGTATTACGCTGCCCGACCCAATGCCAGCAATACCCGCCAGAATCTCAACGGAATGGCTTTTTACACACTGCCACCGGCAGGCGGTGTTGAAGCGCTCGAGCTAACCCATCAATTCGGCAAGAACAACTACGCCGGGTGGAAGTACAACCCTGAAATACATAAGTACCTGCGCTGGATTGACAGTATCAAGGACAATGGCGAAGTGGAGATGATCCCGCTTACAGACAGGAACACTGGAGAACAGCTTCAGTTCTCCAATATCATTCTGGTCTACGCCGAGATCGAAACCTTGCACCACGAAGACACAATCCACGAAATCCATATTATCAACGCAACCGGGCGAGCCGTTGTTTTCCGCGATGGCTTAAAGTATGAGCTTACATGGAAATCTGGTTGGGATACACCGATCCAGTTTTTGAACCAGGATGGAACACCCTTTGAGTTTCAACCCGGTAATTCATGGATGCACTTCACTGGCATGAATTCAGAGCTCACGGAAGAAAACCCCGGAGTCTGGTTCTCCAGGAACTGGAAACCTTGATAGTAAAAAGCCAAATGGTTAATTAAAAATGCTGCTCCAATCTCGGAGCAGCATTTTATGTTGTTATGACGGATCAGAAGCGAATTGAATACGATTTCCTTCAGGGTCATAAAAGGTGCCGAAGCAGACCGTGCCGGGAATTGTGACCGCGTCATCGCAGCGCACACCGCGGGCGCGCAGTTTTTCAGTGACCGCTACCGCGTCATCAACGGCCAACACAGTGGTAGCACCGCCAATATACGGTGGCATCGGATCTACAGTATCCCAGCGGCTGATGGCGAGATGGGTCTCATTGTCGAACCCGAATTCCATCCAACCCATTTCCTCGCTCTCATAGGCTACCGGCCATTCAAGTATTTCTTTATAGAACTTCCTGGCAGCATCCCAATCCTTCACATGGTATGACACGACACTGACACGCTTGAATAGAGACATTTTTTATCCTCCTGTAAGATAACAACAGATCAGGGACGAATAAACGTACCGTCACGAAGTTCGCGCAGCGTTTGCTGGATCTCCTCCGCGGTATTCATCACGATCGGTCCATAACGCACGATCGGTTCACCAAGAGGCTTACCGGCGACAAGCAGGAACCTTGTACCAAACAGACCGCCCTTAACATTGATTCCTTCGCCATCTCCCAGCACCAGCAACCGGGTGGCTTCGGTGGTCGTCCCGCAGAACTCGCCATCACCCTTAAACACATAAATAAACGCGTTATGCCCTTTTGGGATACTGTGCGTGAAAAAATCCCCGCCATCCACAGCCACATCCATGTAAAGCGGTTCAGCCGCTATCCCAGTGACTGGGCCTTCCACCTCCGCGTACTTGCCGGCAATCAGCCTGACGGCGACACCCTTATCCGGGTTCAGCCACGGAATCTTCGCAGCCTTTATTTCCTGGTAACGCGGTGGACTCATCTTTAGTTCCGCCGGCAGGTTGACCCAAAGCTGGAAACCTTCCATATGCCCCCCCAAACCTTCCGGCATTTCCTCGTGCAAAATCGCTCTCCCGGCCGTCATCCACTGCACATCACCTGAACTGATTTCCCCTTTATTGCCAAGGCTGTCTTTATGTCTGACAAGACCAGCCAGCATATAGGTCACGGTTTCGATGCCGCGGTGCGGATGCATGGGAAAGCCGCGGATGTAATCTTCAGGATTGTGCGAACCGAAATGATCGAGCAGCAAAAATGGGTCCAGGTGATCGAAACCTGATGAACCGATCGTGCGGCGTAATTTAACCCCCGCACCCTCGCGCACCCACTGCGGCTCAATGATCTCTACTACTTCTCTCATTGTGATACTCCTGTTCATCGTCAGCTTCACCAATATTAATCACACCACAATGTTAATTATAAATGACTCCCGGTTGTTTTTCCGGGAGCCAATCGTTTTCATGTATTGATTTTTTTATATATCCAGGTTGCGCACCGCGTGGGCGTGCGTGGAGATGAAGCGCGTTCGCGGGGGCACCGCCGAGCCCATTAACATGTCGAATGTATGGTCTGCCGCAGCAGCGTCATCGATCGAAACCTGCAGTAGCGTGCGCGATTCGGGGTTCATGGTCGTGTCCCATAATTGCTGGGGGTTCATTTCACCCAACCCTTTATATCGCTGCAGCGTGGCTTTTTCAGCGGTTGCGCCAAGTGATTTGAGGTACTCATCCTTCTCGGCTTCCGTGTAAGTGTAATGCCCCTGACCCTTGTGCGCGATGCGGTACAGCGGGGGTTGCGCGATGTACAGGTGTCCTTCCTCGATAATATGCGGCATATAGCGGAAGAAGAACGTCAGCAGCAGTGTACGGATATGGCTGCCGTCAACATCCGCATCCGTCATGATGATCACTTTGCCATAGCGCAGGTTCTTGATATCAAAGTTATCACCAATACCAGTGCCAAGCGCCGAGATGATCGCCTTGATCTCCTCGTTGCCAAGGATTTTGTCGAGACGCGCGCGTTCTGTGTTGAGAATCTTGCCGCGCAGCGGCAGGATGGCCTGGAAATGCCGGTCGCGGCCCTGTTTGGCCGACCCGCCTGCCGAGTTACCCTCAACGATATACATTTCGGTCTTGTTGCTATCCTTGTCTGAACAATCCGCCAGCTTGCCCGGCAGGGTAAGCGATTCAAGCGCGGATTTGCGGATAACCAGGTCACGCGCCTTGCGCGCTGCGTCACGCGCGCGGGCCGAGGTGAGGCACTTACTCACAATGGCTTTACCGGCCGAAGGGTTCTCCTCCAGGAAAGCACCGAGGGATTCGCCCACCACCTGCTGCACGTAGGTTTGAACCTCCGGGTTCATCAATTTAACCTTCGTCTGGCTTTCAAATTGCGGGTCGGGGTGCTTGACGCTGACGATGGCGGTCATCCCCTCGCGGGTATCATCTCCGGTGAAGTTGGTGTCGGCATCTTTCAGTAAATTGGCACGGCGCGCGTAATCATTGATCACGCGGGTAACCGCGGTGCGCAGACCGGTGAGATGCGTACCGCCGTCGATGGTGTTGATGGTATTGGCAAAAGAGTACACCGATTCGCTGTAAGCGTCAGTGAATTGCACTGCGATCTCGATGCCGATGTTGTCGATCTCTTTTTCGACATAATAGACTGGGTGCAGCACATCCCGGGAGCGGTTGATGTACCGAACAAAGGATACGATCCCGCCCTCGAAGAGGAACGTGGTTTCCTTTTCCGGCGGACGTTCATCCACCAGCTTGATCTTGACGTTGCGGGTAACGAACGCCATTTCGCGGAAGCGCTGAGCGAGGGTATCAAAGCGGAAATCCACCTCCCCCTTAAAAATCTCCCGGTCAAATTTGAAGGTTGTGGTCGTGCCGGTTTGCTGGGTAGGCGCTTTGCCGATCATTTTGACAGGTTCCTGCGGAATACCGCGCTCGTAGCGTTGGAAATACTCATGACCATCACGGTAAACATGCACCTCGCACCACTCTGAAAGCGCGTTTACTGCTGAAACACCTACACCATGCAAACCGCCAGACACCTTGTAAGAGGAATGTCCGAATTTCCCTCCCGCGTGCAGCACCGTCATGACCACTTCCAGCGCGGACTTCCCCTTTTCAGGATGGATGTCTACCGGGATGCCGCGTCCATCGTCTATGACGGTAACGCTGCTGTCAGGATGTATGATGATTTCGATGCTGCTGCATTCGCCCATGAGGGCTTCATCGATGGAATTATCGACCACTTCGTAAACAAGATGATGTAGCGCCTTAAGGTCGGTTCCGCCCACGTACATGCCAGGCCGGCGGCGTACCGCCTCCAGGCCTTCGAGCACCTGGATATCTTTGGCGCCATAACTGGTGGATTTATTGTTGCTCAACGGATGTACCTCCATCTTCCTGCTTTTTCATGGCATCTGTCATCTTTTGAATATTGTATTGCATCCACTTTAAACCATCCCGGTAGTAAAGGAAACTGGCTGCCAGCAGCGCTGTGACAATAAAGGCGTGCCCACCGATTCCCAGGACCATCAACCAGGAATCCGTGCCGGGTAACGTCCAAACCATGTTGAGACCTTCGCTTATGAGGATCGAAAACAGGATGAATAAACTGGTGCCAGGCAGGAAAAAACGCACCATCCTGAGACTGAGCAGCATGGAAGGAACAACCTTCTGGTCCAGCGCAAAAATACCATGGGGAGAGAACACCAGCGGCAGCACCAGCCATAACGCCATAAAAACGATCATCATCATGAAAAATTGCGCCAAACCGGCGCTGATCAAAGAAAGGACCGAGACCAGGATCAGCATTGGTATTGAGATTGCGATCAGGAGCCCAACCAGTATCAGGAAGAAGACAAGGGTTTGCGCATACTGCGAAAAAAGCTTGTTCCAACTGAAATCGGTCGGTTCCACCTGCGAAAAGCGTGACAGGGAATTGAAATAGATCGTACCGAGGAAGAATCCCAGCATTAAGAGTCCGCCGATGGCTGCGATACCCACACGCAGGGAGGGTGTTTCAAAGATCCATGACAACGGAATCGGTGATGTAACCTCGCCCAGACGAGCCATCAGGCTGGGCACGCCAACAGGTAAAGTGCGGATGGCGGCAAACAGGTTGAGCTGCTCCAGCATTTCCGTATAAATGGTCGTGGCGGTCTTGACCGTGTCCAGCATCTCAGCCGGGGCGAGCTTGAGCATGTTGGCTGTGATCGAATTCATCATCGGTACCAACAGGTCGTAGACGCGCAGCTTCGGTCCAAGCCACAGGAAAAGGTCCAACAGCACCGGCAGCAGGATAAGATGTACCTGCCCGGCTACTGTGTTGAAACCTTTTACGAGGGTGGGTAATAGCCTGGGAGGGGTTGCGGTTAGGATCGGTTCATTCGTATTCATACAATCTATCATTTTACCATATCTGCACTTGCACTTCGGGTATTGAACGCCCGTCTGCCGCTCGCAACGGGATAAGGTAAAATAACCCTGTGAACGAACATAAACATCTCCCGGATCTTGAACGACTGAGCGTGGTCATCGCTCTCATCCTGCTGGCGTATGCCACTACCGCCTTTGTAACGCTTCCCACCCAAACTTTGGCACTTCAGTTGCCAGGAATCCTGCTGGTGGTTAATTTAAATTTCACAACCATAGTTGCCGTCGTGGCAGCCGTGCTGGCTGCGGCTGGGAGCGAATGGGTCGTTTCCTCACACCCCCACCTGACAGGTCAAAACCACTGGCACCACTGGCTTGTGCCCGCCTTCACGGCTATCGCCATTGGTATCACACTCGGCACCCTTCCGGTTGGACCAGCCTATTGGATTGTTTTTGGACTGGGCGGTGTGCTTCTGGCAGCCGTCCTCACCGTTGAATACATTTCAGCCGATGCCGCAGACCTGCGCTACTCATTCGCCGTGTTGGGCCTTGACGCGGTCAGTTTCGCCCTCTTCCTGATCATTGTGGCAGCGATCAACGGCGCTGGTCTGAGGTTGTATGTTCTTCTGGCAGTCATCATCCCGGTGGTGTTCCTCATCAGCGCGCGATCGTTATACCTGAGGCTTCGCGGTAGCTGGCGGTTGGGATGGGCTACTGGTATTGCCCTGATTGTCGCGCAACTGGCCGCGGCGATGTTTTACCTCCCCCTCCGTCCTCTTCAGTTCAGCCTCATTCTCTTAGGTATCCTCTACGGGTTGATAACCGTGGCGTCAAATATCGAGGAAAAAGCCAGTTGGCGGACTTTATGGATCGAGCCTGCCATTGTGGCGTTAACCTTTACGGTGTTGGGTTTTTTGCTGCGCTAAAGAGAAAATCGGCGTGACGCTGTTTTAAGATTGCTCAGCGCTGGTTTCTTCTGCAGAGAGTGTTTTATACAGGTACATTACATTACGTTTATGCAGTTCCACCCCCAACCCTCCAAGGGTTACACGGCTTTTACCACAGGATTCAATATCGATTTCAGCCAGCGCTTCCATCGGTTCACGTCGTTTGGAGGCAGCGCGCACTGCTTTGCGCACCGTGTTAATGTACGCCAGGTTGGACCGGGTGGCTTCTTCAATCTCGCCTCGCAGAATGATATCGCCATGCCCCTGGATGATGTTCTCCAATCCCATTTTGCCGATGCGCTTGATCGTCGTTAAGATCTCATCCGGGTTGCCATCGACCATGTAAGGCAGCGGCATGAAGGCATCCCCGGCGAACAGCACCCGGTCCTCCTCCACCAACACGGAAATGCCATCCGCGGAATGACCGGGCGTGGCGAACATGACCAGCGATTTCTTGCCTACGCGCAACGTGAGATTGCCTTCTGAGAACGTCAGGTGCGGCGGGACCAATTTGGTCTGTTTGAATGCCGCGTTCTGCTTCTTTATCGATTCCAGTGAAGCCTCTCCTCTTTCCAGCAGCGTCTCGCGCGCCAGCGAATGAGCAATTACAGTCGCCCCCGGGAAGAAGCAGTTTCCCCATGCATGATCAGCATGATAATGTGTGTTGATAACGTACCGTACCGGAACCCCCAGGTTATCTTCGATGTAGGCGCGCATTTCCAGCGCTTCCTCCGGTAAGGCTAATGTGTCGATCATCACCGCCCACTGCGGGCCAGTGACCGCCCCGGCCGTCACCTGGGCATAAACTTCGCTTTGAAACCAGTACACGTTATCAGAAACCCGTTCACGGTGCATATCGATTTTTCCTTAATACCTGATATTCGTTCAAATTCCCATCTAATGAAGTAGCATAGCATAAATGAATTGAAAAGTCAAAAAATTGGCTTTTTCAGCTTGAAAGATTTATAAATTATCTCTTTTGCGCTCATCAACAACCGTCCAACCTGCAAAAACAGTACCTTACAGCCGTGTAAACTGATGCTTCATTTATTATCGGTATAATTAACGCCGGGAGAATAAAAACGATGATAACCGATACGCGCCAGAATTACCGCGTGCTGCTGCCTGGATTGCTGCTGGGGTTGGCAGCCTTTATCATCCTGATCTTCCTTAGCAACTCCACACGGGTCTTCACACTTTTCGGGTCGTTCAAGTGGACGTACTTCGGGGTAGCCGTAGGTCTCAATTTAGTGCATCACGCGCTGCGTTTTCTCAATCTCTCCTTATCCCTTAATTTATCCGGTATCCGCAGGCTCTCTCTCAAGAAGAGGATGATCTTTTACATCTCCAGTTCAGCGCTGACCGCGGCTGACCCGAAGTCGAACGATTCTTACCGCTCGGTCTGGCTCAGCAAAGCCTGCGGCATCCCTCTCATCCGCATCGATTCCATTTTCCTCATCGACCAGCTTTCTGATGGTTTGAGCATCCTTGCGCTGGCAACACTCGGCATCCTTGCCTATCCGGCGTTCTGGCCGTTTTTCGCGGTCATGCTCGGTCTTTTCATTTTGTCGATCGTCTTCCTGCAGATCAAATCCGCCGGAGAAGGGTTGCTGGACGCGGGAGAAAAGTTACCCCTGTTTAGGCTTTATAGCCGGCAGTTGCGCCAATGTATGGAAGGCAATGAGTGTTTGTTTAAGACATTTCCCATGACCCTCTCACTGCTGCTTAATGTGCTGTCTTGGATCGCGCTGGCAGCGGCGCTCTTTTTTATCCTGATCGGATTCGGTTTGACCGCCGACCTGACCCTGGCGGCCGTCGCCTGCCTGGTGCTGGCGTTTTCCATCATGATCGGATTCTTTTCCACCGTTCCCGGCGGCCTGGGCGTGATCGAATTAGCGCTGGCCGGTTTGCTCACCTTCCTGCTGGGTTTTCAGCCCGAGCTTGCCGTCACCGCCACCATCCTCTTCCGTATGTCCACCTTCTGGATCAGCCTGCTCTTTGGTATACTTTTCTGGTCTGCCGCGGCAAAGTCATGCGCGGTAGAACCGGGAGCGGGCAGCGTTGCTGAAGGTTGATTTTCACACCCACACACATTACTCCAAAGACAGCCTCACGCGCATCGATAAGCTGATTGCTGCCGCGCGTTCACGCGGACTGGACCGGATCGTGGTGACCGACCACAATGTGCTGGCAGGCGCGCTTGAAGCCTGGCGCGCGGCACCCGACCTGGTGATTCCCGGCGAAGAAGTGCAAACCACTGAGGGCGAGTTCCTCGCTGCTTACGTGACGATTGAGGTCCCCCGCGGGCTCGAGCCGCTGGAAGCGCTCAAGCGCCTGCGCGACCAGGGTGCCTTCATCAGCATCTCCCATCCCTTCGACCCCCAACGCTCCGGCTGGAGCCGCGCCACGCTGGACCTCATCGCCCCACTGGTGGACGCCATCGAGACCGGCAACGCGCGCGTGTTCGTGCCCAGGTACAACCGCCAGGCCGCGGCTTACGCAGAAATGCTTGACCTGCCGGGCACCGCCGGCTCAGACGCGCATCACCAGAGCGAGGTTGGCTGTATGTATGCCCTGCTGCCTGATTTCCACGACGCCGAAAGCCTGCGCGCCGCCATTCGCTCTGCCCAGGTGCACGGCAGATCCTCCTCCCCGCTGGTGCATCTCTATTCCATGCGCGCACGGGTGGTGAAAGTTTTACGAAAATCGTGAATCGAGAATAGAGAACGGAGAATCGTGAAAGTTAGGAGGATTCTCAACTCTCGATTCCCTACTCTCGTTTTTGTGAATTGCGATAAAATAGAACTTGCCTGGGGCGATGGCGGAATAGGCAGACGCAACGGACTTAAAATCCGTCGATGGTGACATCGTGAGGGTTCGACCCCCTCTCGCCCCACTTTTTGTTCTAATGTTTTCATTGATCCCGCTTGACTTGAAAATCTCATCAAGTCACAGGGGGGCAAGCCCCGCCCTTCGCGAAGAACGCTCGGGTGCATGCCTCTCGCCCCACAAATTCTGTAAATAACCGACACGCCTGCCTGGAGCGATTGGCGGCGACCGCAGGGAGGGCAGCTAGCACCGGACTTAAAATCCGTCGATGGTGACATCGTGAGGGTTCGACCCCGCCCTTCGCGAAGAACGCTCGGGTGCACGCCTCTCGCTCCACAAATGGATCTGTTTTATGGTTCTAACTCTGTACAATATTGATCATGATCGCAGTCACTAAAATACGTAATCGATGCTACCGTACCCCAACATTCATCTTGACCCCAATCATCGCATAATTGATGGCCAATAGTTAGATCTGAATAAGTGTAATCTGTTTGGGGTTCAACGTACCTGATACCCTTATCAGATGTTTCAAACGCCACAAAAGCATGACCAATCTCTCCATTGGTGAAATCCACACCAACTATCCAAGCATTGATGTTCTCCATTCTTGCATTCTCAACTAGGTCTATTGCATAGTCCAGACATACATAATTATCTATGTCATATGGTTTCCAATTGGTATGATCCCGAGCTATAAAGTCAGCCAGCTCCTTCCATGTTATTGAGTGGTAAGATGGTGTGGGGGTTTCTTCTGGTCTTTTCGGGGTAGTTGAACTCAATGGATTGTAATTAACAACGGTTATATTATCAAAAGCGTATTCTGCATCACTAGAACTACTTGGAAATATACACAAACCGATATCACCTGACGTGAAAGAAGAATCATTTACACTACCGACAAAGGTATTGTTAACATAGAAATCTAAAATGTTGTTGTTCATTGAGATGGTAATATTGTTTGTTCTAGTTCCGGTTAATATACTTGTGGAATTCACCATACGTAATAATGAACTTGGAGTGTTGTTAACGTACTTCTCAACATGAAAATAACCATCATTCTTAATTAAGAATAAATACCCATTACTATCTCTGTTGTCCCTAAAAAGAATCCCGGCTTCGGAATCACTACCTCCTGAGATTTGACGAATATCTGCATTGATCACACCATCCGAAAAAGCCCCTCCTGCATAAACACAATTACCCATATCGCCCTTATAGTTCAGGAAATGATATTGTTCATTAGAAATATATGATTTCCCCTCATCATCTTCACCAATCCACCAACTACTCTGCGCATCTGAAAAATCTTCGAAGTATAGAATATCTGAATTAGCTGATTCATTTGTACTGGTGGGATCTACTAAACTGTCCGGTTGTGTTATACCCGTGGAAGTACATCCTGACAGCAGCAGTATAAAAAATATAACAATAGTATTTCTCATGAACAACATGTTTAAAGTTTCTCAAACCCTTTCCTGATCACCTGGGCCATTGCTTTTCCACGCGCTTCAAGAAAATCAGGATATTTCATGTCGTACCATCGATCAGGTAAGGCATGAAGGAAGTTGATCTTTTTCCATTCATCTTTTGAATATCTATCTTGATAAACTTTGAAATACTTGGATGGAGGAACATCCGAAATATCGATATTGTCATTCCACTCCACAAGTGCAAAGTTCGCCACCTGGTTTGTATCACGGACCTCTTTTATCCCTATTGAGTAGAGATACCCTTTCGGAAATAGGTGATGCCTCTCGACTGCTGATTTTTTTGCATTGATCTTGGGATCAAGAAGGTCGGCGACAGATAGGTTAGAGAAAAGAACTGGGGCTTTTAGGTTAGACGAATGCTGCGTAATAAGCCAACATCGATGGAGGTCTTGGGAAAGAGGTTTCCATTTGGTTTGGTAATGTAATCGCCCAGAAATCCTCAGTAAGCGCATCATCAATGAGGTGGTTTAATCATTCAATGTATTCTTCACCTGTTTTGATGTCCCGTAATCGATTTAGGTCCTGTTCCATGACCGTTTCAAATGAGCCCGAATATCTACTCGTGAGAGCGGTCATAAAGAACCATTTAGATATCAATTTCCTCAACCGTTGATGGTCGATGTCGTAATCATATTTTCCGATCAGGTAAAAGACATAGGCATACATCAGTCCATTTTGCGAACTGATCAACTGGTCACTCACATAACCTGCTGAAAGGATGGCTTTAAGAAATTCATGCCAATTCTGTAAATCAAGAACTCTACTCTGCGCTTTTTCCAGAACAAGGAATTGCTGATCTCTTCGGGCATCAGAAAACTCTTCTGTTTCGAGGTCTTTTCCTCGGAGGATCAAATACGCATATTTCAGTCTTGCACGTTTGAACCCAAAGCCAACACAGGTCCTCAATAGTTGATCAGGATCTGGTTGAATATAGTAATTAAATGACGTAGGCTTCTTGTCTACGGGTGCAATTCGAGATTCTCTGCAAAATGCTTCTAATTGTTTGCGTCCTTCTTCCCAGAAAACAGACATCAACGTAAGGATGAAATCCGCCTGGTTGAGCGGAGTACCCTTACTATTCACACGAACAAATATTTCAGATACTTCTTCTTCGTTTGCTGCACTACTGACCTCTAAAACCGTAAATGGATATAACCTGATGTTATCCAGATTGTTGATGTTAGTTTGGATAAGAGTTTCATCATCTTCGCTTACTGGTCTTGATTCAGCCAGCCTAGTAATATAATCCTTTGCTACACCGAATATTCCATTCTTGTGTGACCAAATCAGGGAAATATCACTAATGAATTCTGGATTTCTCGCAATCGCCGCATCATATACCTCAAATTTTTCAGTCAAAGGGTTGAAAGCAATCAGAATTTTTTCTTTTCTAAAATCCTCCCGGAGCACCGGTATGTTGAAACCCAGGTGGATGAAGCAACACGACGTGATCATTCTGACCGATACTGGATTTATCGACGAGCATTACCAGGAAACAAAAACCTCCGCCTGCTGTTACTTCACCTTCGCCGGTGTGGATAAACCCCAGAACGATGCGTCGATTTTTAAAGAAAACGCTATAAGCCAGGGTAGCGTTTTTATGATCACTTTTAAATTTCACCAAGTTGTGGGGGGGTACGACCCGCCATACTCAAAGAACGCTCGGGTGCATACCTATCGCCCCATAAAATTTGACCATCGCCGATACGTACCTGGAGGACTAAGCCGCTTTTTCCTGCGTGTGAGCAGCACAATCACGACCACTGCCGCGACCACGACTGACGGCCACCGCGAAATAGATGCCCAGGAACCACCCGATACGCGGAGCAGGAGCCTCTGCAGTGTCTGGTGATAACTCCTCAGCCTCAGCGCCGTAAGGAAGGACAACAATATTGGGTTCACCGGGTCCAGCCGTTCTGGCGTTGCCCGCGTCAACGGCTGCCACCTGTGGCCAGCTAGCGCTCTCGGCGGCGATATCGAAGATTTGCAGTTCGCCTAACCCCTCTGAATCCGCGGAGAGCAAGCTGCCGGTTTCGACCATCACGCGATTCGCCGGTCGCTTTCGATGTGAACTCCACAGTGCCTTCTATGACTTTTACAGTTGAGCTGGTGCCATCATCTTCCAGGACAAGTGTGGTGCCTTTGATCCCGGTTACTGCTTGACCCATCTCAATCTCCATCGAGCCATCCTTTATCATTCTTTTAAAATTGATCCATAGCTGTCCGCCAAGCAGTTTAAATTGACCAGGTTTTGCCTGCGGTTTCGACAAATAGATTTCCGTTTCAGGCTTCATGGAAAAGGTTGTCATATCGGCAAAAGACAGGATGACTGTGCTTCTGTCGCTTGTTTTTATTCGCGTTCCTTCGGGAAGCGTCATATCAAGTTTGGCAATCGTCCAGGCTTCCTCATCCCAATCCGGCTCGCCGTCTGCCATATATCCTTTCGGGATCAACACTTCCACCTGCCCTGATAAATCGCTGAAGCGGGCACCTGAATCCGGGAAGGTCACGGCGGGGGGTACCAAGGGAGCAACGATTGGGATTGGGTTAGTAGATGGTGGATTGCCCTTCAGTCCAGTAACTGTGACCCAGATTTCATCTGCTGCTGCTGAACTGGCATAACCGAGAAAGACTGAAACAGAAAAGCCATTCGCTCTTATTTCGTCGGTGATAGTGACCACCACCGGTTTTGGTGAAAAACTCCATCCCGGCGCACCGTTACTATCCGGGGCACGGAAAGTTTCAATTTTTTCGTTGTTCAACCGAACATCACCATCAGTTGCCCAACTTCCTGTGATGCTATAGGGTCCATAAACCGTACATTGAATTGTCACCTGGCTTCCGGTTGGATACCCGTCTATAACTGCCGAAGGATAAAATGATTCATTTGATTGAACCGCAAGTCCCTCAACGGTATACTCGATAACGAGCCCTTTTCTACCTTCTATTTTCCCGGATGCGGAATCATCGTTCTGGAGAGAAATGTTATTCAGCGGACCTTCCCAACCTTTTCCGGAAAATGTCAATTCTTCGGGCTGTAAATAGCGGCTGGATGTCGATTCCTGCTTTGCGGGAAAGGAGGAAACTGAGAGTGGGGTTGCCAGCAGGAAGGCAGTCAGGATACAGTTCGTGAAAATAAAAGTTGAACGGTTCATCGTTGCTCCTTTATCAAAACCAGGCTCGGCAATAGATGGTACGGATCGGTTGTGTCGTGATACACCAATGTATCCAGCACAGGAGCTTCATGCAACACCCCTACCGCAATGAGTGAAAAGTCGGAAGCCGCGAGTCCGCTTTGTATAGGCATGAAAAACATGAAAAGGGCGATTAAACAGATGAATATTTTTTTCATTTCACACCCCTAAATTTTCATAATAATTGGGTTAAAAGGCTGTACGCCAAGTCAATAAACCTATTCTATTTAAATTATAGGCTCTATTTTTTAAATCATCCTTGAATTTTGCGGGTACATGCTGACCCCCCGTACAAAAAACCTGATATGCTGCATCGCTTTGCGCCCTAAGTGCTATAATCATTAACAGGGTATCATCACATTAGTTCATCAAGTCCTGTTCCAAAAGGTCGTTTATAGAAAATAATTCATACAACAACAGAGGGAGATTATGATGAGTATGATAAAGCGTTTTAGGCCTTTTATATTCTTTGCATGTGTCATATTGAGCGTATCGCTTGCTTGTGGCAGCAGCACCCCTACCCCAACAGAATCTACCGCTGTTGGTGAAGTAGGTCAATTGGACACAATAAACACGCTTGTATCCACAATGATGCCTGAACCCATTGCTACACCAGAGCCGGCCAGTATCCCGACCGCCATGCCTGTAGGGTTAAGCCGTTCTCAACCATTCCCGCGTTCAGAAATTGTGCCTGCTCCCAATTGGGATGTCCAGGTGCTCGAAGTAAAACGCGGTGATGAGGCATGGAATGAGATCCTCGCCGCAAATCAGTATAACGACGCTGCCCCGGAAGGTATGGAATATCTCTTAATAAAGTTGCACGTTATGAGTACATATGCAGATAATGAAGAACACACCATCGGTCATTGTGATTTTAATGTTACAGGTGACCGGTTAATCCTGTATTCTTGTCTGTCAACTTTTGCTGTTTCGCCAGAACCACAACTGGACGCAACACTTTTCACTGGCGGTGAGACAGAAGGCTGGATCTCATATTTAGTTGGGAAGGGCGAAGGAAACTTGATTCTTATTGTAGATGAAGGTCTTAACTTCGATGATGGTTCTAGTCGATTCATTGCCATTGATGAAGGTGCTTCCATAAGTGTATCTCCTGATTTTGCTTCACTTGCACCCACCAATTTGGGGACAGATAGAATGTCTCCGGCACCAATGGGTGAAAAACTTGTTTCGGATGATTGGGAAATCACGATTCTTGAATCCATCCGCGGTGAAGAGGCGTGGAATATTGTTCTGGAAGCAAATCAGTATAATGACCCGCCTGAGGCGGGTATGGAATTTATTTTAGTAAAAGTACACGCCCGGAACATAAGCACACAGGATATCGCCCAGTCCATGGATTTCACTTCCTTTACAACCACTGGAAGTGCAAATGAAATCTATGATGCTCCGTGGGCTGTTGCTCCAGAACCTATTCTTACTTCATCCTTATTTCCAGGTGGAGAAACCGAAGGTTGGATAGTGGTACAAGCGGCAATATCCGAAACAGGCGTGAATCTGATCTTTGCACCACTTTGGGATTTCAGCGGAAATTCTAAACGTTACATATCTCTTGAATAGACCCAAGGGGTATATATAAGGGGCATGCCCCGCTTTTCACAAAGAACGCTCGGGTGCATGTCTCTCGCCCCGCAAGTGAATAGTTTTGGTGCGTTTTCAACGCACCAACGAAAATCCCTACGGTTGCCACGCCGGGGAGGAGGCGGTGATCCCCTCGGGCAGCTCCAGCAGCGTTCTCACTTCCCCCGTCTCCACGTTAACAATAAAGATATTACGCATCACCACGCTGTTGCCCACGGCGATCTCGCGCGCGTCCGGTGACCAGGTGCACATCACCTCCTCGGAGAATTCCGGTTCAGTCAGCCGGTGCACATCACTACCGTCCCTGTTCATCACGTACAACGCGAACAGGTTGTAGGTGCCGTCGCGCTCCGAGAAGAAGGCGATCTGCTGCCCATCATGCGACCAGGTGGGCTTGATGTTCGCCCACACGTCATTAGTGAGTGCAATATCGCTCGAGTCCGCCAGGTTCTTCACATGGATCTGGCTGGAGCCGTCGTTGCGTTCCTGCTGCTCGACGAGCGACATGTACGCCAGGTACTGACCGTCCGGTGACCACGCCGGGGTCTGGAAGAAGAAATCATACGAGGGTACGCTGAATTTCGTGATCTCGTGCGTATCCAGGTCGTACATGCGCCACCACCACACGCCGTTGCCATCGTGGGTTCGGAACACCACCTGGTGACCGTTGGGTAGCCAGATGGGATGGTCGTTCTCATTGTCCTCGGTCAGGCGCTGGGGATACTTGCCGTCCGCGTCCATGATGTAGATCTGGCTTGCCCCACCGCCGCGCGTTGATGTGAAGGCGATGCGCCTGCCATCCGGTGACCACGCCGGGTCGGTATCGATTAGCCACTCGTTGGTGATGTTCACCAGGTTGCTGCCGTCTGGGCAGACGGTGTGAATATCCGCGTTCGCGCCGTCGGTGATCACAAACGCGATTTTCGAGCAATCTCCGGCAGTTGTCGCGGTCACGGTGGGAACGGGTTCCGCGGTCTCCATCGGGAGTATAGCGGGAAGCTCTGTTGGCGCGTTGCTGCCGCACGCGGTGAGGACCATGATGAAGGCAAGATAGATCAACAGGCATAATTTTTTCATGGGTACATTATAATCAGAATGTTCACATCCTTTCCGGGTCAATTCTTAAACAATTTTTTGATCTTATGCCTGCTGCCACTGCCAATAAAAAGCTAATCCTGATATTCAGTCTGATCGGCCTGGTAATCATCATGCTATTTACCGCAGCCATGCTGATCGATTTCATCCGCATTCAACCCGCGCCAACAGCTGAACTTTCCAACAATACTCCAGTCCAGTGGAAAGTGGATCCGGTGTCTTATGGTGACCACTTCATAACCATCACCGGCTGGGCGTTGATACCCGGTGAGCCTCCGGTAACGTTCAACAGCCGCGTGGTACTTGAGAACGTTGAAACCGGCAGGCTTATCCGCATCCCCACCATGTTGATTCCGCGTGATGGACTGAACGAGCAATTTCCGGATGGCATTGATTACACTCAAAGTGGCTTTTTAGCCAAGGTCAACAGGAAGCTGATCGGACTTGATGTTAACACCTGGCGGGTATTTCTCGATTATCAGAACAACGGACATGCATATTTCCTCAACATGAACCTTGTCCTGGAGCATACACAATGAGAGCGCTCCGGTTGGGCTTCTCACGGCTGGCGCGGAACGAGTACTTTCCGTTCGTGATCCTGTTCCTGGTTATGCTGGTGCTCCATGCCTTCATCCCCATGAGCCTGATGGATGACCGTCATTACAAGCGCATGACGGAGATCTCCAGGTTGTTCCCATACCTGGTGGATATCTACGGGGAATGGAGTTCACGGCTGATCATCCTCACAGCTGTTCGCGGGATGCTGGGCACCTTCCCGCCGTTCGTTTGGCGCGTTCTCAACCCGGCAGTCTTCGCCATGCTTGGTCTGATCATCTCGAGACTGGTGACCAGGAAAGCCTCAGCGCGCGTCAACTGGTTCATCACGTTCCTGCTCTTCACGTTCCCTTTTATCGATATGCGTTCAGCGGGATGGGTTACGACAAGCCTGAATTACCTCTGGGTCGCAGCCTTCGGGTTGTACGCGATCTTGCTGGCGAAGAAAACCCTTGCGGGGGACCCGGTTCATCCAATAGAATACGCCCTCGCTATCCCGGCGTTGTTGTATGGTGCGAACCAGGAACAGATGGCAGTGATCCTGGTGATAGTTTTTATGGTGATGACCGTGATCATGATTTACCAGAAAAAATATTATTGGTACCTACCGACCGGATTGCTGCTATCGATCGCCAGCCTTTTATTCTCACTTTTCTCCCCAGGGAATGCCGCGAGGAAATTGGTGGAAATGGATGAGTTCATCGATTTCGATGTGCTTTCAGTTGTCGATAAACTGGAAATTGGTTTTTCGTCGACAATGGAACGTCTCGTCTTCCGCCCCAACCTGTTATTTGCCTTGTTCTGCCTCGTCCTGGCGATGGTAGTAATAAAAAGGTTTCCCACAACTTTTCACCGCGTCTATGCCCTGCTCCTTTTCTTCGGCGTGTTTTATTTTGGCTTCTTGATCCGGCTGGGCGAGAACTTCTTCCCGTTTCTCCAGGGAATTCAATATCAGATCACGGATAGGGGATTCATCACGCTTGAGAATTTTACCCATGTCAGCAGCTTTTTCCCCTTCTTCATCGCGAGCGGCTTGATGGTAATGGTCTTCAGCTTATTATTGACCTTTTTCCGCCAGCGCCGAGGATTTATCGCAGGAGGCATCCTGTTATTAGGTTTTTTATCCCGGGTGATGCTGGGGTTCTCTCCCTCCATTTGGGCTTCCTCCTCAAGAACCATGATGTTCCTGTATATCGCCATCATCCTGTGTGCTGCGATGCTTTTTGATGATGAAATCCAGGATAATCTTCATTATCAATCATCTGAATTGACGGTTAGTGGAATTGTTGCCTTGATCTCGCTACTAAATTTGGTCACAATAATCCTCCAGGTTTGAATATCATAACCTCAGCCATCTAAAACTAATCGGACTTTATTTTTATACAGGGCGGGTGCCTGGCCAGTTGTGTTCGTTATTTTTGAAAATTGCTAATAACCTCTACATCCACGTCGTTTGTATTAGAATAGAGCCTGCTGCGCAATATTGAAGACGCCGCCTCATGACAAAACTTCGACCCTTACTGAAATCATTTTTCCAGCCATTCGCCTGCATCGCCTGGTCGCCCGTGAGCCTGCTGGTGATAACCGCTGCCATTGCCGCGCTCTATGTCACCATGGAGTGGGTTTTCATATTCACCCGTCCGTCATTCCTGCAAACGATCCCGTTCCTGGAAAAATCTCAGTCCTTCGTCAGCGCGGCCGGATTGCTTATCCTTGTTTGTTTCCTCATTCTCTCCCCGCTCCTGCTGCTCGGTCTGATTGTTAGAAACCAACGTTCAGGAAAATCCTCACCGCAATCGCGTTCCTGTTACCGTCATTCCTGCTCACCTCGCTGGCCTTGGTGATGCTGGATAACTTCACCTACACGGTCTTTAATTTTGGCATTGTCTCCACCAGCGGAATAACCCGTGCGCTCTACACCGCCCTCTACCTGGCAGCGGCATTGTTCCTCTTCACCCGGCTCATCGCTTTTCACAATCTGCTGGCTGCCTTCTTTTCCAGGACGCAACCAAAAAAACGCCTGCTCCTCATAGGCACGATCCTGCTGCTGGCAGGGGCAGGCGCAGTGCTGCCCGCCGAATCCATCCTCAATACCGCACAGGGCGTGGGCAGGCACCGCCCCACGCCGAACAGTACCACCCCGCCTGACATCCTGCTCATCACGGTTGACGGTGTCAACGCCGAATACACCTCGATTTACGATCATGAAGAGGATACAACTCCATTCCTGCGAAAAATGTCCGGTGAATCGCTGAAAGCCCTGAACGCGTTCTCCAACGCCCAGGGAACCATCGGGTCACTCACCGCCATCCTGACGGGGAAACACCCGGTTGATACGCGTGTCATCAATTCCTCCGATATGCTGAAGGGTGAAGATGCCTACCAGCACTTGCCTGATATCCTGGAGGATTACGGGTATTACACCGCCCAGCTGAGCAATAATGTTTATGCCGATGCCTACAAGACCAACTTCCAGGATGCATTTAGCGAAGCCAACGGCCGCTCAGCTGAGAATGACCCGCTGATGTTCACACTCGCGAAGCTGTACCCGGGGATCAACCACATCTTCCAGCAGGAGGTCATCGAGCGGCTAATCTCCAGGCTGGGGCATATCTTCTTTATAAGCGACATGGCCAATCCCTATCAACAGGTCACCGAGGCACCGGTAAAGTTCGATGACCAGCAAAAGCTTGAGCAAGTCTTTAACCTGCTCAATGAAATTCGTCAGCCCCTGTTCATTCACCTGCACTGGATGGGTACTCACGGACCGAACTATTTACCGGAGGAACAGGTCTTCTCGGCTGGTATTAATGTGGAACACCAGGAGCAGTACAAGCAATTGTTTTACTATGACACGGTGCTCGAGTTTGACCGGGCGGTGGAGGAAATTTACGCTTACCTGGAAGAGAACGACCGCCTCGAGAACACCATCATTGTGGTCACCAGCGACCACAGCCAGAAATGGACCAATTCGCGCATCCCGCTGCTGATCCGCTTTCCGGAAAGCGCACACTCGAGCGTTCTTTCTCAGAATGTTCAGACCATGGATATCGCGCCTACCCTGCTGGATTACCTGTCTATTGAGAAACCCGAATGGATGGCGGGTCAATCCCTGATCTCTTCTTCTTATGAAGAACACCCCATTTTCACCGCCAAGATTCCAAAATCAAGGAAAGACCTTGTGACCGGCAAGGTCGTCTACCCTGAATCCAAACCGCCTTTTTACCAGTTCGGCCGAATGTCGGTCATTGTTTGCGACCAATGGTTTGAACTTGATCTGCAGATATTGGCCATGACCAAAGGGACAGTAAAAAAATACCAGTCCCCATGTGGTGAGCCTATCAATAATATCCAGGCGCTTGAATTGCTTATTGAACACCTGGAGCATTACGGTTTCGATACCAGTTCGCTTGGAGAATTGAAGACAGATTTGGGTGACTCGACCGGGAATTGAACCGGGGATGGGTAAAACAACTTACCGGTCAAAATGCAGGATAAGCACGTTCCCTGAAAAGGAATCTGCCAGACGCTCAGGAAGATTGCCCAGATTTGCCAGAAAACGTTTCCTTGATCCAAATCCGGGTATCACCAACAGATCACTTTCGGCATTCTTGTGCAGGTCTGATGGTCTTAATGAGCCTATCATTTCGCGGACTATAATCAATTGACCACGATGGTTTTTCCCTAATATATGCTGCACGGTTGTCAGGTAGCTTTTATCTGCCAGCATTTCCAGCGGAACATTTAATTCTTTCGCGATAGTCAGGTTAGCCTGGAGCACTCTTCGCAGTGCAGCCGGGGTTACCGCCCCGGCGGGTATGATCAGCAGTACCCGGCGGATGCCGTTCAATGCATGGGTTAGTTTACCCACCATCACAGGTGTGTCAGAACCCCATATCACTTCATCCAGCACCGTTCCCAGTACACTTGTTTTGAAGGTGCGTTTTCCTCGCCACCCCATTAAGATCAGCGTTGATTCACGCTCTCTGGAGACCTGTAAAATTCCACGAGCATATGAGTCTGCCAACCGTGGCATCAGTTCATAACGCGTCTCAGGATCCTTGAGTATTTCAGGGACGCTGTCAAGTAGTTCTTTTTGGTGCTGCAGGTTGGCTCCCTGATCGCTGCGATCGATTACTACATTCAACGCTACAACCTCTCCTCCGCCGCTCTTAGCCAGCAACCCGGCTAAGGAGAGGATATGCTCCTGCGTTGCCGGGTTCGCGATGGGAACGAGGATACGTTGGAACAGCGGAAGCTCCTCCAGTTCCTCCACACCCTGGTGCAACCTAGGGGCGAAATTTTGCACGATCAACGGGGAGGTGATCGAGGTCAGCAGGATCATCATCATCGCAGCATTGAAAAGCTCAGTTGTAAAAAGACCTAACTGCATACCGATGATCAACGTGGGGATTGTGACAGCTGCCTGCGCGTGGGATAAACCAAACACAGTCCAGAATTCCGCCTTGCTGTAATGGAAGATTTTCGAGGTGATGAACGATGCCAGGAACTTGGAAAGATACGCCACAACAAGAATACCCAGCGCCAACAGGATGGCGTCTGGATTACGCACCAGTGTCAGTGGATCAGTGATCATTCCACTGTAAAGCAAAAAGACCGGAATAAAGAAGGACTCTCCCATGAAGAGGACATGCCCTGATACCGGGCTGTGGCGTGGAAGCGTGGCATTGATTGCCAGACCGGCGAGGAAAGCGCCCACTACCTCATGCACCCCGATCAACTTGGCACCCATGGCAGCGATAAAAAGCAGGACGATAACAAACTGGAATTCTACGGTCCGCCCCTTAACCTTTTGAAAAAACCATTTCCCTATCCTGGGCAAAACGAAAAGGATGGCAAGTGTGAAAATGATCAGTAATGAGAGCAGCTTGAGAAAGTAACCAATTTCCAGCTGACCGCCATCCGCGCCTAAAACAATAGCCAGGATGATGAAAGCGCCAACATCCGTGAGAATGGTTGCCCCGGCGGTGACCGCCACTGCCTCGTTACGCGTAACGCCCAACCTGGTAAGTATCGGGAAGGCTAAAAGCGTGTGCGATGCGAAAGCCGACCCCAGCAGGATGCAACCGAGCAAAGGGAGTCCAATTAACCATCCCAATGCCATACCAATCACCTGGGGGATGGTGAAGGTCAGTAAGCCAAAGATGGCTGCCTTGCCTTTTACCCGCATGAATTGATGGAAATCGACTTCCATCCCAGCGCTGAACATTAGGTAGATCAACCCGATGGTCGAAAGGAATTCCATACGGTCATTAGCCGGCAGGATATTAAATCCGTTGGGACCAATCAACATACCCCCGATGATCACACCCACGATCCCGGGCAGGCGAACGCGCTCCGAGAGCAGCGGCATGACCAGGATGAGGGTCATAATAACGAGGAAAAAGATTACCGGCTCCTCGATAGGCTGCATCAGGAGATTCCTCTCACAGGGTCTGAATGGTATTGAGATTTTTTAAAGGGAGTTTTCGTATGTGTGAACCCCGGTCAGTCCCGGTTTCCTTGATCAAGTATCATAAAATCTTTTCATGTGTATTATACGTTCAATTCAGGAATTATTAGCGAGAATGTTTTTTAGTTTATTGCGTTTCGTTTAGGAAACATCAGATAAACTTGGCAATAGCAAACCGCGCCTTGTGAGGGGCGCGGTTTTACTTGGTGGAAAAGATACAGTTTACTTGCCGAGGATTTTGTACATCCCGGTGCCGCAGACTGCGCATTTTCCTTTCATCGCTTTGCGGCCATTTTTCATGGTCACTTCTTCGGTCTCTTTCATTTCTGTCTTTTTCTTGCATTTCATGCAATATCCAATTACTGCCATTTTTACCTCCTTTGGAATTGGCAATTTCAAATTAGAATCACTCTAATCTGAATTCATTATAGCAGTAACTTTATTGAATTTGTCAACCAGTTTTTTACGAGATTTCTTGCCAAAAAAATAACTTTTTTCTTCCACCGCTTGCCATTCCGACCATTTTAGTCTTTAATAAGGATGATCAGATCAATCGTCAAGGAGACCGATATGACCCCATCTTCCGAGAAATTCCACGGTCGCAAAGCCTTCACTCCCACCGCATTGAAGCGACGCACACCCGTACCATCCGATATCGATATCGCGCAGGAAGCCACGCTCAAACCCATTACGCTGGTGGCACAAGAACTTGGGCTTCTACCCTCTGAGACTGAACCTTACGGCGATACCAAGGCCAAGGTGCGGCTCGAGGTCCTGCAGCGGCTGCAACACATCCCCGATGGCAAGTATATCGATGTGACAGCCATCACCCCCACCCCGTTGGGAGAGGGCAAGACCACAACCACAGTTGGATTAAGCCAGGCGCTTGGTGCCCATCTCGGTAAGAGCGTGGTGACCTGCATCCGCCAGCCCTCGCAGGGTCCCACCTTCGGCATCAAGGGTGGCGCTGCCGGTGGCGGCTATTCGCAGGTCGTGCCGATGGAGGAGTTCAACCTGCACCTTACCGGCGACATCCATGCCATTACCGCTGCCAACAATTTGATGGCAGCCGCCATCGACGCGCGCATGTTCCACGAGAGCCAGGCAACGGATGAGCAGCTGTTCAACCGCCTGCTACCGCCAGATAAGAGCGGCAAGCGCCACTTTACCCGCGGCATGGTGGCCAGATTGGAAAAACTCGGCATTACTGCGTATGACCCTGACGAGTTGAACGAGGAACAGAGACGCAAGCTCTGCCGCCTGGATATCGATCCCGATACCATAACCTGGCGGCGTGTGGTGGATACCTCCGACCGCTTCCTGCGCGGTATCACCATCGGGCAGGGGCCGGAAGAGAAGGGCTTCACTCGTGAGACTGGCTATGACATCACCGTCGCTTCCGAAATTATGGCCATCCTCGCTTTAACCACCAGCTTGATGGATATGCGGGAGCGCTTCGGACGCATCGTCATCGGCATCAGCCGGAGCGGAGAACCTGTCACGGCTGAAGACATTGGCGTCGCTGGCGCGATGACCGTGCTCATGCGCGACGCCATAAAACCCACACTGATGCAGACCGTAGAGGGAACACCCGTCTTCGTCCACGCCGGACCGTTCGCCAATATCGCCCACGGCAATTCCAGCATCCTCGCTGATAAGATCGCGCTCAAATTGGCGGATTACGTTGTCACCGAGAGCGGTTTCGGGGCTGACATGGGTATGGAAAAATTCATGAACATCAAGTGCCGCTATTCCGGTTTAGCCCCCTCCGCGGTGGTGCTGGTTGCCACTGTGCGCGCGCTAAAGATGCATGGCGGAGGACCCAAAGTAGTGGCAGGCAAGCCGCTTGACCCGGCTTATACCTCCGAGAACCTGGAACTGCTGCAAGCGGGGCTGCCCAACATGCTGCATCACATCAAAATTTCGCGCAAATTCGGCGTCCCGGTGGTAGTGGCGGTCAACCGCTTTATGCACGACACACCCGCCGAACTGGAACTGATCTGTAAAGCCGCGGTGGAGCAAGGTGGCGCTGAGGACGCGGTGATCTGTGAACACTGGGAGAAAGGCGGCGCTGGCGCGGTCGACCTGGCACACGCGGTCATCAAGGCGGCTGAGAAGCCCTCAAAATTCGAATTCCTTTACCCGCTGGAATGGTCGATCAAAGAAAAGATCGAGATCATCGCGCGCGAGATTTACGGCGCAGAAGGTGTCGATTACCTTCCCGAAGCCGAGGAACGCATTGCGGAGTACACCCGACTGGGGTTTGACAAGCTGCCCATCTGCATGGCCAAGACTCATCTCAGCCTCTCGCATGACGCCACCTTGAAAGGTGTGCCCAAAGGCGTGCGCATCCCCATCCGCGATGTCCGCGCGTCGGTAGGCGCAGGCTTTCTGTACCCGCTGCTGGGAACCATGTCCACCATGCCCGGGCTGCCCACCCGCCCGATGTTCATGGAGATCGATATCGAACCCGAAACCGGCAGGATCATCGGATTGAGCTAAAACTCAGGAGAATGCTTGATTTTAAATTCTTTGGCTGTTTACATTTCTTGACTGTTGAATTCACAACCTGTCACCCTGGTTCCATGAACGACACGGAACCAGGGTCTTCTTTTATAGAAAGAGTAAAGTTGAACTAATCTCCAAGTTTCTTGATCAATTCGTTTTTATCATTAGAAGGTCAACTCTTCGAGCACGCAGTTATAATTAAATCCAATTCATATTCGTATTGGAGTCAATCACATGCCATACTACCCCATCCAGGAACTGAAGGAATACGCCGCCCGCTATCTCACCCGTTGGGGTATCACGGATGAAGACGCCGCCATCGCCGCCGACGTGCTGGTCAGTGCGGATATGCGCGGGGTGGATTCCCACGGGCTGATCCGCCTGCAGAATTATTACGGCTCCCGTCTTGAGCAAGGGTTGATCAATCCCCACGCTACATTCACTGTGCTGCGTGAGACACCGACCACCCTTTCCATTGACGCCAACAACGGGTTGGGTCATCCGGCAGGTGTGAAGGCAATGCGCCTGTGCATCGAAAAAGCCAGGCAAGCCGGGCTGGCCATGGCAACGGTGTGCAACAGCAACCATTACGGCATCGCCGGCTACTACGCCATGATGGCGTTATCAGAGGGAATGATCGGTGTGAGCTTCACCAATTCCGGTCCGCTGGTAGCGCCCACCCACGGCCGGAAGGCGATGCTGGGTACCAACCCCATCGCGGTGGCGGTACCCGCTGGTACCAGCCGTCCCTTCGTACTGGATATGGCTACCAGCATCGTCCCGATCGGACGCGTCTCCGTTTACCACAAGAACGGTAAACCCATCCCTTCCGGATGGGGAATTGACAGCGAGGGACGCGTCACTGAAGACCCGGCCATGGTGATCAACGGCGGCGCGCTGATGCCGCTTGGCGGCCCGGAACTGCTGCGCGGATATAAGGGCTACGGGCTGGGTCTGCTTGTGGACATTTTTTCCGGCGTTCTGGCAGGCGCTGGTTTCGGAGAGCAGGTCTACGGTTCTTCCGCTCCTGGAGCGTCGCGTATCGGACATTTCTTCGCTGCAATCCGCATTGACGCCTTCCGCGACCCGGTTGAATTCGCAAGCGACATGGACGCTCTCCTGGGTACGCTGAGGGATTCGCCCAAAGCTGCGGGTGAAGAACGCATATACATCCACGGTGAGAAGGAATTCGAAAAAGCTGAACGCGCCCTTGTGGAAGGGGTACCGCTATCAGATTTGGCGGTAAAGACGCTCATCGAGGCCGGGGAACAGGCGGGTGTGCCCTTCAACCTCACCCCGATGACATCGGTGTAACCCTCAAGTCATTTCTGTATCAAGATACAGGCTTCGTAGCTGCCCAATTTCAGCCAGCCTTTTTCAAATATTGGCTGGCTTCGTTCTTTATTGGAGAGCAGCACTTCCCATCGATGGCGGGTTACCTCGCCGCCGACTGCCAGTTTCGAGCGCCGCCGGGCGAAGTTCAGCGCCACCAGGATGGTCTGATCAGTGTCCTGGCGCATATAGGCAAGGATCCGCTGCGGGTTGTGGTGGAGTGGGATGAACATGCCCCGCTGCAACGCCGGGTGCGCGCGCCGCAGATGCAGCAGGGATTTGTAGAAACTGAGCAGGGAGTGCGGGTCAGCTTCTTGTTCTTCGACGTTGCGATTGCTGAATCCTGGATTCAGCTTCAACCACGGCGTGCCTTTGGTGAAACCGGCATTCACATCCGCGTTCCATTGCATGGGTGAACGGCAGCCGTCCCTCCCGACCGGAGCAGGCCAGTAACGCTTGCCAACCGGGTCCTGTATTTCGGACCGTTTTACTTGAATGTCGCGCATCCCAATCTCTTCACCATAATAGAGATAGGGCGTACCACGCAGGGTGAGCAGCATCGCCGCTGCCACTTTGAGTTTTTCGTCACCACTGCCCGCCCTAAGGCGCGTCGCTGACCTGGGATTGTCATGATTGTTCATCACGTGGTTTGGCCATGCGCCATCATGGAGAACCTTTTCCTGCCTAAGTACGTATTCCAGGTAGCGAGCCGGGTTCCATTGGCTTTTAAGCATCGAGAAATCAAAAGTCGCGTGCAGCTTTCCCGGACCGCTGTAACTGGCAGCTATCTCAGGAGTTGCCATGAAGGTCTCTCCAACCACGTAACGTTCAGGATATTCTTCCAGTAGCGACCGGATATCAGCGACCACACTCTGCATCTCCGGCTGGTTGGTATCGTACAGGTGGCGCTGACGGTCAAACGATCGAATACCAAACCTGGGCGGGTTATCGCTGAACTGCTCATCCTTGAAGTACTCGTTGAACACATCCAGTCTGAAGCCATCCACCCTACGGTCTGCCCAGAAACGGAAAATATCCATCATTTCCTTATAAACCTCATGATTACGCCAATTGAGGTCAGGCTGTTTATTACAGAACATGTGGTAGTAATACTGGCCGGTCACATCGTCGAACGCCCAGGCCTTGCCACCAAAAAATGACAGCCAGTTATTTGGAGGGATCTGCTTCCCGTTTGGATTTTCCCGCCAGAGATACCAGTCACGCTTGGGGTTATCGGTTGAAGACCGCGACTCGATGAACCAGGAATGCTGGTCGGAAGTATGGTTCAGTACCAGGTCAACAATAACGCGGATCCCACGCTGGTGCGCGCTTGCCACCAGGCGGTCAAAATCCGCCAGCGTGCCGTATTTCGGGTCAATGTCCAGGTAGTTCGCAACATCATAGCCGAAGTCAACATCCGGTGACGGGTTGATGGGTGAAAGCCAGATGGCATCGATACCCAGTTCAGCCAAATAATCGAGCTTTTGAATGATCCCGTTCAGGTCACCGATTCCATCGCCATTGCTATCTGCAAAGGAACGCGGATAAATCTGGTAAATCACCCCGTCTTTCCACCACAAACCTGTATACTCCATGCCTGCCTCCTGGGTTGGTTGATTTTAGCATAGTACAATATTTCAAGGACAGCGCGCCTTACTCTAAACACTGATAAATATCAATCTCTGATATCATCGTTGCAGGTCAAAAGGTTACACAGCGGAATTTGATGCTTGTCAAAATTGCTCGGGACAATTTGATTTGACCTTTCACATCAATGGATTGCCTTGGAGGGGATGATACGTGTACTTTGATCTTTCCGCTTTTTTTCGCTATAACTTCAAAGCTTTCTTTAAGGCCAGGGGGAAGCATTACCGTTTGACTCCCAGGCGATTCCTGGTGCTTTTTATCTGGCTGATCCTCTACATCCCAGCTCAGCTTATCAACCGTTTCTTTTTCCTCCTGGATGAAGTGCTCTTCCCGCGTTACCGCCAGCAGGAGGTCAGGCAGCCGGTATTCATCATCGGCAACCCGCGCAGCGGTACCACATTCCTCCATAGGCTCTTGGACGAGGATAAACAGCATTTCACCTCCTTCAAGGTTTGGGAACTTATCTTTGCCCCATCTGTCACACAACGCAAGCTTATCTGGGCGCTCATCCGGGTTGCCCGCCTGGTAGGTGCGCCGTTACAGAAAATGACGCAGAATTTGAACAAAAGCATTGAGAAGCAATCGAAAGCGCATGCCGTGCGGATCGATGCCGCTGAAGAGGACGACCACATTCTGATCCACGCCTGGTCTAGTGAAACCCTCTGGTCACTTTACCCGATAGAGGAGGAAATGCTCCCCTATTTCTTTTTTGACAGGGACATTCCGCGCCCGCAGCAGGATAGGGTGATGAAGTTTTACCGCAGCATGCTTCAGCGGCACCTTTATGCGCATGGCGGAAAGCTCACTTTACTATCAAAAAACCCTGCCCAAACCCCCAAGGTCGATAGCCTGCTGCGCACCTTCCCTGACGCGCGCTTCATCGATCTTGCCCGCAACCCCCTCGAATGCATTCCCTCAATGATGAGCCTGATGGCAATGGGTTGGCACCTCCTGTGCGATCCGCTTGAACAGTACCCGCATCAACAGGAATTTCTCGATGTCATGGGATTTTTTTACCGCTACCCCCTTGAATACTTCGAAGACAAACCCGGCCTCTGCTTCTTTATCCGGTACGAAAACATGGTCCAGGATCCGAGGAAAACTATTGAATCCGTGTACGAATTCCTTGGAATGGCAATCACCCCTGAATTTGATATCGTGGTGAATAGGGAAACCGAAAAAGCCAGTCATTACCAGAGCCAGCATCATTACTCGCTGGAAGAAATGAACTTAAGTGAAAAGCACCTGCTCGAAACTTATTCAGATATCTTCAGTTTTTACGAATTCAGTGAAACCCGCATTGAATTGCCTGATGAGGGTCACTTATCAAGGATCAAGGAATGGCATATCACGAAAAAACGTTACAAGCGGTTGCAGGCCAGGCAGTTGAGGAAAGCGAAGCGGCAGGAAAAAAGGATGATTCGCCTTGATTAAGAATTGCAGTTTTTGGGTAACTTTTCAATATAATTCCGATAATCCAAAAGAATTCAATATAATAATGCATGATGGTGTTCACTCATTACGCAATATAAGGAGCATCAATGTTCACGTCACACCTCGTTCGAACTGCATCTCTGGTTATTTTTACCCTGGTTCTCACGGCCTGCTCGGGTTCTCAGCAAGTCTTACCCACAGCGCAGGTCCATGAGCCGACACCAGCAGTTGTAAGCGTACCGACAGCTTCTGAGCTACCAACACCTGCAGCGGATGATACAGAGGTGGTCGTTGATGATGACCTAATCCATCTCTGGGCAGAGAGTGGTATTCTCAGCCCGTTCGAGATACCGGACGTTGCCATTGGTTCACCGGACTCCTCTCCCGGCTGCGGCAGCGGGAACCTGGCTGGTCTCGAGGAAACGGATGGCGAGATATACCTCACTCTTCAATACAATCAACCATTGATCCCGCAACTGGTCAAACTTGTCCTTGAAGACCAGGCCGATGGAATCGAGCGGGTAGAGATACTCAACACAAGCACAGGCCTGGGCAGGGAAATCTATAATTCGAATAATGCCATAACCAAAAATGTGCTTGATGACAATGACTGCGCTCTGAGCATCAGCCTTCCCGTTGAAATAGATTTTGAAGTGAACACGGTAATCATCGGTTTCAGTAACCTTGCTACCGCGCGTATGCTGGATGCGGTTGAACTTGTGGGTGCCCCGGTGATTTATGATGAACCGCTCGTCTACTGGCGCGTTCCATTACCCGGCATCCCGGTGAGCGTTACTGTGGATGCCCTCAACCAGGTCGTTGTCTCAACTGAACCCAATAACCTTTTGAAATTTGATGTCGAAGGCAACCTGTTGGAGGAACTGCCTCCGCCTACCGCCGGGAGGATCACCGACATGACCACCGATGCTGGCGGTAACCTGGTGCTGAGCGATGGGGATTTTGGCGAATTTGTCGTCCTGAAACAGGATGGTGAACAGGAAAGAGGTGGAGGAGATGCTCCCGCAGTTCAGGTGGCAGTGGGTCCGGGGCAGGAAAATATCTACCTGCTGGGTGACCTGGGTGGTCTGTATTACCTGCTCAGCTATCTTCCCGGCACATACGAAATCATCAACCCGCTGCCGCTTGATGGCACCTCATACGCTGGTCTTTTTTTCAATCCTGAGAACAAACTGTACACCATGCGGGATGAGGATGGCTTCCTGGTGGAAATCGACCCAATAACCGGGCTTGAGATCGACAGTATTCCCTTAATGGAATACGATGAAGAAGGCGTCTTACCGCGTGACCTGGCAATTGATTGGGACGGAAACTTTTATGTCCTCTTCACCTCCAATACGGATAATACCGCCGTGCACGTCCTTGACCCGAGTGGTTTCCATATTCAAAGTCTCGGGACACTCGTTTACGAACCCGATGGCGATTGGCCCGAAGGAAGTTATTATGATCCGCGGGGCATCGCTCTCAGCCCCGATGCCCGCTTTGCGTTCATCATCGATGGAAATGGTGAAATCAATTACCTTACCTGCCTGCTGCTTCGGTTTGATTGATAAAATTGAGGATTTCTGGTATTAACGAAAGATATGATAATAGCAAGTAAGTAAAAATTAACCTTGACCCCAAAGGATGGATTGTGATAAAATGATTTCTGTACGAAAAACATTTGAGGTTTCAACACCGAAAAGTGGGCATCCCCCACTTTTCTTATTATCATAAACTTCATATAGATCAATTCAAGACCAGGTGGAGATAAAAGCAATGAAGAACGAATTTACACTCGCGTTCAACGAAGTACTCGAAGAAAAGGGGTTGCCCAAGGATGTCATCCTTGAAGCGCTCGAATCTGCGATGGTTTCTGCCTACCGGCGATCTGTGAACGCCTCGAACGAACAGCAAATTGAGGCCAGGGTCGATATTGAAACCGGCAAGGTGACCATTTTTGCACAGAAAGAGGTCGTTGACTCCGTTGAAAACGACGTCACCGAGGTTGAACTCGAAATTGCTCGCCAGGTGGACCCCGAAGCACAACTGGGTGACCTGGTGATCGTTGAATCCACTCCCGGTGATTTCGGGCGTGTTGCCGCCCAAACCGCCCGGCAGGTGATTCAGCAGCGCATCCGCGACGCTGAGCGTAAAGCTCAGGTAGGGTTCTATGAGAAGCAGCTGGGTGAGATTGTCAGCGGCGTAGTGCAGGCTGTTGGCGCAGCCGGTTTGACCATCGGTCTCGAGATGAAAACCGAAGCCAGCATGCCTCGTAAGGAAATGATCCCCGGGGAACGTTTCCATATTCACGATCGGGTTCGCGCCCTGGTTGCCGAAGTGAAGGATTCACAACGCGGACCGCAAATTATTCTTTCACGCACCCACCGCGATTTTCTGCGGCGCCTGCTTGAGAACGAAGTCCCCGAGATCTTTCATGGTATCGTGGAGATTCGCTCCATTGCCCGCGAGCCGGGAGACCGCGCCAAGGTGGCCGTATCCGCCACTCAGCAGGGTATCGACCCTGTGGGTGCCTGCGTAGGTATTCGCGGCGTGCGCATCCAGGCGATCGTCAAGGAACTGCATGATGAAAAGATCGATGTCATTGAGTGGAATCCAGACCCGGCAGTGTTTATTGCCAAAGCCATCAGCCCGGCCAGGGTAAGTGGTGTCTACCTCACTGATCAGCGGACCAGCAGCGGTAAAACAGCCACCGTGGTCGTTCCCGAAGATATGCTCAGCCTGGCTATTGGCCGTGTGGGGCAGAACGCCCGCCTGGCTGCCAAGCTCACCGGGTGGCGCATCGACATTAAAAGTCTGCCTGAAGCCGCTGGTGATGCACTTGCGAAACTGGCAAAGGATTCAACCCTCGAAGCTCTGAAAGAAAGCGAAAAAGAGAACGCTGCCCGTATCCAGGAATTTTTAGCACGTAAAGCTGAAGGCAAACCTCTCTCACCGGAGGAATACGACCTCATGACGAAATTCGTAGACCGGGTGGAGCGAAAAGCCATCGATAAGAACGAGGAACAATACAGGCTGGAAGAGCAAAAACTTGCAGAGGTCAAAAAATCGATCCCTGCCTCAGCTTTCGAAACCAGCATTCTTGATAGTGGCCTTCCCGAACACATCGCCGTCCTAATGCAAGAGGCTGGTTACTTCAGCCTTGGTGAATTGGCGATGCAGGTAAAACGTGATGCAGACAAAATACTTGGTATTAACGGCATCGGCACGCGCGCCATGGATAACATCAACGATCGAATCGCTGAATTGGATAAACAACTGGCTGAAGAACAGGCAGCGCTAGAGGCTGCAGCCAGGGTCGAAACCCTGGCGGAGGAAATGGCCGTCGAAGAACCGGTCGCCGAAGTAGAGACTCCACAAGAAGTTGCTGTGATGACGCCTGAAGAGGTTGAACAAGTAATTGAAACCGTTGTGGACGAACCAGTTGTATCTACCGGCATCGCTGGAGAAGTAGAACCGGAGAAAGAACCATCTCTTGAGGAACTGTTCACCCTGCGTCCAGAAGTACTGGATACAACCAATATCGTGGACGAAGAAGACAATGACGAAGGTGGCAAAGCCAAGAAGAAAGGCAAGAAGAAAGGTAAGAACGTTGTGGTTACCTACGACCCAGATCGCGACATGACCGTGGTGCAGAAAAAGCACAAACGCGGCGACGGCGGTTGGGGTTGGGAAGAGTAAAGTAGCGAGAAAGACAGGTGGTGAAAAAACCGCAAAAACGGATGAAGCACGTCCCACAGCGCACCTGCATCGGCTGCAGAACGGTTCTCGCCAAACGGGAACTGGTCCGGTTGGTCCGCACTCCGGAAGGAGTGAAGTTGGATCCGACCGGTAAAACCGCAGGCAGGGGAGCTTACGTGCACAACATCCGTTCGTGCTGGGAACAGGCACTGAAAGGTCCGATCAATCATGCCCTGCGAATGGAGATCAACGCGGAAGACAGGCAAATGTTGAAGGATTACATCAGCCGCCTTCCCGAGAGTGAAACCGCAGAAATGAGCGTCAAGAGCGATAACATGGCAGAGTAATCCGGTCATCTTGCTCACGGCGCATAAACCAGCCTGTCTGCATTGCAGGATTTTTTAGGGGTAAAAAGGCAGGAAAAACAGGGGGAACATCTTTGGAGGTGTGTTATGAGTGAGAAACAGATAGAATTTCCATCTCAGATCACCGTACGCGATCTGGCGCAACGCATGGAAGCCAGTCCGATACAGGTCATCAAGGTCCTCATGTCAAATGGCGTGATGGCCAACATCAACCAGCAGGTTGATTTTGATACTGCTGCAATCGTCGCCTCAGAACTGGGTTTTGAGGCCATCCCTGTATCTGTTAAAGAAACAACTACCGTTGAAGATACAGGAGAGGTTCCTGAATGGCGTAAATTGATCGAGAATGAAGATCCCGCCAAGTTGATCAACCGCCCGGCGGTCGTCACCATCCTTGGTCATGTGGACCATGGTAAAACCACCCTGCTGGACGCGATCCGCCATACGAATGTTGCCAGCGGCGAAGCCGGCGGAATCACGCAGCATATCGGTGCCTACCAGGTGGAACATAAAGGTAAACTGATCACCTTCCTGGATACACCGGGGCACGCGGCATTTACTGCCATGCGCGCCCGTGGTGCGCAGGGGGCTGATATTGTTATCCTCGTGGTTGCCGCGGATGATGGCGTGATGCCGCAGACGCGCGAAGCCATATCCCACGCCAAGGCTGCCAGGGTTCCAATTATCGTGGCGCTTAACAAAATGGACCGCCCGGATGCGAATCCCGATTTCGTCAAACGCCAGCTCGCAGAAAATGGCCTTGTTCCGGATGAATGGGAAGGAAATACCATCGTCGTACCCGTATCCGCCAAACAAAAGAAGGGATTGGAAGATATCCTTGAAGCTATCCTGTTGGTGAGCGAAAGCCTCGATATCAAGGCTAACCCGCAAGGGACGGTCATTGGCACAGTAATTGAAGCCCAGGTGGATAAAACCCGCGGTGTCATCGCCACTCTACTGGTACAGAACGGCACACTCCAAACCGGAGACACAGTCATTGCCGGAGAAACTTACGGCAAGATTCGCGCCATGCTCGACTTCACTGGTAATAAGGTAAGAAGCGCCCCTCCCTCCACGCCCATCCAGGTGCTGGGTCTTGGTAACGTACCCCCTGCTGGAGAGCTTTTCCAGGTGGTAACGAACGAGAAGGAAGCCCGCAGCTTACTGGCTACCCGCGAATCGGAAAAAATCAACGGTGCGGTGGTATCCACCAGGACAACACTCGAGCAATTGTTCGAGAAATTCCAGGCCGGAGAGATTCGTGAATTACCCCTCATTCTCAAAGTGGACGTCCAGGGATCCATGGAACCGATCGTGAATTCTCTCAATGAACTGAGTCAGGGTGAGATCAAGATCAATGTCATCCACGCGGAAACCGGAAATATCAGCGAAAGTGATGTGATGCTGGCTGCCGCTTCACGTGCCATCCTCCTTGGGTTCAACGTGATCACTGACCAGGCTGCCCGCAACCTGGCTGAGCAGGAAGGGGTTTCGATCCGCTTGTACGAGATCATCTATCGCATGATCGAGGACATTGAAAAAGCCCTCAAAGGCATGCTGGAACCGGAAACCCGCGAGATCCCGGTAGGCACCGCCCAGGTGCGTGCTGTTTTTAAGATCAACAAAGTGGGAACTATCGCCGGCTGCCGCGTGCTTACCGGAGAAATACGACGCAATGCCCGCATCCGCCTGGTGCGTAATGGAGCCACCCTGTTTGAGGGCGAAATTTCTTCTCTAAAACATGAAAAGGATGACGTCAGGGAAGTGCGCCAGGGATTTGAGTGCGGCGTCTCGTTGAAAGGATATAATGATATCAACGAGGGCGATCTTCTTGAAAATTTCACAATAGAAAAGTCCGGCTGAAAAAGGTCATTGAAATAAAGGAACTACACCATGCCTACACCATTAAGATTGAGACGCATCGGCGACCGATTCCGTAAGGAATTATCCGAGATGCTGGTAAAAGAAGAAATACGAGATCCAAGATTGAGTGGGATTTCCGTCACGGAAGTAAAAATTGACCGTGAGTTATCCTACGCTGATATCTATGTATCAGCCGTTGAAGGTGTTTCCAGATCTAAAGAGGTCCTTGAGGGACTGGAAAGCGCCAGCGGCTTTATCCGCAAGACGCTAGCAGAGCGCATCGACCTGCGCGCTTTCCCGCGCCTGCGCTTTCATTGGGATATCACCCCTGAGCGCGCAGACCGGATCGAGCAGTTGTTGGCTTCCATCCGTGAAGAAGAAAAAAAGCAGAAGAAAAAGAAATGATCGACCACGAGATCAGTGAATTAATCCAGCGATCGCAAAAGATCGGCATTACCTCTCACGTCCATCCTGATGGAGACGCGATCGGATCTGTGCTCGGTCTTGGGCTGGCATTGACTGCCGCTGGAAAAACAGTAGAGATGGTGCTGCGCAGCGGCGTTTCGAAAACCTTTAAACACCTGGCGGGCGCTGATCAGATCAAGAAATCCTTCTCGTCAGAAAATGATATTTATATTGTCGTGGACTGCAGTGACCTTGATCGTACTGGTGAAGTGCTCAACGACCATCCGGTGGATATCGTGATCGACCATCACATCACCAATAAAGCATTCGGAAAGCTCAACCTGATTGAACCTGAATCTGTTGCCGCATGCGCCATCCTGGCGGAACATTTGCCCAAATGGGGGCTTACGATCGATGCTGACGTTGCAGCCGCATTGCTTTCAGGTATTATCAGCGACTCCATCGGCTTCCGCACCTCTAATACAACGGCTTCGTCGTTAAGGATTGCAGCTGATTTGATGGATAAAGGGGCTGATATCACCAGGTTATACAACAAAGCGCTCATCAGCAAATCTTTCGAAAGCGTCAACTACTGGGGATACGGACTCGCCAAGCTGGAACGTGAAAATGGATTGGTGTGGACAACCTTATCGCTTGAAGACCGTCGCAACGCGGGTTACCAGGGTGAGGATGATGCGGACTTAACCAATATCCTTTCAAGTATCGAGGATATCGATGTAGCCGTCTTGTTCATTGAGCAGCGACAGGACCTGGTAAAGGTAAGCTGGCGTGCTCGGCCTGGGATAGACGTGTCCTCCATTGCCGATTCCCTCGGCGGGGGTGGCCACCCTGCCGCGTCTGGTGTGGAAATTAAAGGGGACTTGTTACAGGTTAAGGAAATGATCTTAAATAAAACACGGGAATCCCTCCGGAAAGAGCACAACGACACCGGAACTTCCCTGGGTTCAGAGAGAACGGAGTAAAAAGATGGAAAATAGTAGCGGGTATGATGTAAAGAATGCAATATCGGGTGTTTTGGTCGTTGACAAACCAATAGGCATGACCTCGCATGACGTGGTACAGGTGATCCGAAAAGGTTCAAACATCAGGCGAGCCGGTCACACTGGCACGCTTGACCCGCGTGCTTCCGGCGTTCTGGTGGTGCTGGTTGGCCCCGCAGTGCGGTTGAGCGAATATGTCTCCGCTTCGGATAAACGCTACCAGGCAGTGCTCATGCTTGGAACCACTACAGATACTTATGATGCTGATGGAAAAACAACATCCTCCTCACCGGTGAATGTTACCGAAGAGCAGTTTGATAGTGAACTTCAGAAATTCGTCGGACAGATCGAACAGGTTCCCCCACCGTACTCTGCTGTGAAAGTGCAGGGTCGAAAAGCATACGACATGGCACGTAAAGGGGAAGAGTTCGAACTGGCTCCCCGGATTATAAATGTGTACAGCCTTGAGCTGCTGGAATGGGCACCGCCAGAAGTGGTGATTGATGTGTACTGCTCTTCCGGCACATATGTGCGTTCACTCGTGAACGACCTGGGTTCCCGGCTTGGCTGCGGCGCCACCCTTACAGGGTTGCGGCGAACCAAAAGCGGTCGTTTTACGCTGCGGGACGCTGTACCTCTGCGTAAACTGAATGAGGCATTCGCGGACGGCACCTGGTACCAGTACCTGATCCCGGCAGCAGAAGCCCTTTCAGACTGGCCGATGATCGAACTCAATGACCAGGAAGTTGATGCCATTCGTCACGGTATCCGCATCCCCGCCGCCGACGCACAAAAGCCGAAAGTCTGCGGTGTGAGCGGGCAGGGAGAACTGGTCGCGCTGCTGGAACTGGATGAAGAAAAAATGGAGTGGCAGCCTAAAAAGGTGTTTTTCTCGTAATTCTTCCCCCCTCGGCTGACCGGGGGGGGTTCTGTTAGTAAATGAAACGGAAAGGCATTCATATATAATTAGCGCATGGACTTTATTGAAATTCTCCTAAACTCCAAGGTCGAACGTTCCTGGGCAACCATCGGTGCCTTTGACGGTGTGCATGGCGGACATAAAACACTGTTTAGTAAACTCGTGGATGGTGCGCACCAGTCGGGTAGCAAAGCCGTTGCCATCACCTTCGACCCCTTGCCCGCCCTCTTTTTTGACCGCATAAAGACCGGCCAGGTACTCACAAGTCGAAAAGAGCGGATATCGTTGATCCGATCACTCGGTGTTGACGAGGTCATTGTTCTCAATTTTGATAAATTCCTGGCTGATGTTGAAGCTCTTCCCTTTATGGAACAGGTGAAGAAAGCGATCGGTCTCGAAAAATTACTAGCAGGACCTAATTCCGCCATTGGTAAAGACCAGGCGGGTTCTGTTTCAATGCTTAAAGAGATCGGACACAAACTCGATTTCATTGTGGAGGTCGTGCCACCAGTGAGACATGGGCAGGAAATCATCTCCTCGAGTAACATTAGAAAGTTACTCAAAGGGGGTGACATCACCCGGGCAAACCAGTTCCTGGGTCGACCCTATACCATCAGCGGCAGGGTGGTTCATGGAGAACACCGCGGCAGCAAGATAGGTATCCCAACGGCCAACCTTTCCATCCCGGCTGAACAACTGCTGCCAGCTACCGGTGTCTACGCGACACTAGCCCAGGTTGGCAATAAAACGTACCTTTCAGTTACCAACGTTGGAATCCGCCCGACCTTTGAGAACCCGTTGGCATCACCACGCGTTGAACCTCACCTGCTTGATACTGATGAGAGTTTTTATGGAAAAACGCTAAAACTCGCCTTCATTGAATTCCTTCGCCCGGAGGTCAGGTTCCCGGACGCAAAAGCACTGGTTGAGCAAATTCGGCAGGATATTGACAAGACAAGGGAGTTGTTGCACCATGAGCCATGAGCGCCAGGTTTACCTGCTCGATCCCCAACTGCTCCCACCGGAAACGATAGCGGTTACCTTTGCCAAGACTTCCCGTTCGCCGGAATCCTTCCGTGAAATCGCCGCGGAATTGACAACAGCCTCGAGCGCTGAATTCAACGAAAAGTGGGTGGTCGGATATGGTCATTCATCCGTGGCAGAACACGCTGTGCTGCACGTTGCCATGGAAAATGTGTCACGCCTGGCGGTTGAAACCATTGAGTCCAACCGTTTGGCCTCATACACCGAAAAATCCACCCGCTACCAGACATGGGCAGAGGATGCCTTTTATATCCCCGTAGAACTGGATGACCACCCATTACTAGATATTTACACCGATACTTGTTCAAATCTTTTTCTAACCTACAAGACTTGCCTGCAGGCGGTTGGCGATCACCTGAGATCAACCACCCGAGCACTGGAAAACGAATCGGAAGCACAATTTAACCGGCGGATACGTTCACAATCCATCGATGCCTGCCGCTTTTTACTGCCAGCTGCATCACTCGCCAACGTCGGTATGACGGTTAACGCCAGGGCGCTGGAACACGCGGTCGGAAAATTACTCACCAGTCCATTGATTGAGACGCGCCAGATCGGTGAAGAAGTAAAGCACGCTGCAATCGCTTCCATCCCTACCCTGTTGAAATACGCTAACAGGATCCCCTACCTGGAGCAGGTGTGCAACGAATTTTCTTCACTGGAAATACCACGTTTTACGGATGCCGCAGATTGGTGCAGCCTGGTTGATACGGAAACTGACGCGTTGGATCGTATGCTGGCCGCTGCGCTCTACCGCGAAAAAGATGTAAGCTATACGCATGCGATGGAATCGGTGCGCACGAGCACCGCATCACAGAAAGAAAAGTTGCTGCACTGCCTGCTGCGTACGCCTGACAATCACACCATCCCCTCCCGTGAGCTGGAATACGCTTTCTTTACATTTGACCTGCTCATGGACCAGGGTGCCTATTTTGAGGTCAAGCGCCACCGCATGATGACCCAGACACCACAATCGCTCACCACCAACCTGGGATACGCTGTCCCCCGTGTCATATCGGAAGCAGGCATACTGGCACCTTACCGGGAAGCCATGGAAAACGCCCGCGACGCTTACACCCAACTGGTCAATCTAAACCAGGCTGTGGCGGCATACGTGGTGCCCAACGGGTACAACCGCCGTGTTTTGCTCAACCTCAATCTGCGCAGCCTGGTGCATTTTGTTCGCCTGCGCAGCGCGTCAAACGCGCATTTCTCAGTTCGGCGGGTAGCCCAGCGCATGGCTGAAGAGGTCAGCGCCCGCTTTCCTGAATTAACCTCACTCTTGGGGAGGAATGAAAACGAGACTTCCGCCGCAATCGAATCCTCCTGCTTTTCAAACACCTGCGTGATGTAAGAGGAAGGAGTACCGAAATGTTGATATCAGAATTTGAAATCCTCATTCGCCTGGCGCTGGCTGCTGTTCTGGGTATGATCGTTGGTTATGAAAGAGAGCGCCAGAATCAACCCGCCGGCTTGCGTACCCATGCCATCCTCGCGATCGGTTCCTGCCTGGCGATGACCATTTCAATCAATCTCGCTATGCAGTTCGTTCCTGCTGTGCCCAATGGAGACCCGGCCCGCCTTGCCGCCCAGGTCGTTTCAGGAATCGGTTTTCTTGGTGCCGGAGCCATCCTCCGCTATGGCACAAATGTGAAAGGGTTAACCACCGCCACGTCCCTGTGGACGATCGCCATTGTTGGTCTGGCGGTTGGTGCCGGGCATTACTTCTCAGCCATCGGTACAACAGTCGCGCTGTTGATAGTGCTAATCATCCTCAACGTGCTGGAAAAAAAGTACGTCCGCGTATACCAGACGATCAACGTTGTGGTCACCGCACACGGGAATCCGGCACTGGTGGAAACTCTGCTTGAGGTATTCGCTGGACTGAAGAAAAAGATCATATCGCTGGGGGTGGAAGCTAACCCGGTGAAACAGGACCTGACCGTGAGCGTGGTGGTGAAGACCCTCGAGAACGACCCGATGATCGATATTCGTGAGGCCATCGAAACGATACCTGGCGTAACGCATTTCAAATTAAATTGACCATACTAATCGCTCGATATCCCTGACCAGTGGTAAATTATTCACTGGCTAGGTTTTTTTCACCAAGAAGCGTGTATACTTTATTTGAACAATGGCAGGTTTAAGGTAACAAGCCCGTCTGAGTTCACATCACCAGCAACTTATGAGGTTGTGTATGAATATTCTCAGTTGCATGAAGAAGCAGGTGTATTTTATTAATCCCGCAACATCTGTCCGTGAAGCTGCCGAAACCTTTGTCAGGCACCATATTGGAACGCTGCCGGTGGTTGACGAACAAAAGAAGCTCGTCGGTATTCTGCAGATTCGCGACCTGGTCTCACTGGTATTGCCGGATTTCGTCAATATGATGCAGGATATCGATTTTGTCGTCGATTTCGGTGCCGCTGAAGACAGGAAACCGGATGCTGAGATCCTGGAAAAACCAGTAAGTATATTTATGCAAACACCAGTGTACGCCGAGCATGACTGCAGTTTGTTACGTGCTTCTGCATTGATTAAAAAACACAACCTGACGGACCTTCCCGTGGTTGACGAAAACGAAAAACTGATCGGAATTGCTTCCCTGGTGGACATCGGCACCTCCTTTCTGGCAACCTGGGTTTAAAGAATAAAACTTGCAAGGATTGAACAACAATGCTAAACGGGATCATCGCGCTACTTATCTTCTTCATCACTCTCTTCCTGATCTTCTCTGAGAAACTGCACCGAACGGTTGCGGGTTTATTTGGCGCAGGCGCGATGCTGGTCGTGGGTAAACTGATAGGTTTCTATGATGAAGCAGAAGCCATCCGGGCAATCGACCTATCCACTTTGGGATTACTGCTGGGAATGATGGTGTTGGTGGCGGTTCTTGAACCAACCGGTTTTTTTGAATACATCGCAATCTTGGCTGCGAAAGTCTCCAGGGGAAATCCTGGTCGACTGCTAATCCTGTTGGGAACCATCACCACCATCCTCTCCATGTTCCTGGATAACGTCACCACTGTGATCCTCATCGCCCCGGTCACCATTCTGATCTGCGAGTTACTCGGTTTTAATCCATCACCTTTTCTTATCGCCGAGGCTTTATTATCGGACACCGGGGGTATCGCCACCCTGATCGGCGATCCGCCCAACGTGCTCATCGCTGCCGCTGCCGGTCTCACGTTCAATGATTTTCTCACCCATTCGCTGCCAATTGTCATCGTTGCATGGTTCACTGCCCTCTTCCTTCTGCGCTACCTTTTCCGAAAAGAAATGAAAGCAGTTCCAGAAAACATTGAAGGCCTGATGGAACTTGAAGCAAAGGAGGTGCTTAAGAATCCAAAGACAGCAAGGAAAGTGCTGATCATCCTGGGTGTGGCTATTCTGCTCTTCTTTCTGGAAGAATTGCTTCATATAACTCCGGCGTTTATCGCCATGGGCGCTGCTACCGCCTCTTTGGTATGGGTACGGCCAGACCTGCGCGAGACATGGACACGCGTTGAGTGGAATGTGCTCATCTTCTTCATCGCCCTATTCGTGATGATAGGTGGACTGGAAAGCACAGGTATCCTCGAATTCCTGGCACAAAAGGTGATGTTCATTGCCAATGACAATCCCCTCCTTTTCGGGGTGCTGCTTTTATGGGTGGTGGCAGGACTCTCAGCCTTCCTGGACAACATCCCGATCACCATAGCCTTTATCCCGGTTATTCAGAGCCTGGCGGCAGCAGGCGTAAATGTGAATGCCTACTGGTGGGCATTAGCATTCGGCGCCGGCTTGGGAGGCAACGGTACGATCATCGGGTCAACTGCCAATATCATTGTGGCTTCCATTTCCGAGAGGACCCGCAATCCGATTACGACAAGATTATGGAATAAAACCGGACTGCCAGTGATGCTGGCGACTCTCGTGGTAACAACCATCCTTTATATTCTCACCTTCCCATATCTCTCGAGGTGATGCATTCTAAGGATCTGGGAATATTTTAGCCCCCTCATACATTAGTGCCTGGCATCCCTTGACAATTCCCTGTACCTGCCTATAATTGCACATAATCGAATATCAAAGGCTGAGACGAGGACGAGTACGTGTCATGAAGGCGCTCCAGAGAGCGGGAAAAGGTGAAAACCCGCGCGTACCATGACCCGGAATGGACCTCCGAGCCGCGAGGTGAACGCGAAAGCCAGTAACCGCCGCCGGGATGCCGCCGTTAGCAGGCAGCGGGTATAAGCAGTCCTTCTGCCGTACCCGAAACGAGTGAAGCTGGCAAATCCGATCTCCGGACGCAATTCTCCGGAGTTTTTTTATACCGGTATAGCCGCTTAACCGGGGTGGCACCGCGGGCAAAAACCCGTCCCCAACAGGGACGGGCTATTAATTTAATTAGATCCGTCCAGCAGCAAAATCAAATCAATAAGGAGAAAAGAAATGGAAAAGACAACGAAATTCCTGCTGAACGAAAGTGACATCCCGCGCTGCTGGTACAACATCAATGCCGACTCGCCGGTCAAGCCTGAACCGGTGCTGAACCCGGTGACGCTGGAGCCAGTCACCACTGATTACCTCTCTGTTCTTTTCCCGCCGGGGTTGATCGAACAGGAGGTTTCAACAGACCGCTACATCGAGATACCTGAAGAAGTACGCGAGGCATATAAGCTATACCGACCCACCCCGCTCATCCGGGCCATGCGCCTTGAGAAGGCACTCGGCACCCCGGCACACATTTACTTCAAGTACGAGGGGGTTTCTCCCGCGGGCAGTCACAAGACCAATACCGCCCTCCCGCAGGCCTACTATAACAAAATCGCAGGTACGAAGGCAATGACAACCGAGACCGGTGCCGGTCAGTGGGGAGCAGCCCTGGCAATGGCCTGCACTTTCTTCGGGCTCGACCTCGAAGTCTACATGGTACGCGTCTCATACGACCAGAAACCCTACCGCCGATTTTTGATGGAAACCTACGGTGCTAAGGTCTATTCCAGTCCCAGTGAACGAACAGCCTACGGGCGTAAGATACTGGCAGAGCAGCCTGATACAGCAGGGTCGCTCGGGATCGCCATCTCGGAAGCGGTTGAAATGGCCGTAGCATCAGAGGGGAAGAAGAAATACGGGCTGGGCTCGGTGCTGCACCACGTGCTGCTGCACCAGACTGTCATCGGTGAGGAAGCCCTCAAGCAGATGGACCTGGCCGGCGAGTATCCGGATGTGGTCATCGGCTGCGTGGGCGGCGGATCCAACTTCTCGGGTATCGCCTTTCCGTTCCTGCGCGAAAACTTTAAGAACGGTCAACGCACCCGCCTGCTGGCAGTCGAACCGTACGCCACACCGTCACTTACCAAAGGACTGTACGCCTTTGATTACGGCGATTCCGCCTGCATGGCACCAGTGGTTAAGATGCACACACTTGGGCATGACTTCATCCCGGCAGCCATTCACGCCGGCGGACTGCGTTATCACGGCATGGCTCCCACCCTTTCAGGTCTCTACAACGCGGGGCTGGTGGAGGCTGTGGCGGTCCATCAAAAAGCGGTATTCGAAGCTGCCCTTCTTTTCACCCGCACGGAAGGCATCCTGCCTGCGCCGGAATCAGCCCACGCGTTGCGCGCTGCCGTTGACGAAGCGCTTGAGGCGAAACGCACCGGAGAGAAAAAAGTGATTCTCTTCAATATGTCGGGGAATGGTTACTTCGACCTGCCATCCTACAACCGTTACATCGCTGGAGAATTGGAAGATTATGATTACCCACAGGAAGCCATTGAATCCATCCGCCAGCATATCCCGGCGATAAGGGAAAATGCCCTGTTGAAGTAAGCCTCAATTTCATAAGAACCCATTTCCGGTGCCCCAGAACATGGATTTGGATACCTGTTGGGCGGTTCTTTTTAGAGCCGCCCACTTTTTTTAAACAACCAGAGTGTGTCAGTAATCAGAATGATCCAGAGAATGTGGATTGGCAGTATAAATTCGCGTAATTTCGGCTATCATAAAGGTGAAAAAACGAATGATCAAACCTCTGGTTTACATCCAATCGGCTGGCGTGCCCCAAGAATTGCCCTTCGATCGCTTTCTCCCCCTGGACCCGCCGGGGATGGTGAGCCGCTGGCTGCACTTGAACGTCCCCCCGGGAGCTACCATCCTTGACCCCATGGGTGCCTCACCGCGCGCCGTATTGGAAGCGGCTGCGGCTGGTTATAGAGTGCTGGTGGCGTGTAACAACCCGGTCACCGCTTTTGAGATCCGCGTATTGGCACGCGCTCCCCTTGTTGCTGAATTCAATTCTGTCATCAGGGAACTCGGTGATTTGAAAAAGGGCGATGAACGACTGGAAACAACCATCCGCAGTTTGTACCTCACCCGCTGCGCCAGTTGTGGAGCGGAAATTCAGGCCAGCGGTTACCTTTGGAACCAAGGTGATACAGTGCCGCACACGCGTATCTACGCCTGCCCCATCTGCAAGGATGATGGCGAACACCCTATCACAGATGATGATATCCAACGTCTGCAGCAGATCCAGCGCAGTGAACCGATGCACCGCTCGCGGGCAATGGCCAGGGTGATGGGGGGTAACCTGGATGATAAGGAAAGCGTCGAACTGGCGATCAATGCCTACCCGGTACGTGCGCTTTACGTGTTGTTCACCCTCATCAATAAACTTGAAGGTATGAGCCTACCGCAGCTGCGCCGAGAGCTGCTTGAAGCAATTCTGCTTTCTCTGCTCGACGATGGCAATGCCATCTGGTCATGGCCGGAGGAACGTGAACGTCCACGCCAGTTGAGCGTTCCGCCGCAGTACATCGAAAAGAACCTCTGGTTGGCGCTCGATCATGCAGTTGCAACCTGGAGTGGACAATTACAGCCGGTGCCCTTCTCTACCTGGCCCGATTTCCCTTCCGGCAGCGGCATCTGCCTTTACCCGGGTCGAATGCGTGACCTCACCCAGGCGGCACAGGGGATGAAGATTGACGATATTGTGTGTGTGTTTCCCCGACCCAGCCAGGCTTTCTGGGCGCTGTGCAGCTTGTGGGCATCCTGGTTATGGGGTCGTGAAAATGCCGGTCGTTTCAGCCAGGTGATCGAGCGGCGCCGCTTTGACTGGTACTGGCACACGACTGCGCTACACGCTGCCCTGATGCCCGCAGCAGCGCTTGCTGGAATGAATATTCCGGTTTTCGGGCTGCTACCGGAACCGGCAGCCGGATTGGTAAGTTCCGTGATCGAGAGCACATCTATTTCCGGTTACGATATCACAGGCTCCGCGGTCAAGAACGCCCTTGAACCCATACAGATGGAATGGAAAACAGGTACCAGAGAACGCGAATACAAACTTGTTAATATGCAACGAATCGCGCGCGACGCCATCCGCGAGCTACTTAACGAGATTGGTGAGCCCACCGAATACATCGAAGTTCACACAGCAGCCATGTGCGCCCTGGCGGACGGGAACGCCTTCCCGCCATCCATCCACCAGTTGACCGCTGAAAAAGCGTCCGAGATTCAATCCATCCTCAATACACTTCTTTCAGACCAGGATTTCCTGGTTCAGCTGGACGCGACAGCCAAGGACCCGGAGAGCGGTTTGTGGTGGCTGGCGGAGCCTGAAAATACGCGCACTCCCCTGGCTGACAGCCTTGAAATTGAGATTGTTAACTGGCTGCAGCAGGAGAAACAAATATCGACAGATTCCCTTCACGAGCGTGCCTGCCAGCGCTTTCCCGGTTACCTGACACCCTCCTGAGGACCTGGTGCAGCAATGCCTCGACTCCTACGCGACATCTGGATCCGGAAACACAAACCTGGACATTAAAGCATCATGACCAGGTTGATGCCAGGCAGGAGAACCTCAAAGAAATGAGAAACCTTATTGGAAAAATCGCGACCGGATTCAGGTTGAAGCAGGAAGGGGATTTCCCGATCACCTGGCACATTGACAAAGCAACAGATACGCCGATCTATCGTTTTTACTTATCGACGACCGCTGTGCTCGACCGTGAGTCCCTGACCAGCGTCCCTGAAAACTGCCAGACCATCTTTCTCCTGCCGGGCAGTCGGGCAGGACTATTAAAGTTCAAGATCGATCGCGACCCATGGCTGCGCCAGCAGTTGGGTTCGGGCTTCCATCACGTGAAATTCCGCACCTTGCGCAGCATCGCCGCCAGGTCTGACCTGTCGCTTGAGATTTTCAAGGTGCTCATCGACTCGGATCCCCTCAGCCTGGAGGAAACCACGCAGCTTTCCATGTTCAGATGAAAAACCGGCTTTCAAGCCGGTTTGATTTTCAGCGTACTTGTTTGAAATTTATGATGATCAGGTTTTTATCACAGGTGGAATAAGTGTTGAAGATCACCCGGTTTGATATCGGCATCAACGCCTGGTCAACCAGTTGAATCGCAAGCGTCGCGTTTGTGGTCACAGGTCGGTCACCGAGAATGAATTCATAGCCCGCTTCTCCATACCAGGCCGCAGCGCCTCCCGTTAGCGTATTCATATCGACTGTGCGCCCGTCAAATAAACCGGTCAGTTTTACCACCACACCCACCACGGGTCTGCCCTGAAGATCCACCACCCTGCCGGCCACTCCCTGCCAGTCGCAGTTATCCCCCGGATGAAACACCGTGTTGGCCATGGCCGCTGGGCTTCCCTCGATCGCGTATGGTAGATCTAAATTACCGGGCTCTTCCGTGAACAATGGCAGTTGTTCATCAGTCGCGGTCGCTTCAGCCGTTGGTGTTACCGGGTTGGCAGTGAATGTGGGAAGGAGCGTCTCAGTCGGACGTGCGGTTGGAGTCCAAGTGGGTGGTAGTCTCACCGGGGTGGCCGTGCTTGCAGGCACCAGCGCCAATACCGGCATCGTCGCGGGCGGAAACGGATTTAATGCCACATGTGGATTTGAAAAGATTACAAGAAAAAAGCCGACCAATGACACGGACGCCAGGATGACAAGTCCGGTTAATAGGTTCCAGGTGATATCGCGCCTGCGTTGTTTGGCACGCCGTTTTAACCGGCTTTCAATTTCATCATGATCAGCAAAGTGCATTTTTCAAACCTTTTTTTCTAGACGACAATCTACGGGACCAAGATCTCAATGGTGCTCGCCGTCCTGGCAGATGCTAGCCAATCGTTCAACGCCGTTTCTTGCAGCATCATGCGGGCTTCTGTGGAGAGCGGGTGTTCGGCAGTTCTTTCGATCACATTAATGATGTGATACCCGAGACTGCTTTTAATGATTTCGCTGGTTTCACCCGCCTGCATGGCGAAAACAGCCTCCTCCACTTCAGGTTGGGTGAGCATACCGCGCGGGAACCACCCCAGGTCTCCTCCCAGCACGGCGTCCTGCTGCAACGCCAGGGTGGTGAATTCCACTCCATTATTCAATTGGCTTTGTGCTTCTATCGCGTTAGCCTCATTCTTGAAAAAGAGCTGCCGCGCGTGGATCTGTTCAGCAGTCTGCGGAACGCCATTCGTGATGGCATCACGCTGCCATGCAACCGCGATCTCCCGTTTTAGCGCGACCCGGAAGGTTTCATCAGTATAGCCATTTGCGGTTTGCCACTCAGTGAGTTTTTCGGCGCTGCCAAGGTCTGAGACCATCCTATCAATGCGCGCCTCTACCTCATCATCGGTCGTAGTGTAACCTGCTTCAGCGGCTGCCTGCGCCAGCAACAATTGTTCAATAAAATTACTCTGAATGCGATCTTTTTGCTCTTCAGGCGTCATTTCCTGGCCAAGTTCAGTTAGCGCGGCTTGAAGCCTGGTGAGGTCGGCCTCGTACTCAGAAAGAAGGATCCCCTCTCCATTGACCAGCAATGCCATTGGCAGGGATGTAGGAATCGCTGTTGGTTCAGCAGTGAGCATAGGCTCGGGTGTTACCGCCGGTATTGTCGGAGTGACCGAGACCGGCTGGGTGCATCCAGCCAGAAGAATTAAAAGTACGAGCATCAGTGAGATTAGCGTTCCTGTTTTCATCGGGTAGATTATAACCGATAACCCTTAACAAAAAACTGACAGACCTTGCGGTCTGTCAGCGCGTCACTTTACTCGATGCTAGTAATCCATCGGTGGTCCTGCAGGCGCAGGGGGATTCTTTTCAGGGATGTCGGTGATGAGGGCTTCGGTGGTGAGGATCATGGCAGCAATGGACGCTGCATTCTCAAGCGCACCACGGGTCACTTTGGCAGGATCGCCCAGGCCGCCCTTGATCATGTCGATATATTCCTCGCGGATAATATCGTAACCGATCTTGTCATTCTTTTTGGCTTTCTGCTCAGCGCGGACCTTCTCCAGAACAACGGCGCCGTCCATGCCAGCGTTCTCAACGATCTTGCGCATGGGCATCTCGAGTGCTTTGCGCACAATCTTGACGCCAATCTGTTCATCTTCGCTGCCAAGTTTCAGGTCATCCAGAACGGCCATGGCATTGATCAGGGCAACACCACCGCCGGGGACGATACCTTCTTCAACAGCTGCGCGGGTGGCGGAAAGAGCATCTTCAACACGGTGCTTCTTTTCCTTCAACTCGGTCTCGGTCGCGGCACCCACACGGATGATGGCAACACCGCCGATGAGTTTGGCGAGACGTTCCTGCAGTTTTTCGCGGTCATAATCGCTGGTGGTCTTGTCGATCTCGACACGTATCTGTTCGATGCGGCCTTTGATCTGGACTTCATCACCCTTACCACCAATGATGGTGGTGTTATCTTTGTCGGCAACGACCTTTTCAGCACGGCCAAGGTCAGGCAGAACAACGGTCTCAAGCTTGCGACCGGTTTCTTCTGAGATGACAGTAGCGCCGGTCAGGTAAGCGATATCCTGCAGCATTGCCTTGCGGCGGTCACCAAAACCGGGGGCTTTGACAGCCAGGACGTTCAGCATGCCGCGGAGTTTGTTGACCACGAGCAGCGCAAGCGCTTCGCTGTCAATATCCTCAGCGATGATCACCAGGTCACGTTTGCCGGTCTGAACCAGTTTTTCAAGAATTGTAACCAGGTCCTGGGCGGCGGAGATTTTCTTATCGTAGATGAGGATGTAAGGTTCGGGAATCACGGATTCCATGTGCTCGGCATCAGTGATGAAATAGGGTGAAATATATCCACGGTCAAACTGCATACCCTCGACATATTCCTGCTCAAATTCGAGACCTTTTGATTCTTCGACTGTGATGACGCCGTCTTTGCCAACCTTGTCCATCACATCAGCGATCAACTCGCCGATGGATGCATCCTGGGCGGAAGTGGTGGCTACATTGGCGATATCTTCGCGGGTGGAAATGGCGATCGCGTGCTTCTTGATCTCTTCCGAAACCTTCTTTGAAGCCACTTCAATACCACGTTTGAGCAGCATGGGGTTGCCGCCTGCGGCAAGGGTTTTCAAACCTTCAGTCACAATGGAGTGCGCCAAAAGGGTGGAGGTGGTGGTTCCGTCACCTGCGATGTCATTCGTCTTGGTGGCGGCTTCCTTGATGAGCTGGGCGCCCATATTTTCATAGGGGTCTTCAAGCTCGATCTCTTTGGCCACGGTCACACCGTCATGGGTGATGGTCGGGGCGCCAAACTTGCGGTCGATTGCCACGTTGCGGCCTTTCGGGCCAAGGGTGGTCACGACTGCGGTCGCGACAATATCGATGCCGTTCTTTAATTTACGGCGTGCTTCTTCAGCAAAGATGAGTTGTTTCGCTGCCATAAGTGCATTCTCCTTTTTGTAATTTACAAAATTTATTTAGTTACGATTGCGAGCAGATCGCTCTCGCGCAGGATCAAGAGTTTCTTATTATCGACCTTGATCTCAGTACCGCCGTACTTCTGGAACAACACGGTGTCGCCGACTTTTACATCCATGGGGATGCGCTCGCCTTCGTCATCGCGGTCGCCAGGTCCAATGGAAAGGATGGTACCTTTCTGCGGTTTTTCTTTGGCTGTGTCGGGTAAAACAATTCCGCCCGCGGTAACTTCATTTTCTTCCACGGGTTCTATAACGACACGGCTTCCCAACGGTTTTAAATTTAGTGACATACTTGCCTCCTGATTAGGATTGGATTGATTCTGTTTTTTAGCACTCATACAAGACGAGTGCTAAAAGCAATAGAATAATAACCTCCTTTGATTTTCAAGTCAAGAGGTAGGATATATCTCTAATAAAACTCTGATATTTTCGGGTCGCTATTTGAAACCGTAAAAACCGCAGATGGTCTGACCTTCTCTTACGATTCCCATGATCGTCTCGTCACTGGCAAACATAGCGGTGATTTCATCAAATACGTCCATGGCTTCTACGCAATAGCCGTTGCTCGGCTGATGCAGACCCGCCAGGACAGAGCCAAAAATATAATAGAAGATAACGCTATTGTTGGTCAACTCCAGGCCGGTGATGGGGATATCAGGGATATCTTCAGGGTCGCATTCCGCACCGCCGTTGCGCACCAGGCAGGATTCCTCAGCCGTACACCCACGCACCGCGCAACGCAGCGGAAGAATGGAACCCTCGTAATTACGGGCCTTGTAATAGACTACCCCAAGCTGCCCGTAAACCGTCGGGTCCTCTGGAGAAAATTCGACAGCCTTCAACATATTGCGGGCTGCCGCGAAGAATTCTCCCTGCTGAACATAGGTATTGGCAATGGAGATCAGGGGAATGGGATCATTAACACCCAGCTGGTCATTGATCGCTGCGGCCTTGGCAAACGATTCCAACGCGAGGTCAAAGTAATAGTTCTGCTCGGTTGTGATCTCCGCCAGATTAGCCAGCTTGCGGTAATTCGCTCCCAGCGATAAGTAAAGGAAGTTTAAATTGGGGGTGATGGCAATCGCTTTCTTGTATTCCTCGATCGCCTGAGTGTAGTTAGCGCTGGCTTCCTGCACGGTGCCATTGACACGGTGCACGTCCATCAGGCTGTCGTCGCGTTCGAGTGCCTGGGTGATGTACTGTTGCGCCTGGGAATATTTCAATTGGTCGATCATTAACTCCGCGTAGTAAGCCAGTGCAAGGGCGTTGGTGTTATCGTACTGCAGCGCTTCCACTGCGGCTTGTTCCCCTTTGATCAGATACTCTTGCCAGGCTTCCCCGGCAGCACCTGAGCCGCTATACCAGTCAAGGGCAAATGCCTTAACCGCGAACAAATTGCTGCTCTGCGGGCTGATCGCCAGTCCTTCATCAATGGTAGCTAGCGCTTCCTCAAAACGCTCCCGCTTCCGCGCATCAACGGTTATCTGCGAGGTGGAGTACACCTGGATACGTGCCAGCTCCGCTCTAAGATCAGCATCCTCAGGGTTGATCGAAATGGCATTGCGGTAAGCTTCAATCGCTTTTTCGAGGTTCCCCGCCTGGAAGTGTGTCTGTCCCTCGAGCGCGTAGGAGTTCAAACTGCGCGGTGGCGTGGGAGTGGTGCTCATCATGGGTGCTATTTCCCCCAAATTCAACCCTCTGATCACAAACAATCCCGCCATGATCATGATCAATAGAATGAATATCCTTAATGGGTTGGATTTCTTCTTTGACGTGCTAAATATATTGCGTCTTCCGCTGTAATCAATCATCAACTTTTTTACCTGGCACGCATTAGGCTATGGCGTAACTTCCACAGTTGGCGTGAGTTCACCGGTTTCAGCCGATGGCGTAATGTCAGAATTACCCTCAAGGGTTAAACGCTGACAGATATTGATCATTTCCTGGGCGTTATAAACCGCGATGTCATCGTTACGCAAGCCCATCTGCACCGCCTGCGAAATCTGCAGCGCTTCCGCGCATTGACCTTCTCTGGCCAGGGCGAGCCCAAAGGTGTAATAGAATTGCGCAATGCGTCCATAATCCATTGCTAAACCTTCCACCGGTGCACCATCCGCCGATACACCCCCTCGCAGCGCTATACGCAGCATATCAATCGCGTCAAGATACTGCGTGGCGCTGCTGAAGATCAGCCCCAGGTTTCCATACAGGAAGGGATTTTGCGGATCATCCACAATGGCCGCTTCTGCATATTGGATGGCTTTTTGATAATCACCGTTCATGGCGTAGGTACGCGCGATCAAGGTCTCGGGTGTGGGATCCTTCGGGTTCAGCGCGTTCGCCCGACCGAATTCCGTGATGGCATCATCATAGGCCTGGACATTGAAATAATTACGACCAAGTCCCAGGTGCAGGTCTGCAATGTTCGGATTAAGCGCAATCGCCGCCTCGAATTCAGCAACCGCCTCTTCAAAGTTCGAAGTGTACTCAAGCACCATGCCCCGCCCGCGGTGGGTCGCCATCGTCCCCGGAGCGATTTCCTCCGCTATGCGGGACGCATTGATGGCGCTATCCAGGGTGTTCAAATCTCCCTGACCGGCTTGCAGCATGTAAGTGTAAATTTCCGCGAGGTAGGATTGTGCCTCGGCATTTTCGGGGTTTTGTGTGATGGCATCCTGGAGAGCGCCAACACTGCGAACATAATCACCCGATAGCCCGATCGCCCAACCGCGTAAAGCCATTGCCTGGTCATTGCTCGGATTGAGCAGGAGGGCGTTCTCGGCATCCGTGATGGCTTCTTCAAAATTACCCGTGTAGATGTTTAAACGGGCCAATGCGATGAAGTTATCCGGGTTGCGCGGGTCAGCCATGACCGCGTCCTTATACGCGGTGATAGCCAAAGAGTACTTACCTTCAGCTTCCAAACCTTTAGCGTCCGTCGCGATCGACTCTGGTGCCCGGGTGGGTGTGGGGGTAGGTTGAAAGAATTGAGGAATTGTCGGCACAACCATTCTATCCAGATAGATGACCGTCCCGATCAAAGCCAGCAGGATGATCACCCGAAATGGGTTCGACCTGCGGCTTTTTTTCTGCATGCTCCATTTACTTCCCTTTATATACATGGATTTCATCTTACCAATTGAAATCATTAGCGTCAAGGTGACACAATTCCTAAGAAAACCATATTACAGATTAGACACTAAGGTTAATAACATCAACCAGAGTCTGTTGAAACATTCTTGGCCGAGGTTATGGTCCTACAGCAAGGTGTAAAACGAGGTGAACTCAGATCAGAAGTTTCAAGTCAAAACCAATCGACAACAAAATCATGAGAGATCTATCGTTTTGCTGGCTAATTTTGCTTGCCAGAGCAACAACATTTTTGCTAGAATAATGATATGCATTTCGATATCTTCACCCTTTTTCCCGGGGTAATGCAACCCTATCTCGAATCAAGCATCCTGCAGCGGGCACAGGAGAACGGTTTGATCAGCATCGCGTTGCATAACATTCGTGACTGGACAAAGGATCGCCATCACGTCACAGACGATGCACCATATGGTGGCGGTGGCGGAATGGTAATGAAGGTTGAACCCATCTTTTCCGCGGTCGAATCCGTCCTGGGTGCCCCTCCCCGCTGCCCGGTCATATATCTCTCTCCCCAGGGCAGACCCTTTACCACTGCCATCGCGCGTGAACTCGCCGAACAACCCTGCCTGGGGTTGCTTTGCGGCAGGTATGAAGGTATCGACGAAAGGGTGATCGAGCACCTGGTGAGCGACCAGATATCGATAGGGGATTATGTGCTCACCGGTGGTGAACTGCCAGCCATGGTGCTCATCGACGCGATCTCCCGCTTCATCCCCGGCGTACTGGGTGACCCCGACGGGGCAAACGATGACAGCTTCGGTAACGGCTTACTTGAATACCCTCATTACACACGCCCGGAGGAATTCAGAGGCTGGCGTGTTCCGGAAATTCTTTTATCCGGCAACCACGCGCTGGTCGCCAAATGGCGCAGAGAACAATCCATTCTTCGAACAAGGAAACAACGTCCAGATCTACTGGAATCAACAGATTTTCCTCCAGAAGAAATTAATTCGCAGGATCAAATCATGGATCAAGGAGAATGAACATGAAGAAATTCAACTACGGTAAAATCTTCCTGCTTGGCTTCGGCTTTTTTGGTGTCAGTGTTATTTGGACGATCTATAACGCCTTTGTACCGCTCTTCCTGGCAAACAAGTTCGGGTTGGCACCCGCGCTTATCGGTTTCTTCATGACACTGGACAACATCGCAGCCCTTTTCATTCAACCACCGGTGGGTGCATGGTCAGACCGCCTGCGCTCACCCATCGGGCGGCGCATGCCTTTCATATTGATAGGAGCTCCTATCGGAGCACTCGCATTCGGCTTGATCCCCCTTGCAGCAATACTGCCGCTCTTTGTCGCTTGCACGTCGACTCTGCTCCTCAGCATGGCTTTCTGGCGTACACCTGTCGTCGCCCTTATGCCTGATATCACACCCTCCAGGTTCCGCTCCCAGGCTAACGGAATCGTCAACCTGATGGGCGGACTGGGTACGATCATCGCATCGCTGGTTGGCAGCACCTTGTACGAGATCAACGTCAATTTCCCGTTCTGGATGGGATCTGTGCTGACGGTTGTGGCTGCCCTGCTGGTTTTCATCTTCATCAAAGAACCCAAAAGTTATGAAGAGACAGAAAAACAGCCAAACATGTTCGCAAGTTTGCGGGAATTGACCAAGGACCAGGATAAGAGTGGTCTGCGCATCCTGCTGGCGATATTCTTCTGGTTCCTAACCTACCAGGGTGTGGAATCGTTCCTCACCCTTTATGCCACCAAGCATCTCGGAATCCCTGATGGTGATGCCGGTAGGATGTCGGGGCATATGGGGATCTTCTTTGTCCTCTTTGCCATCATCGCCGGTATTCTTGGTAGCCGGATAGGGAGACGAAAAACGATTTCCATTGGCATTGTAGGTATGGGATTACTGGTACTGATGATTGCGGTCCTGCCAGTCAATTTTCTTACCATCGAACTAACCAAACTGCCAGCGCTTGGCATGATCCGAGTGGTCAACCTTTTCCTTATGGCCGCTGGCATCGCATGGTCCTTCATTAACATCAATTCGCTGCCCATGGTGGTTGATCTAACTAACGCAGCGCGAATCGGTACATTTACCGGGTTATATTACCTGTTCTCCACCCTCGCTGCCATCGTTGGTCCGAACCTTAACGGTCTCATTGTTCAATTGGCAGGAAATAATTACGGCATGGTTATGGTTATCGCTCCTGTATTCCTGGTTGTCGCGCTAATCCTGATGCTCGGTGTAAAGAAGGGCGAGGCAACAAAAGAGGACAATATCCTGCTAACTTAAATGCGCTAATGAACGCAGGGTTGGAGAATATCCAAAATCGGGTTTTTTATACCTTTATATACTTGCATCTGCACGTATTTGTCGTTATACTAAGTTTATTGACGGGTCAAATCCCGCAAATTCTACATCTCTTTAGGAGGAGAAAATATGTCCAAAAAGTTGTTAGTTATTATGTCAGTACTACTGATTGCTGTTTTTGTTTTGAGCGCATGCGCAAAACCGACAGAAACCGCGAAGTTTAAAGCCTGCCAGGTTACCGATACCGGTGGTGTCGATGATAAATCCTTCAACGCAACCGCCTGGAAAGGCGCTCAGGATGCAGCAGCACAGCTCGATATCGATGTGAAATACCTCGAGTCAAAGGAAGTCGCAGATTTTGAGAAGAACATCAACGCCTTCATCGCGGAAAAATGCGACATCATCATCACCGTTGGTTTCCTGCTGGGCGATGCCACCAAAGCAGCCGCTGAAGCCAACACGAACGTCAAATTCTCCATCGTTGACTATGGCTTCGCTCCTGTGATCCCCAACGTTGTGGGGCAATCTTTCCAGACCGATGAAGCTGCCTTCCTGGCTGGCTATCTCTCAGCTGGTGTTACCAAGACCGGCAAGGTCGGTACTTTCGGCGGTATGCAGATCCCGACCGTGACCATCTTCATGGATGGTTATGCCCGCGGCGTTGCCTACTACAACGAAGTTCATGGAACCGCTGTTGAAACCCTTGGATGGGATGCAAACGCGGAAACAGGTCTCTTCACCAACGACTTCAGCGATCAGCAGAAGGGTAATGATATGGCTGTCTCCCTGATGGATGAGGGCGCTGACATTATCGTCCCCGTTGCCGGTCCTGTTGGACTTGGCGCTGCAGCCGCTGTAAAAGCCCGCGGTAACGCCTACATCATTGGTGTGGACTCAGACTGGTTCCTGACCGCTCCGGATTATGCTGACATCACCCTCACTTCCATCATGAAACTGATGGACGTCACCACATTTGAAGTGATCAAGGCCGCCAAAGAAGGCACCTTCAAGGGTGGTTCAGTTGTGGGTACCCTGGAGAACGGCGGCGTTGCACTTGCCCCGTTCCACAATCTTGAGAGCATGGTATCTGCGGAACTGGCAGCTGAGCTCGAGACAGTTAAGGCTGGCATCCTCTCTGGCGAAATCCAGATGAACCCCGCCTTCAAGCAGTAATCACAGCTATAGAACATGAGAAGCTGGAGCCAAACGCTCCAGCTTTTTCTATTTAAGGGAGAAAACCAATAAATGCAAATTTACTGCCTGTGATACAATAATAAAAATTCCCTGTTTTGATATGGAGTACCCATGGCTCCGATCCTTCAACTTAAAGGAATCACAAAACAATTCCCCGGTGTTCTGGCAAATGACCACATCGACCTCACCCTGGAACAGGGCGAGATCCTGGCGCTTCTCGGCGAGAATGGCGCGGGAAAATCCACGCTGATGAACATTCTCTACGGCCTTTATCAGCCAGATGAAGGCGAAATCTTGGTGAACGATGAGAAGGTCACCATCCACTCACCGACAGATGCCATCAATGCTGGTATCGGCATGGTCCACCAACATTTCATGCTCATTCCAGTATTCACTGTTACAGAAAACGTCATGCTGGGATCAGAACCTGTAAAGGCCGGGGATTTCCTTGACCGCCCCAAAACTGCCGCGAAAATAATGGATATCTCCTCAAAATACAAGCTAGAGGTCGACCCAAATGACTATGTCAAAGACCTGCCTGTCGGTGTGCAGCAGCGCGTAGAGATCATCAAGCTACTGTACCGCGAAGCAAATATCTTGATCTTTGACGAACCAACAGCTGTCCTCACCCCCCAGGAAGCGGATGAGCTCTTTACCATTATGCGCTCCCTGGTCAAGCAGGGCAAATCCATCATCTTCATCACCCACAAACTGCGCGAAGTGCTGGAAGTTGCGGATCGAATAATGGTAATTCGCCGCGGCGCTGTTGTTGGAGCAGCCGATCCTAAAAAAGCCAACCGTAACGCGCTGGCAGAGTTGATGGTCGGTAGAGAAGTGAACTTGGAAGTGGAAAAAGAAATCAAGAAACCTGGAGAAGTGGTTCTCTCCGTCAAAGACCTGGTGGTCGCTGACCAGTTCAAGCAGGTCATGGTGGATAATGTAACTTTGGATATCCACGCCGGTCAAATTCTGGGAATCGCCGGTGTTCAGGGTAACGGTCAGACAGAATTGGTAAAAGCAATAACCGGACTTGGAAAATCCGTTTCCGGGGAGATCATTTTTAAGGGTCAAAACATCTTAAACTCCTCTCCACGAAAAATTACCGAATTGGGTTCTGCCCACGTACCTGAAGACCGCCAGGCAGACGGCCTGGTTCTTCCCTTCCCGGTAGCGGAGAATCTTGTTTTGTGCACCTATTACAAGGAACCTTTTGCCCAGGGGGTTGTGCTCCAATACGATAAGATACTGGATAATTCCGAAAAACTGGTTGAGGATTTTGATATCCGAACACCAAGCTCCCTGACCTCAGTTGGCAGCTTATCCGGCGGAAATCAGCAGAAGGTGATTATCGCCCGCGAGCTCTCCCGGCCGATCGAGCTTCTGGTAGCATCACAACCCACCCGCGGTCTGGATGTGGGGTCAATCGAGTATATACATAAAAGAATTGTGCAAAAAAGGGATGAGGGTTGCGCGGTGCTGCTCGTATCACCGGAACTTGATGAGGTAATTGAATTATCAGACCGCATTGCGGTAATGTACCGAGGCAAGATCATCGCGGTTGTTGAAGCCGGGGAAGTTTCAAAAGAAACCCTGGGTTTGTTGATGGCGGGTATCGTCCCTGAAAAGATCGAAAAAACTCAGGGCGAGCAGATCGTGGAAACCACTTTCTAATGAGGTGCTCCCTTGGATAAAAAAGACTTGGAAAAACAGGATCTCGGTCAGGCCATCCTGGAAGATTTAACCAGTGAAAAACCGCCAACCCTGAAGAAGAAGCACAGAATCTGGAAAACCCTGCAGATCCCTGCCCTTGCCATTCTGACGGGTCTGCTGTTGGGAGCCATTTTGATCATGGTGACCAGTTTCACAGTATACGATGCGTTTAGAGTCAGTATCTGGAAGGGAATTGGCACAGCCTTTTCTGAAGTCGGAACAGCCTACCTTGCTCTCTTCACAGGTGCGCTGGGAAACCCGGTTGAAATTGTCTCAGCGCTCCTTTATGGAGACGCAATGGAAATCCGCGCAGCTCTCAATCCTTTCCTCGAGAGCCTGGTACAGAGTACCCCCTATATATTTGCCGGGTTGGCCGTTGCGCTGGCTTTCCGCGCAGGGTTGTTCAATATTGGTGTTGAAGGTCAGTTATTCATCGGTGCTGCCGCAGCCACTTTCGTCGGATACTCCTTCACCGGGTTGCCGCCTTACATTCACATGCCGCTGGCCTTCCTCGCCGGCGCGCTGGGTGGCGCGCTCTGGGGGATGATCCCTGGATTGCTCAAAGCCACGACAGGTGGGCACGAGGTGATCAACTGTATCATGATGAACTATATCGCCTACCGCTTCACAACCTATCTGTTGACCGGACCCATGTCCCGCCCAGGCACAGGTGGTATGCCCATCAGTCCCCTTATCGAGAAATCCGCGCAGATTCCTCAGTTTTTCAAGACTCCCATCCGCTTCCACTTGGGTTTCTTCATCGCCCTTGGATTTGCAGCCCTTTTATGGTGGGTTCTCTTTAAAACCACCTGGGGGTTGAACTTAAGAACAGTCGGAACCAATCCCCGTGCCGCCAAGTATGCGGGGATGAACATTGTTGCCACCATCATCATCGGTATGGCTGCCTCCGGCGCTCTGGCAGGAATGGCTGGCGCAAATGAGATCCTGGCAGTCAACCGCAGTATGGCCATTGGTCTCTCTGCCGGCTACGGTTTTGACAGCATCGCCCTGGCTCTCCTCGGCAACAGCCACCCGGTCGGCGTAATCTTCTCCGCCCTTCTATTCGGTATATTAAAGAATGGCGCAACAAAGATGATGGTAGTGTCATCCATCCCCATCGACATCGTCACCATTTTACAGGCGGTCATTCTAATGTTCGTTGCAGCACCTGCCATCATCCGCTCGCTTTACCGGCTAAAACAACCTGAAATGGAAACAGCGGCGACGATCACCCTGAGCGGCTGGGGAGGAGTAAAATAATGGCTGCCACATCTGCTACCATCCAGCGCGTTCGCATTTCCGACATTACACCCACCCGCAAGCTCAGCACCGGTATTATCGAGATACTGGTCGCGATTTTCATTTTCTTTGTCTTTGCCAAAACCCTAACACCGGATATGATTACAACCTTCGTCATGACCCCGGGTGGCCTCACCACCGGCCAGATGGGCGACTGGGTGCTTTCCTCTCAACTCACGCTATGGATACTCTCCGGTCTGAGTCTGGGAATTGGTCTTTTCCAGCTCATCCGCGGATTCGGAAGGTTGACCAACCTGATGGTCGGCTTGGTGTTCCTCTTTTTTATCTTCAGCTTCCTCACCTGGCAGGCAGCGGATAAATCATTGAACCTGGCTGGCATGCTTGCCAGCGCGGTTCAACTGGCTGTACCCATCACGTTGGGCGCGTTTTCCGGCATACTGTGCGAACGGGCCGGAGTCGTCAACATCGCCATCGAGGGCATGATGCTGATGTCCGCCATGGTTGGCGCGCTGATGGGAAGTATCACCCAGAGCACCTGGCTTGGACTATTGTTCGGTGTGCTTTCAGCCATGCTACTGGCATCGCTGCACGCTGTTCTATCAATCAAGTACAAGATTGATCAGATCATCTCTGGGACGGTGATCAATATGTTCTCGGCCGGTATGACCGCATTCCTGTCGCAAAAGTTCCTGCAGACCCGCCAGGAGTTAAACAACCCGCCGATGTTTACCCGCGTCGAGATCCCCGGTCTGGCCGATATCCCGTTGTTGGGACCGATCTTCTTCAATACAAATTTCTTTGTCTACCTCATGTTCGCCCTGCTGATCATCATCCAGGTCGCGCTCTTTGCCACCCGCTGGGGGCTCCGTATGCGCAGCGTGGGCGAACACCCCAAGGCTGCAGACACCCTGGGTATCGATGTCATCAAGACGCGCTACATGGCGGTATTGCTGGGTGGTATGGTGGCCGGGTTGGCTGGTGCGTTTTTCACCCTGGGCTCGGTTGGGCGTTTTGACGAGGGTATGACCGCTGGTAAAGGCTTTATCGGGCTGGCCGCTATGATTTTTGGCAATTACACACCGGTCGGCGCACTGGGTGCCGGCATCCTTTTCGGATTCGCGGATTCTCTTGGCTCCAAGCTCTCGCTGCTTGGCAGCACCATCCCTTCCACGCTTATGTCCACCGCGCCTTACGTGATTACCATGGTCGTCCTGGCCGGCTTTGTCGGTAAGGGGCACATCCCGGCGGCTGATGGGGTGCCGTACACCAAAGAATGAGTTCACAACAAGAACTTTTCCCGGCCATCCATCGTATATACAGATGATGGCCGGTTTTGTTATAATTTTACATAACAGAAAGGGTACCTATGTCCAATATCATTGTTGACCATATCGCGAAGAATTTTGGCGACGTAAAAGCTGTCAAAGACGTCTCGTTTGAGGTTAATCCAGGCGAAATCTTCGGTCTGCTCGGCCCGAACGGTGCGGGTAAAACCACCTCCATCCGCATCATACTGGATATATTCAAACCTGATTCCGGCACTGTCAGCATCCTCGGCGGACCAATGACCGAAGAAAAGAAAAACCGTATTGGCTACCTTCCCGAAGAACGCGGTCTATACCAGGAGATCCCTCTCGAACGCTGCCTGGTTTATCTCGCCACACTCAAGGGGTTGGAGGAAAGCGATGCCCGTTCCCGTATCAGCGAATACCTTGAACGGTTTGACCTCGCCGATTCGCGCCGCAAGAAAGTGAAGGAACTCAGCAAGGGTATGCAGCAGAAAGCCCAGTTGATCAACACCCTCGTTCACAAGCCTGAGGTAGTGATCATCGACGAGCCCTTCACTGCCCTCGACCCGGTGAACACCCAGATGGTCAAGGATTTATTGAGAGAGGAGCGCGATCGTGGCACGACCCTGGTGATGTGTACCCATCAAATGCCCCAGGTGGAAGAACTCGCAGACCGGATCGCGCTGATTAACAAGGGCGAAACCGTTCTGTACGGGGGGTTGGCCGAAATCCGCCGCCGCTATGCTTCTGATGGTGTTTTGATACGCGCGTTGAACGAACTACCCTCATCATTGCCCGGGATCACAGAAATTCGTCCGCATAATAGCAGTACGCTTCTCAAATTCTCGGCAGAGCAGACGCCGCAGGACGTGCTGCACATGCTCATTGCCAATGGGGTAGTACTCGAACAATTCGAAGTAGCCTTACCCACCCTGGACGAAATCTTCATTCAAGTGGTTAATGATGAAGGCAAGCAAAAATGAGAAAAACCTGGCTGGTCTTTCGCAATGAATATCTCCGTCATGTGAAAAAGAAGAGTTTTATTTTCGGTATTCTCAGTATGCCTTTATTTGTTGTACTCATGATCGGGATTGGTACGGTTTCGGTTTGGCTTGAATACAACAAAGCCTCCGTAGGCTATGTGGATACAAATCAGATTCTGGTTGATCCGCTTCAGGTACCGGTAAAAGAAAAGAAACTGTTCACGGTAGTGGAGTCCATCCCGTTTGCGGAGGAGGAAAGCGCCAAAGCCGCGATGCAGGAAGGTTCAATCCAGGCTTATTTCCTGCTATCCGACAATTACATGGAAACTGGCGAAGCCACCATGGTTAAGAATTCAGATACCGGCTCAAATGCAGAGAGTGATTTCGGTGAATTCCTGGCGCACAACCTGGTCCGGAATAAACCACCACAAATCGCTGCCAGGTTGTCTGAAGGTACCAACATCATTATCCGTTCACTCGATGGCTCACGTGAAATGGGAGCCGATGACTGGATGGTCATCCTGCTGCCAGTGCTATCCGGTTTGCTTTTCATCATCGCGGTCAACACCAGCGGTAACTACTTGTTGCAGGCAGTTGTGGAGGAAAAAGAAAACCGGACTATGGAGATTATTGTGACTTCCGTGTCTCCTGAACAACTGATGGTCGGTAAGGTTTTGGGCAACCTACTGGTGGGGCTGACCCAGCTTGTTACGTGGATCATCTTCGCCATCATCGCGTTGAAGATTTTCCCCTCAATACTCCCCATCGGGCAGGTTCCACAGATTGAAGCTGCGAACCTTTTGCTCATTATTGTTACTTTCCTGCCAGCCTTCGTGATGGTGGCAGCCGCCATGGGTGCGGTCGGAGCGACCGCGACCGAAGCCCGCGAAGCACAGCAGATTACCGGTTGGTTCACCATCCCCATCGTCTTCCCGTTGTGGTTTATTACCGCCATTATGTTCAACCCAAACGGTGCTCTCTCGGTTTTCATGAGCCTCTTCCCGGTGACTGCCCCCATCGCCCTGCCTTTGCGTGCTGTCTTCACCCCCATACCCGCCTGGCAGATCATTCTCTCGGTCTCATTGCTCTGCCTGCTGGCTGTCTTCATGTTGTGGCTCTCCGGCAGGATCTTCCGCCTGGGAATGCTGCGTTATGGTAAACGGGTCCGCTTGCGCGAGGCTTTCGCACGGGGAGGAAAGTAAGACATGAAAAAGATGCTTCTTGTATTTAAGAACGAATTTCTCACGGTTGTCACCCGCAAATCCTTCCTGCTGACCCTGATACTGCTTCCATTGACCAGTTTCATCATTTTGCTTGTCGTTTCTGGGCTGCAGAAAACCAGCGGCACTGATGCCGGCACGTTGATCGGTAATATGTTCCAACCTTCCGCAGAAATATCGCTGGATGGATTTGTAGATGAAAGCAATTTGATGGAAGTCATTCCTCCGGATGTTGAGGGGGTTCTTACCAGGTTCCACTCTGAAAAAGAGGCTGTGGATGCGGTGAACGCAGGAACCATCAACGCTTATTACATTATCCCTGAAGATTTTCTTGCCAGCGGCGATATCCTATACGTCCGACCCGACTTTAATCCGCTGGGGAGTTCGAATCAGTCCAGTTCGATCGACGCGCTAGTCGCGTATAATCTCACCGGCGGTGACCCCGCCCTGGCAGCCAGGGTGCAGAACCCGATCAACCCAATCGAAGTCAACCTATCCAATCCACTGGAGCGCGATAGCGAACACTGGCTTACTTTCTTCCTCCCATACATCGTCACCTTTCTTTTCTACTTTGTTATCCTGTCCTCCTCAACGCTCATGTTGAACAGTGTCAGCAGTGAGAAGCAGAACCGTGTGATGGAAATCCTGATGACCTCCATCACACCGCGGCAGATGCTCACCGGTAAGATCATTGCCCTGGGAATGGTAGGATTACTGCAGACGATTGTCTGGCTTGGAGCTGGCCTGCTTATGCTGCGCTTTTCCGGTCAGGCATTTAACCTGGGGGCAGCCTTTCAACTGCCAATCTCCATCTTGCTCTGGGGGATTCTCTTTTTCATTTTCGGTTTCGCGGTTTACGCCAGCCTGATGGCTGGGGTCGGCGCCCTGGCACCGAACCTGCGCGAGTCCTCCCAGTTGACGACCGTAATCATTCTGCCCATGATAATTCCCCTTATGTTCATCAGCGCGCTCATCCGCACACCCGATAGCCCGCTATCCACGTTTCTCAGTATCTTCCCGTTCACCTCACCGGTAAGTATGATGACACGCCTCTCCGCCACAAATGTGCCCCTCTGGCAGACGATGCTGGCACTTGTCTTGCTCGCCGGCACAGCCTGGCTGCTGGTACGCGCCAGCGCTTCACTCTTCAAGGCGCAAAACCTGTTATCAGGCCAATCTGTTAGCGCCATGGGGTTTTTCAAAGCCCTGGCAGGGAAATAAACAAGAACCTTCTCAGCCAGTCACACGCGAAATACTGGAAGGGGTTATCATGCGCAACAGAAAATTGATCATCTGGCTGATTGCTATTGTTACCGTGGCAGCGGTGGTTGAAATCGTCATCCTCTTATCCGTCATCTCTGCCCGAAACCGCGCTGCAGCGGAAGAACAAGTTCAGTTGCCCCCAGTTTATGTCGTGGTCACGCCCACACCGGAAACCGAAGTGATCTCTGATGTGGTGACGGAAGGTGCACCATTAACGACGGCGGCGACCACACAGGATGCCCTTGAAACGCTATCAAGCGAGCGCATGCTCGCTGCGTTAGAGGACCTCACATCCATTCAATCGCATTCCGGGTGGCGCGGCTCGGGCACAGCCGGCGAAAAGGAAGCGCTGGATTACCTGCAAACAAGGCTCGCCGAAATGGATTGGCTGGCAAGCATAGGCATGACCCTTGAGCGAGAGCAATTTAACATCTTCTTTGGAACCGAAGACCATACATCTACCCTCTTCCTGACCGTCGGTACACAGACAGCGGAAATTCCTGCGGATGCCACGCGCGGTAACCGGGACAACCCCGCCGCCGCCATCCGCATGGACTCGGATGGCGCGTTCAATGGCTCCGGCTCCAACCCGGTTGAGGTTGAAGGAGCGGTCGTGCTCATTCCCGACGCCGCCGAGTTGAGTTCGCTCGCCGGGAGCAAACAGCGCGGGAAGGTTCTGTTCGTGAACTATACCCTGGTTGAAACTGAAAATAACGCGGCGATGGACCAGGCGGCGAAGTTACTCGCTCTTGAACCTGCTGCCATCGTCCTGGTAACCGAATACTCGAACACCGGTGAGGAGACCCACGGAACTTTTGTGGGTGACGGCGGTGGTGTGCTGCAACGCTTCGAGGGCGGCGACGCCGTCCCCCTGCTCTTCATAGAGATAGAGAACCTCGCCGCGTTGGGGATTAAGGATTGGGATGGGATGAGCAGCATCACGCAAGGCGCGGGTGGTTTGGGACACTGACGTGATGAACCCTGCTCCTTCCGGTAACCTGGTGGTGCACATTCCCGGTAAAAATCATGAAAAACCAATGTTGTTCTCCGCGCACATTGACAGCCCCAACTCACCAGGCGCGCTGGATAACGGCAGCGGTTCGGTCATCCTGCTGGAGATTGCCTCTGTACTAAATGAGCTGGAGATGCAACCAGAGAATGACCTCTATCTCGCGTGGTATGGTAGTGAGGAGGTCGGGCTCTACGGCTCAGCCTATTTCACCACCACACATTCAGACCTGCTCGGCAAATTACAGGCGAACATCCAGATCGACTGCCTCAGCCGCCCGCTGGAGGGCTTACCCGCCGGCATCATGCCGATGTACAGCCATGTGAGCACGTCCAACCTGAATAGCGATCCATTCAAGACCTTCCTGGACGGTAAAGGGGCTAGAATTGGGTTTGGAAATCGAATCGATCTTCTATGAATTTGCCTCTGATAACGGCAGCCTGAGTGCGTTCAACATCCCCAATGTCAACCTGATCTACCAAAGCATGGAAATGGAAAACTACCCCGGCGGTGTATGGGTCGCCGGGCACCTGCATGATCCATACGACACGGTAAAACTGGTGCGAGAGATGGAACCCGAGCTGCTGGATATGGCCAGGCTTGCGTTAAACGCTGCTCTCAGCCCGGTACAACAGGTTAATTTCGTTGAACACAATCCGCAAAAGCGTGTCGTGTTCCTCGCCAACCACACCGAAGCCCCCCACATGACCCCCAGCGGGTTGTCTCGGTTCAGTAAAACACTGATCAACGCCGGTTATGGTATCAGCGTCATCCCTTATGGCGAAGCGGTTGCAGCACAGGATATCAGCGGGGCCGACCTGGTGGTGGTGCTGCCCGCTTATGACTACCCGATCGCGGATGTCGCTGCTGCAGCGTACGACACCGGCTGGACCAGCGATGAAGCAGCAGTGCTCAACGAATACGTAGAGGGAGGTGGAAATTTATTGGTGGTCAACAGCGGCAACCGCCTCAAGTTCTTCAATTGGGTGGCAGAAGCGAACGAGGATTGGTCTGAACTGAACGTACTGACGAACCAGTGGGGAGTGACTTTCACCAAAGTCGGAACAGAGGATAATTCCCTCACCGTCGTTCCCGGCGGTATTCTGGATGGTACATCCTCGGTGAATGTAAACCCGGTCAACACGGTAGAATTTTCGATGAACTCAGGAGAGGTGCTGGCAGGCAGCAGGAATCATGCGCACATCGCCCAAATCCAAATCGGTGCTGGTGAAGTCATTGTACTGAGCGATCTCAGTATGCTCGGGGATTACGGGAACGGGTTATTTAACCCGGAACTGGTACAGCAGCTGGCTGCCTGGGAATAGTCCTTCATTAAATCGGCTCATCCCTTGATAGAGGATGCCGTACAGCCACAACATGATGGGTACACGCTCCGAAGTGATAACCTTCTGCATGGGAACCTCTTGATTATCATTGTAACAAACCCGGCAAGGGGTGATTTGAATGGAGTATAATTTGGGCGAAGCCCCCGTAGCTCAATTGGATAGAGTGCCTGTCTTCGAAACAGTAGGTTGCGCGTTCGAGCCGCGCCGGGGGCACAAGATTAACTAATAAAAAGTATATCAAACGCTGTGTCATGCAAAAATAACCATTACCCCACTGATTCTGGATATAAACTCATACCCTTAAGGACACCATGTAACCCGGAGGTCACAAAGTACCCGTAAGGGTAGTGGTTCTCTGGACTGACCAGTAAGTCACAAAGTCCCGACTTCCTTCAGGAGGGCAGGCCAATCCACTCCCCGTTTCCCGAAAAGCACATTTCAGGAGGACAACTCCCTTAATAAATTAATATAAAATTAGTCTTTATCAACCCGGCAAAATCTAATGAGAGATTAGCCGGGTGGAACACACTCACTTTCAACAAATAGAGTACCATTGACTCGTATTGTTGGAATCCATAAGTATCACTGGTTAAATTAATAACATATTCTCATGGAACGAATAATATGAGAAAAAATTAACTTTTATAAGCAAGTCAGGGAGATCATTCAGGATGATGATGTGGTCGCAACTGGTGGTTTTATGCGCTTAAATATTGTCGGGAAAATCGTCAATGAACTGGAAATAATCAACCTGGCGACTAGCAGTCTCATTTGTATGACCTTTCCTTTTCTCAAGAAAGAATTGTGGACCTGAATCTCAGTAGTGGTGTGGATCATGTAGACGTTAGGAAGGATAAGAAATGATCCCAAAGGAGAATATAATGAAGGTAATTGTAATCGGCGCTGGGCAGATGGGTGGTGGAATCGCCCAGGTTATGGCCTCCATCGGTAAGACAACCTATCTCAATGATATCAATTTCAACCTTGTGAATAGTCGGCTCGCATTCATCGAGAGTATTCTCACAAAGGACGTAGGGAAGGAAAAGATTACCAAGGACCAGAAAACAGCAACTTTGAATAACCTAATCCCCTCCACGGATATAAGAGACGCGGAAGAATGCGATCTTGTCATCGAAGCCGTTACTGAAAAAATGGAAGTTAAATCTGAAATTTTTAAGAAATTAGATGCAATTACCGCTCCCTCCTGTATATTCGCGACGAATACCTCTTCCTTGTCGATCACTGAGCTCGCCACGTACACAGAACGTCCTGGAAAAGTCGTGGGAATGCACTTCGTGAACCCTGTTCCTGTTATGAAGTTGGTGGAAATTATCCGCGGGCAGTTAACCACAGATGAGACACTCACGTTTGTACGGGATCTTGCAATAGAATTAGGTAAAACGCCGGTCGAGGTGCGTGATGTGCCTGGTTTTGTTTCCAACCGGGTGCTGCAAGTTATGATTAATGAAGCCATTTACTGCCTTTCAGAGGGTGTGGCGAGTGCGGAAGATATCGATACTGTAATGAAATTGGGAATGAATCATCCTATGGGACCATTACAACTGGCAGACCTCATTGGGCTCGACACAGTCCTCAGTATCCTTGAGGTCATGCAATCTGGTTACAGAGATTCCAAGTACCGCCCATGCCCTTTGCTGCGTCAATATGTCAATGCAGGATGGCTGGGCAGGAAAAGCGGCCGTGGATTCTACATCTATAGTAGTGGTATCGAGAGATGATATTTAGAATCGCTTCACTTGTATCTATCCTCGCCCTGCCTCCAGAATTTTTTACTTTTGGGAGGATTATTTGGGTTCTTCTGAAAAATTGATAGAAAATTGGTTTTTATAAACACACCAAGATCAATTTAATGGACGGCAGATTGAGATCTCACTCGCCTACAACGCACCCGGTACCATGGTCTCGTATCGATGGTGATCACTGAGTATCATTGCGGTTTCTAGTTAAACTTTTGGAGCGGACAACATGGGAAAAATAATCTCAGTTCAACAGGTTGGAGAACTCGTTCGAGATGGCGACGTAGTTGCAACCGACGGGTTTGTGGGAACAGGATTCGCTGAAGAAGTCGCCATCGGTCTGGAAGAATCCTTCCTGCGTACAGGGCACCCCTGCGATCTGACCCTCATTTATGCGGCTGGACAGGGTGATGGAAAAGATCGAGGCCTCAACCACTTTGCGCACCTGGGCATGCTGAGGCGTGTGATCGGCGGGCATTGGGGACTGGTACCTAAGCTCCAGGCGCTGGCAATTCAGAACGAAATTGAAGCTTACAACTTTCCGCAGGGGGTGATCTCCCACATGTTCCGGGATATCGCTGCAAAAAAGCCGCGCACGATCTCCCATGTTGGATTGGATACGTTTGTAGATCCGCGCCTGGGCGGCGGCAAGATCAATTCCCGAACGCAGGAAGACCTGGTAGAACTTATCTCTTTTGATCAACATGAGTACTTGGCTTATCGGTTGCCGAAGATCGATGTTGCCATCATCCGCGGCACCACCGCCGATACTGCGGGAAACATCACAATGGAAAAAGAAGCGCTCACGTTGGAGACCCTTTCGATGGCAATGGCTGCCAGGAATTCTGGAGGGCTGGTGATCGTCCAGGTCGAAAGAATCGCAGCCAGAGGTACCCTGCATCCACGGCAGGTGAAAACTCCTGGAATACTCGTCGATTACGTTGTTGTGGCTCAGCCTGAAAATCACTATCAAACTTTTGCCACCCAATATAACCCGGCGTACTCAGGTGAGGTGACAGTACCGCTTGAAAACCTCCCCATCCTGGTACTGGACGAGCGTAAGATAATTGCACGCCGGGCAGCTTTTGAGCTCTGCGCCGGGGAGGTGGTAAACCTGGGGATTGGCATGCCTGAAGGAGTTGCAGCTGTTGCAGCTGAAGAAGGGTTGCTCAACAAAATCACGCTCACCACAGAACCTGGAACGATCGGAGGTGTGCCTGCAGGAGGACTGAACTTTGGTGCCGCAACCAACATGGAAGCGCTGATCGACCAGCCATACCAGTTCGATTTCTATGATGGCGGCGGATTGGATGTGGCTTTTTTGGGGTTGGCTCAAGCAGACTGTCATGGCAACTTGAATGTTAGTAAATTTGGTAACCGCCTGGCAGGTGCAGGAGGTTTTATCAACATAAGCCAGAATGCCCGTAAGGTCGTCTTCATGGGCACCTTTATGGTTGGAGATACATCGATCCGCGTTGGAAATGGAGAGCTCCATATCGATAAAGAAGGGCATTCCTGCAAGATTATCGGCCAGGTGGAACATATCACTTTTTCCGGTCGCAATGCCATTAAGAACCATCAGCAGGTTTTATTTATCACCGAGCGGGCTGTATTTCAGCTAATTCCACAGGGTCTTGAATTGATCGAAATTGCTCCGGGAATTAACCTGGAAAGAGATATCCTGGCGCACATGTCATTCTCCCCAGTGATGAACCCTCCGATCGCGCACATGGACCCGCGTATTTTCCAACCTGGGCGTATAGGGCTTGCAGATTGCATGAATTCGCGATAGCTGAGATATACCCCTTTGCATGTACCCTCTCTGAAGAATTCATTGCTGTGGTTTTATATTTTCAAAATATGCGAGTGCACCAAGTATTTTAAAAGCAAGAGGAATGCTAGGTGAAACCTTTCCCAAATGAGCCAAAGCACACCAACTGACAGACCATCATTACCCTTATAGTTACCTGTTTCTGAAAGACATATATGTTGATTTTAGCGAAAGCTGCAACATCTGCTGCGCTCCAGGAAGCGGACGCGCTTGTTTCTGAAGTGGTAGAGAAGATCACCCAGATGTTTTCTGGCGAACGTAGCTCTCTTGAAAGCCAATGGAAACAGGGTAATGATGTCTCTACTGAAAACCTCCGGAAAGCCCTGCAGCACTACTGCTCATTCTTCAACCGTCTTGTCGTTTAATGGTGGAAGATCAAAGAAAGAAATTCGTACGCTAAAATACAAATGACCTGACCCTTATTGAGGGTCAGGTCATTTTACGTCAACGACCACCCAGTAAAGCGGGTGGCCGTTGACTTATCGGTCGACATCTTTACGTTCAATAATGGTTAACATTTCAGTATGCGCGAGATGAGCAATAACCGAGGAGATCGCTGCATTTATAATGCCTATTTTCTTTATCTGGTGTCCCTTTCACGGATAAACTCTTCGACTTCTCTTCGGTTGGGCAACGAGGGTTGCGCTCCAAACCGGGTGACGGATATGGCCGCGGCGATACTGGCAAACTCTATCGCAGAGGTCATGGTTTTCCCTTCACACAGTCCGACCGTCAACGCTCCAATAAAACAATCACCCGCAGCGGTCGTATCCACAGCCTGCACCTTTGGAGCAGGAACAATCAAGTTTTCTTCTGCATAATGGTTGGAATAAAAGGATCCCCGGTTTCCCAAGGTGATCACCAGTTCCTTGAGACCTTGAGCGTGCAACTTTTCGGCTGCGCGGTGAAGATCATTATCGGATTGAATCTGCAGACCAGTCATCAAGGCAATCTCGTGTTCATTCGGTACCAGAACATCGACCATACGGAGCAGGTCAGGCTTCAGTATCTGGGCTGGGGCAGGATTTAGTATCACCCTTGCCCCCTTACCGGAGGCGATGCGGGCTGCTGTGACGACGGAGTCAAGAGATACTTCGAGGGGCATGACCACGGCGTCAAACTCGCCTATGGATTGCAGCGCATGTTCAACGTCCGCGCTGCTCAGGCACATATTTGCGCCGCTTGCCAGCGCGATGCTGTTTTGGCCTTTTGCATCCACCTGTATTAGCGCGACACCTGTGGATTCCTCCGGGTGAACGATCACATGAGAGCAATCAACACCCTCAGCAGCCATGGTCGCGCGTAATTCCTCTCCAAATGGATCCCTCCCCACGCAACCGACCATGTAGACCTGTGCCCCCAGCCGGGCAGCAGCGACTGCCTGGTTGGCCCCTTTTCCTCCTGGGTATGTGTGAAATACCCCGCCCATCAAGGTCTCCCCTGGTTTAGGGATATTTGGAATCCGCACCACCAGGTCCATATTTAGGCTTCCTACTTCAACAATGATCATGATTAAGGAATCCCTCTACGTGATATTGGGCATAATTGTGATCGAATTTCGTTCGATTAAAAATGTAATTGACTATTCGAGCGTAATGAACGCGCCAATTGGAAAGACCAGGAAAATCGGGGAAAACCCAAATCTTAACCTTCTATGCATTCTTCTTTTCATTAAGTTTGTCTGCAAAAACCGCGATAATAATTACTGCGCCTATGATGATCTGCTGGAAGAATGAGGAAACATTTACAATTGTTAATCCGTTTCTCAGAATGCCAAGCATAAGCGCTCCTACCAGGGTTCCAATAATCCTGCCCTGCCCGCCTGAAAGCGCTGTACCACCAATGACAACAGCCGCGATGGTATCAAGTTCATAACCATTGCCTGCCACGGGTGTGGCATAGTTCAAACGGGCGGTCAACAGTACAGAACCCAATCCTGCAAACAATCCCGAGAACAAATAAACGATCATCTCAACAACTCTAACCTTTACACCTGAAAGGCGGGCGGCATCTCTGTTGCCGCCAATGGCATAGATGTGGCGACCAAATTTTGTGCGCTCAAGAACAATGAACATGATCACGTAGATGATCAGTGTGTAAAAGACAAAACTGGGGATTCCACCAACGCTTGCGGAGGCAATCTTTTCAAATTCCATGGGTAACCCGGCAACCGGTTTACCCTCGTTCATCGCCAGGCCAAACCCTCGCGCCATACCCATCATACCAAGCGTGGTAATGAACGCTGGAACGCGTCCATAACTGATGATCACACCATTAATCAATCCAAAGATTGCGCCCATGATCACGCCAGCAACGACAGCAACCGGAATTGAAACTCCCGCAACCATCAGGAGACCAATCCCAATCCCGACCGCTCCCACTATCGAACCAACACTCAGGTCGATTCCAGATGTGAGAATGACCATGGTTTGACCAACAGCAATAATCGCAATAATCGAGGATTGAACAATAATGTTCAATACATTATTGATGCTGAGAAAATTCTCGTTTAATAATGAAAATGCAATGAAAATCACCAGAAAAGCCAGGTAAAGACTGTACGATTTAATTACTTCAAATACCGATTTTTTTACTTCCGCCTGTTCCATCAGCACTGCCTCCCGATTGCATAATTGAGGATTGTCTCCTGGCACAAATCCACATTGTTCTCCAGGATTCCCCCAATTCTTCCTTGATGCATAACAAGTACCCGATCTGACATCTTAATGATCTCTACCAGGTCCGAACTGATCATAATGATGGATGCGCCTGCTTTTACCAGATCTTCCATGATCAGGTAAATCTCCTGGCGTGCTCCAACATCAATCCCGCGCGTGGGTTCATCAAAAATGTAAATATCAGCACCGGAATTAACCCACTTGGCGATGACCACTTTTTGTTGATTTCCGCCGCTGAGATATTTGATCAGCATATTCAACCCATTGGTCTTGATGTTAAATTGCTTCACCAGCCCATTGGCACAATCTTTCTCTTTTTCAATATTGATCAATCCGGCGCGGATGAACTTATCAAGACCTGTAATTGTGGCATTGGTTTGCACATCGTGCTTGACAATAAGCCCTTCATTTTTTCGGTCTTCGCTCAGGTAAACGATCCCATTTTTGATCGCATCACACGGGTCCGATATCTTTACTTTTTTCCCTTTAACCATGATCGTTCCACGCGTCGCTTTATATTCACCGATGATACATTTCGCCAACTCAGTGCGCCCGGATCCCACCAATCCCGCGACACCAAGAACCTCCCCTTTCTTCAGGGTGAAGGTGATATTGTCCAACAGGTTGCGGTAGCTTAACCCCTCAACACCGAGCACGTCTTCATTTGGATTTGAATAATTTTCAGTCCTCTTTTCAAACTCAACTGATCGTCCAACCATCATGCGAACCAGGTCACAATCCTCTACGTCAGAAAGATTCACGGTGTCGATATATCTTCCATCCCGGAGGACAGTACAACGATCACCGATATATTTGAGCTCCTTCATGCGGTGGGATATGTAGATGATCCCCACACCATCGGCCTTCAATTCATTAATGATTTGGAATAGCTTTTCTATCTCTTTTTCGGTCAGGGTAGCGGTCGGCTCATCAAAGACCAGGATTTGGACCTGTGACATAATCGCTTTGGCAATTTCTACCAATTGCATTTGAGCGACGGATAGATCCTTCACTAATTTCTTGGGAGAAATATCGAGGCCAACCCGTTGAAGCGCGCTTTTTGCTTCCTTGATGCTTCGCTTACGATCAATAAAACCGATGGCATTTGAATATTCTTTGCCTAAAAAGAGATTCTCATAAACAGGCATGAATGGATTAAGGTTGAATTCCTGGTAGATCACCCCGATCTTATGACCGAAGGCGTCGGATGGATTCCTGATATCAACTGGCTCTCCACCGATAAAAATCTCGCCGCTCGTCTTTGTATATGCCCCGGATAATATCTTGATCAAGGTTGATTTTCCAGCACCATTTTCACCCAACAAGACGTGAACCTCTCCTTTTTTCAGAGACAAATTCACATCCTGGAGTACCCACACACCGGAGAACTCCTTTGATATATTCTTCATCTCTAGCAGGAACTCACTCATTTAATTACTCCACACATTTCAGTATAGGAACGATGCTGCTGATAAACCCATTGATTTGAAAATCCTTACCAATGATCATTACAATGTTTCTAAAAACTCCTTGTACTGGTTTTCAATCAGTTGAACATCCCTAAGTGGGTTGGGTTGGAAGGACGTGATATCTTCCGAATTCTTCACCATTTCTCTTATGTCACTCAGGTTGAAGCCATCAATGTGGGCAACCAGTTGGACGCCGATAGTTTCCAAGCGATGTGGCTTCCTTGGGTCCTGACACCACACATTTTCCGGTCAGATCAGCTGTCAGTTGGTTAAGATAGTGATTTTGCGAACCGCCACCTACCACATAGATGCAAGGATAATCCTTTCCAGTGACTTCCTGAATCTGTTCAACTGTGCGGCGGTAGGTGAATGCCAGTGAGGCGTAGGTTGAGGCGACGACCAGTTCTATGGACCCGTCTCCACGCTTCATCAGGGATTTTATGGCAGAAATCATGTTCCGGGGATTGAATAATTCAAATGAATTCGGGTCAAATAAACACGGAGCATCTTGACAGGCTCTCGCAAATGCCACGATTTCATCCCAGCAGTATTTTTTTCCATCGAGTTCCAAATCTCTTTTAATACCCTGGAGTATATGCATACCCGCGGAATTCTTTAATAATGTGATCGAGTCGAAGACACCACCTTCATTCGCAAAATCGCGGTCAAAAACCTTCTGATCGATGATCGGTTCCTGAAGTTCGGTGCCGATTAACGACCAGGTCCCGGAGCTGATGAACAGGAAATCCTTCTCCTGCGTGGGAACAGCTGTGACAGCGCAGGCAGTATCATGCGATGGTACGCAGACAACAGGGCACGGTGGTATGCGCAGCTCCTCAGCGATGGAATCCTTGAGCATTCCAATCACTTCACCATGCTTTTTCAACGGTGCAAGCATGCTGCGAGATAACCCGAAGCGGTCAATGACAGCTTGTGAGTATTCCTTGCTTCTCACATCCAACAACTGGGTTGTGCTGGCGATCGAAAACTCAGTGAATTTTTCACCAGTAAAGAAATACCCGAGCAGGTCAGGGATCATTAACAGGTGTTGTGCAATATCAAACACGTCTGGCATGATCCGTTTGATCCCGGTCAATTGGTAAAGAGAATTGATGCGATTGTTCTGGATACCCGTCTGCTCAAATACCCAGCGCTTTTCCGCATTCGAAAGACCAGATAATTCCTCTTCACCAATGGAATTGCGATAGCAGAGCGGGTTCGCCAATAAATAACCATTTCGGTCGAGAAAGCCAAAATCAACTCCCCAGGTACAAATCCCGATCGAGTCGATTTTTCCTACGCGCATTACGGCTTCCTTAAGACCCTGTTTTAACCCATCAAAAACATGCAGGATATCCCAGTAATACAGTCCATTTACTTCGATCGTGTTATGAGCTATCTGAGAAACTACCTCGGTTGTTGTACGGTTCCCATCAAATTGCCCAAGAACGGTACGAAACGAAGAATTTCCGCAATCAAACGCAACACAATTGACCAATGATTTTGATGATGGCATCATGATTCCTTATAAAAAGATTACTAACGCGCACCTATTCGAATTTCAACACCAAATTCAGCACCCATATCCTTTAAATAGGACAAGGATTGTTTGGATACAGGGCTAATGTCACCCATCGGATAGCACCTGCCCAAACCCTGGTACTTGCCCATTCCCAATCTGTGATAAGGAAGGATCTCGATCCATTTAAGATTTTCTAATTTAGCTGCCCATTCATAGATCGACCGCTGGGCTTCGTCATCGTCATTAACCCAGGGATGAAAGGGACACGAATGATGAATTGCTTGCCCAGACTGTCAATCATCATGATATTTTCCAAAATGCGCTCATTCCTAACACCCGTAAACTGTTCGTGAACCTGCGAGTTTAAATGCTTGACATCTACAAACACGAGATCTATATATTCAATGGCGCGTTTTACGGCTTCTTTATCGGAAAAGAGTGTAGTCTCTATGGCCGTATGGATGCCACGTTCCCTGCACTCTCTGGATAATTCGCGCACAAATCCGATCTGCAGTAGGGGCTCTCCGCCAGATAAAGTTACGCCTCCTCCAGTCATGTCGTAAAACAGATGATCTCTCTCGATGACGTCCAGTACCTCGCTGACTTCCATCTCCTCACCGCTCATTTCACGAGCACCATAATAACAAGCGTCAATACAAATGCCACACAACGTACATCTGTCAGGATCAGTTACTAATCCAAACTCATCATCGATTTGGATAGCATCTTGTGGGCAAAGTTCGATGCAACGCCCACAAGATGCACATTTATTACGGAAGTAAAGAATCTGGGGCGTGAAAATCTGCGATTCCGGATTTGCACACCATTTACAATTTAAAGGGCAACCTTTAAGAAATACTAAAGTCCTGATTCCGGGTCCGTCTTGTAACGCATATCGCTCGATACTAAAAACGACACCCGTCATACATCAAGTTCCAGCCGCTCAATTAGGTCATCCTGGCAGCGTGGATCTAATGGTGTGAACAAACAACTATACCCTGATACCCTAACCAGCAAATCGTGGTAGTTTTCAGGATGCGCTTTGGCATCCATCAGTATTTTATTGTCCACAACATTAAATTGAATCTGCTCACCGTACTTTTCAAAAAGGACCTTTATCAAGCCAGTTACCCTGGCGCGGCCTTCTTCAGTGGTCAAAATACCATTCCCTAACCTCATATTCAAGATTGCCCCTTTTTGGAACCAGATACTTGGCATCTTGCCTACTGAATTGATGGCAGCTGTCGCACCGGTCTTTTCTGCGCCGTTGCAAGGAGACATACCATTGTTAACTGGTTTTGCGGCTTTCCTGCCGTTAGGAGTGGCACCTACAGCAGCACCAAAAGCAACGTTCCCAGTAACCGGGCTCTGGCTGTACGAGTAGCAGCAAGGAACAGGACCTTTCCCGTACCTGGAGTTCTTGAAATCGTTCCGGTAGGAGGAGCCAATAAAATCTGCCACCTTTATTGACCATTTATCGGCCTTGTCATCATCATTACCGAATTTTGGTGTTTTATTTAACATCAACTGCCGGATTTCCTCACCTGTCGGTGTGGTGGTTATATCCTCAAAATTCGTGTCCAGCGCATGGAGCAATTGTTCTCCAGTGAGCAAACGCTTCTCAAATACTGCATACTCTATCGCCGCCAGGGAATCACCAGCAGTAATGGTGCCACACGTTGGGCCGCCATCAGCTGAATAAATCGCTCCACCTTCGATTAGCGAAAGACCGCGTTCAATGCAATCATGTACCAGAGATGAAGTGAAAGCATTGATATCAATCACCTTATGCATCTCGTCGTTGATATGTTCCGTGATGACCTGAAGCTCCATAAAATAGTGAAGTTGCTTTTTAAACGCCTTGAAAATCTCGTCAGTGGATTTAAAAGTTGTCAGATCACCATCACCAGGCAACAGGGTGATACCTGTGGCAGGATCCTTACCGTTGTTGAGTGTGATCTCTAATACCTTGGCAACACTGAGCCAGGAGCCTTTTGCTGCAAAATCCCATTTACCAGGGATCGTAGCTTCAATGCAGCCAACTGGTGCCCAATTCCAGGCATCCTTCTTGTCGATTCCCATTTCCAGAAGGGTTCTGATAAATGCCTTATCGTTATAAAAGGCTGGCATACCACCTTTGTGGACTTGAACTACTTCAAGAGATTTTTCAAGGAACTTATCGTCGGTACCTTCAAACCATTTCACTGAAACGGACGGGGTGAACAATTGCACATCCCCGCACGCCTCCAGCACAAGGTAAGAAAGATCATTTACTGCGTCTTTTCCATCCTCGGTTTGCCCGCCAATGGCAAGGTTGATCGCCATGTGGTATCCAAGGAACATTGACGTGTCAGGCCAGGAGCGCAACTTGTTCAGCTCGTTGCATTTGATGATGAAAGCCTCGATGAGCTCAAGCGCGCCATCCCGGGTTATTGATTTGTTCTTAATATCAGCTTCATATAGATCATTCAGATACTGATCAAATCGGCCGATGGAATTCGCGTGTCCGTTGGATTCAATATGGACCAGCAATAAGACGAACCACACTGCCTGGACGCCTTCCCAGAAAGACCTGGCAGGGTTTGCCGGTACGTTGAGGCAAATTTCTGATAATTTTTCAAGCTCGGCTTTTCTAACCGGATCTTTTGAGCGTTCAGCCTGGCGTGCGCATTCATCAGAAAATCGTTTTGAGAACTTGATCGCTGCTTTATTCGCGATCACCACAGATTGTAAGAACCAGTATTTTTTTATGGCATCTGGTTGGGTCAAATCAATTTTTTCAAGGTATTTTTCTGCGCGATCAACAACACCAACCAGTCCTTCTTTCAATACCCATTCAAAGTCCACCATATGGTTGCCCAAAGCTGCGGACGAAACCCAGGTGTCATCAATGGCAGCCATATTCCATGCCAGATTGCATTCTTCAGGAAGATTCTTCCGAAGATTCTCGAATACTGTTTTTCCTCTCCAATAATCAAGCAGCCCAAGTATTTCGGCTTTTGTTTCCTCGGTGCATATAAACTTGTCGCCAGGACGTTCATCCAATGGATAGGGTTTTCCATTGAACTCGCTGACGATCCAATCAATGGAATATTCAGGATAAACAGGTGCGGACCGCGGTTTACTTGCAAGGTTTCCAACAATAAGTTCGTCGTCCGCAACGAAAATCGTCATATTTTCAAGAACGTTCGCAAATGCTTTCGCGCGTCTTAACGCAATGTATTCACCTTCAGTTTCTTTCATGGACTGAGTGAAGTACCTTGCCCGCTCCGGACAGACCTCCGGAATTGTCTCGAAATACCGTTCCCTTAGTGAGTCAATTCGCTTGTTCATTTCCCTACCTCCTCAATTGGTTTCTCATGTCTAACAATATTTGTACAATGTATATTATAAATGGTTGAAACCTAAAAGTGTAATAATGATTCCTTAGACCTGGAAATTGAATTCCAGGTCTAAGATCTGAGGAGAAACTAATCCGATATTGTTTCGCCCATGGTACTCTACTGAGACTTTTCGTTGAACGAAATAGGTCTATTTGAACTGGGCAAGATACGTCATGAACTCTTCGACATTTTCCGCGGTGATGGGGCGGGTTTCGGTGTAGGTGTATTCCGGCATGGTTCCACCACCAAGCAAGGTCAGAGCCGCCTGCACACCCTGGATTCCCATTTCAGCCGGGAATTGGGCGATGGTTGAGGCCATCTCACCAGCTTTGACTGCGTTCAATGCTTCACCAATCGCATCGTAACCAATGACTTTGATGTCTTTGCCAGCTTCTTTTGCAGCACGGATGGCACCAAGCGCCATGTTGTCGTTGCTTGCAAAGATCAGAACCAGATCAGGATTCGCCTGGATCATGTTCTGGGCAGCGTTGTAACCTTTCTCGACTTCCCAATCCGCAGAGGCTTCTGCCACTACTTCAAGTTTGCCATCAACCACATCAAAGAAACCGTTGCGGCGATCAGCTGCATTCTGCTGTCCAGCGATTCCGGTCAGAATGGCAACTTTGCCAGTGCCACCGGTGATCTCAAGTGCATATTCGCCAGCGAGTTTGGCACCATCATAGTTGTTGGTCCCAATGAACGGAACGGGTTTCAAACCGCTGCTCTTGACAAGTTCCGCATCCAAAGCTGTGTCCAGGTTGATAACCGGGATTCCAGCTTCTTCGGCTTTCTTCAACGCGGTCATCAAACCGACCGAGCTGCTCGGAACGATACAAATGGCATCAACCTTATTGGTGATCATGGTCTCAACGATTTGCAGCTGTTCCTCAGCGCTACCATGTGATGTACCAGCCTGGACAAGCAGTTCGACGCCTAATTTATCGGCTTCCTGCTGCGCAGCATTGACCATGGTAATGAAGTATTCATTATCAAGGGTCATGGGGATAAAACCAATGGTGACAGGTTCTGCAGGGGCTTCAGCATCGGCAGCTGGTTCGTCGCTCTTGAACTGATCAAGGTATTTCATGAACTCTTCGACATTTTCCGAGGTGATGGGGCGGGTTTCAGTGTAGGTGTATTCCGGCATGGTTCCACCACCAAGCAAGGTCATAGCCGCCTGTACACCCTGGATTCCCATTTCAGCCGGGAATTGGGCGATGGTTGAGGCCATCTCACCAGCTTTGACGGAGTTCAATGCTTCACCAATCGCATCGTAACCGATGACTTTGATGTCTTTGCCAGCTTCTTTTGCAGCACGGATGGCACCAAGCGCCATGTTGTCGTTGCTTGCAAAGATCAGAACCAGATCAGGATTCGCCTGGATCATGTTCTGAGCGGCGTTGTAACCTTTCTCGACTTCCCAATCCGCAGAGGCTTCTGCCACTACTTCAAGTTTGCCATCAACCACATCAAAGAAACCGTTGCGGCGATCGGCTGCATTCTGCTGTCCAGCGATTCCGGTCAGAATGGCAACTTTGCCAGTGCCACCGGTGATCTCAAGTGCATATTCGCCAGCGAGTTTGGCACCATCATAGTTGTTGGTCCCAATGAACGGAACGGGTTTCAAACCGCTGCTCTTGACAAGTTCCGCATCCAAAGCTGTGTCCAGGTTGATAACCGGGATTCCAGCTTCTTCGGCTTTCTTCAACGCGGTCATCAAACCGACCGAGCTGCTCGGAACGATACAAATGGCATCAACCTTATTGGTGATCATGGTCTCAACGATTTGCAGCTGTTCCTCAGCGCTACCATGTGATGTACCAGCCTGGACAAGCAGTTCGACGCCTAATTTATCGGCTTCCTGCTGCGCAGCATTGACCATGGTAATGAAGTATTCATTATCAAGGGTCATGGGGATAAAACCAATGGTGACGTCTTCTGCGGCAGGTGCTTCGTCTACGACAGGTGCTTCAGTTGCGACAGGTGTCGCTTTTGGAGCACAACCTGCCATTACAACCAACAGTGCAATCAACAGAACAAAAATAAACGACTTTTTCATGGTGAACCCTCCACTTCTTCTCTCAAAATTTTTAAATCTTCTTTGATTTTTTCAGGTTAAAGATTTTCAATACTTGCGTTTCACCTCACTTTCTTACTTACTTTTGATATGCCCCAAGTCCAAGGAGTTTGGGTGTGGTTAAGGTTCTAATTCCCTTCGGTAAAGTACAGGTCGACCATGGACCTGTTGACTCCCGGGGCTCCAATCATGGGTAGATTTCTTGTTTTCATGGTGTTCTCGAGATTCTGAACATCCTCCCTGGTCAGCTCTTTGACCTCCCCAATCATTAAAGCCTGCAGGATTGAAATGGCACTTACTTCAAGGATATCTACCAACTGCATGGTCCTACGGATGTCGGCAGAACTCAGAATCGTCAGTCCATGGTTCTCCATAAGAAAAGCGTTGTACTTTTTCAAAAATGGAGCGAAGTTATCAGCCAGTTTTTGGGTCAATGGTTCGCCGTAAGGCACCACCGGTACAGGTCCCACTTCAACAACTGTCTCAGGGAAAACCGGTTTCATCAACCAGTTAGTTCCTTTTAAAATGGCAAAGGTATTGGTATAAGGCGGGTGACAGTGGATCACCGTTTTGATGTCGGGTCGGTCACGATAGAAATTAAGGTACATTGGTACTTCACCGGTTGGCTTGCGGGTGCCTTCCACTGTTTTTCCTTGCATGTCAATAAAAACCACATCCTTCTCGGACACCTCAGATTTTTCAACGCACGTTGGTGTGATCAGGATCAGGTTTTCCTCCAACTTGACTGAGAGGTTTCCTCCAAGGCTGGTCGTGTACATTTTTTCGGCCAGGGATTTGCATACCTTGATGAAGTCCCGGACCTCGCTAGCGTATTTTTGTAAGTAGCTCATCAGGTTCCGCTAATTCCCTTTATTCTTGATTGTCTGGTACAAATCGTAGGCTTTCTCCGGTGTTTCATTACCGTGAACGATCGCCTTGATCGCTTTCATCATTCCCATCGGGGAATCGGATTGGAAGATGTTGCGCCCCATATCCACGCCGGCGGCTCCCTGGTCGATAGCGTTCCAGGCCATCTTCAAGGCATCCAACTCGGGCTGTTTTTTACCACCAGCGATCACGATCGGCACCGGGCAGGAAGCGGTTACGGTTTCAAAACCTTCTTCTACATAGTAGGTTTTTACGTATTGAGCACCCAGTTCGGCACACATGCGCGTTGCCAGGCGGAAGTACTGGGCGTCGCGCACCAGTTCCTTACCTACGGCGGTGACTGCCAGGGTGGGAATTCCATACCGCAGACCTGCGTCCACCAGCCGGGTCATGTTCACCACGGAGCGGGATTCGAACTGTCCTCCGATGAACACCTGGATGGCTGTGGCGCACACACCCAATCGGATGCAGTCTTCCATATCCATGGCGATTTCTTCATCCGACAGTTCTTTGAGAATGCTTGGTCCCCCAGAAGCCCGCATCACTACCGGTATCGTGACGGAAGGCGGTACAACAGTGCGCAGGATACCCCGGGTACACATCAGCACATCGGCCTCCGGCACGAGCGGTAAAATGCTCACATCGATGCGCTCCAACCCCGAGGTCGGACCCTGGAAATAGCCGTGGTCGATGGCCAGCATAACTGTGCGACCATCACCGGGATTGAAGATCCGTGACAACCGGTTCTTCATCCCCCAGTCCAATTCATTCGAACCTTTCAAGAAGAACAGCTTCCCCTGCTGGGGTACGTCCGTGTAATAGGTCTTTCCCTCATGATCTGCTTCAGGCATAAGTGTTTGCTCCTATAAATTCGCTCGTTTTTTTATTCAGCTTCCTGTTTCTTTGTGTCGATCAAATATTGGAAATCTTCCAGGGTCAATCCGGCTGCTTCAAGTTCATCCAGGATCAACTCGGTTGCCCAACGGGCTCCATCACCTACCACTGCGCAGCAACCGTCTTCCCGTTCATGCGCGCCTGCGTCCCTGAACATTTGTTTCTGCTCATCATCCCGCAGGTCATAAGCACGGCCATAGATCTTTGTGTGGATCCCGCCGCAGATCACTGTTCCGTATTTTTCCATGAACTTGTCATGCAGCGCGGCAGCCATCCGAAAAGAGACATATTTATCCTTCCGGCCCTGCCTGGAGGCTTCTTCTTCCCGGGTGCGGCCAAAGAACATGCTCATGGAAATAATTCCACCGGATACTCCCCCACAGTTACCGTCAATACACTCCCCTGCTCCACCGGCCAGACCGCTGGCGGACTTATATACGAGATCGTTCTGGATCCCAAGCGCGTCCTGAACCGCGGCAATGGCGCATTGGGCGCACCCTCTGACGTCGTGCTCTCCCTCAAATCCCAACTTGTAGGCTTTTTCCAAGATTTCTTCTCTGTTCATTTTATTTCTCCATTAAGAGTATTTTTGACATGCTCAGATGTGCCGAGCCAATCATTTGTGTATTCACCTATTTATAGGTGGATCCGCCATCAACGATGATGTTCTGTCCGGTGATGAATCCGGCGTACTCCGATGCCAGGAACAGCACCATGTAGGCCACATCCTGGGGTGTACCAAAACGCCCGACAGGAATTCGATCGATGTATTTGTTACGTTTCTCCAAATCCGGTTCCTTGTCCCTCAGCAGATCTGTTTCAATGAGAGCGGGTAATACCGCGTTCACGGTAATCCCCTGGGGCGCTAGTTCCTTAGAAAGGGCTCTGACCAATCCATTAATCCCCGCCTTGGCCGCGGAGTAGGCAACCGATCCCCCGCCGCCTGTGATCGAGCCCGCCGATCCGATGTAGATGATCCTGCCTGCGCCTTGAGAGATCATGTGCCGGTAAGCGGCCTGGGTAGCGTAAAAGGCACCGCTCAGGTTCACTTCGATCCCGCTCTTCCACAAATCCGGGGAAAAGTCTTGAACCTTCGCTGACCTGGTAAATCCTGCACTGTTGACCAGAATATCCAGGCTGCCAAAGCGGTCCAGCGCTTTCGCGCACAAACCCTCCATGTCTTCCGGAGAGGTAACGTCTGCGACCATAGAATCGACAACACCGCCGTTATCGCGGATCTCCTGCTCGACCTGCTTCAGACCTTCGATGTCTTTATCAACCGGTAGATAGCCGATCATTA